>NZ_JAAPAV010000009.1:0-637 GCF_013283205.1 Shewanella sp. ISTPL2 | reverse complement strand
CGGTAGTGCGGGGGCTGGCTTGGTTTGGGGTAGTGGTTTGCATCGTCGGTGTGGCCTTTTTAGGCCCAGCAGCGCTGGTTGGTGTAGGTGGAATGGCTCTGGGGGCATTTTTCTTTACTGGTTTTAAAAATATAGAGACAACTTATGAGAGCCCTATAAAAAATGGGCATCGTCATTTGATTAAGGTAACGCGGAATCGTCCATTTATTGCCTGCCAATCGGATGTACGAACAATGGGCTTACGAGCAAGTATTCGTCTTCATTGCCCATTGGATAAGATGCACACTATCTTGTCATTGCTGATGACGCAGTTACCTGATTCAGAAATCCGTGTATTTAAAAATGAGCGCGTGTTAGATGGCGTACCATTTGCGTTATTTGAGTCAGGCGAACCTGCCCAACTGGCAGATTTTACCCCTGACAATACCCAGCCCAGTTAACGTTTTTTCTCGCGCCTGTTATTGGCGCGAGACTCGGTGTCCATCAGTGACAGCTTTGCCACCAAGATGCTAACAGACTTTTTAGCGGCAAGGTCGTCAAGGGTGAGAAAACATTAAGTACGAGCTGTGTGGGTAGGTTAACGATGACCGTGCAGTCCGTGGGTACAGCAAAGGAATAGCTATATGAATAAGAGAGC
>NZ_JAAPAV010000008.1:0-782 GCF_013283205.1 Shewanella sp. ISTPL2 | reverse complement strand
TTACTTGTCTCACTTCTGACCAAAGAAGTGGACGCGCCTTAGACGTAAACTATTCAATAAAGAATAATTTACTTTTGAATATTCAAGACACTTAATAAAGTGTTTGAGAACTCATGTTCAATGCTTGCGCATTAAACGTTTTGTAATTAATCACATGACAGACTCATGCAATTAAATACTATCAGCTTTCCAAATTGTTAAAGAGCGGGCTTAAAAAAGCCAAAGATAATTTTTAAGTTTATCTTTGGCATCTCTATCCATAGTGCATATGCCTTATTACTTTGCAATAAAGTCAGAATAAGGTGTAAATGGTGGAGCTATGCGGGATCGAACCGCAGACCTCCTGCGTGCAAGGCAGGCGCTCTCCCAGCTGAGCTATAGCCCCATTTACATGCAGTGCGAGTAAGTAAGATGTTCCAAACCTCTAAAAGGATTGGTTTGCCAAATCGAGTTATCCGCGGCAAATTAACGCGACGTTTAGTTCACTAAACGAGTGTTAATTTAACAAAGGATAACGAAGATTTGGTGGGTCAGAGTGGACTTGAACCACCGACCTCACCCTTATCAGGGGTGCGCTCTAACCAGCTGAGCTACAGACCCATCTTTGATAAACCTATTTAACTAGGTCTATCTTTTACTCTTTCTTCTATCAAGCAAATCTGTGTGAACACTCAACAAACATTAAGTTAGTCGTATAGGTAAGGAGGTGATCCAGCCCCAGGTTCCCCTAGGGCTACCTTGTTACGACTTCACCCCAGTCATGAACCACAAAGTGGTGAGCG
>NZ_JAAPAV010000007.1:0-1287 GCF_013283205.1 Shewanella sp. ISTPL2 | reverse complement strand
CTCATCAAATGGCTCGAAGTCTATTCCATCTCCATCAGCATAATCTATTTCAATTGCATGCAATTTTTTTAAGACATCTGGAAATTCTCTTTCCATGTTAAATCTCCGATTCTGATTTGACCGCCTAACATTTTATTAGTGCGCATGCGCGTTTACCTCATTAGACCAGTAAAAACGCGCACTGTTAATTACTTGTAATAAAAGGAACTTATCAGCTTTTTTTCAAATACACCATCTGGAAAAACGCGCATGCGCGTTTCCCAAACCTATTATCTCAAACCATCAAAAAATAACTTATTGATAATTAATACAATATATAATTTAACATAAGTGTAAACGCGCAAAAAAATTTACACTCTTCCTTGATTTAAGCGATTTCTAAATAATACTGTATATATAAACAGTAAAAGCAAGGATTGCTATCATGAGTATAAAAAGCCCTTTTTTAAGCGGTGTTCAAGAAGAAATGCGCATGCGTGGTTACAGTATTAGAACAGAAAAATCCTACCTGTATTGGATCAAGGCGTTCATTAACTTTCACCACAAGCNTCACCCTGAAACGATGGGAACAGAGGAGGTCGCACAATTCTTAACCTTTCTTGCCAATCAACGGAATGTGGCTATCAACACTCAAAAAATTGCACTGAACGCGTTAGCCTATTTGTACCAGAAACATTTGCATCATGAGCTTGGAAACTTAGGTTTTTGCTATGCCACAAAACAGCGTTATTTACCTACTGTGTTATCCCCATCAGAAATCTCACTAATACTAAATGAGCTTGATGGCCGCGATAGGCTAATAATAGAACTACTCTATGGTAGTGGACTTAGAGTTTCAGAATGCCTCAGGTTACGTATCCAAGATATTGATATTGAACAAGCTTCGTTGACTGTGAGGGATGGTAAAGGTCATAAAGATAGACAAACAATCCTTAGCCATAAATGTGCCATTAAACTCACAGCATATATTAATAAGGCAATGGAGATTCAACACCGTGACAACCAACAAGGGATCGGCCCTTCCCTACCCAATGCGTTAGAGCGTAAGTATCCAAATGCCTTTAAGCAACACGGATGGATGTTCATTTTCCCTTCAACCACAACCTGCATTAATCCTTATACAGGAACGCTTTGCAGGCATCATCTTCATCAGAGTGTTATTCGTAAAGTGCTCGGCAATGCGGTGCGTAACATCAAAATAACTAAGCGTGTTACCTGTCATACATTTAGACATAGCTTTGCAACCCATCTACTTCAATCGGGCAGTGATATCAGAAGTGTTCAGGA
>NZ_JAAPAV010000006.1:0-1028 GCF_013283205.1 Shewanella sp. ISTPL2 | reverse complement strand
GTAAACGTGGGCACCATTGGTCACGTTGACCATGGTAAAACCACACTGACTGCAGCTATCTCTCACGTACTGGCTAAGACCTACGGTGGCGAAGCTAAAGACTTCTCTCAAATCGATAACGCTCCAGAAGAGCGTGAGCGCGGTATTACGATCAATACCTCTCACATCGAATATGACACGCCTTCACGTCACTACGCACACGTAGACTGCCCAGGCCACGCTGACTATGTTAAAAACATGATCACTGGTGCTGCACAGATGGACGGCGCGATTCTAGTAGTTGCCTCTACAGACGGTCCAATGCCACAGACTCGTGAGCACATCCTGCTTTCTCGTCAGGTTGGCGTACCTTTCATCATCGTGTTCATGAACAAATGTGACATGGTAGATGACGAAGAGTTACTGGAATTGGTTGAAATGGAAGTGCGTGAACTTCTGTCAGAATACGATTTCCCAGGTGATGATTTACCAGTAATCCAAGGTTCAGCTCTGAAGGCCCTAGAAGGTCAACCAGAGTGGGAAGCTAAGATCCTTGAATTAGCCGCAGCACTGGATTCTTACATTCCAGAACCACAACGTGACATCGATAAGCCGTTCCTACTGCCAATCGAAGACGTATTCTCAATTTCAGGCCGTGGTACAGTAGTTACTGGTCGTGTTGAGCGTGGTATTGTTAAAGTGGGTGACGAGGTTGAAATCGTTGGTGTTCGCACAACGACTAAAACAACGTGTACTGGTGTAGAAATGTTCCGTAAACTGCTTGACGAAGGTCGTGCAGGCGAGAACTGTGGTGTGTTATTACGTGGTACTAAGCGTGATGACGTAGAACGTGGTCAAGTATTGGCTAAACCAGGTTCAATCAACCCACACACGACTTTTGAATCAGAAGTTTACGTTCTGTCAAAAGAAGAAGGCGGACGTCACACTCCATTCTTCAAAGGCTACCGTCCACAGTTCTACTTCCGTACAACTGACGTAACCGGTACTATCGAACTGCCAGAAGGCGTAGAGATGGTAATGCCTGGCGA
>NZ_JAAPAV010000005.1:0-2735 GCF_013283205.1 Shewanella sp. ISTPL2 | reverse complement strand
GCTTGGTTTTACTTGTCTCACTTCTGACCAAAGAAGTGGACGCGCCTTAGACGTAAACTATTCAATAAAGAATAATTTACTATTGAATATTCAAGACACTTAATAAAGTGTTTGAGAACTCATGTTCAATGCTTGCGCATTAAACGTTTTGTAATTAATCACATGACAGACTCATGTAATTAAATACTATCAGCTTTCCAAATTGTTAAAGAACAATGCGTACCGGCTCGCGGCGCATTTAGCTCTGACTTCTCCTAAGAGAAGCTAAACAAGCAATCTGTGTGAACACTCAACAAACATTAAGTTAGTCGTATAGGTAAGGAGGTGATCCAGCCCCAGGTTCCCCTAGGGCTACCTTGTTACGACTTCACCCCAGTCATGAACCACAAAGTGGTGAGCGCCCCCCCGAAGGTTAAGCTACCCACTTCTTTTGCAGCCCACTCCCATGGTGTGACGGGCGGTGTGTACAAGGCCCGGGAACGTATTCACCGTGGCATTCTGATCCACGATTACTAGCGATTCCGACTTCATGGAGTCGAGTTGCAGACTCCAATCCGGACTACGACGAGCTTTGTGAGATTAGCTCCACCTCGCGGCTTTGCAACCCTCTGTACTCGCCATTGTAGCACGTGTGTAGCCCTACTCGTAAGGGCCATGATGACTTGACGTCGTCCCCACCTTCCTCCGGTTTATCACCGGCAGTCTCCCTAGAGTTCCCACCATTACGTGCTGGCAAATAAGGATAGGGGTTGCGCTCGTTGCGGGACTTAACCCAACATTTCACAACACGAGCTGACGACAGCCATGCAGCACCTGTCTCACGGTTCCCGAAGGCACTAAGCTATCTCTAGCGAATTCCGTGGATGTCAAGAGTAGGTAAGGTTCTTCGCGTTGCATCGAATTAAACCACATGCTCCACCGCTTGTGCGGGCCCCCGTCAATTCATTTGAGTTTTAACCTTGCGGCCGTACTCCCCAGGCGGTCTACTTAATGCGTTAGCTTGAGAGCCCAGTGTTCAAGACACCAAACTCCGAGTAGACATCGTTTACGGCGTGGACTACCAGGGTATCTAATCCTGTTTGCTCCCCACGCTTTCGTGCATGAGCGTCAGTCTTTGTCCAGGGGGCCGCCTTCGCCACCGGTATTCCTCCAGATCTCTACGCATTTCACCGCTACACCTGGAATTCTACCCCCCTCTACAAGACTCTAGTTCGCCAGTTCGAAATGCTATTCCTAGGTTGAGCCCAGGGCTTTCACATCTCGCTTAACAAACCGCCTGCGCACGCTTTACGCCCAGTAATTCCGATTAACGCTCGGACCCTCCGTATTACCGCGGCTGCTGGCACGGAGTTAGCCGGTCCTTCTTCTGTAGGTAACGTCACAGATATAGCGTATTAAACTACATCCTTTCCTCCCTACTGAAAGTGCTTTACAACCCGAAGGCCTTCTTCACACACGCGGCATGGCTGCATCAGGGTTTCCCCCATTGTGCAATATTCCCCACTGCTGCCTCCCGTAGGAGTCTGGGCCGTGTCTCAGTCCCAGTGTGGCTGATCATCCTCTCAGAACAGCTAGGGATCGTCGCCTTGGTGAGCCATTACCTCACCAACTAGCTAATCCCACCTAGGTTCATCCAATCGCGGAAGGCCCGAAGGTCCCCTCCTTTCCCCCGTAGGGCGTATGCGGTATTAGCAGTCGTTTCCAACTGTTATCCCCCTCGACTGGGCAGATCCCTAGGCATTACTCACCCGTCCGCCGCTCGCCACCTCAGGAGTAAACTCCCTTGTGCTGCCGCTCGACTTGCATGTGTTAGGCCTGCCGCCAGCGTTCAATNGCCGTGTCTCAGTCCCAGTGTGGCTGATCATCCTCTCAGAACAGCTAGGGATCGTCGCCTTGGTGAGCCATTACCTCACCAACTAGCTAATCCCACCTAGGTTCATCCAATCGCGGAAGGCCCGAAGGTCCCCTCCTTTCCCCCGTAGGGCGTATGCGGTATTAGCAGTCGTTTCCAACTGTTATCCCCCTCGACTGGGCAGATCCCTAGGCATTACTCACCCGTCCGCCGCTCGCCGCCTCAGGAGTAAACTCCCTTGCGCTGCCGCTCGACTTGCATGTGTTAGGCCTGCCGCCAGCGTTCAATCTGAGCCATGATCAAACTCTTCAATTAAAGTTTTGTTGCTTCCGTCTTGCGACTTCAGCGGCTCAATGAATTCTGATTTTTTGTTTCTAACTAAAGAAACAAACTGTACATATTNGCGGTATTAGCAGTCGTTTCCAACTGTTATCCCCCTCGACTGGGCAGATCCCTAGGCATTACTCACCCGTCCGCCGCTCGCCACCTCAGGAGTAAACTCCCTTGTGCTGCCGCTCGACTTGCATGTGTTAGGCCTGCCGCCAGCGTTCAATCTGAGCCATGATCAAACTCTTCAATTAAAGTTTTGTTGCTTCCGTCTTGCGACTTCAGCGGCTCAATGAATTCTGATTTTTTGTTTCTAACTAAAGAAACAAACTGTACATATTACTATGAACACTCATTGTTACATTGATTTAAATTTTGACTGCCAACCCGAAGGCTAAGCAGTTTCGATTAACTCAACACCTGTGAGTGCCCACACAGATTTCTTGTTTTATCTTGTTAAAGAGCAACTCAATATTCGTAAGAGAACTTGAGTACCACACTGAGCGTCGAACGCTTCCAGTTGGCTAGGGCTGCGTATTCTACGCATTTCCCGTTT
>NZ_JAAPAV010000004.1:0-2946 GCF_013283205.1 Shewanella sp. ISTPL2 | reverse complement strand
GTCGTGGGGCTTCACCCCACACCCGACCAAGGAGGACTGCTCGTCCTATCCTCCTTGGATGCTCCAAGACGCCCCCAACAGAGTTGAAAGCCCCTTGTGCTCATTGACAAATTTGCTATCGCTTCCGAAGGATGCGTCCCTTGTAGTGGCACACTAATTTTGGCCACCTAAATAGAGGTGATATTATTACCTCGTAGATGACTTTAGGTGAAAACATGAGATCGACAACCAGAAAAACATTTAGTGCTGAATTCAAACTTGAAGCAGCCCAATTAGTCCTCGATAAAAACCATAGCATCATCGAAGCTGCAAAGGCGATGAACGTAGGTAAGTCCACTATGGATAAATGGGTGAGACAGTTAAAACTAGAACGCCAGGGTGGCACACCAAAAGCATCTCCGATTACCCCTGAACAAATTGAAATCCGTGAGCTGAAGAAGCAAATAGCTCGTCTTGAGGAGCACAATCTTATCCTAAAAAAGGCTACCGCTCTCTTGATGTCAGACTCGATGAACAATTTACGCTAATCAGCGCACTCAAGCAGAGCCACTCTATTCTCACAATTTGTAATGCATTCAAAGTGCATCGAAGTAGCTATAAGTATTGGCTAAAAAGAAAAGAACATATTGATACAGACTTTACTATTTTATGCAGTGAAGTGAAGGCCGCACATCGTATTAGTCATGGCTCTGCCGGTGCGCGAACGATAGCGCAATTAGTGACTAACAAAGGGATTGGTCTCAGTCGTTATCGAGCCCGTAATCTAATGAAAAAACTTGGGTTATTAAGCTGTCAGCAGCCTAAGCATTCTTATAGGAAAGCGACACAAGAGCATGTTGCAATCCCCAATACGCTTAATCGACAGTTTGCAGTAACTCAACCAGATCAAGTGTGGTGTGGCGACGTGACGTATGTTTGGGTCGGTAATCGCTGGGCCTATCTAGCCGTTGTTTTAGACTTATTTTCCCGCAAACCTGTTGGATGGGCTTTGTCATTATCACCAGATAGTGCGCTGACCTGTAAAGCTTTGAAAATGGCATTTGAGTTAAGGGGTAAGCCTGAGAATGTGATATATCACAGCGATCAAGGTTCGCATTACACAAGCTTGAAATTCAGACAATTAATATGGCGTCTTCAGATTGAGCAAAGTATGAGTCGCCGCGGGAATTGTTGGGATAACGCACCAATGGAGCGTTTCTTTAGAAGTTTGAAATCTGAGTGGATACCTGCCAGTGGTTATGGGAATTTTACAGAAGCAGATAAAGAGATCACAAATTACATCACTGGATATTACAGTGAGACCAGACCCCATCAATATAATGGTGGGTTAACGCCAAATGAGTCAGAACGTTTATATTGGAATGACTCTAAAACCGTGGCCAATTTTACTTGACCACTACAATGGACCCATCCGGTTTGCAAGACATTCGATATCAATTTTGAGAAGAGTTCATTGCACCCATATATTCGGCCTCTTATTGAGGGATTCCTCTGGCCCTGATGGATATTTGCTTCTACTGTCCTTATCATCCCTGCGGCTTCATCAGAGCCTATGTTNAAAACATATATGGACCCATCCGGTTTGCAAGACATTCGATATCAATTTTGAGAAGAGTTCATTGCACCCATATATTCGGCCTCTTATTGAGGGATTCCTCTGGCCCTGATGGATATTTGCTTCTACTGTCCTTATCATCCCTGCGGCTTCATCAGAGCCTATGTTTTCGTAAGGTTTTTAGTAGATCAGTCTGACTGTCTCATCATCAAATCAAGTGTCTTAGCAACTTGCTGGTTGGTTAATCGTTAACATAATAAGTACATTTGATGTTGTTACATAGCGAGCCGAAACTCTTCTTCACGTGCCGCGATAACCCATGACATTCTGGCGAGCTTATTCGCGACGGCCACACACGCACGATTGAAACCTCGGCGCTCCGCTAGCTGGATAGCCCAACAACTCAACTTATCCGACTTACTCCCACTGTGTCGCAACACCGCTCTGGCGCCGTGGATGAATAGCGTACGTAAATAGGCGTTTCCCCGCTTACTTATCCCGAGGAGGTTATCTTTCCCGCCACTGCTGTGCTGCTTAGGTACTAAGCCACACCAAGCTGAAAAATGTCGGCCATTGCTAAAGTCTTTACCGTCACCCACTGCAGCATAAATCGCCGTAGCGGTGACAGGCCCAACACCAGGAATAGTTTGTAATCGCTGACAAATCACATTGTTATGAGTTTCGTTTAGTACTTGGGTGTCACAACTCTTAAGCCGTTTTTCAATGTCGATAACCTCATCATATAACTGATAAAAGATGGCTTTACCCTTGATGGTCAGCATATTGGCTTCATCGACCAAAATATCTGGTAACTGGGCTTTAAAAGCCGATTTACTTTTGGTAATGACAATACCGTATTCTGCTAACATGCCTCGCACTTGGTTGATTAAGGCTGTTGATTGTTTAGTTAATCGTTCGCGCATACGGTGGAGCAGTTGCACATCTTGCTGCTCGACGCTTTTGGGTTTTACAAACCGCATGTTGGGCCGCTGCGCAGCCTCCGCAATGGCTAGCGCATCGTTGTAGTCATTTTTATTACCTTGCCTAAAAGGAACCACATACTGCGGGGCAATTAACTTAACTACGTGCCCAAATTGCTCAAATTCTCTGGCCCAATAACTCGCGCCGCCACACGCCTCCATAACGATAAGGCAAGGCTCAATTTTCGCGACAAAGGGCAGCAAGTCTTTGCGTCTAAGCATTTTCTTTTTGATTAACTTGCCTGCTTTATCGACACCAACAGCATGAAAAACAGACTTTGCGATATCTAAACCGATTGTAGTAATCTTCATAGGTGGACCCGTCCTCTTTCTGATGAGTTTTAGCGACTACATCGTGGCCCATTGCGAGGCCGATTAAAAGTGGATGGGTCCATTCCATTATCCCTGTTT
>NZ_JAAPAV010000003.1:0-1895 GCF_013283205.1 Shewanella sp. ISTPL2 | reverse complement strand
AGTAAATTATTCTTTATTGAATAGTTTACGTCTAAGGCGCGTCCACTTCTTTGGTCAGAAGTGAGACAAGTAAAACCAAGCTGGTCGCAATGCGGCGCAGATGAGTGAAACTCATTTGGGTTGTATGGTTAAGCGACTAAGCGTATACGGTGGATGCCTTGGCAGTCAGAGGCGATGAAGGACGTAGTAACTTGCGAAAAGCGTTGGCGAGCTAGTAACAAGCATTTGAGCTAACGATGTCCGAATGGGGGAACCCAGCAGCATAAGCTGTTATCGCAACATGAATACATAGTGTTGCGAGGCGAACGAGGGGAACTGAAACATCTAAGTACCCTTAGGAAAAGAAATCAACCGAGATTCCCCTAGTAGCGGCGAGCGAACGGGGATTAGCCCTTAAGTCAGTGGGGTGTTAGTGGAATGCGTTGGAAAGCGCAGCGGCACAGGGTGATAGCCCCGTACATGAAAACTAACCATTGATGAAAACGAGTAAGGCGGGACACGTGACATCCTGTTTGAATATGGGGGGACCATCCTCCAAGGCTAAATACTCCTGACTGACCGATAGTGAACCAGTACCGTGAGGGAAAGGCGAAAAGAACCCCTGTGAGGGGAGTGAAATAGAACCTGAAACCGTATACGTACAAGCAGTGGGAGCGGTTCTTGAGACCGTGACTGCGTACCTTTTGTATAATGGGTCAGCGACTTACATTTTGTAGCGAGGTTAAGCGAATAGCGGAGCCGTAGGGAAACCGAGTGTTAACTGCGCGTTTAGTTGCAAGGTGTAGACCCGAAACCCGGTGATCTAGCCATGGGCAGGTTGAAGGTTGAGTAACATCAACTGGAGGACCGAACCGACTAATGTTGAAAAATTAGCGGATGACTTGTGGCTGGGGGTGAAAGGCCAATCAAACCGGGAGATATCTGGTTCTCCTCGAAAGCTATTTAGGTAGCGCCTCGAGCGAATACCATTGGGGGTAGAGCACTGTTAAGGCTAGGGGGTCATCCCGACTTACCAACCCTTTGCAAACTCCGAATACCAATGAGTACTACTCGGGAGACAGACGGCGGGTGCTAACGTCCGTCGTCAAAAGGGAAACAACCCAGACCGTCAGCTAAGGTCCCAAAGTACTAGCTAAGTGGGAAACGATGTGGGAAGGCTTAGACAGCTAGGATGTTGGCTTAGAAGCAGCCATCATTTAAAGAAAGCGTAATAGCTCACTAGTCGAGTCGGCCTGCGCGGAAGATGTAACGGGGCTAAGCTAGTCACCGAAGCTACGGGTGCACAGTTTACTGTGCGCGGTAGAGGAGCGTTCTGTAAGCCGTTGAAGGTGAAGGGGTAACCCACGCTGGAGGTATCAGAAGTGCGAATGCTGACATGAGTAACGATAAAGGGGGTGAAAAACCCCCTCGCCGAAAGACCAAGGGTTCCTGTCCAACGTTAATCGGGGCAGGGTGAGTCGACCCCTAAGGTGAGGCCGAAAGGCGTAATCGATGGGAAACAGATTAATATTTCTGTACTTCCGCTAACTGCGATGGAGAGACGGAGAAGGCTAGGCTAGCGCGGCGTTGGTAGTCCGCGTTTAAGGTGGTAGGTGGTGTTCTTAGGCAAATCCGGGGACACGTACTTTAATGTACACACTGAGAGCTGATGACGAGGTCCTACGGGACTGAAGTAGTTGATGCCATGCTTCCAGGAAAATCTTCTAAGCTTCAGGTTAGTGGGAATCGTACCCCAAACCGACACAGGTGGTCGGGTAGAGAATACCAAGGCGCTTGAGAGAACTCGGCTGAAGGAACTAGGCAAAATGGTACCGTAACTTCGGGAGAAGGTACGCTCCTGTTGGTGATGAGACTTGCTCTCTAAGCTGACGGGAGTCGCAGATACCAGGTGGCTG
>NZ_JAAPAV010000002.1:0-267704 GCF_013283205.1 Shewanella sp. ISTPL2 | reverse complement strand
CGTGGTATGTACTTCCTGAGTCGAATCCTGTGTACGACGTGACAGTACTCGAACTTCATCGGCAACGACCGCAAAACCACGGCCTTGCTCGCCAGCACGAGCCGCTTCAATGGCTGCGTTAAGCGCTAACAGGTTAGTTTGCTCTGCAATCCCTTGAATTGTCGCCAGAATACTCGAGATAGACTTAGCATGACGACTTAAATCGCCAATGACATCCGTTGCTTGAGTCACTTCATCGGCAAGGGAATTAATCGAGTTACGAGTTTTATTCACTAACTCTTTGCCCTGTAAACTGCTCGCTGCAGACTGTTGAGCCGCTGTTGCTGTGTTCTCAGCATTGGCTGCGATCTCATTAGTCGCACTCGCCATTTCAGTTACCGCAGTCGCGACCATAGCGACTTCTTGCTGCTGACGTTGTAACTCTGCAACTGAAGTTTGCGTGGTGGCAAGACTACGTTCAGCATCGGCATCTAACTCATTCGCTAATTGGCGAATATGGCTGATAAGCTGATGTTGACTGCCCACAAAGCGGTTAAAGCTATCGGCAAGCACGCCCACTTCATCTTGAGTGTCGACAGAAATACGTTGAGTTAAATCACCATTACCATCGGCAATACGCGCCAGCGCCTGCGATACTCGACTCAGAGGACCCAGCAGGACACTTACTAGCCAAGAAATGGCTAATACACTTAAGATCAACACGAGTGCAGAAAGCCCAAACTGAGTGAGTAACAAACTCGACAGTGGTGACTCTAGCGTTTCCTTATCAAGCACTAACACTAATTCCCAATCTGTATTAGGGATATCAACGCTCCAGACTAATTTGTCACGTCCTTCATTTTCAAAATACATAGGCAACAGAGTGCCCGCTGCACGGCTCTGTTCTGGTAAGTTGCGATTAAGCTCGTTGTCGATTTCACCTATAGGTTTCATCGTCTTAGCTTGATCTTTATAAGCGATCACTGTGCCGTCTTTGTGCATCATGATGGCATAGCCGTTTGCCGGTAATTTCATGCGGTTGACCTCTTCGATAAGATTACTAATCGATAGATCTCCAGCAATAACTCCGCCTGCAACAGGCTCGGCCAAAGTCACCACTAGAATATTAAAAGCAGTATCAAGATAAGGTCGAGTAAATACACTTCCACCAGTTCGCATAGTCTCTTGGTACCAAGGTCGTGTACGAGGATCATAATTTGTATAGTCAGTTGCAGGCTCTGAATCTCTCATATTGCCGTTAGACTCACCAAAATATGTCGATTCAAACCCTCCCGATTGCTTAGCCTGTTTCATTGCTTGCACAATGTCATTATTGCGCTGCCCAGCAAGACCTTTAACAATTTTCTGACGACTTGCAAGCCACTCACTAATTAGTAACGCTTGCTGGTCTCCAAGACGTTGAGCCTGTTCTAAATTCACGTCTAATAGTACTTTCTTCTGACTTGTATAACTTTGCCAAGATAACAGTAAAATTACCGATGAGAGAGCGAGAATTACGGAAAAAAGGATTTTTTGTCTTAATGAATATGATTTCATAATATATTTCACGAATAAAAACTGGATAATTATGCTGACCAAAAATAATAACTATTCCTAGTAGCGCTTAGTTTACTTAGATACGTAAAAATAACGGAGAATACACTTATTTTGACCGCAAGAATAAACAAACTCACAACAAATCCAAGATAGATCAACGTATGTATCTGAGCACCGATCTCTTATTTAATAGGACGCCTAATTTATGCATATTTAAATATGCACTATAAATCTCATGTAATTTAAAATTACTCTTATCTTAATGCTAATAGTTACGAATTAAATTCAACTTAAATAGAAATGAGTTATAAAAGCATTTAGATGAAAAAGTAATAAAAGTGCCATTTTTATTACATGGCACTTTTATATCAAGATCAAATCATTCGCTATTTTAAACTTAGGCTACAGAATAAATGTCGCGACTTGTGCATTCAGGTCATTAGCGCGAGCTTTTAAGCCCCTCGCCTGTGCCAAATCTGCCATGGCCGATGCGGTAATCTCATCAGTCACATCTTTAATCGCAACCGTATTCTGGGTTATTTCACCCGTCACTTGAGTCTGTTCTTCCGCTGCGGTAGCAATTTGGCCTGCCATATCTGAAATCACGTTGACCGCTTGCGTAATCTCTTCAAGGGCTTTCGCCGCCGCATTGGCATCTTCTACGCTATGACCCGCTAATGCTTGGCTGCTTTCCATCAAGCTGACTGCTCTGGCAGTAGTCCGTTGTAGCGTTTCAATCGTGGTATGTACTTCCTGAGTCGAATCCTGTGTACGACGTGACAGTACTCGAACTTCATCGGCAACGACCGCAAAACCACGGCCTTGCTCGCCAGCACGAGCCGCTTCAATGGCTGCGTTAAGCGCCAACAGGTTAGTTTGCTCTGCAATCCCTTGAATTGTCGCCAGAATACTCGAGATAGACTTAGCGTGACGACTTAAATCGCCAATAACATCCGTTGCTTGAGTCACTTCATCGGCGAGTGAATTAATCGAGTTACGAGTTTTATTCACTAACTCTTTGCCCTGTAAACTGCTCGCTGCAGACTGTTGAGCTGCCGTTGCCGTGTTCTCAGCATTGGCTGCGATCTCATTAGTCGCACTCGCCATTTCAGTTACCGCAGTCGCGACCATAGCGACTTCTTGCTGCTGACGTTGTAACTCGGCAACTGAAGTTTGCGTGGTGGCAAGACTACGTTCAGCATCGGCATCTAACTCATTCGCTAATTGGCGAATATGGCTGATCAGCTGATGTTGACTGCCCACAAAGCGGTTAAAGCTGTCGGCAAGCACGCCCACTTCATCTTGAGTGTCGACAGAAATACGCTGAGTTAAATCACCGTTACCATCGGCGATACGCGCCAGTGCCTGCGATACTCGGCTCAATGGGCCCAGTAACATGCCAACTAACCAAGAAATAGCTAACACACTCAAGAGCAATACAAGTGCCGATAGCCCCAGTTGGGTGAGTAACAGGCTCGAGAGTGGCGCTTCTAGCGTTTCCTTATCAAGCACTAACACTAATTCCCAATCTGTATTAGGGATATCAACGCTCCAGACTAATTTGTCACGTCCTTCATTTTCAAAATACATAGGCAACAGAGTACCCGCTGCACGGCTCTGTTCTGGTAAGTTGCGATTAAGCTCATTGTCGATTTCACCTATAGGTTTCATCGTCTTAGCTTGATCTTTATAAGCGATCACAGTGCCGTCTTTGTGCATCATGATGGCATAACCGTTTGCCGGTAACTTCATCCGATTAACACCGTCAACTAGGCTTGCGATAGATAAGTCACCACCCACAACACCTTGTGCGGTAGGCTGCGCCATAGTCACAACCAGAATGTTATAGGCAACATCCACGTAAGGTTTTGTCAAAATAAGACCGCGCTCACTGATGGCTTGTTGATACCAAGGGCGGCTGCGAGGATCATAGCCCGTACGATCAATACTCGGATCAGAATCCAACATTTGCCCAGCTTGAAAGCCAAAATAGGTCAGCTGAAAACGGCCCGATGCCTGTGCTTGTTGAAGTGTATTGAGGCTGTCACCTTCAACTTTATTCGCCAGGGCTCCCATAATATCTTGGCGGCCAGCCAACCATTCTTGTATCCGCTCAGCCTGCTGTTCACCTAAGCGCTGCACTTGTTCTAGGCTGTTTTGTAACAGCTGGGATTTTTGGCTGGAATAACTTTGCCATGACAACAAACCAATCACGAGTGAAAGGGCTGCCACGACAGAGAACAGAATTTTTTGCTTGAGCGAATATGAGTTCATGTTGGCGTCTAATTAATTAACAAAGCAGTGAAACAAGAGGGTGTTTGAGCGGGTCGAACGAATATTTACAACCAATATAATAAGGCGGCTAACTGAGTTAAAACTGCAGTTAAATTTGAGCTGAATTTTCTCATATTATGTACAGTTAGCAAAGAAATTGCTCAGATTTACATCAAAAAGATTTTAGCAAACACATATAATTAACCAACCGTTATTCGAGCAACAACATATAGATAGACATGCGATCACATATCAAAGTAATGCGCAACACCAAAATGGCCTCCCGAGTAAAATAAAGTAAATTAATCAAGATTAACGTGACCTATACGCACTCGCTATTGCACACTAAATGTCCACTGCCTATCGAGGAGTTCTTATGATTTTTCAACAGTTCCAACAGAGCCCACTGCAGACCCGAATTTCTGGCCCACGGGCTTGGTTAGCGATGGCAATTAGCATTAGCCTAATTTGTTTATCACTATTTTTATTGCCCTTCGTGCTCTTATTTGGCGCCATTGCGCTCGGTTGTTTAGTCCTATTTAGCCGTTTTTATATGGCACGTCAGTTGGCTAAGTTTAATCAGGCTCAGGCAAACGCAACGCAGCATGCCCACGCGACAGAGGAGCCGCAGAGTCAGGTTTATGGATCTGACACTATTGTTAGGGAATCTAATGCGGCACGCCATCAAGGGCGCACTTTTGAGCATAAAGAGGATGAACACTAGTTCAATCGAAGCAAAACTGCGCTCAAGCGAGTAAGGTCTGCGCGCGTTTAAGGCTATGAATTTCGGCGGGATCTTGGGTTACCTCAAGCACATTTTCAATCTGTAATACCAGTGAACGCCACAGAGGCTCGATAATATCCGCCTCTTTTTTATTGGCATTTTGCCGTGCCAGCTTAAGCAAAGCAGCAGATCCAACGACATCAATTCGTCCTAAGATACCGTCGGCCAGTGCCATACTCAGCTCAATCATCGCAGGCACACTGTGGCTATATTTGATCACTTGGCGCAAATAATCCTCAGCTTGAGTCAAATCACTGCCAAAGGCATTGTCATCATTGAGCATATGCTGCGCCCGCGTGAGCATAGCATCGAGTTGTCCTTGCTCGGCAGCTTCGGCCATCCAATGCTCACTGGCAATCATATCTCGAGTACAACCATCTCCATTGGCAAGCATTAATGCTAAATGATACTGAGCATGGGGATAACCTGCTTGCGCGGCTTTGCTTATAAAATGATAGGCTTGAGTTAAGTTCTTTTGCTGGTAATGCAATACACCTAGATTCGCCATCGCTTCGGTTTGCTCGCCATCTGCCGCACCTTGTAAATATTGCTGTGCTAACTTGCTGTCGGGTTGAAACGACTCACTGCCTACAAGATAAAAATATCCCAATAACGCCATCGCATTGACCACACCTGCTGCCGCTGCAGTGGCAATGATCTGTTCACCTTTAGCCACTTCTGGCGCGCCTTGATAACCGTGGATCAGTGCTACGCCATGCTCATGTAAGGCTTCCATGTGCTTAGGTGCCGCAAGGGAAAACCAATAGGCCGCCCGGGCAAAACTGTCAGCAGCGCTAATGTGAGAAATGACATTTAGAGGTGAAACTGTGGATAAATCTTGGCTTGATATAGCTTCGGCTTCAGCCACAAGTTCTTGCTCTTTGAGCAGTTCTTGTTCTTTCAGTATCAAAGCCTTGGTCTTAAACGATATCCCCACCAAATACTGCGCTTGCGGGTCATCTTCCATCACAGCGCGGTAGCACAAGTCCCTCACCGTCATTGCGTCAGTCGCTTCATAACAGTAGGCAGGGGCAACTCGACCTTTAACCTTAGGATACAAGTGCTCGACTAAAGTCAGAACATCTTTAATGGATTTTTGCGCTAGCGCGAGTAATTGTTCTTGGGTGAGATGGTATTTCTCAGGATGAGCACCGCGGTTACCGTCGGCACGCAATCGATGCAGGGCACGAGTGGTCTTCACATCAATCACGCGCCGCTGATTTAGCTGTTCGATCCTATCGTATAAATTCGGACTCGAAAACGCGATTTGCTTATCTTGCCCCAGTAACTCTGTAAGTTTATGGGTAAAACTGCGAATGTGCAGTAGCGACTGTGTCGGTACATCCTGCACATAGCTTTTCGCCTTGAGGTAATCATCACTCAAGGAGACCGAAAAATCGTGGATAAACTCACTATCCTTAATGACTGTTTTCGTCCCCATGAGTGATTCCCTGCAGGCTGAATTGATGTTGCACTATTCGACGCTTGGTTTTTTCGACACCATATATAAGCGGAACAAAGCGACGTTAACGAATAATCCAATAAAAGACATAAAAGTATCCGCTAACATTTGCACAGGTAATCCGCCCATGGACGCTAACCCAGAAAGCTGGCTACCTATGACGGAGAGTGGTAAATATAACATCAATAATGCAATGGTTTTCAGTACGATAGGGCCACTAAAACTAAAACTACCCTTAATCGCTTCTAGCGGTGTTAAGCGCTCAACCACAACCATAAAGTTCACATAGGCTAAACGCGCAAAGAGATAGAAGCTAATTACCAATCCTACCAGCCACACAGGACCGAAGGCGGCAAACAGCATCACTGGTGCTAAAATCGCTAGACCAGAAAACACCCCAGCCAATAATAATGGTGGAACAAAAGGTAAACTCGCCTTCAACACCACTCCCGCTGAAGGACTATGCCCTTGTGAGCGCAGTTCTAAAAACAGAGTCAAAGCGGCAATTAATACCGAAAAAGTAAGTAGTAACAGCATCATGGCGATCATATGCGGCGCGCCAAACTGTGGGTTTTCTAGATCAACTTTACTCATCTCTATACCAAGCCATAACTGGATCCCCACTTGGATCAAGAGTAATGGGATCGTCAGCATAGCGAGTTGCGCCAGATGATTACGGAAGAAGTTATAGGCTTCTGACAAAATTGCGGATAGTGACATGCGACTTTCCAAATAATTGAAATGAATTAACACTTAGAATTGCCGCTAAGGATACCGAAAATCCCTTGGCAATGCACAGTAGAAATCACCAGTGTGAACCGTAAATCACAGAAAACTACTGCAACAAAAGTGACAAACCCGCTAAACTGTCCAGCGAACTCGTGCGCAAACCATCAAAGGACGCTTCCATATGAAACACACTCTGACCTTCTCTATCCTCCTCAGCACTTGTATTTTAGCGGCGCCCGCCAGTGCAGGCTGGTTAGATAACTTGGCAGGAACTCAAGCCAAAACTGAAAAAGCGACCACTACAGCAGCGGCAACTCAGTCGAATGATTTAGTTGGCAGCGTCATGTCACAATTGGGTTTAAACCAAACTCAAGCCGAAGGTGGCTTAGGCAGTTTATTAGGCTTAGCGCAATCAAGCCTAGGAACAACCGACTACTCAAAACTGGCTGCCAGCATTCCTAATGCCGATAGTTTGCTCGCCGCCGCGCCTAAATTGGACTCAAAATCGGGTGTTTCTGGCTTATTATCCAAAGCGGGTGATTTAGGTTCATCACTGCAAGGCAGTGCTATGGTTTTAGACGCCTTTGAAAAATTGGGCATTTCTAAAGATCTAGCAATGCCAATGATCAACATAGCTAAGTCTTACTTAGATACCAATGGCACTGAAGGCACCTCAGACTTACTGGTGAAAGGTCTGAACTCGCTACTGTAATTCAGTCTTACCTCACCCTAAGCAATACAAGGTTTAGGGTGAACTTTCACTTCCCAATCGACTCTACTTTATATTCCCTCCAGCATGAGAACCGCCAAATATGATTGCGAAATTAAGACGATTTTTTGAAGCTCATACTCAAGCAGTCTCCCCAGAAGACAAGGCACATCAACTTAAACTGGCCGCAGCGAGTATGTTACTTGAAGTCGTATTTGCCGATGAGACCTTAACGGCAGAGGAAGAAGCCTTATTACCTAAGCTGCTAACCGATACCTTATCAATGTCAGAAGTAGACGCTAAGATACTGATTGATGAAGCTAAAAGCGTACAAGGCAGCGCGACCTCACTCTTTGAATTCACCTCAGCCATTAACGCTGAATTTAGCCTAGCGCAAAAGCAGCAATTGTTGCTCGCAATGTGGCAACTGGCCTACGCCGATGGCCAGCTATCCCAATATGAAGACCAGATCATTCGACGCACCGCCGATTTGTTGCACCTCAAACACAGCGAGTTGATCCAAATGCGTAATCTTGCCATAGCTGCAACCCAACAAACTGGCTAGCCACATCCACTATTCAGTCAAAGTGCAAATCAACAAAAGCCCATAAAAAAGCGTGAATGCGAAACGTCCGTTCCCCATTCACGCGATGGTCTTCTTAAGACTAAATTGATATCGCTCTTTGGCTAAAAATATTTTTACTACCACCCTACTCACCAAAAAACTAAGCTAAACAAGAGCCTAAGCTAACGCTTTACCGATCTCATATCCCGAACCGTGTAATTCAGTCAACTTAGTCCTTAGCCCGCCCATCTCCATCTTCAATCCTTTCTTAGTCGCTAATTGAGATAACCAACTGGTTTTTTCATCATCCTCAATCGTATCCCACTCATCTAGAACTTTGTAAGATAAGCATAATAACGCAGCAAGTTTTGAAAATGGGTTTGAATCCTTAGGGTGGTCTTGATACAAAATGCCTTGCACTAACGCTGGTGTAAACTTCCAGTTTTTCGCTAGTAATGCGCCAATATCCGGGGAATCATATCCGAGTAACTCGCGCTCAAACTGATGCTTATCTTTACCCTGCGCCACAGCTTCGGCAATTTTCGCCGCATCTTCAGGCGATACTGCCGCAATCAATAGATCGCCAATACGATGTAAGATACCGCAAGTAAAAGCCTCTTCTGGGACTGCGCCACAACGCTTTGCCATTTCTTGACTATAAAGCGCAATCTCAAAGGTTTGCCCCCAAAACTGGGCTAAATCTATTCCTTCACACTTAGGGACAGCACCAATCACCGCCGATGCGAGCACTAAGGTTCGTAGGGTTTGCATCCCAAGACGCACAACAGCTTCATCGATAGTACCAACCTCTCGACTGCGTCCATAGTGGGCACAGTTAGCAAGGCGTAACACCCTAGCGCTGATTAAGGGATCGTGTGAAACTTTAGTGGCAATGCTTTTTACTGTCGCATTGTCATCATTGACCGCATCTAACAATTCACTGATCGCCTTAGGTAACCTAGGTAACTCATCGACACGATTGAGCAACGCAGCTGAATCCATATTTATTCTCCTTCCGTATGAATGATCAAAATATAGAACACAAGTTATCGCCTCGCTCACCGAGATACATTAAATATCAGTAATGTGCAGTCCTTCGGCAACAAAGCTTGGCGGCCATCAGACTTAAGGTTTACCTCTTTATTTCATTCAATTTAATCGCACTCAATCATATCCAGTTTCGAAATCCACTAAGCCACACAAAAAAGCCCCAAACTCTTATGACAATAAAGAGTTCGGGGCTTTTTTAATTAACCCATCATGTTGATTTAGCCCCAGAGGGTGCGAATATTACTCAGGTAACGCCAAACTTTGTTTGCGACTAATATGGGTCTTTTGCCACCACAAAAATGGTGCGACCACTAAGATCAACACAAGCACGTAGGACATACTTGCACCTAGGGCAAAACCTAATACTAAGCAAAACGCACAACCCAGCGCCACCAGCGGCCAATTGTGCCGTGGTAATAACTTAGCGGCAGCGAGCATAGCCATCAAATAGATCACCACAAATACGCCGTTGCTCCATGCAATAAGGTGCTCTAACTCTTGCCCGGTAAGGTAAGTCAGTACAATCACGCTTGCCATCACAGATAACAGCGCAGCCAGTGCTCGAATGGGCACACCGTGGGCATTCTTAACGGCAAAGAAGCGCGGTAAAATGCCTTCACAACTAAAACTCCAGACCAGACGTGCCGCACTGGCCGCATACACGTTAACGGTAGCCAATCCACTTGCGATACCTAACACACCAATCACTTGCGCACCGTAACCACCGAGTAGTTGGTCAAACACGCCGATCATGGCGACACTTTTATCTGTCGGCACTAATAGCAGTAAAAGTGTACAAGCCACATAAATCACGCCCACCAGCACTGTGCCCATCATCATAGCGGGGATCATATCCTGCTGCGGACGACGAAAATCATCGGCAAGATGGGTCATAGCTTCTATACCCAAGAAACTCCAAAAAGCGATGCCAGCGGCAATCATCACGGTCGGCATTTCAGGCATACCATGGCTAGCAAGTGTCGTGAGATGACCTTGCTGAAGACTACTCGCACCAAACAAGACCACAACAACGGCGACTATGCAAAGTGTCAGGCCAAATTGCAGCTTAGCCGACACTTGGATGCCTCTTAAATTAATCAGAAACAAGCCAAAAATCACGAGTATTTCAACACCAACCTTGGACCAACCCGATATCGGTATTAAGGCATTCACAAACTGAAAGGTCATCAAAATCGCGGCCGGCGCCCCCATGGGCACAACCAGTAAAAAGATCAGTCCAATTGTTCGACCAGCAGTGCGACCAAAGGCTTTTTCGACAAAGTAAGCGGGGCCTGCGGCATGGGGAAATACACTCGCTAAACGACCAAAGACCAGTGCCACAGGAATAATGGCCAAGGTTAACAAGATCCATGCGACTAAGGCGCCAGAATGCGCTTTTTCAATAGTCATCTGAGGCAAAATAAATACCCCTGTACCGAGCAAAGTGGTCGCCATTAAACCCGCACCTTGCCAACGACCTATAGTTCCGCTATTTGAATTCATCTGTTAATATTCTGTGGTTTTTGAGCTGTCAGTATAATGAGATTTCGCCCTACAATCTGCCGTTAATTTCAGTGTTCTCCACGTCCAATACCGGTAAAATCGCGGCAAATAGCGTTATTTCCATCAAAATGACGGCCAGCTTAAATTTTGGTAAAATTTTAAGCAAAAATACTCAGCAAATTCTGTGGTTATTCAAACCAATGGCAAAATAACACACAGATTCAATATAGCCATTTTCACTGGAGTCACCCTTGGATAAATTCGATACTGCCATCATTCATAGTTTGCGTCAGGATGCGCGCCAGAGCGTGTCGAATATCGCCGAACAGGTCAATCTATCCCGTAGTGCGGTTGCCGAGCGCATAAAAAAGCTCGAACAAACTGGAGTGATCCGTGGCTATCAAGTGCTCTTGAGTGAGTCGCAAAAAGAAGGAGTATCGGCTTATTTCGAAATCCAGCATCAATGTCCACGTTGCGCCGACGTGGTACACGTATTCCAAGCGATCCCCGAAGTAATTACCTGCCGTGGTATTTCTGGTGATATGGATTTACTCGTGTACGTGCATGCGCCCTCGATGCGCCGCCTGCATGAGATCCGTGAGTATATCGACACTCACACTGATATCATCAAGATCAAAACCCATGTGGTAATGAGTGAATGGATTAATAACCTCGGCGAGTAAATCGTGCCTCCCTAAAACAAGAAACGCCACCCTTAGGAATAAGGTGGCGAGGCCCGTTTGGAGGCAGGGCAAAATATTGAAGTGTAAAATATGGCATCCTTGCCCAGCGACCTCCCTGTTACACAACCAACCGCGGCTAGACTTAACCCTTGAGAGCTCAGCCAGCGCCGCAAGGGCCTCATCTACAATGTTTTCCTTTGACATTGTTTCCGCGATCCGTCGATTCCATTGATTATTATGATTTTTTCGTCATTAATTAACGGTACGCATTAAGCGATCGTCATTTGTCCTGTATAGAGTATGAAGTTACGTAGCAGTAATACCCCTATCAAGCTCAAGCAAGCCGTCCCCGCCACGTAGGCCCATTTCCGTTTAGATGTCGCCGTCATAAACAGATTCATCGCCAATGGTCCCGACAAACCGAGTCCAATAATACCAAGCCAGAAAATCCATCCCCAGAAGCCATACCCTAAGGCATTAAAGGCGGCTATTTTACTCTGTCCACCTGTTAGCACTAAGCCCATAAAGAAGGTAAAAATCAGCACGATTTCAACTAAAATCAGTGGGATTTCAACCTTGTGGATAAAGTGCACCTCTTTGTCATTAGGTTTGCCATTCATCAACACGCCACCGAGTAAAGATGATGCCGCACCGGAAGACAAACCAGATGCCAAAAACAGCAGAGGTAACACAGGGTTTTTAAGCATGGGATAGCCTGGCAAGGCCGAGAGCAGGAAGCCTGTATACGCGCCCAATGCCAAGGATAGAATCACGAGCAATCCTGTAATTGTCGCTTCAAATCGAGCCAATAATGCGGTCAACTTAAGCACAATAGGAAAGCGTGTTTCACACCAAGCATCAACAGGTTTACGGAAGGTTAAACCAATCCACATAAACATGAATACTTGGTAAATCAGCAGAATAAGCACGCCCATCGACATGACAGATTTAGGGTTGTAGAACACCAAAATCTTCCAAAAATCGAGAGGTTTAGTTAAGTCTGCGACCAATATCCCTAACCCTGCCATCACAGCTACAGGCGCGACGATACAAGCGGCTCGCACAAAACCAGACTGATAGGCGTTTTGCTTCAAAACAAAATGTTTCAACAGTACGGCGAAGAACATGGCTCCTGCAGATACACCCGCTAAAAACAGGTAAATTGCAATCGGCCAATGCCACACTAAGGTATCAAAATGTAGGGCACTCATAGTATCACCTCCCCTGATTTTGCAACGATACTGAACAACTTAGGTCTCGTTCCAAGATCAACCTTAGTGCGCTGGGTTGGATTAGACCGCAGAACTTGAACAACCTCAGAAGTCGGATCTTTTAAATTACCGAACACGAGTGCCTTTGTTGGGCAAGCAGCAACACAGGCAGGTTGTTTACCTTGAGCTAGGTTAGTTTCTCGGCAGAAATCACACTTATCCGCCGCATGGGTGACAGGATTAATAAAACGGACTTGATAAGGACAAGCTGCAATACAGTATTGGCAACCTACGCATTTCCATGCATCGACAGAAACGATACCCGTTTCTTTATCAATAAATGCAGCTCCCGTTGGACATACATTTACACAGGGCGCGTCTTCACAATGCTGACAAGACTTGCGACTAAAGTGATAAAACTGATTAGGGTATTCGCCAAAGGGACCCGCTTGCTTAATTTGAAGCCTAGACACACCTTCGGGTACATTATTCACTTCACGGCAGGCCACCTCACACGCTTGGCAACCTATACACTTAGTTTCATCATGAATAAGTGCATATTTGACATCAGGTTCTGCTTTAACACTATCCGATGCATTCACTGTGGCGAGTAATGATGCACCTGTAGCGCCGGCAAATAAGGCACAGGTGCCTTTTAGAAATCTTCTTTTTGAATTTTCCATAACCTTACTCCTGCTTGCCAGTGTGGCAACTGCTACATAGCTCACTGCGAACCTTCGGCGTCATATCCGCCATTGGATCCGTTGGGCTATGTAATTTATGGCAGGCGGCACAAGGCACTTTTTGAGCATGTACGTTATGCGTCCAATCTGCTCCACTGAGTTTTTTCTTGGTATGACACTTCTGACACACTCTCAGCTGAACCGTCAGATCCGACGATTCCTCCATACCAAAGACCACCATATCATTCGGTTTTTTAGGGTGATCACCCTTTTCTCCATGACAGGAAGAACAGCTCATTTTCATCGCATCTTGACCATGATGCCCTAACATTTGACCATTACGCTTGTGACACTTCATACAAGCATCACTGTTAATTTGATTGGCTGGCTCAGCACTCATTGCAGAAAAGCTTAAAAGCAACGCAGCAGCACCTAAGCGTAACGACCACAGCCATTGTCTTTTGGACATAGGAAGTCCTCACATTTATCCGTAGGAAGGTAAAGAAGGGGTCGAGTTCGGATAATTCCGAACCCGACGGTCAAGATCACACAGCCAAGGCTTGCTTAAGACTCTGAGTATCCCACTGTTTATGCTGGTTCATTTCAATGAAACTGATATTGAACTTGCTAAACAGTTTTTTCAGTGGTGAGTTAGTTTCTTTGCCAAAATCACTGATAACCATTTTCACTTCAGATGAATCATGGTCGATCAATACATAATCGAGTCGGCATTCATGATTTAATTCCGTATCATGTTTGTCCATCTCAAATACAGTGTCTAATGGCACGTTACAACAAACATCGTATTTACCTTCAACAACTGTTTTTAATGATTTAAAAAAATTGAAGCTTTGTTTATCAAACAATACTGGTTTAAGTTTCATCTCATGATGTGCGGCTTCATCAGGACCTGCTTTAAAAAACTTAATGCAAGTCATGACAAACATCACAAACACGAATGGTACTGCTACGAATAGTACGAAGTACATAAACGCATAGCTGAGAATGACTGAAGTATTCATACACGCCTCCAAAAACTAATTTATTTTTTGTTATCTCCTTTAAAGCAACTTTAGTATTATTTGAAAACACTTATTTTTTCTTGACACACGTCACACTTGCAAATAACAACTTAAATATAAACAATGATTTACATTGCGCGTCACATTGCAAAATTATGTAAATCTTAAATACAAATATTGATACTTGATAATTCAGTATTTGCATTTTAAATATGTAAATATCAGTTTTTGAAATTTTAAATTTTATGAAAAACCATTTTAAATATTAAAAATAAAACAAAAAAACCTTTGATACACATAGATAAAATCTAGATCCAAAACTTGGGATTAGTTTCACATTAAAATTATTAATTAGCACCATAATTAGGCGTTGATTTAAGTATTTGCTCAATATTAAGGAATATAAAAAATGCACATTAGTAACATGGATGGCCTCGATATTCTGAGTTTAAAAATACTTGTTTCATTATATGAGAACAAGTCAGCAACCTATGTATCGAAAGCGCTAGACATTCCAGCTCCTAAAATCAGCCGTAGCCTTAAAAATCTACGGGAAATTTTTGGTGATGAGTTATTTATTCGGCGTAAATATGGCTTATTCCCAAATGAGTTTGCTACTCATTTATATCCAATTGCAAAAGAAGCAATTGAGTGTACTGATAAGTTTCAAAAAGCCAGAATAGCAAACACTCGCCAAGTTAAAACACATGTCGAAATTGCAGCGCCAGGGTTAATTGCCTACACCTTTCCTAAAGCCTTGATGCAGGCTATTAAAGAAGAGCAAAAACCCATGCACATTAATATAAACCCTTGGTCTATGCATACGACTCAAGACATTATTAATGGTGATACAACCCTAGGTATTTGTTGCAATAAAAGTGCTGCCGATGTTGCCGCCTTCGGCGATAAACTGCTAACGACTGAATTGCAACGTATGGACAAACTCTACCTGATTGCTAGCAGGCATCATCCTATTTTTAAACGGGAAATCACCCTAGAAACGATTGCGGAATACCCCTATGTCAATACGGATCTTGGTAATCCCAGCACCAAATTGAGTCCATACCAAGAGTTTTGTATAACGAATGGCATTAAACTCAATACTGAAATTACCATTACCAGTATTTCAAGTTTGTTTGAATATCTAGGCGAAAGTAATGCAGTCTCCCTATTGCCTTATCGGATAGTTTACGAAATGGTGAGCGATATTCCTGAACTGCATACGTGTCAACTATCGCAGTATGAAGCAGAACGTTTATATGCAGATACAGAAACCCCAACGATTTTCTTAGTGCAAAAAAATCAGCCTAATGCAATCAATGAGGACTTGAAATGGTTAAGCGGAGAGATTAAAAAAATCGTCGATCGTATTATCTAGCCAAGCAATAGCTCAACATATCCAAACAACAAACCACCGATACACGAGGTGACAGGCATCATCTGCCTTAGCTTAGGCTCCACCTCAGCCCCCATGCGATCCACTCGAGAATTGTTAAACCAAGCATACATCTTGGAGCATAAACACGTTACACTAAGCCCATCTTTATCCTAATAGATTCAGCTATGCGGACCGAAAATACAGCCACTCTTAATCTTATTTGGGGCGCCCTTATTCTTGAGGAGTTAGCACGTCTTGGCGTGCAACATGTGTGTATGGCGCCGGGCTCGCGCTCAACACCGTTAACCCTCGCCGCCGCCCAGCAAACTAAACTCCAGCGTCACTTACATTTCGACGAACGTGGGCTCGGCTTTATGGCCTTAGGTCTAGCCAAAGCCAGCCGCGCACCGGTCGCCATCATTACGACCTCAGGCACAGCAGTCGCCAACTTGTACCCTGCCATTGTGGAGGCGTGGCTGACCCATGTACCTTTAATCGTCTTAAGTGGCGATCGTCCGCCAGAATTACTCGGCTGCGGTGCCAATCAAGCCATAGTCCAACCGGGAATTTTTGCGAATTATGCCACTCAAGTGAATTTGCCAACACCGGATACACATATCGCACCGCAGGCGTTGCTTACCACAGTGGATGAAGCAGTGGCGAATCAAACTCGTCCAGTGCACATCAACTGCATGTACCGTGAGCCCTTGTATCCGAGTGAACTCGGTGGCGCAATTCTCGATGCCGAATCACCCTACCTCAAACCATTGCAAACTTGGCTGCAGCTCGCACGCCCGTATACCCAATACGGTAAGAGCAAACAGGTGAGCAGCCCAAGTGACGATGCCATTATGCGGTTCGTCCACGGTAAAGGGGTGATCGTTGTCGGCACTCTCACGCCAGAGCAAGATCCACAGCAACTAATTGCTTTATCACAAAAAATCGGCTGGCCATTACTTACCGATGCCCAGTCGCAACTGCGTCAGCATCCCGCGGCGATAGGTAATATTGATCAACTGCTGCAACATCCAAGGGCGCGTAATCTATTGCAGGAAGCGGATCGTGTACTCGTATTCGGCGGCCGTTTATTATCAAAACGCTTGATAGGTTATCTCGCCGAGCAAAATTGGCACAGCTATTGGCAGGTTTTACCAGAACAAGACAGGCTTGACCCTAGTCACAATGCTAAACACATTTGGCACGCGAATGCACAGCAGTTTGCGGCCTTAAATTGGTATCGCTCATCCTCTGCAAACTGGGCGAATACTCTAATCACCTATAACGATGAATTGCATAACTTATTTGTGCGCAATATCGACCAAGGGGAATTTGGTGAGGCACAAGTTGTGCGTGCCATCGCCAATACTCGTCCGCTAGAACAGCAGCTTTTTATCGGCAACAGCCTGCCTGTACGCTTGTACGACATGTATGCCCCTGTCAGTTGTTGTACGGCAACCACTTATACTAATCGTGGCGCATCGGGTATTGACGGATTACTCGCCACCGCCTGCGGTATTGCGGCCCATGAAGGCAAACCCACGAGTTTAATCATCGGTGATTTATCACAACTGCACGATCTTAACTCGCTGGCCATCGCTAAAGGTTTAACCAGCCCGCTGGTGATAGTGATCCTCAATAACGATGGCGGTAATATCTTCAACTTATTGCCTGTTCCCAATGAACAAGTCCGTAGCGATTATTATCGACTCAGCCACGGTTTAGAATTTGGCTACGCCGCAGCTATGTTTAATTTACCCTATAATCAAGTGGATAATTTAGCCGATTTTCAAGATAGCTATAATGAAGCGCTGGATTTTCAGGGGGCTTCGATCATTGAAGTCAATGTAAGTCAAACACAAGCCAGCGACCAAATCGCCGAGCTCAACTTGTGGGTGAAACAAAGCTAATGCCAACCATGGCCCGTTACGGCAATTCTTCACTACCGACCTTAGTGTTACTGCATGGCTTTTTAGGCACTAAGACCGACTGGTTGCCGTTAATGCCAGCGCTAAGCCAGCACTTTCAATGTATTTGCTTAGATCTGCCGGGCCACGGGGATAACCAAAAGGAGTTGAAGCCAACCGAATTAGATGGATTTAACCAATGTGTTGAAGATGTGTTGGCGCACCTGAATGGCCTTCATATTGGTCAATTCCATCTCTACGGTTATTCTCTCGGTGGCCGTATTGCTCTGCACCTTGCCAAAGCCTATCCAGAAAGACTACTGAGCCTAAACCTCGAATCCTGCCATCCTGGACTTACAGACCCGCAAGAAAAACTTGCCAGAACTAAAAATGATACCCAGTGGACCGAGCGTTTACTGCATCTGAATAGCAAAGACTTTTTAAGCTTGTGGTATCAGCAGCCCGTATTTGCCGATATGACGGCTACCAAACGAAAAACCTTAATAGAGCATCGTTCTGCAGCATTAGATCTGCATCCTAAACAGCGGCTTAAAGAGGTATTCATAGCCACCTCACTCGCACACCAAGCATCGATGTGGGATGTACCTTTGCAGCTTACCTGTGAGTGCCATTTCTTTGCGGGCAACCAAGATGCTAAGTTCCACGCCCTCGCCCAAGAGTGGCAATTACACGCGCCCATCCTCGTCCATAGTATTCACGGCGCCGGCCACAACATACACCAAGCCGCTCCCGAGGCATTAACCTCAAAAATAGTGAAGTTGCTAGGGTAATAACAGAATTAAAATGTAGGAAATATATGATATTAACTTCGCTTAACCTGTATCAATATCGACTACCGCTCGACGTATTATTGCCCGTCGGTAAGCAACGTATCGATCACAGAGCGGGATTAGTACTACAAGCCAGTGTAAGTGCCAGCGCTAATGTTGGTGGCGAGCATAGACAAGTCGAAGTTGAAATTGCCCCACTCTCTGGCATAGATGTCGATGAACAAGCCTTGATGGGGTTCAGCCGTGAAACACTCACTCAAGTGCAAACGGCTTTGACTGGATTATTACCCCAACTCTGCGGTCAGCATATTGATACATTGCTGGAATGCGCCGAGCAAAGTTCTTCCCCTTCTTTGGCCTTTGGTTTAAGTCTGTTACATGCCAAGTTAATGGGCAAACTCGATGCCATCCGTCCACAAACGGCCACAGTCCCTTTGATTTATCATCCAACGGATGCCAGCAAAGACTTGCTCGATAGCAAAATTGCCGCCCTTGGCAGGAATGTTCGCTCGGTTAAAGTCAAAGTCGCGCAAACTTCAATCGAAGATGAACTAAGCCTGATTTATGGCATTTTACGTACCCGCCCCGATCTCAAATTGCGTTTGGACGCGAACCGAGGGTTTACACTTGAGCAAGCAATCGAATTTGCCGCTTGCTTGCCCCTAGATACCATAGAGTACATTGAGGAACCTTGCCTGAATCCTCATGATAATCATGAATTTTATCAAGCAATTGGTATACCCTACGCCCTCGATGAATCGCTCAACGATCCAGAATACCAGTTTGTAATGCAAAATGGCCTGACTGCGCTTGTCATCAAGCCTATGCTGCTCGGCAGTATCGAAAAGCTAGCTAATTTAATCGATACGGCGCAAAGCTACGGCGTACGTTGCATTATCAGTTCGAGTCTAGAGAGCAGTTTAGGCATTAATGATCTGGCCCATTTAGCCGCGATTCTCACTCCGGATGAAATCCCTGGGCTCGATACCCTCAGCGCCTTTAGCCAAGATTTAGTCGTGTCATCGGGTAAAAAATACTGCCTCACACTCGCGCAACTTGAGCCAATTGCACTGCACGCCATTGATTCAATGCAACAAAATGATGATACAGCTACAAGTGAGGGAAACGAGTTTGTCTAATGCCAGCCTATCAAAACCGCTTGCGCTGTCACCCGTGCACCAAGCTGCGCTTGCGTTTCCACAGCAGACAGCCATCAAGTTGGCGGGGGAAGACATTAGTTACTCAGAGCTTAGCCAGCGCGTTATCGCACTGGCTCAGCAGCTAAGCGCTGCGGGGATCTCAAACGGTGAGCCGCTCGCCTGTATTGCTAGCAATAATCTCGAGATCATTTGTCTCTATTGGGCCAGCATCGATATAGGAGTAATCTTTTTTCCTATCTCGCCACGTTTTCCCCTCGCGCAGATCCAAGACTTAATTGATCAACATCAGATCCGCTATGTTTGGAGTGCTGAGGTTTGTGAACTACAGAATTGTCATCACTTGCGCTTAAATTTCAATCGCGTTAGCAGTGACTTAGCTCTGCCTGTCGACTTTACTCGTCCAGCTAATGTGATTTTAACTTCAGGCTCTAGTGGCTTTCCCAAAGCGGCGGTGCATTGCTTAGCGAATCATATTGCCAATGCCGAAGGTGCACGCAGCTTAATCCCACTCAAACAAGGTGATGCCTGGCTACTCTCCTTGCCCTTATTCCATATTGGCGGTCTTGCGATATTAAACCGCTGTGCCTTAGTCGGTGCCAGTATTGTCATACCAGATCAAGCGCTAAGACTTAGTCAGCAGATTGACCAAGATCAGTTGACTCACATATCTCTCGTTCCCACACAGCTGAGCAAGTTACTTGCCGATACGAGCAGCAAGCTTAAAAGTATCAAAGCCTTACTACTTGGTGGCGGTGCAGTCTCAATCGACTTACTCCAACAACTTAAGCAACGCAATATCGCCAGCTACACCAGTTACGGCATGACGGAAATGGGCTCGCAGATCACCACAGGTCACGCTTTAAGCGACGGCAGCAGTGGCAAACTACTCCCCAAACGTGAGCTCAAAATCGAAGACGGTGTAATTTTGGTGCGCGGTGAATGCCTGTTTATGGGCTATCTCACCGCGGATGGAATACAAAAGTGCGTTGAACAAGACGGCTGGTTTTACACCAAAGACAAGGGCGAATGGGACGAAAATGGTAATCTGCGCATTCTTGGTCGCGTCGATAATATGTTTATCTGCGGCGGCGAAAACATCCAGCCAGAAGAAATCGAAGCCGCGCTTAAACAACATCCACAAATAGACGATGCAATCGTTTTCGCCATACCAGATATACAATTTGGCAATCTCCCTGCCGCCATCATTCGCGGCAGTTTAACCCACCACCCAGGGTCGATTGCAAATACGCTCGAACTATTCCTTGCCAACAAAATCGCCCGCTTCAAACGTCCAAGACAATATTATTCATGGCCAGAAAATAATGAACAAATAGGACTGAAAGTGAACCGAAAATCCTTGATCAGTGAGCTAACAAAAACAAGTTAATCCACTAAAACTCAAGGCTAAGCTCCTGTAATTCTTTAAGCTGTAAACTCGCAGGGAAAAAACGTTGGATAAATGTTTGCTCATCAATAGGACGAGAAAAACAAAAGCCCTGTCCAATCGTACAGCCAAGCTGTTGCAACAATACTAATTGGGAATTTGTTTCAATACCTTCTATCACTAACTCCATATTAAGTGCTTGTGATAACGCTATCACACTGGAAATTGCGGCTTGGCACCTAGGTTCAACACTAAGTTCACGCACAAAACAACCATCTAATTTAATTTGTGAGAAAGGCAATTCGCATAAACGTGCCAATGAAGAATGTGCAGCACCAAAATCATCAATCGCCAATTCAAATCCTAGCATTCGCAAGCGGATTAAATTCTCCATATTCACTGCTGGCGCAGCCAACAGGCCCGTCTCAGTAATTTCGAGGGTAATATTTTGAGGATGAATGTTAAATTTCTTTACCATATCGACAATCTGATACACTAATTTAGTCGAATTGAGTTGAGAGATATCGAGATTATAGGCGAGAGAAATTAGGCTTTCATGTTGTTGTAAACGCTGCTGTAAAGCGCAGCCTTGCTCGAATAACTGTAAGAATAAATCGTCAAGTAAGCCATGTGAAATTAACCGGTCAATAAAAGTACTGGGATTTAACAATCCAAAATCAGGATGATGCCAGCGTGCGAGCATTTCTGCCCCTTTCAAGTTAAAGCCTGCAACATCAAATTTGGGCTGATAAAAACCCACGAACTGCCTTTGCTTCAATGCTTGTTCAAAATCCTCAAATACAAAATTTTCGGGGCACCTAGCAGCTATAAAACCCGAAGAAATTTGACTCCTTTGAATGCGACTGTTGGTAAATCTATCTAACATACGCTGCAAATTATCCACTGAAGGGCACTTACTTAAATCACCAAGATATTCAAAATTAAGCATTTTAATCATCTGCGATACAGACCGCCTGAGTTCCTTATCAATACAACTAAATAATGCAACTGAAGCTATATCGTATTTTGCTTTTGCTTTGCGCAAAAACGATAGACCATCAATACCTGCCATCATAAGATCGCATATCACTATGTCCGCACTATGATGCTCATCGAGCCAAACAAGCGCATCTTGTGCTGCCCCAAAAGCAAACACCTCAACGTTGGTAAGAGATGCAAGATTATGCTCAAGTACTGCACGTTGAAAGGGGTGGTCTTCTAAGACAATCACTCTAACCTTACCCATTGAATACCCTTTAAAATTAAAATACTAATAGACAAATGCCTGTTACGCCCTTGCCGCAAAAAAGCTGCAACACCGAGATATAGATAGTCAGCTATAATTTAAATCACTAGAGGATCAAAACTCTAGATACAAATATATACAGATGTTTATGAATTAAAAACAATGAGAATGCCTATGATTAAATTCATCTGCCTTCAAATATTTTACGACTATTATTTAAAAGAAATTGCTGAAAAATATGTAGGAAAAATCTTAATCACATAGTTTTATTTCACTGTAGCGACTTACAAAGGATAAAATCTGTACTCAATAGTTACGGAGTTACATGAATGAAAAGAAAAATATTAATAGTAGATGATCATCCAGTTGTTGTTTTAGCACTAAAAATCATTTTAGAACAAAGTGGCTTTGAAGTGATAGCAGAAACCAATAATGGTGTTGATGCATTAAAACTTATTAAAGAACTCTCACCCGATGCTGTTATTCTCGATATTGGCATCCCCCAATTAGATGGATTAGAAGTGATAGAAAGGTCAAGAAAACTCGTAAAGAGCCCGCCAATTTTAGTCTTGACGGCACAACCATCTGATCACTTTGTTTCCCGTTGTATTCAAGCCGGAGCTTCAGGTTTTGTCTCTAAACAAAAGGATATGAATGAAGTCACTGGCGCGCTTAGAGCAATTCTCACCGGCCACTCCTATTTTCCGATTATAAGCAATAACAACATGATTGCTAAATCAAGTCAGGACGAGGCTGAACTCGTAAAAAAGCTTTCAACTCGCGAAATGGTGGTATTGCAGCAGCTAGCAGTAGGCTTATCTAATAAAGAAATAGCCGAGCGTATGCTGTTAAGTAACAAAACCATTAGCACATATAAAACTAGACTACTTGATAAACTAAATGCAAAAAATTTGGTAGATATAATTGAAATAGCAAAGAGGCAAAACTTAATATGAGAAATGTTATTTTCATTCTTATATTGAGCCTAAATTCAATTTATTCACTAGCACATGAAAGTAAATTCACCCATTATCATTTGGTCGGCTATCAAGAGAAGGCTGCATTGCCTATCCAGCTATCATTAGAAGAGATTGATACACTTAAAAAATATAGATTGCTGAATATTGGCATATCGTCGCCTGACTATCCACCATTTGACATGACAGTAAATGGTGAACAAGAATTTTATAAAGGAATTAGTGCTGACTATATACATATTATTGCTAATATGCTCAACATTGAAGTCAATATAAAACGTTATGCATCTCGGGAAAAAACAATTACCGCAGCGCTCAATGGAGAAGTAGATCTAATTACTACAGCAAATAAATTTGAACAAATGCACGGTCTTCTACTAAGCACACCTTATACCGTTGATAAGCCTTCTATATTCAGAAATGCTAACTTAGGTGATAATGAACAAATCAAGTCGATGTCTATGGCCTATGAGTACTTACCAGATGAAGCGATAACAGATATTTATCCAAATAGAAAATTACTCAAATTCTCCTCTAGACAGGCGGCCGTTGCTGCAGCTGCATTTCGACAAGTTGATGCTGTGATAGTCGACCAAGTCTCCGCCAACTATTTAATAAACAACAACTTCTCTGGAAAACTTAAATTAGACACTCACTTGTCTCTAAACTCCTATGGCAGCGCCTTTGCTGCAACAGAACAAAATAAGGCCTTAATAGATATAATTAATAAATCTATTAGTAATATTTCACTCGAACAGAGAAAGTTGATTAGAAAACGCTGGAGTGGCGGTGGAAGCACCATTCCTTTTACCTCAGAACTCCCCAGTTTTACAGCAGATGAGACGGCTTGGTTACAAAAAAACCCTAAAATAACAGTGGCAATTAATAAGTATGCGGCACCGCTAACATACCTTGACGATACACATAACGCTGAAGGGTTTGGCATTGAGGTTTTGGAACTAATACAAATGTATTCAGGGCTAAAGTTTGACTATATTGTTAACAATAGGTTTTCAGAACAGATTAGTTCCGTACTCAATCATAAAGCTATGATGACAATATTCTCACCGAGTGAAGATCTTAATAAAAATATTATTTTTACTAAAGAATTCTCAAATTCACCTTATGTTTTTGTAACACAGAAAAATGCACAAGACCTAGATATTAACGCTATAGTTGTTCCCGATGGTACTTTTAATGATAACATGCTCAGAAAAATAAACCCTAATGCAGACATTATAATCGCTGACAATTATCTTGAGGCATTGAATGATATAGCGACTGGTGCAACAAATACCACTATTGTGCCACTGGCTTTAGCCGACTTCTATGTAAATAGTTATTTCAGTGATACTTTAGAAGTAAGTAAGATCATAGATGAAATTCCAAGAGCGTCTGTGGCATTCGGAATGGCGAGTTCAAATAAACTACTTAAGAGCATACTTAATAAAACATTAACAGTTATTCCTCCTGATGAATTACAAATGGCAGAAAATCGCTGGCGCCGTAATGCCCTGCCTGCACGCCAAAGCTGGAAGGATTATAAGTACACTATTTACACTATTGTGATTGCCTCAACGATCATGATTTTAGTCTCAATTATTTGGGCTCTTTACACTCGAACTCATTATCGCAAGCGGCTATTAGCCAAAAAAGAACTTAATCAACAACTGCAATTTATGCAGTCCATTGTTGATGCCATACCTCATCCTATTTATGTAAGAAATAAGCGGCGTGAACTGACTATGTGTAACGAGAGTTACCTTAATGCTTTCAACGCCTCACGCGAAGATTTGCTATATAAGACCACAATGGAAGGAGCCAGTCGCTCTAAAGAGGCTCCTATTGTAGATAAAGAATATGTACAAGCCTTAGAGGATGGTATTGCCGTATTTAAGGATAGAGAACTTCATATAAATGGACATAAATATAATATTTATCATTGGTTTAAATCCTATGGCGATGAAGCCGGCAATATTGAAGGGATTATTGGTGGTTGGATAGATGTCAGCGATAGAGTCAAGCTTATTGAAGAATTAGAATATGCTAAGGAAGCTGCGGACAGTGCAAGCCAAGCAAAGAGTACTTTCTTAGCAACTATGAGTCATGAAATCCGTACGCCAATGAATGCCATCATAGGAATGTTAGAACTGGTACTAAAACGTACAAATTCACAACAGTTTGATTTAAATTCAATTAAAGTTGCCTATGATTCCGCTAATGATTTACTTGAACTTATTGGTGATATTTTAGATATTGCTCGTATTGAAGCGGGTCAGCTGTCACTTTCGCCCATGAGAACCAATCTTAAGACAATTGCAACCTCTGTCGTGAGAGTGTTTGATGGACTAGCAAGGCAAAAAGGAATCACTTTACAGTTGGATTTCGATCCTGTTATTGCGAATGATGTACTCGTTGACCCTATGAGGATTAAGCAAATACTGTCAAATTTAATTGGTAACGCCATTAAATTTACTGATAGCGGTGGAGTAAAAGTGAAAATTCAATCAGAAAGTTTCACCAATACAACCCACACGATTCTATTTACTGTCACGGATACAGGAATTGGCATTTCGGGGGACGACCAACAGAAACTATTTACCCCTTTCAGCCAAGCGCAAGGAACCCACACAACCCATGGTGGTACAGGGCTTGGGCTCATGATTAGCCGCTCTCTGTGCGAAATGATGGGTGGGAGTTTAACCCTTGAAAGTAAATTGCATCAAGGAACTCAGATCAGCATGCAATTAACCCTCACCCAGCTTGAAGCCGAAGCAATCCATAACCCTTCACAACCCATTCCAGAATCGCATGTGAGTAATCCCCTCGATATCTTAATTGTTGACGATCACCCTGCGAATCGCTTGCTATTAGCCCAGCAGCTTAAATATTTAGGCCATAGTGTTGATGAAGCAGAAAATGGCTTAATTGCCTTAAACATGTTCGAAAGTAAACAGTACCCTGTGGTGATCACCGATTGTAATATGCCAGAAATGAACGGTTATGAACTCTGTCAGAAAATTCGCCAACTCGAACACAAACGTCACACGCATGCTATCGTCATCGGCTATACCGCTAATGCCCAAAAAGAAGCCAAGGATGCCTGTTTAACTGCAGGGATGGATGACTGTTTATTCAAACCCATCAGCCTAATGGAGCTAGAAAGTATGATTAAACGGTTTACCCCAGAGAAAATCACCATAACCGCCACACATTTTGCCGCTGACGCAGTAGAAAAACTCACAGGAAATAATGCAGAGTTAGTCGATAAATTGCTTAAAGAACTCCTTAAAAGCAATCAAAGCGACTTGCAGTCCCTATATACAGCCCTCGAAAATAATGATTTGAGTACCATCAAAGATCTCGCCCATAAGATCAAAGGTGCTGCGAGAATTATCGATGCACAGAAGCTTATGTCTGCCTGTGAAATGCTGGAAAACGCGAGCCATCAGCAGTTGAATGCTTATGTTGAAGCCGTATCTCAGGCTATTGCTTCACTCGAGGCAGAAGTGATCTCTTATACCCAAACAGCCTCAAAATAATGCCCAAGCCCATAGCTTCAAGTCACGCTGTATAAATGCATATACATAAGGCCCTGTTGTAAACAGAGCCTTATGTTCAATTCACTGTCAAAGCAAGCGGCTGAGCATTCCCCTCATCGTCTATGTACTCGGCCTTTAGGATAAGCCCAAGCTGATCGATTAACTCGCTCTCAGTGATAGTCACAGTTTCTGCAGAGTAAGGGGCTAGCATTCCTTGAAAAATAGCATAATCCTTCCCTTTAAAACTCAAACTGAGGTTCTGATAGGTCACATAGTAAGGTGACTTATTCTCTATTGATAACATATTGTCTTTCAATATAAATGACTGCCACTTTGCTAAGTCTAAAACATCAATAGCTAGCTTATTGGGCCGCACAAAAACCTTCATTTGAGTACGTAAAGCGACAATCAACAGTTGCCCCTCAGTTTCATCAATATTTTTGGCGGGGGTGGGTGGAACTTCATATACATTCAGCCAGTATAACTGTTCTTGTTTTTCAGGTTCCTGCTCCGCAATATTAAGCAGATTTATGTGCTTGCGCTCCTTTGGAGCAATTTGCAACAAGCCAGGATAGGGCAAAATTGGCGCATTTGCCGTTTCAGGGCCAGAGTCTGGATCGCCGTCATCCACCCACAGTTGCACCATCACAGGGTAGTCATTAATATTCACCAGTGACAACCCTTGCTCCCGATCGGAAGCCGCAAAAATAATTCGACTACGATCGGCGACTACGCCAGCCAGAGCGGTTTGCAACATTAGGAGCCATAAAACTAAACTACTGAACCCGAATAAGCACTTCCGCTTTTGCATAAAATTTTCCTACCGTTGGACTCATTCCGGGCAACTTGCCAAAAACAACTCTGTAATTATCCATATATTGATAACTCGTACCGACAATACCTGTCTGATTCCCCTGTAATGGCCGCCAACCGTCTTTCCATGCATTATATTGTGAGTCTAAGCTGGTTCTATTATCAAAATTTAAAAAGGGTTGAATCACACCATCATTGCGTTGTAGCTTTACCCCCACACCATTAGCAACCATATTAGCACCATAGGCATTACTGACTAGATATGTCACAGCATCCTGAGTAGTAAACCCCAACCGTCTCGCCATCTGGTAATTATGACTCTCAATCTTAAAGGCGATAGCGTTCGCATTAACTGCGGGGCCATTGATATTGGCTTTCTGTTGGCAACGATAATTAATCTGGATGTCAGCTTCTCGGGTAATGCCGCTGTTTAATTCCGCGATAGTCACAGTGGGGAACAACACATAAGGCGTGACATTCATTACCGCACAACCTCCAGCCCTTCGCGTATACAACTGTTGATATAAGCTGATATTCCCAGGCCAATTCGCATACCAGCCTGGATAATGACTAATATGGTCAACCCCTTCCGTAGGATAGGCAAGGCCAGGCCCACCAAAAGCAATATAAGCTGCAGGTTGATTATAACTGTATGCTATAGACTCAGTCACACCTCTGATATTGCCAATCTGGAACAGCTCTATCGTGACATCAGTAAAGTTTTTCGCCTTCACTAATATTCTTCCCTGAGCATCACGGTCTAACCCCCGCAGCGGCCGATATTGCCATAAGCGCGAAAAATACTGACCGGTGGCATTATTCTTAACCCTGAGCACAACATTTCGATGGTAAGTGGCATAACCTTTGTTAATACCATAAGCCACGCCATCTTCGTACATGCCGCCATAAGCATTATCAGCGTTTACTGAGTAGATCTCATTTAGTTGGTGCTCATCCGCCGCATCGCAACGAAAAAGTACCTGATCAGGATCATACCCGCCAGTCTGTCCATAGGTACTGAAGGGCACAACACTCGATCCCAATAACGTGCCATTGGGTTGAAAACTTTCATCGGTAACATTGATGATAGGCAGATTAAGTATGCCCCTATTAGCATCGTAACCACCAGACCATATAGCTGTTTTACCATACGCAGGTGCGACATAATAAAAATTTGCCGGATCTGTTGTAGTCGTCGATATACGGTAGCAAGTCGCCATAGCTTGACCACTAACTAAAGTGGCAAACACAAAAGATACCACTGCCAACAGCCGACCTAGGTTGAACTCAATCATAGTTTTTATCTCAATTAACCCGCTCACATAGCGCAGGCATTCTTAATAAAGTGTTATCACGACTGCTTTCGAGGGTATAGTCAAAGTGACATTGCTGATCGGGTTTATTTCCCCAATTAACGGTCAACTGACCACTCGGTTTAGAAGCTCTGACATAAGCCATACCAGCCTGTCCAACCATGCCCAATACTAGGCCATCTTCGTCCACGACTTCGGCGCCAATAGGAATAACGCCGCCGTTGGCTTGCTGAGTCATGAAGACGACGGCTATCCCGTGTCTAGTCTCGAATTTCATCTTAACGATAGAGCCGGCATAGGGCGCAACTTGCTGTTGTGTCTCGATAAGTTCTGTACCACTTAACATAGATCCCGTATCAAGCGTGACACTATTTGTGCGATAAGGCGTCAAAGATGGGATAATTGCATATCCCAAGTCATCAATCTCAGTACCCCAATTATTAGTCACTTTTGCGCCAGAAGCTCCCTCAGCTTGAACAATCGCAAAAGTATCACTGAGGTTTTGGCTTAATGTTACGCCGCCAGAATGCACCACTGCTGCACCACTCAACCCAGCGCCAACCTGCTGATAAGTATCAGAAATCGAATAGTTACCCGATAAAGTCGCTTGGCTAAAACGCTTTTGCGTATTGACGCTGACACTTTCACTCGAACTATCCTGCCGCTGCAGTGAAGCATTCAGGCCATATGTCCAAGTATTATCATCGTCCACAGTGCCTGCGAGTCCTAGATTATACTGTTCATTACCCCTAAATGAGTGACTAAACCCACTGCTAAGCATGTTTGACTGGCGACTACCAAATGGAATGGACACGGTGAGACTCACAAGATCTTCCTTCACCCTATCAGAGGAATAACCGCTCATTTCAGTTAATAGCTGACCACCAAACCCATTCTGTAGCGGAACTTGACTGGTATATTGACGTGAAAAAGTGAGTCCTATATTCACACGACCAATACCCACCGTATAACCGAACTGTAGTTGATCGTCATCATCGCGCCCATCACGGTATTGACGTTTAGAACCACTCAAATAAACAAAGCCAAAGTCATCTAAACTCTGATTCACACTTAAACTCATTTCAGACCGCTGACTGTAGGTCTCAGATTCAAAAATATTCCCACTCTCCAATGCCCTCCTCAAACCTAAAACATCATTCAACTCCCGAAATGACTCTGTAGAGTAGTGATATCCAGCAAGTGCCACTGATGTCCCCGAATCGAACGAATGGCTATAATTAAGTCCAACACGCCAGCCATTTTTCCACTCATTTAATGCTGAAGACTGAGAAATACGAGACATTGAATGTACAACGGTTAACCCTAGAGCCCCCCATTCTGTACCTAATACAGTCCCTAGACTCAAAGCAAAATAATCATCTCCGACACGCCCACCGCTATTTAGCGTCAGCATATTACTCAAACCATATTCAGAAATTAAATCTACAAAGTACCCACCAGACTCTGCTTGATCTACTTCACCAAATGATAACCCGTACTGGAAACTTCCTTCACGCAACGAGCCAGGCACAGCACTGAATGGCACAGTAAAACTAGAGACCTTCCCATCGGCTTCACTAATTTCAACTAACAAATCCCCCTCATAACTTGTGGGAAATAAGTCATTAATAACAAAAGGCCCCGCCGCTACTGTCGTTTGATAAATACTCACACCATTTTGCTTAATCACTACGCTGGCGGTTGAGTTAGCGAGTCCTCTGACGACAGGTGCATAACCACGCTGCGATTCTGGTAACATACGATTATCAGTCAGCAACTGTACGCCAGTAAAAGCTAAACTACCGAAAATATTTCCTCGAGTGTAGGCATCACCAAGCAAGAGTTCGCTCTGCATATCCGGCAAGGCTCTGGTGATATAAGTTCTAATAGAATTAAAACTTTCTTGAGTATTTTGGGCAACATCCTTGTACTGATAACTCGATTGATTTCTCAGGCGCCATAATCCTAAATTGACACCTGAATTAAGGCCCGTATAAATGACACGCATATCGCTACCAGCACTGCGGCTATTAGTTTGATAGTAGTTACTGTTGTAACTGATAAATCCAGCATTTTCTCCCTCGCTCCAAGATGAAGGATCAACATAGCCACGCGGAATCTGCCGTAAATAAGCTTGTGGGATCGCAAGCCCTAATCTTAATTTCTCGGCATCAAATTGCGTCGATACCCCCTTGACCACAGTATCAGGGGCGGCACATTCAGCCTGCAATAATGCATCTTCGTTTATGTATATTGCAGTTACATTCGACTTGTTCCAGAAATTAAGGTCGAGACAAGGCACAACTCCTTGGGAGCCAACCTTAACAAAATTAATAATTTCCCTATTTAAGTAAGTACCATTTATATAGATATCAACTTGGTATTGACCTGGAATAGTTTCTGCAATCGAGTTAAAGCGAGAAAGATAACTATCGCCATAACCACCACCAAGTAATAGGCTGTCATCAAATGTGAAATCCTGTAAGTCATCGGCCCTCAACGATGAAGACATGCAAAAGATCACACCAATCAATAGCAGTAAAGAGTAAATTTGGCTCATCAAACGCATGGATTTTTTCATAACCAATCTTATCAATGATGTGCAGATGCAATAACATATTCACTTTTTACAAATCCGCCGTAATCATTTACTAAAGTGAATTCAATCGTCATTGGATATGTGATGACAAACTGCTTATTCTGAATGTCTATCAACTGATTAGACTTAGGTTCAAGCATAGTAATAGGGATGATTAGCTCTTGTTTTCCCGACTTAATTTTTGCCTCAACAAAAGAGGCAAAAAAAGCCGCATTATTTTTCACATCAAGGTGAATTCCAGCATCAGCATACTGAACATCAAAGGCAATCTCTTTTGCCACATCATCTGGATTAGATTCAATCTCTACAGGCCGATAAAATATTTTCACTCTATTTTTGAGCATCACTAGCATCTGATTTTCACCAGCATTTTCTTTCGATAATGGAGGTATCTGTAGAAAATTAAGATAAAACACACTCTCACGGTCTTTTGGCAGCTCACCGCCGCTATAAATTAAGCGAATTAACTGCCCTCGCTTAGGCTCTATTCTAAAAATAGCGGGTAAGGCCAAAAATGGGCCATCAGCATACTCAGGTGCCGACTCTGGGTTATTAATATCAGTCCAGACCTGAACAACATTTGGAAAAGCATCGTTATTTGTTAACTGAACACTGCGCTCTTTAGCATCACTAGGATAAATGACTCGCGTATTGGTCATGACCACACTCGCATTAACTGAAAAACCGATCATGAGTAGAGTCAAAAATATTAAACGAAGAAGTAAGCTAGAAAAAATCATAGAAGCCCCAAAAAGCAGCAGCGCTCACCCATGGGCTGGGTGAGCGAATAATCATAATTTATCGTATATTAAAGATAAGAAACTGCATATTGGACAGAGCTAATCACACGACCTGCTGTTGCACTACCAGTTTCAGAAATATACTGCACAGCAAAATCATGGGAGGCAGAGTCTGCACCTGCAGCAACATTTAATCCATCAACAGCACTTCCTGCTGTTAAATTGATACTCGTTCCACCAACTGAATCAAGAAGCTGTAATGCTACATTTGTTGCCGTACCAGTATTGCCTAAGTTACCTGCGGTTGTGATATTGTTACCCAAAAATACGGTTTTAATAGGTAAAGCTTGCGTTGCATTGACAGTACAACCACTGACTGAAATGGTAAAAGGTGTTTCACCAGCAACTGAGCCTGCAGTGGCAAGTTGAGCCGTAGAAACTGTTGGTAGCAAGACACTGGGATTAGCCGCATTTCCGTTAATCGCCACTTCACAAGTTTGGTCCGATACTTCACCCAAAAAAGTAATAGTATTATTCGCTTGAACACTAGTACCAAACAATGCACCTAAAACTAAAATAGATAGCGTTAATTTTTTCATCAGACATCCTACTGTTGTTACTATATGGAAATATTAAGGTTATGGCTCATCGAAGCTGAGCACACAATAGCAACAACACTAACAATTACATATAGGACTAGACTTGCGATCTTGTAGGAAATTTCTGACAATAAATATACTAAAGATAAACATTAAAAAGCGATTTCAAAAAATGAAATCGCCATTATTAATGGCAAAATTGTGAATCAATTATAATGAAGAGCAAGAATAACTTCATTCTCATTTTTTCGGCTAAAAACTAGATTATTAATTTGTTTGAACTGAGTTGATATAACAAGTATTTTGTCGCTATCTATAGAATTTGCATACACTTGGGGAGTTATAGTCTGAGAGATAAATTGATTGAGATTCTGGTCATAACAAGAAATGGTAGATAGATCGGAGTAGCAACTTGGTTCTGCTATCTCACCTTGAAAAGAAAGAGTTTTAAACTCAGTTTTTGCTATCACGTTACAGCTTATCACCGCGCTCAACATGACTGTAGTTACGCCGAATAACGATACCTTTAACATCTCATCACCCATTTCGATTTGTAGGACACCTCCTAACTATCGACCAAGAATGGATGTTCTGAAGTATATTTACTGGCAATAAATGTACTTATTAATAGATTAAAAATTTATAACTAACTAATCACACTTATCTAGCTTAAAACACTACTCATTCATATAAAAATGTCATGGCAAGAATAAGCATTTAAAAAAAAAGTAGTCAGCACAGGTTTGGTTAAGATCAACCGCTATACTATTCTTCCACTGCGCATAGAAGATTGTTGATACATTACGGGGCAGCAACCATCGCACTTGGCTATCGTCTTGAAAATAATGAATGTTATTTTTTTTAAGCAACTCAATTAAAACTCTCGTCTCAAATTGGCATAGAATGACCTCAGCTCCCAATACATAACTAAGCTTTAAGTCCTCGCGTTCAAAAGCGATACCCTTGCAAACTAACCAAAACAAGCTCTGCTGACATACTTCGACGCCCCCATTGACACGAAATGCAGTACCCCAACCAGATTCTGATGATAGGGCTAACTTAGTGATCATTGAGAACATAACTTCCCACCTTTGTAAGCATTAAAAAAACGCATAATGAGTATCTATCGTAAATTGGCGGGTATCCCTTCTAACTTAAATGCTTTCCTTGGTACATAATCCATCGCTACCCGACCAAATCTTCCGTGCTCAATATCCATATCAACTTTGCTTAAGGCGATACTCAAAATGCGGAGGAACAAACCGTTCGATAATAAGCATCGAAAATAACTTTCGAATTGAGGCTCAAAAGTTAGCGATATATTAACTATTTATAACGGCTCTAAATGTAGGATAAATCCGATGTCTCGTGGTGAAATCAGCCATAGTCGCGTACGTTTCAATACGATTGAGTTGTATATCTGTAGCGAAATTCACTTTAAATGGCGCGATTAAATCTATTCTTTCTCCCATAAAAAAAAACCTGCCGCAGCAGGTTTTTTTATGGCTAAGTTAAAATCACTTTACACGTGACGCAACTTAGGCTTCCATACAAGCTTTTAGCTTGTTCATGGCATTTTTCTCAAGTTGGCGAATACGTTCGGCCGACACTTGATAAGTCTCTGCAAGTTCTTGCAGTGTGGTTTTATCGTCATCTAACCAACGGGCGCGCAGAATATGCTGGCTACGTTCATCTAAGGTTTTGATGGCCGATAATAAACGACCTTGAGCATTCGATTCCCAGTTGTCGTTTTCAATATTTTCCGCTAAATCCGATGAATGATCTTCCAAATAATGAACAGGGGCAAAATCATGCTCCTCGTCTTGATCATTGGTTAAATCAAATGCCGGATCTTGCGCTGCCATACGTGATTCCATTTCGGTCACATCGGCCTTAGACACACCTAAATTTTCAGCCACCATAGTGACTTCTGCATCGCTGAACCAACCTAAGCGTTTTTTCGCTTTACGGATATTAAAGAACAACTTACGTTGTGCTTTAGTGGTCGCGACTTTAACAATGCGCCAGTTTTTCAGCACATATTCATGAATTTCAGCTTTGATCCAGTGCACAGCAAAAGACACTAGACGCACGCCAACATCGGGATCGAAGCGTTTAACCGCTTTCATCAAGCCTATGTTGCCTTCTTGGATCAGGTCTGCCTGTGGCAAACCATAGCCTGAATAGCCCTTTGCAACGTGCACAACAAAACGTAAGTGCGACATAATCAGTTGCTTCGCAGCTTGTAGATCACCAGTTTCCTGTAAACGCTTGGCTAACTCATACTCAGCCTCAGCGTCCAGCATGCTGATGCTAGTCACTGAATGGATATAAGCTTCTAGACTACTGGCGCCCTGTGGGACTGTCAGTGCCATTGATTGCGTTTGAAAGGTCATTCGCTCTCCTACATTTATCAGACTACTTAACGAGTGCATTCTTAGGTTCAACAACAAAATACCCTAAGAATAAGCTCACGAACTATCGGCTAATTGACAGAGTATGTCAACCTCAGCTCGTTTGCAGATACCCTTTTTACCTCGCTGAAGTAGACATTGCAAGTGAACAAAAGTTCATTACTCAGCATTTTTTTCGTCACTTTTTTTAGTTTAATCGACTGATTATTATGAAGGTTCAATCGACCGTAAATGCTGGCGTACAGACAAATACGAACCTAACCAACCTAAAAATGAGGCAAGTCCAACCAATTGCAGCAGTTCAATAAAAGTGAGTGATTTCATCTCGAGCTGACTGCCATACAAACCTAAAAGTTCGGCAAGGGCAGAATCGAGATACCACACTAATAAGTTGATGATAAGCCAAGCCAATATGCCGCCAATGACTCCGTACCAAATCCCAGTGTAGAGAAATGGGCGCTGGATAAAGGCTTCAGTTGCTCCGACTAGCTTCATCACTTCAATTTCGCTGCGCCGATTCATAATCGCTAAGCGAATCGTATTACCTATCACTAAGACCACGGCCAGCACGAGTAACGCGGCAATCGCCATCACAGTACGTTCGAGTAGACGCACTACCGCCTGTAACCGTTCTAACCATTCGATATCTAAACGGCCAAAGCTAATCTCAGGCTCGCGCTCTAGTTTAGTTAAGAGTTCACGGGCGCCCACTGGTGTTGAGTAACGCGGCGTAGGCGTAACGGTAATGACCGCGGGCAAAGGATTTTTATCTAAATAGGCCAAGGCCTCACCAAACCCAGATAAGCGTTGGAATTCTTCTAGCGCTTGATTTTTATCTATGTATTGCACTTTATCCACTTCGGGATATGTCCGAATGCGCGTCAGCAGGCTCTGAATCGTTTGTTCACTACGATTATCGTCGATAAACAAGGAGATCTCTGCCGCGCTGTTCCAGGAACTGGTAATGGTCTCGGCATTTTTAACTAACACTTGCAATGCTGCAGGCAAACTTAGGCTCACCCCTAAGACAGCCATGGTCATCACAGAGGATATTGGGTTGCGCCAGAGCTCTCCCATGCTCGCCATTGCTTGCTGCGCATGGCGAATAAAAAACATCACAATCCGACCAGACAGAGGCAGCTTGCTGCGAGTTAATTTTGCGCTATCGCTCATTGCCCTTCACCTCTATTCGTCGGTGCACTGCGAGTGTGCACATTAGGATGCAACTCTTGTGCACCTAACATACGGCCCTGTTTGAGGGTAAAAGTGCGATATTTCATTCGTGCGATAAGACCTAAATCATGGGTGGCGATTAATACGCTGGTTCCCGCATCATTAAAGGTTTCAAACAGACGCAAAATATCCATAGATAATTTAGGATCTAAGTTACCCGTAGGCTCATCGGCGAGCAGTAAGGGCGGCTTGTTCACTATCGCACGGGCAATGCCAACACGTTGCTGCTCACCGCCGGACAACATAATCGGGTTATGCCGCTCCTTGCCATATAAACCCACCATGTCGAGGGCACCCGCAACACGCTTACGGATTTCACCGTGTGAGAATCCCTCAATCACCAGTGGTAAAGCCACATTGTCGAACACACTTCGGTCCATCAATAGATGATGGTTCTGGAAAATCATCCCGATATTGCGGCGCAAATAAGGTACATGTTTAGGGCTGACTTTGGCGATATCGTGACCGTTAATCGCGACGCGCCCCGTTGTTGCCCGCTCGATTACCGTGATTAATTTCAACAGCGTACTTTTACCCGCCCCCGAGTGGCCGGTTAAAAATGCCATTTCACCTTGCTGTAGATGAAAATTCACATCCTCCAGCGCCATTTGGCCGCCAGGATAAATCTTACTGACCTGCTGAAAATCAATCATAAATTAGCTATCCGCTTTTTCTTGAGTGAACAAGGCATCGATAAATTCTTTCGAATTGAAGGTACGCAAATCGTCAATTTGCTCACCCACACCTATGTAACGGATCGGAATATTAAACTTATCAGCAATCGCAAAGACCACGCCGCCCTTAGCCGTTCCATCTAACTTACTGATGGTAATACCCGTTACACCTACGGCTTCCTGGAATAATTGTGCTTGGCTAATCGCGTTTTGCCCTGTGCTCGCATCTAATGTCAGCATGACCTCATGTGGCGTATCTGGGTCGAGTTTCTTCATCACTCGCACGACTTTCTTCAATTCTTCCATCAAGTGCGCTTTATTCTGTAAACGACCAGCAGTGTCGGCAATTAATACATCCACTTTACGCGCCTTGGCCGCTTGTAAAGCATCGAACAACACAGAGGCACTATCAGCACCTGTATGCTGGGCAATCACTGTAATATCATTACGTTGACCCCAAACCTGTAGCTGCTCAACCGCTGCAGCACGGAAGGTATCACCCGCGGCTAACATGACTGACTTACCTTGGCTCTGATATTGTTTGGCCAATTTACCAATAGTGGTAGTTTTACCCACGCCATTAACGCCAACCATTAAGATAACAAATGGGCCATTAGCATTGTCTGGTACTAACGGGATAGCGACGGGATCGAGTGTTTTTTGCAACTCATCCCGCAGCAATTCATATAAAGCTTCGGCATCTTTAAGCTGCTTACGTGAGGCATGCTCTGTCAAATTCTTGATTAATCGCGTAGTGGTTTCGACACCAACGTCGGCGATTAATAATTGTTCTTCGAGTTCTTCAAACAGATCGTCATCGATTTTCTTGCCGCGAAATAGGCCGATAAAACCACTGCCAATATTCTCGCTGGTACGCATTAAGCCACGTTTCAGGCGAGCAAAGAGCCCTTCCTTAACGGGTCTAGCCTGCGGCTCAGGTTGCAATTCAGCAACTGCTACAACAGCTTGCTCAGTTTCAGCTTGTTGCTGGACTAAAGCCTCTGCTTGCTCACGTACTAGTGCTTCGCCAGCGAGTTGTTCTGCCGCTAAGGCTTCAGCGGCATTCTGTTCGGCGGCCAAGCGGGCAAGTTCCGCTGCGAGTAATTCTGCTTCTAACTGAGCGGCAACTACACGCGCCGCCTCTGCTTGAGCTAATTGCTCTGCGGCGGCTTGCTCAACCGCTAACTGCTGTGCTGCCAATTGTTCTGCGATGCGTTGTTCTGCTTCTAACTGTGCTTCGGCTAACTTCTCTGCAGCATGCTTTTCTGCACTAAGTTGTTCTGCAGCCAAACGTGTCGCTTCAGCTTGCTGATTAGCAAAATGCAACGATTCAATTCGGGCATGCTCAAGGGCGAATTGCTCGGCTTCGGCTTTTGCCTGTGTTTGTTCGGCCGCTAACTGTTCTGCTGCCTGTTTTTCAGCATGAGCTTCGGCCTCGATGACCCCTTGTGTCTCTACTTGTTCCTGCGCGACACGCTGTGCTGCATCACTATCTTGTGTTGGAGTAACAACTGGCGTTTCAGCGACGACCTCATCTTGTGACTTATCTTTACGAAACCAAGAGAAAAAACCTTTCTTTGCCATGTGTGATTCCAGCGCTCTACTTCAGTATTGAATTTTGAATAAGACCCTGATGTTATACCAGATTGCCTCGGCAATTACGCCCAAAAAGTCGGCAATTAGCTAAGCTCAGTTAGCCTTCTCACCTTTTAGTGAGACTTTGATATAAAATAGCGGCCTTTATTAAGGTGGCACAGTCTACCACTTTCTTTCTTCAGGCAAAATCACGGGGGCACTTTGGTTAATCATCGAACGGTCAAAAATAATGTGACCAAGGGTCAAACAGCCAAAAATAAACCCGGCAGTGGACAAGTGCGGATCATCGCAGGCCAATGGCGCTCGCGTCGTCTACCTATCCAAGATCTCGAAGGTTTACGCCCAACGACAGACAGGGTTCGCGAAACACTCTTTAACTGGCTGGCGAATGATTTAGTCAATGCACGTGTACTCGACTGTTTTGGCGGTAGCGGCGCTTTAGCTCTCGAAGCCTTGTCCCGCTATGCCAGTTTCGCCAAAATTATCGAGTTGCAACGCGGCGCAGCCCTGCAATTAAAAGAAAATCTGCAAACCCTTAAATGCGATAAGGCCGAAGTGCTCAATGCTGATACGTTAGTGGTACTGCAAAGGGGCTGCGAGCAAGGTTTCGATGTGGTGTTTATCGATCCACCCTTTCGTAAGGGATTGGCAGAAAAGACGATTCAACTGCTCGATACTCAAGGTTGGCTCAATGATGGTGCGCTGATTTATGTCGAAATCGAGTCTGAATTGACGCAACTTGCTATCCCTTCTCGCTGGCACGCCTTAAAAGAAAAGAATGCAGGGCAAGTGAGCTACCGTTTATATCAATATCACTCAGAAACCACTGTTGAGCACATCGAAGATGAAAACCATGCCCTTATTAATTAACTTAGGTAAAGCCATCACTCTGATTGCATGGTTGATGATGGCCTACAACTTAGTCATCCCCTTTGAAGGCAATGTGGCGATTACTTTAAATATCCTGTTTGCCATTACCTGCATGATGCATTGTTTCCAAGTCGCTATCTTTCACATGCTGTTTAAGACCTTGCTACCATTAACGCAACAAGATTATCTACAAGTGTTTATCTTCGGAATTTTCAGCCTGTTAGCTTATCGGCAACGGGTGATGACTCAAGCGAATTAACCAAGCACACAGACAGCAAAAAGCCCTCTATTGAGGGCTTTTTAATGGTTATCAATTAAGAAACTGAACGCTAAACCTTATCCTTTTGGATATGGGTGTGCTACGCCTTTATGGCAGTCAACACAGGTCTTTCTCGCGTCAGGTTCTTTCTTGAAGTTATTTGAGTGCATTCTTACAGCCATTTTACTCATAGTTTCTGGCTGATTCTCATAAATACGAGTGTGGCAATGCTGACAGTTAGCAGAATCGTTCGCACGGAAATAATTCAGCGCTTTATCCGCTTGTTCTTTACGATTTTCATCTAACCAAGCTTGAGTGTTAAAGCCATCAATTGTCATGAAACCATATAAATCTTTAGATACGATGATTTTTTTGATCAAATAATCGACTGGACCATGGGGTAAGTGACAGTCTTGACACTGAACCGTAATCCCCGCTTTGCCGCCGCCATGGGCAGAAGCCAACACTTCATCCTTCAGCGAATGATTGCTATGGCAAGACATACAGAACTCATCTGTACTGGTCGCGTGTAATGTTTGTTGAGTGGTAAAGTATCCCACAACACCCACTACAATACCGACGACCAGTAGCGCCAGGATTGAATATTTCGCGCTAGGTTTAAATAGTGCACGCCAGTTCATCACTCTATCTCCAAAATTGTCAAAATTAGTTTTTATAAGACTAGTTTATGCTCTTTCATTTATTAGAAATTTGATTTTAAGCCGAAATTTGCTGATTAAATTAACCTTAAAAGCGCAAAATGAGACTTAGCTCTAACTATTTGGACGTCATTTGGTAAAAACCGCTAGCTGAACTGTGATGCACTTTAACTAAAGCTAATGCAATCACCCGATAATCGCAAGTTACCGATTTTTTTTATAGTTAGGCTCCCCCTTGATAATCTAGAACTAGAAATTTATTTTCTAGAAAACAGAAATGTGATCGCGCCAATGTTTATTGCACCTTGAGAGTGAAGCAGAAATAAATGGTAAAACGCAGGTAAGCCGAATAATACTGTTCGAAATGAAACTTTCTACGATCAATTTGAGTCTCTTAGAATACGCAGTCATATTCATGATAAGCCCGTTGAAGACAAAACTTCGAGTCAGAAATTCTATTTGCTAATTTAGATTAATTAGATATTTGAATTGAGGCGTTAACTGAAGTGTGAGTTAAATCATTACAGCTAAACATTGCTATGCTAGAATCGAGCCGTTCATCATTTGGAAGACTTATGCATCACACACTCGGTCGTTATTTTTTAGTCATATTCACTCTACTCGCACTCGTCGGGCAAAGTGTCGTGTCTAATGGTCACGCCATGGTGCCACACACTATGGATATGAGTGCGATGAATCATGAGGTTTCCTCCCAAATGCACCACGCTACAATGATGCAGATGGACACAGAGAACAGTTCTGACTCACATTCAATGGCCAACGCGGATTGCTGCAACGATAAAATGCTTCCCGGCGCGAAACAGCATTGCTGTGATGGCACCACATCATGTTCAAATGATTGTGGTCATTGTTTGACGATTTCAGTCGCTGGCACTCTATTCAGCCCACACCTCTGGCCAAGTGTGAGCATGAGCGATACTGCAATGGCCACTCCTATGCCTCATTTCCACTCTATCTCTTTGTCTTCGGCCTTTAAACCACCGATAGCCTAGCTCTACTTTGTGCTTATTGGGCAAATAAACCCTTAAAAAAGCCAAACGACCAAGCTAAAACGACAATGCTGTTAGCCCTAAGCTAACGCCCTATTTAGCCGTTTATTGTGGTGCCTTATCATTAAATCGTGCACCCGAGTCTAGCAGAACGTTGATTACTGAGCCGAATGCCAAATTGTGGCATCAATACGTCTATCGAAGCGAACCGCTTTGATCCACTGTGCTCACTGACGTTTATGCGCTCGTATTCGGCCGTTAATCCGATGGAGTGAATAATATGAAAACACTAACTAATCTCGCCTTAATCGCATTCTTGCTGACCAGCACAAGCGTGTTTGCGACGGCAGCGCCGCACGCACATCAACACGACAATGCCAATCCACAGGAACAAGCCCATACCCATGTTTGCCCTATGCACCCTGAAGTGACTGGCAGCAAAGAAGATACTTGCCCTCAATGTGGTATGAACTTAGAGCCAAAGGCAGTAGAAGCAAAACCAGCTGAAGGTGCGGCAAAAAACGCCCACAAACACCACTAAGCTAGGCTGGAGATGAGGCATATGAATTCATTTAAAACCGTAAAAAAGCAGACCCCTAAAGCCGTACTGATCTTGAGTAGCTTACTCTTAGGTACACCTTGGTTGAGCCATGCCCAACTGGCGAGCACACAACAGCCTGTGGCAACCGAAGCTGCAGTAAATTCTGCAACAGCGCCTAAGAGTAATCCGTTAAATCAAGTAAAAACCTACACTTGCCCCATGCATCCCGAAGTGCTCAGCCATGAGCCTGGTCGCTGCCCTAAGTGCAATATGTTTTTAGTTGAAAAGGAAGGTACCGATACCAATTCAGCAGATCCACATGCTGAACATCAACATACAGATCACTTAGCGACAGAACATGCGCACACCTCGACCACGAAAGCGGCAAGCCAAGTGTTCGACACACCAACCCCTAAGGCTAACAATCTTGTTAAAAAAACCAGCGAAGAAACAACAACTAAGTACATTTGCCCTATGCATGCCCACATCATCAGCGATGTACCCGGTACATGCCCTATCTGTGGTATGAATTTAGAAAAAGTCGAAACGGGTGGTAACACTCACGAAATCAATATCAATGTTTCCGGTAGCATGCAGCAAGCGCTAGCCATAAAAGTCGCTAAAGTTGAGCGCGATACGCTATGGAAATTTGTCGAGACCGTTGGACAAGTGGATTACGATGAAAGCCAAATAACGCATATCCATGCTCGAGTAACGGGTTGGGTTGAAAAACTAATGGTTAAGTCCATGGGAGACACAGTCAAAAAAGGGCAGCTACTCTATGAAATCTATTCACCGGATTTAGTCAATGCTCAGGATGATTATTTACTCGCCTTAGATACCGCCAAAACAGCAGGCAATCAGAGATATCAGGATCTTGTTCGTAGAGCAGGCTTAAGACTGTCATTTTTAGGATTTACCGAGCAACAAATCAAGCAATTAGCCGACTCGCGCCAAACCCAATATCGGGTACCCTTTTATGCACAACAGGATGGTGTAGTCGAAACACTGTCTATCCGCGATGGTATGTATATTGAGCCATCCACCGAAGTGATGTCGTTAGTCGATCTCTCTAAGGTATGGGTCATAGCCGATGTGTTTGAAAATGAACAAAGCTGGATAGTCAAAGGCCAACAGGCTGAAGTGGCTGTGCCCGCCATGAACTTAAGCGGGATAAAAGGCACTATAGATTATATCTATCCGGAACTTGATCCTGTCACGCGTAGCTTGCGAGTGCGTGTTGTGCTCAATAACACCCATGTTTCCCTTAGACCTAAAACCCTCGCCAAGGTCTCGCTTTTTGGCGGCCCCAATAAAGACACGCTAGTAATCCCACAGGAAGCCTTAATCCAAACGGGTAAAGAGAATCGCGTGATAGTCAAACAAGACGACAATAGTTTTGCCGCTAAAGTCGTGACCGTCGGCATGATGAGTCAAGGTAAGGCAGAAATTGTCTCGGGCTTAACCGAAGGCGAGCGCGTGGTGATCTCAGGGCAATTTTTACTCGACTCCGAGGCCAGTCTCAAGGGCAGCTTAATGCGTTTAAGCAGCGGTCATCAGCACTAGGAGCGCGTTATGTTGAAATATATTATCGAGGCGTCAATCAGGCAGCGATTGATGGTGCTGATTATCGCCATCATGATCACTGTTTGGGGCGTACAAGAGCTGCGCAAAACGCCGCTTGATGCACTGCCCGATCTGTCGGATGTGCAAGTGATTATTAAAACTTCCTACCCAGGGCAAGCGCCTAAATTGGTAGAAGAACAAGTCACTTACCCTTTATCTACCGCCATGTTAGCTGTACCCGGCGCCAAAACGGTACGCGGCTATTCCATGTTCGGCGATTCTTATGTCTATGTGATTTTTGAAGATGGCACAGATATCTACTGGGCGCGCTCACGGGTATTAGAATACTTAAGTCAGATCAGTAGCCGATTGCCACAGGGCGTACAACCGTCCCTTGGCCCCGATGCCTCAGGTGTGGGTTGGGTATATGAATATGCGCTGGTCGATCGCTCCGGCAGTTTAGATTTATCACAACTCAAAAGCCTGCAGGACTGGTATCTCAAGCTAGAGCTGCAAAGCGTGGCTGGCGTGTCTGAAGTCGCCACCGTCGGTGGTATGGAGCAGACCTACCAGATCGTACTCGAACCCGACAAAATGGCGATCTATAAACTGGATATCGCCAGCATTAAAGATGCGATAGAAAAATCTAATAGCGAAGCTGGCGGCTCGGTCATCGAAATGGCTGAAGCCGAGTATATGGTGCGCGCCAAAGGCTATCGTCAGACGCTAGAGGATTTTCGTGAAATTCCCCTTGGTATCACCAGCCCTTCTGGTACAGGTTTATTACTGAAAGATGTTGCTACCGTGCGCAAAGGCCCAGCCTCACGCCGCGGTATAGCCGAACTTGACGGCGAAGGTGAAGTCGTAGGCGGCATTATTGTGATGCGTTACGGCGAAAATGCTTTATCCACGATTGATGCCGTAAAAGCTAAGCTTGAAGAACTGAAAGCTGGTTTACCCGATGGGGTTGAAATCATCCCCACCTACGACAGATCCCAATTAATCCTTAATTCCGTTGATAATTTATTCAGCAAGGTCGTCGAAGAAATGCTAGTGGTAGGGTTGGTCTGCCTGCTGTTTTTACTGCATGCACGCTCAACCTTAGTCGCCATCATTACCCTGCCGCTTTCAATCCTGATTGCCTTTATCGTAATGAATAAGATGGGGGTGAATGCCAACATTATGAGTCTTGGGGGTATCGCGATTGCTATTGGCGCGGTGGTGGACGGCGCAATTGTGATGATTGAAAACCTGCACAAACATTTGGAGCAGTTTCACACAGAACACAACCGAGAACCCGATACCAAAGAACACTGGCGGATCGTCACCGAAGCGTCGATTGAAGTCGGCCCTGCGTTATTTTTCTCATTGATTATTATCACCTTAAGCTTTGTGCCTGTGTTTGCACTCGAAGCGCAGGAAGGCCGTTTATTTGCACCGCTGGCCTATACCAAATCCTTTGCTATGGCCGCTTCCGCATTATTAGCAATCACATTAGTGCCAGTCTTAATGGGCTATTTTATTCGGGGCAAAATTCCGAGTGAGCATAAAAATCCCATCAGTCGCGTGCTGATCGCTTTATATAAGCCATCGCTTAATCTGGTACTTAGGTTTCCTAAAATCACCTTAGCATTAGCGTTGATTGCCTTAGTCAGCGCTTGGTATCCGATGACGCGCATGGGCAGTGAGTTTATGCCCGAGTTAGAAGAAGGCGATTTACTCTATATGCCAACCGCGTTACCGGGACTCAGTGCGGGCAAAGCCGCGGAAGTGTTACAGCAAACCGATCGTTTGATCAAAACCGTCCCCGAAGTCGCCCGCGTATTTGGCAAAGTGGGCCGCGCCGAGACTGCGACCGATCCCGCGCCGTTAACTATGCTCGAAACCACCATCATGCTTAAACCCCATGAAGAATGGCGCGAGGGCATGACCTTAGATGGCATCATCGCTCAACTGCAACAAACGGTGAAAGTGCCTGGTATCACCAATGCTTGGGTGCAACCCATCAAAACCCGTATCGATATGCTCTCCACTGGGATAAAAACCCCCGTTGGCATTAAGATCACCGGAGCCGATGTGAATGAGCTGCAAAGTCTAGGGGCAGAAATAGAGGCCATCCTCAGTAGAGTGCCACACACTAAGTCGGCCTATGCCGAGCGCAGTGGCGGCGGGCGTTATATCGATATCACCCCCAAACTCGATGTGGCCGCACGTTACGGTATGTCATTGCAGGATATTCAAGATGTAGTGCGTTACGCCATTGGCGGTATGGATATTGGTGAATCGGTACAAGGGGCTGAGCGTTATCCCATCAACCTACGTTATCCCCGTGAGCTACGCGATAATATTGAGAAGCTACGCGAACTCCCTGTGATCACTAAATCGGGAAATTACCTGCCACTGCGAAATTTAGCGGATATCGAAATCACCGATGGCGCACCTATGCTCACCAGTGAAAATGGTCGCTTAATCTCTTGGGTGTTTATCGATATTGAAGGCACGTCTATCGGCGAATACATTACTACCGCAAAGCAAGCATTAACTACCGAACTTAAAGTGCCCCCGCGCTACAGCTATACCTTCGCAGGCCAGTATGAATATATGCAACGGGTAGATGCAAAACTGAAGCAAGTGATCCCTATGGCCTTAGGTGTGATATTCATCCTGTTGATGATGACATTTGGCTCTACTTTGCAGGCGAGTATTATCATGCTCAGCCTCCCATTCGCGCTGGTCGGCAGCACTTGGCTATTGTATCTACTGGATTACAACATCTCAGTCGCCGTCGCAGTCGGTATGATTGCTTTGGCGGGCGTTGCCGCGGAGTTTGGGGTAATCATGCTGATTTACCTTAATAATGCCATTAAGCACAGGCAAGAGAAGAATAACTACCATACAGTTACCGATCTCAAAGAAGCTTTAATTGAAGGTGCTGTTATGCGTATTCGCCCCAAAGCCATGACAGTAGCAACCATCTTCTTCGGCCTACTCCCCATTATGTGGGGTGCAGGATCGGGTAACGATGTGATGCAGAAAATTGCCGCACCTATGGTCGGCGGCATGGTTACGGCCCCATTACTGTCACTGTTTGTACTACCCGCGCTTTATCTACTGATTTATTCGCGTAAATTAAAGAAAGACGCGGCGTAATTGAGTGTACGGCGCTAGAACACCGATAAAAATCCCCTCAAACCATTAAAGTTTGAGGGGATTTTTTCATTCAATCAGATTAAAAAATCTAATTTTGCAACAGTGCCATACACAACTCTGAGTAAAATAAGTCTCTAAGTTTATAGCGCTTATGTGTACCATTGACTCAGTGCCACACAGAATTGACTCAATTCACTGCCGTAGGAAGGATCCCATCACATGACCAAGTCATTTTGTTTAACCATCAGCCGGATATGGCCGCAAGCACTTTCCCTTAAAACCCCATCACGCGCATTACTTGCCGCATTCGGTTTATGCTCTGCGCTCATCATTACAGCACCCACCTTTGCCGCACCCGCAACCGGTGAATTCGTTGCCGACAAACGCTGTGAGCTATTTCAATCGAAAAATAAGCAGACGAATCCAGATCAATGGCAGAGCAATATTGGTGAGCGCTACCCTGTACTTGAAATCCTCGGCAATAGCGCTAAACCTGATTGGCTAAGAGTGCGCACCAATGCGGTGAAGTCTCCCATGCGTTGGATCAGCGGCGATTGTGGTCAATATCTATCTAATGTTGCTGGCAGTAATTTATCAACACCTGCAACGGCGGCGGAACCGGCGCAAACAACCACGGCATCGGACATCAAAGCCAAAAGCCGAGATAGCCTTAAAGAGCATGGTTCCCCAGAGAAACGCCAAGGGAATCAATGTCAAATAGGTGGCGAATTCGATGCTAACGTGCTCGCATTAAGCTGGCAAAGCACCTTTTGTGAACTCTATGGCCGCCGTAAAGCCGAATGTCGCGCCCTCAGCCAAACGCCAGAATCGAGCCAATGGCAACACTTCAGCCTGCACGGACTGTGGCCGAATAAACAACAATGCGGCACGCGATATGGCTATTGCAGCACAGTCAAACTGCAACCGAATGATTTCTGTACTTATCCAGAGTTTGAACTGAATCCATCGGTGCGCAAAAATTTAGAAGAAGTCATGCCTAGCGCCCAATATGGCACCTGTTTAGAACGCCACGAATGGTGGAAACACGGCACTTGCCGTAGCCAAGACCCTAACGAGTACTTTTTATTGGCAACCCAGCTGACCCAAGCGGTCAATGCCTCGGCATGGGTACAAAAATTTATTCATGACAACATAGGTAAGAGTGTCAGTAAAAGTGAGTTAAACCAAAGTTTTGATGGCAGCTTCGGTCAAGGCGCTCACACTAAAATGAGTCTAGAATGTGGCAAGGGATTACTGAGTGAAATCCGCATTAACTTGCCCGAAGTCATTAAAACTTCTGACTCCTTACCTAGCCTACTCGCCAAAGCCAATAAGGCCTCAAAAGGCTCCTGCCCTGAAACAATCATGATTGATAACGCTAATTAAACAAATAGTTAGACAAATAAAAACGGCGATTTAGCGTCGCCGTTTTTAACCTTAATGACAGTCCTTAATATGGCAGTCACATCTGATTAAGCTTGATCACCGCAAAGGTAGCGCCTTGGGCGTCAGCAATGACAGAAAATCGTCCCACATCAGGGATGTCACTAGGCGGAATGCACACTTGCGCACCTAAGACTTGGGCCTTCTCAGCAAACGCATCGCAATCCGCCACCACAAAATAGAGCAACCAGTGGGGAGAAATATCGCCCCATTCAGGCATTATCGTCATCATGCCGCCGATGGATTGACCATCAAGCTGCCATTCTGAGTATTCAATGTCAGGCATGTCACTTGGCATGTTGGTCCAAGGGAAAATTTTGCAGTAAAAGGCTTCTTCAGTACGCGGCTCTTTACAAGCCAGCTCAACCCAGCAAAGGGTATTGAGTTCACCCTGACGGCGAGCACCTATGTGGTTCTTCGCTTGCCATAAGGCAAAGCGTGCGCCTTCAGGATCGCTCACCTGCGCCATCACGCCCGCATCACCCACAATATGCGGCCCCATGTGCACTTGGCCGCCCGCCGCTTGAATCGCTGCAATGCTGGCATCGATATCATCGACGGCAAAGTAGATACGCCAGTGGCTGGGGATATGTGCTTCCGACTCAGGGATTTGATACATGGCGCCTAAGTCATCTCCCGCTAAATTAAATAGCGAAAAGTGACCTTCAGGGATCGGCATTTCGACCGAGTTCCAACCAAATAACGCTTGGTAAAATGCTGTAGCTCCCTGCCAATCATGGCTTGCAAGTTCAACCCAACATGCATGTCCTTGTGCGTACTGAGTCATTTTCATTATCGGCTCCTTTGTTTTAACAATCATTCGAGTTAAGCCTGAGTTTGTATTTCTGTCCAGTATTCAGGTTAAAAAGATCTGTAAGACAAAACTCAACCGCTAAAGACAAAAAAGCCCTCACATGGAGGGCTTAAATCATCACAACAAATTAGGAATATTGCGGCAGTAAATTTGCCATCGCGAGCAGATGACAAGCACCTGTGACTATGCCAAATAACACCACAAGAATAATCAGCGGTGTACCGCCTATCACTCTAAAACCTGTGCTATCGGGGAACAACTGCCGCGATTTATAGGCCATCAGCGCCGGGACGATTACCGCCCACACAGTTGCCGCTAATGCCGCAAAGCCAATCGCTACTAAGAAGCCATCGGGAAACAGTAATCCTAAAATCGTTGGCGGCACAAAGGTCACTAACGCAGTTTTCATTCGGCCAGAGCGTGAATCATCAAAACCAAACAAATCGGCGAGATAATCGAACAAACCTAAGGTCACCCCTAAGAAAGATGAAGCCACGGCTAAGTTAGCAAACAGGGTCAACATACTGTTTAACCAGCTACTCGCCATCACCTCAGACAAAGCGCCCACCAACACTCCCATATTGCCACCTTGAGCAATAATGTCGATAAACTGGCTGCGGGGAATATTACCCATAGTCGCCACTAACCAACAGGCATAAATCACCAGCGCGATAAAGGTGCCGACGAAAATCGCCTTGATAATGGTGGAAGAATCTTTGCCGTAATACTTCACTAAGCTGGGGACGTTACCATGGTAACCAAAGCTAGCGAGACCAAAGGGCAGCGCCGCCCACAGATAAGGTGAAAAGCTGTTATTACCATCGGGTTCGAGCAACTTAGTCACATCAATTTCGATCAATAAATTGCCGATCGCGAGGAAGAAGGTAATGATCATACCGCCGAGCATAATCGTGGTAATCCGATCCACGGCTTTAGTACTGATCAATACTATGCTCGCCAATACTATGGCAAACACCAGTCCTGCCACGCTTTGCGGTAACTCAATTCCCATGCCCTGCAAGCTGTGATTCACAATCGAACCACCGCCGCTGATATAGGCATAGGTCAAAATATACAACACGAAAGCGATAGAAACGCCGTTCACTATCCGCCAAAACTGCCCAAGAGTTTGCTTGCTTAAGGTATCGAAGCTAGCACCGGGTTCGAAATGTAAATTGGTTTCGAGCAGCAATAAACCCGACATCAACATGCAAAACCAAATGCCTAATAACATTAGAATCGAATAGCCAAACCACATACCTGCACCGACCACGGGCAGAGAAAACATCCCAGCACCTACGGTCGTGCCAGCAATAATCATGGCACCACCGAGCAAGGACTTACCTGCGGGCTTATGCTTAGCCGCATTCATATGATTTGCCATTAAACTGTGTGCTCCGCGGTGACACTCGCCACTATCGTTTGTCTCACTGACGGACGTAATAAGCTATTGGCCTGATCTCGTATGCGATTGATATTGGACTTATCTTCACTATCCGCCAGATATCCCAATTCTTTGAGCTTCACGCTCAAAGTACCGTAGAGTTTTTTATCGTAGAACTCAGGCGCGGTAATGCCATGTAAAGCCCCTAAACGCTGGGCGAGTAAATGGCTCTCAGACTCAAGTTCTGAGCGCTCCATCTTAGGTCTGTTCGCTAACAGATTGAAAATAATAGCGTAGCGTTGCAAAGTTTCACTCACTGAACTGGCTAACAACAATAATTGGCTTGAGTGCTCAGGCACGACAGCTAAAGTATCTGTCTCAACTACTAAACCTTGCCCAATCAGGAAATCCAGTACTTGCTCAACATAGGCTGGTAAGTCTTTAATTCCCATGAAGAGTTCGGCTTTCAGCAGTGGATAAAAATCGGCAACGATTGAAACCACTTGCTGGCGCAGGATCTGTTCATTGTGGGTTAAACAACTCGCAATTAATGAAGGAACAATAAATAAGTGAATGATATTGTTACGATAGTAAGTCATAGACACAGCCTGACTCGCTTCGATAGACACTATTTCCCCTAAAGGATCGGCACTAACAACAAACTTGTTCAGCTCTAAACCTTGCTGCACTAAATGCTTACCATCACCTTCGGCAACAGATGTATAAGAAGTGTAAGGCACTTTTTTGAGTAGGGTCAGATACAAATCAAGCTGACGCTCCAGCAGACTACGTTCTAAGGCGTTTTGATCTGTCGCCAGTAAAACTAAGCTAGTCAAAGTCACAGAACTCGCGGCTGCGGCATCATTGATACGCGTCATCACCCGATTAGCCAGCACGTTTACCGCTGGCGTTAACCAACTTGGTTTCTGCTCGGGATCATCGGCCAACTCAGCACGCCAGTTTGGCGCACGCTCATTTAAGAAATTTTGCAGGGTAATAGGCTCGCCAAAATTCACATAACCTTGGCCAAAATTACCTAATTTGCGAATGGCACCGAACACCTGCCACACAGATTCTTTTTTCTTTTTCTTACCGCTTAACTCTTTATGGTAAGTCGCCACTTCCATCACATGGTCATAGCCTAAATACACAGGCACAAGTGTGACAGGACGTTCAATACCGCGCAGTACGCTGTTCATCGTCATGGCGATCATGCCAGTTTTCGGCGCCAACAGACGGCCAGTACGTGAACGGCCGCCTTCGGAGAAGTATTCCACCGAATAACCTTTAGCAAACAGCTGGTCTAAATACTCACGAAATACTGCGGTGTATAGCTTGTTGCCATTAAAACTACGGCGGATAAAGAAGGCACCACCGCGACGGAACATAGGTCCCGCGGGCCAGAAATTGAGGTTAATGCCGGCAGCAATGTGCGGCGGAACCATGCCTTGATAATACAAAATATACGATAACAGCAGGTAATCCATGTGGCTGCGATGGCAAGGCACATAAACAATCTCGTGGCCATCGTGGTGTAACTGCCGAACTTGCTCGGCGCCTTTAATGTTGATCCCGCTGTAAAGCTTGTTCCACAGCCAAGTTAAAAAACGCTCGGCAATACGCACTAAACTGTCTGAGTAATCGGCTGCTATTTCATCGAGGTACTCAATAGCCGTCTCGCGCGCTTGGGTCTCAGAAATCTTTTTACTGGCGGCTTCTTCTTGAATCGCTTTGCGCAGCGACTCAGATTTGAGTAACGAATGAAACAGTGCTTGGCGGTTTGGCAGCACAGGCCCTGTCATTACCTTACGTTGACGACGGAAATGCACGCGTGCAACCCGTGCTAACTTATGGGCAATCCCCATGTCGGTGCCATGTTCGTCAGCCATGTAACGCAGGGATACGGCATTCGAAAACTGCACGAAGTTATGTCGACCTAAGAACAAAATCATCAAGCACTTGCGCAGCCAAGTCGGGTTTTCCCGCTCAAATACGGCCGCCTTCATAGTGTCGTCTTCTTTCCCTGGCGTGCGACCCCAATACAAGCTCACGGGTACCAGTTGAATATCTAATTCAGGACGTTCCTTATGCACGGCTAACAAACGCATAAAGCATTCGAGGAAAGGCTCATTACCAGCACGTTCGCCAAACAGTGGCTTACGTCCTTGAAGACAGACAACCCGAGGCGCAGTCACACCATTAGCCACTAGAGGCTCATAAGGGCTTGGTAAACCTAACTTAGCCGTTATTTCGCTCAAAGCAGCGATGTCACTGAGTGATTCTGTTTTCATCACATAAACAAGGGGTCTGGAAGCATCCAGATTCAGATCGGCAAAGGGATCCTGAGGCACCACAATAGTGTGCACTAAGTGTTTTTGGATCCAACGTAATGATTTCAACCAAAGAGAGTCGTGTTTAGGCATTATTCTTATGCAATTAAGTGCGTTTACTAGCCCGATAGAATACCAGACTATGGGCAATATTCGCTAATTCTCTCCAATATAGCTAAAAAGTGGTTAATACTTGCGCTGCAAATAATACTGTATATACTAACAGTAACTGTATAGAAAAACAGGAAACACCATGAGACCTTTGACGCCACGCCAAGCTGAAATTTTAGAGCTAATTAAACGAAATATTGCCGATACAGGCATGCCACCCACTCGGGCAGAAATCGCAACCCGTTTAGGTTTTAAGAGCGCCAATGCGGCTGAAGAACACCTTAAAGCGTTGGCAAAAAAGGGCTGCATTGAGATCATGCCAGGCACATCTCGGGGCATTCGTCTGCCTGCGGAAATCGAAGATTTGACTGAAACAGGTTTACCGCTCATCGGCCAAGTGGCCGCGGGTGAACCTATCCTCGCCCAAGAACATGTTGAACAGTACTACCAAGTCGACCCAAGCATGTTCCATCCCGCCGCCGATTTTTTACTGCGAGTAAAGGGCGACAGCATGAAGAATATCGGCATTCTCGAAGGTGATTTGCTGGCAGTTCATAAAGTAGAACAAGCTAGGAATGGTCAAGTGGTTGTCGCTAGAGTCGATGACGATGTCACTGTTAAACGTTTCGAAAAAAAAGGTAATGTGGTCTATCTACATGCCGAAAATGAAGATTACTCCCCGATTAAAGTGGATTTAGGCTTCCAAAGTTTAACAATTGAAGGACTCGCCGTCGGTGTGATCCGTAATGGAGATTGGCTATGAATAAACTACTTGGCAATGCCCCCCGCCATCCGGGCTTGTGGCTCGATGAAGTCCGTGATGCCGACTATGACTGGCACCATGCGCCTATCGCCTGTATGCCAACTAAGACTCAAGGTCGCCAAGAATTAATTCATCTGAGTGCACAACTCGCTCAGTTAAGCCAACAGGGCCGTTGGTTAGTGCTCATCAACCCACCAAGTATTGGCTACAAGCAAATGCTCGCCAGTGCAGGTGTGCGTATGGATAGAGTTTTGCTGGTACATGCTAAAGATGAAGTCGAAACCCTGTGGGCGATGGAAAAAGCCCTGACAAGTGGTACGTCCAGTGCAGTCATTACTTGGACTCAATCATTAGATGCGCGGGATAATCGACGCCTACAAATCGTGGCTAAAAGTGCCCGAGCTATGGGCATAGTGCTTGAAGACGTAAACAGTCACTTACATGCAGACGTACGTATTGAGCAAGGCAATCTCTTCGGTCAGCAATCTTTTTTTAGCGCTGTACACTAAATATTCATTTAATTTTTTACCTTGAAAGCCGCCTCACCTATGAATGTGAGGCTTTTTTTTGGCAATTTTTCAGATAATTAGATAAATAAGTGATCTTGATCAATATTTAAACAGCAAGTATGGTTGGTTAAGTCGGTGATGATATATCACCTTCCGTGGTCAATGAATCGAGTATTTATCGAACTCGAAGCGCCACTAAAAATAGAGAACAGATTTATTTCAGCAGTATGTGCCAGCGTGGCTAATTACCAGCAGTAACAATACTTGATTAAAAGTAACAGCCGCCAACGCACGTTGAAGTCAAAAAAGCTTTTTTGGGAACTGAAGAGTTTGCATAGAGTTGAGACTTACTGTGTTGCTCTTCTTTGTAGTTGCTATTCGCAATTGGCAGAGGAGAAGTCTTGTGAAGCAATTGTTGTATTGTTTACTCGTGGTGCTTTTCGCACCACCGTTGACCGCCGCGGACATGCGGTTCAACATGACCCCTGGCGTGACCGAGATCAGTGGTAAGGTTTATCACTTGCACATGACCATCTTGTATATCTGCTGCGCAATAGGCCTAGTGGTCTTTGGCGTCATGATTTACGCCATGATCAACCACAGAAAATCCAAAGGCGCTGTCGCGTCCCACTTTCACGAAAGCACTAAAGTTGAAATCGCTTGGACGATTCTGCCATTTATCATTTTGATCTTAATGGCGATTCCAGCGACAAAAACTTTAATCGCAATGGAAGATCCCAGTAACGCCGATCTCACCGTAAAAGTCACGGGTTCCCAATGGAAATGGCATTACAGCTATTTCGATCAAGATATTGATTTTTATAGCATACTGACAACACCCAGAGCACAAATCGAAGGCACCGAAACCAAGGGTGAAAACTATCTATTGGAAGTCGATAAACCGCTCGTTCTACCGATAAACCGCAAAATCCGCTTTCTGATGACTTCAGAGGATGTCATCCATTCTTGGTGGGTGCCCGCCTTTGCCATTAAGAAAGATGCCAATCCAGGATTTATCAATGAGGCCTGGACTCGCATCGACAAACCCGGCATTTACCGTGGTCAATGCGCCGAGCTCTGCGGTAAAGACCATGGTTTTATGCCTATCGTAGTACAAGCGTTACCCGAAGCCGAGTTTGAGGCTTGGGTCACAGAGCAGAAACAAGCCGCAGGTGCTGCGGCTGAAGCCGCTCAAGCCGCTTTATCACAAACCCTAAGTAAAGAAGAGTTGATGACTCAAGGTGAACAAGTTTACCTCGGGCACTGCGCAGCCTGCCACCAGCCCAATGGCGAAGGGTTGCAAGGCGTATTTCCGCACCTTAAAGGTAGCCCGATTGCAACGGGACCGCTCAGCGGCCACCTTGAAATTGTGCTCAACGGTAAAACGGGTACAGCCATGCAAGCGTTTAGTAAGCAATTGACCGCACAAGAAATCGCGGCAGTGACTACCTACGAGCGTAATGCTTGGGGCAATAATACTGGCGATGCAGTGCAAGCCAAAGACGTCAACGAGTACATGAACGGCAATTCTGCACAAACATCCGCCGCGGTACCAAGCAGTACAACTCCGACACCCGCACCTGCAGACGTCTCAGCTGCAATCGATCCCGCAAGCCTCCCCACACTCAGCCATGACGCCCTCATGGCCGAAGGTCAAACTGTCTACGCGACCTTCTGTGCTGCCTGCCATCAAGTGACAGGTGCAGGAATACCACCCGCCTTCCCCGCGCTAGTGGGTAGTGCTATCGCCATTGGACCAGTCGCCAATCACATCGATATTGTGATGCACGGCAAAACGGGCACGGCTATGCAGGCATTTGGCAAACAGCTTAGCCCACAGCAACTTGCAGCAGTCATTACCTATGAACGCAATGCTTGGGGTAACAATACCGGCGATACAGTGCAACCTGCTGATATCGCAAGTCATGGACAGTAGGGGATAATGATGAGCACTACGACTCAAGATCAAACCGCAGCCCATGATGACCATCATCATGGTGCGCCAAAGGGCATCATGCGCTGGCTGCTAACCACCAACCATAAAGACATAGGTACTTTGTATTTATGGTTCAGCTTTATTATGTTCTTAACCGGTGGCGCTATGGCCATGGTGATCCGCGCTGAACTCTTTCAACCTGGATTACAATTGGTCGAGCCCAACTTTTTCAACCAAATGACAACTGTTCATGGGCTGATCATGGTATTCGGTGCGGTAATGCCAGCCTTTACAGGGCTCGCTAACTGGCTGATCCCTATGATGATAGGAGCGCCCGATATGGCGCTGCCACGGATGAATAACTGGAGTTTTTGGATACTCCCCTTCGCCTTCACTATCCTTCTCAGTTCGCTATTTATGGAAGGTGGCGGACCTAACTTTGGTTGGACCTTCTACGCACCACTATCAACAACTTATAGCCCAGATAGCACGGCGCTCTTTGTATTTTCTATTCACATCATGGGGATAAGTTCGATCATGGGCGCAATCAACGTGATTGTGACCATAGTGAATTTACGCGCGCCAGGCATGACATGGATGAAGTTACCATTGTTTGTGTGGACTTGGCTTATCACGGCATTCCTACTGATCGCGGTTATGCCCGTACTCGCTGGCGCAGTGACTATGGTGCTGACCGATAAGTTTTTCGGCACGAGTTTCTTCGATGCGGCGGGCGGCGGCGATCCAGTGATGTTCCAACATATTTTCTGGTTCTTCGGCCACCCTGAAGTTTACATCATGATCTTGCCGTCCTTTGGCATCATCTCTGCCATAGTGCCCGCCTTCAGTCGTAAACCCTTATTTGGCTATGCATCCATGGTTTATGCTACGGCTAGTATTGCAATTCTGTCGTTCCTCGTGTGGGCGCACCATATGTTCACCACAGGTATGCCTGTGTTTGCCGAGCTGTTCTTCATGTATTGCACTATGTTGATTGCAGTGCCAACTGGAGTGAAAGTGTTTAACTGGGTTGCCACTATGTGGCGCGGCTCACTCAGTTTCGAAACGCCCATGCTGTTTGCTGTAGCCTTTATAATACTCTTCACTATTGGCGGTTTTTCGGGATTAATGCTCGCCATTACACCCGCCGACTTCCAGTACCACGATACTTATTTTGTTGTGGCACATTTCCATTATGTACTCGTAACTGGTGCGATTTTCTCCATCATGGCAGCGGCCTATTACTGGCTACCTAAGTGGACGGGACACATGTACAACGAACGACTGGGACAATGGCATTTCTGGTGTTCGGTGATTTCGGTCAACGTGCTGTTTTTCCCGATGCATTTCCTTGGGCTGGCAGGAATGCCAAGGCGTATCCCTGACTACTCGATTCAATTTGCCGATGTTAATCAAATCGTCTCGATTGGTGGGTTTGCCTTCGGCTTATCGCAATTGATTTTCTTAGTTTTAGTAATTAAGTGCATCCGTGGCGGCGAAAAAGCTCCCGCTAAACCTTGGGAAGGTTCCGAGGGTTTAGAGTGGACATTGCCAAGCCCTGCGCCTTACCACTCCTTCACGACACCACCTGAGGTGAAATGAAATGGCAACCCAACACCAGCAAGATAAACCTAAGTCAAATCGTAAACTTATCAGCATGTTAGTTCTCGGCTGTATTGGCATGTTTGGCTTTGGATTCGCGCTGGTGCCGCTCTACGATGTGTTGTGCGAGCAACTCGGTATCAATGGAAAACCCTCCAATACCGCGAGTAGTTATCAAGCAATCACAGTAGATACAAGCCGAATAGTGACTGTAGAATTTATTTCTCAGGTACAAACAGGCATGCCATGGACATTTGCGCCACAAACCAAGCGGCTCGAAGTTCACCCTGGCGAGCTAATTCATACGGCATTTTTGGCGCGCAATATGTCCGCTAAAGCAACGATTGGCCAAGCGATACCTTCAGTTTCGCCCGGACAAGGTGCCGCTTATTTTAATAAAACAGAATGCTTTTGCTTTAATCAACAACCCTTAGCGGCGGACACTAGCGCTGAGCTGCCGCTCATTTTCTATGTGGATCCTCAGTTACCTGAGTCTATCCACACTCTGACCCTCTCTTACACTCTCTACGACATTACCGACAAGCAGTTAGCGTCTGCCATAGAGCAAGGAGCTGCAAAATGACAACGAAACATCAGACTTACTACGTTCCATCCCAAAGTGTCTGGCCTATTATAGGTGCCATTGGCTTGTTCTTAATCGCCTCTGGTGCAGGCCTTTTCGTGCAGCAGTTGAAATCAGGTGCATCCGGTGGCGGTTATGTGCTGCTGGTTGGGATCGCTGTGATCCTATTCATGCTGGTGGGTTGGTTTAGAACCGTGATCCAAGAGTCGATGGCAGGGCTCTATTCTAGCCAAATGGATCGATCGTTTCGCCAAGGTATGAGCTGGTTTATTTTTTCGGAAGTTATGTTTTTCGGGGCTTTTTTCGGGGCACTATTTTATGCCCGCATGTTCGCAGTGCCTTGGCTCGGTGGCGCATCGAATAATGCCATGACCCACGAAGTACTCTGGCCTCAGTTTGAAGCTATTTGGCCGCTCATTACTACGCCAGATGGCACTAAAACCCAAGCTATGCCATGGACTGGACTGCCATTAATCAACACTATCGTACTGCTAACCTCCTCAGTTACCTTACATTTCGCCCATGTCAGCCTAGAAAAAGGTAAACGTTCTGCCATTACTCTCTGGCTTGGTATCACCATACTCTTGGGTATGGGTTTCCTTGCCTTACAGGCAGAAGAATATATGCATGCCTACCGGGAAATGGGACTCTCCCTGACCTCTGGGATTTATGGCAACACCTTCTTCCTGTTAACTGGCTTTCACGGCATGCATGTCACACTGGGGACGCTCTTTTTATTCGTGTTGTTTTTCAGAGTGTTGAAGGGGCACTTTAGCGCAGATAAACATTTTGCGTTCCAAGCGGGGAGTTGGTATTGGCACTTTGTGGATGTGGTCTGGCTGTGTTTGTTTATTTTCGTTTACGTTCTCTAGTGCTTTAGTAAGGCGTGGGATTGGGGCTAATCAGCCCAGTCCCTAAGGCCACCAGCAATAACAGGATAACGAGCACGGAGAAAATCACTCGCCGACCAAGATAACGGCTCATAGGCACTTTTTCATCACCTTTCACCATAATAAACAAGGCGCGACCTAGATTAAAAATGATGAATAGCAACAGCAGAACTAAGACCAACTTAAAAATGAACAGGCTATTCATACAATATCCTCATGTTCTGCTGAATAAATTAACGGTTTTTCTACTGATATTGACTGTGGCTGTATTAACTATATTGGTCAAGTTGGGTTTATGGCAGTTAGCCCGTGGTGAAGATAAAACGACGCTTTTAGCCCAGATGGAAGCAAGGCAAGCTTTGCTGCCATTAAGTTTTGAGCAGCTCCAACTCAAGGTCGGCAAAGAAGGTGTGACTGGTTATCGACTGCAAGTACGCGCCACTCCCGCAAGCTCACAAATCTGGCTGCTGGATAATCAAATCTATCAAGGTCAAGTGGGATATTTAGCCTTTCAACCTCTGCAAGTAGAAGTTGAAAAACCTTGGTTGCTGGTCGAGTTAGGCTTTGTTGCCGCTGGCTCCCATCGGGATGAGTTGCCTCACATCACTCCCCTAAGCGGGGCATTAAATATCGAAGGCAGACTTTATCAAAAGCAAATCAATCCCTTGAGCCAAGCTTTAATGGCAGAAACAGGGACAAGTATTCGCTTTCAAAATTTAAATATGCCCGAAATGGCTAAGGTATTAGGGCACCCAGTGTTACCTATCGTGTTGCAACCAGAGCAATTACCTTCCCTCACATTGCCCCATCCTTGGCAACCTTTCCCACTGTCAGCACAAAAACATTGGGGCTATGCGTTGCAGTGGTTTTCGATGGCAGCCGTATTTGCAGGGCTAATGCTGTGGCAAGGGATTAAATATGTAAAACGCCATAGCGCCCAAACAGTCGCAAACTCAAGGAGCAAATAGGGAAATTCGTACCATACTTAGCAAGACACCAATAAAACTAAATAAAGATAAAACAATAAATTAGGGATAATTTGAATGAGAGGAGCAAGCATGAACTCCCAAAACAAATCTAAACACAAAGCATTAGGGCTATTACTGCTGGCGTTTATTGCACCCGTAGTGATTGCTAAGCTAGTGCTGAGCCTGAATTTATACCATGGCGGTGCCACCAATCATGGCGAGCTGATCAGTCCCGAAACCAGCTATGCCAGCCTTGGGGTTGAAAATTCTAATCCCAAAGAATGGCAACTACTGTATTTATTACCCACCAAATGCAACGATGCTTGCCGTGAACGCCTGTATATTTTGCGCCAAAGCCACACAGCGCTAGGGCCAGATCAGGCGCGAGTAGAACCGCTCATCCTCACTCATCCCGACAGCGATCTTAACGCCTTAAGCACCTTTAACTTCAATACTCGTCCCGCCAATGCAGGCTTAAGCAAATGGTTAGATGAACAGCAGCTAATCATAGTCGATCCCTTAGGCAGCTTAGTCCTGCGCTATCCTCAAGTGCAGGGCAAAGAAGCGCATTTAGCTCAAGGCAAGGCGCTGATTGCAGATCTGCGTAAGTTGTTAAAACTGTCGAGGGTAGATTGATGCAGTTAACTTGGATCCTACGCTTAACATTAGTCTTTACCCTATTGGTGATTTTAATGGGCGCTTACACCCGCCTATCGGATGCAGGACTCGGCTGCCCCGATTGGCCAGGCTGCTACGGCCATATTAAAGTGCCCACCCAAGACCATGAAATCGCCCATGCGCAAACTATATTCCCAGATCACGATATCAATCCAGAGAAAGCTTGGCTGGAAATGATCCACAGATATATCGCAGGCGGACTTGGCTTACTGGTGTTATTCATCTTAATTTTGTGCTTAAAAACACCGGAAGCACCCAAAAAATTGCCGATCATCATAGTGCTGCTGATCCTTTTTCAAGGAGCGCTAGGCATGTGGACTGTGACCATGAAACTCATGCCAATAATTGTGATGTCGCATCTTATTGGTGGCTTTAGCCTAATCTCACTGCTGTTACTCCTTTACCTGCGAACCCGACCTCGGCGTATATTTAATAGCGAAACCCATGCTCGACATCTCGCACCGTTAGCGTTGGTGAGCCTATTCGTCCTTGTGGGTCAGATTATGCTGGGGGCTTGGACATCATCGAATTATGCGGCGCTCGCCTGCACCTCTTTACCCATCTGTGAGGGAAATTGGGTAGATAACTTAGCAATAGCCGAGGCATTTTCACCGTTTCAAGGCCAACACCCTAGCTTCGAATTTGGGGTGCTCGATTACCCTGCACGAATGACTATCCACGTAGCCCACAGAATTGGCGCTATCGTCACTGCCAGCTTGTTACTCGTGCTCGCCTACCGATTATTTGTGGGCGCTACGGGACTTAAGGCTTTAAGCCTTTTATTAGTGGGGCTAGTCATACTACAAGTGAGCTTAGGTATTTCTAACGTAGTGATGCATTTGCCACTCGGTATTGCCGTGTCTCACAACGGTGGTGCGGCACTACTGCTACTGACCTTAGTCACAATCAACTATTTTTTATGGCGCAAAGCATAAGCGAGGGATCCAAGATGGCAAAACCACTCTCAATCACCAGTAGCCTGCCCACTTTCAGCGTAACATGGCGCGCCTATTTTGAAATGACCAAGCCTAAAGTGGTCGCACTCATGCTGCTCACTGTCCTCGTCGGCATGTGTCTGGCTGTGCCCCATGCGGTGCCCGTTCAGCCTTTGCTCGCGGGTATGCTTGGAATTGCTATGATGGCGGGTTCGGCGGCGGCGCTCAATCATCTGATCGATCGCCGTATTGATGGTTTAATGGCGCGCACCTACAATCGCCCATTGCCTAAGGGACGCATTTCGGCCACCCGCGCGTTAATTTTCGCCGCTAGCTTAGGTAGTTTTGGCTTTATCGTCCTATATTCCTTAGTCAATCCACTCACAGCTTGGCTGACCTTTGCCAGCCTGATTGGCTATGCCTTGGTTTATACTGCCTATTTGAAACGCGCAACATCACAAAATATTGTGATCGGTGGCCTTGCGGGAGCTATGCCACCCTTGCTGGGATGGACGGCAGTGACGAACGAATTTCACGGCCATGCGTTATTGCTAGTGATCATCATTTTTACGTGGACGCCGCCACATTTTTGGGCACTGGCCATTCACAGACGCGCCGAATATGCCAAAGTAGATATTCCCATGCTGCCAGTCACCCACGGTGTCGAATTTACTAAAACCTGCATCTTGCTCTACACAGTATTGCTGGCGATTGCTTGCCTATTACCTGTACTGGTTGGTATGTGTGGGCCTGTGTATTTCGTCAGCTCGAGTTTACTCAGTACGGGATTTATCTATAAAGCATGGCAACTTAAATATCGGGATCATGATGGCTTAGCGATGCAAGTGTTCCGCTTCTCTATCTACCATTTAATGTTGTTATTTATGGCATTACTGCTAGACCACTATTTGTGGAACTAGTGTATGGAACGAGTTTGTAGCGCTAACCTGTATTTATGGAGCGAATAATGCAGAAAAGAATTTTAGTCATCGCCATTTTGTTGTTCGGTCTTGGCGGCCTATTTGCGGTGAAATTTAATCCCCCAAAACCTATCGAGTTAGAGAGCGGTTTTCTGTTTCCACAGGCCTATGAATTAGCGCCCTTTGAATTGGTCGATCAACACAAGCAAGCTTTTACCAATGCCAGTTTGCAGGGAAAATGGAGCTTATTCTTTATCGGTTTTACCTTTTGCCCCGACATTTGCCCTACGACCTTAAATAAACTCGCGGCGGCTTATCCCGATCTAAACAAGATCGCGCCATTGCAGGTGGTGTTTCTATCCGTCGACCCCAAACGAGATACACAGGATAAACTCTTAACCTATGTAAATTTTTTCAATCCAGAGTTTAAAGCTGTAACGGGTGAACAAACGCAGATATTTCCCCTCACCCGCAGCTTAGGACTAACTTATGCCATGGTGGGTGAAGGAGAAAATTACCAAGTCGACCATAGTGCAGGTTATGTGTTGGTATCGCCGCAGGGAACGCGAGTTGCGGTATTTAAACCTACGGCAGCGTTAGGCAAACCGCCGCAGGTATTAAATGATAAATTAATTAGCGATTTTGAAAAAATAGTGGCGCAATACAAACCTAGCCGTTGATCACTCTTTAATCCAAGAGCCATCGTCCTTTGGTCTTACCCAAGGCTGAGAAAACCAATAGTAGCCATTACGCGCCTTACTCGGCGCTGTGCAGTTATAACGCGAGCGCCCCGCAGGCAAGGCTAAATCCGCTTGAACACTAAACTCGTTTTCATTGAGCCAAGTCGGCTGTTTTGAGCCTTGACCTTGGATGTAACACATCACTTGCTTAGCAGAGATATCACTCATATCGAGGGTCACTTTAAGCTCTGGACGCCAATGACCACCCTTTAACTCAGGATCACTTGGGGTTTGTGCAATCACAGGCATATTTAAGCTGTATAACTTTGCCTTAAGGCTTTTTAGGTCAGCATATTGTCCAGCAACGGGGAAACGCGGCAGTGCCGTGAATGGCGAATAGGGCCCCGCGGCACCGGACTGTTGCCCAAAAGCGACAAAGCCGTTCTCAGTTAACATATCCTGCAACGCTTGATTGTACTCACCGTAGGGATACGCCAGCATTTTAAAATTGTGCCCTGTGGCATCTGCAATCGCTTTTTCTGTATCTAAGATATTGGCTTTTATCCGCGCTAACCACTGCGCCTGTGATTCATTTTCTAAGGCGCGGATCAAATGTTCGTGCGCCCAACTGTGGTTAGCAATATCGGCGCCTTCCTTGGATAGTGTGATGAGTTCATCCCAAGTCATCATCTCGGTAAACTTTTGTTTAATCGGCTCAATTGCCACAAACAAGGTGTAGGGGAATCCAAATTCCTTTAGGATAGGATGCGCCGTAGTCGCTATACTGCGATAACCATCATCGAAGGTAATTGCGATTGTTTTAGCGGGTAAATCTTGTTTTTGCTTGATCGCTTCAACCACTTTAGAAAGCGGGATCACCTTAAAGCCGTCATCGACGAGAAACTGCATTTGCTCACGAAATTGCGCGGGCGTAACGCTGGTTGCCGCCGGAGTGGTTTCTGACACATGGTGATATTGCAGAATGACCACGGCATGGGCAGAAAACGTCATTAGCCCTATGAGTGCCAACAGCACACGTTTAACCATAATGTGAACACCTCTGAAATTAATGAATACTGCTAAATCAACTTGGCTCGACCTCATGCTCAACGGCGCGAAAAATCGCCAGTTACTGGCGCTCGCCCTGCCGATGATACTCTCCAATATCACTATCCCGCTGTTGGGCTTAGTCGATACGGCTGTTATAGGTCATCTGAGTGAGGCCTATTATTTAGGGGGAGTCGCTGTCGGGTCAACGATTATCACATTAATCATTTGGTTATTGGGATTTTTGCGTATGGCGACGACAGGTTTAGTCGCGCAAGCCTTTGGTGCTGACGATCTTCACGCCCAGCACAAGCTCTTAGTCCAAGGCGCTATGCTAGCGATATTATTGGGCGCAGGCGTTATCGCACTGCAAGTCCCGATATTGAATTTAGCGTTAGGATTATCCGAAGCGAGTAGCGAGGTCGAACGTTATTGCCGCGAGTATTTTCAGGTACGGATTTGGTCAACGCCCTTCGCCCTGCTCAATTTAGTGATGTTAGGTTGGCTCTTAGGGCGACAACAACCTAAAGCCGCCATGTGGCAGCTGATTTTAGCCAACCTTGCCAATATTATTCTCGATGTGGTGTTTGTCCTCGGCTTGGGCTGGGGAGTTAAAGGCGCTGCCCTCGCCTCAGTCTTTGCCGATATCACCGCTTTCTCAGTCGCACTCACTATGGTGTTACAACAACTCAAGCGCGCACCCGAGTTTCACTTATCTCAGCTATTTCCCCATGTCACCTTAACGGGTTATGGCAAATTACTGAGGCTCAACACAGATATTTTTGTCCGTAGCCTCTGCTTGCAGGCAGCTTTTGCCTTTATGACATTCCATGGTGCAGGTCTAGGTGATAATACCGTTGCGGCCAATGCCGTGTTATTGAATTTACTGCTATTAATCTCCTACGCTCTAGATGGTATAGCCTATTATGCCGAGGCAGAAGTCGGCCGTGCCTATGGGCAAAAACAGGCAGAACAATTAAGGGAAGCTGTAATATTAGCTTGGTGCTGGTCGGCCATAACAGCGCTAGGATTCTGCGCTGTATTTAGTCTTTTTGGCAGTAATATTATCGCGTTATTGACCAGCATTAATGAGGTCAGAGCCACTGCGCAAACCTATCTTATCTGGCTAATATTCTTGCCTTTATGGTCCTTTAGCTCGTATTTATTCGATGGTGTTTACATAGGTGCCGCTAAAGGAAAAGTGATGCGCAATAGCATGATACTCGCCACCTTTGGCGCGTTTTTCCCAACATGGTATTTACTGCAGCAGCTATTACTGCCAGAGCAAGGCAACCATGCCCTCTGGGCCGCGATGAGTGTCTTTATGATCGTCAGAAGCCTAACGCTCGCAGGGCATTATTATTTCAGTCAGGCCTTTTTACATAAATAAATCCGTAAAGACAGTGGTTTACTAATCTCAAAATCATTATTATGTTGATTTTACAATTGTAACAAAGATGTGAATCAATAATGAAAAGGATTTTACCGCTGCTATTGCTGTGGCTATGTAACTATACGGTTGCCAACACTGCGCCACAATTACCCGTTGAAGCCTTTGCAAGCATCCCAGATGTTAGCTCTGTGCAGCTCTCGCCTAATGGCAAAAAAATCGCTTCTGTTGTACGGGTCGATCAAGCCAAACTCAAAGGTACTGTCGTTAGTATCCAAGATATAGAAACAGGCGAAAAAAGCATTCCGCTGCACACGGATAACCAAAAATTTGTCATCCTGTCTCTGCAGTGGGCAAACGATAATATCTTACTGATCAGTGCTAAGTTTCCGGCTAACCGTTACGGTACACCTACAACCGAAACCCGCCTTGTTAAGTATGATTTGACCACGAAAAAGACCTCGAGTGTCCTTCCGCGCAGCGTCTTAGACCGTCTTAATTGGATCCCGCAACATCAGGGGCAAATTATCGATCTTATGCCAGATGATCCCGATAATATTTTACTGTCATTAGACGGAATGGGAGAAAACGTAGGCGAAGACAGCGTTCTGAAAGTCAATTTAGCGCAGGGGAAATCCAGTTACACCCAAAATGCTAAAAAGAAGATTATAAGTTGGATTACCGACAGGCAGCACAAAGTCCGAATTTCTATCTACAACGATGATACTGAGTACCGCATTTATGAACAGGCCGAGCAAAAGAGTGATTCACGCTTGCTTTGGACCTTTAAAGCCTTCTCTGAGGACACGGTTTGGCCATTAGGTTTTGATGCAGACCCTAATATCCTCTACGTTCGCGCCTATCACCAAGGTTTCGAAGCCATTTTTAAAGTGAACCTGACCGACCCTAATCTTACAAAAGAGTTAGTTTACGCCAATGAAGCAACTGACGTCGAAGGGGATTTACTCTACTCGCAATTAAAGAAAAAAGTCATTGGTATCAGTGAAGGCGACGGCGAGGAATACACCTTCTGGGAAACAGAATATGTCGGACTACAAAATGGTCTTAAGGCTGTATTACCCGATGCTCACAACTATATTACTCAATTCAGTGCAAATGAACGCCGCTACATAGTGTATTCCACCAGCTCAACCGAGCCTGGCACTTATTACTTCGGCGATAGGGACGAAAAAACGCTTTATCCCATCGCTAACCGATACGGCAAGCTCAATAGTGAGCTACTCGCCAACACCCAACATCTAACTTACGAAGCAAGGGATAAGCTCAAAATCGATGCTTACCTAACAGTACCAAAGGGACTCGAAGCTAAACAGCTACCGACGATTATTTTCCCCCATGGCGGCCCGATCAGTTATGACAGTAACGACTTCGACTACTGGGCACAGTTTTTCGCTAATCGGGGTTATGCGGTATTTCGAATGAATTTCAGGGGGTCGGCAGGTTACGGCTATGAGTTTATGAAGGCTGGCCTAAAAAGCTGGGGTCTCGAAATGCAAAACGATGTTGAAGACGGGACTCGTTACCTAATAGCTCAAGGGATTAGCGATCCTAAACGCATTTGTATTGCCGGTGCGAGTTATGGTGGTTACGCGGCCTTAATGGGGGCTGCTATGACTCCCGATCTTTACCGTTGCGCCATCAGTGTGGCTGGTGTGACCGATGTGGCCTACCTAGTAAAATCAAGCCGCAGACATACCAACTATGAAGTGGTTAAAGAGCAAATAGGAGATGATCTCGATGCCCTCTATGAGCGCTCACCTATCAGTAAAGCAGATAAAATTAACATCCCAGTATTACTGCTACATGGCGATAAGGACAGAGTCGTTAAGGTTCAACATAGCCGAGAAATGTATGACGAGCTCAAATCACTGAATAAACCAGTGGAGTATATTGAGTTGGAAAATGGTGATCATTACCTGAGCAATAACGACAACAGACTCGCGACGTTTAAAGCCTTAGATAAGTTCTTAGCTGATAATCTCAACCCTAAGTTATAACTTAACAACTGCACTTAAAGCGAAAGCCAAATATGAAAAACGCGACTCTGAGGTCGCGTTTTTCATTCAGCTCAACAAACAAGATTAAGCGTAAGAATGTTCACCGTGTTGGTGATCTGTCACGTCACGTACGCCAGTCAACTCACCTGGGAACATGTCTAACAATTGTTTTTCGATACCATCCTTTAGGGTGATATCAACTTGAGAACAACCGTTACAACCACCGCCGAACTGCAGTACGGCTACACCTTCTTTGGTGATTTCAACCAGCATGATATTACCACCATGGCCGGCTAACTGAGGGTTGATTTCAGATTGGATCACGTATTCGATACGCTCGACTAAAGGTGCATCACCAGACACTTTACGCATTTTTGCGTTAGGTGCTTTGAGCGTGAGTTGTGAACCTAATTGGTCAGTCACAAAATCGATAGTGGCATCTTCAAGGAAAGGTGCACTCTTCTCATCGACCATAGCATTGAAGCCAGTGAACTCGATTTCAATATCATCACTTTCTACTGCATCCGGTGGACAATAAGACACACCACACTCGGCTTGCGAGGTTCCTGGACTGATCACAAATACGCGAATATGAGTGCCTTCAGGTTGATCTGCTAACAACTTAACAAAATGGGCTTGAGCCGCATCGGAAATGGTAATCATGAAAACCTGCTCCGTCAGGGGATACCTGAGTGTTTTAGTAAGAATTAGCCGTATGATACTCCGACTCACCTTCGCTTTGTAGTCCTTTGGATAGCAAGTTTATGGATTTTTGCCATAGCGATCACGATTTATTCATCATAAACAAGCTTTAAACGAATGTGTTGTACGAGAGTGAACTGTATCATTTACAAACAAAAGCGACCCAATTGGGTCGCTTTAAGCTAAACATAAAATACAAACTATTTAGCCGCTTCTTGTCCCGCGATACGACCAAAGACAATGATATCAGTGTAAGCATTACCACCGAGTCGATTGGTTCCATGGGTTAAACCAGTCACTTCACCCGCAGCAAACAAGCCCGGAATCACCTTTCCTTGTTCATCAAGTACACGAGTACGTGTATCAACCGCAAGGCCACCCATTGTATGGTGCACAGAAGGTGTCGCTTTTAAAATCCAATAAGGTCCTTTACTTAAATCAACCAATCCTGAGCGATGATTAAAGGCTTCATCCTTTCCTGTTGCGGCATAACGATTCACGTCTTTAATCGTTGATAACAACTTATCTTCAGGAATATTAAAGACTTTAGCGGCTTCTTCTAGGGTGTCGACCTTATACATTAGCCCGTCTTTTGTGAATTCCTTCAGTTCACCTTGATGCATTTCAACAGTATGGGCAACATCTTCAATAGCTTGGTTCCAGAGCACATAAGTATAACGGCCTGGTTGGGCTAGAATGGCCTGTGAAATCACATCTCGGCGTTCCAATTCTTCAACAAAGCGCTCACCCTTCTGATTGATTAACACCGCACCAAAGAAGCGAGAGTCTGCAATCAAGGCAATCGCACCCGAGGTTGGGCTACAAATAGGATATGACTGGATATATCCCATATTTTTAGCTGCTGCATGTATTTTTTCTGCCATCACAATACCGTCACCAGTACCACCTGAATGACCAGTGCTGCCATAACGTTCATCTAACTCTGGGTTATATTTTTTACGCATTTCCATGTTAGACGAGAAGCCACCCGTGGCAATCACAACACCGCGTTTTGCATAGTAGGTTACCGTTTTGCCATTATGAGTCGCTTCTACACCCACAATTCGGCCCGTTTGATCTTGAATTAACTTTTCAGCCTTAGTGTTGGTATGAATTGGTAAGCCCACTTCTTCAGCTTTAATAGAAAACTTGCTGATCACCTCTGCTCCGGTATGACCTTTAGGGATTAGCGCTCGTTTCACGCTGTGTCCACCAAACTGAAATAATTGATCTGGGTAAAATTCTACTTTGACGTAATCCCTTAACCACTCAGCTGCATCAACCGCATTATCGACCATGGTCTTAACCATTTCAGGGTCACCTTTGAAATCGCCGCCTTTTAGCGTGTCGCTAATAAACAGGTCTTTGCTATCGGTAACACCCATATTTTTTTGTACCCAACTACCAGCAACATTCATCTCAGCACCCGAGATCAATGAGTTACCACCAATAATTGGCATTTTTTCAATAATAACGGCGGAGCGGCCTGCGGCCATAGCCTCTAAACCAGCACTGAAACCTGCACCACCCGAGCCAATAATCACCACATCATAGGTATATTCTGCTGGTGTTAATGCTTCATTTTTTTTAGCTGAAGCGACAGCAACTAACGTAACACCTGCGGCTTCAATACTTTTACCCACGGCTTCTTTAAGCGCTTTAGACGTTACGGTTGCGCCTGCAATACCGTCAACCTCGATAGAGTTATTATCAATAATCGCCTGTTTAACATCTTTAAATACGGCACCAGCAAGGACCTTATTTTCCTTTTGCTTTAGTACATCAATCGCCACAATGTGTCCGTCTTTGAATGTGGTTTCGACCTGCACTTCGCCATGCTTGCCTTGAGCGGTTCCCTGGCTTTTTACTATTTGATGGGTAACTTGACAGCCGACAATAATTGCTGTTGCCGTTGCAGCAATACCAATAATGGATTTTTTATAATGCATTACAATTCCCTTATTATTTTTAATGAAAACTAGAACAGCATCAAATTAAATGAGATTCTACTTATCAAAAATTCAACCTATTTGATAAACCGTTAAAACTGATAACCAACAGATATACCGTATTCAATCCCGCCATTATATTGCGAGCCCCAGCTATCATAATGGGTGATATATAACTTTGAAAATATTGAATCTGTGAGGTTTGTTTGTAACGTTGTAATTATCTGATGGCCATAGCTGTCATATGAAAATAATGATTGATGCGCTTCATCTCTATCAATTTGTGCTTCATAATTCAAACTTAAACTATGTTTTAACCCTAGCAACTCAAATGGGTACTTTGCATTTAAAACCACGGCATAACCTGACAGATCATTAAACTTCTCTGATGTGGGGGAAAAGCTACCAATGGTATAATTTAAACCGACACCATAGTTTAGTGATAAATTTTGAATTTTTGCATTATGGGTAATACCTAAGTAAAGATTATCTTCAACTAGCGTTTCACTCGCAGAGATAAAGTTCTGAGTCCAGAAGTTGAACTGCGACTCTCCCAGCTTATTTTCAAGTATTAATAATGACTTAATGGTAGTTTTACCATCAAGGCTCTTCTGATTCTCCGCGATTTCAGCAGGGTTTTCGAGCTTAAGATTAGCAAAGTAAGTACCCCAATCAGCAATTCCTAAATGATTCAACTTTACAAAAGGTTGATTAAAAACACCTGGGTTATCATTTTTTGCGTCACTGGTATAAAACTTATAACCTAAATCCACGCTCGTTTTATTCACATCAGCATATACTGAACCACTGAAAATAATTGCACTGACTAAAATAGATGCCACACTTTTTTTACACATAGAGTCCCCCTCAACCATGTATTCTAGGAAGTATTTTAAAATACTTATCTACCAGTAAACTTTATATAATAAAGTTACTACGAATAGCATGATGACTATGTGATCTAAGCCCAACGGCGCTTTTGCATTTTAAAAGTGTGTGGTTTAATGCAGTAAATCTATAGTTCTCATTCTTTAGTTATTAGATATTACCAGCCTAGCAGTAAATAAATTATTTGCAGATGAGCTATTAAAAGTCCAACCCAGTTGATTCGCGAGACGTTTCACCAGTAAAAGCCCTAAACCAAATCCATGGCGGCCCTTACTATTGTAGGAATTGGTTATTGCTATACAACAAGCATCTTGAGTAATGCTAATATCCATCCCACCATGCTCAATACTATTCCTTAATAAATTGCTTAAGATTATTTTTAGCGGATGAAGCTGGACGGGCAAGCAAGTATCGTCACACAATAATTGAATTTTTTGCTCATAACCATGTACCCGTTGCTGCTCCTCGATAATACTGGCAAGTAAAGGCGATAATGCTACGTTTTCCTTTTCTAGGTTTGAACACTCTTTATTAGTTAACCATAGTAGGGTTTCAATGAGTGACTTCATTTGATTGGTCGCTTGGGAAGCATACAGAGTTGCCCCCGTAAGCTCACCTTGTTGTAATGCGAGGATTTCAAATGAAGATTGGCATATGGCGACTGGCGTACGTAACTCATGACTAGCAAAACGTAAAAAATTGAGTTCTCGCTGCTGAGCCTCCTGAAGTTGTAAAATCGAGTTATCTAAAGCATCAACAATTGCCTTTAATTCAGCATATTCTTGTTCTGGTAAACTCAGTTTTCCTCCTCCTTCCCAATCATGTTGTTTAATCGCATGACTAATTTGATGAACAGGCGTAATCACTTTACTTTGCATATAAAACGCTAAGCTTGCACTGGCACAAAAGGTTATCAAGACAAGCAGCAAGATCGCCGTCATATTTTTAGGGGCAAATTGCAAATCATGGGTAACACTAAACTGCAGCCAAACGTATAGCGGCTGGCCAGTTTGGGTGTAGTACACACTTAACGCGTTAACAATGGGACCTTCTGCATGCTCATAGTGAATTGTGCTCGCATCAGTTAAGACTTCATTGTTACTTAACTCACGAATTTGCAGCGGAATATCTCGCCAATGAGGATAGACAGTTAAGTTATCGGTTTTTAGAAGTGGTTGATGAAGTAATGATTGCTGAGTTGGCTCCGCCATCTTCAGTAATGCTTCGGCCGCTTGCCCTGCATTGTGCATTGTGACCTCATGCATAGAAATCATACCTGCACACATCATGCAAAGCGGGATAAAACTATTCACGCCTAAGGTTATTAATAGAAAAATAACTCCCCACACTTGATAGCTACGCTTGAGGCTAAGTTTAGGCGCTTGCATTGATATCATCTCTAAGGCTTAAACCAACGCCACGAATCGTATGTAATATTTGCCGTTCAAAGGGGCGATCGATCACTCGGCGCAAAAGATGAATATGGCTGCGCAAGCTATCACTATCAGGTGCGCTGTCGGGCCAAAGCATTCGCTCAATCTCTTCTCTACTCACCGTTTCTGGACTACGCCTAGCTAATAAAGCCAGGATCTGCCATCCGGTTTTAGACAAAGCCAGCAGTTGCCCTTGCCGATACACCATGTGGTTTGCAAAATCGATTTCTAGGTCGCCAATAGTCAACCTTTGGGGCGCGGGACGACGCTGAGCAACCACCTTCAATCGCGCGACCAGTTCCTCCATTGCAAATGGTTTTACTAAATAATCGTCCGCGCCCACAGCAAAACCACTCAAGCGATCATTCAGACTACTACGTGCAGTTAACATGATTACTGGTGAGGTAATGCACTGTGCTTTCCAGCGTTCACACGCTTCAATCCCATCACCATCCGGCAAATTTAGATCGAGAATAATAGCGTCGAACTGCTGCTGACTAATGAGCATATCCGCTTGTGCCAGATTGAAAGCGTAATCACACTCTATACTACTCAATTCAAGATATTGAATGATGTTGTTAGAAAGAAGTCGATTATCTTCAACCAGTAATATCAACATATTTAGATCAACTCATATTGATGGGCTAAATGGATTAAATTTGCTCTATTTGTAGCACCAAATTTCTTACGCATGGATTCCATATGATATTCAACTCCTCTGACACTTATCGGGAGCTGAGTTGAAATTTCGTCGTTTTGAAGACCGTTTGCGACCATAAGTAGGATATCTCTCGCATTATCTTTAAGCAGAGAGCTTTGTAGAAATGGATTGAACAATTGTTTATTACATTCAAAAAGCTTGTTTTGAGCTTCCTTTAAAGTGTCTGCCAATCCCTCTAACACCACCTCCGAAGCACTAAGATGGCTAAGTAGTATAAACCGGCCTGTCCAATGACGATTAGAGTGGCATGAGATGGGCCAGCTCAAAACACTTTGAATATTATGCTTACTAAACAATAGGCTGGTCTTATCATTTTTTTCACTCGTGAATCTATACATATAAGATTTTGAAGTATCCAATGAAAAACCAAAATTGAAATCATGGGAGGCTATCTGATTTAAATAAAAACGCTGTAATTCAGCCATAACAGGGGAAGAAGCTATGCTGGCGATAGGTTTTCTTAGTGCCGTAGGAGAGAACAGATTGGTATCTTTTGGAAAGTGATAATTTTCATACGCACAATGTGGAACTCCTTGAAACCAGAAGCCACAAAAACCATGTAGCTTTAAAGAGTAGTTTATCGCCTGAATAACGTCCTTCAGCGTTGATGCCGTATCTGCATTTGATCGCGCCAGTTTAGCGTCCATAAATACCCTCCAAACGAAATAATATAGGAAGGTATCTCAATACAAAAAATAAACAAAACCCATTGATACAGATACTTACATCTTGTCGCAAAATTAAAACTTATTCATTTTTACTCAGTATTTTTGACATAATTTTGACATACACAAAGATATAATGGAGCAATGCTTTTAACCGTTTTTAAATATCATCCAACAAGCCTGGCGCTTCAGCCCTTGCCAAACACCATACTTGAACATGCACATAACGCGCTTCGAATAAGCGAGCAATTTCAGAGACTGTAGTGCCAGTGGTGACCACATCATCCACCAATGCAACACGTTGGAACGCAAAATCATCCGCTAACATAAAGGCATCATGTAAGTTGCGTCGTCGCTGTGCCCCCGAAAGCCCCGCCTGCGGTCGAGTGTCTTGCTGGCGCGTTAACCCTTCGCTCACTAACGGCAGTTGCAAGAGCTGTGATAACTCATGGGCAATTAACCACGCCTGATTAAATCCCCGTTGGTGTAAGCGTTTTGGATGCAATGGAACTGGCACTATCGCTTGAGGCAGCGAGATTAATCCTTGCTGTTCTAATACCTTAAGTCGTGCCACTAAGGCGCGACACAGCACTGGCAAAGCGGCAAGTTGACCTTGATATTTAATCGCACCAACCCAAGCCCCCAAACCTTGATGATAACTACAAGGTGCAATGACTTTACGTGGCTGGCGCTTTTGGCATTCACCGCAATAATCGACTTCTATTTGCATCGACTTACCGCAACCTAAGCAAATAGACCCATGATATAAGCCAGATTGAAGACAAACGGCACAAATGCCAGTCTCGGGAAGTGATATGGATTGGTGGCACAGCAGGCAACGGTTAGGTAAACTGCCCGCCAACCACCTTGTGCCGAGTTGATAGCCTAAACGCATTATCCGCAAAGCAGATTGCGGCCAAATCCTTTTGACAAAGTGCGGCATACATTCACCTAATCCATTTTTGAGGCACTCAAGTGAGCAAAGTGACATCCACAAACCAAGCAAATTTGCATATTGAAATCAGCGGCCAAGGGCCAGATCTGGTGATGCTTCACGGTTGGGGAGTGAATAGCGCTGTGTTTACGCCATTACATGAGTCACTGTCTCAGTATAGGGTGCACTATGTAGACTTGCCGGGCTTCGGCCATAGCCAAATGGTTGAAGGTGGCCTATCAACCTGGGTAGATACCTTAGTCGCTGCATTGCCTGAACACGCTATTTGGGCCGGCTGGTCACTCGGTGGGCTCGTTGCGACTCAGGCAGCGTTAAGTTATCCACAAAAAATCAAAGGCTTGATTACTATTGCCTCATCCCCTTGCTTTATGGCAAGGGAAGACGAAGCATGGCCGGGCATTCCGCCCCAAGTCCTTAATCAATTTAGAGAACAACTCGGCCAAAATTTACCTAAAACTATAGAGAGATTTCTGGCGATTCAAGCCATGGGTAGCGAAACCGCCAAGGAAGACATCAAACAACTGCGCGATCTTGTCCTCGCACGTCCTTTACCCAATACCAGAGCCTTAACTCAAGGCCTAAATATGCTAACCGACGTCGACTTAAGGCAACAACTGATAGAGTTGCAACAACCTTGGCTAAGGATCTGGGGCCGACTCGACGGGCTAGTGCCCAAACGCGTACCACCTAAAATGCCCATCACAGCTCAAAGTGAGGATGTGATGCTCGCCAAAGCCTCTCACGCGCCCTTTATTTCCCATCAGCAGGAGTTTTTGCAAGTATTTATGCCTTGGTTAACGTTACAGACACGTTAACGCTTTATCTTTGAGCGATTAATGACTAGTATTTAACCATTAATGTGCCAAGGAATTTCCCATGTTAGTTGTCAGTAACTACCCCCAAGTCCCGCTAGCGACCAGTAATGTCGCGACGGACTCGGCTCGGGTCGACAACCAACTGAAACCTGTGGTCATCCCACCACAAGCGGCAACTAAAGGTCACGAAGAACGCGCCTTTAATCCACAGAATGAACGCACTGCGGATCAAGCTCAACAACAGGCGAAAACGCTCGAGCATAATCAGCAACAAGTTCAAGAAAAACAGCAGCAACAGCAATCCTCACAGCAACAGAACCAACAACAGCAAGAGAAAAAAGCGCCCCTTGTAGTGGCCGAGCGTGTTTTACCTAAAACGCTAAAAATTGCAGCAAGAGGCCAAGCGGCACTGCAACGTAAGGATATACGCTTAAAGGTCAGTCAAGGTGCGGCAAATTATGCCAGCAGTAACGCCAAAGCGAATACCAGCAGTACGGCAAGGCAATCGCTTCAAGGCGAATCGAGTCAATTTTATCAACAACTTGGGCAACGCATTAGTCAGTTCTATCAACAACAGACTCAGCCAGAGCAAGAATCTATTATGTCGACGTGGATTTAACCTATTCCAATCGTATGAATCCGTTTGCGCACAAAATTAACCTGAATGATAAACAAAAATGCCGCTAAAAATAGCGGCATTTTCCATTCTGTTTAACGCTTATTTAGGCAAACGATACAGCTCTTGCTGGTAGGCCAAACTGCCCCACAATGCCCAACTTAAGGCTTTCTTCTCTAGCGCGGCAGCAGCGGGTGGATAAGGCGTTAACTGCTCGTTTTTTTCATTATATTCGAAACCCTGTGCCTCTTTCTCTGGTTGCAGAATGACCACATCTTTACCTTCCATCAGGGCAAAGTTTTTATCGTATTGCATCAGAGCACGCCCTGGCCAATCATCGCTGACCTGAGTTAAGTCACGGCCCAGCATAGGGTAAGAGTCTGAAATACCAATCAAGGATAACAAAGTCGGCGGTAAATCAATCTGGCTCACAATACGATGATCGCGTTTTGGCGCAACATTATCCCCAAGAATTAATCCCGGAATACGAAAACGCGATACTGGCACCAGATCCGCACCACCCACTCGACTGTCATGGTCGGCAACCACGATAAAAATCGTATCTTTCCAATAGTCTGCGTTTTTCGCCAATTTGAAAAACTCACCAACCGCATAGTCGGCATATTTCGCCGCATTATTACGGGTTTGCTTAGGTTGTTCGTAAAGCTCGATACGATCATCTGGGAATTCAAATGGATCATGGTTGCTCGAACTAAACACTAAACTAAAGAAAGGCTTACCTTCACTATGCAGACGCTCAAACTCACTGTTGGCCTTGCGCATTAAATCTTCGTCTGACGCGCCCCACGAGCCCACAAAGGCTGGAGATTTGTAATCTTTCTGATCTATGATGTCACTAAAGCCGTTGCCCAAGAAGAAGCTACGCATATTGTCGAAATGGCTCTCACCACCATAAATAAACTGCGTTGTATAACCATGATTTTTAAGTAATTCAGCAATACTGAAAAAGCCAACTTGACTCTTACCTAGCTTCACCACAGCGCGAGCTGGCGTTGGCGTAAAACCTGTTGTCACGGCTTCGATTCCGCGTACAGATCGTGTACCAGTAGCGTACAAATTATCGAAATACCAACCTTCTTTAGACAAGGCATCGATATTCGGTGTCAGGGGTAACCCACCTAAACTGCCGACAAAACGTGCGCCTAAGCTCTCTTGCAATAGGATCACTAAGTTCTTTGGCTTACCAGTATAACTGGCTTGGTTAAAGCTCAGTGATGGGATATCCGTTGAAGTAAAGGCACTTTCAGGGCGACCACTTTCCTGCCTAATCGTTGCAATAACCTCCGCGTTATCTAGCTTGCCATACACTTTAGAAGCATCTTCTTCACTATCCATCTGCTTGATGGCAAACACCAAGGAATAAGCAGAATTAATAACTAAAGAGTTCACTAATGGATCGTCAGCAAAGGCCACCAGAGCGGGGTTAAGCGGACGATGACCCAAGGTTGAACGGGCACCTAATATCGTAATTGCGATAACGATTAACGCTAATACTGGACGCCAATACCAACGTGGAAAGCGCAGGTTTCTCGTCAGTTTACCGCTGAGAACCCAACCGCCCCAGAGTGTACCTATGGTTAATAATATTGAGAAAATAAGCTCAAGCTTACGACCCGCCCACAGCATAGAAAGCACTTCTTTCGGGTAGATCAGATATTCCACATACAAACGATTCGGACGAAAACCGTATTCTTCAATAAAGGCGGGGGTCGATGCTTCTAAAAACAGCATTATCCACAGACCGACAGTTAACCACACCCGCAAAATCGGCTGCCACAGACGGCCAATAAAATGATCACCTGAAAATAATGCAGTCCCTAAGGCAGCAATACCCCATAACCAGCACAGGGTAGCGATATCGACGCGTAAACCTTGGATTAAGAGATGCGACCAACCATCAACAGCGGCCACGCGATCGGCTTGCCACAGCCCTAAAGCGATACGGCTCGCGGTGGCAATGAAAAGCACTAATAACGAAAAGATAAAGATGGCGCGAAAAGGCCCATGGGCATTGTTTCGCCCGCGAGGTGATAAACCAGATTGCATGTGTTACCCCAAAACGTGTAAAAAGAGCCACTCTGCTTTGGAGTGTCAATTTGAAAAATCGGTGAATAAGCTGTGCTATGACAACCGATTTTGCTTAACGTTGCATTAAATGCCGACTTTATATTCCCTAAGACGACATTTATGCAACAATTTTGTGAGTAACAGGTTAAAAAGTCGACTCGGACATGACGTATGTCCGAGTATTAACATTACAGCGTCTACTTTTTCAGCTTAGCGAAGGCATCAGCAAAGGCATTGCCCATGGCCGCGTTTGCTGGCGCTTTAGGTGCTTGCTTTTGCGCAGGACGCGCAGCCGGTTTCGCTGACTGCGGTGTTTTACCATGATTAGTTCTGGCAGGATTGTGCGGTCTTTGCTGCGGCTTGCTTTGGTCGATAGCTTCATCCAAACGCATGCTCAAACCGATGCGGCGGCGCTCAACGTCAACTTCCATCACTTTGACTTTCACCACATCTCCCGCTTTCACCACAGTGTGCGGGTCGCTGATGAACTTGTCGGTTAGAGAAGAGATATGCACGAGTCCATCTTGATGTACGCCAATATCAACGAAGGCACCAAAATTAGTCACGTTGGTCACTACGCCTTCGAGTACCATTTCAGGTTTCAGATGTTTAAGTTCTTCAACACCATCTTTAAACTTGGCGGTTTTGAACTCACCGCGGGGATCGCGTCCAGGCTTATCCAGTTCTGCTAAAATATCTGTGACCGTCGGCAAACCAAATTCCGCCGTAATAAACTCTTCTGCCTTGATGCTGCGCAGCAAATCAGAGTTACCCATCAGGCTCGCCAACTCTACTTGCTTAGTCTTAGCGATAGTTTCCACTAGCGAATAAGCCTCTGGATGCACAGACGAGGCATCGAGTGGATTGTCCCCTTCTCGAATACGCAAAAAGCCCGCTGCTTGCTCGTAGGCTTTAGGCCCTAAACGCGGCACTTTCAGCAGCTCTTTACGATTCTTAAACTGACCATTGGCATCGCGATAATCGACCACGTTTTTCGCTAACGTCTTATTTAAACCTGCCACTTGTGACAATAACGGCACAGAGGCCATGTTGAGATCTACACCCACGCCGTTTACACAATCTTCCACCACGGCTTCCAGCGAACCCGATAATTGGCTTTGACTCACATCGTGTTGATATTGACCGACACCGATAGACTTAGGCTCAATCTTCACCAACTCGGCTAATGGATCTTGCAAGCGGCGGGCGATAGACACAGCGCCACGAATCGACACATCAAGATCAGGAAACTCCAACGCCGCCAATTCCGATGCAGAATACACAGACGCACCCGCCTCACTGACCATCACTTTGGTCAAATGTGGATGGGTATCTTTCACTTCGGCAATCAGCTCAGCGGCCAGCTTGTCAGTTTCCCGTGATGCAGTGCCGTTACCAATCGCAATCAGCTCAACCTTATGCATTTTGACTAAGTTAGCCAAAGTACGGATCGACTTTTCCCACAGATTTTGCGGTGCGTGTGGGAAAATAGTCGCATGGCACAACAACTTACCTGTGTTATCGACCACAGCGACTTTAACACCGGTACGTAAACCAGGATCGAGTCCCATGGTGGCTTTCGCGCCCGCAGGAGCGGCCATCAATAAATCACCTAGATTACGGGCGAAAACTTTAATCGCTTCGGCTTCAGCGCGTTCGCGCATTTGCGAAATAAACTCAGTTTCCATCTGCAGGGCAATCTTAATACGCCATGTCGCCGTCACCACAGTTTTCAACCATTGATCAACGCTGCTATCACCTAATTTCAGCCCTAAATGATCACAGATAATCACTTCGCAGTAACTACCTTGGCCCGCTTCAGCGGCTGGATCGGCATTCATAGATAAGGTTAAGAAACCTTCATTACGCCCACGCAGCATAGCCAGTGCACGGTGTGATGGGATCTTAGCTAACTGTTCTGTATGCTCAAAATAATCGCGGAACTTCGCGCCTTCTTTCTCTTTTCCTGCAATTAAACGGCTTTCTAACACACTGTTTTGGCTTAAATGCTCACGCACTTTACGCAGTAATTCAGCGTCTTCGGCGTAGCGCTCCATCAGAATATAACGCGCGCCCTCGAGCACAGCTTTAACATCGGCAAAACCCGCTTCGCTATTGATATAGCCTGCCGCTGTAGTCTCGACATCTACGCTACGATCAGCCAGTAATGCATCGGCTAATGGCTCAAGCCCAGCCTCAATAGCGATTTGGCCCTTAGTACGACGCTTAGGTTTGAAGGGCAGGTATAAATCTTCGAGACGTGTCTTACTGTCTGCCTCGTCAATCGCCCATTGTAATTCTGGCGTTAACTTACCCTGAGCTTGGATGCTAGACAGGATCACTTGGCGTCTGTCGTTCAGCTCACGCAGGTAACCTAAACGCGTGTACAAGGTACGCAGTTGTGTATCGTCTAAACCGCCCGTGGCTTCTTTACGGTAGCGGGCAACGAAGGGAACTGTCGCACCATCGTCGAGCAGAGTGATGGTTGCGGCAACTTGTTGCTCACGAACATTCAGTTCTTGAGCGATAATCAGAGCGATGTTATGTGCATTAGTTTGCATAAATAAAGTGTCGTGCCTAACTGTAAAGTAAGTCGTTATTGCGCCAAAGATACCACAGGCGCCCCGTATGTTTCATGCTAAAGCCTAGGTCAAATCAGAGAGTTTGATCTTTCCCGCAATCCCGTGACTACCGCCGCTATTTTAACAGCGGCAACTCTGTGGTTAATTCGCCTCGCTGGCGAGAGTAGTTTCAAAAGGGGTATAACGGATCTGATTGATATACCACTCTTTTGGACCCGATGGCGTTTGCACTAGCACCTCATCATCCACTTGCTTGCCGATTAAGGCACGCGCCATGGGCGAGTCGATGGTGATATAGCCTAATTTTGTATCGAGCTCATCTTTACCGACGATCCGATAACGCACTCGATCACCTGCTTCATTTTCAAGCTCAAACCAAGCGCCAAAGAATATTTTGCCTTCCTGCTGCGGCGAGTAATCGACGATTTTTAACTCTTCAAGCCGCTTAACTAAGTATCTGACTCGGCCATCAATTTGTCTTAACAAACGCTTGTTGTAGGTGTAATCCGCGTTTTCACTTCGGTCTCCCTGCGCCGCGGCCTCTTGGACTTTAAGGGTGATTTGCGGCCGATATTCCTTCCACAAATACTTCAATTCTTTATCTAAAGTTTGCCAACCCTGTCGGGTGATCAAATGCGCTTTCATACTCATTACTCAATCGTTGGATTAAACGACCACAATTGATGCGGGATAATATATTAGACTGATGATACTCAGACTGGACGCTAAAGTTAACTCACTAAATCATCTCTGTGCATAATGGCTTTTAAATCACCTCTTTTACTGATACCAATTTAGTAACCATTTCAGCTTCGATCGACTGATACATTACTGTTTTCTATCAATATCAATCCAATAAATACAATAGCTGTATTGCCCATCATTAAGCTGGCGGTTATTGCTGGTCAGCTTGAGCTATAAAAGAGCTTTGTTTCCTAAATCGATTGAACTAAAACACTGCCTGCTGATCTGATCAGCATAATCCACTTTCTTCACTATCAATCGTGCCAAAACCTCACGACAAAACCACTCACTGGAAACGCTATAACCAAGCCTTGATAAACCGTGGTTTGCTTACCTTCTGGATTGATGAAGAGGCTATCGCAATGTGGAAAACGAAAACTGAGCATTGCAATAAAGGCGTCCCCGCTTGTTTAGTGACCTTAGCTATTACCACCGGATGGTTAAACATGTTTTCTCTATGCCGTTGCGAGCCCTGCAAGGCCTTATCAATTCAGTGCTTAAACTAGGCGACATCCAACTATCTTGCTCTCATTACACCTATATCATCAAGCGAGCAAAAAGCGTAAATATCGCCTTCAAAACCAAGACAAGAAGCACCATTGAACACTTTGCTATCCACTCGACGGACTTGAAAATCGATGGAGAAGGCGAGTGGAAAATTAAAAAGCATGGGACAGATGGGAAGCGCCGAGTGTAGCGTAAACTGTAGATACGTATAGCCACGCAATTTAGCCGTGAGCTTTCAGAAACTTTATAGTTCAAAGAAAAAACCAACGACCGCTAGTTATAATTTAACCTAATAAATGACTTTTTAAAAAATTAACAATTTTCTTAATAACATTTTCAGCAGCTAATAGTTGTTTCCAACTGATTAGCTGCTTAATTAGTTAATATAATAGAGCAAAATTAGCCAATTAACGAGAAAACTATTTGTCAGTAAATAATGCGAACATCGAATGTTGCAATGATCGTGTTTCAAAGCTACCGCTATCTATACCAAGATCATCTCCTAATACATTCACACTGATTTTACCTTTATTTTTACTAACTAAAGCCATGGCATTTCCTACACGGGGTTCATCTCGCTGTGGTCCCATATTATAATCAAAGCAGTTTACATTGGGTTGGCTCATGACTGACTCTCCGTGACCACAATAAATAAAAGCAGATTGGTCAAAATGGTTTGATAAATAACTTACTAACTCTTGGTTATTAGTGCATGATAACGTATTTGATGTGCCATTAGCTAAAAAATCAGCACTTTGTGCAATCGATTCCGCACCTTTCTCGGCTGTAATCCAATGTTCTTTTTCATTTGGGCGTTGACCAGCATGGAAAGCAAATAACTTATTCGATTTAGTGGCAAACACAACTGAGCAACCCGACAAACTCCTACAATGAACTAAAATAGGCTGGCCCTCTTTGACTTGATTTAAATCAAATGAGATACCAAAAGTACCTTTATTGCCATTATCAATAGCGAGAATGTGCAAGTTTTTATCAAATAATGCTTGATGAAAATACTGCCCAATTGGGCTCCCTGGAATTATTTCTTCCGGTGCGATATGCTCGCCAGTGTAATATCCTAACCCAGCTTTACTTTCAAGAGTATCCGAAGATACATGTTTACCATCCTTATCATTTTGAATATGAGTAATAGGAAAAGGCAAGTATTCGTATTTTTTATGACAACCAATAATCCCCTTACCGATTAAGGGTGACAATTGACCTTTAAGAACAGTTTGCTTGTCCGATAATAGGCTGTGTAACGATAAGTCTGCAGACTTGAAGTGATTTCGTAGCGGGTCATTTTTCCATTGAGCACTTGCTTCTTCAGTTGAACCTTTTTTAACTTCAATAGTTAAGCCTCGCTTACTTAACATTTTGTTCTTACCAGAGCTATTATCAAATAAAGATTTAATTTTAGTCAGTACGGTTGCAGACTTGATTGATTTGTTATTTTTAATAAAGTTAGAATAAGTTTTATTTTTTGTTAAATTTTTCTTCTCTTGTTCAGTCAACGGACGAACAGAAACCAATTGAATCGGTGACGCATTATCGCTATTTTTTAAATTCGGCGTCAATAAGTCATAAGAGTTAGCTTTACTAAATATATTCATGCGCATGTCAAGTTTTCCACTGAGTTAAAAAATGAGCATATTCGATATCAGTATATTTCCTTAATGAAAAAATATAATATTTCATCACTTTTAATTATCAAAAACTATTTAAGAGAACTAACGTGAATAAACATGAATAAATATTATCACTCCTCCTTCACTAAGCAGGATTGATAGACTTAAACTTTAGCCACAGAAAACACGTTTGAAAAAAATAAAAATTAGTAAATACAATGCATAGGTGGTGACTATAAATGGCTAATGCCGCTACCTCACCTTTAAAATACTCACCATGTAAAGGTGAGCTATATCGGTAAATTGTTATAAACAGTCCATCAGCCCGAAATTGAGTCTGCGGGATTACAACAGTCAGGTTTAAAAGTGATGAACAAGTCATAAGGCTAGCTATGCCCTTAGCACAGGAAACAAGGTAGGAATGGGGTCACTGGAGAGTGATTTAAGTAATAAGCCCTCTTGGATAGAAAAATATTTTCAAGCCAATACAGTATGATCGTCTAGAAACCATATAGATACAGACCTCAAGCTCTAATTCAATAATCATCAGAGTATTTCATTATTTTTATGGTGTACATCTGTCTAATAAGTCTGATAGTCATAAAACAGACAGATAACCAATAGGAAATATCCCTATGCCATTTCGCATAGTTCAAGGAACAATATTCGTACCACTCAATACGAACACCCAACACCGCAATCCTACAATCTCAATAAAACATGTTCGGCCTCTATTAGCATCATCCCAATCTCCACACTCAAAACTAAAGTATCAGCACCATAATAGTGTGGTGAAGGGACCTGTATCGACACAGGATACGATTGATGGACCCACTCAGATGACAGACTTCAGCCACCGTTTATTTGAAGTCGCAGTAAATGATCACCAAGAGCGTCAACAAAGGCTTTCTAATGTATTAACCCCTCATGATCACGCATCACTGAATCATATTAAACGTTTGGTCGTGATAGGAGATAGTCTATCGGATTCAGAAGGCCGAATGAAATCAAAAACCTTGGGAATAATACTTTCCTCTAAACAATATCACGCTGGACGTTTTACCAATGGTTTCGTATGGCCAGATTTTATATCTTCACCTGCCTATTTAAATAAAGAACTGGTAAATTATGCCGAAGGTGGTGCTGTAGCGGCTAAATATTCCAAGTTAAATCCCACCTTCTGGTTTATTTCCAACATGGAACGTCAAATTAAAAAACATGATTTTAAATCTGATGACTTAGTCATACTCGCTCTGGGCAGCAACGATTATATGACGTTCGATAAGAAAGACACTCAAAAAGTGGTACACTGTTATGAGAAACAAATCACTAAATTAGTGGAAAATAAAAAAATAAAAAACATCTTAGTTACAGGGATTCCAGACTTCACGAAGACAGCCTATGCCCAAAAACAAGATGAAGTATATCACGTCAACAATAGTGCTCTCGCCAGTGAACATAATGCTAGCCTAAGTCAAAAAATAACAGAACTCGCGGAGCGATATAAAGCCGAAGGAGTAAACATACAGTTTTTCGATTTCGATAATCAATTTACTGAATTACTGGATAAAGCTGATAAGGTAGGTTATGACACTCACACAGCAAATAGTGTCGGTTATGTGGATATCTTTGGCACGAGTAAAGCTTTTGATCCTGCACATCGGCATGTATTTCATGATGAAGTTCATCCAAGCCAAGAGGTACACCAAATGTTAGCATCTCGAATGAGCGATTATATTATCTATAAATTTGGAAAATTAACCGATAATTAAAAAATTATCAATTACATAAGATTTTATTGCGTCCATATTAATTAGACGCAATAATTTAACTCTATTATAGAACAACAAAAAATCTAGCCCCCATGTTAAAAAAAACAATATTATGTGCGTTAGAGCGATAGTTCCCGAAGTCGATTTAATAAGAACTACTAAAAGTAGTTAAATACATAATAGAGGTAGAAATCGAGCTAATTCTTTCATAAATAACGTATTTAAGTTACGCCAACTCATTGCCTAAAGGTTGGCGGTTTAAAATAGTTTTGGTGTCAGTTTTTTAAAAGTGCTGACAGCTTGTCGTAAAATGCCACCGTCGTTTTTCTAAGTGTTCATAGTAATAGGTGAGTTCTTGCAGAGCCGTCACCACAAGGCTATAAAATATCTTAATCTAGATTTACCCTAATAAATTAGCTATGCGATTTTATGAAATCAAAATAAGCAAAGCGAATTTCATTAACGAGATTCAATGCAGCTGGAGTTAATTTTTTATTACGAGGAAAAATCAAGCTATAATGGCCCTCAGGAAGCTTATCCTTAATTGGAATAATAGATATCAAGTCTTTGTGATGTGGAGCTAAAAACATAGGTCTAGGACCAACAAACAAATAGTCCTCATTTAATACAAGTTTCCGAGCGATGGCACTTGAATCACCAAAAATTACCGAACCACAAGATTTGACTCCATTAGGAAAAATTACTATTTCTAAATCGCTATAATATCCATGACTTGCAGCTGGAATATACCATTTTGCAGCCTGTAGTTCAGCTAGTGAAGTACTATTAGCAAGAGGATGTCCTTTGCGAGCTACGACCGAAAAACTACACGATGTCAACCTCTCTTCAACAAACTCATTAAGCATTAAATCGGAAGATACAACGCCAATAAAAAAATCTAGCTTCCCCATACGTAAAGAGCTTAGTAATTCAGAAAGCTGCCCTTCAATAATAGTAATCCGAGTGGAATTATGGCGTTCTTGGAACTTTTTAATAACATCAGGAACAATACTAGTAGCTGGGAAATGAGAGCAACCAAAAGCTATTTTTCCATCTGATAATTTCTCAATTTGTCGTAATTCATCAACTGCTCTCTCTAACTCATTCAGTATTAAATTCATTCTAGGCTCAAACATCATGCCGGCTTTAGTTAATACAGTGCTATTCATCCCTCTGTCTAACAAGGTAACACCCAGCGTCTTTTCAAGCTCCTGGATACTTCTCGTCAAAGTCGACTGTGTCTGGTGAAGCATTTGTGCAGCAGCACTAATATTACCATGTTGAATAATAGCCCTAAGATTTCTAAGTTGATTTAGTTTCGGCAACGCTTTCATTCTATCTCCTTCAATATAATGGACTTTCTTTTTTACTGCATTTCCATACGCAGGATAGCTGTAGATAGGATCACTCTGAGTAATAACTGGAACTTAAAAGCAATACCTCCATTGGCAAAACAACACCCAATTAATAATAGTAATAATTCTTGTTTAAGATAAGGGTATTTGCTACTACGTAGTGACTTATTAAAATTTGGCTTCAGCATACAACGACTTAGTATCGCAGACATTCCTAGTTTTAGCCCATGAGACCTAATGTGTACTGCAACCTCATTCGACTTATAGCAGAAAATATTATCAGATAAAAACCTCTTGACTGTAGGAAGGTGTGTTGGCATAGATCAATCACTGCAATGACTTTTTTAACAACCTAAAGGTCATTTTTGACAAATAATACAACAATATAATTACCAGAAAACCATCAAAAAAAACAGTGTGTTATGAAAATCAACTTCGCAAGTTAAAGGGCAAAAGAACAAAAAATTCATAGCCATGAAAAAAATATAGTTTTTTTTTTAAGCAAGTCTCGCTAGTATGCCTCTCCGTTATTGAGCACTTGACCGCATAGTTTTGTTGTTTAGTACATATTAAAATCATAAATATCAATTCGATATACTTGCAGATTTACCAAAAACTATCATGACACAACTGGGAAATGTGAAAATTTTTATCCAGAAAATCACGAAAATATCAAAAAAACAATTACAAAAAAATATAAATTACTAACTTACTTACAAGGCGGTGTTTTTCGATTGATGCATAGTTTAACTATTGAAGTAAATTAAACTTGATCAACAACAATATTTGAAATGACCGAACAAGGAATAACACAGAAATCAAGTGCTGATGGCATTACAAAGTTATCTCCTAAACTTAATACAATGACTAATTTCTAATTTCTAATTTCTAATTTCTAAAATACAATATAGCAACATGAGTCGCTAGCGATGAATAAATTGCTGCACGATGTAAGCGCATAAATAGACTAAAAACTGCTTTTGACAGTAATGAGCACGGCAAGCAAATGACACAGCAAAAAGCTGTCAAACAAACTAGTCTAATAACCGAGAAAAATCATAAAATACCTTATTCATAAAACGAATAGGGTCCATTTATCATACTTAACACTAGACTTATATCAAACGAGTGAACTTAAGAGGGCAAAAAAATGACAAGAAACTATGTGTTGGGAAATCAGTTAGTATTTGATGTACTGAAAAGACAGATTAGTACACAAGAAAATACAGTGAAAATAGGTGGTCGCGAGGCAGTAATCTTAAAGTTACTATGTGATAATTTTAATAGTGTTGTGGATAAGGAATATATTCAAGAAAAAGTTTGGGGGAAAGTATTTGTAAGCGAAACATCCTTGACAAAAGCTATTTCAAATTTGCGAAAAACCCTTACCCAATTCGACAACTTAGCTTGCGAAATCAAAACAATTTCAAAAGAAGGTTATGTACTTATTTTAGATGAAAGTACTACGGACATTCAAATTCCAGATAAAAAAGATATAATTGACATCAAAAGTATCGAACAAGGAAATAAAGCTTTAAACAATCACGGCATGATTTCATCTTTCATAGAGAAAACGGAAATGATGCGAGAAAATTTGTCTATTAAGCATGTATATTTTTTCTTAGTATGCTTAATTTCTTCACTACTTGCATCGATGTTTACCGTTGTAGCTATTGTTACCATAAATAAAATATTTTAATAACTAAAAGCTGTTTTTGGTTTTAATATCTCATTATATATTAGAAGCATGTAAAAATGAGCTGTAAATATATTCCATGAAAATTAAAATACACTTACACTTACACTATATAGCCAAGGCATTGAATAATGATATTATACAATACAAGTCAACAAATCTAGCTGAGATATAGTGATGCAGAGTGAATAGCTACGCATAACTCTACAGCAAAAATAAGTTTTCCAAATATATCTGCAAGCGAAATACATAATTAGAATAGAGAATTTACACTTTAGAATAGAAGGTAGTACCTTACCAAAAAATCTATCCGCCTAATTATTTGCAATAAACACGTCTATCTAATTAACTTCGCATCTACTCAAATCTGATTATTTTTTTCATAGTGCTTTATCTCTAAATAAGCTGACTATTGATTAACACTTGCTTGCATAATATAGAAAACTCTTAATGCAAATCCATTTAGTTAGCAGAAAAAATTACTAATAAATAAAATATAAAGGCACAAGATATCTTATGATATACATGCGCCACAAATATATAGATTTAACCAATAGATAAATCGTTATATTAATTTAACTATTACAGGTTTTAACTTGAAAATATAAATTAATTCACGATGTTATTAACTTGTTCAATAGAAACATAAAACTGGTCATCTACTTTTATTAATGTGCCTGTTGCTATCAGTTCATTACCACTTTTTAATAATACTTCAGATTGAACAAAGTCGTTTACTGGCTTAATTTGACTGGTTTGTAAATGATTAAGTTCATCCAATGTCATAGTGCAATTTGCAATAACAACATCTATCGCGATGCGCATCATTTAGCCTCCCTGAGAAATAGAAATAATTGAGCGACGGACATCACGGATCTCTTCTTGAGCAGAGGTAATTTCTGTCATCGTATTTTTAAACTTTTGTTGCTCAGTATCTAAATCGACTTGGATGGTGTCACAATATGCTGTCATAGTTGCATTCATAGATTGGAGTTGATCATAAGTTACGTTCTTAGTTCTCCAATCAGTACCCGCGATCTCTCCAACGCCCTGAGGATTGCCAAGTTTAGTTTTAATGATGTCGTCTATTTGACTCAAAAATCCCGCTGCACTGCCTCCATTTAACTTAGTGCTTTTATCATCACCAGGTTTAGTGTTCGGTAATCTATCACTCATAATTAACCCCCATAGGCGGTTAATTTCGGCAATGGCCTCTGACTTTAATGAAATATTGTCAGCTTTAGCTTCAGCACTTTTTGTCTGTTCTGAAATATATTTTGAAAGAATTGTATCAATCAGACTCAACGGGTCTCGATTGCCCGCTGAAAATAAATAATTTGAAGATGATGCTTTAACCGCTTTAGTCGCTATAGGAAGCTGGCTCAAGGCCAATTCGAGCGCCTTAGCCTCGGACTCAGGAGTGGGAATAGCACTGGTCATAGATCTAGCTTGAATATCTAGCATTTCAGTTTTCCTATTATGATTGAATAAAATATACGCGTGTTTGATTGCGGTCTTTAAAAATGACCTTATTACGTGAAATAGACTGAATCACACCTAGAAGTGGTACATTACTACCAACCCAATATCGATACTTGTCGTCATATATATACCCTCTTGATGTCGATGAGTAAAAGATTGAATATGGAAAGTTGGCATTATCAATAACTTGAGTGCTATCATTCCGAACTGAAACGGATGGGATAATATCCTGTAGCCCATTAGCTCTTAGCACAATTGCAGCTTTGGCGTTATCATTGACAAACCAAGTATCATTTATCTTATTAAACGACAAACCATATTCGCCTAACACAGCCATAACTCGATTATCAGTTTCAAAGGTCTCAACCTGGATTTGATCACGATCGACTTTATTTATTACCTTATAACTAACAGGCTGCTTCGAATCGCTTGAGACTAATTCCACAACAGGTTGTGAGAGAATTTGCAAATTATTTGCTTCAACAATCTCAGCATTTGCTTGCAAAGCCTCAGGCAACAACAAAAAGGAGGCGCTATTGGGCACCTTAAGCTTGCCATTCTTGACGTAACTACCATTGAGTTGAGTTAAGTGTTCTGCAATTTGCGTGTACTGGTTAGCTTGATATACCATCCACATACCTAGACCCAATCCAGCATTAAGCAACAAAGTTAGCATAATGAGTGCTTGATATTTTCGAGCTAGATAGCTTAACCATTGTGGTTTACGTTTACCTTCTTGATAAACAAAAAAGGCTATGCCTCTTAAGCGATAGATACGGCCTGACTTCAGTTTTTTTAATCGGTCGTTTTTTCTTGTTCCTCTAATACAGATGATATTTTTATCATTGCAAAACTCCCAACGAGTACTTACAGGCAAAATTTCTGGAACATAAAGCGTTTCTGCATCTATATCTTTATTTGACCCTGTAATAACTAGTTTTGGTTCGACTGGTAATATTACGCCATGCAGGTGGCCATCAACGAATTCAACTAACCACATGCAAGTTCAACTCTTTTCTCAATATATTTGCAATACTCACAGTATCACTCAACGCTTTTAATAAACCTTGAGGATGGTCCGGTAAAGGCATATTACGCACATAGAAATAATCATTCGACTTAAACTTAGCAATATATCCACCCGATGTTAATGAAAAATTAGCATTTATCTTTAACGCAATATCTGCAGGGAAATGCTCAATATCGAGTTCAACCATAATCAAGATAGTGTTGGCAAGGCCAACGCGAGCACCATCTTCAATGCGGCAGCTTACATCACCAAAATGACATAATAATGCTTGGTGTTCATCTAGCGATAGGCTTGAAGCTTGCACTAAGTGGGTAAATTCCATTATAAATAAGGTAAATTTTTTATTTTTCATCGTAATTAAACTTCATCTCAATCATAAAGCGGCGCTGAGTAATACGCTGTTCAGCAGTAGGTAAACCATTTTCAACACTACCGCGTAAAAAAATGGGCGTATTTCTCATACCTTCAGTTTGTAAAAAGTATTTCACGCTTTTAGCGCGCGCATCAGCTAGATGTCGATTACTCTCATAAGCTCCTGATGAATCAGCAATGCCATAAACCAATATGCTTTCTATTGGCTTTCCACGCAGATCTTCAATCATGCGAACCAACATATTTCTACCATCTGGTGTCAGAGCTGATTCATTCACCATAAATAGCTCATTAAATACTAAACGTACGTGTTTAGACTGAGTACGACAAATATCGAATCTATTATCTAATGCGCATGATGATTGATCGTCTACTATCCAATATTTCCCATCGTCCGAACTCCAACGATCACCTGCTATAGATCGACCAGTATCAGCGGCAGTTGAATGGTGACTGCCAGAAACTTTATTACCCTTCACTACATTAATAAGATTTGAATAGAGCCAATATTCACCTTGACAACTGCTTACCTCGCTTAACGCATAGGTATGTAAATTAGCGAGATAGAGCCGACTTGGATGAGAAGGCGTAGAAACTTCAATACATGTCGTTTGATGTGGTGAACCATCTACATATTCAGGTATTCTCTTTACCCAATAACGTAGATGATCTACATCATCAATCTCAGAAAACAGTAAATTATAAATATCTTGTTTCCATTCATGATCCCATATTATTGAATCATCTTTCACATTCTGGGCACATGAAGTGAGTCCAACTATCACCCCTATCCAAAGCCAATTTCTAAACATTTTTTGCACTTTCCTGCTTATTTAATTCTAAGAGAATAAAAGCGATATGACGGTAAAACTCTTTAGGAATATAGTCTTCACCAGTACGCATACTTTTATAGAATGCCCTTGCAAGCCCTATATGTTCCAAAATCGGAATATTAAGCGCCTCTAATCTACGGCGTTCATCCAATGCAAATGATTCAGTTGTAATCTTGAGCACGACAGGGACTTTATCTATCATGCAGTCATAGCAAATAGGCACTAAGATATGCGTAGGATTTGCAATAGCAAAAGTTGGTGTACGCCCTTTAGTCATTGGCGCATCCATGACTTCTCGCATTTGCCGTTTGCGTTCAGACTTCATTTCTGGCGAGCCTTCCGTTTCTTTCATTTCATTTTTCATTTCAGTAAACGTCATACGGTTTTTATGATTAAAGTGATAACTCTCAGCCATAAAATCTACACAACCTAAACTTACGCCATAAACAAAAAACAATAAGGAAACCAAGCCCACATACAGCATTAGATTATAAATAAAGTATGACACATTGTTTATTTGTGCCAACCTAGTCAATTCTGCGCCACCAATATCAAAAACATATTTAAGCAAAAACAACAAAAACGTTAACTCTAGCACCTTACGTAATGAACGGGATATTGCCTCAATTCCAAATATATTTTTAGCCCCCGTAACTGGGCTAATCTTTTCCATTTTAAGACCTAATGACTCAGTATTAATAACATTCTTATTTAGCATTACCCAACTAATAGCTGCCATGACGAGCTTAATCATTAGCAGTATGAATATACCCCACGCAATCACAGTGTAAATAATGTCTAAGCCTGTCTGTATATCTGCATATAACATTACCTCAAACCAATCATTTGACGAATCAAAAATAAAATAAATTGTACCAATAAATATCACTGCAAATACCACTAACTCCATGGTCGGTTCTGCTAGTTCAGTTTTTGGAAACTGACCTTTTTTTCTTAACTCCCGAAGCTTCTTCTCCGTTGGCGGATATTTTTTGGGTTCAGTTGATTCGTTTGACATAAATTTAGATCAAAACTTGTAGTGGTTCGGAACTCACAACACAACTTGGATCAGCTATATCACCGTGGCTACATACTGAAATAGTTGATACCACCTGCTGGAAGAAAGATTTAACCGAATTAATTTCATTATCGTTCACAACTAAAGTCGGCTTACTTCCATATAGTGAGGTCATTCGCAGAACTTCCTGGCGTAATGCTGACTGAAGCTCAATTAAGCTATCTAAATCCTCACTCTCCCCCATGACAAAGGTTTCAATGCACTCGGTTAGTTCAGAACTCAACAGCGCAACATAGATTTTTCCCTCAGAATTCATTAAACGTGAGGTGATTTCATATCTTGCTTGATTTCGAATCCGATTGAGCCAATTTTTAGACTCATTATCGATACGAGACCAATAAATTAATGCCTCAAAGAAAGTCACCCTATCGAGATAAAACTCGCGAGCACGGATCATTTCTTTAATCACATCATGGACACGGTTCAAACCAAGTGCCGAGTCGATTTCGTTTTTAATCACTTCACTTTGGCTTGCAAGTCCTTCAATAATATTGCTGGTGTATTGAAGGTTATACTTTTCAACTAAGCATTTCCGTAAAAAATATTGCACAATCGTAGCGATATTTTGGGTGGCAGCATCGCTAACAAAAATTTCGTCCCCAAGTACTTCGATTAGCTCTGCAGACTCATCATGTGAGAAGCTATAAATACGAATACCCGAAATATGAACTTCTATATCAACAGTAAGTTGCTCATCTACTGTGATAATAGGGGCGCCGAGGGCTTGGCCCCAAAGTGCTTTCTCAATCTGTACAAGACTAGTTTCTACCAAGGTGCAATGCTGAGGTTCCCTTAGCACAAATGTAAGAGATTCATATAGTCCACTGCCGGCAATGCCTGTATTTACGACAGTTTTTGGCTTGCCTTGCACTCGCCACAGTAAGAACGCTGACAGTGTACATAAGATAAATAACGTCATACACACATAGAACAGACTTGGACTGAGTAGACCGAGTAATAAAATCAAGGCTCCAATAACTAACAGGCTTTTCCAAAAACGGCTAACCTGCTTTGCCATCTGCCCCATAAATGAACTAGATTCTTCATCCCCTTTAATACGCGTGAGATACACACCGCAAGCGATTGATAACAATAAGCTTGGGATCTGCGAGACAAGACCATCACCTATCGTCAGTACAGAGAATCTGCTAACACTTTCAGATAGCGAGAGATCAAACTGATTAACCCCCACATAAATGCCACCAAACAGGTTAACCAAGCTGATCAAAATACCAGCAATAGCGTCACCTTTGACGAATTTCATTGCCCCATCAAGCGAACCAAATAGCCGATTTTCGGTGCTTAAATCAGAGCGTAACTTTTGTGCTTGTTCACCTGTAATAAGACCGCTTTTTAAATCGCCGTCAATCGTCATTTGTCTACCAGGTAAGGCATCCAGAGAGAATCTGGCCCCCACTTCCGCGACCCTTTCGCCACCTTTGGTAACAACTAAAAATTGCACTATGGTGATAATGATAAAGATGAGTAACCCTGAAATAAGGTTCCCTCCCATCACAAACTCCCCCACGGTTTCAATCACATTACCTACATCTTCATTCGCAATAATGTTTCGGGTCGTTGCGATAGACAATAACAAGCGAAAGGTCGTCAGTAACAATACGACCGTTGGTAAAAATGTCACCATTAGAGGTTGATCATTCTCAAGCATGATAACCAGCAGCAACACTGAACTAATAAAACTAATTAAAATAAACAGATCGATCACCACTCCGGGAAGGGTGAACAAAATAATAGTTGGCAACGCAAATGCGATAATCACACTGCTGGGATTAAACTTGATAGGAAACCGACGAAGACGCTTAATCATACCGTCTCCAAGCTAGTCCGTAGTGCTTCAACAATCGACTGAGTTTCTATGCTAATAATCTTGTCGTCATTCTCTATCGTCAGCACGGCGAATCCATTGACATAGGTATGCTCTACAGACAAATGTCTTGCCTGATCGTCTATTTCAGCATGGAGTAAGTCCACAAGATGTCCGATTAAATACTCATTAAGACTCAGTTCTGTTAAACGCAATTTTACGGTTTCAGCGAGTCGGTTTTTCAGTTCATCTTTCAACAAACTAAGACTTTGATACTGTTCTTCAACAATATCGACAAGCTGTTGATTGGCTTCGTCAAACCAACGCTCTTGATTAACCTGAAATTCTTCTTCTATCTCATTATATAAATTATTAGCGTGAAGATTGAGCGCCTGCTCTTTCTCCTCGATCAGTTGCACCACTTGCTCTTCAAGCATTTGCTGGTATTGCTCGACTCTCTCTTCTAAAGCAGATAATAACGACTTAGCCTCGTTATAAATAAGAAGATCAGACTTCTTTATTACGTTTGAGTGACGCTCTTTCTTAAATGCAATCTGTGGAACTAATCGATGCAATGAATTGATTTCTATATACAAGACATACCTCATTCTGGTTTAGAATTTAAGCTTACTAAATCCTTAAATCTCACTACAAAAGAAAAAAAAAGATTAAACCTGAACTCTTATGATTTAATCTTTTCAATTGATGGAGAGTCTGGAGGTTAGCTATTGATTCAAGGCGCTAAAACCAGATTACTTCGAACAACCGGAGAGGTAACAATCAGTTTTCCACTGGCAGTCCCGAGTAAATATGAGCGTCCGGTCGACACTAGATCCAACCCTGAAATTTGCTGGTAATCAGATTTATTCATTCGATTAACGGGATTTAACTGCGACTTAATCTCGGCCCGATCCCTTAAATTATTTAATTTACCGGCAAAATGATTTTGTCCCCGCATACTGGTAGCCCCTTGAGTCAACAGGACCTTCGAATTCAAACTTTTCAAATACTGACCTAAATCTTGTTTTCGCCACTCTTCAAATTCAGCAGAATCTTTTTTACCTCGTAAAGACTCAGGTATAGGTCGCCAAGATCCCATTAACGTGCCAGCCTCTGGACGATCTAAGAACTTAGGTACCCTATGTTGAATATGTCCCCCCGCTCGGCCTACTATGCGCGATTCGATCTTACCTAGGTCAAGTTGTGGTTTAGCAGTACTTTTTTGACTCTCAGCAGCAATAACAGGACCAGCTGTCTCAGTCGACACTGGGGTTAATGTATTAACTAACGTTGCAACAACACCAACTTCACCATCAGTCACATCCGTCACCGATGGCGAACCGTTGCCCGTTACCGCTGGGGTTGTACCGCTGCCATTACCAGCCGCGGGACCACGATGACCAGTCGCTGAACTCGGCGCTGCATCTGGGGTTGTCCCCAGATTACGTCTAGATCCTTGGGTGTAATTGCTGCCCGTTTGCGCACCCTGACTCAGACTCACCGGGGTGGGACTACTCACCTCCCATTTACGGCCAGTGTATCCTTTTGCAGCATTCGCCTCAGGCACCACTGTCGCAGGGATGTCTTCCGCAGGCACGCCATCCGTCTGTGACATTGAAGGCGTGTTTGTGGTCTTCGCCGCGACAGGCGGANGCATTCGTCGGTGTTTCTGCGGCGACTGTCGGAACATCAGTTTGAGTGCCATCATCAGTTATCGATGGCGAACCGTTGCCCATCACAGGTGGGGTTGTACCGCTGCCATTGCCAGCCGCGGAACCACGAGGATGACCAGTCGCGGTACTCGGCGCTGCATCTGGGGTTGTCCCCAGATTACGTCTAGGTCCTTGGGTGTAATTGCTGCCCGTTTGGGCTCCCTGACTCAGATTCACTGGTGTTGAACTACTTACCTCCCATTTGCGGCCAGTGTATCCTTGTGCAGCATTCGCCTCAGGCATTTCTGTCGCAGGGATGTCGTCCGTAGGCACGCCATCCGTCTGTGACATTGAAGGCGTGTTTGTGGTCTTCGCCGCGACAGGCGGACGAGCTGGTGTCCCCGCATTCGTCGGTGTTTCTGCGGCGACTGTCGGCACATCGGCTTGCGTGCCATCATCTGTTAGTTCCGCCACCGATGGCGAACCGTTGCCCATCACAGGTGGGGTTGTACCGCTGCCATTGCCAGCCGCGGAACCACGAGGATGACCAGTCGCGGTACTCGGCGCTGCATCTGGGGTTGTCCCCAGATTACGTCTAGGTCCTTGGGTGTAATTGCTGCCCGTTTGCGCACCCTGACTCAGACTCACCGGGGTGGGACTACTCACCTCCCATTTACGGCCAGTGTATCCTTTTGCAGCATTCGCCTCAGGCACCACTGTCGCAGGGATGTCTTCCGCAGGCACGCCATCCGTCTGTGACATTGAAGGCGTGTTTGTGGTCTTCGCCGCGACAGGCGGACGAGCAGGTGTACTCGCATTCGTCGGTGTTTCTGCGGCGACTGTCGGAACATCAGTTTGAGTGCCATCATCAGTTATCGATGGCGAACCGTTGCCCATCACAGGTGGGGTTGTACCGCTGCCATTGCCAGCCGCGGAACCACGAGGATGACCAGTCGCGGTACTCGGCGCTGCATCTGGGGTTGTCCCCAGATTACGTCTAGGTCCTTGGGTGTAATTGCTGCCCGTTTGCGCACCCTGACTCAGATTCACAGGTGTTGAACTACTCACCTCCCATTTACGGCCGGTGTATCCTTGCGCAGCATTCGCCTCAGGCACCACTGTTGCAGGGGTATCGTCCGTAGGCACGCCATCCGTCTGTGACATTGAAGGCGTGTTTGTGGTCTTCGCCGCGACAGGCGGACGAGCTGGTGTACCCGCATTCGTCGGTGTTTCTGCGACGGCTGTCGGAACATCGGTTTGAGTGCCATCATCTGTCACCGATGGCGAACCGTTGCCCGTCACTGTCGCAGGTGTATCGTCCGTCTGCGTCGCAACTGGCGTTGTGGTTTTCGTTGTTGTACCTGCTAAAGGCCTAGGTACATCGGATCCCGTCGCACGATCGTGTTCATCAATAACTAATGATTCACTATTAGGAATAACAGCATACGCTGTAGCACCATCTTTCCCTTTTATTTCGACCATTTGAGCACATGCATCATCCCCGCTTAGAAGTAAATTGAATAAGGTTACCAGCTGCGGATCTGCTTGCTCTTGGCACTCAGATATTAACGTCTTTAATCGCGCTTGACGCTCCTTAACTGGCGTCTCGACAACAGTGACTTCAGCAGCATCAGCAAAGGGTAACGTGACCCGCCCGATCGATGTTGCATCAGTTGTTTGCGTGCCGATATTATTAACATGCGACTCGTTAGGGGTCTTAACTTGATCTTCTGAAACCAGATTAATGTCTGGATCCTTGGAAGAGTTAATAAAGACATACCAACTGTTATGAAAGTTATTAACGTTGTTAAAACAGTTATTAAAAACATCTCCGCGTTCGGTGTCTTTGTCCGTCACATCTTCTGTATGCTTAGGTTCCGGTAGCTCGGCCAGGGGAGGTAAATGAAAAGGGCGCTTAGTTGGTAAATCTTTGGGGGCATCAACTTTAGGCGGCTCAAGCGGGGCTTTTTTCTTCTCTTTATCGCCAGCGACAAATTGGGAGCCACCATACATAGCTATCGCAGATGCATTACCATACATCACTACAAATACCGTCGGTAATAAACTAAATCCTAAGGTGAAGGGAGCTAACACAGTACCGATTGTTACGGCACCGGCGATAGCAGCCAAATGAAACTTAGCCTTTTTCTCTGTGCTCACTCTATTTGATTTTTTAGTGCTTTCTTTAATCTTTTTAGGCTTAGCTTTAGAATGAGGCTCTTCCGTCTCCAAAATACTAGGGGCAGTAGAGACACTCTCTGGAATTTGAGGTTCCGCAGATCTAAGTGTTGGAGCTCTAACGTCCAATAAAGAGGTAGATCGTGCTATATTCCTAGGTAGAGCCTCACAGTCTAAACGTGATAACTCTGGCATAGAAGTACTACGAGTCAACGCTGGATTAAGTGCCATATTAAAATCTCATCTTTTCAAATAAATTAATGCTTAACCGTCTCACATTATCTTCGGAATAATCTTGCTCAGCTATTGTGAGAGTAAGAAATCCATCAACACGAATAAATACACCTTTTGAGGCCATTTCAAATTGTAAAATAAGATCAATAACGGCCTCCAAGTTAACGAGATGTATTAACTGGAAAAAAGGAAAAACTGGCAGCAATAGATTGTCTGGGTAATCTCTAAAAATAACACTCTCATTTTTTTCGAGGCGCTGTAAAAATTGTTGAATGTAGTCAAACGTTCTAGTTTTCATTTACTTTGGACAAACCAATACAAGGTCATTATTAGTTAACGACAATATTTCTTCAACACTAAGACTAGTTTTAAACATAGTACAAGATGCCATCAGAACTAACGTTTTCGGTAATGAAGATAAACTAGTTTTCAAATAGTTAGCATCAATAATGAGTGTATCCACTTTTAACAATGCTGATATGTTGAAATCTCCTATAATAAGTTTGCAACTCATTAACAGAGGCAACTCATCTATATCCATCTCAGGATATGATTTAAACGCTAATCCATACTGGCTTAAGACTTGAGTGATTACATAGGATAAGTAATCCTGTTCGAGATGGTTCACATCCAAACCGAGCAACCTGCCTGCTTCGCATAAAGAAACATATAGTTCAGCCTCGATACCAACATGCTTTAAGCTGAGTAATATGAAATCCTGCTGCTGAAATCGATGACATACAGCCCCCACATCAACTCTAATCTCTTGATTATTAAAAGTTGTCCCAGCAATCTGATTAACTGCTCGGTACATTGCTGGTTTCATCTCATATTTTGGCATGAGAGTGACGCGCTCTTGTTTCATATATTTCACCGATTCCTAGATAACAGTGCTAATACATCCATACTCATTTTAAAATCTATATCATCGATCCAATCACGTATTCCAGCAGGTGTTTTGCAAACAAAGTCATAAAGCTGTTGATAAGCATCTTTCGAAGTCACCTCTTCAAAATCAACACTTTGTACTAATGTTAAAATAAAGGTAATTTTATGAAATTGACTATCTAGTATCCCTTCTACCACAATCGCTTTAACTGTTGTTTCAGAATAATCGCGCAACATAGCAAACCATTCGATTACCGCTTGTTTATCGGCATATATCTCCACATCAGATAATCTATTCCAACTAAGCCGTTCTGACTTAGCCTTTAATAACTGATAAGGATCAAGTGTTTTGCCCTTTAAGTGACAATGCGAGATACGAACATGGCGATTATTTGTAGGCATTTATACTTTACTCTTGAATATAGTAACGGCGACATAAAGCCAATAATGACAGTAAACCATCTAAATTATGTTCATAAGCGACAAGTTGCTGCACTGTTTTGCTATTAGCATCCATATCCCCTGCGGAAGACTTAACATCTGCAATATATTTTTTAAGCTGTTTTCTTAACGTTAATGGATATAAGTGCTCACAGTGCTCTGCCGCATGTAATATCCAAAGTTGAGCATCATTTAATGATTTAACATCAAGTAAATTATCAGAGAAACCTTGCCAATCGCGTAACGCCTTGAGCTGATAGCTATTAAGCTGTCGAGCAAATTGCCTTTGCTGATCCAATGTTAAATTTTTACGTTTAACCCGGAACAGACGAGGATATTTTTTAGTTCGCTTGTCGACTTGCTTTATATCTTTTACTCGGCGAGGCTGGCGGTGGTCACCAGCCTTTTGAGTTCGGTTAATATCCGAAATTTTTTCGGTGCGTTGTGTCACGGCAAAAGAAACGGGTCGAAGCATAGTTAATCAGAGCGAGCTTAGGCTCGCTCTGCTCCGTATTATCGGTTAGTCACTAAACTCGCTTTCGCTACAGCTTCAAGGATCTCATTTAACTTCACCGCTTCAGCAGTCAGATCTTGAATATATTGATCAAGCTGAGCATCAAACTTCTCTTTCAAGTCTTTGCTCGCTTGAGTCTCTTCTTGTACTTTCACCTGTTCAGCATTTTGAATTTCGTTTGCATTGCCAACCATACCATCAGCCATTCCACCCATTTGAGTGACAGAGTTGTACTTGGCAGTACGCTGCTGCTGAAGATTAGCACTGTATTGATTAAGCTCTTTTGCTGTTAGATCTGAGACTTTAGGAGACTTATCAACATTAGTGACTTTACCAGACTCAAGATCCGTCGTTTTTAATAACTTGACTCCTCCTGTATCCGCAGCCCCTCGGTCGCCCATTTTGGATAAGTGTTTATCCTTCAGCGTTTTAGTTTGGCCAATTCGAACAGTTGCTGCAGTTGTCATTCCCATGTTAACCACAGATGACGCTAAGGTAATACCGAAGCGTAATTTGGCATCTTGAGATTTATCTTGCGCGAGCATAGTCGCCAACTCTGACGTAGCAACAGCTTCACCAATGCGATTCTTCATCACTTGAGCGCGAACCTGTTGAGACGACTCAATAATTTGTGCTAAAAGTGCCAGTAAATCAGCCATTGAAACCGAGCCTTTGTTGGCCTCTTTCAATGAGTTTTCATAACTGCCCCATGCTTTTTGATCTATCGGCTTGAGATTATTAACAGAAGAAGTCTCTTCAGATTTTGTCGATGGTAGTGACAGTGCACTCATTTGTACTAAATTCATAAATTAACTTCCTCTTACATATTGATTGAAATAATCTTGTCGTTGTATTCGCGCTGATCACTATTAACTTTAAAAAGTGATTCAAAAGCATGGCTTACCGCACGCAACGCCTGATTAAGCATGGTCAAGATTTGCTGGATACGTGTTTCCAACTCCTCTTGGTTTGCTTTAGCAATCTCAAGATCTTTTGTAATGTCGGCAGACTTAATCGCGTAACCGCTACTCACGACTGAAGTTGCATTTGAAGTAACCGAACTTGCTTGAGCAATCTTTGAGGTCAGCTTTTCACCACCACTTGCAAATGACTTAATCTTATCGAGTAAAGGCTCAATCAACTTCATAACTTTGTTGACCATACCCTGAATTTTTGTCGATATAGTGCTGAATGACTTCAACGTTTTAACTGCGTCGACAGCCTTATCAACCATAGTTGCGACTTTCGCAGCCCCACTCGCAACAGCCTTACCCGCAGTCGCCATCATGTTCCCAGGATTGAAACTGACCACCATACTGATAATGCCAATAGCAATCTCTAATCCCATTGATACATAGCCCCTGATCTCTTCAGAGACACCTGCGGCTTCCATAATCTTATCGACAATTTTAGGCAACACGATCGAAGCAATCATGAAACCAATCATCACTGCAGCCATAACAGGATTGAATGGCGCCATTATAATTGCCGCAAGAAAACCTAATCCCATAGCAATCTTGCCCCAAATGCCTTGGCTCTTTTGGGCTTGCTTCTGTTCTTCAATCTGCGCCATACGCTCTTTAAGCGCATCGATCTGAGTATTTTTTTGAATATCTATCAGTGTTTTTTTCGCTTCAGAGTTTTCTTTACCGGTACCAGAAAACGCTTCAGCGGCCAGTTTCATACTCTCTTGCACCATGCGCCAGAGCTGACTATCGGACACTCCAATCGTATTGCCTGGTAAGGGTTGATTCGGCTTAGCCGATTCTGTCGCAGCAGTGTTTTGGCGCTGAACACTCTGGCTCTGTTCATCGACTGTACCAATAATGCTTGGCGCAGCGACGGTAATCATGAATGTACTCATAGTTATTTCCTTTCATGTGACGATACTGGGAATAGATGCGCACTCACTATCAGAGTTACTGAAGTGAGCTTGCACATCTAAATTCTCGCGATGCGAGCGGCATGTTCCCAGTGCTACCATGCCCTTCTATTTTGTACTTAATACAAACACGACTCTTTAGATGTTCCTTGCGAATGCCATTTGCTCATCACGGCAGACCTGAATCCAATACTTAAGGGTCTGCTGCAGCATCTTGACTTGATCGCCGATACGGTTAATTTCTTTAATATCTTCATCAGTAAGCTGTCTAGGCGAGAAGTTTTTATAAAGATCTGTTAAATATTGAGCCTGAATCGTTCCGTCATAATCGAAGGCCTGAGTCACTCCAGGTGGTAAAGGCTTATTTGTGTCCGACGAATTCTGCCAACCAGGACACTTAGCACTGAACAAGTACGCCATCGCATCCATATTGGCTAATTTAGTGAGTAGTCCATCAACCTCTGCTTTACTGCCAGTGAGAATGGTCTCGACCTCGGCTGCCGATACTGTTTGATCACCGTTTAACGCGCTCAGCAACACAATTCTTGCCATAGGGCTAATATCGTTAAGGCCGCTGGTGATCCAGCCACCGGCATTGGGATCGTTATACACAGACGAGGTAAAGCGACTCGATAACTCTGTGGGCGTCGTCGATGAGATATTGCCGCCACTCATAGCTGACATAGCTTGGTAAGCAATGCTATCCGTTGGAATTTTCCCCCCCTGAATCGCACTATTCAGAGTACTCCAAACATTATTGACCTTCGCCCCCAATTGCTCAGGGGTAAAATCCCAATTGGTATGACTGCCACTACCAGTTTTTTCCAGTAGAGTCCCCAATTCTTTCAAGAAGTTAGCGTCTTCTAAACCGTACTCTTTACTATTACTCAACACATCGAGCAGCACCAGCTGGAACATGTTCTCGTACTCAATTCCGTTAATCCCGCCCTCTTTCATAGCAGTAAACATCTGCATAATGGCGGCCTCGAATGCAGGTTTTCCACCACTGGTCCACTTATTAACGATGTCTAATTGACTTCCATAGCCCTCAATACTCGTCGCAAGAGCCGAAGCAATAACGGCCTCGGAATGTTGACCCGCCATAGCCATCACCACTTGTTTCTGCTGCGCCGCAACCATTAATAGCGTTGTTACATCCCCCGTTTCGACATCGAGTGAGGCGAGCGCACGGTCAGCAATCGCCAACTTAGATTCATTCGCGACAGGCTGCATAGTTTTAAGTGGTGCATTTTCGGTTGTAGACGGCAATGTCCACTGGGGCTGAAGACCAGAAACACCATTAATACTCATAGCAAACTCCCTGTTGATTGTTAGATATTTCTAGCGAATGCCATGAGTTCATCCCGGCAGATCTGAATCCAGTACTTAAGGGTCTGCTGGATCATTTTCACTTGATCGCCGATACGGTTAATTTCTTTAATATCTTCATCGGTTAACTCGCGTGGTGGAAAGTCGGTATACATATCTTTAAAATAACCGGAATCCAATCCAACCCCCTCCCAATCAATCACCTTATGCCCATTTTGAGTGACTTCACGCCAACCGCTATCTTCCCCGTGACCATCATTTTTAAAGAGAAAATCCATAGCAGATGTATAACTTCCGCCCGGTGTATTATTTTTAATAAAGTCATTCAACTCACCCACTGACCCAGTGAGAAATAAATTTATCGTATCTTGCGTTACGTCAGGATACTTATTTAAATAGGCAGCCATTAGTGCCATACGTAACATAGGCGAGACACCTGCATCACTTGGATATCCAGCATCACCAATAAACGAATATTTATTTTCAAAATTATTTTTAAAGTGGTCGACTAATGCAGATGGTGCGCCTTGTTTATCTTTTAAAAATGTCAGTACTTCATTACACAGGCTGTCTTTCGGAGCATTTTTCAACATAAAGTCAAAGATAGCTGTACTTTTATCTGCGAATTTCTGTCCATTCCAGCCCTCATGATATCCATGTGAACCAGAACCCGTGCTCTCTAAAAAATGCATCATGTCTTCCATCATCTGTGGCGTGAGATCTGGAAAGTCAGCTGAGTGTGAAATGTAATCCATAATGGCTAGCTGAAATAAATCTTCAATTTCATTACCTGTGATACCATCTTTCAGAAAACCTTCGAACATTTCTCTCATTGCACTTTCGAACATCGGCAGACCGCCAGTTGTCCAACCTTGTATATGTGCTAATTGTTTACCATAAGCTTCAATGCTTCCCGCCAAAGCAGAGGCGATCGCGCTTTCAGAGCTCAGGCCAACCATTGAGCGTACAACTTCTTTCTGATGGGCAGCAAAAGTAGCAAGCGTCTGAAATGGAGATGGCTCACTCTTAGTAAATGGCAGAGCTTTATTTGTTTTTTCTTCTTGCTGGGAGGCAGACTTAACTAACTTTTCTATATCATTTAGATTTTTTTTATCGGCATCAGTCAAAGATGAACTTTTTTGTTCAAAATTTAGCGCATCTGATAACACTCGTGCATTATTCACTATCATTTATAGAGTCTCTACAATTTAAGAATCCTGTATCCTCTTGATGGTACAGGTTGGGAATGCACTCACACAGAACAGCTAAATGTGTGAGTCATGAAATTGGCTTATATCTCAAGAAAAAACTTAGATTCAAATGGTTGTTTCATATTGACTCTGCAATACTATCTATAATTAAGGTAAATACGGGCTCAGCTGCGACTTAAGATAATGATATCGTTGCAGATAGAAATCATTTAAATTATCTTCTTTTACAATAAGCCAGGTAACACTAGCCTCGGTATATTCATTTAACTTATAATGACACAAAGAAATGTTGAGAATAGTTTCATCTAGATCATTTGTCGGGAAAGTCTTTAATATGTTTAGCACTTCCAAAGCTTTTTTAAATTGCCCTTTTTCCAAAAAAATGGCAGCTAGACATCCTGGGCCTCGATGATCATACGGATTTAAACCAACATAGGCAGAAAAAACAATCTCAGCTTCCTTAAATTGGAAGTCAGTATAAAACTTAACCCCTAATTCATAAATTGATTTTAGTTGAGTTATTGTGATTTTCTGCGACTTACGCATAGCTGCAATATCTTTTTCAATGACTGTGCCACTCAATAGCTCAAAAAAGTCATCACAGGTTTCACCTGGGCGTATTGTATTTTTTTTCATATAAATTCAATCCAATTTTAACGGTTATTTTACCCGCCGCTGAGTTCGATATCTGTATCCTTGGCGACTTGTAAGATAAAGGCATCAAGTCTAGTTGAAGATTTTACTGCTAATATGGATTCTGGCAGTGATATACCTAGTCTTAAAGCCCAAATGATGGCATGACGTGGATTGTGAATAGCCAATAATGCTACTCCAAGTTTTTGGGTGCACATATTTTTTGACACATTAGAATCGAGTTTAATTCCTAGTGTACTTGACCAGAGATATTGACTTTGATTGAGATATTGCTTGCTCAGCAGCCAAGATCGATCACTTGCGTCACCTTTGCGAGCTTGGTATATGACTACGCTACCCAATACTTTCACTAAAGCAGTAATTTTTGAACGTCTAGGTGTAAACCATACCTGTACCTCACTCTCGGTTAGTGTTGTAAGCACACTATATTGATCCGGGGAAAGTCGCCGATTGACCAGTAAATAATGTAAGTATGTTTGATGAAGTTTTTTATACTTTTTCATTACCCGTATTCTGAAAAAAATAACTGACAGTTAATGTATCCAACTCTGAAACTAAGCCTTTCAAAAAACGCTCAATATTCAACTTATTTTCACGTTCGATTTCATCAAAGCTAAAAATAATAACCGAGACTCGCTTATTTTTTTCCCCAGTGACGATAACACTGCTCCGTAGCACATTGGGAATAACACTAATTTTGTTATATATTTCGCGGCTCTCAAGCAAGTTTCCCTTCACTATCTCTAACTTACTCAAGCTAGCAAATTTTGACTCAAGCAGATCATTGAGATCTTCTCGTTCAAAATAGAAATTGAATTTTGTTAACACTTCTCTCGCCTGAGCTAAGTGATCTTTATCAACATAGACAAGATGACGATCCTTACTAATAGATAAAGAAGCGGAAACCTGATATCGGGCCAGCAGAACAACCACTTTGTTCGCTGCATCAGCGGAATCAAAATTGGCAACTTCTACTCGGCCCTGATCATTACATCCAAAGAGTACAAGAAAAACTATCCAGTACAGTTTTTTCATCACTGGGCCTTCATGACATCATTTATTGCAGTGGCAGACTTCGAAGCAATTTTAGTTACTGTTTCCTGATACATGCTGTAATGAAATACCGATTGCTGTAAGGCCAACGTATCCTGCAAGGTAATCGTTTTGCCATCATTTATCTTCTGTAAATTATTCATAATCTCTTGAAAACCTTCACCAATATTATTAAAGGTATCTTCAAATACAGAAGGTTGTATCGCTTGTACATTAAGATCTACCATTTCTAAACAACTCTTTAAATCAATACGCTTCACAATGTTTGATATTTAACCGCTGCCATCGTTAGCAAGCAAATGAACAAACTGGAATCAAAGTGAAAAAACACGAGTTTAAAAATAACTTTTTAATACAATGAGTTAATTAATAGACCCCGAGTTATTAGTTAAACTCCTAACCCGTCATATCCAAATATATGCGCTTTAGGAAAGTATTTATCGGCTTCAGTTTTACGCTTTACCCAAAACTTCAACACCTTTCCTTCTCTAAGTAAGTCATTTGTAGTCGAACAGCTTCGCTATGGCCTACAACATAAATATTCTTAATACTTTATCGGGTAGACAATTGATTGCTAAAAGGGCTATAGATGACACCATTAGTCACATGACGAACACGCGTTGCGTTGGATTTAGAATCAATAGCCACTTTTTCAGTGCATTATGGAGCCAGCTTAGTCGGATATACTGGAGACAGTTGATGAACAGATAATAATGAAAGAACATTAAAATTAACTAAATCATTCCTCTTGAATCATCAACTGCAGAAATTTCATTCCTGAATAATGATGTAAATTACTGGCTAGACTTTGATATATGCAACCATGTTATTGAACAGTTTCAGCTTACCGGCCAACACTCGTTCTACATTAGCGATATCTGCGGAAAATTCTGTCACTACTGTTAATTTCTCTTTCTTTATATTGAAGAAAACGTCTTCATCAGACATGAGACTCTCTATTATTTTAGGCGCTTTATTTTTAAGCATGCGTTGATCACGCAAGGGGATTTCAATAAAAGTTTGCAATGTTCTATCATTTATATAAACAAATATCTCCTCTCCGCCATTCAATTCGATTGCGATAGGATCATCACCCTCGATGCGAGATAATAAGCTTGGTGACACATTAAAATCATCTACGAGTGTTTTATAAACAATTTCTCTGAGTTTTTTCATAATACCTTCCGTTTAAAAGTTAATATTTAACTATTCAATGTTAGAGTTGCCCAAAAAGCAGATGGAATTGATCATAAATCCCACCGCCAACTTGTGTAAGTAAAACGATAAATACAACTAATTTAGCCGCCATAGGTAAGCCTGGATCTTGCACACTAAACACAGTTTGCAACAGACCGACAATAACTCCCGTGACGACAAAACTAAGCGAAAAAATAATAATCGCACTCTTGAGAATGTCTAAGCATGCCGCTGTGACATCAATGACGGTCATAATAATCCTCAAGAAAGTTAGTCACTTTGTTATCCTCAAACTGGAATACGTAGTACTTATTGCGAAAAAATACTCGATAGGTGTTCAATTGCGCATATTGGGTAAAATACTCGGGTGCGATTTGGTAATGCAGCATCAACGAAGACAATACAGGTTGGACAGTCATGCCTGCACTCACAGCTCCAATCGCCACAAGTTTAGAACCTAGACTTGGTAATTCCATCTGAGTTACTAAAACTGAAGATTTTTCCTCAATAAAAACCTTATTTATGTGCTGACCTCCCTCCTTTACTTCTAAATTTGAATGAACTGGTACAAAAGCTTTAATAACCGGGTCTTCTTTCTTCTCTCCGGCGGATAAGCCTTTATTAGCATTCGATTCTCGCTGTACTCGAGCCAAAACAGGTACATTAGAGTGAGCAACTGTTAATTCTGATTGCTTTTGAAGATTCACTCCAGACTCCCCCTCCATAGCAGCCAGCTGACTTATTGGTGGTGATTTAATTGGTGACGACAGAGTCGGTTGAGGCACTGCCGCCATAGACTGGGGTGGTGTCGTCAGTGAGCGCGTAGCCTGTTCTGAATTCACAACTGGTTGCACTACTATCAAGGATTTACCAACCAGCGTCGTTGACACTTGAGCATTCGCTCCAGACTCTCGTCCGATAACAGCGGATGGCTGACTTATTAGTGGCGACTTAATTCGTGACGACTGAGTCGGTTGAAGCACTGCCGCCATAGACTGGGGTGGTGTCGTCAGTGAGCGCGTAGCCAGTTCTGAATTCACAACTGGTTGCCCTACTATCAAGGATTTGCCAACCAGCGTCGTTGACACTTGAGCATTCGCGCCAGACTCTCGTCCGATAACAGCGGGCGGCTGACTTATTAGTGGCGACTTAATTGGTGACGACTGAGTCGGTTGAGGCACTGCCGCAATAGATTGAGGTAATCGCGTCAGTGAGCGCGTAGCCTGTTCTGAATTCACAACTGGGCGCTCTACTATCAAGGATTTGCCGACAGGCGCCTCTAACACTTGAGCATTCACTACTGACTCAAACCCCATTGCCGTAGTAGGTTGCTTTATTAGTGACGACTTGAGTAATGGCTGAGAAAGTTCAGACTTTGCCCTCAGAGGGAGCGTAATCTTATCCGCACCTACTGTTGACTGAGCTGTGTTCAAAGACTTGCTGACTGGCACCGTTGAAGATGACACCTGGGTATTCATCGCAACCTCATCAGTGTTGCTCACTTTTAACTGAGATTGAACATGATTCGCTACTGGTATTGCACGTCTAGGCCGCTGCAAATTAGCCACATTTGCTAATGGTTCACTGGTCTCGAGTTTAAGCCGACTGCCACTAACTGCATCAGACGAATGGATTCTGATAGCTTTACTCGCCGAAAATATATGCTGCCGAAGTGGTACATAAGCCGTGACAGGTACAACATGCCCCCAAATAAAACCCTCTTCATGCTCAGCCTCATGGCTTTCAATGGCCTCCTTTTCACCATCAAATGTTGATGCATCATGAGAAGAAGCCTGCCGTTTTGATAGATTCAAAAGCTGTTCAAATTCGCTCTCTACTGGGCTCAAACAGGCTATTTGGGCAACTGGGGCAAGTCTATCCATCTTTGTCATTTTGTCACTCATCTCTTAACTGTTCTTGGATCTCAGCTAAAGCGTCCTTTCGTTTTTCTTGCCTTCGCTTTTCAGCGATAACAAGGGCAATCTCGGCAGCTAATTCATTAGCATTTTGCTGGGTCACAGACGCATCGAAGAATAAAGACTCGATATGAGACTTAACGCTTTCTCTTCGCTGAAACAAACGAGAAAGCCCATTTAATTCGTCTTTAACGACTAGACTTTTTAACTTTTGTTGCTCATTGGCGATTAATGCCCATGAGGCCTCTATCGAATCCAATAGCTCTTGATGCTTCAAATTTAGTTTGGCTAATTTACGTTGTTGCTTGCCAATTCTGATGTCAACTACATCAATAAGTTGACCAAATTCGATCCATTGCTTGGAGGGTTTCTTCATATTCGACCCCGTCGTAACCTTGCTTCAAAAACTCCATGATATATGGGAAGCGCTCTATCGCTTCGTCGGTCGCCAAATCGTTACCTTTCTCGTACTCGCCGACTCGGATTAACAATTCAACATTAAAATAGCGATACACCATATCTTTGAACTTTTCAGAAAGACTTACATATTGAGGATCCTGAACTTTATTTTGTAGACGGCTCTTGCTCTTTAGTACATCAATAGCAGGATAACGGCCAGTAGAAGCAATTGTCGTTGAGTAGACCAAATGTCCATCAATCAGTGACTTAACTTCATGTGCAATAGGATCTTCATCAATTTCTTTTTCAATCAATACCGTAAAAATTCCAGTCACTGAGCCATGAATAGAGTTACCACAATTCTCTACCAGTCGTGACAGTGCCAAAGAGACTCCGATCGGAATTCCGCCCTCGATGGGAGTACCATCTAACATGGCTTGTGCACGTGCAAAACGTGTCAATGAATCGAAATAGAGCACCACTTTCTTGCCCTGAGCCATGTAATGCCGAGCAATAGATACAGCGACTAAACCCGATCTCACTTTCTCCAACGGATTTGCTTCGGATGTAGACACTATAGTGATCGATTTTTGAATCACAGCAGGACCAATCTCCCCCTCCAAAAACTCAACCACCTCCCTTGCACGCTCACCAATCATGGCGAAAATCACCACATCGGCATCCATGTTATTTGCCATGATCGAAACCGTAGTAGTTTTGCCAGCACCTGCGGGGGCAAATAGGCCCAAACGCTGCCCTACTCCAATGGTGAATAAGCCATCAATAATTTTAATTTTTGTTGGAAAGACAGTGTCGATTGGTGCGCGAATATTAAGCGGTATAGGCTTATCGATAATGGGTAGATCATAGTAATCACCCTCACCGCCCAAATATTGTTCACCATACAATGACTCGCCATAGCAATTAATGACCTTACCAATAAGAGCGGTTTCATTCAGCGGGAAACAGAAGCGCCGTGGGGTAATTTCAACTTTACTTCCCCGTTGAATAGCCCCAGGCTGGAGCAACTTAATTTCTACTCTTTTACCAGTAATTTTCATTATCTCACCACGAATACGCTCATTAGCGACTGTGATAATGAAGCACTCCTGCCCCACAAAAGTATTTATACTGACATGACAAATCACTGTATCTTGATAAGATTCTTTAACCTTAAAAAAATGTTTGATCATGACTAGATAACCTTAAATGACACTGATACGTAACGTTTATATTTACGTTTAGTTTCCTTCTTACTCTTAAATAATTCACCTAACCAAGGAATACTTGAAAGGATAGGGACACCACTCTCGACACTATCAGTCACTGTATTGTCAAATCCTCCAAGAATAACGGTCTGCCCTGGTTCAATATAGACTTCTGATGTCAAAGATTGAGAGTTAACTCTAGGCGCCTGAGTCGCTCCGCCTTCTGTCTTATCATCACTCAGTGACTCTTCTATATAGCTAAATTTCGCCTGCACTTTTCCTGATGGCAATAAACGGCCAGTGACATACAAACTATTTTCGGCCTCAATTTTTTGAGTTGATACTTGCTTATCAGATATAAGTACAACTGTAGCCGTTTCTTTTTTACCAAAATGCCCTTGCTGGTTCTCTAAGACTAAGAGATTAGTTTCATATACTCCTCTAGCCATATTATTAGTATACAAAGCTTGAAAATTTTTGAAAAAATCTACTGTATCCGTAAAGGGTGGAACGATAATATCGTACAGACCTCGACTGCCATTCAACCATGAACTATTAACACCTAGTGCTTCAGTTCGTTCTACCGAAACATCATAAACCCGAAGGAAAAATAGCAACTGCTGCCGTTTAACATCAATAAGAGTGGCAATACGCTTAGCTAACTGGATCTCCTCAGGGGTACCACGAACTAGCAATGCATTACTTCCAGGTAATACCTGGACTTTAGAGGTAAACTCATCCTCTTCAAGCTGTTGTTTATCATTTTGGTTAAGTTTTAGTTTATAAGCGCGCTTAACCATTTCTCCATCGCTAATATTCTCAAACTGACCAATTTTCTCAATTGCCGATGAGATTAAAGACTGCGCACCAGGAAAAATAACATTACCGTCATATGAATCAATTTGGCGATCCATAACAGATATATAATCAAACTCGATCCGTGCCAATTCCAAATTATTACCATTCTCTAAAAACTGATTTTTATCAATCATATTAGAGTAGACAACAACGTCATTAACAAACTTACGTGTTCCTGAAATAAAGATAGAGTTGCCACTGCCCACGAGTTCAATTTTCGTTGTATTATTGGCTCTGAACGTACTCTTTAATTCTTTAAGCAGGCTAGCTGGTGTAATATTTCTGGGTTTAAATGCATGATTTATATAAGCCTGACCAGAGTGAACCGTTAGTGTCCCACCATATACATACCAATCAAAATCATAAACATCAGAAAGCTGGTCCAACAAATCGAGACCGTCACCAGAGAGTGTTTGAGTAATAGGCTGTTTAGCCTTTTTTTCTTCAATATCATCAACTAACTTTAGCTGCATATCCTTAGCTATTGCCGCCAAGGCGCCTTTCAAATCGATATCAGACTGCTTAATAAATACCTTTGCCTGACAAGTAAATGCCGTAAACAAAAGGAAAATAAGTAAGATTCTAGACTTCATCAAGTATCTCCTTCATACGTTCCTGACTAACTTTCATTTGTCTGATACTTTGATTAATAATGGCTTGCTCTACTATTTTCATCGTAAACTCTTCTTCAGTAACATAATCATTTTGCTTACTAGCGTGTACTTTTACTTGGCTATCGGAAAATTGTTCACTTAAATGTACTTCACCAGCAGCTTTGAGTTCTGACTCAAACTGAAGGGCATCCCTTTCTGAAGTGGTTTTAATTTGCTGACTATTCAATGTGACATTCAATAAATTAATGTTACTCATACCCTGCCTTTTTCATTATTTGTTTAAAAACATAAAACTGATCTTGTAACAGCCATAGGTTAAGAATAATAATCATGGTGATAGCTTTAATATCTGCTGTTGTACTAATAGATAAAGAAGCTTTTTTGAAAAAAAGGTCAACATAGCCACAACAAATAGTAATACACAACAACAGAACCATGTATTTACCAGTCACCATAGCCATCATAGTTAAGCTATCAGTGATGTAAAAATACAAAGTATCAAAACCAACATTAGCACCTTGTTCAATATTCTCTGAGATCACCGCCAGCAAAGGTCTAAAAACCACACCAGAGTCCAAGGCATACATCAAAAACATCAAAGAGCTAATCTTAGATAGCGCTTCAGACTCATCAGTAAAACGTTTATCTTGTACAGACTGTTCGTTAAGCAATAATAACTGTTGTATAACACTGCCAACCATACCACTGAGCCAATAAGGTACAGATGAAAACATAGCAAAAATAATAACGCTTAATACCCAAAAAGGAGTTGGAATATTTCCTAAATCACTAGAATCTATAACAATTGCAAGTCCAACAGCAATAGCAAGTGCCGTCGAATTATCAAGATAAAGACGTGTTGGATTATAAATTTTTAAAAATAAAAATAATCCTGCAAATAACAGCCAGTTAGGAAATAAAAGCATGTCCATATCACTGGAGTGCTCTAAATAAAATAGTCCAACTATCAGAAAAATAAAATACTGCGAGTTTTACAGGTGTCGATATTACCGTCGGTGATAACATAGTCATACCTACACCACTGAGAATCACGGCAATTAAAAAATCAATACTCACAAATATCATGTATAGCTTTAGGCCAAACTCGAAACCTTGATACAAATCTAAAATCAGATTACCAAGAAAATATTTTAGTGTATCACTCCCTGAGTCAAAATTAAGTGGAATGTCAATAATGCCAGTTAGTTCATTAGTTTTACGCTGCGCCCTCGCCAACAGTTCAGGGAAAAACTCAAATACATTGCTGACCAGATAATACATAGTCACTTGTTCTGGCTTTTTATCCTCAAATAGGGAGGATGATTGCAAGACGTCAGGGTCTATTCCTCCATTAATCTGCTCAATAAAATATGGCTTAACCCTCTCTAATCCGGGTTTTATATCAGGCCAAATACTATTAAGCGCCATTAATGCCGCAAGTAAATTCACTACTATTGTAGGTGGAATTTGTTGTGTACCCACCGCATTTTTAATGATGTTAAGTACAATATTATATTTAACATATCCAGAGAAACAGATAAAAAAGACGGTAGACAACAAGATCAGAGTCAGGAGCAAAATTAAATTTGCTCCTGAAAATGCATTATCTGGATTCAATAATTGCAACATCTATAGCACTCTCTATTGCCCATAATGCATTATAAAATTAAAGTTAAATGTTTCTTGCCGCTGCAGAAATAGAGTCTTTAATTGATTTTAATGTAGTTGTTGAGGTTTGAGCGGTAATGCTTTGATCTGCCATTAACTGTTGTAGCGATAAAGAATCAGATGCACTCAAAATAAGTGTACCATCTTTATCTGGTGTAAATTTTCCATCTTTATCAACACTTCCAGTATGATCGGTAATGAATGTACTGACCTTATCGTCGGCATTATTAACTAAACCGCCAAAAACACCACTTATATACCCAGTTGATAATTGTTGAGCCATTTAATACATCCCTAGTTATTCATACGTTTATTTCTAATGCTTAACATGCCTACTTATACTTAACATGCCTACTTAATTTTACATACATGCACACATGCACAAACTTCTAGATAGCTCTAGAATGCGCAAAATATAAGCCATCTGCGCCAGGCCAAGCCAGTGAAAACTTCTGATAAAACACGGAAAAAGCTCATTAAAAGCACAATCAGCTAATGTATTAATTTATCCTTGGCGCTTTGCGCGTCTGTTGAACACGGCCAAAAACCACTGATTAATATGGTTTTTTAAAAAATCAAATTACCGTAAATCACAATGACCTGTATCTTCTGAACCTTTAAGCTGTAGGCCGCGCCGAACATTCTGCATAGATATTATCTCTTCCCATACATTTAAGTTAAATCAAGCTGCATGACTTATAGTCATTTATATGTTGAATCGACAATTTAAACTCATAAGACTTGCATGGTAACCTTTGCCTTAATATTTCATAAACAATCTTACAATTATATCTAACTAAATATACTAATATTCACTATAAATATTGCAATTAAAATTTTAGGTGTCTATGTCTCTTGTTCCAATTTCAATACGATCTAATCTTGGATTAAGTGTTTCATCGATCGAATTGAGTAATCTTGAAAATATAGATGTGAAAAGCATTAATAAAGTCGACATTTCTCGGTTAGACAAAACATTATTAGTAACAAAAAAGCCTGTTAAACGGGAAAAAGTTATAATATTGAAGGATAAAATTAGTGATGCAAAATATGGTCGAATTTTTGATGTAAAACGAGAAGAAATAAAAAATGAAGTATCAACACTTAGTACTAAAGGATTAACGAAAAGTGTATTAAAAGCATTCAATAAAGATAAACGGCTTGCAAGCATCATTCATAAGACTAATGATAAAACGATTGGCCAATCTGCTATCATTAGAGATTTCCAGCTCGTAGGGGTTAAGCTGACCACTCTCCCTAGCAATTATCGAGAATTATTTGAATTCATAAGAGCAAGCTTCTCAGATAATAGTGTGGTTGATGGCATTTTCAAAAAATATGAAAATCGTGGTCAACTTGATGAAGCTTTAAAACCTAACGCGACTAAAAAAATTCTCTCGATACTTTTTTCATTACCACAAAATCAACAACTGCTTGCCAATTATTTCGGTGGATGTCTTGATGTCACTTGGGATCAATCGAGCATACTGAAGAATATTCAAGTAGGTAAAGATGGGCTATGTTCAACGCTCGCCATAAAATGGTGTGCTGACAAACATCAGGGTGTTCACTTTTTTAATGATATGGACACAAAAGAGGGTTTAGAAGAAGTTGTTAACCTAAAAATAAACAAAGAAGTAGCATCATATTTGCAATCTAGTGGGTTAGCTGTCTCGGAAAATGAAACAAACCTTAATATAAAAAAGGCAGGTTTCCATTTATTGGGTCTTTCTCCCAAAAATAAAGGTTATGGACATGAAGTCGCAGCATTTATCGACGACCAAGCGAAACAGTACAAATATTTCGATCCTAATCTTGGAGAGTTTTCTTTTTCAACGTCAGAAAAAATGAAGTCATTTATTCTGACTTCATCGACCAGAATATATACAGACTTAAAGCTGGATCAAGACTTAATATTAACTGCAGTTGAAGAAAATAATTAGCATAGCTCCGAACATTTCTCTGATTTCCCAGTAAAATCCACTTTTCAAAGAAGGAGGTCGTCATTGCGACCTCCACTATCTGCAACTCTTAATGGAGAAATATTAACCTAGCCTTTTTCACTTCAATTGGTTGCTCGCAGCTTTATAGTGAGGATATTGAGTAACCATTCACTTCCCGACCATTTTTGTCCAGCCGTTTAACACTAACCAATACCCAATGACTATTCAAATTAATGAGTTTTATTTATTATAATCAACATAACGTTGACCATAATAATAAGGACCATGTTGTTGCTTAAACTCACGAACCTCCCTAGAGCGTTCGCTATTGCTCCTCGTTAATCCTATCTGTTTTGCATCAATAGGCAGATAGTCATATCTTCCATGTGAATTTTTGACTTTCATAAAATTATCAGGCTTTACATCAAAAGGTCTAAAACCTGCTTGTTCCATCATAACCAGCACTGAATATGGAATTTTTTCATGATTATCTAGATGCTTTGCACCTGGTATTTTTTGAAAAGTAAACACTCTTACTCGTGGAGAGCCACATACTCTATCATCCCTCATAGTAATAAGGTCATTGTTCGCAAAAATTGCATACTTACCATCATAGAAATTATGATTACGATATACATCATTTACTCTTAAGTCGGCATTAGTTAACGCTCCCCACGTACTATCTTGTTTAAAGATCTTATACCCTCTCCCTGTTTTTTTATCGATAAATACTTCTCGATTTGTCCCCTCAAATTTTTCATATTTTCCCGCCTTAGCCTCCTCTTTTAATTGAGATATTGTTTCTGGATGACGGATGTTTATTGAGTCAACATGACTTGACAGTGCTAGATGCAATGGCAGAACTTCATGCTGCAGTTGTGGCTTCAACCTTGGTCTTGGTAGTAGTAGTTTTTGTGGTGTAGCTAGCTTAGCTAAAAATGTGGCTATTACTTCCCTTTTTTGTATATTCAGGCTCCTTATCAAAGTTTGCTTTAAGCGTAAAATATCCACATTACGAACACTTTTTACATCCAACTTTTTTAATTCACTCGATGATATATTTAACCCAAGCTTTTCTCGAAGGGAAGGAATTATAATAAGTGACATATACACCTCTAAATTTGTTGATGAAAAGCACACCATCTTCCACGAAGAATGCAATCAATGACTATGCAAAATATACATTAATATTATTCTCATACTACAAATGGCTTTAGTTTATAAATATAAAAACATTAACCACATCTTAAATAACATCTGCAATAAAAAACCACTTTTAAAAGTGGTTTTTTATTAACACTGAGACATTGTGATATCAATTAATGCCAGAGACAAACTCATTACCTACGATAAGTCGTTGCCATCAAGTCTGTGATTTTTTTATCTGCATCAGAAATGGCACTCTTTAAACTACTATACATTTCATCATGCTTCATAATTTTATCATTTTTATCCAATACACCTTTATTTATTAGCATATTGGCTATATATGCCCCCTGTATCACTTCAGGTAAACTATGATGCACAGGCTGCTTTACGCTATCACCAACTAAGTGGTCTAAGCATACATCAAGCACTTGTTCGAAATTAAATGTAGCATTGGTGGCACGACAGAGTTTAGCTGTCTGAATGGTATAATGCAGAGCATTTCCAGATACACCTGCAGTGAAACCCTCCATATCAGGACGGCTGAAATTATCCATATTGAGGTTTACAGCTAAATCAAGTATATCTTGGCCTAACGTATCGATATTATTTTGATACATTTTTTCGTTAGGCTTAAAATCAAAATGTAACCCCCCAGAAGCTAAAATCCCCTCATTAAATAAGCCACTTTTACTTTTACTGGAATCGACAGGGTCCCGCATAATACCTTGCAAGGCACCACCAAAAAGCTGACCTAAATCAACTGGCTCACCTTTTTCACTCATAAATGCGTTTAATGCATAGGTTTCATGGAGCTTAGCGCTTGGTCTATCTAAAAGGCTGCTAGGAAAGCCAAAATTCTCAACTAATATCTTATTATTTCTTGCTTCAGTTTCATTTTTAACAACCGCAGCATCACCAGGAAACTCTAACACTAAATTTTCTGGTTTCAAGAGTTTGTTTGTATAAAGGTTATTACCTTGAGTGTCCTTCAATGCATCTTTAGTTAATTTTTCAAATAAGTGTTTCTCTTCACTTTCATTCAATTTTTCATTTTTTGATAATTTGTCTCTGATTGTGTTCAAACGTTCAGATAACTCACTTTGATTAGAATTCATAAACCCATCAAAACATACTGATAACCGTGAAAAGATCTCTGCTTTATGCACTAATGTAAATTGATCAGATGTCACTTTGACAGGCTTACTTTGATCGCATTGAAGAAAGTTTTTCACATATACCTTCTTCCCACTTAGATCTACATCATCTGTTGCCGTATTAAGAATATTAGTTAAACTAGATGCCATTGCATCGAGAGCCCGTTCAGAAGCAGTACTTTTACCATTTATTAATTTATTTTTAATTAAAGAAGAAAAAATTTCACTGCCGCTTTTTAGTTCTACTTTTACTTTTTGGTAAGGTTTTGGACTCAACAATTTACTTAAAGAAACAATGGGATCTTTATTCTCAATGTGGGAAATTTTTTTGACATCTAAATCAATATTTTTTTTATCCATGATTTCAGATGTTTCAGTCTGTCCGCATGCAGCTAGTTTGTTTAATGAAAGCATAATATCTCCTAGAGGTTGAGCTTTAATTATCCATCATCCTGCACATCAATATCACCAGATTACTTATGAAAAAATCCGTAAAAAATAACTATCACCGAACGACATGTATAACAACCAACAGTCGCGCTTATACCAAGATGTAAAAGTGACTTTAAAGGAGCAAAAAAAGCCTTATCCTTGGCTCAAATCTCTGTAGAGAAGCCCATAAATTATAGAATACTAGTAGAATATTTAAGACAATCTTGCGTATGATTTCATTTCGTTTCAAGGTTGAATTTGAACGTGAAAAATTACACTAAAAATCTTTTAGATTGAATCAACTATTATTTTAAAAAACAAAAGTCAACCAATATGAATCTTGGCACGCATAAGTTTAAATTTACGTGAAATATAATTTTAAAAAAACTTATTGAAAACGACTATTGCTCCTACTGTTAACATAGATGCAAGAAGAGCAGAGAAAAAACATACCAATAAAAAATATATATTTCTCATTGGTATGTCAGTACGAATTGATAAATTTCGTTCGATTGAATATGGAGAAACATTGATATTACTTAAGGATTCTTTACGACTCTGCTTAATATTCTTTATCTCAAAAATCGGATATTCCTCTTCAATTAAAACGCCTGAAACACTTTCATCCAGAATCAGTATATAACCTTCTTTAGAAATGGTTTTTATTTCGCACGCTAAGTTATCAAATTGCGCAAGAGATTTTCTTAAATTAGAAATGGCTTTGGTCAATGATGTTTCACTCACGAAAACCTTACCCCAAACTTTTTCTTGTATATACTCCTTACCTACAACTTCATTTACATGATCACATAGTAGTTTTAATATTACAGCCTCACGTCCACCTATGCTAACTACATTATCCTCAGTGCTAACCTGTCTTTTAAGCACATCAAAAACCATCTGATTTCCTAACGCATAGTTTCTTGCCATTGCTATTCCTCCTAAGAATTACTCGTTCATCACAAAATTAACTCAGAGTTACATTGTGGTCTTTTTTTCAGAATAAAGTAATAAAAAATCGCCAAAAAAAGATGAATTAACCAGAAAAAAATCGAAAAAAACACACTCAAAAAACAAGGTGCGGACCTTTTGCAGCTTTGAAAACAATGGAAAAACAAACGAAACCAAATGTATCAAGCTGCCGAATGTAAATACTAATTATTAAGATTACAGTACATTGTGCTGATATGCTTAGAAGGTGATAAGGAACTACGGGAACCCCAGAGAATATAACTAACAAAAACCTAAATATTCATACTTTAAAATATGACACACTTTATTATACTCACCTTAATTATTTTAAATTAAAAATTTACCTTTAGGAAAGTTTAGTGTTGAAACTTAATTTATTAATGTGTACACATATGTTTATGTTTACAAATCTATATACATTAAGTCATAAGCCAGGCCCAAAATATCTACTTAGACCCGACTTACTATTTTTAGCTTAACTGTTAGAATAACCCAGTTTTAATTGTAATGTTTTTATTAACTCACTCTGTTTTTTGACCAAAGCCTCCTGTCCTAAAAAGGTAAAGTCTTCAAATCCAGTTTTCATATGAATCGATAGAAATCTTGATATATCTGCTTTAAGACTGTCGGCTCCATGGATGTTTTCCATGAATTGCTTTTCCAATTTTGCCTGCGCATCTTTACCATTCTTAGTAGCGAATCCTTCCATAAAAGGCATTTCTGTAAGAACTTTGAGTGCTGACTGACGGTAATTGCTACCTAGTAAATTCAATTTTTCTTCATTTGTCGTCAGTTGATTGGCTGTGCGACGAGCCCCATCTAAAATGGCTTCCCCTTTTTTCATCTCAATGGCGCCACGGCTACTATCCGAGCGGAAAAGCCGTGTTTTTCCTGAATCGAGGCGACTCATCGTTTCAGTGGCAACACCTTTACGCTGCGTCTGGAAAGGCTGATCAGACACAACATCGGCTCGCTTCCATAGATCAGGAAAACGTTTCACTTCGGCCCAATAACTTGAAATCGATTTAGACTGCCCGTTCATTGCCGCCTCTAACGCATCAATATCCGCATACTGCCCATATTGATCGAGTAAAATGCCTTCCCAATTAACCTCCATAGCATTGACAACATAATCACTAATTTGTTGGCAGAGCAACTCTCTATTAGCTTGATTCATATTGGGCGCTGTTTTAAGTAATTCATCAGAGTAGAGTTCATCCATGGGCTCATTTTTTGTTACAGGTGCCTGAACATCATCATTTTTGATTCCAGTAACTGCTTTTTTAAGGTTGTTTTTATTGAAACCTGTAATTGCATTTAGCAAAGCGTCCTTTCCTCCACCTGACGGCGCAACCACGTCACTTGCCATCGCACCTACTGGCAGGATCGGAGTCGGTGGCGGCAAAGGTGGCGGTGGCGGTGGCGGTGGCAATGTACCACTTGCCATAGTTAATACGACAGGAGGCTGAATATCTCCTTGCACTGTGGATGGTGCAGTACTTTGGCTGGATAAAACCATCCGAGCGTCTTGCATTTTTTTCAATACTTCTTGTAAAAATGAAGTATCGGCATTGGGCGTCACAGGTCGCGCTTTCTGATCTGCCGTTACCGATCGCAACTCAACGCCATCACGAATCGCTTGCATTAATGACAGTCTAGAATCCGCATTTTGCTGCGGCGCTGTAACTGCCATTTTGGCAACTTGGGCTGGTTTGGCTAACTGAAGCGGTTTATTCGCAACTGACTTTTCTTTGCCATTCTTCGAGCGAGATTTAAGACGGATAGATTGAAACAGCGATAAAAAACGCTTTTTTATACTAGGCCTATTACTCACCTGCTTAATCTCGAGTTTATCAGTTGCGGCGTTACTGACGCCCTCACTCTTGATATCTGATGAAGGTGGATTGATGATGTGATTGGAAATTGGCATCCGGTACTCCTCTGGTCATAGGCTCACTAGTGTTTGAAATATGTGAGCAATTAATTATCTACTCCATCACTATATAAATAAGTAGAAAGGGGACACACAGACTTTGTCTGAAATATTCTGAGTAAAACTGGAATGACTTAATCACTCTGTTTATTTAGACAGGTAAAAAGTAATCACTAGTTAGTTAAAAATTAGGATTGCTCAAGTAAATTAATCATTTTTTATTCATCATTTGCCATTAACCATTAATAAAATTTTCATTTATTTTAGTATTAATATTCCATTCAGAGATTTGATAATGCCTATTCATACAAGCAATTATTCTAATTTTTCCAGCTATAAAAGCTACAATCAATTCGCAGCTATACCTAACACGCTCAATATCGTAAAACTTTCCCAACGTAGAGCTGATACGCTAAAGCCTGTGAAAACGATAAGTTCATTCGCAGAGATCAACAATGTCAAAAAATCTCTCCATCGAGTGAAAATCGAAGCGGCTCAGCTAATACAAAAAAGTTATCGCTCTTATCAACAAAAAAAAGCTGAAAAAGAGCTCAATACAGTAGGTATAAAATCACTCACAAATGCTAAGGCAGGACGTAGCTACTTCTATAATGCACAAACCGAATTAGTCGCAAAAACACCAACTAAGTTTCAACCTGCTGGGAAAGGAACCTACAAACAGTTAGTACGCCAAGATAGTCAATTTGTGCAATTACATATTCATAATGACACGTTTGATATAGATAAAAATAAATACAACCAATTAGCAATGAACCAACTTAGATCGCATCCTTCAATTTGTCCTTCTATTTATGTAAACGATTCGACCATGATTGCCCATAATGGTGGCATTGAAGTAGCGCAATTAATTGAACAAGGGGACAAGATTCCCTTAATTCACTTTAAATCACTCTTAGAAGATTTATGTTCCTTACATAGCGAGGAGATATTCCTGCACGATATTAAACCTGAAAATCTAACCTATAAAGGCAGCCATGTGCATCATATTGATGTGGAAAATCTGGTCGCGGCGGATTATAACGATGGCGAGAATGGTATTGTCTGCACGCCAGAGTACACCACAGCGCATTTAACAAATGCGATTTTAAACGGGGATCCACTCGCAGACCAAAACCACGATAACTACGCCATTTTATTGAGCATGATTGAAGCCACTAGCGGTGACTTCTTCCCAAATGCCCCAGTTGTAAACCCACAACGTATTTTCGGGCTCATGGGTAAGGATCTAATAAGAGCTCAAGGCTGGATACAAGAGCACATCAAGCCTGAGTACCAAGCGACAGCAGGAGCATTACTTAAGTGTCCAGGAACCAATAGCGATTCAACGCCCTTAATCGATATGATTAATTGGAAGTAACCTGTCTCAAACCGCTTGTAACAATCAATGATTGGAGCTCTATTTCCATAGATGGCTCCATAACCACTTTTTATGGTTATGGAGCTAACAACGGTTCTTAGTTCTGTGATGACTTTATGAGCTGAACGTGCAAATAGTACATTCATCAAAGTATGTGTACTATTTCTATCCACTAAATCATCTCTGTGCATAATGGCTTTTAAATCACCTCTTTTGCTGATGCCAATTTAGTTACAATTTCAGCTATAGCGTGAATAAACGCGAGTATTCCCATGCAATTTCATTTGCTTAGTATTAACATTGGGCAATCAATGTCAGCATTTATCGCATTCAAGTTACTAAGGTGAGCTAGTCGCCTTGGTTGAATGCGGCTATATTAGGCAGATTCGTTTTCAATTTCAGCCAGTTGGTTAATCTTAACTGTTTCTCGTCAGTAGAATAAGCACCAATCTGAGCAATTAAAGGACATCCCATGGGACAAGAAACCTCGAAAATCCTCGTCGTCGATGATGATATGCGCCTGCGAGCGTTACTCGAGCGTTACCTGATGGAGCAAGGTTATCAGGTGCGCAGCGCGGCCAATGCCGAGCAGATGGACCGCCTATTAGAACGCGAAAACTTCCATTTACTCGTGCTCGACTTGATGTTGCCCGGTGAAGACGGCCTGTCTATCTGTCGTAGACTGCGCCAGCAAGGTAACCCCATTCCGATCGTGATGCTGACAGCCAAGGGCGATGAAGTCGACCGTATTATTGGTTTAGAGTTGGGTGCTGACGATTATCTGCCAAAACCTTTCAATCCACGGGAATTACTTGCACGGATCAAAGCCGTGATGCGTCGCCAAACCCAAGATGTGCCCGGTGCGCCCGCTCAGCAGGAAGCACAGATTAGCTTCGGTGAGTTCTCGCTAGATTTAGCGACCCGTGAGATGTACCACGGCGACGAATCCATCGCACTCACTAGCGGTGAGTTTGCCGTGCTTAAAGTGCTCGTTACCCATCCACGCGAGCCCTTGTCTCGGGATAAATTGATGAACCTCGCCCGTGGCCGCGATTATTCGGCGCTAGAACGCTCCATCGACGTGCAAGTGTCACGTCTGCGGCGTTTAATCGAAAAAGACCCTGCGAATCCGCGCTACATTCAAACGGTGTGGGGATTAGGTTATGTGTTTGTGCCCGATGGCGCAGCGCGTCGATGAGCCGCGCCGCCATCTTAATCTACTGCGGTTATTGAGCCCACGATGAAACCTAAGTTTTGGTGGCGGTTTGTTCCTCGCAGCGCATTTAGTCAAACCGTGATGCTGATTGGTTGCCTATTACTGATCAATCAGCTGGTGTCTTACGTCACGGTCGCCGTCTATGTACTTAAGCCAAGTTACCAACAAATCAATCAGTTAATCGCTCGCCAAGTCAAATTACTGTTTGTCGACGGCATAGATATTGGCCGCGAACACTTAACCATAGTCGATGCCCTTAATGCCAAAGTCCACGACGATGGCATGAAAATCTACAATCAACAGCAAGCGCATGAAGCGGGTATTGAGCAAGCCACTTACTATGGTTTCTGGTCATCGCAGATGTCGGAATATCTTGGCGGCGATGCTGAAGTCCGCGTCACCCATGGCAGCGTATTACAGATTTGGATCCGTCCACCACAGGCGCCCTCTATTTGGATAAAAGTGCCACTTATCGGCCAAAATGTTTCAGATCTTTCGCCACTCACCCTTTATTTAATGGTGATTGGCGCACTCAGTGTCGCTGGGGGATGGTGGTTTGCTCGCCAGCAAAACCGCCCACTTAGGCGACTACAAAAAGCCGCGATTTCAGTCTCCCGCGGTGAATTTCCCGACCCCTTGCCGCTAAAAGGTTCGAGTGAAATTGTCGAAGTTACCAATGCTTTCAACCAGATGGCACACAGCATGAAGCAACTGGAGCAGGACAGAGCGCTATTGATGGCAGGGATCTCCCACGACTTGCGCACGCCACTCACCCGTATTCGCCTCGCCTCAGAGATGATGGTTGAGGAAGATCAATATCTTAAAGATGGCATAGTCAACGATATCGAAGATATGGACGCCATCATTAGCCAGTTTATTGCGTATATTCGCCAAGATCAGGAAACCAGCCGTGAGCTAGGTCAAATCAATAAACTCATTCAAGATGTCGCTCAAGCAGAAGCCAATCGCGCCGGTGAAATAGAAGTGGTGTTAACTGACTGCCCCGAAGCCCAATTCCAAGCGATTGCCATCAAGCGGGTACTGAGTAACTTAGTCGAAAATGCCTTTCGCTATGGTTCTGGCTGGATCCGCATTAGCTCACAGTTCGATGGCAAGCGTGTCGGTTTTAGCGTTGAAGATAACGGCCCAGGGATCGATGAGTCGCAAATTACCAAATTATTTCAACCCTTTACCCAAGGTGATATCGCCCGTGGTAGTGTTGGTTCGGGCCTAGGCCTCGCCATTATCAAACGGATTATAGATAGACACCAAGGGCAAATTACCCTCTCCAACCGCGCCGAAGGCGGTTTAAAAGCCCAAGTGTGGCTGCCGCTGGAATAACGCGAGATCACATATTTGCAAATCAAATGACAACGCTGACATCCAAGTGAGCACTTGTCATATTAATGTCACCTTAAATTCATAAACTCAGCACAGTTACTGGCTCTGACCATTATGAAGATTGCAAAATGAAAATTTCAACGCTGTCGCTTTCTGCTTCTGCCCTGTTGTTATTGCTCGCGGGATTGCTAGCAGCCGTAGTGCTGTGGAGCAGTGATCAGCGGCAACAAATTGAGCAGCAAACACTCACACTGCAAAGCATACAAGAAGACTTCCTCGTCGGTGTACGCCGCGATCTCGACGGCTACCTCGCGAGCGGCAACGCTAGCCAACTGGAACAAGCGAAAACCAAACTCAGCGCCATTAAGAACCAGCTTACAGAGCTTAATCTCGCTACCATGGGCGCTACCGATAATGACTTGCAAGCAAGTCTCAGCGGCTTCATTCAAGATTTAGATACCAAGTACCGCGCCGCGGGTAAACTCGCTGGCAACCCTAGGCAACTGCTGGCCCACGCCGAATCTGAAATGCTCGACTATAACCGTCGTCTGGGCAGTTATGCCGATAAAGGCTTAGCCACAAATGCGGCGGTCGCCGAACAATATCTGCAATTGAGCCGCGATTTACCTTCTATCGTCTACCAACTTTCCCAACTGACCGATGGTTATCTGATCGGTAAAAATCAGCAGCTCAAGGGTATTTTAGATAGCACCAGCAAAGAGCTAAATACGTGGCACGACTCCCTCAGCGCACTGCCGTTAATCGGCGTATATGAACAGCAAGAAGCAGATGAATTTGCACTCGGTGCCAGCGAACCGGAACAAATTGAAATAGGCGAGAGTGACCGCAGTGAACTGCTCAGTCTCGCCAATCGATACAACAAAGAAGTCGCCAATACCCACCAATTACTGCAAACCAACCAAGAGATGCAAGATCAACTCATTCAAGCGATTAGCAATGTGGAACAACAGCTTATTGGTTTAGGTGAGGCTCAGGCAGCAAAGAACCAGCAGCTGAAATATGAGTTACAGCTAATCCTCTACACCATGGTTTCCATCATGGCCTTGTTTGCGATTGGTTATTTAATCCTGCAGCAAAATCGTGTCGTCAAACCGCTAAAACGTCTCAACCAAGCTTTTATGAAATTAAGCGAATCGAACAGCCGCGAGCGTTTAGATATTAATCGTCGCTGCGAGACGGGCCAAATCGCAGGTCATTTCAACCAGTTACTGCACAGGTTTGAACAGGAAGACGAGGCACAGCGCCAGCAAATCACGAAGGTTTCTCAATCATTAAGCCAACTGGTGGCGCGCATTACTCAGCTATCACAACACACAGAGCACACCCAAACGATTGTGGCCGATACGCAAACACAGACCGAGCATATCCGCAGCCTCGCCAATGAGGTGAGCCACACTTCGGCACTCGTGGAAGACAGCGCAGCCGAAACCATGCGCCAAATGCAGTCGAGTCAAGCACAAGCAGAGGCGGTATTGAGCGCGACCGAGCAAACACAAACCGCGGTCGGTCTGTGCCATTCGTCCCTTGAAAGCCTAAATAACTCAGTGACGGATGTATCGAAAATCATTGATGTGATTGGCAATATTGCCGAGCAAACTAACTTACTCGCCCTTAATGCTGCCATCGAAGCTGCGCGGGCTGGCGAGCAAGGTCGCGGCTTTGCCGTGGTGGCCGATGAAGTGCGTAATTTAAGCCAACGCACCCAAGTGTCTTTGAATGAGATCGTGAAAATTCTGCAACAACTGACCCAATCAAATCATGCCCTCAGTGAGAGTGTCGATGGCATAGCACAGGCCACCAGCAGCCAGAAACTGCGTGCTCAGAGTCTGTGGCAAGTGGCGCAAACAGTGCAAAACCAAGCAAGTGAAATGGCTAATACCGCCAAACAAGGCTCGCTCAATGCCAAAGAGCAAGTCGATTATCTCGATGAATTTGTTCGCACTATGGATAGTTTAAAAGAACAAGCGCAAACCAGTTCACTGCAGAGTGAGGTCATAGCCCAAGAAGTACAGCAGAGTGTAGAAGATATTGAAACCAGCTTGGGGATTGGGCAAAGCCAAATAAACCGTGCGGCCTAAAACCGCACGTTTATTCACTTAATTTCTCTATTTGTGTTTAATCATCGATTCGACAATTGTGGATATTAGAGCCATCGAACTGACATTCGACATCAACCCATTTGCCTTCAAATGGCGTTAATGAAGCATCAGTCGCTTGATAGCCCCACAAGGTCTTTTGCATCACTAAACCCGACAAATCAAGCTCATTGCTTCGCACTTCAAGGTCAACTTCTTTCACTAACCACTGGTTGTCTGCGAGTTCAACACCTTCTATTTGAATCCATTTTTGGTCAAGTGTCGCTAAGGTTAAACCATCATCAAATTGAGTTCTGGTATCAATATCAAATGTAAATCCATTAATTTGTAGCTGATTATTGGTAGTCAGTGTCGCCAGACCTTCTAGCTCGAACTTTTTACCTAAGGCTGGAGGTATCCCGCCATTATCATGTGATGTTTCAAATTCAACTTCTCTGGCCCATAAACCCTGCGGCATAGATTGAATATCTACATCGACTAGCTTGCCTTCAACCAAGTTAGCTTGCTTGCCATCTTCAAATTGAGTATTTGTAGTAACATAGAGTCGAGTACGGGCATTAAGCTCAAACTGCGTCTTATCTTGGTTGACCCAAGTAATAGTCCCTTCTAGCTCCATATCGTTAAAAGACGCCGTATCTTCCACCTCGACTTCAGAGGCCAAAAATGAAGCACCACTTTGCTGGCCTTCCACTTCAACCCATGCGCCTTCCTGTAAGCTGCCTTCTAAACGTGCGTTGGCATAATTAACCACTGCCGAACCGATATTGAATTGTTGCGTGGCCTTGTTTAATCCAGAGACACGTCCCTCGATTTCAGCAAACGCAAAATTGGGGATAAGGTTTATAGAATTAACCTGCCATTCTCCCATTGCCGTTGGATAACCATTTACCGCCACCCAATCGCCTACTTTATACTGGGTCGCGTCCGCTGGTTTAACGACTAAATTAATCCCATTAACGGCAATAGTATTTTGATTAACGGAACTGATTTCACCCACGAGGCTTGGATCTAATATGACATTTTTAGCCTGTTGGCCTTCATTATCAATTTTGACCCTCATCCCCATTTGAATGGCATTAACCTCTAACGGCTGTTGTCCATAGTGAATCTTAGCATTAGCGATATTGACGTTATATCCGTTGACCGTAATCGAATTATTGTCAGAAGCAATATTTGTTACTGTACCGTTAATTTTTGCGGGTAACGTAGGTTGTGGAACGATAGGATCGGGTTTAGAGGTATCTGTTGATGAATCATTACCACCGCAACCTGCCAGCAAAATGGCCGTAATACAGACTAAGAGTTTATTCATTTTCTTCCCTATTATGTCTTGTTAAATCAGTGCTGGGCATCTTAGTATGAAGATCGTCAAGCAAATGTGAAGAAATGAATTAACCGATGAAAGTATTAATTGTTGATGATAATCATGATGTTATTGAAACAATCATGGATTATTTAACCCTAGAGGGTATTATTGCCGACTGTGCATATCACGGGGAAAGTGCAATCAATTTAATTCAACAAAACCATTACGATGTCATCATAATGGATATTATGATGCCCAAATTAGACGGTATTAATACGGTCAAAAAACTGCGTGAAGAAATTTATTGTAATACACCGATTATATTTTTAACCGCCAAAGACAGTTTGCAGGATAAAATTGATTCTTTTACATCAGGTGGGGATGATTTTTTAAATAAACCTTTCGCGATGGAAGAATTATGCTTACGACTACATTCACTGCATAATCGTGGCCCACGTTTAGATGTGGGTATTTTGCGCTTCAGTGATATCAGTTTAAATTTACAAACCCATCAAGTTACCCGTGCTGGTAAAGAAATTAAGCTCAGTAAAATTCAGCGCACCATTCTTTCACTGTTACTAAAACATGCGCCCGCTATCGTGAGTAAAGAGCAATTGGTAGATACAGTATGGGGAGATGATGCTCCTTCGAGTGACTCACTTCGCAGCCACATATACAGCTTACGCAGTGCACTCGATAAAGGTTTTTCAGACTCAAAATTAGAGACTATCCATGGCCAAGGTTACCGACTTATCCCCTGAGTATTTTCCGAGTTTATATAAAAAAATCCGCCTCACTTTTTTAGTATTAACTAGCTTGATGTTTGCCATTTTTTGGAGCCTCATTTATATCGCCGAAGAACAAATTGAGAAGATTAGCCTCGAGCAAACGCTGGCCACAGAGACTCGCGAATATCTAAAGAATTATCAAAGGTTTGGTGATAAAGCACAGCTCCCCGATATCAATGAATTGAAAACATATTGGAGCAAAGAGTTTGTACCAGCTTGGCTGCAACCTTATCAAAATACCGGATTTTACGAACATCAACTGGGTGACGAAGATAAACACTTTTTAATATCCGCTCATCCTTCTGGGCAAGGGCTGTTGTATGTGGTTTATAAGGATGACGCGGACGATTTCCTTGATAGCTATGAAGATAGAATGCACATTTTGATCTCTATTATGGGGATCGGTTTGCTCCTGTTTATCATGGCGTATGGATTGTATTTTGTACGTCTGCTATCCAGTCCACTTGCTGAGATTGAAAATAAAATCAATCAACTATCACCAAAAAGACCGACATCAACACCGAGTACTTCATACCGTGAAACCCGCCAGATTGAGCAAACCCTATTAAGCAACAAAGCTAAAATTGCCGCCTACTTCACTCGGGAACAAGAATTTAGCCGTTTTGCCTCCCATGAACTACGCACGCCCATTATGGTGATCCAAGGTTCGGTAGAATTGCTCAAAAAAATCCCCAATGCGACAACCGAGGCTCAACAATTAATGGTCAAAAAAGCCATTACACGTATTGATTACGCAGGGCATCAAATGAAAACGCTCACCGAGGCCTTTTTACTTCTCGGAAAAGAAGACATTGAATCCCAGCACTACAGCCAAATTGATTTAGCACCACGCCTTGAACACATTTTAGCTGAAATGGCGCAGCATTTTGCCAAGCAAGAAATCACCTACAGCTTAACGCTTAAAGATTGCTTGAGCATCAAGGCGCCACTGAGCTTTATTGACATAGTGATAGGTAATTTAATTAAAAATGCTTTCAATTACAGTGCCGGAAACATTGAAATTACGATGCAAAGCAACCAATTATGGATACTGAATCCACTAAGCACTCAAAGTACTGATACATCAGGCTATGGCTGCGGATTAATTATTATTGAACGTATTTGCGAGCGAATGGGCTGGGCATTTTCAACCCAAAACGATGGTGCTAGCTATCAGGCTTATGTTCAGTTTATAGATAATGCCCATTAACTGAAGTTAGCTTGGATAAATGACCTCGTTTTAGCAAATTCTGAGTTGCAAACCCAATCTTCACAACCGCTTCACGCTTGTCTTGGCACTATGCTCGCAACACTGTAATAGCCATTGAGGCTGAGTTACATAAAACCATAGAAAGGACAAACAGATGAATAAAATGACTCTTACCGTTTTCGCAATGGCACTTTCATTCACGACTATGACCAGCCAAGCAGGCTTTCAACCTACAACGGGTGAACCTCAAATACAGGGTGGCTTCCAAGGGCCGAGCGCAAGACAAGTGATTCATGATGTGGTAAGCGCGCTCAATGCCAGTGATGACGCCCAAATTGAGTTAACGGGCCATATCATTTCTTCCATTGGACACGATGATTATATTTTCCGTGACGCTACGGGTGATATTAAGGTCGAAATTGATGATGATTTATGGCGCGGCAACACAGTAACACCTGAGACTCAGGTCATTATTCGTGGTGAAGTGGATAAAGATTGGTCTGAAGTGACCATAGATGCAGACAACATTCAAATCATACAATAAATTGATTTAGTTAAAGCCAGCCAATGAATGGCTGGCTTTGGTCACATCCAAACTTCATATCTTAAATACGCTTAGATAGCAGCCAAAACAACTTCAGCTTTACTGGCTTCAAAAGCCTTTGGCTCTTCTACATTCAGTAGAGTCACTACACCGTTATCGATGATCATGGCATAACGTTGTGAACGCACGCCACCAAAACCGGCAGTATCCATCTCCAAACCTAAGGCTTTAGTAAAGCTGGCATCGCCATCGGCTAACATCATTAATTCAGAGGCATTTTGTGCTTCGCCCCACGCTTTCATCACAAAGGCATCGTTCACAGCAACACAGGCAATCAAATCCACGCCTTTCGCTTTAAATTGATCGGCTAATACCACATAGCCAGGTAAATGCGCTTCAGAACACGTTGGAGTAAAAGCACCTGGCACTGCAAACAATACGACTTTTTTACCCGCGAACAATTCGGTAACTTGGTGATTCACCATGCCATCTTTAGTCAGTTGACCTAATGTGGCAGCAGGTAATGTTTGACCTTGAGCAATCATGTCTTTCTCCATTTAGTTAAAATAACTCATCCATACTAGCCCTATTTACCGCAGATAAACACCGAGAGAAATAAGGGCGATTAGGCTCGAGTTCGATTCAACCGCAGCCCCGCACACAAACTAAGACATAACAAACCTAATACTGAGAAGGCGCCGCCACTTTCCTCAACAACGATAATGTCGGGCTCTCTGTCTCGATCGCTACTCTCCAATGGCAGCGCATACAAACTATCGGTCTCATCGGCGCTAATGGTCGCAACAATATCGCTGTAACCCACTTCATACACATCAATCAACACATCATAGTGATCCGTCGCATAACCCGTGTAGAGCGTGGTCAACACTTCGTAATCGTCCTGTGTCGAATCGCCGTAAATGGTAAATACGTCTGTGGTGTAGTAATGCACCCAAGGGCCACCATCACGACTGAGATAAAGCTCGGCAAATAAATCAGCTCTTTCATTAAGATATGCACCATTGACATCAACATCGAAGGTCACGCTAAACGTTTGATAAAACCCATCGTAGTCAAAGTCTTCAAACAAACGACTGCTGGCATCAAAAATCGAAAAGCTGTGATACACAGGTGCGCGGTAGGGATCTTCACTGGTCGCGCTCGAACTCGGAATCCCTTGGCTCGCATGTTTCGCAGTTACTTGCTCACGCGTCATAGGCGAGGCGCCCATAAGTTGCACTCGGTTTGTCGTCGGCGCTTTGGATGATAAGGCTGCTGGCGCCAAGGATTTCACGGCCGCAGCGGCGACTTCAGTGACATTTTTTGCGGGCGCGGCTTGTTGTAACAAAGCTAAAGCTTGTTGTTCCTGCTCAGCAGCTTGCTCGCTATTTTCTGCTTTTTTGGCAATACCAACGCTGGCTGCAGTAAATGGCGTTAAGCTTTGCGATGACTCCAGTTCGCGGGGCTGAGCGCTAGCGACAGATGACGCTAAAAACAGCGCAGCAATAGCCGTTGCCATAAACAGCTTAATATTAACTGTGGCTGCCATATCTTGCTTATTGAGTATGTTCATCTTGAATATCCTATGGATAACCCGTTCAAATTGGAGCTATTAAAGTGCAATGAAGGTGAACATAAGCTGAACATCAACGCCCACTGTTCTCAGCCAGAAGATACGTTCAGCCCGAGTTCATCTGGAATGGGTAACACTCACAAAACTTAAACGATACAAGCGCGAGCATAGAGATAGACTCGCCAACAGAACTTCAGTTCTGTCACGAATAACAAAATAACTGCCAGAGTTAATTTTGAAGGAATTGTGCCAACCAATTGGCTGATCTCTATGTGTTTGTTAAGGTGATGAGGTATTCTTAGTCGACTCGATAAGTTATCCATCTCACTCATTAACTTAAGATCGCTGAACATTGCGGGTACCCGATATGAAACTTGGTTTGACCTTGGCCCTAATCACTTGCTTATCAGCCTCCTTTGGTTGCATAGCAGGTAATGATAGACATGATGATCGCAATCAGCCTCGTAACCAAGGTGCGAAGAATGAGCAGCGCCGTCTAGCGGTCAATAGCCCTGATCAAGCGGTGGCAATGGCGCAACGACAATTTCAAGGCAAAGTATTGAGCGTACAATCCAGCGGATCGGGATATCGTATTAAAATCCTCAATAATGATGGCCAAGTATTTTCTGTTTCAGTAGATGCCGCAACGGGCCGAGTCTCGAGGAACTAACGATGCGATTGTTACTAGTTGAAGATGATATAGAACTACAGACTAACTTAAAGCAACATCTGCTCGATGCCCATTACAGTATCGATGTGGCGAGTGATGGTGAAGAAGGCTTATTTCAAGCGCTCGAATACAACTATGATGCAGCAATTATCGATGTCGGCTTGCCTAAACTCGATGGTATCGCCTTGATCCGTAGCGTGCGTGAACAAAAACGCGACTTTCCTATCCTGATTTTAACCGCAAGGGACAGTTGGCAAGATAAGGTTGAAGGACTCGACGCCGGTGCCGACGACTATCTGACGAAACCTTTCCATCCCCAAGAACTCATCGCACGACTAAAAGCCCTGATCCGTCGCTCTGCCGGTAAGGCCAGCCCCCTGATCTACAACGGCCCCTTTAGCCTTAACACCAGCAGTCTAGAAGTACGTAAAGGCGAAGAACTGGTTAATCTCAGTGGTTCTGAATACAAGCTATTCGAATTTTTTATGTTGCATCAAGGCGAAGTCAAATCAAAAACTGTACTCACAGAGCATATTTACGATCAGGATTTTGATTTAGATTCTAACGTCATCGAAGTCTTTATCCGCCGGTTACGCAAAAAACTCGACCCAGATAATCAATACAACTTAATTGAAACTCTGCGCGGCCAAGGTTATCGCCTAAAAGCGTTAACGTCCGGGCAAGCAGCCGATGAGTAAACGCGCCATGGCGTGGCAAGTGTTGAACTCCCTAAAAGCACGCTTAGTTGCCAGCGCGCTATTATTTATCTTAGTGTTATTACCTTTGATCGGCGTTGCCTTAAACGATGCCTTTACTGAACAAGTTAAAAGCGCAACCAAGAATGAACTCAGTGCCTATGTCTATTCGATTCTCGCGGTGACTGAAGTCGAAAACAAACAAATCTCCATCCCAGAGTTAGTGTTAGAGAATCGTTTTAACCTCATTCAATCAGGGCTGTATGCCATTGCAACCACTGAAGACGCCAGCGGCAAACAAGATATAGTGTGGCATTCGCAATCTTTTATGGGGATTACGCCACCGCCACATTTTACCATCCCAGCCACGGGTCAAAGCGCATTTGAGCAAATTGAGCTCGCCGATCAACTCCATTTGATTTATAGCTTTAGTGTCAGTTTTGCCAGCCAAAATCAAAACGTGCCAGTGACAATCCACATCATTAAAGATGAGCGAGAATTTCAGCAGCAAATTGATCAGTTTAATCAACAGCTTTGGACTTGGCTGCTGATCTTAATGTTAGTCATGTTAGTGTTTCAATTGAGTTGGTTACTGTGGACGTTGCGGCCTTTAGCACGCTTTACCCAAGAGCTACATTCCGTCGAGCAAGGTAAGTCGATGCAGCTAAGTAGCCAGTACCCCACTGAATTACAAGCGGTTGCTCGGCAGCTTAATATTTTGCTCAATACCGAACAAACCCAACGAAAACGCTATCGTAATGCCTTGGCCGACCTAGCCCATAGCCTCAAAACACCACTGGCGGTGATCAAGAGTCAGGCCGACTTAAGCGAATCCTCCAGTGAGCAAGTATCAGTGATCAGCAGGATCATTGGCCACCAGCTAAAACGCGCCCAAACCGCAGCGGCGGCCTCGTGGCATTTAGGTATTCGTGTCGATGAAGTCGCCGCTAAGTTATTACGCACATTAGCTAAAATTTATCGAGAGCCACAAATCAATCTCAGCGGCGAGATGGTAGAACACGCAGTATTCAAGGGGGATGAAGCAGATCTGACTGAAATTCTAGGCAATTTACTCGACAACGCCTGTAAAGCCGCGAAGTCTACGGTGACATTAACGGTCACAGGCGATGCCTATCAACTGCTAATCTGTATCGAAGATGATGGCCCAGGGATCAGTGAAGCCCTGCAAAATCAAATCTTTGAACGTGGTATTCGCGCAGACTCCTACCTTCAAGGTAATGGTATTGGGCTTGCTATCGTGCGCGATTTAGTCGACAGCTATAACGGCAGAATTTCTATCTCTCGCTCAGAAACCTTAGGTGGTGCCAAATTTAGCATCAGCTTTGCACACTCAGTTTAAGTCTTTATTTTCAATGTAATAGATTTATTACTTCTCTTAAAACTTGGCTATAAATATTTAACCGCAAAACACTTTCAGCTTATGTTCATATTCACACGCCTAATATGCCCATAACATCCTCGAACAGGATTATTGGAGCAAACCATGAACAGACTACATCGATGGAATTGGCTAGTGTTAACGGCGGCATTAGTGGCCTTGCCTTTCACTACCACAGCACAGGCTGCAGGCATATCTGCGAGCCAAGGATCGAGCACAGCGGCAAGCCAAGCCGAACTCGAACAAATGCTGGCGCCTATTGCCCTGTATCCCGATAGCTTATTGACCCACATACTTATTGCCTCAACTTATCCACTCGAAATAGTGCAGGCACAGCGTTGGTTAACCCAGCGCCCCAAATCATCGATCGACCAAATTATGTCGCAAGCCGAAGATCAGGACTGGGACCCGAGCGTCAAAGCCTTGCTGGCCTTCCCGACGCTGCTGCAAAAAATGAGTGAAGATCTCGAATGGACTCAAAGACTCGGTGAAGCCTTCTTAGAAGATGAAGGCCAAGTGATGAACAGCATTCAGTCCCTAAGACAACAGGCTGATAAAGCGAATAGCTTAGCAGACATGGATAACATGGCAATTACACGCGCCAACAATCAGATCATCATAGAACCCGCTAAGCGAGAAATCGTCTACGTCCCCTATTACGATCCACGCGTGGTTTACGGCACATGGCGTTGGGGTGTGGCTTATCCTCCTGTATATTGGGAATTTGGCGGCTATGCTGGCTATCCCTATCGTCCGAGTCATAACCATTTCTACTGGTCACCGGGCATCCATATTTCCTTTAACTACTTCTTCAGTTCGTTCCACTGGCACAACCATAAAGTGGTGGTGATCGACTATCGCCATTCACACCGATATCGCCCACGGGAAAGATACAGTGTTAGCCATGGCGCACAACCTTGGAAACATAAACCCGAACATAGACGCGGTGTGAGTTATCACAATCCAGTGGTGAAACAACGCTATTACCATGATGATAAATATCGCGGCAGAGATTCACACTCAAGCGGCAGTAAACAGCACTTCAATAGCCAATATTCGAAGTCTAAAGAACTCCAAGATACCCATAGTAATCTGGGTAATATGAGTAATCAGGGCAATAAAAGTCGTGATAATAAAGACTATCACAACGTCAGCCGTGAACGTGATAACCGCACGCCGAGTTATCAGAAAACACAAGCCGAGTTAAAGGAGCGTCGCGCAGCGACTATGGTACAAACACCAACCCACAAGGAGCGTAATGACATGCAATCAAGACCCGTGCAGTCAAAGCCAATGTCATCAAAGGAGCCTCAGCAAAGGCAATACCAAACTCGGGAGTCACAGCCGCGTAATATCGATCAACAAAGGGCACAGTCACAAAGGCAAGAAAAACCAAGAACTATGACCCCAAGAGTTGAAACGCCACGACCTGAAACAAGACGTACAGAGCCACAACGGATTGAACAACCAAGACAAGCGGCGCCTAGACAACACGAAGAAGTGAGAGTGAGACAAAGTGAGCCACGCCAAAATGCGCAAACCGCTCGCTCGGTAGAACATAACCAAGGTCGATCAACTCAAAGCCAAGAACGCCGTCATAGGGAATAACAAGATATAAACTGAAAACGAGTGCCCAGAAGACTCACCCTCTTACTGGGCATTTTTATGGATTATTTATCTGTAACATCACCTCACAAAGGCAACTTCCTCCAGAGTTAATATCCTAAATATATCTCATATTCCAAAATGAACTACAAATAACAATTTTAATAACCAAATTTGTAGATATAGTCAGAGTGCGAGTCAAACTGGCTTCATCCGGTCGTCATTTGGCTCTCTTATAAACTCACATCTTGGAGGATGAAATATGGCAACCTTATTAATTGTGCCAGGGTTTGGTGGTAGCGGCCCTTTACATTGGCAAAGTTGGATTGCACAAAAATATGAATCAGCTATATGGGTCAATGACTTACCACTATTGGAGCCTAAGATTCATATCTGGGCCAATGCCATTTGCCGCGCAATCGATCAAATCGAAGGTGAAATCATCATCCTTGCCCACAGTTTTGGCTGTTTAGCGACAAGCCTTGCCATCGCTCATCATCCACAGCGGGTAGCAGCAGCTATTTTAGTCGCGCCAGCATCACCAGCACGATTTTCTGAGAATGGACACATTCTGCCTGAACACGATGGCACTCAAACGATCAAACACTTGTTGCCAAAACATCCCTTAGGTGTCACTGGGCTTGTCATTGCCAGTGAAAACGATCCTTGGATGCCCTTTAATCAAGCTGCAAAACTGGCAAAGAAATTTGGATTCCCAACAATCAACTTAGGGTTAAGTGGCCACATTAATGTCGATTCCGGACATGGACAGTGGCCCCTCATTGATGTGCTTATTGGTAATCTTATCTATCAAATAGAAAGTACAACTCGGATCCAGTCTAACGATCTCGCAAACTCAAACACACAAAAGACACACTTATTACATAAAAGAATATCAAATCGCAAAATGTAACTTTTTAGTTATCGATATTTGATTATAATTCCAATTACGTTGTCAAAAACCACTTACATGAGGACTGATATGGCAACCAAAGAAGATCTACAAACCGTGATCCCCGTGCTCGTCAATAGTTTAGAAAAACTACTGGGTAGAATTGAGTTTGGGACAGTGGAATTAACCTTTCACCATGGGAAATTAGTGCAATTAGAAAAGAAAGAAAAAATTCGTTTAGACCAAGTTACGCCGTCAAAATAAAAACGAAATTTACCACCCAATCAACACAGTTAGGCCACATCGCTGACCGGTCAACCGGAAGCCTTATTAAATAATATGAGGATTTCGGTATGAATATTTTATCTCACCTACAAAAAGCAACACTCACCTTAGTTTTGGCCTCGGCTAGTTTTCTCGCACTCGCTGAAGATACGCTATTGAATGTTTCCTATGATCCAACCCGTGAATTCTATCGGGAATATAACCAACTCTTCAGCCAATATTGGCAAAAACAAGGCCATAAAGCCCCAACCATACGTCAATCTCACGGTGGCTCAGGCTCGCAAGCTCGCTCAGTTATTGATGGATTAGAAGCGGATGTTGTCACTCTGGCACTGGCCTATGACGTTGATGCATTAAGGCAAAAAGCGGATTTAATTCCTGAAAATTGGCAAAGTCGCCTACCACACAATAGCTCGCCCTATACCTCGACCATAGTGCTATTGGTTCGCAAGGGAAATCCCAAAAATATCCATGACTGGAATGACTTAGTTCGTGAAGGTGTAGAAGTCATTACCCCAAATCCTAAGACTTCAGGTGGGGCGCGCTGGAACTATCTCGCCGCTTGGGGTTATGCACTGAAGCAATACGGCTCAGAAGAAAAAGCGTTAGAGTTTGTCACTCAGATTTATAAAAACGTACCAGTGCTGGACTCTGGCGCCCGTGGCGCAACCAATACCTTTGTACAGCGTAACATTGGCGATGTGTTCATCGCTTGGGAAAATGAAGCCATATTATCAGTTGAGCAGTTAGGAAAAGGTGAATTTGAAATCATTGTTCCAAGTGTCAGCATTCTTGCCGAGCCACCAGTGACAGTGGTAGATAAAAATGTCGATCGCAAAGGGACACGTAAGTTAGCAGAAGCTTACTTAGCACATCTCTATACTGATGAAGCACAACACTTAGCTGCAAAACACTTTTATCGCCCGACAAACCCAGACATTGCGTTGCAATACAAAGACAAGTTTCCACAACTGACGCTCTTTACCATTGATGAGGTTTTTGGTGGCTGGAACAAAGCACAAAAAACGCATTTTAATGATGGTGGTCAATTCGATTCTATTTTAACCAAGATTAGCAAGTAATCTTTTACGCGGTTTCATTAATACGAAACCGCCCATTGGTTTCACTTATCTCGCAACGGAATAATGATATGAGCAAGGTTGTCATAAAATCTGTGCTACCTGGATTTGGTATTACCTTAGGCTTCTCAGTTTTATATTTAAGTTTGCTATTTCTTATTCCTGTAGCCGGATTAGTTCTGTTTACGCTGCAAATGAGTTGGGCTGACTTTTGGGTCGCAATTAGTCATCCTCAGGTTGTAGCCTCATACAAGCTGTCATTTACGGCGTCTTTTATTGGCGCCAGCATTAATGCCATTTTTGGGACTCTCGTCGCTTGGGTGTTAGTACGTTATCAATTTTTTGGTAAAAAAGTCGTCGATGCTTTAGTCGATCTGCCTTTTGCCTTACCGACGGCTGTCGCAGGCATCGCGCTCGTAACGCTTTATTCGACTACCGGATGGGTAGGCCAATATTTACATTTATGGGGTATTAAAGTCGCCTACAGTCAAATTGGGGTTGTGATCGCCTTAACTTACATTGGTTTACCCTTTGTCGTGCGAACAGTACAACCGGTTTTAGCAGACTTTTCAAAGGAACTTGAAGAAGCCTCAGCATCCCTCGGGGCTAATCGATTAACCACCATAAGAAGAGTGATCCTACCTGCGATATTACCTGCATTATTAACGGGTTACGCCTTAGCCTTTGCGCGTGCTGTGGGCGAATATGGTTCCGTCATTTTTATCTCGGGCAATTTGCCCTATCGCACCGAAATTACTCCACTACTGATAGTGGCAAAAGCTGAGCAATATGACTATAACGGCGCTGCGGCTATCGGGGTGGTCATGCTCGCAGCAGCTTTCCTCTTATTGTTATTAATTAATAGCCTACAGTGGTGGGCGAGTAAAAGAGGTTAAGTCTATGGGCCAAATATTGACTGTAAATCATCACGCTACCACTGAGGCACCTTGGATAAAGTGGAGTTTAATCGGGATCGCATTAAGCTTTCTCGCACTGTTTCTGGTTTTGCCATTAGCGGTTGTGCTCTACGGCGCATTCGAAGCGGGTCTCAAGGTCTGGTGGCAAGCCGTGACCGATCCCGATGCGCTCGCTTCCATTCGCCTCACCTTGTTAGTGTTAATTATTGTTGTGCCCACCAATGCTATTTTTGGTGTCGCCATCGCTTGGGCCATTGCTAAATTTGAGTTTAGAGGCAAAACCATACTGATCTCGATAATCGATATGCCCTTCGCTATTTCACCCGTCGTGGTCGGGCTGATTTTTGTGATCCTCTTTGGTGCTCAAGGCTGGTTTGGGCCTTGGCTTGCTGCCCATGATTTAAAAGTGATTTTTGCCGTTCCGGGCATAGTCATTGTCATCATGTTCGGCACTTTGCCCTTTATTGCCCGCGAACTCATCCCACTGATGCAGCAACAGGGCAAAGATGAAGAAGAAGCCTCACTCACCTTAGGTGCCAGTGGTTTAAAGACCTTTTGGTACGTCACATTGCCGAACATTAAGTGGGGCTTACTCTATGGAGTGATCCTATGTAATGCCCGTGCTATGGGTGAGTTTGGTGCGGTAGCTGTGGTCTCTGGGCGCATTCGCGGTGAGACCAATACTATGCCGCTACACATAGAAGTGCTTTATAACGAATACATGTTTACGGCCGCGTTTGCCGTGTCATCCCTGCTTACAGGTTTAGCACTGGTCACTATCGTGCTGAAAAGCCTTGTGGAGTGGAAAGATGAGCGCAAACATCAAATTAACTAAACGCAACGTCCTTGGGAACAGAGCATTATGAGCATACACATTCAACAAGTTAATAAGCGTTTTAGTGATTTTGTTGCCGTTGACTCGGTCAATTTAGAGATCAAAACCGGAGAGCTGACGGCCCTTTTAGGTCCATCCGGCTCAGGCAAAACAACGTTACTCAGGATTATTGCCGGACTCGAACAGGCCGACAGTGGCATAGTCAGATTTAATGGCGAAGACATCACCACACAGCATGTGAGTGAACGCGGTGTCGGTTTTGTATTCCAGCATTACGCCCTGTTTAAACATATGACTGTATTCGAAAATGTCGCCTATGGACTCACAGTCCGACCACGAAACACACGGCCGAGTAAGTCAGAAATTGCCGATAAGGTGCATTCATTACTCAAACTCGTCCAATTAGATTGGACTGCTAATCGCTATCCATCACAACTTTCAGGCGGTCAAAGGCAACGCATCGCACTCGCCCGTGCGCTTGCGGTCGAACCTAAAGTGCTACTGTTAGACGAACCCTTTGGCGCGCTCGATGCAAAAGTCCGCGCAGAATTACGCCGCTGGTTAAGACGCTTACACGATGAGATTAATGTCACTACCGTATTTGTGACCCATGATCAGGAAGAAGCACTCGAAGTCGCAGACAAAATCGTGGTGATGAATCAAGGTCGTATCGAGCAGCAAGGTACGCCAGAAGAAGTCTATGACAATCCAAGCAATCCTTTTGTGTACGAGTTTCTTGGCAATGTGAACCTATTTCATGCCCGGGTAAAACAAGGGCATAGCACTATAGGCAATATCCACATTTCCTCACCAGAGCACACTATTAGCGAAGAGCAACAAGGCTTAGCCTATGTGCGCCCACACGAAATCGAAGTACTGACACAACCAACTGAAAATGCCCTTAAAGTCAGTTTAGACTTAGTAACCATAGTTGGCCCAGCAGTAAGATTAGAAGTCCTAACTGAGCTAGATAACCAACTGATCCATGTTGAATTATCTAAAGTGCAATTTAAACAACTTGGCATAAACAAAGGTGATAGCGCTTGGATCCAGCCGCGCTATACCAAAGTCTTTTTAGGGGAAGGTATTTAGCCACTCACCGCCCTAATCAATAGATCAGAACTTCAAGGTCAAGGACTGACCTTCACCCATTCCCTGCCACTCAACACTCAAATCCATAATCTCATTGAGAATATGATCAAAATCTGTTTGGTTAACAGTAGGAACGGCTAAGTCTCGACTGCTACAGGCTTGCTCTAACAGATAAATAAAGCCGTCATAGGTTGGCGTTTCACCCGACCACAGTAGCGACTGCAGGGTCTCAACTATGGATTCGGTTTGCCACACCTCCGTTTTATCAGCGATGGCGCGGGAGGTTTCATTATGCTCTAAGGTAAAGCTGATATCGGCGCCAGCTCTGATCTGCGAGAAGAAAGCGCCTTGAATATGCAGGCGTTTTTCAACCACATAGTGGATCATATCGTGAGGTGCTATACCTTGTTCTGGCATTTGGGTTTGGGTCGCACTACCGTCCATGCGCACACAGCGCAACTGGCCATAACGCTGAGTACCTTTAGTGAAGATGACTTGCATAAAACCATCCTTAGTATTTTGATTAACGCATGCATAATGCGAACTCAAGTATAGTCCAACTCTGCGCCAGCATTAGAAAAACAACAACACTCTGCCGTTATAAATTACGCTGGATAAAGCGGAAACACTCTTCTGCCGCTAAGGGTTTACTAAAGTAAAACCCTTGCACTAAGTCGCACCCCATACTCGACAATAATACCAATTGCGCCTCGTTTTCAACCCCTTCAGCGACCACAGTTAACCCCAATTCATGGGACATAGAAATAGTTGCAGCGCTAATGGCTGCATCATTCGAGTCGGTCTCAATATCCTTCACAAAGGATCGGTCGAGCTTTAACCTGTCTAAGGGCAAGAGTTTCAAATAGGATAAAGAGGAATATCCTGTACCAAAATCATCGATGGCGAGTTCGATACCATGTTGACGTAATTCCGCTAATAGGCGCGCATTCTGCTCAGGATATTGCATCGCCACACTCTCGGTGATCTCCAGCTCCAGCGCTCCTTTGCCCAACTTATGCTTCACCAGCACATTGGTAATATCGGCGACTATCGTATCCTTACGGAGTTGATGTGCCGACAGATTCACTGCCATTCGCAACTCAGTGGCACCCGCAGCGCGCCAAACAGCAAGCTGCGCCATCGCCGTTTCTAACACCCATTGGCCAATTGGGATGATCATGTCGATCTCTTCGGCAATGGGAATAAAACGGTCAGGCGCTATCATGCCAAATTCGGGATGCTGCCAGCGCACAAGCGCTTCGACACTGACCACTTGCCCGCTTCTAATATCAATTTGTGGCTGATAATGCAGTCGTAATTCGTCGTTTGCTAACACTTGCCTCAGGCCAGTTTCAATATGCTGGCGCTCAGTGATCAAAGTGTTCATTGCCGCAGTAAAGAATTGATAGTTATTGCGTCCAGCCGCTTTTGCGCGGTACATGGCCATATCGGCATTTTTCATCAAGGCTTCAACACTGTCACCATCATTGGGGAATAAACTGATCCCTATACTTGGCGATGAATGTAATGCTTGATTATTAATCACATAGGTTTGACTCAAACCACTGCGCAGCGCCTCGGCTAAACTGGCCACTTCATCATGGTTCGTATCGGACAAGGCAACCACAAACTCATCGCCCCCCAAACGCGCCACAGTATCATTATCACCAACGATGTATTTCAAACGTCGGGCCACCTCTAGCAACAGTTGATCGCCCACATGATGGCCCAAGGTATCGTTGATATTTTTAAAGTGGTCCATGTCGATGAACATTACCGCTATTTGGCTGTGGGATACCAGAGCATCCTTAAACACCACTTCGAGGCGCGACTGCAAGCTCAGTCGATTAGGCAATAAGGTCAAAGAGTCATGATGGGCAAGGAAATGAATGCGTTCCTCACTGACTTTACGCTCACTGATATCGGTAAAGCTGCCAATATAGTGACTCACGGCACCAGAATCATCCCGCACCACAGACATCATCAACCATTTCGGGAAATCGTAGCCTTGTTTATGCCTATCCCAGACTTCACCTTGCCAGAAACCCGTTTGTTCGAGGGCAGCACGGACTTGAGAATCGATACTTTTATCCGTTCGTTCAGCCTCTATAAAACGGCAGTTTTTACCAATAATGTCCTCTCGGGAATAACCCGTGATCTGAGAAAATGCGCTATTCACATCCACAATAATATCGTTGGCATCCATAATCGTGATGCCTTCACCACTCTGCTGAAATACTTGCGCCAAGAGATTTACCCGCGCAACGGTACGCTCCTGCTCAGTAATATCTTCGACAATAAACAAAATTAGCTGTTCACCATTAGCACCAGTAACTAAAGCCCCGTTGAGGCGCACCGCCACTAATTGGCCATTTTTATGTAAATAATGCTTCTGATAGGGGCCGTAACGGCGCGTCTGCTTTAAGCGCTCTAATTGCTCAGTTTCACTTAATTGATAACGCTTTGGGGTAAGATCCCAAGGATCAAGTTGATTAAGCTCATCGAGTGAATAACCCGTAATCGCTTGAAAGGCGGGGTTAATCGCCACAAATTGACCATCATCTAAACGTTTAAGCACATGCCCCACAGGGGCCTTATCAAATAGGTTTCGATATTTTTGCTCACTTTCAACCAAGGTAGCTTGAAAAGCCTGACGGCGGGCAATTTCCTTCGACAATGCCATGGTTTTTTCTGTCACTTTTTCGGCAATACGTTGGCGCTCGCCGGAGGAAACCAGTGTCATGCCGCCCACGACCGCACAAGTGATAAAGGCGAGCAGCAGCATCAGTAGCGATAAGCTAAAAGTATCGCCCATCAGCACCGCATAGGATTGATAAATCACTATATGCCAATGACGATCCGCTAACATCAGGTTTGCCTGAAAATACTGCCCAGTTTTATCGCTGAAGAGCTTGCTGCTAAATTCGGGGAACGATTTTCGAGTATTGCTATAAAGTAAGGTACCGCCCGCACTCATATCTGTCAGTTGCCACTGCAACCCTTTTACACTATCAACATCATCAATAATGCCTTGCAAATCAATTACGGCTGAACAGAACCCTGAGATCTTACCCAATCGGTCAAAAGCAGGAGCAATGAGTAAAGTACCACCAGGACCATTGGGATCTTGTGCTAATTGAATCTTGGCCGTCATCACGGGTGCTAACGTCGCACGCACTTTTGCGATGGCTGCGGCTCGCGTCGGCTCACTATTGAGATCTAATCCCAAGGCCGCTTCGTTACCTATCTGCGGCTGAATATACATCACAGGGACTAGCCAACCATCAGTATTCGCCTGCCAGCCTTCGGGACGAGTCACTTTGTAGGAACCACCAACCACAGAACGAATGGATGCCTCAAAACTTTGCTGATCGGCTGCCGCCACAAGCGGTGACCAAGACCAAGCTCTAAAGCCATCCTTCATCAACATATTGCGTTTGCCAAACTGTACAAACTCATCTTCAGAAACCTGCTCGCTATTATCGAACAAGCTTGCTAAGGCAACAATTTGTTGGAGGTTCGCATCTTGAAAACTTTCAATATTGCTAATAATCGCATTAGATTGAACCAGAAACTTATCCTGTAACTGTTGGCGCTGATTCATATCTGAGTAGTAATAAATCCCCACGCAAAATAAAAAGCCCACCAGCAGAGGCACACCCGTCTGAATGCGGCGAGAACGCCAAATAACTCGCTTATCAAATAGCAACATAGTCAGAGGGATAAAAATCACGGCACCGAGCAAATCCCCAGTCCACCAATTTATTAAACTACCCAGTAAATCGGACTGTGGAATCGTACCGTTAATCACTAAGGAGAAATTGCCAAAAACAGTCGCTACTGTACAAGTTAAAGCTAAACTCAAGCAGGATTTAATGACGGCGTTAGGATTATCTAGGGTGAATAAATGATCGACTCGCCCAAGAACATAGGCAGAAAGCACTGCCTGTATAGATGAGCCAATTGAAATCGCAAAGGGCAACCACCCCCAATGGATATGTCCGCTGATGTTGAGATTAATCAACAAAGAACCAATGAACACGCCAATCCAAGGCGCATATTCCTTCCATAAAACACAAGCGGCAATGGCAATACCTGCGGCAGGCCAAATTGCAGCAGAATATCCAGGCGGCAAAGCAATCATCAAACCAATTTCACCTACAATAACGTAAGCTAAGGCGATGAAAATGTTTACCTTAAGGTATGGGATAAATGACTTTATGTGTAGTCCTTCATGATGACGCACTTCAAGAATTGAGAAGCATCATGCCCTACTCACAGGCTCAATCTCAAGCACATATCAGGGGCGAGATAAGTTCACAGTTTAATAATCGGTTTATCTAATGTAAATAGCGTAAATGACTGACACAATCACTCATTTAACGTGATGTTTTTATTTGAGATGCCGATCTCAAATGCACTTAATCACACAGCCAAACTTGGCGAGCCCAATCTTGCGACAAACAAGCTAACCCATCAAGACAACTATCGGCAACATTAGCCCCGCCATAGAAGTTAAGCTTAGTCTTTTTGCGGGTAAAGCTAACATGTTTATAGGGGCTGTAATCAACTCAATGACGCCACGAGCAAATCAACTTTAGTCAAAATGAATAAATGATAGGCTTCACAATTTTTTATTTTATGAGAACAAAATCAGTTTAAATACTGTTAATTTTGTAAAATTAACGTTCTAACTTGGTTTTAATTAAGGTTTTTTTAATACTTAAGCCCTTTTACTACGGGGATCCGCTTTCATTCAATAGCCGCTTCTTGGTATCCTCCTGCCGCATAAAAAAGTTACATGCTGAATATTTTTTGTTCTGCCAACTGACTCCTTTTCCCGTTCAGCCGGACTCATTAATTGAAATTAGCTCTTAGCCAATTCATTGCTGAAAGATTGAACCTAACTATTCGGCTTTCAACCTTTAGCATGACAAATCTAGCCCTGTTTTTCGGGTTATTGTTTGTGCTGCCTATTGCTGACGTTTTATCCGTGTTGATCGGCGGTTGTATCGATATTAGTGAATTAATCAGCCTCAGCAATGGCTTTTTAGCCGAGTTTATCGGCGCTAGTTTGCTCAGCCTGTTATTACTCAATCCCCTCGTTATTCTGCAGTTATGGCATTTAATCGACTGCTGCTTCAAATTTTTCAATCATCTCGATTTAACTAACGCTTCACTTTTTTTAGCACCCCCAAGGCTAAAATCCCTCGAACATACCGCCCACGGTTGTCGCGCTCCGCCATTTTAACCCTCTGTTTTTAAATTCAAATTAAGCATTAAGCACTGAAAGCTGATCTTAGATTTGCCTCGGGATGGCGGCACATTGTTGTGTCATGCCTCTTGGGTTTCAGGATTTGCGCTCAGATAACGCCGCTTAGTGCGACTGCCGGTTAACGCTTGGCAGAGTTGTAAACCTTAGGGTTAGAGGAATCTTCCTTTGTTAATTCGAAAATTAAGTAAAGCAGCAATCGCGGCAGTAGCACTCATGCTCGCGGGTTGTGATGGCGGTGTGTTGGACCCTAAGGGCCAAATCGGTATCGATGAAAAACACCTGATTATCGTCGCCACCCTACTCATGCTCATTGTCGTTATCCCTGTGATTGCCATGACATTGTACTTCGCGTGGAAATACCGCGATGGCCGTGATCAGGAAATCTATGCGCCTAAATGGGCACACTCAACGGCGATTGAAACCGTAGTGTGGATAGTGCCGATTGTGATCGTGATAGTGCTCGGTGTGATCACTTGGGGTTCGACCCATGATCTTGATCCATACAAGCCTTTAGAACACGAAGCGAAACCCGTCACGGTTGAAGTAGTGTCGCTGGACTGGAAATGGTTATTCATTTATCCAGAACAAGGCGTGGCATCGGTCAATGAGTTGGCGTTCCCAGCCAATGTGCCGGTGAACTTTAAGATCACCTCTGACACTGCAATGAACTCCTTCTTCATCCCTCAGTTAGGCAGCCAGATTTATTCTATGGCGGGCATGACCACTAAGCTGCATTTGATCGCTAACGAGCCCGGCACCTTCGACGGTATCTCGGCTAACTACAGCGGTGCCGGATTTGCGGGCATGAAGTTTAAAGCGATTGCCACTCAAACACCTGCTGACTTCGAGGCATGGGTTGCCAAGTTAAAACAACAGGGCAAGACATTGGACTCAGCGGCCTATGCCACACTGGCTAAACCGAGTGAATACAATCCAGTTGAATACTTTGGCTCAGTGAGCAAAGGGATGTTTGACCAAATCGTGATGCAATACATGCACATGGACTCACATGAGGGCATGAAAGGTCACGAAGGAATGGACATGCACGCAGGCATGGAACACATGGGCACTGAGCACACATCTGACATGGCAGACATGAAAGGTATGCACGACATGGCACATATGGCAGGCGAGCACGCGATGGAAAATACACAGAACATGGCCGACATGGATAGCTCAGCACCTTCTGTACCGTCATTAACACAAGACTCATCCACAGAACCTTCATCATTAGAGCACTCATCCACTCACAAAGTGGAGGCGGAGTAATCATGTCATTTCTCGGTAAATTAAGCTTAGATGCGATTCCGTATCACGAGCCCATCATCATGGTGACCCTAGCGGTCGTCGCAGTGGTAGGTTTGTATATCGCAGCCTTGATCACTAAACACAAAAAATGGAGCGTACTCTGGAATAATTGGTTAACCTCAGTTGACCATAAACGCCTCGGTATCATGTACATAGTGTTGGCTTTAGTGATGCTCATTCGTGGCTTCTCCGATGCCATTATGATGCGTACCCAGCAAGCACTCGCCACCAACGGCGCAGCAGGTTATCTGCCGCCAGAACATTACGACCAGATCTTCACCGCCCACGGCGTGATCATGATTATCTTTATGGCGATGCCATTTATGATAGGTCTAATGAACTTAGTGGTGCCGCTGCAGATTGGCGCCCGCGACGTTGCCTTCCCCTTCTTGAATAACCTCAGTTTCTGGCTGACCGCCTCTGGCGCTGTGCTGATCAATATTTCATTGGGTTTAGGTGAATTTGCTAAAACAGGTTGGGTGGCGTATCCCCCCCTATCAGAACTGGCTTACAGTCCGGGGGTTGGAGTCGATTACTATATCTGGGCACTGCAAATTTCAGGCATAGGGACAACCTTAACCGGGGTGAACTTTATCGCCACCGTACTGAAGATGCGCGCCCCCGGCATGAAGCTGATGCAAATGCCAATCTTCACTTGGACTTGTACTTGGGCGAACATTTTGATCGTCGCGTCATTCCCAATCTTAACCGCCGTGTTAGCTATGTTAACGCTCGACCGTTACATGGATTTCCACTTTTTCACCAATGACGGTGGCGGTAACGCCATGATGTATATCAACCTATTTTGGGCGTGGGGACATCCTGAAGTTTACATCCTGATTTTGCCTGCTTTTGGTATTTTCTCCGAGGTGATCTCAACCTTTACGGCTAAGCGTTTGTTCGGTTACACCTCTATGGTGTGGGCGAGCGGTGCGATTTCAATTTTAGGTTTCATCGTTTGGTTACACCACTTCTTCACTATGGGCTCAAGTGCCAACGTCAACGCCTTCTTCGGGGTGATGACTATGGTGATTGCGGTTCCAACCGGGGTGAAACTGTTTAACTGGTTGTTCACTATCTACCGTGGCCGCCTACGGTTAACGGTACCTGTGTTGTGGACGCTAGGCTTTATGGTGACTTTCACCATAGGCGGTATGACAGGTGTGCTATTAGCCTTACCAGGAGCCGATTACGTTCTACATAACAGTTTGTTTTTAATCGCGCATTTCCATAACACTATTATTGGTGGTGCGGTATTTGGTTACTTAGCAGGCTTTGCTTACTGGTTCCCGAAAGCGACAGGTTTCCACTTGAATGAGCGTTTAGGTAAAGCGTCATTCTGGTGCTGGCAAATCGGTTTCTACGTGGCCTTTATGCCGCTGTACGTATTAGGCTTTATGGGTATGACGCGCAGAATTAGCCATACGGATAACCCAGCGTGGAACGTGTGGATCTACTTAGCCGCTGTGGGCGCTTGCATCATCATGGTCGGTATCATTCTGCAGTTTATTCAACTGTATGTGAGTATCCGTGACCGCGACCAAAACCGCGATACTACGGGCGATCCATGGAATGGCCATACGTTAGAGTGGTCAACCGCTTCACCACCACAGTTCTATAACTTCGCTAAGCTGCCACAGGTTGCTGATATCGATGCCTTTACCGATGCGAAAGAAAAAGGCGTGGCTTATCAAGGCCTCAAACACTATCAGCCAATCCATATGCCGAAAAATACCTCAAGCGGTATCTTAATGGCGCTGGGGATCACTGCCGCGGGTTTTGCCGCTATTTGGCACATTCTCTGGTTAGCCATTGTGGGCTTAGTGGGCGCGTTTATCGTGTTCTTATTCCGTGCCTATAACAATGACGTCGACTATTACGTGCAACCCGATGAAGTGGCTCGCATTGAAAATGCCCACTTAAACAATGTAGTAAGGGGCTGATATGAGTATTGCAATCCCAGCAGATTTAGAAGTAGCTCACGCAGAAGATCATCACGAACACCATGATACGAGTGGCAACACCCTGTTTGGTTTTTGGATTTACCTGATGACCGACTGCATTTTGTTTGCCTCGGTTTTCGCAACATATGCAGTGCTCTACATGAACACGGACGGTGGCGTTTCGGGTAAAGACATTTTCGAATTGGACTTTGTGCTGATCGAAACTGCCGCCCTGCTCGTCAGTAGTATTACCTATGGCATGGCGCTGATTTTTGCTAAGCGCCATAACAAAGCCGCGACCTTGGCTTGGTTACTCGTCACCTTCGCCCTCGGTTGTGTGTTTATCGGGATGGAAGTCTATGAGTTCCATCACCTGATTGAACATGGCAATGGCCCACAGCGCAGCGCTTTCCTGTCGTCCTTCTTCACTCTGGTAGGTATGCACGGCTTGCACGTGACCGCAGGTCTGATTTGGATGGCGATCATGATGATTGAAGTGGCGAAAACCGGTTTAGGTCATCGCAGCATCACCCGCCTGAGCTGCTTAAGCCTGTTCTGGCATTTCCTCGACATAGTGTGGATTTGTGTATTCACGGTCGTGTATTTATTGGGAGCACTGTAATGAGCGCACATAGTCATACTGATAAGCCTAGCCATGGCACTGACGATCTGGCCGCGAGCATTAAGTCATATCTAATGGGCTTTGTGCTGTCAGTGGTATTAACTGCCATTCCATTTTGGGCGGTAATGACCCATCACTTCGAGAAAGCGACCACCCTTAGCTTAGTGCTAGTGATGGCGATAGTGCAGATAGTGGTACATCTTAAGTACTTCTTGCACTTAGATTTCTCGAAAGAAGGCAAAGTGAACACCTTCTCCTTCCTGTTTACCGCCCTGATTATTGTCATGGTCGTCGGCTTGTCGGTGTGGATCATACTCGAAGCCAACGCTTTGATGATGTAACGAGAAACAGTCTATGCAAACACAAGACAGATTTATGTCACCGCAATGGAAAGCACGCTTCAAAGGGTATGTGCAGGTTACTAAGCCTGGCATCATTTTCGGGAATCTGATTTCCGTTGCTGGCGGTTTTTTATTAGCCGCCAAAGGCGACGTAAATTTGGTCTTGATGCTGGCGAGCTTAGTGGGATTGTCCTTAGTTGTAGCCTCGGGCTGCGCTGTCAATAACTGTATTGACCGTGATATCGACGCCAAGATGCAGCGAACCTGCAAACGCGTGACCGTCACGGGCGAAATTGCCGTGGGTAACGTACTCGCGTTTGGACTCGCCTTAGGCGTGTTGGGCTTTAGCATCTTAGCCTTGTTTACCAATGCATTAGCCCTGCTATTTGCCGTTATTGGTTACATCGTTTATGTGGGGGTTTATAGCCTCTACATGAAACGTAACTCAGTGTATGGCACTTTAGTTGGCAGCTTCTCGGGCGCAGTACCGCCCGTGGTTGGCTATTGCAGTGTGACAGGGCAAATGGACATGGGCGCAGCTATTTTGCTGTTGATGTTCAGTCTATGGCAGATGCCGCATTCCTATGCCATCGCGATTTTCCGTTTTAATGACTATGCGGCAGCCAATATTCCAGTACTGCCGGTTGCAGAAGGCATGACCAAGGCAAAACTGCATATCGTGCTTTATATTGCTGTGTTCGCCTTAGTCAGTGCGCTGTTACCACTCGCGGGTTACACAGGTATCGCCTTTATGGCAGTCACCTGTGCCACTAGCCTGTGGTGGCTTGCCATGGCACTAAAAGGTTATCGCCACGGCGTCGACATGCAACGCTGGGCTCGCCAAGTGTTTGGTTTTTCAATCATCACTATTACGGCGCTCAGTGTGACTATGGCGCTCGACTTCCAAGTTGTGAGTCAGGCACCACTGCTCACTTTAGTGAAGTAAATCCTAAGCTTTCAGCTAGTTCTCTAGTCCTGAAATAAGTTGATAATACAAAAGCGCTAACCAAGATTAGCGCTTTTTTTCTCTCCTAAAACAGCCCCTGAAGCATCACTTCTAAGTGAACATCATTCGCCACCACATACCGGGTAGGCTAGTAAAGCCTGTCGTATAGTGTTTTAGATCACCCTCTTTAAAGATCATAATGGTTGGCGTCGCCTGCAATGACCAATCACGGGCAATCTTGCTGTCACTATCATTAATAGTGTCAAAGCCATAGCCTTGATGCTGAAGATATTTTCTCAGTTTCTCATCCTCCCCCGAATTCATGGCAACCGTCACCACGGGGTAATAGGCCGACATTTGATTGACTGCCGGGCTGACAAAATTACACACAGGGCACCAAGTGCCCCAGAAGTACACTAATACCGCCTGATCTTGACTTAACGTGGCAATATCAAGCGCTTCCCCTGCCAACGTCGTCCCTTGGAGCTGCGGCAAATTATCCCGCGGGATATCTTTGCCGCGCCAGATGTCCATCACGCTGGTCACGATAAGAGCAATGAGCAGCCAAAGTGCCAGCTGCTTAATCCAGCCCAATATGCGTTTAGGTAAAGATATCGAAACCTGTTCGGCGCTCATATTTTCAGTTTCCTTTGGCGGCATCTTAACTGCTCTTCTGCGTCTTATCTTTAGCGGCAATCGCGGCTTCAAGCTGCTCTTTTAACACTTCGTAAGGCACTAATCCGGGAATAAGCGTATCGGCCACTATCATACTTGGAGTGCCACCTATACCTAACTCATTCATTAAATTAACATTGTCATCTACCATTTTAGCCACGCGCTCATCTGTGTTGCCAACCCAACGCTCGGTTGCCGTCAGTTTAGCGACCTTAGCGATGGCGGCGGCATCGAGCCCACGCGGACTCGACATCAACATATCCTTCACCTTGAGATACTTTTCAGGCTCGTTTAACCAAACCGTTTGGGCAAAATCGACCGCCATTTTAGAGCCTTCGCCCTGCAGCGGCACCATTTTGACTATGATTTTTAACTGCGGAAATTCTTCAATCAGCTGGTTCAGCGAAGGCTCGATTTTCTTGCAGTATGGGCAGTTAAAATCGGTGAAGTACACCATCTCAATCTCAGGTGTCGCAGAGCCCTTCCACGGATCGCTTTTGGTCTCATACATGGCTTTATGATGGGTTACTAGGCTCGTTTGCATGGCTGTATTGGCACCCTCTTGCTCCCTTGCTTGCCACGCAATAATTGCTTCTCTCATTAGGTCAGGATCATTGATCAAGGCATCTTTAAGAATCGCTCGGACCTCTTGCTGCTGGGCAGCCGATAAACTGCTGTCCTTGGCATAGGCCATGGTGCTCACCGAAGGCAAGGAAACCACCAGCATTGTCATGGCGACACCCGAGACAGCAAACATCTGCAACTTGCGATGTTTGAATAAAGAGCTAAATTTCGACATCTTAGTGCCTCCGATGACTTGAGTATTCTGCATTGATTCAGTGATGTTTTGTGCTTCAATTGTCTGTTTCATAATCGATTTCCATTGTCTTAAGTCAGAGTTATCCCTGACCTGAGTATTTGTTGAGTGCCACTCGACTCGCTATTGAATGAGACTCGCCAGTGATATTGCCGAATGACATGTCCGAGTGAATGGCTGTTCGTTAGCGTTATTTCTCTGCCGCTACTGATGACTTTTCAAGGGACGCTGAGGCCTGCTCAATCGCAGCGAGCACAAGGTCAGTCGATAGAATTTCCGGCAGCTCAATCCCCTGCGGTGCACCCGGGCCGTAAACCACGTTGAATGGCACCCCAAAACGATGATGGCTTTGCAGGTAGTGAGTAATGGGCTCAGAAGGCGTAGTCCAATCGCCCTTCATCGGCAAAATATGCGGCTGTTGCAACAGGCTATAAACAGGGTCTTGCAGGATCACGCCAACTTTATTGGCCTTACAGGTAATGCACCAATCGGCAGTGACATCGACAAATACTGTCTTGCCCTGGGCGACCTGCTGATTAATCAATGCTTGATCCAATGGCGTCCAAGCAAGATCCGCAGGTAAAGGTTTAGCCCACTGGTTCGCCGTCATAAATGCAATAACCGCCGACAGTAAAATGCCGATACCTAAGCAGCTCACAATGGCAATCGCGCCATATTTTTTAGCCATAAACACCATAAATATCAGTGTAATGACACCAGCTAATGGCCAGAGGTAGAACACATCAATAAAGCTAGCCAACAGGCTAATCAGCCACAAACTGGTGAGGAGCAACATGCCGGAGAAAAACACTTTGACTGTGTTCATCCAGCGACCGGGTTTAGGGAAATAACCCGCCACTTGCGGAAATGCCGCCACAATCAACCAAGGGAACGCCATACCCACGGCCAACGCAGTGAAGATGGCAAACAAGCTCAGTACATCGGCGCCCAAGGCGAAGGCGACCGCAGTACCCAAAAATGGTGCACTGCACGGTGTCGCCAGTAGCGTCGCAAACATGCCCTGTAAAAAGTGCCCGCTGTTATTATTGCCGCCCGTCGTCGCTAACTTGGTTTGCACGTTAGAGGGTAAGTTAATCTCAAATACACCTAACATATTGAATGCAAAAACTGTGGTCACCAGCGCCATAAAGCCGATAAACCAAGGGTTTTGGAACTGCACGCCCCAACCAATCGCCTGCCCTGTAAGCTTAAGCATTAAGATAAAGCCAGCGAGTAACCAGAATGAGGCCAATATCCCCAGCGCTGATGCGATGAACTGTTGGCGGATTTGATTGCGCTTAAGATCTGGCGCGGCCACCACTGAACTGAGCTTCATGCCAAGCACTGGTAACACGCAGGGCATGACGTTTAAGATCAAACCACCGATAAGCGCTAACAAAATCATGCCAAATATCGAGGTGCTTTCTTGGGTAATTACCACAGGCTTAACCTCGGCGCTGTATTCCAACGCCCGCTCGCTATCGGCGACAGTCATGTTCAGCGATTTACCTAAGACTTCGGGCTCACCCAGCCAACTTTTACCGCTAAAAATACCGACCAATTGCTTGCCGTTAACATCGCTTTCACTCGGTTTTAAGCTCACTAGCTTAAATGTGGTATCTGGCTCGCCATCGATAATCACTGTGGGTTGCTGCCAATTGGCATCATTGAGTCTGACTTCAAGTTGACCTTTGGCGGCATCCCAACCCATTGTCATGGCAGGATTTTGGCCCTCTTGGGTCAACACTTTTTGTGGCACAAGCGACACGGCCTTGTTGTAAGCCAACATAGCATCGGTATCCGCTTGCAGCGCATTAGGCGTGAAGTCGAGACTAATCTGATAATCCGTCAGTACACAGATGGTGGTACAGGTCGACAAGGTCACTTTGCCGCGCAGCTGAGTTGGAGCAGCGATATCATCGACTTTTAGGGTTAATGGGAAGGTGGTATTACCTTTATAACCAAAGGTTTGTAATCCCAATAATAAGAATTCCTCTGGCGCAGGCCATCTCCAATCCACTTGCTGTAGATTGTGTGAGCCATCCCATTTTATCGTCGGCGCGATACCGCCTTCCCCAGGACTACGCCAATAGGTTTTCCAATCGCCCTCAAGTTGTACTTCAAGCACAGCGGGCAAAGTATTCGTTGCAGGATCAACCTCCCCCGTTAGCATAAAACGTACTTTGGCTGGAGGGTGATTATCATTAACCAACCACCCCGTCGATGCGGCCATTAGCGACGGACTCGTCACTATCAAGGCGAGTATCCAGAATCTGGTTAACATGGATTTTAATGTACTCATTTTGTCCCCCAAAATATGCATTAACTGTTTGTTATTCAATTGCATATTAATCTCTTCGATATATCGTCAGCATTTGCCATTGCAATACTTAAGCGCTGTTAGACCAAACTAAGTTAAACAAGACTCTGTGCTGCTGCGTGCATGCTTACCTTGCTTCTAGGCCATATAAATATTGGCTAACGCTATGTTCTGGTTACCAATATCGTTATGGCTTAAGAAACATCAGCGTGATAGCAGGCTTAAGTTCAAGCAGTCAGATAGGGAGGTGTGATGTGTAAAATCGGATGTTCTGCAGCCGCTTAACTTTCTTTTCTACCGGCAAACTGGCGAGAAAAGTCAAATATTGACTGAGAGAAAGCATGCCTAAACAAACCCACCTATCAAATTGATAAATAAGTTTTTATTCTTGAAAGCGACAATGTGTGAGATGTATTCGCCTAGGTTTAGCTTGATAACCTTGTATGGGTAACAGTGTTATCACGCGGGAGGCGCGGGGAAGTAACGGCAGTAGGAACAGCAGGATAAGAAATGGGATGGTACTCGGAGTGTCGATACAGGTTCGGATCGATTTCTCAGACAATTCACATTTTTTAGGTTCACTTTTGACCAGCTCAGTACCCGCCGCTTGAGCATCGGCGTGGCTAGCCATATTGTTTGAAGCTGAGCTGCTGTTTAAAGCTGAACTTGAGTTTAAAACTGAGTTGGCGCTAAAACTAGCACCAGAAAAAGACGTAGCCGACATCGCTTGCGCGCTCGACTCCTTGAGCAACAAGTTAAGTATTCCACTATTTTGAGTCAAACAGAACAAGGTCAGAATGGTAAACACCATCACGCCCCATAGGTTGCCTGTTTGCTTAGTCGATAACTTAGATATTTGGATTTCCCTTCGTCTTATTCTTTGATAATAAAGATAAAAAATGAGTGTCTTTCAACAGATAGCTGAAGATAAGACCGGCGGATTGTAACAATAGTTCATCAACAAGCAAATTATTTTGCCTTGCCTGAGTCAAGCCATAGTCCACCATTTCAATAAAACCACGCTTTGCTGACGGATAATTTGAGTAACAACGACCTAAGTTCTTACCATCATACTCAAGGAGTTTTTATGCTCTAACATATTGATTCTGCATAAATAGCCACAACTTAAGCAAAGCCCGCCAGAGTGACTCTTGTGCAGGCTTATTAATGACTGGAATCAAACTTTTTGCCGAAAAGATAAATACAGACAAAGCTTATGCAGAAAACCCACCATCAATCATCAAACTCGCACCAGTGATATAGCCCGCTTCTGGGCCCGCGATAAAGGCAACAAAGCTTGCGATCTCTTCGGCTTTACCAAAACGCCCTAGGGCGCCCATCGCCTTAACGGGCTCAGATGAATCACCGTTATCAGGGTTCATATCAGTATCCACAGGGCCTGGCTGAATGTTGTTCACTGTAATAGCTCGTGGGCCTAAATCCCGCGCGAGTCCTTTGGCTAAACCGACTAATGCCGATTTACTCATGCCGTAAATCGCACCACCTACAAACGGAATACGTTCAGCGTTGGTGCTACCGATATTGATGATGCGGCCGCCGTCATTCATGTGCAGCGCCGCTTCTTGGCTCGCCACAAACACACTGCGCACGTTAGTGTTAACAGTTCGCTCCCAGTCCTCTAACGTCAGGTTCTCGATGCTATCCCAAATCAACGTGCCCGCATTATTGACCACTATATCTAAGCCACCGAAATGCGCTTTGGTCTCGCGGATGGCACGACGAATCGCCTCCGGCTCTGTGCTGTCGGCCTTAATGGCAATGACTTGACCACCATGGGTGATAACTTCGTCAACTAGCAATTGCGACTGCGCCTCAGATGAAACATAGGTAAAGGCAACCGCTGCGCCGTCACTCGCTAAACGTTTAACAATGGCGGCACCGATACCACGACTACCACCTTGTACAAAAGCCACTTTACCTTGCAGATTATTCGACGATTTCATAGTTAGCTCACTCAATAGGAGGTTAAGGTTGATTGTATAGAAAAACCTTTTTAATCAATTACAAAATGACGTTCGCTTGTACGTTAACGCTCATTTTCATACTGTGGTAGTTGCTTACGCGATTCACTTGCCATGATTAAGTCACTAAAATGACCTTCACTAAGTCCTATAAGGAATTAATTGCCGTGATAAATAATCAATTTGTTGAGATACGCCATTTCGTCACAGTTGCCCAGCTCGGCAGTTTTACCTTAGCGGCGCAGGCGTTAGGCATGACTGGTTCGGCACTCAGTAAAAGCATAGTGCGATTAGAAACCCGCTTAGGCACTAAGCTGCTGCACCGCACCACAAGGCGTGTGAGCTTAACCAATGATGGCGATTCATACCTCACAGATTGCCAAAATGCCATGGCAATCCTAGACAATGCACAGAGCCGACTCGGCAGCGAACAGCAAATTCCTCAGGTCGAGTGCGAGTAGATTTACCTGTGACGTTTGGGCGGCGATATATACTGCCAACCCTATTATCGCTATCGCAAAAATATCCCAAGCTCGAGTTATCTATTACCTTTAACGATAGAGCGACTGACCTGTTCAATGATGGCATTGATTTGGCGGTGCGTGTCGGACAACTCGGCGACACTGTGGATTTAGTCGCCCGCAGATTAGGGGAACAACGCCGAGTGATCTGCGCATCTCCCGCCTATTTCGCTCGACTTGGTACGCCACAAGACAAAGAAGATCTCAGCCAGCACCAATGCATTGTCGGCTGGCCGCTTGGGCAGCAACATCGCTGGTTACTTAAAAATGAGGATGGGGTCACTGAGGCCTATGACATTCCAGTACGCCACGAAATAGCTGATTGCGAAGCCATTTTAGCGGCCACACTGGCGGGAGTGGGTTTAGCGCAAGTGCCAATATGGTTGGTTGAGGACTATCTTAAAACTGGTGAACTTATCTCGGTACTGGACGAACTCGCCAGTGACGACACACCTATCCACCTGATTTGGCTTAAAACCCCTTACCTCCAACCCAAGCTACGGGTGATCATCGAAGAACTGGTCGACTTAGCGAAAGCGCCCAAAAGCAGATTTAAGGCAGGATAAGTAAAAGGCCTCGACTGAGCGCGACCTTTCACTTTGGGACTAACGGTTATTTGCTTTGATGTACGGATTGGTCATAGCGAGTGATCGCTTTGCTGAGCGCGTCAAAATCCGCCGAACACAAATACCGCTTTAAGCTTTCAAACTTTTCGGCAGGCCAATCGTAGATTTTTAACGCCAGTAACTCAGTAATAACGTCTTTATCAAACCGATACTTGATTAATTTCGCGGGTGATCCCGCCACAATACTGTAGGGTTCGATATTTTGGGTGACAACACTATTTGCGGCAACAACCGCACCTTCACCTATCGTCACCCCTGGCATCAACATACATCTCATGCCTAACCAAGCCCCATCACCAATATGAGTATCGCCTTTACCTACATAGGCCTCCTCGATGAAATCCATAAAGGGATATAAACAAAACCAATCCGCTCTATGCGTATGATTTCCGCCCATTAAGATCACAACTTCGGCGGCGATACACACATAGTTCCCGATATAAAGTTTATCGATAGGCCACTTAGGCTCCCACTCACGGCTCACTTCATCACCATGAAGATATCTCACTGCTGATCCCTCAAAGCCAGCATCCCAGCAATCACTGTAATAGCTATGTTGGCCTTTGACTATAATATTGGGATTGGTGACCACCTCGTGCAATAACTGAACTTTTGACCAATGCTTTTTCTGCATTGCAAATCCTCTTTATAAACAAAATTATTAATACGAAACATAATGTTATGAGAAGTTTTACATTAGAATAGTCAGTGAATACGCGGCTGTTTTAGCAGAGGAATGAGTTTCATATAAAAAATCACAAGTGGGTATAAAAAAGAAAATAGCCCATAAAACTGAAATATCGACATGAGCTAAGCCGTTGTCACTGAAAGCATACAATGTTCGCGATGAGAAAAATCTTCGCTATTTCATCGCAGCTTTTACATAGACATCGAAACGGTTTTTCTTGGTTTCAATAACCGTATTAGGCTTAACCCCGTCCAAATCTTCGGCATAGTCAGGGCGCTTAACGACGACACGTTTAGTTGCTAAGGCTAAAGCTGGGGCGAGTAAGCCATCGGCATCTAAATCGGCACCGACTAAGGATTGGAATACACGCATTTCTTTTTTAACAAGGGCCGATTTATCACGGTGGGGGTACATAGGATCGAGGTAAACCACATCCACCTCTTGTGCCAATTTCGATAGTGCTTCTAGGCTAGAACCATGAAATAGGCGCATCCGCTCACGCATCCAATCACCGATTTCAGCATCTTGATAAGCACGGCGTAAGCCATCTTCAAGTAATGCGGCAACCACAGGATGACGTTCAACCATAGTTACAGTGCAACCAAGGCTTGCGAGCACAAACGCATCACGCCCTAAACCCGCAGTGCCATCGACAACACTCGGTGTTACCCCTTGCTTTAATCCCACCGCTTTAGCGATAGATTGGCCGCGACCGCCACCGAACTTACGTCTATGGGCGACGGCGCCAGTCACAAAATCCACCACTATACCATCGAGCTTAGGCTCATCGCGTTTATGCAGTGATAAAGTATCTGATTCAAAACGCAATTCGAAGGTCGCATTCGCATCGTAGACGAGTTGCCAACGTGCACAAATATCCACAAGTGTTGGGTATTGCTGATTGAAAAAAATCGGGGTCACAGGCTGTCTTCTAACCAACGAAAATGATGGCCATTATGCCTAAAAATCTCGTTTATGAATATGCTAGTAAGCAAAACACATCACCAAGCTCATCACTGTCTTAGCCAATTTGTCTCAGTACGCCCTTAAAAATTCAAACAAGCATCACACTGTAATATACTGATTTATAAAGGCAGCAATCTATTTGTATAACAGTTTAGTGATTTATGTTATATGTTACGTCCCCAGCCAACCTGCGTGACTTCCGTACGGGATAAGGACTTTTTTTGCTTCAATGGCTAAAAGGTTTTTTGTTTATCAGGGAGCAAGATTTTTTAAATCCTGACAAAACGATATTAAAAACCAGCTTATTGCGGATTATTCTGCTCAGTGGTGCCATCTTGACCACTAGTATAGTGCTGCATAGCTCTTTAATTGCGTATGAGTTAAACCTCACTTTCATTATCAGCATTACGGTCAGTTTTTTAACCGTACTATTCCTGTCTTTATGGTTTACGCGCAAATATTTACTCGTCAGCTCTATCAGCCTGCTGGCGATGGTTATTGCAGCCTGTTTATCTATGCTGTTGTTTATCCCTGACTTTAACTTATCGCAGGTAGGTATTACTTTCTTATATACCTTGCCCTTGATGGCGCTTTTCCTGTTTGGCAGAAAAGTCGCTTTTATTATGATGTGTTTCAACGTATTGCCTTTTTTACTGCTACTGCGTAACCAAAACCTGCCTCCCATTATCGATATTGATATCAGCCTACCTGCGACCCACGCTTATCTAAACGGTTTGCTGTTTATGTTTTTTAATATCTGCATCCCGTTGTCGGCGATGCGCCTGCTAAAAACCCAGAAAATCCATGCACAGCAAATGATCCAGCATCAAAATGCACTGCAACATACATTAGATCAATATGCTGAAATCTTTGAAAATAATGGTACAGCCTCTTTCTTCTGCAATGAGGATGGAGTCATTCTCAACCTGAATAATGCCGCGAGGGAAATCGCTGGAGAAGTCACACTAAACCGCACTCGCCTATGTGACATTTTTGAACTTACCGAAGATACCAGCACGAATTTACTGGCGGCGTCGTTTCCGACCCATTTAAAGAACAATAACAGCACTAAATATCTGCTGCAAAAAGCCTCATTACAGCACCATGATACTTTGTTGTTTCACTGCCACGATGTCACAGAACAGGCAAACCATGCGATTGAGCTGAGTAGACTTAAAAAGCACCACATCAGCACGCATTTCTATGATTTAGTGACGGGATTACCCAACGAAAATCACTGGTATAACCCAGCGCCAAGCTTGATCCATCAGGAAATGACCGTAGCCTTAATCAAAATTGATAATCTTAGCCAAATTAATGCTGCTTTCGGTATCAGCGTCGGAGATGCCATCCTAAAAGCCTTTGCTATTGAACTCAAAAATCGCTTTGGTCATATCGCAAAAATATACCGATTTAGAGGAGCATCGTTTGCACTCGAGTTTACTAGCCTGCCGCTTATCTCCCCTGAAAACCTAGCGCTACAATTACGCGAGCGTATTCCAACAAACCTACAACTTAAGCAAGAACAACAGACTGAATATCATCTCGAGTGCAGAGTCGGTTGCAGCTCAGGTAATAAAGCCTCACCGCAGCAAGCCGCGGAGCAATGTTTAATTGCCATAAAACAAACCACCCAAGCTAGCCCAGTGATGGTGTATTACATTGGTTTGATTAACAATCTTCTCGAAGCTTCATCGCAAAAAGCCAGAATCCGTGACGCGCTGAAACACAACCGCCTTGAAATGTGGCTGCAACCTAAAGTGATGGCCAATGGCCACATTACTAGCTTTGAAGCGCTAGCCAGAATGTTTGACGAAGACGGCACTATGATCATGCCGAACACTTTTATCCCCATCATAGAGTCATCTCAATTGCAGGCGATTTTTGCGATAAAAGTCTTCAGGCAATTACTACAACTGATCCGTTCTTGGCCTAAGAATGTGCCTCTGGTTAGGATAGCCTTTAATTTATCAGGGCAAGATATTCTGTCGGATCGCTTCTTTAAAGTGTTAATCCAAACCTATATGAATCATCCTGAACTCATCCCATTGTTGGAAATTGAAATTACTGAAACCTCTGTATTTTCAACCCATAAAGAAACAGGCCGACGCCTAAACACCTTAGCTCGCATGGGGGTTTCTATCGCCATTGACGATTTTGGCACTGGCCATGCGTCATTAAGCCAGCTCATTGATATCAGTGCCGACACAATTAAAATCGACCGTTACTTTGTCAGTCAAATGGGCATTAGTGAACGCCATACCCAAATTGTTAACGCTGCCATCCTGTTAGCCAAGAGCTTAAAACTCAACGTCATTGCCGAAGGTATCGAAACCGAAGCCCAGTTATTGCAACTCACTGCGCTAGGATGCGAACAATTTCAAGGTTATTTATTCGGTAAACCCGCACCAGCGAATCTCTGGCTGAAAACCTTTCAAATGCAAACCCCCACACATTGGTTTGCCAATAAAAAGAGCGCCAACTGAGGCATTAAATTTACGCCTAGAAGCATCGCAGGTATAATTGGCGACTGGCATTTGCCTCTCTTTGCTATGTTTGCAAATTACTAGGATCCCCCATGTTAAGTTACCGCCATGGTTATCACGCTGGCAATTATGCCGATGTGTTGAAACACGCCATCTTGCTACAAACCTTGCAGCTGATGCACAAAAAAGACAAACCACTCGTGTATATCGATACCCACGCAGGTGCGGGTGGTTATGCTTTAAGCGATGAATTTGCACAGAAAACAGGTGAATACCTCGAAGGTGTAGCTAAGCTTTGGGATAAAACTGACCTACCACAATCACTGCAGGACTATGTCGCCGCCGTGCGCCATTTTAATGAAGAAAATCCAGACGAACTAAACTTCTACCCAGGTTCACCCGCCATTATCGACATGGAGCTAGGGCCTAAAGATCGCATGGTCTTGCACGAGCTGCACAGCACTGATTATGTGTTATTGGATGATTATTTCTGCGAAGACAGACAAGTTAAAGTGATCAAAGGTGATGGCTTAAAAGGCCTTATCGCCGCAGTACCACCATTAGAGCGTCGTGCTCTGGTGCTAGTAGATCCTAGCTACGAGATGAAAACCGACTACCAAGATGTGGCCGAAACCCTGATAAAAGCGCACAAGCGTTTTGCTACGGGTGTGTTTATCCTGTGGTATCCAGTCGTAAATCGCGCTCAGACCGAAGGTATGTTATCGCGCCTCGCCAACAGTGGCATTAAACGTCAGCTGAGAATTGAACAAGCCATTAAGCCCGATTCAGATGAATTTGGCATGACTGCGGCAGGATTATGGATCATCAATCCACCTTGGCAGTTAGACGAAATCGCAACTGAATTAATGGATTACTTGGGTAAAACACTTGGACAAGTGGACGGTAACATTACTGTAAAATGGGAAGTCGGCGAGTAACCTTCGACTCAAATGGCGGCGATGATCTCCGGATTTTCGCCACTTCATTTCAGCTTATCAATGCGGTAACTAAACGTCCTTCTGCTCGCGGTAACGCTTCAATAAAATTTTCACACGCTCAACATAGGCTTGGGTTTCAGGATAAGGCGGAATGCCATTGTACTGAACCACGGTAGTCGGCCCCGCATTATAAGCCGCGCAGGCCAATGCGACATCACCATTGAACTGTTTTAGCATTTGTGCCAAATACTTACTGCCACCTAAGATATTCTCTTCGGGCAAAAATGCATTTGCCACCCCCATCTCTTTTGCTGTTTCTGGCATCAATTGCATTAATCCCATGGCACCAGTTCGCGAAAGTGCACGCGCATTAAAGGCTGATTCCGCGTGGATCACAGCGCGAATTAAGGCGGGATCAAGTTGATGCTTATGGGCTGCATGGGAGATCAGGGCGTCATAATTAGCGGTAAATAGCCGAATACCATTCCAGTCTATGGTCGAATCGGGACGACAGGCAAAACAGTCATATAACAAAATTTGATATTGGTTATTTGCGGGGGCTTTGTCGGTAAATACGGTGACACCATTAGCTTGTTGGTATTGATAAATTTTGAGTTTTTCTAGACCTTCACTACTCACTATGCCGCTCTGTGAGTACCGCGCCACAATACGCGGCTTAGCTTTTTCGCGCGTCTCCTCAGCATTTGCATTTATTATCAAACTCGATATCAATAATAAGCACAGGCCTAGCGCCTCAAATCTGCAGGGCAATGAAAAGGCTGCAAAAGTCAGTGTACGAGCAAGCGCTGAGCGAGTAAGCAACATCAAAGTCCCGTGTACTGATTAAGTTTAAGTACTTCAATAATAGCAAAGAGTTGCTTCATTTCTCGGTTTATCTGACTAAATTCTACTGAAAAGGTTGCGCCATGAAAAATGGACTGCATTTGAAAATGCGTTCTGCGATTCGGTAGGAACAAAGTCAATTTATTGCGAAAAAATGCACATTGAATATTGCCATCGAAATGTTTGGCAAGCTCCTGTAAGCGCTCCATAAATGCCGTATTGAGCAAATAACGTGACTCGATTTGATCCGTTGAAAACACGTCGAACTCTTTTTCAAATTGCGGATCTTCAAGTTTGACTCGTACCAGTCCCGCATGGCTGTCGGACAGGAAATTTGCTACACCACCGCGATCCCTCAGCACCACAGTATGACCCATAAACGCTTTATGGCTACTCAGCTCAACCACTAAGCCACGAAACTGGGTTTCCGTGCGGGTCACAGTTCTGCGCCTGCTGGTACTGACATCCAGCTCTTCGACTTGCACATTCTTGGTCAGGGTAAGCTCATTAACCGCCAACTCAACGCCCTTATAGCAGCCTTGTATATAGTCACCGAAGCTGACTTTGTCGTATCGCGGTAATACTTTAGCCGCAACGAGTCGATTCATGTCGAGGCGCATTTCGCGGCTATAAATAAAATCATCGCCGAAATATTTAAACATCAGCGGATAAATATCATTTTGAACCAAATGCTTAAACTCACGAGTCGGAGCAAAGCTCCACCAGCTTAATCCGACTAAGGCAAGCAATGGCAAAGGCGGGAAATAAGCGCCACCGCTGTAGTAGCCAATAACGGTGAGCAAGCTCAGCCCAAGCACTATCATCAAACTCAAATACAAACGTTTACGCGCCGCCTTAAGGCAAGCCACACGCTTAGTTTCATATTTGCGACTGATTGGAGCGATATGTTCTTCGTAATAGGCTTCGAGTTGAGGTAGTTCGTCCAAATCCGCAGTCAAACCAACAGGCCCCCGATAAGTCCGAATCGGGCTACCTAAAATAAAAGTGATGATATTCATATTGATGTCATAGCTGTGCAGGGTAATAACTCACCCTGCACAGCTAAGCTTACAAGTATTCGGCCGCATCTACGGGCGCTTTTGCCGCTTCGCTCACCTCATAGAATGGCATCACTTTAATACTCGCCATAGAAGCGATAATCGAGCCGGGGAAGATTTCTACCGCAGTATTAAGCTCGGAAACTGCCGAGTTGTAAAAACGCCTCGCAGCTGAGATATGTGCTTCGACCTCGTTATAGGTCTGCATCGCCTGCAACATAGTGTTGTCGGACTTGAGCTCAGGATAGTTCTCCACATTCACCATCAAGGTACTCATTTTGTCGTTCAACCGCTCGGCCTGAACTAAATGCTCTTTAACGGCACTCGGATCGGCCTTGTTGTAATTATTGCTGAGCTGAGTGCGTAATTCGGTGATTTCAGTGAGCAGTGACTTTTCATGCTCCATAAATCGTTTAGCAATTTTTAGAATATTAGGCACAAGGTCGGCACGCTTGGTCAGCTGTACATCGATACCCGACAAGGCTTCAAGCGCTGTATTGCGCTTTTTGACTAGGCTGACGTACCAAAGATAGGTCACGATAAAAATCAGCGTTAATCCCAATAACAATTTTTCCATCTTCCATCCTTAGGTTTCTTATTCTTGTTAATAGGATACAGCTAACCATAAATGAGTGAAAATTTCACCTGCAGGCTGATTAAGACAATGAAATTACTCGCTGGTCAGAGCTGGCGATGTCATCTAACGAGCAATCATCAATGAAACTGGCCATATTCAACGATGAAAAGTGATCATCTGCATAAAAAACAGCATTTAAACTATAAATTTATCGATATTCAGCTCCGATACAGCAAACAACGTCTATAGTGATATGGCACAACATTAGAGCATCCAATTTTGCTCGTGAATACTGGACTCCTCGAGAGTCCATTTTTTTATCCTAATTTTAGCCCTCCTCGCCTCAACGCAGTCAATAGCAACATTTAAGTTTCAATTAAAACTTAACAATCATACTTTGCCGCTAATTTTTTAACTTTTACCTTAGCTTTCACTCCGAGTCTTGCACCTAGAGTTATCCCCTCAGCCACGTCATCCACAATCGGCCGTCGGCAATGTCTCGAGTCTGTTATAGGGTCCAAATATTGCGCTGCGTAAAGGTCGACATAAAGGAAGGACGATGAGTTTTAATTCCGGCGATATTCCCCCAAAAAAAGCTTCTGAACCCAATCCACAACAGGGCGATATCAGCTCTAGTGGTTGGTTTGTACGTTTTCTCAATATTGTTGAACGCTTAGGCAATCTGCTGCCCCATCCAATCACCTTATTCGCACTGTTCTGTGTTGCAGTGATCATTATTTCAGGTATTGCGGGCTACTTTGGGTTAACCGTAGTCGATCCTAGACCTATTGGCTCACACGGCCGCAGTGCCGACGGTTTAATCCATGTGGTGAGCCTGATGAACGCCGAAGGTTTGCGGATGATAGTCTCGCATCTAGTGACCAACTTTACTGGCTTTACGCCGCTCGGCACTGTGCTCGTGGCGCTACTCGGCGTCGGGATTGCCGAACGCTCTGGCTTATTATCTGCGGCTATGCGTGCTTTAGTCATGGGCGCCTCTAAACGATTAGTCACTGTGACCATAGTATTTGCCGGCATAATGTCCAACACCGCTGCCGAGCTTGGCTATGTGGTACTTATCCCTATGGCGGCGATGATTTTCCACTCCCTTGGCCGCCATCCACTTGCAGGTTTAGCTGCCGCTTTTGCCGGGGTTTCAGGAGGTTATAGCGCTAACTTATTGCTTGGTACTGTCGATCCCTTGCTATCGGGCATTACCGAAGCTGCGGCGCGCATGATAGATCCTCAATACAACGTCGGCCCAGAAGTAAACTGGTACTTCATGTTTGTCTCCACCTTTGTGATCACTTTCCTTGGCGCCTTTGTCACAGAAAAAATCGTCGAACCTAAGTTAGGTCAATACCAAGATGATGATGCAGACGAAACCGTACTGCAATCGATGGAGAGCATCAGTGCTATTGAGAAACGCGGCTTAAAATGGGCTGGGTTATCTATGTTAGTGCTCGCGGTTATTTTAGCGATTTCAGTCGTACCAGAAGGCGCACCGCTGCGCCATCCTGAAACCGGTCTCATCTCAGGTTCGCCATTCCTCAAGGGCATAGTCGCCTTTATCTTTATCTGTTTTGCCATACCTGGCTTTATTTACGGCAAAGTCGTGGGCAGCATCAAAAATGATAAAGATGTCATCAATGCCATGTCCCACAGCATGAGCACTATGGGCATGTATATCGTCCTCGTCTTTTTCGCCGCGCAGTTTGTCGCCTTCTTCAACTGGAGTAATTTAGGTGCAGTATTGGCGGTGTTAGGTGCCGATGCTCTGCAATCCATTGGCTTGACGGGCCCGATCGTATTTTTGTTCTTTATTATGCTCTGCGGCATTATCAACTTGATGCTTGGCAGTGCCTCGGCCCAGTGGGCCATTACCGCTCCTATTTTTGTGCCTATGCTGATGCTGGTTGGTTATGCGCCCGAAACGATTCAAGCGGCGTACCGTATTGGGGATTCGGTGACTAACTTAATCACACCTATGATGAGCTACTTTGGTTTGATCTTAGCGGTTGCCTGTCGTTACCAGAAAAACCTAGGGATAGGTACGCTGATCGCCACTATGCTGCCGTACTCGCTCGTGTTTTTCGTGGGTTGGACAGCGTTCTTCTTCCTGTGGGTATTTGGCTTTGGTCTGCCCGTTGGGCCGGGAGCCGCGACTTACTACACGCCTTAACCGCAATAAAAAGGGCGTCGATGATAAAGTCGACGCCCTTTCTTTATTCGATAACTTTACTCGTATAGCCATTCCATTAACAGACTGCAGATCATCAAAAAAATACCTAGATTAAACACATAGGTCTGTAGGGTAGATTTTAATGTCGTGTCCTCAGCTTGCGATACTATCTGGCTCACTGACATAAAAAATAATTGAGGGGCTAGCCCCATGCCCACAAATAACACTGCAGCACCGACACAGCGAGTTAACTCTGGTAGTACAAGCTCCTGCAAGTAAAATGCATAAACGCCATAGGCCAAAAATGCCAGCGCTATGCCATGGCATACCATTCCCACGATAAGTTGCTTAGTGGCAAGATTACCCCACGAAAACACCATGTCACTCCTACACTCAGCTTAACCAGAACTATTGATACTATTGGGCGCGAAGTTTATCTCGCTTACGATTAATCTGCACCCACACAAACCAACCAAATAAAATACCGCCAATGGGATAAATATAGAGCGCTCTTTGCAGTTCCGCCCAGAATGGATCGCCCGAGATAAAATAATGTATTAAGGCGACCACGAGGGACGTCAGCATACCCCAGAAAAATACGCCAAAGACCAAAATGACGTACATCTTACCTTTAGCAATGAGTGCATCTAGTTTTTGCAATTCCAACGCAGCATCATCCATGTTTCGTCCTCTTAACTGCCTCAGCGCAATATGCCAGAACTCGCGCACAGTGCCTATCCATCTTTATAACTAACAGCATTAAAATAACAAAAAGCCCTGCAATTGCAGGGCTTTAGTTTAGAAGTTTAGAAACGATCGAGCTTATTCAGCTGAGTTTGGCTTCTGTTCTTTACCTTTCTTCTCGCGCTTACTGAAGAGACGCTCCACTATCACGAAGAATAATGGTACGAAGAATATCCCTAGGAAAGTCGAGCTCATCATACCGCCGAGTACACCTGTACCAATGGCGTTTTGACTACCAGAGCCTACACCGGTACTGATAGCTAACGGCACAACACCCAGACCAAAGGCTAGAGACGTCATTAAGATGGGGCGAAGACGCACACGCACCGCATGTAAGGTCGCCTCAACTAAGCCTGAACCTTTCTCATAGAACTCTTTAGCGAATTCCACAATCAAGATGGCGTTCTTAGTCGCTAACCCTACTGTGGTTAACAGCCCCACTTGGAAGAACACGTCGTTTGGCAAGCCGCGACCATTCATTGCAATCAAGGCACCGATGATCCCGAGCGGAACCACGAGCACAACTGCAAAGGGTACCGACCAGCTTTCATAGAGTGCTGCCAATACTAAGAAGACCACTAAGATCGACAGAGCATACAGCGCTGGCGCTTGGTTACCCGATAGACGTTCTTCATACGATAGACCGTTCCACGCGACACCAAAACCAGGAGGAAGCTGCTTGGCTAAGTCTTCCATAATTGTCATAGCTGCACCGGTACTGAAACCAGGAGCCGTGGCACCTTGAATGTTCATCGATGGTAAGCCGTTAAAGCGTTCTAAACGTGGAGAACCGTATTCCCATGCACCAGTGGCAAACGCAGAGAATGGCACCATGTCACCCTTGTTATTGCGCACGTACCAAGAATCTAAATCTCCCGGTTGCATACGATACTGGGCATCACCTTGCACATATACTTTCTTCACGCGGCCGCGGTCAATAAAGTCATTCACATAAGAACCACCCCAAGCCGTTGCAAGCACATTGTTCACATTAGTGATTTCAATGCCTAACGCGCTCAACTTAGCGTGATCTACATGTAATTGATAAATTGGCGCATCTTCTTGACCGTTTGGACGCACACCCACCAGATTTGGATTCTGTGCCGCCATACCAAGCAGTTGATTACGTGCCGCCACTAACTTCTCGTGGCCTTGGCCGTTCTTATCCTGCAGGTACATGTCGAAACCGTTCGCCGTCCCCAACTCGATTACCGCAGGCGGTACGAAGGCAAATACTAAGGCATCTTTCATCTGACCGAACACACCCATAGCGCGACCAGCAATAGACTTCACATCCATACCAGACGCTTCACGCTCAGACCAATCCTTCAAACCAACGAAGGCGATACCCATGTTTTGCCCTTGACCCGCAAAACTGAAGCCCGCCACGCTAAACACCGATCTCACTCCCTCCTCAGCCATAAAGTGATCAGACACTTTCTCCAATACTTTTAAGGTGCTTTCTTGAGTTGAGTTAGTCGGCAAAATGGCTTGCGTGAACAAAATACCTTGGTCTTCATCTGGTAAGAAAGCCGTAGGCATACGGATAAAGATCCAACCCACTGCAATAACCAGCACAACGTAAATCGCCATCACTCTAAAGCCGCGCTTGATGATCCCAGCAACGCTCGACTCATAACGATTAGTCAGTTTATCGAAACTACGGTTAAACCAACCAAAGAAGCCAGTTTCGATATGAGCATGGCCCTTCTTAATCGGTTTGAGCATAGTCGCACAAAGTGCAGGAGTTAAAATCAAAGCAACTAGAACAGACAACGCCATCGCAGATACGATAGTGATAGAGAACTGACGATAAATAACCCCCGTTGAACCTGACATAAATGCCATAGGGACAAACACTGCGGAGAGGGTCAGACCGATACCGACTAAAGCACCAGTAATTTGATCCATCGACTTACGCGTCGCTTCCAGTGGACTTAAGCCCTCCTCGGCCATTACCCGCTCGACGTTTTCCACCACCACAATCGCATCGTCCACCAGCAAACCAATGGCGAGCACCATAGCAAACATGGTTAAAGTGTTAATCGAGAAACCCGCTAACGACAGAATCGCAAAGGTTCCCAGCAATACCACAGGTACTGCAATAGTCGGGATCAAAGTTGCACGGAAATTTTGCAAGAAGAGGTACATGATGATGAACACTAGTACAATAGCTTCAAGCAGGGTATGCACTACACCTTCTATCGATTTTTCAACGAAAGGCGTTGTATCGTATGGATAAACAACTTCTAGCCCTTGCGGGAAGAAAGGTTTCATCTCAGCAATTTTTTCACGAACAGCTTCAGCAGTATCAAGCGCGTTAGCACCCGTTGCCAGCTTAATCGCTAACCCTGTCGCAGGTTGACCGTTATACAGTGACACCACAGCATAACTTTCAGAACCTAATTCAACCCGTGCCACATCGCTTAGGAAGACGTTTGCGCCTGAAATATCCGATTTAAGGATAATTTTACGGAACTCTTCTGCCGTTTGTAAGCGGCTTTGAGCCGATACCGTTGCGTTCAACTCTTGGCCTGCCACAGAGGGCGCGCCACCTAACTGTCCAGCTGAAACTTGAGCGTTTTGAGAACGAATCGCTGCGATAACGTCTAAACTGGTCAAGTTGTATTGAGTCAATTTCAACGGATCTAGCCATATACGCATCGCATATTGGGCACCAAACAACTGAATTTCACCTACGCCAGGTACGCGACTCATAGGATCTTGAATGTTCGCACCAACATAGTCGGCGATATCGCCTTTATCTAACGAACCATCGGTCGATACGAAGCCTAATACCATTAAGAAGCCTGAACTCGACTTGTTAACGTTAACCCCTTGTGCCTGCACCTCTTGCGGTAACAGGGTCATAGCGCCCTGTAACTTGTTCTGTACTTGAACCTGTGCAATATCCGGATCGGCTTCAGCGTTAAAGGTTAAAGTGATCTCAGCATTACCAAAACTGTCACTGGCTGAGGCGATATAACGGAGGTGATCGATACCCGTCATACGTTGCTCAATCACCTGAGTCACAGAATCTTCAACAATCTTAGCGGAAGCGCCAGGATAGTTAGCACTGATCACCACGGTCGGTGGTGCAATGTTAGGATATTGGGACACTGGCAGCGAGCGGATCGAGAGGATCCCCGCCAGCATAATAATCAAGGAGATCACCCACGCAAAGATGGGGCGATCAATAAAAAAACGTGCCATAGCTATGCCCTATTGTGCTTGCGTTTCAGAAATAACTTTGGTGGTTACTGGAGCGCCGGGACGAACTTTCTGTAATCCTTCCACAATCAACTTGTCGCCCACAGTTAAACCAGAAGTGACTCGCCATTGGTTGTTAATCACTTCTGCGGTCGTCACTGTTTTCGCTTCGACTAAACCTTGGTCATTCACCACCATAGCCACAGCTTCACCCTTAGAGTTACGCGTAATCGCTTTTTGTGGAACCAAGATAGCCTGTGGATCAGTGCCCGCATTTAACATAGCGCGAACATACATGCCAGGTAACAAGATACCTTCAGGGTTAGGGAATTCTGCGCGCAGAATAACGGAGCCAGTGTTTGGATCCACGCTCACTTCAGCGAACTGCAACTTACCCGGATGACTATATTGAGTACCATCTTCAAGCAATAATTTCACGTCTGCATTTTCTGAAGCTTGTAGTTTACCTTGCTGCAACTTAGCTTTAAGACGTAACAACTGAGCACTCGATTGCGCGATATCCACATTGATAGGATCAAGTTGTTGAATCGTCGCCAGCGTTTGGCTCTGGTTGGCAGTGACTAACGCACCCGCAGTCACACTCGATTTACCGATACGACCAGAGATAGGTGCTAATACTTCAGTATATTGCAGGTTGATTTTAGCGGTGTTAATCGCAGCTTCAGCCACGGTAACATTTGCCAATGCTTCTTTATAAGCCGCTTCAGCTTCATCGAACTCTTGCTTACTGATGGCGTTGGTTTTTACCAATTGCTGATAACGTGCCGCCTTAGCTTTTGCTGAGGCTAAGCCCGCATTCGCTCTGGCTAAATCAGCATTGGCACTCACTAAAGCAGCTTTATAAGTTGAAGAGTCAATCTGATACAAGGATTCACCTTGTTTCACATTGCCACCTTCAACAAAACTACGCTTAGTGATAATACCGTTAACCTGTGGACGAACTTCAGCCTCGAGGAAAGCTTTACTGCGTCCTGGTAATTCCACCTGAATCACTTGTGGCTGGGCAACAACATTAAGGATTCCCACTTCCATACTACGTGGACCAGCACCCGCCTGAGCGCTCTCTTCTTGAGGGCTGCAAGCTGCCATCCATAACGCCACGCTTATAACTGAGGCAAGTTTAATTGTCTGCCGCATGAGAACTCCTTCAAATATTAACTGCCCACATACCAGTACACTTATTGCGCTGACACGAGCCGTAATTGTAACTAAAATCAAATCCGTTATTTATCTCATAGCCTATATGAATCAACAAGGAAGATAACGAAACTAAATTGTAAACTAATGAAAATTTTCACTCATTCAGCATTACTATATTCATCGAATTGTTATTCGATTTAAAAAATCGGTTAACTTTGAGTGGCATTGTTAGGGAGATATGCCGTAAAACACCCAATAAGCCTACTCCATATTGAATATGTTGCAAATCTGTTCATATTCTAGACTTGCCGCAGGCCAAGGCCCACAGCTCAATGACGTTAGCTTAACCGTCACTTGTTGCAATAATTTGTACATAGAGACGAAAACGCAGCGCGCTTGTTTTTACTCAGGCCACTCTCAGCATCAAGTCGTTAAAAACGACCCTATCAAGACTGACAATACCGAAAGAGAGTAAGCAAAGAGCTGGCTTCAGACTGCTTGTGCGTAAAAACATGAATACATCCGATAGCGGATTGCTGTGCAGTTTATTACATCTACTATTTGTGCACGGCTAAAAGGCAGCGCCAGCGTTATGAGGTAACGCCACACAATTAAACAGTCACAAATAATAGCTAGCGGGCTATTTTAGTGGTTACCCCAAAACGGAGCAAACCCGAAATTCAGATTAATACCCCATTAAATGAAACTCAGACTCCCACAAATAATGCTTCTGTAATGACAAATATTGCTAGCAAAGCAATATTTGTCTATTAAAACTAATTTGTTCATCTTCAATCACAACTTAACAGGACTAAATTCGATTATCGCCCACGCTGCAAGCCAAAATACGGCTGATATCAGCCAAACAACGACCCGACTCCTGTTGCCACTGATTAAATACGGCTTGCACTTGCTTAAGCGCCGTTTGTGATGAAAAGCCCGCATCGACTAACTTATGTGCTTTAAAATAACCTTGTACATCATCGGTTAACAAAAAAGTATCTTTGCCAATACCGCGCAGAAAATAGGGACCCGTATTCCCGCCCAATCGAGTACCTCGTTTCTTTAAAAATGCCCACAACCCGATAATATCCTGCGTCGGCCAAGCGGCGATCAGCTGCGCCAAGCTGCCATGTTCGCGAGCAACATCGTGGATCATCAGAGCATTATCATAAATGGCTTGAGTCTTTTTAAGATGGCGAATCAAGGTCGCATCACTTGCCCGCGCTTGAATTTGCTCAGGCGATAACATTAATACTTTATGCGGTTCGAACCCAAAGAAAGACTTCTCATACTCGGGCCATTTGTTCACAACCACCCGCCATACAAAACCACTTTGAAACACCTGACGGCTCATCGCCGACAATAATTCAGCATCCCGATATTGGCGAATTTCATCATCAGACAGGCAACCAGACAATAAGGCTTCGAGTCCAGCAGGTCCGCCTTTGCGCTCACTGGCTCTGGCATAAATAGATGAAAAACGCTCTAACTGGCTCATATTATTACCTTTAAAATGATTAAATCCCGACACTTCCTATATGGGCTCATAATACCTATTTTTACCCCTGATGGATCACTTGGCTTTGCCAAGAAAAATTGTGTTTATTCCAGCATTTTTTAAGAAAACTCTTACAGCAAGCGCTTCAATTACGACTAAAGTTAAAACGTAAAGTCCGTAAAAGACTGGGTTTGGAGTGAGTGCCTATGGAGCTTTTTTATCACCCGTTATCACGCTATTCACAGAAAGTGCTCATCGCACTTTATGAAAAGCAGGCCAACTTCTACCCCAGAATCATAGATCTACGCGACCCTTTGTCCCGCAAGGAATTTCACCAACGTTATCCGCAAGCGCGAATCCCCCTGCTTAAAGCCCAAAATGAACAGCTGATACCCGAATCCAGCATTATTATCGAGTACTTAGATAGGCATTTTGAAAACAGTACCCAGCTGCTGCCACAAGAACCACAACGCAACTTACAGGTACGTTTGTTCGATCGCATCATAGACAATGATATTAACAACCCATTATTTCAATTAGAAAAGTTAAAGCACATAGAAGACAGCAATGAATTCGAAATCAAACAATTAGAGAAGCAACTACTGACACAGTTTCAACGCTTAGACGCGCAACTCACACAACATCATTGGGTCTGTGGCGACAGTTTTACCTTAGCCGACTGTGCACTCATCCCTTGTTTAAGCTATAGCTTCCAACATCTAAACCTGTTGGATTTAGATGAAATCGTGCGCTATTGGCAGCAGGCACAACTGCGTGGCGCTTGGATGTTAGTACAAGAAGAGGTGTTACTGGCTGAGATGGAGGAAACGGCAGGAATAAGAGGCATACCTTAGCGAGTAAGTCATGCCTCAACACAATCACATATTGCGTTCTTTCTTCAACTGCAAAAACGCTTTCCACTTCACGACTTCTGGCGGCAACTCAGGTGCAGGATCGGTATAACCCGCCTCTTTCACTAGTACATCTAACGGCACTTGCTTACCTTTGCACACAAACACACCGCGCACATGCACGATACAATGTAGGCCACGTTCGCTCACAAAGCGTTGTTCAATATAGAAATATTTTTCATCCCAACCGACGACTTTGGTTTCAATCTCAAAAGTTTTCAGCGGCTTAATATCGCGAATATAAGTAAATTCGGCGGCGTTAACTATCGGCATCCACTTCAACTTTAAGAAACGTTTCAGCAGACCCATCTCAGCCAACATATAGGTCCGCGCCAGATCCATAAACGCGGGATAGCGAGAATTAGTGAGATGGAAATTGATATCGCAATCGCTCGGTAAAGCACGATAAGTGATACGGCTTGTCCCTAGAAAATCGATCTTACGACAATGGCGCGTGCGCCAGAATAACAACCAAAACAAACGAAAATACAGATTCATAACGCGCCGCCCTTGAAATAAGAGCCACAGGCTAACAGAGGTCATACCACAGGGCAAGCGGGATATAGCTCACAAAAAAGACGCCCTAGGGCGTCTTTTTATCGTTCGATTAAGCTAAATACCCTCAGATAATCAGCCCATTAAAAGGGGCTGATTTATCAAAACTCACAATTGCTTATGCAGCAATGCCTGAATGTCTTAACAGGGCATCGATATTCGGCTCGCGTCCCATAAACTGTTTGAACAAGTCCATCGGCTCGGCTGAACCACCCATTTCGAGGATATTGTGCAGGAAACGACGACCCGTTTCAGGGTTGAAAATACCTTCCTCTTCGAAGCGAGAAAACGCATCCGCCGACAGCACTTCTGCCCATTTATAGCTGTAATAACCTGCGGCATAACCGCCCGCAAAAATATGGGCAAATCCATGTTGGAAACGGTTAAAATCCGGCGGTGTTAATACGGCCACCTGACGACGCACTTCGTCTAAGGTTTCTTGAATGCACGCGCCTTTAGCTGGGTCGTATTCGTGGTGCATTCTAAAATCGAACAACGAGAACTCGAGTTGGCGCAGCATCATCATGCCAGACTGGAAGTTTTTCGCCGCCAGCATTTTATCTAACAAGGCTTTAGGTAATGGCTCGCCCGTTTCGAAGTGGCCAGAAATTTCGGCTAATGCTTCTTCCTGCCAACACCAGTTTTCCATAAATTGACTTGGTAACTCGACCGCATCCCAAGGCACACCATTGATACCCGACACGCCTGCAACATCGATTTTGGTCAGCATGTGGTGGATACCATGGCCAAATTCGTGGAACAGGGTTGTCACTTCATCATGGGTAAACAGCGCAGGTTTGCCATCGACCGGACCATTAAAGTTACAGGTCAAATAAGCCACTGGCTTTTGTAATCCATTGGCGGTTTGACGGCGCACACGGCAGTCATCCATCCAAGCACCACCACGTTTACCTGTGCGGGCATATAAATCGAGGTAGAAACTACCTCTGTGTTCGTCAGTTTCGTCGAAAATATCGAAGAAACGCACGTCTTTATGCCATCGGTCAAAATCCTTTTGCTCAAGGATTTTAAGGCCGAACAAACGCGATACTGTGTAGAACAACCCCGAGAGCACTTTATCTTCGGGGAAATACGGACGCAGGATTTCCTGTGAAATCTCATACTTATGCTGCTGCAACTTCTCAGCATAGAAACTTAAGTCCCAAGAGGCCATTTCAGTCACGCCATATTCGGCCTCAGCAAACGCTCTCAGCTCAGCCAGTTCTGCCTTAGCTTGATCCTTTGAGCGCAGCGCTAATTCATTTAAAAATGCCATCACCTGCGCCGGCGTTTCAGCCATTTTCGTCGCTAGGGATTTGTCAGCAAAACTGTCAAAACCGAGTAACAATGCGAGTTCGTGGCGCAAAGCAAGAATTTCGTCCATCAGCGGGCTGTTATCAAACTCTCCGGCATTGGGACCTTGATCTGAAGCGCGAGTGACAAACGCACGGTAGCATTCTTCCCTAAGACTGCGGTTTTCGCTGTAGGTCATGACGGGTAGATAAGATGGAAAATCTAAGGTAAATAACCAACCTTCTAGCTCACGCGACTGCGCCATCGCTTTAGCGGCGGCTTTGGCAGACTCAGGCAAACCAGCAAGCTCAGCTTCATCAGTGATCAACTTAGTCCAAGCTTGCGTCGCATCCAGTAATTGATTCGAAAAACCACTGGTGAGTTCAGAAAGACGTTTTACAATCTCGCCATAACGCACTTTTTGCGCGTCATCTAAACCAATACCCGATAGTTCAAAGTCGCGCAGGCTGTGCTCTATCACCATCTGCTGCGCTTGGCTCAATTGTGCAAATTCATTGGATGCTCGCAGCGCTTTATAGGCTTGATACAAACCTTGGTGTTGGCCAACGTAAGTACCGTATTCCGATAAAAGAGGTAAACAAGCATCATGGGCGGCACGCCACTCATCTGTGCTAGTCACTGAATTCATATGAGAAACGGGCGACCAAATTTGGCTTAGCTCATCGTCAACCTGTTCTAATGGCGCGACCAAGTTGTCCCACGTAAAAGGACCTTGGTTCTGCAGCACTTCATCAATCTTAGTGCGGCACTGAGCAATGGCATGCTCAACGGCGACTTGAATATGTTCCGGTTTAATCTGTGAAAAAAGCGGTAATTTTGCGCCGCTAAGCAAAGGGTTGCTCATATTGACTCCTCAACAATCTGTATCTGTTATAAATAAGGGCTAATGGCCTATTTATCAAGGCGAGAAAACCGATTGTCCCCTTCGAACGCCTTACTTAACCCTATTTCCCCTGAAAAAAAGTGAACTAGTTCGCATTTAGGATTTACGTTTTATTTACCTACACATTGTTGCAATCTCGATCGCAAATCGAATCAATTCGCATTAATGTTTGTATGTGAGCAAGGTATTATCTGCGTAACTAACGTACCTCGACCAAAATCAGTAAAAATATGGCAACACACTCAGTGAAACTTATCGCCAGCGTCCTCTGCACATTAGGGATCAACTGCCTTAGTCACAACGCAGTTGCTAATGAGGGCCTAGAACAAGTCGATAGTATTTCAAACACCATATTACCCCGCCAGATAACAGAACCTTTGGCGGTGACGCTGGATTTAGGTTGGGACAGCAAATATGTCTCACAGGGTCGCAATAACTTGCAAAATGGGGGTATTTATTGGCTCAATGCTGCTGTTCAACACGGCAACTTAACCACTTATGCCTTAGTCGGACGCGGTGATAGCCAAGCCTATACAGAGTGGAATATCGGCCTTGAATATGGGTTCAACTTAGCCGAAAACCTAGAGGCCAATTTGGGATATCAGCGCATTGAAGGCTATAGCAATAGCCGCTGCCAAGATAACGAGCTATTTGCAGAACTCGCCTACAGCGCCACAGCTTGGTTGGTACCATCGGTGAGTTATGTCTATTCCACAGAAGCGGCAGGCTACTTTGTTGAAGTGAGTTTGCACAGTTATTGGAATATCACAGACCAGTTCAGCCTCACGCCCTATATCACTCAAGGGTTTGATTTTAAATACCGCACAGAAGAACACGATGGCAGTAATAACCTGCAGTTTGGCCTCGAAGCGAATTATCAACTGACCCCAAGCATGAATATTAGCGGGCACATTAGCCACAGCATTGCCCAGAGTGATATTGAGCAAGAAGCCTCAGCCAATGGCGATATGAGTTCACAGGATCAAACCTATGCAGGCATCCACTTTGCAATAACGTTTTAACGTCGTTTTAGCTCTGTGTTTCTAGCGCTGTATTGCAACCTTCCTCTGTCAATTTATCCCGTGACATTTGGCAAAAACAAAGCTCACTAACTAAACTCAAAATGTCGACGGAGCGACTCACTATTCATATCGATTTTGCCGAGGAACAGGGAATGTTAACGCATCATTTCTATCTTATCCGAACCGCTGTCATTACCTTGCTCCTGCTTTTTATCCCAGTGACAAGCTCGACTAATGCGCAGCAGGTATCTGAGCCTGAACCGAGTCTAGAATCCTTAGCGCAACCGACACAAACCGCGCCTTTGCCCCTAGGCACTTTGCTCGACAATGAGGGCAAGCCGATTAATGTGCCTAACCAAGTGCAAAGTGCATTCGAGTATTCGCCCCCCACTGTCACACCCGCAGAGCCATCCAAAACCAATAAATCAACTAAAGCCACTCAATCGAACAAAGCCGCTAAGAGTAAAAAACTCAGTCGCAAACAACAGCTCGCCAGTCGTGAACATGTCGCCAATGATCCTAACTGCCGTTGGCTCGATAAACGTATGGATCAGCTAGAGTCCCTACTCGGCGACAAGCAAGATAACGCTGCTAAACATCAAGCCGACGAACTCAGCGCCCGCCAAAAAGAGTGGCAGTGTTTAAAATGTGGTGCAGAAGGCCCAGCTCAAAACGATCACTCTAAGTGCCAATATCGCCGCGAAACAGCCACGCGATAACAACTGAAAGCAACTTTAGGAGTATTTTTATTAAAAGCAATGCCTTATACGTTAATGATGCAATAGGCTGGTCTGTTACCGCAAAGCCCCCTACAATGACATTCTGCTGTAAAGCATCTCATCCTTGAAGTAAGACGGAGAAACTCATGGCTCAACATTTTGACTATATCTGCCTAGGCGCAGGCAGCGGCGGTATCGCCTCAGCAAACCGAGCGGCAATGCGTGGTGCTAAGGTTCTACTCATCGAAGCCAAACACGTGGGTGGCACCTGTGTAAACGTAGGTTGTGTACCCAAAAAAGTCATGTGGTATGGCGCCCATGTTGCCGAAGCGATGAACCTTTACGCCAAAGATTATGGTTTCGACGTCACTGTTAATAAATTCGATTGGAACACTTTGGTCGAAAACCGCGAAGCCTACATTGGTCGTATTCACGATGCCTATGACCGTGGTTTTGCCAACAACAAAGTGACGCTGTTAAATGGCTACGGCCGTTTTGTGGATGGCAACACCATCGAAGTGGACGGCGAACATTACACTGCCGATCACATCCTTATCGCCACTGGCGGCGCGCCGACGATTCCGAACATTCCTGGCGCGCAATACGGTATCGATTCCGATGGTTTCTTCGCCCTGCGCGAGCAACCTAAGCGCGTTGCCGTTGTTGGCGCGGGTTATATCGCCGTAGAAGTCGCTGGCGTGTTACACGCTCTGGGCAGTGAAACTCACTTATTAGTGCGTAAACATGCGCCGCTGCGTAACTTTGACCCTATATTAGTCGATGCTCTCGTCGATGCGATGGCAACCGAAGGCCCAACATTGCACACCCATAGCGTGCCAAAAGCCGTGGTTAAAAATGCCGATGACAGCCTGACATTAAACTTAGAAAACGGTGAAAGCATTACAGTCGATTGCTTGATTTGGGCAATTGGCCGCTCACCTGCAACAGGCAATATCGGCCTAGAAAATACTGAAGTGCAATTAGATAGCAAAGGCTATGTCATCACTGATGAGCAGCAAAATACGACTCACAAAGGGATTTACTGTGTCGGCGACATTATGGCGGGCGGCGTAGAGCTCACTCCTGTTGCGGTTAAAGCGGGCCGTTTGTTGTCCGAGCGTTTATTTAACGGTATGACAGATGCCAAAATGGATTACAACCTGATCCCAACAGTTGTATTCAGCCATCCGCCTATCGGCACTATGGGCTTGACCGAACCAGAAGCCCGTACTCAATACGGCGACGATAACGTCAAAGTGTATACATCGACGTTTACCTCAATGTACACAGCCGTTACGGCCCATCGCCAAGCCTGTAAGATGAAGCTAGTCTGCGCTGGCAAGGACGAAAAAGTCGTCGGTATTCATGGTATTGGTTTTGGTATGGACGAAATCCTTCAAGGTTTCGGCGTCTCCATGAAAATGGGTGCAACTAAGGCCGATTTCGATGCGGTCGTTGCTATCCACCCAACGGGCGCCGAAGAGTTTGTTACCATGAGGTAGAAGCGATTTTCGCTTTGATTTCATCATATTTAGGGCCAGCTTATGCTGGCCCTAATTGATCACAGATAGTATAAAACCATTAACTCTCACGCGACTTTCCTATAATCTCGACTGAGTACTTTGCATTTTAAACACCTAGCGCGGTTATCGCTGCGCCACTGTTATCGGGATGAATAGCGTAATGCTTAAAGAACTCGCGTTCGATGGTTTGTTATTTAGTCCATTAATTATCTTTATCCCCTTAGCTTTTCTGCTTTCCTGCATCACTCGCTTGGTACTCTATCAAACTGGGCTCTATCACACGCTGTGGCGCGCAGCTTGGTTCGAAGTTGGGCTGTTTATCTGCTATCTGGCTTTGGTCATTTACTTGCTTGGGAGTTGATTGTTCATGGGAAAAATCTTTCGTATCAGCCTCACCCTTATTGTGGTCACGATTGCTGGTATCGCCGGACATTGGATATGGTCGCACTACCTTTATTCTCCTTGGACCCGCGATGGCCGAGTTCGCGCCGAAATAATTACCATAGCGCCAGATGTGTCCGGTTGGGTAAACCAACTGAATGTAAAAGACAATCAAGTCGTTAATAAAGGTGATGTATTGTTCACAGTGGACGATACCCGCTACAAAGCCACCATTGCCGAATTGAATGCCAAAGCAGAAAGCCAAAAATTGGCATGGGAACTGGCAAAACATAAATACAAACGCCGTATCGGTTTGACCAACGCCAACTTAGTCAGCAAAGAAACCTTCGACGAAGCCTTTATCAATACCGAACTGGCAAGAACCAGTTATGAACTCGCACAGGCACAATTGAATACCGCCAAAATTGACTTAGCGCGGACGCAAATTCACGCCCCTGAAAATGGCACCCTGATCAATTTAAGCCTGCGTAATGGCAACTATGTCAGCAAAGGCAACTCGGTATTTTCGCTGGTCAAACAAGACTCTCTCTATATCACAGGCTATTTTGAAGAAACCAAAATCCCCTTGGTTCACATAGGTCAAAACGCCGATGTCAGCCTAATGAGTGGCGGCCATTTCTTGCACGGAAAAGTGGTCAGCATAGGTAAGGCGATTGCCAATACCAATGTCACCACTAATGGGCAGTTATTGCCGCAAATCGGCCAAACCTTTAATTGGGTGAGATTGTCACAACGTATTCCGGTCGATATCCAGCTAGACAGCATTCCTAAGGACATAGAGCTGAGCGTCGGCATGACAGTTTCCATCCAGCTACAGACTGACAAATAGTCATTATGACGCTGTTACTTAAGAGTTTATTTTTTCCTGACCGACGAACCATCATCTTCGCGATTAAAGGCGTGATCTCGATGGCGCTCGCCTTATATGTGGCCATGTTCTTAAATTTAGAACGGCCATATTGGGCGCTGGTGTCGGCGGTATTTCTGCAAATCCGCCCCGAAAGCGGGCTCGTGATCGAAAAGGGCTTATGCCAAATCGGCGGCACCTTAGTCGGCGCGCTCGCGGGGATTGCCATACTCAACGGGTTTACGCCCTATCCCGAACTCGCCTTAGGATTACTCGCCTGCTGGATAGGGCTAAATTCTGGGTTGTCGGCCATGGTTCGCCAGCAAAACTTTGTCTATGCCTTTGCCATGGCGGGCATGACAGCCTGCTTGATAGTGCTCATTGTGATGGCGAGCCCAAGCACGGCCGATAGTGCAAAAATATTCGATGTGGCACAGTCGAGGATCAGCGAGATTGTCGTCGGGGCGATATGCGCCGTCTTGGTCAGCTCGCTACTTTGGCCGACCAAGGTAAAACATAGTCTGCAATTGCATGCTAAAAACACCATTAATCATACGCTTAACTATCTTGCATTAGAACTCGATTTACAGGGGGAACATGCGAGTCGCCATGAACATATCGACACTATTATGGAATCAGTATCGGCGCTGAGTGACGACTCCAGCGCAGTGATTTATGAAGGCCCCGAAGGACGCGGGCAGAGCCATGCGGCGAACTTTCTCTGCAATAAAACCCTTTCGCTGTTGGCGGCAATCCAAATATTTGGCCGACTACAACGTAATCATTCCCATCTGGTCAGCGAACCGCTCGCGAAAACCTTAGCCAATATGCGCAGCAGTTTTACCCTGATGGCGCAATCCACTGATGACCAAGAATGCTACAAAATGGCGCGTACTTTAAGGTATCAACTCCAACAAAACCTGATGCAATACCGCGACCGAAACCCATTAGAGACTCGCTTACTCAAAGTTGCGATGGAGTTAAGCGCCGATCTGATCATGGTGCTCAAGAGTTATAACGTACTGACAAGCAATTCTGCGGTACAACTCAACGCGCCGCCAATGGAATTTCACCGAGATCCACTGATAGGGTTTACGACCGGTCTACGCAGCATGGCGGTATTTGTCATTGGGGCTTCGCTGTGGATCGGCACAGGGTCGAGTGCGGTACTCATGATGATCCTGATGCCTGTAGTCTTTTCCATCATGATGGCGCGCCAGCCACTGCCGATGCTAACCACGATTTTGCGCCGTATTCTTGTTGGTATCACTATCGCTGTGCCCCTCACAGTGTTTTACGCTTTACCTTTGCTGGCAGAGAGTAGCGGCGATTTCGAAATCCTCATTTTAGTGCTCGCAGGCCCCTTTTTTATTGGGCTACTCGCCTTAGCGAATCGACCGACCTTGCCCTATGGGCTCGGGATTTGCGTGCCGTTTGCGGTATTAGTACAGCCCAGTAATACCATTTCATTTGCGATAGAAAACACTGTCAGCAATGCCTTAGCGATTTTTGTTGGCGTTACTGTGCTGTATTGGTTGTTTAAATTGATTACCGAACCTAGCCAGCGGCTGATGCAATATCGTCTGCTGCAATCTATCCAAAAAGATCTAGTGCATATCGCGCAGCATGATGATCCTGAGCCTTGGTTTAACGCCCGCATGGGCGATCGACTGCTGCGGATAGCCAGTTACGAAAAAGGCTCGGGCAAGAGTTCGAGGGTATTTACCGATCTGGTGTTCACTGCACTGAATCTAGGCCATGTGTCGATTCGAATGCGGCGCATGTTGCAGGGGATTTCAGATACGCACTCAGACTTAGGCTTAGAAAATGCACTCAACCTCTGGCAACACAATTTAGGTCAGGCATTTATCGCCTGCGCCCACGGCCAAGTCGCAGAAGAGTTTAACATCAGCAGCGAAGCCTTATTACAAGCGCTGGCGCAATGCCCGTTACCCCACGAACAATTCACTCTGATTACTGGGATGTTTGAACGCATCACCTTAACCTTCGAACGTACTGCCCACAGTATCGCCGAGCAGAAAAACACCTCTGAAAAATAGTCAGTTCTCAAACTATTTTCCGCCCCCAAAGCCACTCTCGCACCGCCGCCAAAACCATTTAAATCCAATAGAAGCTTGATATTTGGCCGATAAAATGCCTTAATATAATTAGATCACTAACTATATTGGTGATATAAATTCAATTATCAACCAAGGAGCAATTATGTCTACGGAGAACCCACCAGAGGAAAATCTTATCTCGCAAGTAGCAAGCTTTACCCGATTACACGCCAAGGAAACAATGCAGTTTATGTGTTTATGCGCAATATTAAGCACCTATCTCTTTGTCATTTTGAAACCGAGTATTATTCAAAATAACAAAGCGTTAGGAGACAAATAACCCATGAATTACCTGGCTTACGTTTCCTTAGCGATTTACTTTATCGCCATGCTTGCTATTGGCTTATTCGCCTATAAAAAATCCACCAGCGATGTATCCGGCTATATTTTGGGCGGCCGCAAGGTGAGCCCACAGGTCACCGCACTCTCAGCGGGTGCATCTGATATGAGTGGCTGGATGCTAATGGGTCTTCCCGGCGCAATGTTTTTGGTTGGTTTCGAAACCATTTACATCGCACTTGGACTATTGATTGGTGCTCTAATTAATTACTTGGTCGTTGCACCCAAATTAAGGGTCTATACCGAAGTCGCGGATAACGCCCTCACTATCCCGGAGTTTTTTGCTAAACGCTTCGGCAATGCCAACAGCAGTATCCGAATTATCTCGGCCGTGATCATTGTGATCTTCTTTACCTTGTATACCTCAGCGGGTTTAGTGGCTGGCGGTAAGTTATTTGAGTCAGCATTTGGCCTGAACTACGACATAGGTTTAGTCGTCACCCTCGGCGTAGTGGTTTCTTATACCTTGTTGGGCGGATTCTTAGCAGTGAGCCTCACTGACTTTGTCCAAGGCTGTATCATGTTTGTCGCTTTAATCTTAGTGCCTGTGGTGGCATATCAAGAGTTTACCAGCGCTGACACTATGCTGAACTTTGCGTATCAATCGATTCCACACTTCACCGATGCCATGCAGAACGTCACTATGTTAGGGCTTATCTCAAGCTTATCTTGGGGACTCGGTTACTTTGGCCAACCACATATTATTGTCCGCTTTATGGCAATTCGTTCAGTCGCTGACATTAAAACCGCCAGACACATAGGTATGGGCTGGATGACAGTGACCATTGTGGGTGCACTGGCAACTGGCCTTGTCGGCATCGCTTACGCCAATAAATTTGGCATGAAGCTGACCGATCCTGAAACCATCTTTATCGTGTTTTCTGAGTTGTTGTTCCATCCGATCATTAGTGGCTTCTTATTAGCCGCAATTCTGGCCGCGATCATGAGCACTATTTCATCGCAACTATTAGTGTCATCAAGCTCGCTAACGGAAGATATCTATCGCGTGATCTCGAAGAAAGAATCTAGCGAAAAAGACATGGTGAAAATGGGACGTTTTGGCGTAGCTGGCGTGGCAATTGTCGCAAGTCTACTGGCGCTTGACCGCTCTAGCAGTGTGCTATCACTGGTGAGTAATGCATGGGCAGGATTCGGTGCAGCCTTCGGTCCGTTAGTCTTGTTTAGCTTGTATAAAGCTAACCTAACCCACAAAGCCGCGATTGCCGGCATAGTGTCAGGCGCAGCCACAGTGCTGTTTTGGATTTATGCACCAGTACTTGCTGACGGTAAAGCTTTAACCACAGTGGTGTATGAGATGATCCCCGGCTTTGCCGTGAGCAGTGTGGTGATTTGGATAGTCTCGTTACTCGATACTGATCCCTGTGCCAAAACCACTAAATTATTCCATAAGGCTGGCCGTGTTTTAGCCGAAGACAGATGAGGCGCGCAGGTATGACTGACTTACCCTGGAAACGCATTGTCGTTAAGGTAGGTAGTGCCCTGATTGCTCCACACAAACAAGGTTGCAGCAGTCACTACTTACTCGGCATTGCCCAATTTATTACTTATTGTCGTGCCCAAGGGATCCAAGTTGTCTTGGTCTCTTCGGGCTCAGTCGCTGCAGGATGGCATCACTTTGGCGAGGTTGATAAACCGAGCGTCACAGTGAAGAAAGCCATGGCAGCAGCGGGTCAGGCCGATATGATGGCCACATGGAACAAGTTATTTGATTTCCCAACCGCACAGCTACTGTTAACCCACGGTGATTTACGCAATCGAGATCGTTACATCAGTATTAAAGACACGATTTTCAGCCTACTCGAACATGGGCTATTGCCTATCATCAACGAGAACGATGCCGTCACCGCCGACAAGCTCAAAGTTGGCGATAACGATAATCTCTCGGCCATGGTCGCCGCGGCGGCCGATGCCGATACGCTGATTATCTGTTCGGATGTGAATGGGCTTTACACACAAAACCCCCATGAATATCCCGATGCACAGCTTATCAAGCAGGTTACCGAGATTAATGCCGAGATCTACGCCATGGCGGGCGGCGCTAGCAGTGCCGTCGGTACGGGGGGAATGCGGACTAAGATACAAGCCGCCAAGAAGGCGATTTCCCACGGGATCGAAACCTTTATTATCAATGGTTTTGATGCCGACTCATTCAACCAATTGTTGAAGGGCCAAAACCCAGGAACCTTATTTACCCCCGATGAAAAGCCAATGCAGGATCACTTGCACTGGATGACACATACCTCGCAGGCTCAAGGCGAAGTCATTGTTGAAAATGACTTTAATATCGCCCTTGATATCCATAGCGAGCAATTGACCAGTGACGATGTCGTTGCCATCAATGGGGACTTTTCTGTCGGTGACACCATTTTAGTACGCAAAGACGATGGCACTAAATTGGCCAAGGCCAAATCCAATTACAGCAGTTGTTTACTTAGCTTTATCACAGACCAAGACGATCGCGAGTTTGCCAGTGAATTTCAGCAAAAGACTGGGCCGATTATTTCCGAGAAAAACATCGCCATTCTCGAATAAGCATCAGCCGAATAAAACTAAGCGAGTAAACATCTAAGCGGAGTAAATATGACTTTAATCAAAAATTTATCTCAAGAAGCTGCCAAAGCGGCTCTGATCCTCGCCCAAGTTGACGAACAGCTTAAAAATACTGTACTCCTCGATATGGCACGCTCATTACGCGAAAAGTCCTATGAAATCCAAAGCGCAAATTTAATCGACTTACACAGAGCGACCGCCGATAACGTCGGCCCAGCCATGCTCGACCGATTAACGCTAACGCCAGAGCGTATCGAAGCTATGGCGGTAGGCATTGAAACCATCGCCGCCTTACCCGATCCCATTGGCAACGAACGCTATATTGGTCAACGACCTAATGGTTTATCCATCAGTAAGATGCGCGTTCCATTGGGCGTGGTTTGTATGATTTATGAAGCGCGCCCCAATGTCACCGCCGATGCGGGTGCCCTGTGCTTTAAATCCGGCAATGCCGTGATCCTGCGCGGTGGTAAAGAGGCGCTGCACAGCAGTAAAATTATCGCCACGATTTTGCAAAGCGTATTGAAACAATACGGCTTGCCCGAGGCGTTAATCACAGTAGTGCCCGACCCAGATCGCGCCCTCATGCTAGAACTGCTGCAGCAACGAGATTATATCGATGTGATCATTCCCCGCGGCGGTGAAGGCTTGATTAACTTTGTGACTGACAACAGTAAAATCCCAGTGATCCAGCATTTTAAAGGCGTGTGTCATTTATACGTCGATAAAGATGCCGATCTGGATATTGCTATGGACTTACTGCTCAATGGTAAAACCCAGCGCACTGGCGTATGTAATGCCCTCGAAGCCCTATTAGTACACCAAGAAATTGCCTCGCAATTCCTGCCTAAAGTAGCCAAAGCGCTGGCCGAGCATAAGGTTAAAATCAACGCTTGTACTCAAGCCGGTGGCTACTTCGAAAACTGTACGTATATGGAAGAAGACGATTTCGGCCAAGAGTATTTAGATCTCGAAATTGCCATTCGCCAAGTCGATCACTTTGACCATGCTATCCAACATATTGCCCGTTTTGGTAGCCAGCACACCGAAGTGATTTGCACCGAAAACGAAGTCACTGCCGCACACTTCCAACGTGCGGTCGATGCTTCTGTGGTAATGGTCAATGCCTCTTCGCGCTTCTCCGACGGCAGCGAACTCGGCCTTGGAGCAGAAATCGGCATCGCGACCTCTAAGCTACATGCCTATGGCCCAATGGGACTCGAATCCTTGACCGCTGAGAAGTATTTAGTCTCAGGCACAGGCCAAGTGCGGGCGTAAACCTAAGCTGTAAATCACACTTTTAGGCTTAACAAGTCCGTTGGATTTCGATTCAATTGTAAAGATTAAAGGCCACAGTCAGTAACGACTGTGGCCTTTTTGTTGGCTAAATTGACTCGAACCACAACAGCCTGAGTTCCCAGTCAATGCCCTGAAACCGAGTTATAGTAAGGCATGCGCTAAAAGTGCAGATCCCACTGCGACGGCTTATCACAGCTCGCTGACAAGCTATTCGCCAATAAGTTACAACCCAGCTTAAACAATTTACACATTGAGCATATTGCATTTATTTTAAACAAACCTATCATGCGATCGATTCTCATTTGCACCTAAACACTTTGTTTGCACTCAGGATCACCAATCATTATTTAATCTGAAATCGCCTGAAAGGATTGAAATACCATGCCTCCCCTATCTGTTTTAACGTCTTGGCGCTCGCCATTGATCCCTGTACTTCTCAGCACACTTACTCTGACGGTTCAAGCCAATACTGACCCTAAGCAAGATGAGAAAAAAGATACAGAACAGATAGAAAGATTGAACGTGGTAGGAACATACACCCGCGCGGCAATGAATAGCGCCACGGGTTTGTCTATGTCACTCCAAGAAACCCCACAAAGCGTCACTTTGATTACCGAAGAGATGATCAGTGACAAAGGTTTGGTCACTATGGAGTCAGTGTTAAATCACACTCCTGGCGTCACTATGGTGGGCGATGCCTCTGAAAATAGTCAGATATTCGTGCGCGGTTATGCACTCGACAGCGGGGTGCAAATTGACGGCTTAATCACAACCTCTTCATCCCATGTTTACAGCGGCTCAATTGATCAAGGTTTAGACCCTGTGATTGCCGAACGGGTTGAAGTATTAAAAGGGGCGGCAGGGATTTTAAGCGGTTTAGGTGAACCTTCTGCCACGGTTAATTTTATTCGTAAACGTCCAACGGATGACACCCGTGCCACGGCAAGTGCAAGTTATGGCTCATGGAATACCTATAGACTTGAGGCCGATGTTTCTGGCTGGCTAACGGATTCGGGCAATGTGAAAGGTCGATTCGTAAGTGCAGTGAAGAAAGGCGATTCTTTTATCGATCGCTATCAACGCGATACCACAGTGCTCTATGGCGTAGTTGAAACGAGTCTCGGCACAGATGCTAGCTTGTCGCTGTTTGCGGACTATCAAAAATCACAAACCGACGGTGTGTATAACTGGAACTCTAATCCCGCATTTTATACCGATGGCACAGCTGTCGATTTTGGCCGCAACTACTCTAGCTCACAGGACTGGACCCATTGGGACGTGACCCAAAAGAGTCTCATGGCCGAATTTAAACATAGATTCGATAACGACTGGTCACTCGTCAGTGCCTATCGTATCGCCAACGCCACCATAGACGCATTGGCCTTTTACCCTGGCGATTATATCGTCAAATCAACCGGCGAATTTGTTGGCCCTTGGGGCGATACCTATGCAGCCCAACATGATCGTGAATCCGATACCAACAGTTTCAACCTGTATGCAACGGGTAACTTCGACTTACTCGGCCGTGAACATAGCGCTGTGATCGGTTTTAACTATGGTGACAACGAGTTCGATAACATCAACACGAACTCCGCCCCCCAACGTCGCTATAACGTCGCGGATCAGGGCAATTACCCCAAGCCTAATATTCCTAATTCACCCACCAATGGCCAAACCAATGAGCAAAGCCAATCGGGTGTTTACGGCACTGTCCGTGTCAATCTGTTGGATTCACTGAAATTAATGGTCGGTGGACGCGTAAGTAACTGGTCCTATGAAAAGCATGATCTCGTGGGTAACAGCACAGATGCAACCATGGAAAAAACCGGTATTTTCATCCCCTACTACGGCCTAGTCTACGATGTGACCGAGCAGATCGCTGTCTACGCTAGCCGTACTGAAATCTTCAAACCTGGCACCTATTTTGGTGAAGATGGCCAACTGCTCGAACCTGCAGAAGGCACAAACGTCGAAGGCGGCGTCAAGGTCGCGCTGTTCGATGACACGCTAAACATGTCAGCCGCCGTCTACGAAACCAATAAAGACAACGAACCCGAATATGCAGGGAAAGGTCAGCTACCTTCCGGTGACTCTATCTACGAAAGTGTGGATGGGATTACCACCAAAGGCTATGAGTTAGAAATTGCCGGACGTCTTACCGACTTATGGGATATCAGCGGTGGTTATACCCACAACAATGCAGAAGATAAAGATGGCCTACGTCGTCAAACTTATCTGCCCGAAGATATCTTCAAACTCACCACTAAATATAACTTTGAAGATATTCTACCGGGCATTACTGCAGGTGCGAGCTGGCGCTGGCAGAGCAGCACCTTCTATCAAGGCACTATTTGGGGTGTCGATGGCGCGCCGAATGTGGCTTACCGCCAAACACAATCCGCCTACTCACTCGTTGACTTAATGTTTGGCTACCAAATCACACCTTCTATTTCTATGCAATTGAACATTAACAATATTTTCGACAAGAACTACAACCGTTCACTCTGGGGTTACGCCGACTTTGGCGAACCACGTAATGCCACACTGTCACTACGTTGGACGCTCTAAAACATAGCCCTAACCCGAAATAACATTAAGGATAATCAAATGAAACAAGCACTTGTAATACTCACTTTACTCGGCGGTATCGCTTTTTCGGCTCAAGCACATGAAGTATGGCTTGAGCGTAATAACGATGGTTCGGTTAAAGTGCAATTTGGCGAACCGGGTTCAGAGCAAGCTTCGGCAGAAGAGTTAGCATCGTTAAGCGCGGCGCGTATTTTCGCCGCCAATGCCAAGACACCGTTAACCGCCACAGCGCAGGCCGATCATCTACTGGTCAAAACCCAAGATAGCAAGAGTGACATCAGTTTCTATGCCGATACCGCGTGGCAACCATGGAAAACTGAGACCGGATTGCAGGCCGCAATACTCTATGCCCGCACGGGACAAGAACACACAAAAGCGCTGCAAGATTTTGAATTTACGCCAGTAAAGTCAGGCGTTCCCGAGTTTGTGCTTAGCTATAAAGGCGCACCACTGGTGAATCATCCAGTACAAGTTTATCGCCCCGGTTTTTGGAGTAAATCTTTCACCACCGATGCCCAAGGTAAATTCGCCCTCGATACCCCAGATGCGGGCCGCTACTTACTCGTCAGTAATCACACTACAGAAGGTAAACAAACACTCGCAGGCAACGAGGTTGATAGCGTTTTACACATCACCACCACGAGTTTTATCACTCAGTAATAATCTTATAGTGAGATGGAGTTAACGTGCGTTATTTAATGATAGGTTTATACATGCTGTGTTCTGCAGTACACGCAAGCACAGCACCTGTAACAGTCGCCTTGCCCCAAACAGGCAGTACCAATGAACTTTTGCCACTCAGTGGCTCCATTAAATCCGCACGGGTAGCCCGCTTATCGGCACGTACCGATGGCCTAGTCGCCAAAGTACTGGTCGATGCGGGCTCTAACGTTACCGCTGGCCAGCCTTTGCTCGCACTCGATGACACCTTAGCCGTACATCAATTAGCACAGCGTCAAGCCGGTGTAATGGCCGCTAAGACCATGCTGCTAGAAAAACAGCGACTCCTCACCGAAGCGCAAACACTCAGTTCTCAGCAATTATTCCCCGAAACTGAGCGCGCGATTCGTCAAGCGGCGTTAACCGAAGCCGAAGCTAATCTGCAGAGTTTAACGGCAGCATTAGCACACCAAAAAGAGGTGGTCGCCCGCCACCAACTGATCGCGCCGTTTGCGGGAGTGATTTCAAGCAAACAAACTGAAACCGGTGAGTGGGTTAATGTTGGCACTGAAATCTTCACCTTAGTATCCCAAGAACAGCTCTGGCTCGATATTCAAGTCCCACAGGAAATGTTCCAAAATATAGCCACTGCAACTCAAGTCGATATTGCTGCAGATATGATGCCTGAACAGCAGTTTATCGGCCATGTGAATGCACTCGTCCCCGTGAGCGACCACAATGCTCGCAGCTTCTTGGTGCGCTTAACCATTCCTGATGCGAGTGGACTTTTGATGCCCGGCACATCGGCCACTGCGACCTTCCACTTACAGCGGGCGCAACACAGTGTTGTCGTGCCGCAAGATGCGCTAGTCCGTCACCCCGACGGCCAGTTCAGTGTCTTTACCGTGCAAAACAACATAGCCCAACGGCATACCGTTCAAGTGGGCCATACGAGCGCCATCGGGATTGAAATCCTTAGCCCATTACCCAAAGATGCGCCCGTAGTGATCCGAGGTAACGAGAGCCTACAAGACCAACAGCCAGTCTCTGTACTCAACTCTGCTGTAGGAGGTTAGTGGGATGCTGAAGTTTGGAATTAAACATGGCACCTTACTGTCTGTCATAGTCCTGATATTTTGCGTATTGGGCACGGCTGTAGCACTGCGTATCCCAATCCAAATGATCCCCGACTTAGATGTGCGCACCATCAGCGTGGCCACAGGTTGGCCGGGAGCGACACCGCAAGACGTCGAAAAAGAAATTCTACTTGAGCAGGAACGCTACCTGCGCACCCTGCCCAACTTACAACGCATGACATCTTGGGCAGATACGGGTTCGGCATGGATCGAACTCGAATTCCCCCAAAGCACTGAGATAAGCGATGCGCTTATTCGTGTTAGCAATGCGCTCAGTCAAGTGTCGTCCTACCCTGAAAACGTCGATCAACCAAGGCTTTACAGCAGTTCATATTCAGACAACGCTTTCATGTATTTCCGCCTGGTGCCTGTCGCGGGGAACCCGCTGAATCTAGACATAGACATGATGCGCGATTTTGCTAACGACTTTATTCGCCCACAAATGGAGCGCGTCAAAGGCGTTTCCTCCGTCACTATTCAAGGCGGCGCTGAACGGCAAATTCAAATACGGCTCGATCCCGCCAAACTCGCCCAACGTGGCATCAGCATTATGGACGTGCGCCAAGCCATTCGAGATCGCAACAAGGACACTTCTGCGGGCGATATCGACAGTGGTAAAAAACGTTATTTACTGCGGGTAATTGGCCGTTTTGAGGATTTAAATCAACTTAAGCAACTGATTTTAAAACGCCAAGGTAATACGAATATTCTGCTGCAAGACGTTGCCGAGATAAAACTCGACCACGCCGAGATCCGTGAACTGTCCTTTGCCGAACAAGAACGCACCCTCAGCTTAGCGGTCAAACGGGATGTCGGTTCTAACGTTATCGCCATCAAAGATGCCATGATGCCCGTGATAGCGCAGATCAATCAAAATCAACTCGCCCAGCACGCCATGCAGTTAGAGTTATTCAGTGATGATGTGCGCTATGTGCAAGATTCAGTTGAAAATGTGTGGGTGAATTTAGGTCTAGGTGCCTTACTGGCAACCTTGGTCATGTACCTCTTCTTGCGCTCGAATCGAGCCACCCTGATTGGTGTTATCGGTATTCCGCTGTGTACCTTAGCCGCCTTCGTCGGGCTGCTGGTGTTTGATCGCACCATTAATGTCATTTCATTGGCGGGTGTTGCCTTTGCCATAGGCATGACGGTCGATAACAGCATTGTGGTGCTCGAAAGCATTGAACAAGCGCGCAGACGCGGATTAGATCGTCTCGAAGCAGCCATAAGTGGTATCTACGATGTGTGGCCTGCGGTACTGGCCTCGACGCTCACCACAGTACTAGTGTTTGTACCCATTCTATTTATCAAACAAGAAGCGGGACAACTGTACTCGGATATCGCGATTGCCATCGCTTCATCCATTATCGCTTCTATGCTGGTCGCGGTGTTCATCGTACCCGCAGCTATTGCCCGTTTTGGTTTCGGTAAGATGCACTCGGCGCAGACAAACCAAAGTGAGCCCCCCAAAGCATCACGCATATTGAGCTTAGTCAGCCAACTTGTACTGTCGGCAAGACGCCGCGCCTTTGTGATTGTGCTGTCACTAATCTCGACGATTGGGCTTGCTGCTTGGCTGATGCCCCCGGCCGAATATTTACCCGAAGGTGAAGAACCAAAAGCCTTTACTTCTATGGTCGCGCCGCCGGGTTACAACCTATCGGAAATGGCTAAAATTGCAGAAGAATTAACGACTCAGCTATCCGCAAGAGTCAATGCCGAGGCGGCATCCTTTGAACGTGGTGAGCAAAAGATCCCGCCGCTAAAATACTATACCCTCAGCGTGGGTGTCGGCAGTATTTGGGTGATGAGCGAACCCATTCGCAGCCAAGATATGGATGCCATGATGAGCTCACTCACCGCCTTGTTTGAGCAATATCCTGGCATGCGCGCCTATTCATCGCGGGGGTCGATTATTTCCAGCAACGATGGTGGCACCCGCGCTGTCGCCTTGGACATTTCTGGCCCAAATCAAGCCAGCCTCTATCGTGCAGCCGAAGCGGCGTATCAAGCGGCGGAAAAAGTATTTGCCGAGCCGCAGCTGTATTCAGACCCATCGACCTTATCGCTAGACCAACCGCTGTGGCAGATTTCCCCTCGCTGGCAACGTCTTGTAGAACAAGATTTTAGCGGCAGCGAGTTTGGCTATGCGGTTTCGGCACTGAGCGATGGCGCCTATGTCGACGAGTTTTTCCTCAATGATAACAAGGTGGATATCTTTCTATTTAGTCTGGCAGGCAATCAACAGAGTTTGTCGCAATTAGCGCTCGCTCCGATAGTCACGCCTAAGGGCAATGTACTGCCACTGCAAGCCTTGGCCGACATTAGCGAGCAGATGGATAGCGACAGTTTACGCCGCGTCGATGGCCGCAGAACCGTGACTCTTTACATTATTCCGCCGCGTTCCATTGCGTTAGAAACCGCTGTGGCTAAGGTGCGGGAAGAATTAGTCCCCATCCTCTATCAACAGGGTGCTGTCGGCAAAGATGTCAGTTTGGATATTTCGGGCGCAGCCGATCAGCTCGAAGCGACGAAAGCGGCACTCTCCAGCAATTTTCTGGTCGCCGTGTTGATCATCTACTTGTTATTAGTCGCGATTTTTAATCACTGGGGTTATCCGTTATTTGTGCTGATCACTATCCCGCTAGGACTTGCTGGCGGTTTAGTCGGCTTACAAGCGCTTAATTATACTGGCAGCTTATTTGCGTATTTTGGCGGCCAAGGTTGGCACCAACCCTTTGATATGATTACTATGCTTGGATTTTTAATCCTACTCGGCACTGTCGTTAACAACCCGATTTTGATCGTGGAACAGAGCCGTAAAAACCTGCAATCGGGTCAGTTTGGTGTCGTTGAAGCCGTCAAATCTGCCGTCGCCAGTCGATTACGACCAATTCTAATGTCTACCGCGACGACCTTGTTTGGCTTATTGCCGCTGGTGTTATTCCCCGGTGCTGGCAGCGAACTCTACCGCGGCGTTGGCATAGTGGTGCTGGCAGGTCTTATCGTGGCAACGCTACTCAGCTTAACCTTTTTACCCGCCCTGTTAATCTCTGTGCTATCCCGCACCCACAAGACAAATTCAGCAGAAGTGGCACACCATCATGACTGAAAAAACCAACATGACTCCGCCGTTAACACAAAGACTGATGCGCTGGAAAACGTCAGCCATCTGGAGCGATAGCCTGCACATAGGTAATCGCTGTCTCGCAGCAACCTTTGGTGGCTATTTGTTAAGTGCAGTCGCGACTATTTTGCTCGCGCAAATCCTGCCGTTATCTCAGGTTGATCGGGTGTTAACCGCCATGATGCTGTCATTTACTGTGTACACCTGCGCCGTGATTTGGGTGTTCAGCGTTAAATCAACATGGCGATACTGGCTGGATTTATTCGCGCTCAGCGGTCTGCTGTATTTAGCTTACCTAGCCGCTAAAGCGTTTGATGCTACAAGTGCTCAAGGGAGTGGATTATGAAAGACTCCTTTTTTCGTTCAATGACTTGGCTGCACACTTGGGTTGGATTACTCACCTGCTGGGTGTTGTTTCTGGTTTTTTTCGCCGGAACAGCGGCCTATTACCGTGCTGAAATCAACCTGTGGATGCAACCCGAAAACCACGGCAGCCAATATGATGCCAATGCGGATAATCAACAATTGATACTCAAGGGCCTCACGTCCTTGGCACAACAAGCGCCTGACGCTGAGTCATGGTGGATTTACTTACCCACACAACGGGTGCCATTACTGACCTATGCATGGAGCGATCCCGCCGCTGAAGGCCAGCGATTTGGTGATTATCATCAAGGCTTTATTAACCCTGCGACAGGTGAAGCCTTACCTAAAGCACGGGAAAGCCGAGGGGGCGACTTTCTCTATCGACTGCATTTCGACTTGTACTACATGAGTGTGCTCACGGCGCGTTGGATTGTCGGCTTTTGCACTATGTTCATGCTGGTCGCCATCATCAGCGGGATAGTGATCCACAAACGTATTTTTAAGGATTTTTTTAGTTTTCGCCCCGGAAAAGGCCCGCGCTCTTGGTTAGATGCCCATGTCGCCAGCTCAGTTCTCGCATTACCCTTTCATCTTATGATCACTTACACCGGCCTAGTGACCCTGATGTTTATGTATATGCCATGGGGACTTAACACGCAATATGGTGATGAAACTCAAGCCTTTTATTCGCAATGGAAACCCATTTACCAAACTCCCGCCGCCACTGGCACACCAGCCACTATGCTCGATAGTCAGAGTTTACTCAGTGCGATTCACAGTGTCGTGGGTGAGTCGCCACTTGAAGGCTTGCAGTTTGATAATCTCAACGACAGCAATGCCAGCGTAACAGTCAAAATCGCCCCTGAGCACAGCTTAAATCAGCAAGCGCCTTGGTATCACTTGTCTACTGTGACAGGTGCTGTGTTGGCGCAGTCGGCTGTGACTTCGGGAGCGAATCAAACCCAAAGTGTCATGATAGCCCTGCACAGTGGTCGCTTTGCAGGCCAAGGCCTACGTTTACTGTATTTACTGGCGGGATTAACAGGCTGCGTGATGATCGCCAGCGGCGCAATTATGTGGGCCGATAAACTGGCACAAAAGCAGCTTAAAAAAGATAAGAATCATAGCGGGCTCACGCTAGTGAACATGTTGAATCTCGCCACCTTTGCTGGCCTGCCCATTGCGCTAGCCTGTTATTTTTATGCCAATCGACTCTTACCCGTCACCTTTGCAGATAGAGAGAACTGGGAAATCCATTGTTTCTTTATCAGTTGGGCGTTAGTCGCACTGCTCGCTTGTTTCAAACGAGATAAACAAACATGGCAACGACTTTTTTTACTCACAGCCTTACTTTATGGCCTGCTACCCCTGCTCAATGCCATGACTTCGCAGTATCAGCTGATAAGCAATCTACAGCGCCAAGCCTATGTTCTCGCAGGATTTGACCTTATGATGCTCGTGCTTGCAGTGCTGTTTTACATGGCAGCGAAACACTTGCGTAGCCCTAAAAAAGTGCTGGTTACACGGGTAACCAAAGCGACGACAGAATTAGGAGTTGAATCATGACAGCCACAGGCGAATTGTTAACCTGTTTTATCGCCATGGGGCTGTTGGCCTTATCTTATTTTAGCCACCACCGCGCCGTGCGTAACCGCCCGTTAACCGATGCACAGGCACGCGGATTTCGCACCGCTGGTACTGCAACGCTCGTCCTGTGCTATTGGCTTGCCTGTCGTCATTACGGCCCAGCGTACGCCAGCGTATTACTGCTCGGCTGGGTATGTTTGAGTTCGATAATTCTAGTGATTTTACTCAGTTACAAACCACGCTGGTTACAGCCCATATTACCCGCCAGCACCGTAGTGTGTTTGCTCGGATTGTTGTATTAACCAATGATTTTAAAAACAAAATTACGTCAACCATGAGCGAGACTGATTGATAGAAAATCATAGAGGAGGGATTGTGAGATGAGTTCTTTTTAAAACGATAAACACATGAGTGACGACATAACTAATGATTAAGCACTCTCATTCCAGTGACTCGCCGTGAATATATCCCTATAGGCTCGACGGCGGCATCTGATGTAGAAGGACCTACGAATGTCGCGATCACATGGATGTGAAAGAGCGACCATACCGCCAACGGTCACTTACACGCGAGTGCTTAATCTCGTTAATCTCTGTGTATTTTTGAAGCTTACTATTGTTACATTAATACCAAAATTTCATAAATGGATAGCTCTAAAATGACTAAGGAGTATAGATAAGCGCTTCTTTCTATTCATCAAAAGACACTGCTAACTCTACCCAGTTTTTATAATCCGTTTTACTTGCAGAGAGATTTAATAATTGCTCTTGACGGTAACAATCTATTTTATCAAAGTAAGATATACTTTTTTCATGTTTTTCATCTAAATGCTTTATATACATACTCTTATCTCTAGGTATCCAATTCGAGCACATTTTATTCATTTCAGCCAGCAATCCATTTAATCCTAAATTAAAAGAAAGGCCACGTGGTGATGTAACTAATTTAGGTAAAAAGCCTTCTTCACGATTATAAAAACAAATAGGCATATCATCTATGAAATATCCAATACTTGATATTGAAAGAGAAAAATCATGGTCTTTATCATTTGCTTCAACCCATTCACTATAAAGAGAAAAATGCTTATCCCTCAAGACAAATAAAGTCAGCAATAAATAAGGGGTAAATGTCTTGGGTGTATTGCTTAAAACAGCTATAAATTTATCCGTTAACTGTTCAGTTTCCCTTAGAGAAAGCCTAAATCTATCCGCTACAGTAGAAACCACGTTAGTAAAGTCATCTAATTCAGCTAGACTAGGTACGTATTCCTTCCATTTCGGATTGTAAGTTACCTTGCTTTCTGCAATACGGCTTACAAACTCATAGCGGGAAAGCTCTGTTAACGAGTAACGCCGCCGGAAAAATCTGCCTAAATAGGTTTGAGCATCAAAGCCCTCACCATAAACAGCTTTCACTGCATGCTGTAATTGCTCCGTATCAGTCGCAACAACAAAGGCAATATTATCGAGCTCAAAAAAGTGCTTCACGACTTCTAACATCTCTACTGCGTAACTTGGACGACAGCGATCTAATTCATCGATGAATATAAAAGCTGGTGCTTTTAAAGTACCCTTTTTATGTGCAATTACCGCAGTAATTAATTCTTTAATTTCAGATCGTAAATATTCAACCGACTTCAGTTTATCGTTGTGATCTTTCACTAAGCATTGTGCAATGGCCGCGCCTGACTCACCGAAAATATCCGATGAACCTTTGCCATCACTTTTATGCTCAGGCGATATTTTATCTTCGTCTTCGATTGAAACATCATCGAGATTCAAACCAGTTGCCTTTTTCACCAATCCTTTGAGTAAAGCAGGTGCAGCGGCCTTGATAAAACGAGCAGATTTCTTGGCAATATTTAACACAGCTTTATTGTCAGGTGGCAGTTGCTCACTTAAAGCGTTTATCAAAGATGAAATCACCGTAAGCATTGGGTCGTCTGAATAGTCCTGCTTCCAAGCATCAATATAAACGACAGGGTGACTCTCTTTAATGCTCTCTATCCAGCGGTTAATGAAATAGGTTTTACCCGATCCCCACTTAGCGTTTAGGTTTAATACATAACCACCATCGATGGCATTACTTGCCAAATAGTTGTGCAAAAATGAAGCGTATCTTGCTCTATTTAATGTGTCTTTTGGAAATAATTCTGTTCCATCAGTGCATAAAATAGGCTTCTGCCAGTTAAACTCTACAATATCATCAGACATAAAATCCCTTTTTATTAATCAGTTACTCATACTTCAGAATAAAGTCGTTATTTTGTTTAACTATCAACTAAATGAGCGATACAGACAAACACAGGAGTCCACAGAGTTAAGCACTCTCATGGAAGTGACCGTTGGCGGCATGGATGCCGCCGTCGAGCCCTCAGGGACGAGTTTACGGCGAGTCACTGGAGTAACATCAATCCCATCTGCGATACTTTATTCAGTACCATCACACTGTGACTTACCTGCTTGATAGCAACTTGGTTGACGTGGGCATACGGCGCCGCGGGAGCAAATAAGGCGGGCGTCGTTTTTAATCCCGCGTTCTATCCAGTTGATATTGAGGATTTTTGCGACGCTCACCAGATCGCTTTTAATGTGTTTGGGAATAGTGACTGAACCGCCGCTGGCGACACAGGCATTCTTCAAATCGTGGGCGATAGACAGGGCATCTTTACCTTGGGCTTCAATCGCTGGATTCAAATCGATACCAGCGCAGAGCACATGCGGGTTGCCCGCAGAATCTTCGACTTTAATCGACTCACAGCAGTAAATGCGGGGTTCGTTGCCGACGTTTAAAATCGAAATCTGTGCCGAAGTACCGACCGTCGGCTCACTGATCATCCTAAAGACGGCCCAATGCTGACAAGGGTCTTCCACTAACCGCATATTGCCCCAAGGCAGTGGAATACCGTTACCACGATAAACGGCTTTGAGTTTGCCTGGTGCGTAAGCGTCGAAATAATGCCAATGAGGATAAGGAGATACCACTGTCATGCGCCGCATGGCGACTGAGGCTGACACTTGCAGTTGCTTGTGTACTTCAATCTCATAACCGTGGCGGTCGAGTAATTGGCGATAAGGCACTTTAGGACACAGCAGCGCACCGGCGAAGAAGCTCGATTCAAAATCGCGCCATGCATGCAAGATATCCTGCGCGTTCAAGGTATTGGACTGCATACCCGCCTCTTCATCCACTTCTAATTTGCGGCCTGAGATCATCACACTCTTGAGGCCGTCCTTGTTGTGCAACACGCAATGACCTATGTGCACGGCTAAATCATATTTGAGTCTGTTGGGGCGATTTTTGAGGATTTTATTTACATAAATCGTGCTCGGCGGCTCAATAAATGAGGTGACCAACTGACGCGAACTCACGCCCATTTCATCGATAACTTCCTGCGGCGTACTGTCTATCCACTTGATTTTTAATCCCATTCCCTTAGCGATATCCAGCATATCGTCCAGAGATAAGGGCATACGTTTGAGGCCGACTTCTTCGGCGGCACGTTCAAGATCAGGGAAATGATTTTGATGATGTTCTTGATGGGCGCGGATCAATAAATGGGCAAACTGCCGACCTGAGATCCCTGTTTGCGACAGCATCTCAGGTATCGCTATTTGTAAAATATCATTGGAAAACAAAAAGCTGGGTTCGAGCGCCATACCGCTTATGCCGCCACGTCGGCCCTTGTCTGGCGTAATGGCGTTTTCTTCAGGCACATCGTCTAAGAACCATTCGGCGTCTTTTTGAAAAACCGCGGCGATCACTGCCAGCATTCCTGCACTCGGCACACGCTTGCCACGTTCGATCATCGACAAATATGACACAGAGGGCGCACTTCCCGCGTCGACTCGAATGCATCGTGCCGACAAATCTTCCATCGTTAAATTATTACGTTTCCGTAGGTTACGTATTTTTGTGCCTAGGAAATGTGATTTTCTCATCAAGCTCTGGTCATTGCGCATTTTGTAAAATTCACAGTGTAAAATTTTTATTGTGAAATTGTAGTCAAAAAAAGACTAGACTACAAATCAAGCAATCAAGGAAAGGCTAATGCGAACAAGCTAAGCCATTCCAGTACAAGAAATGCTTAACCACTCCCACTAAAAGTGGCTAAGCACTCAAAGCGGACAAACCAAATTGAAGACAAACTTTGATAAGCCAAAAGTTAAATCAAAACCCTGAATTTTTTTAAATTGAAAGAGTGAGAGGAACAAGCGATGAATATGTCAATTATCAAGAGCAACCAGATCCAACCGAATCTAAACAGCCTCATCGCAGAAGAAGTGCTAGCCGTGGCCCAAGTGAATGTCGCCGAGCACGAGAAGATCGCTAATGCGAAACAATTCCTCGACCGCCTCTTTCCACTTAACTCTGGTTCACACCAAGATGTGAGCAGCTATGTGGTTTACTATCAACACCTGTTGGCCTTTTTTGCCGACGGCAGCCACAGTGGTTTACGTCAGCCAAAACAGTTTGTGGCCTTTAACGGCACTAAAGATGCGCCTTGCGCCATAGTGTTACAGGACCTAGGTTGCCACGTTGAACTCAGTTTCGACCGCAGTGGCATGATAGGTGCGAGAGACGTTGCCAATCTGGAAGATATCCAAATCGGAACGTCATTAAACATGGTAGTCGGAACACCAGAGTCACGTTCTGCCGCATCGCGCCATTGGCTCAGCCTATTACATGCGGGAATGTCCAGCGCCAACGACACCCAAGATAAGTTGTTTACCGCAAAGGATGGCAGCGATTACAACTTGAAAAGTATCGTAAATTTATAATTTCACTCTTTATAATCTAGCCATTTACAATTTCGCCAAGGAGATGAACTGAGCTCAGTTCATCTTCTTCAATTTATCCTCCTGCTTTGCACAATCCTCTGATAGTCAATAAAACTGACTGACTAGATAAGTTTAATTGATTTTATTGAGGCTCATACACACAGTTATAATGCCCTCTTGCATCTGTCTCCATGATCAATCCAATTGATCGCCATTTTGTATCCGTCGCTTAATGTGAAGATCTGTGGTTGGAACGATAAACCGAATCGCTCGAGCCTAAGGCGTTATGAATTCTTCATCGACATCACAGCAAGATAATAAGACTCATCGCATCGTTTTCATCTGTGCGGGTTTGTTATGCCTCGCGCCTTTTATCTCATCGCCTATGGCGCTAGTGCTCGGTTTTACCTTAGCCAGCCTTGGTTGGGTGCCAGTGCAATGGAATATCGCTGCACTTACCAAAAAACTCCTGTCTTATTCGATCATTGGCTTAGGGTTTGGGATTAACTTAAACGCGGCGATCGAGGCGAGCACCCACAACTTCGGCCTGATTGTTGGCTCAATCTTTTTCACCCTCAGCTTAGGGTTTGTGCTCACCCGCGCCCTGAAATTTGATCATGTCACGGGCCACTTAATCGCCTCTGGTACCGCTATTTGCGGTGGCAGCGCCATTGCCGCAGTCGCTCCGGCCATCAATGCGCGTAACGATCAAACCGCCACTGCGTTAGCCTGCGTATTTGTGCTCAATTCAGTCGCGCTATTTTTATTCCCTGCACTCGGCCACTTGCTCAATATGAGCCAATACGATTTTGGCGTGTGGAGTGCCATCGCCATCCACGATACTTCGTCGGTTGTCGGCGCGGCTTCGGCCTACGGCGATGAAGCCTTAAAAACCGCAACCACTATAAAACTCGCCCGCGCCCTGTGGATTATCCCGATCGCATTGGTCAGCGCTATGTTGTTTGGTGGCGATAAGCGCAAGCTTAACCTGCCGTATTTTATCGGTTTTTATTGTTTAGCCATTGCCGTGGCCCATTGGTTGCCACAATTCCACGCTGTTTATGACACCTTATTTATGGTGTCGAAACGGGCATTAGTCCTGTGTTTGTTTTTGATTGGTGCAGGAATTACAGTGCAGAAAATGCGGGCGAGTGGCCCCAAACCTTTGTTGCTTGGGGTGATGCTGTGGGCAGCGATTGGTATCACGTCTTTAGTGTATATTCTTTATTTTCAATAGCTAAGATTTAACTCAAAACCAATCTACTCTGCCGTCAGCTTCATTCGCCAAGCCCAGTAGAGAACACCAACAAAGGCGGAGAATTCGATAAGTGAGCGCACGAGTCCTGTGGTTTGCGTCGAAGCGACCAAGGCAATCAGGCAAAACACGATAATCAACCAGTTTTTCAATTGCATCTTCCTGCAAACTTAGGGGATGCTCATTATTGTTTAGAACTAAAAACTCAGCAAATATCGATTTTCAATAACAAATAGCTATAACAGCTAAGCCAATCCTGCGTTGATTAAGCCGCCTTAGGGCTTGATGCTGCTTCATTCGCAGCAAGATCTTGATTATGTTCTTGAATAAAATCTTCCATAAACCAAGCGCAAAAAGTATGGCGTCCATCGACTGCCGCTTTACTGTAAATGGTCGATGCCTGTTGTCTGACGGTTTTTTCTTTAGTCTGGCGCACTTCGGCAATTTCTTTAAAGCTTAAGCCCTTAAGTAATAAAAATGCCACTTGCTGCTCACTCTTAGTAAAGCCCCAAGTCTCGAATTGCTGCGACACCGCTTGGCTATATTCTTGTCTGGCAGAGCGCATTTGCGTCGACATATTGTCGATTTTTTTATCCGCATGCTCCAACCGTTTAGCCAACGCTTTCACTTCGCGGGAGCGACGAATAAGGTCATAACTTAAGTACATGGCACCAATCACAGTGAGCACTAATAACATGGCTTCCTGCACAATATGCCATTGGGGAATGCCCAATTGAATGTCGGAAGTGATGTCAAAAAGCTTAAAGCATATGATCAAGGCCAACAGACCAATAATGACAAGATCCTTCATCGAAAAACTCCTAAATAAAAGCAAAATCAACCCATTAATTTATGGGACATATGTACCATAGACGGTTTTATGATACATGTCCCCCACGACTTTCGCCCACCAATCCCTACACTGACAGCACACTTTATTACCATAGAATCGTCCTATGTCTGTCAGTACGTCTTGTATCAAGTTATGTCTGTTGGCGACCTTAGTCAGCAGCAGTTTCCTGTGCCACGCCGCGCATTCCGAGCTATCTCAAGCACTCACCACCAGCCAAGCTAGATTACATTCTCTATCTCAATCGGGCGGCCAGTTACCGCAATCACAAATAAGCTTGAGCAGCTCAGCTTGGCTCAGTGGCCTGCCGAGCATTAGCCTGAGTCACTTAGGTAGCCTAGATAATGGTAACAGCTACGAGCAGGAACTCTCACTCAATTTGCCAATAAAATCCCCTGCTTTGCACAGCAGCGATAAGCAAATTAAACAACTCACCCAAGGCATTCAGGTGCAACAAGCCGCGCTGCAAGGTCTGTATTTATCGGGATTATTGCGACAAAGCCTGTGGGAACATCGTCTTGCTGCAGTGAAACTGGTCCAATTAGATCGCAAGAGCCAATTACTCGACAAGCTTCATAGTCAGCAAAAGCAACTCACAGATGCGGGCGAACTGCCGATTGCCCACATTCTCTTGTTAGAACGCGAACTGGTGGATATTGCACTGGAGCGGGTCGATCTTAATCAGCAACAGGCCGAGGCGCGTGCCCTCTATCAACAACTCACCGGACAAGAGCAAATACCGCAGAACATAGCCGAAACCGCGCGGCCACTTTCTGCCAACAACCAACCCAATGACATGCTCGCGCAGCATCCATTATGGCAACTACTGAGCCTGCAGAAACAGCAACAGCTGTTGATCATCCAGAGTCAGCAAGCAGGGAATAACGATCCTTGGGCAGTCTCACTCACGGCCAAAAATACCGCAGATAATCAAGTCGATGATCAACAGCTTGGCATCGCCGTTTCTGTACCGCTGACCTTAGGTTCTGCCCTATCACAAACCGAATTATCCCAATGGCAACAAGCCAATACCGAGCACACGCTCAACCTCGACCGTACCTATATCGAGCTGAAAACTCAGCTTAAAAAACTAGAGCAACAGCAACAAAATCTGCTCGACCAACAAACATTGCTGACTCAAGCCTTACACCTTAGCCGCACCATCACAGAGGAGCTGGCTAAGGTCAAAGACCAAAACCAAGTTAGCTACGAAGTCTGGCTGCGCCGCTATATGGATGCCCTCGATACCGAATCCCGCTTGGCACTGAACCAAGTCGCGCAGCAACAACTGCACTCCCAACAACTGCAAGCCTTAGGAATTTCATTATGATGGCCAAGTACGGCGCATGCCTTTTCTGTTTATCCGCCAGTGTTGCCACCTTAGTGCAGGCTGAATCCTTAACGATAAGTTCCCTCGGTAATTTAGACCTGAGCTACGTGCAACCACAGAAAGTCGCCAGTTATGAGGGCAGCCCGTTGCCCGCGCAGGTTGAAATCCTCCCCGGTAATGATTACTGGATCAGCACGCCGGAGAATATCCAGCAGATCAGCTTTCTCGTCGGCCAAGGCCAGCTCGTCACTAAAGGCCAAGCGATTGTCAAACTGACAGGGCCAGAAGTGTTCCACTACCTCGCCCAAGTCGAAGCCGCCAGCAGCTTGTATCAACTAGCCAAAAGCCGTTATGAGCGCAATAAACTCTTATTAAACAATGGCAGTATCAGCGCAGAAAAATGGCAAGAGATCAGCCAAGACTACTTCAGTACTCACCTCGAATACGAGCACATGCAGCATTTTATGGAGATAGTCAAAAGCACAGATGCCACCACAGACTCCCTAGTGGTAGGCACGCCAGTGGCGGGGATCGTTAAACTCAACCAAGTGAATGGACCTTATATGGCGGGTTCGCAGCTATTCTCACTGGTGCCCAGCAACAGCATTCGCGTCAAGGTCAGTGTGCCAATGAGTCAGTCGCACTCACTTTCGGCGGTGAATATCAATCAGTGCCATATCGCCATTGAGTCCGTGTCGGCCATCGCCGAAGGTGCGTTTGTGACCGCTTGGTCATCACCCGTACCGCAGGAGTGTAACTTACTGTTAGGACAACAGATCACTGTGATACCCGAGTATCAAAAGGCGGTGTATTTATTGCCTAAAAATAGCGTATTCAGTTGGGAGCAAGACAGCCAAGTCTTCACTAAAACCGCAGACACGCTCACCTCGATTACAATCGATATTCTTGGCTCAACCCCTGAGCAATATATCGTTGAAAGCGATCAAGAACTCAGCCAAATCCAAGTGTTATCCCAGTCAGTTGCTGCAGTCAAAGGCATAATGCTTGGCTTAGGAGGCGAATAAGATGTTGACCTCAGTCATCCGCTTTTCGCTTACGCAGCGCTTATTTGTGCTGATTGTGGCGCTGATCATCATGTTAGCGGGAGCGCGAGCCTGGTTTTCCATTCCCTTGGATGCCTTTCCCGATATTTCGCCCACCCAAGTGAAGATTATCCTCAAGGCGCCCGGCATGACGCCGGAGGAAATCGAAGCGCAAATTACCGTGCCGATTGAAACTGAACTGTTAGGTATTCCCCATCAATCGATTCTGCGCTCGACCACTAAATACGCCATCAGCGATATCACCCTCGATTTCGACGAAGGAACAGATATCTATTGGGCGCGCCAGCAGGTGAGCGAACGCATCGCCGCCGTGTGGGACAGTTTCCCTGAAGGTGTGACGGGCGGTGTGGCGCCAATGAGTACGCCGCTCAGCGAAATCTTTATGTTTTCACTCGAAAATCCCAATCTTTCGCTGATGGAAAGACGGCAGTTGCTCGAATGGGAAATCCGTCCACTACTACGAACCGTTGCGGGTGTGGCCGATGTGAATATCCTCGGTGGCTATGCCAAAAGCTTTAGTGTGACCCCCAAACCTGCGGCTATGGCGGCCGCGGGCGTAAGTTTTGCGGCGCTGCAACAGGCGATAGTTGAGAATAATCACAACGAAGGTGCGGGCAAGCTCACTATTGGTACAGATACCATAATAGTGCGCGCCGAAGGTCGCATCGATGATATCGACGAACTCAAACAATTAGTGATCAAGGCCGATGATGCCAGAGTGTATCGACTGCAGGATTTGGCCGATATTCAAATTGGCCACTTAGCCCGCTATGGCGCAGTCACGAAAGACGGCAACGAAACCGCCGAAGCCTTGATCATCGCCCTAAAAGACGCCAATACAGCACAAGTAGTCAAAAACATTAAAGCAAAACTCGATCAAATCAGCCTAACCTTGCCAGAAGGGAGCCAGATCAACACCTTTTACGACCGCGCGAATCTGATCAATACCGCGATTGATACCATCTCCAATGCCTTGTTCGAAGCCGTAGTGTTGGTGATCATCTTGCTGGCGCTATTTTTAGGTAACGTGCGCGCCGCATTGGTCGTGTCACTCTCGTTGCCTCTTGCCGCGTTGATGACGTTTTTGATGATGGATTACTTCAATCTTTCTGCAAACTTAATGAGCCTAGGCGGACTGGTTATCGCCATCGGCATGTTAGTGGATTCATCTGTGGTCGTAGTCGAAAACATGGTGAATCTTATCGCTACTAAGCAGAGATTACCGCGGCTGCATTTGATTTTTCGCGCGACCAAGGACGTTGCCATTCCCGTAGTGTCGGGCACTGTGATCGTCATGATAGTGTTCTCACCCTTGCTGACCTTGAGCGGGCTCGAAGGCAAACTCTTTACCCCAGTTGCGGTCACTATCGTGTTTGCCATGCTGTCGGCGCTGGTGTTGTCGTTAACTGTTATTCCGGTTATCGCTTCTTATCTCGTCAACGAAAAAGCCGCCAAGGAACCTAAGGCGATTGAAAAGCTTAAACAGCTTTATCTGGCCAGCCTCAAGAGCACGTTTAGCCATCAAAAACGCTTTATGGTGATCGCCTTTAGCTTGCTTATCGTCAGCCTAGGGCTGTTCGGGTTAGTGGGAAAAACCTTTATGCCGACCTTAGATGAAGGCGACATTATCCTGCAGCTGGAGAAATCCCCGTCGATTTCACTCGAAGCTTCGATTGCCATCGACAAGCAAATTCAGCAAACCTTGCTGGCTAAAGTTCCTGAAATCAAACAAATGGTGGCGCGTACTGGCGCGGATGAAATCGGCTTAGATCCCATGGGGCTCAATGAAACCGATGTATTCTTAGAACTTCTGCCCCGCAGCGAATGGCGCTTTGCCAATAAAGAAGCGCTTATCGATGCGATCCGCACTGTGTTATTGGACTATCCCGGCGTTAATTTTAACTTCACTCAACCGATACAAATGCGTGTGTCCGAAATGCTCACCGGCAGCATTGGCGACGTGGCGATTAAGGTCTTTGGTAATGATATCGACACCTTAGGCCAGCTCACGAGCCAGATCCAACAGCTCGTTAATGCCACCAGTGGCAGCGTCGATGTAAAAATGGCGATGATCGAAGGCAGTCCTTTTATCAACCTCACCTTAGATAACGAGCTCGCCCGAGGCTTTGGCATGAGCACCATGGAGTTTGCCCGCTACCTGAAAAGCCAGCTCGAAGGCGTGATCGTGACCGAAGTGCTGCAAGGTAAGAAGCGCACACCCGTACTGATGGCTAATAATCAGAGCCACTTAAGCAGCATCAATGAGCTTAAAAATCAGTTACTGGTGATGCCAGATCACTCCTTAAAACGCCTGAGTGATGTCGCCACCTTAAGTTATAAGCAAGGCCCCATCCTTATCGAGCGTGAGCAAGGGAATCGCTTTTCAGTGATCACCACCAACGTGCAGGGTCGCGATATTGTGAGTTTTGTAGAAGAGCTCAACGCTAAAATAGCAAAGGAAATCAAACTCCCGAGCGGTTATAGCGTGAGTTTTGGTGGTGAGTTTGAAAACCAGCAGCGGGCCACCAGCAATTTACTGTTAGTGATCCCGATTGCTATCGCACTGATCACTTTGATTTTATTCACCACATTTGGCTCACTGGCCAAAGCGGGCTTAATCCTCGCCAACGTTCCCTTCGCTATGATGGGCGGCATAGTTAGCCTGTATTTATCGGGGGAATATTTGTCCGTGCCCGCCTCAGTTGGCTTTATCGCCCTACTTGGGGTTGCTGTGCTCAATGGCGTGGTGATGGTCAGCTATTACGAACAAACCAAGCACATGTTCAGTAATCTGCGCGAACGGGTAGAACAAGGTGCAGCGCGGCGTTTACGCCCCATTTTGATGACGGCGACAACGGCCATGTTTGGTCTTATGCCGCTAGTGTTTGCCTCAGGTCCTGGGGCTGAAATTCAAAAACCTTTAGCGATTGTGGTGATTGGCGGTCTGCTCACTTCAACCATAACCACACTGTATTTACTGCCAATTCTGTATTTTTGGCTGGATAAACGTAAATGAGCACAGAACAACTGTTAGTACTGATCGCCCAAAATGATATTAAGGACGACATAGTCGATACCTTGATAGAGTTGGAGTTTCTATCGGGCTTTAGCCTAGGGAATATTTGTGGTTTTAGCCGTGAACACAGCCATTTTAATATCAAGGAACAAGTGGAAGGTTATCGGGAGTTCTGCAAATTCGAAATCATGCACCCCGCTACGCAACAAGCCGCGCTGCTCGCTGCTTTGGCGCTGGTCTGCAAACATAATCCCTGTCGCTATTGGATTATGCCCATCTATCAAAATGGCACTTTGTCCTAACTCGCTGAGCGGTTAAATCTCGGCATCCCGACCTTATCGCTAAGGTCGGGATGCCTTATAAAATAGCTACAAAATTGGCGTTGGACGCCGCACTAAAAAACCACTCAGGATCGATAAAATGCAGTAAGCGGTAAAGAAGTAAAAACCGTTTTCAAATTGCGCTTGGGTTTTTAACATTTCCCCCATGTCACCTGAGGCGTTCCCCGCCATAAAGGTGATGATCAGCGCTATCACAAACACATCGGCCATCGACCACTTGGCGAGTGCGTTGACGACGGCATTAATCCTCAGTTTCAGGCCAATCGAGCTAACACATTGCTGTGCCAACATTAAGCTCAACTTCAAGGCTGGCACTATCACACTGAATAACATGACTAATCCCGCGACGAGCCCATTCCCAGAGTGATAAAGTTCGGTTACCGTCCCCCAAATACTACGAGTCTTCTGCAACACTTGGACTTCACCTTTAAGGCTATTAAACCCAAGCAAGCCACTGACCATGCTTAACATACCGCGGGCACTTTCACGCCCAGAGTCCTCATCAAAGCTTTGGGCAACTTGCTCTATGCCTTGTTCCGCCAGCTTGGCCTTATCGATACTGCCGCTGATACTCAAAATAGGTTGAGTCACCCCAGGGATTAACAAAGCCAAGGATAAGAGAATGATAAAAATAGGAAATAGTGATTTCATAGCACTGTTCATAGCATTGCTCGACCAGAGAAATACTTTCAGTTTACGGTTTTTAGCGCAGGCTCTGCAATCATTCACACCAGCCATCGACTCAGATGACCGGCATTTAAGGTAGGATTTGAAGATTAATAGAAAGGAGTCGGATCGATATCTAATGTACTCGGTGACACACCGCGTTCAATATAAAGTTCAGATTTTAATAAATCCACCATAGCGACATCAGTGTAACGTTTTACTTTTAAAGAATAAAAACACTTTACGATTGGATGTAGCGCATCCCTATCTTTCGAGGCCCAAACAATACCAACACGACCATCCGACAATTCAACTAAGGAACCCACAGGGTAAACACCAATACAACGAATAAACTCATAGACCAATTCTTGATCCAAATGGAATGGCGTTAGACTGAGTAAAATTTTAAAGGCCGCGGCAGGGCTCATAGCCTCTTTATAACATCGCGTCGCTGTCAAAGCATCGAAGATATCAACGATACAACTCATACGGCCATGGCGGGGGATTTCATCACCCTTCAACCCCCTTGGATAACCTCTGCCATCTAATTTTTCATGGTGCATCAAGCAGATATCTTTACTGATCTGCGAAAGACCAGTAGTTTCGTTCATAATTTCAAGCGCATACACTTGATGCAGCTTCATATGTTCAAACTCTTCCGGCGTCAGTTTGCCCGGCTTGTGCAGCACTTTATTGTCGACTTTAATCTTGCCAATATCATGCAAAATACCCCCGACCGCCATTTCCCGTAGCATGACACGATCTAGCTTTAAGTATTTACCAAAGGTAACCAGTAGAAAGGCGACATTCACTGAATGTTCAAGTAGATAGGCATCTTTTGAACGGAGTGCAGACATACATTTAAGCGCATCAGCATCCAACATCACTGACTCTATCATGGTATCGGCTAACGCTTCGAAGGGGGCAACTTCGATGGCTTTACCTTCGAAGGTCTCAGATAAGACTTTACGAATGAGGTCTTTCGCTTCGGTAAGCATGACTTTAGCTTGAGCTTGTTGCTTATCGCGGCTAATGAGCGCTTTTTTATTGTCAGTTTGATTATCGTTAGTGATTTTTTTCTTTAACCCACAATGTTCAGCCGAACGATCAGCGTCTACCCAAACAAATTTAATACCACTTTTAGCTAACTTTAAAATCGCATCCTTGTGTTTAATTTGTCCTGCATTTGCAATAGCAAGTTGACCTTTATCATTTTTGTCTATGGCACTGACAAACATACCCAATGTCAGCTGTGACACTGGTAATTTGATAAGTTCAACTGATTCTGCCGACTCACTCATATCTACAACCCCAAGGATGATGTGCCTGAATAAAATATCAACTTAACCATACGACATTAAAGCGACTTACGCTCAAATGTTCTGTTGTTATTTTTGATTATTATAGAACAGACGTGAGGGGCATTCTAAGACGAGGATTAGAAAATCACCATAGACTTTCTTGGTAAATAAAGGGGCTTAAACAAGATACGATGAAATCAGAGCTTAAGGTGTCGATTAGACTCATTTCAATCTCTCATTATTTCAACAAATGCCTAAGGGCTAGGCATTCAAAACCAGCGACCCTCACGCGCGAAAAGCTCACAACTACCCCACATAACGCTCAGCCATTTCAGTTGACTCTTCCACCAATAAACCATTACGTAAACTCAGTTGCCGTGACACTGCACTGTGTTCAATGCTTCTGTGAGTGCTGAGCAAAATAGCGCAACCTTGGGAGCTTAACCGCTTTAGCAAGTACCACACTTTGCCGTAGTAATGCTTATCCATCCCCGCCAATGGATCGTCCAAAAGCAGCACCTTAGGGCGTAAACAGGCGAGTGACGCTAAGGCAATCAAGTGCTGTTGGCCGTAGGATAATTTGTGGGGCGACAGATGGGCTAAGCTAAATAAATCCAACTCGTCCAACATTTGCACCGCTCGCTCTTTGGGGAGTTCAAAGCGCCTAAGGCTAAACTGCATTTCGGCTAGCACGTTAGACTCGAATAATTGTCGACTCGGCCTTTGCATCAACAGTCCCAATTCAGCGCCATAAATCCCCAATTTAGGTCTTCGCCCTAGCACTTTAAGGGGAAGACGCTGCCTTAAACTGTGCACACCCGCTATGGTTTTCAATAGACTCGTTTTACCAGAGCCGTTGTCGCCCACTAAGGTCACTATCTCCCCCGACTGCAATTGGAATCCTTGTGGACACGCAAATAACGTGGGACAAGCATCGAACCCAAAATCAAAGGCTTCGGCACTGACCAAGACTTTACCTAAATGCTCAAACTTAGCCTGATTTCGCCACGCAGGCGCTTCAATTTGCGGCGCATCGCTCACGGTATAGATGCCTTCGGACAACTTGCCAGCCTCTAACTGCCAATAATGCTGAATAATCTCGGCGAATGCCGAGGCGTTATGCTCAACTAATACTAGCGCCATACCATCTTGGATAAGATTGCGAAGCACGACCAGTAGCTCACTCACACCGTGATCATCGAGTTGTGCCCAAGGTTCATCAAGCAGCAGTAAATGCGGCTCTGACACTAACTGGGCGGCGATCATTAAGCGATATTTTTGACCGAGGGAAAGCGTGCTGACTTGGGTATCGAGGCGCAGATACAAGCCCACGCGCCGTAGTGCTAATTGCACTTTAGGTAGCATTTGCTCGGCGGGAATATCGAGGTTTTCTAAGGCGAAAGCCACCTCGGCACCAACGGTTTGCCTTAGTAGCTGAGTTTGTGGGTCTTGCATTACCAGACCCGTAACCAATTGAGGATAACGCCAGATGTCACCTTCATGCGGGCGATTTAACACGCCCGCCAGTAGATTTAGCAGACTCGATTTTCCTGAGCCCGTAGGACCGCTCACGCAATGGCATTGGCCGGTACCAATCGCCAAGTTAACTTCCTGCAATACCGTCGGTAACTGGCTGCCATAGTTGAAGCTAACGCCTTCGAGATCTAAGAGTTTCATGCTATATCTGCCTATAAAGATCTAACGAACAGCCTATGACAAGGCTTCACCCTAGTCGTCTTTTCATTCCCACGGCGAGTCATACGTTAATAGACATCTAACTTGTCACGTAGAAAATTTAAGATGTGCCAGCTATTGTGGACCGCGATTATTCTGTCTCAACCGAAAAACGTTTAAAAACCAACCTAGATCGACTAATTACGACAAAGGGAAAGTACATTTAGCGACTAAGAGACAAAATGTCCACCGAGGGTGACTTGCCCGACAAAAAGACCCACTCAAGTCACATTTTTTATCAGCGTAAAATGAGACTATGGCGAAAGTCACACGATAGGGCCTTACATCTTGACACACTCGACCGTGGCCTTTAATTTGAGCGAAAGATTCTTATTTACAGACTAAAATCACTACAGGTAAATGGCTTGTAAAAGAGGACATTAACCTGAGTCGAATTTACTGACGCTGACAGAGTGACCTTCAGCTTTCGCCTTCATCCGTTATCTTTGGAGTTCTATTTGCCCGTTCATGCCCTGTCTGAAGACCTTAAGTCTCTCATCGACAAACTCATTCAATTAAAGCAAGTTCCACCGACGGAACCGATAGTGCAGTTGTCACTAAACACTGTCGCTATGCCTTTAATTTCATGGCTGGCATCACAGACTCAATACCCAAGGATCTACTGGCATGGGCGCGACAGAATCGAAGAAGTCGCGGCGATAGGGGCGTGCAAAGACTTTAGATTTGAAACCGGAATCAATGATCAGCAACTGGCCATGGCCTACCAAGAGCAGCGAGCCTTATCGACGAATCAGAATATTCGCTACTATGGCGGTGTTGCCTTCGATCGCACTATAGAGTCTTGGCCTGAGTTCGGTAATAGCCGCTTTATCCTGCCGCGCATTGAATTTAGACGCAGTGGGAACAAATTTAGCCTATTAGTGAATCTTAATTTTGCTGATAATGATCACCATAGCGAGATAGATAAGGCCATCGGCGCTATCGAAGCCGTCATGCCTGCGAAGCCACTCTCGCCACCTAAAAAGATCGTTCCACTTGGGCGCAGTGACAAACCTGATTTTGAACGTTGGAAGACATTAGTCGAGCAAGTGGTGGATCCTAAGTTCAATCAAGATACCCCAAAAGTCGTGTTATCCCGCTTAACACAACTTGAAGTCAATGAACCTATCGATCCTTGGATGGTGCTGGCTTGCTGGCAGGGCCGTAATCCCAATAGTTTCCAGTTTGGCTTTCAATTTAGTCCAGATCGCACTTTTATCTCTTGCTCACCAGAGCGTTTATTCCGCCGCCGTCAGCAGGAGCTATTTACCGAGGCACTTGCTGGTACAACGGTACGCGGTCTCAATCAAGAAGAAGATGTTGCGCTGGCGAACGCTTTATTAGAAGACAACAAAAATAGCGTTGAAAACCAACTTGTTCGCAGTCACATAGTGAATATGCTCACGCCGCTGAGCAATTATGTTGGCGCCGATGAATTAGCGACTATTTTTAAGCTGAACCATATTCAACATTTACACCGTGCAATTCGAGCCGAATTGAAGCCGGGCGTGAATGATTTCCAACTTTTGCAAGCCCTGCATCCTACTCCTGCAGTTGGCGGCTTGCCGCGGTATTCAGCGCTAAACTTTATTCGTCAACGTGAAGGTTATATTCGCGGTTGGTACGCCGGTGCCTGCGGCTATTTCAATAAATATGAGAGTGAGTTTTCGGTAGCGATCCGCAGTGCGCTGATCGAACCAGGTCGGATTAATCTATTTGCGGGGGCGGGAATTATTGCAGGTTCTGAGCCTGAAGCTGAGTGGCAAGAGCTTGAAAATAAACTCGCAACCATAATGTCGATTTTATTCGAAATGTAATAAGCCTAGTAAACATTAAGACTATTCAGCGCCATCAGCCCTTCGTTTTTCAATCGTTTCAAGGTAAAGCCTGTCCTGTTCACCCGAATCGATTAAGCGCTTATGTGCAAGGTCAAAATGTTGTTTCAACATCTGGCCTTTCTCGGTGTTAGCGAAAACAAAATAGGTTTCGGCCTTGAGTACACCTTGAATAATCACAAAATTTTGTGGCGCCTTTAATTTAGGAACAAACGTAAGCAAATTAGGTTTGTAATCTAGCACGGCATCTATACGTCCAGCATTTAAGCTATTGAGCATAGTCAACATATCGCTACTTTCTTCGTAATACATAGGCACAGGTGTCAGCATATTGTATCTGTAGGCCAGCATGGCCTGAACCTTCTTGTGGGATAGGCTTTCAATACCGGTCCAGCCTGCTGCCACCTCGGGAGTAACAGCCACATCGATAGAGTCCACTTCAACCATATTCTCTGTTAATAGCCCCTTTTTAATATCACCCTTGTAAACGCTGAGCGTGATATCGGTACGATTGTGCTCAACAAGATATAAACTGCGGGCAAAAGGCATAAACTGCACATTGAGTTGCCATTCTGGCTCAGGGAAAATCCGCTGAAGTAACTCGAAGTAGTAACCCGTTTTATCACGATTGGCAAATCCCTCCCAAGTTGACGTTGCTACATCGACCACTATCGGCTGAGCGGCGGAAACAGACACAGGTAACACAGCTAAAAATAAGCAAAAAGTAGCAAAAAATCGTCTCATGGCTATCCTCCTTCGACGTATTCAAAGTGTAGAAGAGTTTTCATTCTATGTGCACATTTAAACAGCAGACTTGCATCTTAAAACTCGACCACTATAATGGCGACCCGATTTCAGCACGCTGTCACCGGCAATAAAGTCGTAAACATAATAAATTGAATATTAGCGGGTTCCCTCACCCCGCCCTACACAACTAAAAAGGCCACATATGTTAATGTTAACCACAGCGCAGCTTCGCCGCGCTTTATTCCTATTAGTAGGATTTCACATACTGATTATTTGCGTCAGCAACTACTTAGTACAATTGCCATTTCAACTGTTTGGCTACCACACAACTTGGGGGGCATTCAGCTTTCCGTTCGTGTACTTAGCCACAGATCTCACTGTCCGTATTTTTGGCCAACAAGCCGCACGCAGCATCATACTCAAAGCTATGATTCCCGCTTTGATGATTTCCTACGTGATGGGAGTGATGTTCCATCAAGGCAGCTTTCAAGGTGCTGATTCACTTGCACAGTGGAATACCTTTGTGTTCCGAATTGCCTTTGCCAGCTTCGCGGCTTATTTGATTGGTCAGTTGATGGATATTAAGGTTTTTGCCCGTATTCGAGCCAGTCGCTCTTGGTGGGTCGCCCCAGCCGCCTCAACCTTAGTCGGAAATCTGGTCGATACTTTAGTCTTTTTCAGTATCGCCTTTTACGCCTCTTCCGATAGCTTTATGGCAGCCAATTGGCCCGAAATCGCTACAGTCGATTACGGCTTTAAGCTAATCGTGAGCTTAGGCCTTTTCCTACCGGCATACGGTGTTTTGCTAAAAGTCTTACAGGACAAGATTTTGCGAGCCAATCCGCAAGAATCAATTTCCTAATTAACCCAACTGGCCAGACCTGTTATAATTTAACCAGTTAATAGCTCAGCCCTGCTCCTGTTAACGCGCGAGTGGGGCTGATTTTTTATGAGAGTAAACTATGTATTCTATTGAAATTAAAGCAGAGTCAAGTTTGACTCCCGAGTTAGCCGCTCAGCTTATCGAACTTAGCCAACAAATCCCTGAGCTCGATCACCCACTCACAAACGAAGTGTTGGACCAGCGCTTACAGGGCAAGACATGTTTGATCTTAGTCGCATATGTAGAAGGTGAATTGGCAGGGTTTAAACTGGGTTACGAGCAAGAAGAAGCCATATTTTATAGCTGGTTAGGTGGCGTTGCATCCGACTTTAGACGTTTAGGCTTAGCGCAGAGTCTACTCGAATATCAAGAAACTTGGGCGCGCCGCCAAGGATATAATCATATTCAAGTGAAGACGCTGAACCGCTTCCCTGCGATGCTTAATTTATTGATCAGTAATCAATATTTAATTACTGAACTGACAGCCGATCCTAAAAGCTTAGTCGATCATAAACTGTATCTGTGCAAGTCGATCTAAACCGTTAATGGATGAGGGCAAAACGATATTTGTAAAGATGTGCACTTTTTGCAATAAATAGCTTGCAAACACAATTGAGAATGATTATCGTTAACGTGCGTTCCAAAACTCATCTTTAACAACGATGACTGGTAATCGACGTTGTTATGGAGCTCCTGAGTTTGCAAGCACGACATTGCTCACACACACTCTTTGTGGCCGGACTCATCATCCGGCTTTTTTTTGCCTAAAAATCAGTAATGCAAAGCTAGCAATCGCTCGACATATTTTAATTCAAACCTAATCAGCCAAATACAACACACGGCCTATCTAACGGGATAAGACTAATCTGCAGACATATCGCTGTAGTTGCCCGCAAAGTGTAAGCCATCGTAGGAATTATTTTGCTGATCTTCCTTCGCTTCATGATACAAACCTATGGTAAATAAAGACCCTTTACCCAAAGTTGAACTTACTTCTATCGTACCGCCAATCCGCTTGATAATGCCGTAACTGAGCGAAAGACCTAAACCAGTGCCATCCTTACGTGTGGTATAAAAAGGGTCGAAAATCCGTCCAAGCTGCTCTGGCGCTATCCCTGAGCCTTCATCTTCCACTTCGATTTTGACGCCAATCGGCATATCTTGCTGCACCCAGTCATAGGTTCGCACCCAAATACGTCCTTTACCGTCCATCGCATGCGCCGCGTTTACTACAAGATTAATCAACACTTGCAGCAGTTGAGGTCGATTGACTTGTACTGGACAACTGGCGTTCAACTCAGTGATAAGCACGACTTCTTGTTTTTGAATCGAATGTCGCACCAACACCAACATTTCTTCGATAATAGGAGTCATCGGATGCATTTCTAGTGGTGCGTTGAATTCGCCAGGTCGGCTGTATTGCAACAGGCTGCGGATGATAGTGCTGATCCGCCCAACCTGTTGAATGACTAAATCAATTTCTTCTTTTACTACTTCAGCATTATCACCAAGTTCGTAGCGCAGTAATTCCATATTGCCAAGAATTACGGCCGTCGGATTATTGATTTCATGGGCAATACCTGCGGTCAATTCGCCAAGAGCTGTGAGCTTCTCGTTAGTGACGAGCTGTTGACGCGTTTCGTTTAGTAACGCCACGTTACGTTGCAGCTCTAAGGTTTTATCCTGCAGGCTGCGAGTACGCTCTTCAACCTTCATTTCAAGCTGTTCTGCCGCCGCTTGAATTTGGGCATTTCGACGCTGTAGCAAGTCAAGCATACTGTCAAATTGCTCGGCTAAGTTCGATAACTCATTATCCCTATCTAATCCTAAGGCGCCGATACGAATATTGCGCCCCGACTGCACAGCTTGTACAACATGGTGAATACGTTCAATTGGCTGCAATAAACTATAAGCACCGCGATAAACCAGCAGGCCAGAGACCAACAGCACTAACATTAGAATCGTGCCTAGCTCTATGATATTGAGTAAATAATTATGGATAAATGGCGATTCAGAAAAGCCGGTATAGATCATACCGACACGTTGGCCGCGAACATCTTCCAAGGGGGCATAAGCGGAAATAAACCAATCGTTAAATACGAAAGCGCGATCGACCCACTGCTCACCTTGAGTTAACACTTTGTCTTTCACTTCCTCCGATACTAAACTGCCAAGCGCGCGGCCCAGCGTCTCATTGCCTGTGGGATAAAAATGCAGCGGCACGTTGGTGGAAATACGGATGTTATCTAAGAAGATGGTCACAGTACCGATGGAACGCTCGGGCAAGGTGCCTTTGTCGTATACCAGATCACGAATGTGGTCGACAATTCGAGTATCGCGATTAAACAAGATCCCACCATCGAGATACCAAGCCACTTTGCCTTCCATATCAGGGACGGGCAATAGACTACGGCTCAATAAACCACGTTCTTCAACGGTTTTAACGGGGCTCTGCGCCCGCAAGGTTGCAACTATCGGAATGCTCGCAGTGATAGCCAATTCGGGGTCGATACGTGCTAAACGCTCGGGCGGCAGCACCATCAAGCCGGAGTAAGGTAATAAACCGTCTAACTTAGGAAGGATTTGGCGTAAATCGGGGTCTGCGGCCGCTTCGGCAACACTAACTAAACGCAAATAATCGAGATTTAGCTGTTTTTTCTGTTCAAGAAGAAAAGCATCAATACTGGCTCGGTAGCTGACTTCGCCACTTAATTCTTTACCACTGAAAAGTGGCCTAAAGTCATTTTGAAAAGTCCAAGACGTCACCACACGTTCAAGTTGTTTTTCTTGGCGTACTTGCACTTGCTGCAAGGTGTTTTCGGCAACAGATAAGTCAGCTTTAACCTTCATAAACAGCTGCTTACCTGTATAACTGATGTTCCAGTAAATAGTGATAAACACTAAACTCACCAGTGTCAGTAGAATGGGCAGTAACGTCAGGATTAATATGCGATAGCGCACCTTGGCCTGCATTTGCTGCCAACTGACACCAAAAAAGTGAGTGAAGAATGACACCCTATGACTCCTGTTCGCCACTAAAATCAAACCACTCTTTATACTTGCGATCTAAGGTCTTACGCGAAACGCCTAAATCCCTCGCCGCGGCAGACTTATTGCCAGAATGTAAGTCCACAACACTGGTCACATGGTGTTTTTCTACGTCTTTCAATGGCCAATCCAATGGATAACCCGATGTGGATAAAGACTCACTCTTCAGCTGTTGCTTCCAATATTCCGCTGGCGGTTTACCCAGCAAAATACAACGCTCAATCATGTTGCGCAGTTCACGAATGTTACCAGGCCACTCGTGTTGCTGTAGTTTCACCATATCTTCATGGCTCCACACGACTTCTCTTACCCCTAATTCAGCGGCAAGTTGGCGAGTGAAATGATGGGTTAACTCCACGACATCTTCGGGTCTATCACGTAATGGCGGGATTAAAATATCTAGCACATTCAGCCGATAATATAAATCTCGACGGAAATTCCCTGAATCCACTTCATCAATCAGAGTACGGTTAGTGGCCGCGATCACTCGCACATCGATGTTCACTTCTTTCTCGCTGCCCACAGGACGAATCGCTTTTTGCTCTAATACTCGGAGTAAAGCCGTTTGCATTTTCAGTGGCATTTCGCCAATTTCATCGAGAAAAATCGTCCCGCCAGAAGCAAAACTGAATAAACCTTCACGATTGCCTTTCGCACCCGTAAAGGCACCGGCGGTATGGCCAAACAATTCACTTTCGAGCAGTTCAGGGGCGATAGAGCCACAGTTAACTGGGACAAAAGGTCCCTGACGTCCACTAAGCAAATGCAATTGCCGTGCGACTAATTCCTTACCCGTGCCCGACTCACCTTGGATTAAGACGACGGCATTGGTCGGCGCCACACGTTCGATGATATGTTTCACCGACTTCATGGCTTCACTGCTGCCAATAATGGTCGATGAATAACCGATTGAAACCTCACGACGCAGCATCAAATTTTCACGTTTAAGCAGACGACGTTCGATACAGCGATCGACCGCAGTCATCATCTGTTCGAGATGGAAAGGTTTCATGATGAAGTCAGACGCACCAGCGCGTAGCGCGGTAATCGCGACTTCCATGTCAGCATAGCCGGTCATAAAAATGATGTCCGAACGACGCCCCTGCTCATCCAACGCTTCATGCCATTCGATACCCGAACGACCAGGCAGACGAATGTCGACGATAAGCAAATCGAAATGGCAACGGCTACGCAGCTGCTCCGCATCTTCGATACTGCCCGCCGTTTCGACTAAGGCAAATTTCTTCGAGAGTGCCTTATTTAAAAAACTCCGCATTCCGGGTTCATCATCAACAATCAGTACCGATACTGCCGATGGAAGAGGCTTGAGGTTATTATCTATCTGGCTCATATTGTCTGCTTCTGGACATTTTGACTCATTTGCGACCAATTCTAGCACTGAAAATAGATGAATAGGTCACTATGAACCATCAGAAGTTTGTCCTGAGACAATTTGTCTGTAGAGTATTTGTTAAGCTTGGGATCAAGCTCACAAATTAGGTTAAGCTGTGAAGAAAATGACCGCATTCTCAGCTTGGCATCTAACTTGCTTTCAACCGAACGTATTACAATTTACGAGACCTTCCACTCAGTAGGCATTTGAGTTGGAATCCTATTTTCCGCCAAGGAGTACCCATGCTAAACATGAAATCTCATATGAAGTCATTACTGGGACTGGTTGTTGCAGCCAGTATGTTCACTGTTTTACCCGCTCACTCGACTGAAATTATCAAGTTAGCCACCACCACCAGCACAGAAAACTCAGGCCTATTGAAAGAACTGTTACCTAAGTTCGAAAGTGAATCAGGCTACAAGGTTCAAGTCATCGCCACAGGTACAGGTAAAGCCCTGAAACTAGGTGAGCAAGGTGACGTGGATTTAGTCATGACTCACGCGCCTAGCGCCGAAGCTAAATTCGTAGCCGATGGTTTTGGTGTTGAGCCCCGTGGCATTATGGAAAATGATTTCGTAGTACTTGGCCCTAAAAACGACCCAGCAAAAATCCGTGACAGCAAAACAGCCGAAGAAGCTTTCGTTAAAATGGCAAAATCAGGCGTGCCTTTTATCTCTCGTGGTGACAATTCAGGCACTCACATCAAAGAGTTAGAAGTATGGAAAGCGGCAAATGTTACTCCTAACTTCAAAGGTTATACTTCAGTAGGTCAAGGCATGGGTAAAACCCTGCTGATGGCAAACGAAATGCAAGGTTACACTCTGTCTGACCGTGGTACTTTCGTTGCTTATAAAACTAAGCTCGATCTTGCCGTTGATTTCGATGGTGGCAAAACCTTAGCCAACCCATACCAAGTCATTCTCATCAACCCTGCTAAATACCCAGATCTGAACCACAAAGGCGCTAAAGCATTCAGCGACTGGTTGATCAGCAAAGAAGGTCAAAGCATGATCAACAGCTTCAAAGTTGAAGGCGAGCAATTGTTCAAGGCAACTTATAGCGAATGAACGACGGCTGGCTAGCACTATTACAGCAGGCGTTAAGCCTGCTGTTTTCTTTAGACCCTGACGTTTGGTCCATCATTTCGATCTCGTTTTCGGTTTCTTTCGCGGCACTGCTGATCACGCTTGTTCCTTCCATGGTGCTCGGCTTTGTGTTGGCGTTTGCGCCATTTCGCGGCAAATGGATAGTCACTAACTTAGTTCAAACTCTGCAATCAATCCCTACAGTTGTTATCGGTCTACTCGTGTATTTACTGCTAACGCGCAACGGTCCTCTGGGCGATCTAAAGTGGTTATTTACCCAAGAAGGCATGATTCTCGGGCAAATGTTCATCTGTGCCCCCGTGCTAATTGCAATGAGCCAAGCCGCATTCACTAGCGTTGATCGCAGAGCTTGGGAAACCTCACGCACCTTAGGTGCCTCTTGGTGCCGTGCAGTGTGGACAGTATGCCGAGAACTGCGCATGCCCTTACTGCTGGCGATTGTCGCGGCCTTTAGTCGCATTCTGACCGAAGTCGGCTGCTCTATGATGGTCGGCGGCAATATTTTAAACGTGACCCGTAATATTCCTACCGCAATCGCACTTGAAACCAGCAAAGGTGACTTCGCCCAAGCTATCGCCCTCGGGCTAGTGCTGCTAATCTTGGCCTTGATCCTCAACTTTGCCTTAGGTAGTTTACGCGGCAAAGCTATGCCAAGGAGCCATTAAGCAATGACTAAGGTCAAACTGATCGCCCGTGACGTAGAAATGTCCTTTGGTGCGCGCCTGTTATTCAAAGCCGACGTATTATCGCTCTGCCAAGGAGATGTGATTTATCTGCAAGGCGACAATGGCACAGGCAAATCAACCTTGATGAAAATTCTGGCGGGCTTAATGCCACCAACCAAAGGTCATATTGAGGCTGTCGGTTTTGCCCAAAATGCTTGGTGGCGACGCAATCCATTGTTAGGTAAGGCTGTTTATCTGCACCAACATCCTTATTTGTTCGACGGCACAGTAGAATATAATCTCACCTATGGGCTGAATTTCAGCTCAGAAACAAAAGCCAAGGCGAAACAGCGGATTACTCAAGCAATTGAGATGGCGCAGCTAGGGTCGCTGCTGCACGAAAGGGCCAGTAATCTCTCTGGTGGCGAAAGACAGCGCCTCGCGATTGCGCGCGCTTGGATCCTACAACCTAAACTATTAATGCTCGATGAACCCACCTCCAATATGGACAAGGATTCCCAAGAGCTAGTATTAAAAATGATCCAACAACTCAAACACGAAGGCACAGGAATGTTACTGAGTAGCCATCAGAATTGCGCGCTAACCGCCATCTGCGAACAACAGTGGCACATAGAAGGTGAGCGCGTGATGACCTCTTATCAACAGCCTGAATCTTTGCCAGCACAGGAGCCTTTGTATGTCATCGCAAATTGATGCCGTTATTCTCGCCGGTGGTATGGCCCGTCGCATGGGTGGCGACGATAAAGGTCTCGTCGAATTAAACGGCGAAGCCATGATTAAGCACACAATAGATAGAATAAAACCTCAGGTTAAGGAGATCCTGATCAACGCAAATCGTAACCAAACACGTTATGCTGAGTTCGGTTTTAAGGTGATAAGTGACGAGCATAGTGGTTTCCTCGGACCTTTAGCGGGTATGATCACCGCTATGGGCCAAACAGATGCAGACTACTTATTGGTAGTACCCTGCGACTGTCCACTCCTGCCACTCGACCTTGTTCCGCGTATGTTGGCAGCAATTGAAGCAGAAAAGGCCGAGATTGCTGTCGCCAGTGACGGTGAGTATGAACAACCCGTTGTTTTACTCTTAAAACCTAGCTTACGTGACTCGATGAAAGCGTTTCTTGAGGCGGGTGAGCGTAAAGTGGACTTTTGGTATATCAAACATCACTTCGTCGTAGCGTCATTCGCCGACCAGCCCAATGCTTTTGTGAATGTAAATACGCCAGAACAAAAACAACGACTAGCGATAGAAATCACCCAGTAGCTAAAAAGGCTCCAATAACCCAAATTAGAGGTGCAAATGAGTAACCCCTTCGTCAATCCGCTCGCTATTCCCGTTCTCGGATTTTGTGCCTACAGTGGCACGGGGAAAACCACCTTACTCAAGCAATTGATCCCCGAATTAAATCAACGTGGCCTGCGTTTAGCCGTAATCAAACATGCCCACCATAATTTCGACGTAGATATTCCCGGCAAAGACAGTTACGAAATGCGTAAAGCGGGCGCACGACAAATGCTGGTTGCCTCCCATGTACGCTGGGCGCTGATGACAGAAGATGCGCGCGATGGCGATCCTGAGTTAGTCCATTTACTCAAGCAAATCGAAGCCGACAAAGTCGATATTGTCCTCGTCGAAGGCTTTAAAAAGCTCGCATTACCTAAAATTGAATTGCACCGCGCCGCCCACGGCAAACCTTTTATCTACACCCAAGATGAGAATATCCTCGCCATCGCCTGTTGCGATGACACTCAGTTGCCAAACGACGCACTCCCGAGTGAGCTGCGCCGAATCGATCTCAACAATATCAGCCAGATTGCCGATTTTGTGATGGAGTACACCCAAAACTGGGAAGCGCCACTCCAATACCCCATTTCGGCCGTGGATGCCTGCGCCATAGGCGACAACAAAAACCTTACCGTCAGCCAAGGTTTAGCGCAGATTTTATCCCATGTATCACCTGTGGCAGAGATTGAAGACATTGAGTTAGATGCCTTAGATAACCGCGTACTAGCCAGCGACAGCATTTCTCCCGTCAACGTGCCACAACAAACCAATTCGGCGATGGATGGCTACGCCTTTGTCTATCAAGACCCCATGCCTACCACCTTAAAATTGGTGGGAGAGGTTCTTGCCGGTCATCAATATTCGGGCATGCTTAAAGTCGGCGAGACCGTGCGTATCATGACGGGCGCAACAGTGCCTGCAGGTGCCGATACTGTGCAGCCCAGAGAGCTTGCCAAGGAAGTCGATGGCATTGTTAGCTTTGAAGGCCGCATTCTTTCTGGCCAACACGTTCGCCTCGCTGGAGAAGATATTGCTCAAGGCCAAGTCGCACTTGCAAAAGCCACTCGCCTAAGCGCCGCAGAACAAGGTTTACTGGCCTCACTCGGGCTCAATCACCTGAGCGTATATCGCCGCCCAACTGTTGCAGTATTCTCCACCGGCGATGAAGTGAGCCAGCCCGGTGAAGTACTCAAAACTAACTGCATCTATGACTCAAACCGCTTTACCATCAAAGCAATGGCGAAACGTCTCGGTTGTGACGTTATCGATTTAGGCATTATCGAAGATTCTGAAGCCGCCCTTGAAGCAACTCTCGCTAAAGCCGCCAACCTTGCTGATGTCGTCATTAGCTCGGGTGGCGTGTCTGTCGGCGATGCGGACTACATTAAAACCGTGCTTGCACGCCTCGGCAAAATTGATTTCTGGCGGATTAGCATGCGTCCGGGTCGGCCACTCGCCTTTGGTAAAGTGAATGACAGCTTATTCTTCGGGCTACCTGGCAACCCAGTCGCAGTCATGGTGTCTTTCCTGCAATTTGTGCAGCCCGCTTTACGAAAATTAGCAGGTGAAGTGAATTGGCAAGCGCAGCTATTCCCTGCAATAAGTGATGAAACTCTACGAAGCCGTCAAGGTCGCACCGAATTTATTCGCGGGATTTATCAACTTGGTAAAGATGGACGCCTACACGTGAGTAGTACGGGCAACCAAGGTTCCGGAATGTTAAGTTCAATGGTTAAAGGGAATTGCCTCATCATCATAGGGGATGATGCAGAAGCCGTGAATGCAGGTGAAACTGTATTTATTCAACCCTTTGCGGATCTGCTTTAGGATCCAGTGAGTTTTTATGAGTCTAATTGTGGATTCCTTTGGCCGTAAGGTCGAATATTTACGGCTCTCGGTCACCGACCGCTGCGACTTTCGCTGTGTTTATTGCATGACGGAAGATCCCTGTTTTCTGCCAAAGGACCACGTACTCCACCTCGAAGAATTAGCTTGGATTGCCCAAGCCTTTACCGAGCTTGGTGTGACTAAAATTCGCCTGACCGGCGGTGAGCCCTTAGTTCGCACCGATTGCGACCAGCTAGTGGGTCTGCTTGGCAAACTGCCTGGGCTGACGGATTTATCCATGACCACTAATGGTTCAAGGCTGACAAAATTCGCTAAACCCATGTTTGATGCAGGATTAAAGCGCCTCAATATCAGCCTAGATACCTTAAACCCCACACTGTTTACTCAGCTAACGCGTAACGGCAAATTAGACAGAGTCATCGATGGTATTGATGCGGCTATTGCGGCGGGATTTGAACGTATCAAGATTAATGCAGTGATTTTAAAACAACAGAACGATAATGAAGTTATTGATTTAGTTGATTTCTGCCGTGGCCGCAACTTAGACATCGCCTTTATCGAAGAAATGCCGCTTGGCGAAATGGATGAGCGGAAACGCGCCCGTCATTGCAGCAGCGATGAAGTAAAAGCCATCATCAATAGTCACTATCCGCTACAGCTTTCCAACAAACGTACCGGCGGCCCAGCACGTTATTACACTATGGCCGACAGCCCAATCCATATCGGCTTTATCTCGCCCCACAGCCACAACTTCTGCCACGAATGTAATCGCGTGCGCGTCACAGTCGAAGGCCAATTATTGCTATGTTTAGGCAATGAACATGCCGTTGATCTCAAAAGCATAGTCCGGGAATTTCCGGCTGATATTGAAAGATTAAAAGTCGCTATTCTCGCGGGAATTAATCTCAAACCTAAGCAGCATGACTTTGGCAATAATCAGGTACAAATCCTACGCTTTATGAACGCCACAGGCGGTTAAGCATCACCACTCCATCGCTTAAGGGCTAGCATCTCAATTTGGCCGTGATAAACTCGAAGCATCACCCCATACTTAGCGTCACACATTTCTATGGCCTTAACTCGTAAGCAATGGAATAACATCATCATAGTCGCCTGCGCCTTTATGGTCGCCGTGCTGACTTTTATGGATAACAAAACCAATAATGTTCCGAGTGATGCTCAGCGACTGTTTGACGATAATGCACCGCTTTCACAGCTGCAACTCGACGGGTTATGGCTGCACAAGCAAGCATCACAATGGGAGTGCGACACTAAAGTCCTCAACTGTGATGAATGGGCAAAGGCGTGGCAAACCATACGGGTATCCCCCTTAACCGCCGCGCCAGAAACCACAGATAATCCGCAAGAATTAGTTATACAGATTGCAGATATCCGCGATGCTCAACTGTGGATCTATTTTCCCAATGAAGGCGCCTTAAAGTCTCCCGCAGGTAATTGGTATTTAGTACCACCGAGTTTAAGATCTAAACTGCAACCGATCCTCGATGCGAAACCCGCAACTTAAATGCCACCCCATTTTACTTAAGATAAGAAAGAATCCATGCCGGAATTACCAGAAGTTGAAGTCACCCGTCAGGGTATTGCCCCCTACCTTGTCGAGCAAACCGTAGTTGATCTTGTGATCCGCAATGGCTCGTTGCGCTGGCCTGTGCCTGACATAGCCAAACAGATTATCGGCCAAGTTATACGCCAAGTGCGACGCCGTGCTAAGTATCTGTTAATCGACACTGACGCGGGTACTAGCATAGTGCATTTAGGCATGTCGGGAAGTTTACGGATTTTGCCCCACGATACCCCAGTGGAAAAGCATGACCATATCGACTTAGTGCTCGCCAACAGCCGCATTTTACGTTTTAACGATCCAAGACGATTCGGTGCTTGGCTATGGTGTGAACTCCCAGAAGAAGCGCATCCATTACTCGCCAAACTGGGGCCAGAGCCACTGACCCATGCCTTTAATGTCGCACAATTAGCGGCAGCTTTAGCGGGCAAGAAAAAGGCCATCAAACTCTGCCTGATGGATAATCATATAGTGGTGGGAGTGGGTAATATTTACGCCAATGAAGCCCTGTTTGCGGCGGGCATTCACCCAGAGGCCGAAGCAGGTAAAATCGATATCGAGCGTTTGACCGTTTTAGTTGCAGAAGTGAAGCAAATCTTAGCCCACGCCATTAAACAGGGTGGCACCACGCTGAAAGACTTCACCAATGCCGATGGCAAGCCGGGCTACTTCGCCCAAAAACTGCATGTCTATGGTCGCGGCGGTGAAACCTGCACAAGCTGCGGTAACTTGCTGAGTGAAATCCGTTTAGGCCAGCGCACCACAGTATTTTGTGGCATTTGCCAAACACGCTAATATTGCGTTATTTATAAGCCAAAATGCCAAGCAAGTGCTTGGCATTTTTCGTTATTTAATCAATTATATCTGTCAAAAACGATACTCAAAACTGCTAAATAGCGTGGCATTTGTATCATTTTCTTGAACTTCAAATTCCGATCTCGATACTGTTCCACCTAAGCTCCACATGCCTTTCCACACAGGCATACGGTAAGAAAGCTCCAGCATCAATAAATCTTCTTTTGGCGGTTGTGGTGCCCAAGTGTTCGCCACATTGGAGCCATCTTTATTCAGCTTCGCATAACGCAGCAACGAGGTAAAACCACGGCTGTTATTAAACTGGCCAACTAATCCAACCACGAACACTTGTGCATCGCTATCATAGGTAGAACCCAAAGCACGACCATAGTAGCGAGCACCACTCAGATAGACAGGATCCTCATAGAAACAATTGGCACTATCACCATCGCATTTTACATAGGTGTCCGAATATTCCATGAACAACTTAAACTGCTTACCCGATGTGCCAAAATGGGTATCAATCCCCCAAAGTGAGCCGCAGTCACTACCATTTTCACAACTATGTTCGAGATATAATCCAACAGGGATATCCTGCAAAGTATCGGCATAACGCATATCAATACTTTGAGTTCTATGGCCTGCATCGCGGCGCTCATTCGGCGCACAATCATTTGTACCATCGATACAAACAGCATTACTCGCAACCGAATCCCACCAAGAGTCAAAGTTACAATCTTGGCCCTCACCACAAAATAAGGTCGACCAAGACAATCCCACTTCTAACTGTTTAATCGGTCTTGCACTTAAGCGCATATCCCACTCAGCCGTCTTAGGCACAGCACGATCCACTTCAGTTAAGCTAAATCCGGTTTTAAAGGTCCAAGGGCCAATCCAAGATAACCAAGGTGTTTCAAAAGCCGCGGCATTGTTACGGCTCAAGGTTAACGATGACATAGGGCGGGCGTTATTAGAACGATGTAGAGCCGAGTCAAACCCCGGTCCCCACCACTGCTCAACCGCGCCTAAGGTTGCGATCCAATTGCCAAAAATGATGGCAAAATAAGACTCATCAAGGCGGAAGTTTTTATTATCTTGCGGATCATAGGTTTCTGCCACCGTCGCCTTATAAGCAACACGCGATCCTAAATACTCGTAGGAGCCCAGCACTTCACCTTTCTCGCGATAGCCAGAACCATAATGTTGAAAGCGAGCAGGATCAGATGCTGCCGATACTTTTATCCGTGCATTACCACGATTATCGACAGCATTTTGATAATAAAAATTAACCCGTGCAAAGGCTTGTACTAAAGAGGGAGAAAGCAGCTCAGGCTCAATTTTCGCTAAATCACCACCAATGCCTGACCACATCAATGGATAAGTATTCACAGGCACAGTGATCACACCCGCATCAGCAAGTGCTTGAATGTCAGCTCTAAGATAAATATCAGAGGCATCGACCCAAGGTGCAGCAGCAAGCATTGAAGAAAAAAACAGGCCAGAGGCAATGCTAGTAGCAAGGATCGTGGGGGGAAAAAAAGCCTTCATAACATCCTTTTAAGTATCATCACAAGGCAACAATGCCTCAAAGTTAACACAAAACTCCTACGTAAAAACTATCTAGTTCGCAGGTAAAATCTAAGGTTTAACCAACTTAAGCTTTGCCGCCAATGCAGCCGTTACTTCAGGGTGAACAAACTGGCTCACATCGCCACCATGCAAAGCGACTTCCTTTACTAAGGTTGAAGAGATAAATGAGTTTTCCTCGGCAGGCGTTAAAAACACGCTTTCCAGATCAGGGCTCAATCTGCGATTCATATTTGCTAATTGGAATTCATATTCAAAGTCGGATACCGCGCGTAACCCACGCACAAGTACACTGGCCTTTTGCTCCTTGGCAAAATCCACTAGCAACCCCGAAAACCCCACCACCTCGACATTATCCAAATGAGCAGTCACCCGATTGACCAATTCAACTCGCTCTTCAAGGGTGAATCTAGGCTGCTTGGAAGGATTAGCCGCAATGCCAATCACCACATGTTTAAACAGTTTAGCCGCACGCTCAATCAAGTCGGCATGACCATTGGTGATAGGATCAAAAGTTCCTGGATAAATAGCTCTTGTATGCACTTTGCTGACTCAACTCACATGGATGCCAAAAATCATTGCTCGCCAGTCTACTCGTTTTAGCCAAGCGAGTGAATAATCGCAGCAAAAACGACTTTAAATACCGATAAAAAACTTAAAAATAAGCAAGAACGCTATTGATTAAGCCCATGTAAAGGCACGAACAGGTATAATGTTGCACGAAATTAAAACCGACCACATACAATGTTGCTCCCCCTGTTTAACGATATACACTGAGCAGTGTTAGGTTTAAAAAACGACGTTTGAAGACACGCAGAAGAGCATATATGAAGAAAATCGCGATTTTTTGCCATAACTTTTTCTCCAACGGCACAGTGAAAGTCGCCTTGTCGCAGGCAGAAGTGTTACAGGAAGCAGGACAAGATGTGCATTTGTTTGTGTTTCACAGGGAAGGCGATTTTATACCTCCGCAAAATGTGACCATTCATTATCTGTTTGAAGCGGGTCAAAAACCTTCGCTACAGGAGCAGATACAACAACTCAAAGCTAAAGTGAGCGCCGCCGAAAAAACGGGCAAGTTTTCACTCTTTCTAAGTAATTCAACTGACTGCGATGTTGTTGTTTCCGGCTGTCATTTCGATCCTTGCTACTACTTCTGTCATTGTGCGTTAAAACAAGAGTTATTGATGGAGTTAAAACGCGGTCCAGTACACTTCTGGCGCAGATGGAAAAAAGCCAAGGCTCTGATCGGCAAAAAAATCATCACAGTCTCAAATGGTATTGCCGACGAACTCAGAGCCACTTCTTGGTTAAAACCCCAGAGCGTGCAAACCATCTACAACCCTTTTCGCTTAGAAGAAATAAAAATTAAGACTCAAGAAGTTATCGCCGAAATTCCCAATGAGCCTTATATGATCCATGTGGGTAGAGTCACTCGTCAAAAGCGCCATGACATTCTCTTCAAAGCATTGAGGGATATGCCGACAGCACCTAAACTCGTGCTTCTCTGTAATCGACCAAATAAAGCGCGTAAATTAGCCAAAAAATACGGTGTTGAGCACCGAATTATCACACCCGGTTTTCAACATAATCCCTATGCTTGGATTGCCAACGCAGAATTAATGCTACTGAGCTCAGATTTTGAAGGCTTGCCAACGGTAGTCATTGAGTCATTGGCCTGTGGCACCCCCGTCGTAAGCACTGACTGCCCTCACGGCCCGAATGAAATCCTTACCGGACATTTAGCTAAATATTTGGTTCCCGTTCGCCAACCTGCATTGTTGGCACAAAAGGCTCTGGAATGTCTGGCATCGCCTCCATCGCTTGAAGACCTTGCTATTCTTAAAGCCGTAGATAGTCAAAATATTGCAAAGCAATATTTTGACTTAGCCGAATAAATATCTTTATACGGTAAAAAGTAGAAACTCTATTGAATATAAGTAGAGTTTCTACTTAACCTCCAACACCTGTTACACTCTGATACAGTATGACGGCTCATTTGAATTAGCCCCCGAAAACACAATGCATTAACAAATGCATCAAACAAAGAGTGATAACACACAGAAATACAATACATTTAGCCTGTATAATTACTATTATTGAACATCGATAAAACAGTTTATTATAAGGTTAACCATTCTGTATTTATGAATAAATAAATTCATTGATAGTCTATTTGAAAAATATCAAAATACTTCCCATCAAATAATTCTACCTAAGTAGAATTAGCAATAAATGATTTTTTGGGGTAGTAATGAGTAAGCTTAAAGTGGCTTTATTAGTTGATGAGTACTTTGGTGGTACAGGAACAGTGTATGGTGGATACGGTTTTCTAGCACGCCACTTAATCGCCAAACACTTACCCAACGAAAATATTGAAGTAGAAGTGCTGATAAAAAAAGACTGCAGCAAGCAAAGATTAATACCTCGTCGCTATATGATAGATGGCATTAAAGTTTACCGCTTAGCGGCTAAGTTTATGGATTTCCTTAATATTAGGTTTCTGAAAAAGAAGAATTACGATATATTTCTGTCAATAGAAATGACAACCCACTCATATCGTATTCTAAAAACTATCCCCAATATTGATAAAAAACTCCTCTTTTGGGTTCAAGATCCAAGACCTGATTATGAATGGGATGAAATTAATACCGTAAAACTTTTCCCTGAGAAAAGTTATTGGGACAGTAATATTTATCAGTTTGTTCATGACCTTTGGGCGGCAGGGAAAGTCTCATTTATTTCTCAGGCACGCTTTTTAGATCGTAAAGCCAGAGATCTCTACAATCTCGATGATAAAACAGAAATCAAATATTTACCCAATCCTATCGAGATCGATCATAATTTCGATGTAGAAGCACACCCGAAGAAAAATCACATTATCTTTCTGGGACGAATTGAGTCAGTCAAACGTGGTTGGTTATTTTGCGAGATAGCTAAACTGATGCCTGAATATGAATTTTTCATGTTAGGTCAGTCATTTAGGCAGTCAAAGAAAAATCAGTCCATCATGAATGACTACCTAAATATTCCCAACCTACATTTTGTAGGGCATGTAGAAGGCGATCGAAAAAACCAGCTAATCAAAGATGCTAAAATTTTAGTCAACACTTCAATTCACGAAGCTCTACCAATTTCTTTCTTAGAAGCGTTATCTTATGGCACCCTTCTCGTCAGTTGCCGTGACCCCGACGAGCTGACGAGTCAATTTGGCGTATTTACAGGTACAGTGCTCGGAGATGGTTTTGATAAAGTCGATTTATTTGTCGATGGTATACGCCATCTGATGGAAAACGAACAACTAAGACAAGAACTCGCGGTTAAGGCAGTTGACTACATCAAAGCAAACCACAGTATTGAAGATTTCCAGAAAAATATGCAAGAAATCATCTTTAAACTGGTTGAAGAAACGAAACTGCAAGGCTAACAAAATGGGCCGATATTTCAATATCGGCCCATAAGTAACGACAACTAGCTAAAACAACTTCCAATAACCTAGCTTGCGCCGCATCTTAAAATGGCGCAACAAGTTCAATGGTTTAGGTTTTAGCCAATCTGTGCCTTTATCAATCAAAGCATCTGTTGCGGCTAAAACTCGCTGGCTAGATTGACCATCGCCCGTAGGGTGAATTTGATTGCAATAATCATGGATGTGCGCCATCAAATCATCAGGACGACTCAGTGCTCGCGTTAATGCAGATTCAATATCCTCAACCCGACTGATATCGATTAAATGATCTTTCGGTGACTGATTTTTAAAGGTCACCACTGGTTTTCGCTGCATTAAAAACATCAACAGAATCGATGAAGTGTCACACAACATCACATCCCCCGCCTGCAACAAAGGGATCACATTATCAGTTTCAACAAACTGTAAATTCTCGTTTTCTAAAGCCTTGTACTGCTCAACAATCTTAGGGTTCATCTTTGGATGAAATTGCACGAGCCAGCGCCATTGGCTCTTTTGCGACAGGGCTTTAATCTGCTCAAATACCACAGGTGCGCAGGTCAAACTTGGGGAAAATGTTGAGCAAAAGAGTACTACTGGCCTTGGGTCATCAGCTTTGATATAGGGATTATCTTTATTCTCAAGAAATAGGGGGTCGAGCGCAGGCCATCCCGTTTCAACGACAGTAAAAGTACCAAACTTTTTCTCTAGTTTCAGAAAGGGCAGAGTCGTCGCAGGGCCTTGGGTACAATACAAATCAAAACAATCTCTGATTTCGAAGTGATCTTCTCGGCCCTTATGATTCATTTTACCCGCATTAAATCCATGGAATACGCCCACTTTAACCCCAGGAATAAAACGAGGGACAACGTTCCCAGGGACGAATACCGCATCTGGTTTCCACGCTTTCACAGCATCGATGCTCTGCAAGCGCAGTTCATCGGTTTTTAAAAACTTAGGATCGACCTCATTTCCCTCTAAGAACCAGCTAACCTCATCACCTCTTTCCAAAATGACTTGTTGAAGTGGCCTTAACATCGCATAGGAATAGTTTTGCGCTATGTAAAATAAATAACGTCTTTTGGCTTGTTTGGCTTGTTTGGCTTCTTCCACAAGCATGCTCCTAAAACACAAACGAATAAATTATTTTGCCAATGCTAAATATTGTTCGGCAATTAAGGTCGCATCGACTTTGGCCAAAATCTCAACCTGCTCGAGGGATGGCGGCAAGCTAACAACCTCGTCTATCATTTTAGCTAACGCTTTGGGATCACGACGCGGCACGAGATAAGGCACTAAATTCCCCGTTAAAATTTCACTGGGTCCATGTGGGCAATCAGTGCTCACAACAGGAGTCCCACAAGCTAAAGATTCAATCAAGACTGTCGGTAAACCTTCAAAATCAGAGCTGAGCACTAATGCCTTAGCCTGCTTAATCCATGGAAAAGGATTACTTTGAAAACCGGGAATAATTAATCGCTTTTCAATACCAAACTTTTTCGCTGCTTTTATCGCTTTTTTGTGGTTATGACACAAGAGCACGACAGGAAGTTGATTTTGCGTGAGCTTGAGGGCTTCAAACAACACATCATGGCGCTTTTGCTTAGCAAAGCGACCGACATGAATAAGATAATCTCCCTGAGGGATTTGCGGATTATCTTGCTGTGATTGAGATGTGATTTCGTTAAATTCAAATGGATTATAGATAGTTTGCATAGATGCTGGATGCAAACGACCTTTATCTTTAATCTCCTTTGCAATGCCATTTGAGACAGTAATCAAATGCTGGCCATTGAGCGCTTTTTTGGATTTTAGCTTCTTGAAATAAGCAAACGGTCCCAGTTTAAATTGGCGGCTCAACTCTTCTTCTACAGAAGAATGGACTATGACATAAAGCGGTGAAACACCGGTTTTGGTCATCATCAAATTGGTTTTATCTAAGTTTGATAAAAACAAATCAAACTTGCCCACTTGAGATTCAATTTCCGCGATTTTTGCGCTGAGTTTGTTAACCGAAGCATTCAATCGCCCAAAATGGTCGAAATCTTTATCCTTAGGGGCAAAACATTGATGAATGGGTAAGTCATCTGGGATTTCATAATAGCGATTATCTTCCATGACTAAAAAATGCGGCTCATGCCCTAAGCGAATAAATTGCTTGGCTAAGGTAATCATGACCTTTTCGGCTCCGCCACCCGCTAAACTGTCAATGGCAATGGCTATCCGCATGATTTATCTCCTAAATGATATTCTGAATACCCACCGCTAATGCAGCGATATTTCAAGAGTGCTGAACAAGAATGCACGATACTAACAAGCCTTAACTGAGTGTCTGCTGAACCACTAACTCAAACTTCTCAATCACGGCTTCAACACCGATCAAAGCCATCAAATGCTCGCCTTTGGCGCGAGTTCCCCACTTAATTTGTCCACTATGTTGCGATCTCATGGCCTTATCATAGGCACTCACCACATATTGCTGCGATAGGTAAGGACCTGTGCGCCCAGGATTGGAATGGGCATATAAACCAATGACTGGGGTACCTTGGGTAACCGCCATATGCGCAGGGCCCGTATCCGGAGCTAACACTAAGCTTGCGCGTTTTAGCAGGGCCAATAATTGAGTCAGACTGGTTTTGCCCACTAAATTATCGATTTTAGAGGGACACGCCTGCAAGATTTGCTCTGCTAAATCCTTCTCAAGCTGCGTTGGACCACCGCACAGCATGACTCTAAACCCTTTCGCAATCGCATGGCTCGCAACGGCGGCATAACGCTCTGGTAACCAGTTACGTTCTGCCTTACTGGCTGCAGCGCAAATGATAAAGACTTTTTCATTGTCTTTAATCTGCGTCTGGGCAAATTCAGTATCCGCAATTGGCACAGGAATATGCCATTGAGGAGTGAGATCGTTAACGCCAATCGCCTTAGCGAATCCCATAAATCCTTCGAGCACATGGGGCTTGGCCAAGGGCTCCACCCTGTGATTTGTCACTAGCCACTGACCTTCTTTGGCGCGGGCACGATCGAAGCCTATGCGCACCTTTGCCGAAATGGCTAATGAAGCCAAGGTAGCACGTAGCGCAACCTGCATATGCAGCAGCACGTCAAAACGTCGGCCTTTTAAGGCCTTACGCAAATTAAAATAGCTGCGCCATCCTTGAGATTTATCGAAAATAACAAACTCAATGCCGGGTAAATACTTCAACAATTGATATTCGAGTTTACCGATCACCCATGTGATTTTGAGCTCGGGGTATTGCCGCTGAATCGCCTGCACCATAGCCACGGCATGACAGACGTCACCGATAGCGGATAAGCGCAGCAAACAAAGGGAATTCATGGTATTGGGATTTAAACTCATTGGGATTGAAGCTAAAAGCTCTTAAGGTTATTTGGCGCAAGCTAAGGATCTTAATGTAGAATGGCCCTAGGTGCCACGCTTAAGTCAACAAATCTCCGATGAATGCTCAGATACAGCTCATAAAAACCGCCCAAGGTCACATGGCAGTTTGCCAAGATACGCCAACAGATATCGATCCCGCGTGGTTCTCGGTGGATTTTTGGCGGGCTAAAAATGCTGTCGTCGGCTCATCCAAAGGCCGCTACACCACTTGGTTTGTGGCTTTTGAGCACAGTCATTGGGTATTGCGTCATTATTGGCGTGGCGGCTTAATGGAGAAATTCAGCAAAGATGCTTACGTTTATACTGGCCTCGAAAATACCCGCGCCATGGGTGAGTTACGCTTATTAGACATTTTGTATCGCGAAGATTTTGCTGTACCTAAACCGATTGCCGCCAACATAGTGCGTGATGGATTATTTTACCGCGCCGATATCATTATCGAACGGGTCGAAGGCGCCGAGGATTTAGTCGCTAAACTCGGCAAAGGGGTCATGAGTACTGAGCAATGGCAAGCATTGGGAGCAACTATCGCCCAATTCCACCAGCGTGGTGTGTACCACGCCGACCTCAATGCCAAGAATATTCTGTTCCAGCCCGCACAAACTGAACCCTTAACGCCAGAGCGGTTTTATCTTATCGATTTCGACCGTGGTGAGTTAAAAACACCGAGCCCGCAATGGCAGAAATCGAATCTAGACAGACTGTTACGTTCCTTTAATAAAGAACAAGCCAAGCTACCAAACCTTGCCTTCACCGCTGATAACTGGTCATCACTGCTGCTGGGCTATCAAGCGACGATGCAAAGCGCCTGATCCACTAAACAAATTATCTTGTTGAATTAAGCGGTTATTAAAGATTGCGCGAGAAGAAATTGTCGTTGCAAGGCACCGCGATTTGCCTCAACCACAGCCAATCCCGCGTTTGCCGCCTGAAGGCGTAACTCAGATTTCGCAAAATAGGCAATCAAGTTAGCCGCCAGTTCATCCGCCGAAGTGACAACCCTTAACCCACCAGCATCCGCCAACATCTGCGTAATTTGGGCAAAGTCCCAATGGTTCGGCCCCACCATAACAGGTACGCCCATAGCAACAGGCTCCAAGGGATTATGACCACCGTTAGTGATCAGCGTACCACCGACAAAAGCTTGATCCGCGGCGCCATAAAAGGTCAGAAGTTCACCCATGGTATCGCCTACCAGCACTTGAGTCGTGGCCGTCACAGGAAGATTACCGCTGCGGCGAACAGATTCAAAACCTTGGCTGGCAACAAACTCAGCAACGGCAGAAAACTGCTCAGGATGACGCGGTGCAATAATCAGCAAGGCATCAGGCCACTGAGCCAATAATTGCCTATGGGCGGTGAGCATGGCGTCAAATTCTCCAGGATGCACACTGCCAGCGACCCAAATCGGCGAGGTTTCACGCCCCCAAGTCTGACGCAACAGCTTGGCATTGGCTAAACGCTCGGGCGTAATACTGAGATCAAACTTCAAGCTACCGCATACTGTTACTCTGTCCTGCGATACACCTAACTCGATAAAACGCTGCGCTTCCACTCGAGTCTGCACCGCAATAACATCGAGTCGTTGCAACATAGGTCGACTGAGTTTAGGGCGCTTAGCATATTGCGCCGCCGACTTGGCCGACAGACGTGCATTGGCCAACATCAAGCGCACACCTCGCTTGGCCGCTAAGGCAACCAAGTTAGGCCACAGTTCGGTTTCCATAATGATGCAAGATTTAGGTGAGACTTGGCGCAAGAAACGCCGCACACACCAAGGTAAGTCAAAGGGTAAATAACAATGCTGCACTGAGTCACCAAAGGCTTTACGCACTTCGGCAGACCCTGTTGGGCTGGTTGTGGTAACCGTAATGCTTAACTCAGGGTGTGATTGCATAATCAAACGGATCAATGGGATTGCCGCAAGCGTTTCACCCATAGACACAGAATGGACCAGTACATCCGTCGATTTAAGTCGGGTTAATCCAAAACGTTCCCCCCAACGACCGCGGTAATCAGGGCTTTTAATAGCACGAAATGCTAAATAGACGATTAGCAAAGGGGATAATAAATATAAGATCGTGGAATAGAGAAAACGATTCATTAAAAACGTGCTTATGAGTTTTGCCTGATGAATAGCGGCAATGTTAGCATATGCACCAAATTAGGGATAATTTACCAGCAGTTCGGCGGTCGTTGGTTAGCTTTCTTTGATCAATTATGTGGCGTTCACTAGCAATTTGGATAACTTATGAAAACCCGCGACAAAATAATCTATGCCAGTCTTGAACTGTTCAACGAGCATGGCGAAAGAAACATCACCACCAATCACATTGCCGCTCACTTAAATATGAGTCCCGGGAATCTTTATTACCATTTTCGCAATAAAGAAGACATTATCCGCTGTATTTTCAGTCTCTATGAGAATCATCTCGAATCGGGTTTCCAACCCTATGAAGATAAGCAAGTGGATGTAGAACTGTTAATCGGCTACTTCGATGCTATGTTCTATACCTTGTGGCAATTCCGCTTCATGTACGCCAATCTTGCGGATATTCTCGCTCGCGATGAAGAACTAAAAAAACGCTATTTGCACGCACAGCAGCAAGTCTTAACGCGTTCAAGCCATGTGCTGCATAAACTCACACAAGACGGATTTCTGTGTGTCGATGCTGACAAAATCACGCCACTGGCGGATACCATTAAGATGATCGTCAGCTTTTGGATTGGTTATCAACTCACACAATCCAGCACGTCCACCATTACTAAAGCGACACTTTATGAAGGCGTTTTAAGGGTGCTGATGATTTTCAAAGCCTATGCAACCCCGACTTCCGTTGCGACTTTTACTCGCCTAGAGCAACATTACCACGCGCTAGCGAGTCAAGAATCCCTATAACATCATCCCAAACGCCTATGTTGGGAACTCGCATTCGGAACTAAACTCAAAGCAATTATAGTACTGAGTGCGAACCCGTTTTCGCTCTACAACGCTTAAAAGAATACTCAGTCAAACAGTGGCAAACTTATGTTGCACATTAGTTTTTATAATGTAAAAACCACTTTAGCCCTAAACTAGTTTATCTTGCGAACCTGCATGAAAAAAAGGCTGTAGGCCGATTAGGTTTAGAGTTAGAATGCCGCCACTCCCAAAATCAGAATAAAGTTAACTAAGGAGATATCAGGTGGCCTCTACCTCATTCTACGCACAGATTAATCAACAGCTTGCAGACATCAAAGCCGAAGGCTTATATAAAAGCGAGCGTGTTATTGCCTCACCGCAACAAACTGCCATTCAAGTTAATCACCAAGAAGTTGTTAACTTTTGCGCGAATAATTACCTAGGCCTAGCGAATCACCCAGAGCTAATCAAAGCCGCCCAACAGGGCTTAGACAGCCACGGCTTTGGTATGGCATCAGTACGTTTTATTTGCGGTACCCAAGACATACATAAAAAGCTAGAAGCTAGCCTGAGCGAATTCCTCGGCACTGAAGACACCATTCTTTACTCTTCATGTTTTGATGCGAACGCAGGTCTATTCGAAACCTTGTTAGATGCAGAAGACGCCATCATTTCTGATGCGTTAAACCATGCTTCTATCATCGACGGTGTACGTTTATGTAAAGCAAAGCGTTTCCGTTATGCCAACAACGATATGGCCGATTTAGAAACTCAGTTGATCGCCGCGAAAGAAGCGGGCGCCCGTAATATCTTGATCGCCACCGATGGCGTATTCTCGATGGACGGCGTGATTGCTAACCTGCAAGGCGTATGTGATTTAGCCGATAAATACAGCGCACTGGTGATGGTCGATGACTCTCACGCGGTAGGCTTTATTGGCGCAAACGGCCGTGGAACCCACGAATATTGCAATGTGATGGACAGAGTGGACATCATCACCGGCACCTTAGGCAAAGCCTTAGGCGGCGCATCGGGCGGTTTCACTTCGGGTAAAAAAGAAGTCATCGACTGGTTACGCCAGCGTTCACGTCCTTACCTGTTCTCTAACTCATTAGCGCCGTCAATCGTGACTGCATCTATCCATGTGTTAGAAATGCTCAAATCAGGCCAAGCCCTGCGCGAAGCCGTATGGGAAAACAGCCGTTATTTCCGTGAGCAAATGTCAGCAGCAGGCTTTACTTTGGGCGGCGCCGACCACGCGATTATCCCAGTGATGATTGGTGATGCGAAACTGGCGGGCGACTTTGCTAACCGCTTATTAGCAGAACATATTTATGTTATTGGCTTCTCGTTCCCAGTCGTTCCTAAGGGACAAGCCCGTATCCGTACGCAAATGTCAGCGGCACATACCCGTGAGCAACTCGACAAAGCGATCACCGCCTTTACCCGTATTGCCAAAGAAATGGGCATTATTTAGGACTTAAGACAATGAAAGCACTAAGCAAGTTAAAAGCCGAAAAAGGTATTTGGTTAGTCGATGCGCCTAAGCCAGTGATGGGCCACAACGATCTGCTGATCAAAATTAAAAAAACTGCGATTTGTGGCACCGACATGCACATCTACAACTGGGACGAATGGTCACAAAAAACCATTCCAGTCCCTATGGTTGTTGGTCATGAATATGTAGGCGAAGTGGTTGATATAGGCCAAGAAGTTCGTGGTTTTAAGATTGGAGACCGCGTGTCTGGCGAAGGTCATATTACCTGTGGCCACTGCCGTAACTGCCGCGCAGGCCGCACCCATTTATGCCGTAACACCTCTGGCGTGGGTGTCAATCGTGAAGGTTCATTTGCAGAATACTTAGTTATCCCCGCCTTTAACGCCTTTAAAATCCCTGATGATATCAGCGATGATTTAGCCTCAATCTTTGACCCCTTTGGTAACGCTGTGCACACAGCATTATCCTTCGATTTAGTCGGTGAAGACGTGTTGATCACCGGCGCAGGTCCCATCGGCATAATGGCGGCAGCAGTATGTCGTCACGTAGGTGCTCGCCATGTGGTGATCACCGACGTCAACGAATACCGCTTAGAACTGGCCCGTAAAATGGGCGCCACGCGCGCTGTGAACGTGTCAAAAGAAAACCTAAAAGACGTGATGAAAGAACTGGGCATGACCGAAGGTTTCGACGTTGGATTAGAAATGTCTGGCGTACCCTCAGCCTTCCACGCCATGTTAGATACCATGAACCACGGCGGCAAAGTCGCTATGCTCGGTATTCCTAGTGGTGAAATGGCCATCGACTGGAGCAAAGTGATCTTCAAAGGTTTGGTCATCAAAGGCATCTACGGCCGTGAAATGTTCGAAACTTGGTACAAGATGGCCAGTCTTATCCAATCAGGCTTAGATATTTCACCTATCATCACTCACCACTTCAAGATTGACGATTTCCAACAAGGTTTCGACGCTATGGGCTCGGGCCAATCAGGTAAAGTAATCCTCAGCTGGGATTAATCCTCCAGAGCATTACCTAGATAGGGGCTGTACACTCGCAGCCCCTTGTTGCACACTTATCCCATCTTGATTTCCATCTCTTAGCTTTGTCAGGTTTTATTATGTCTTCCTTTAAACACTTAAGCGTTAATCAATTGCTGCAAATGACCGAAGCACAGCCAGTGCAAATCGTCGATATCCGCGATGGCAATAGCTTCACCAACGGCCATATTGCAGGTGCAACTAACCTGAATAACGAAAACCTAGCGCAATTTATTAGCCAAGCCGATATGGATAGCCCACTGGTGGTGGTTTGTTATCACGGCATGAGCAGCCAAAATGCGGCGCAATATTTATGCGAACAAGGTTTTGATGACGTTTACAGCCTAGACGGCGGCTATAGCGCTTGGCATGAGGCGAATGCATGATAGAAATTGGCAGACTCCCCAACAGCAGAGCCGCGCAGGCATTTGTCGATTACCTCAAAGGGGAAGACATTGACTGCCAAATTGAGCCGCTGGTTCAGGGTGTTGCCATTCTGGTTATCCATGACAAAGATGTGGAGCAAGCACGCAAAGAGTTTGCCCACTTTATTGCTCACCCTTACGACAATAAATATCTGCAAGCCTCATGGGAACACGGCGATACCCAAACCAAACTCGATTATGGTGCCCCTTCGCTGCAGTTGTTCACCCAATTTATTACTGGCGCAGGCCCAGTCACGCTGATCATATTTGCGGCTTGCGTACTCATTTTTGCAGCGATGAACTTAGGATTCGCCAACCAAACCTACAAAGCACTGTCCTATTTTGGGGCAGTACCTCATTCAGAGTTCAGCCAGTTCTGGCGTGTTTTTACACCGAGCCTGCTGCATTTTTCCGCCATGCACGTCATCTTTAATTTGCTCTGGTGGTGGTATTTAGGCGGTAAAATCGAAACCCGTATTGGTACTGCACCATTACTCATCCTGCTGTTTGTCGCAGGAACACTGCCAAACGTTATCCAATATTATGTCGGTGGACCTAACTTTGGCGGGCTGTCCGGCGTTGTGTATGCAGTGGTGGGTTACACTTGGATCATGGGTATACGTAAACCCGCAGCAGGAATAGATTTCCCACCATCATATATGGGCTTTATGATGATATGGTTGGCATTGGGATTCACAGATATTCTAGGGGTTTCGGTTGCTAACGGCGCCCACATTGGCGGCTTACTCATAGGTTTAGCCCAAGGTTTATTTGATAGCCGCAAATCCTCGAGCTCAATCTAATAACTCAATCTAATATAGTGAACCAAGATAAATCCTAAAATTTATCTTGGTTCAATAACTCGCTTCACCCCTCTGCAAACCGCTCAAACTAACTCAGATCAGTCATTTCTAGTAGCTTAACGACTAGCTTCTCGATGCCTGAATGCGCTTCAGCAATATTACCAGCCAACATATAAGCGGGAGTGCTGACAATGCGATTCGCTTCATCCACGACTATCTCATGTACTGTCGCAACCTGATGCTCACCGCCCATCAAATTAAACGCTGCAACAGTATCGCTATCATTACCGATAGTGCCTTTTACTCCCTGGGGATATAAACGCGGGATCATCATAGGAGCAATACAGATAAAACCAACGGGCTTTTTCGCCAGAATGAACTCATTGATAAAATCAGTCACCAGCGGTTCCAATTCACACTCACTGCCATTCGTCGCAAAGTTACACAGATTTTTCGCCGCACCAAAGCCACCGGGAATGATCAAGGCATCAAATTCGGCGATATCTAATTCTGTGGTCGCTTTGACTTCGCCACGGGCGATACGTGCCGACTCCACCAGCACGTTACGACTTGCAGCAGCATCGACCTCACCAGTGAGATGATCTACCACATGCATCTGTTTGATATCTGGTGCAAAACACTGGTAGTGAGCCCCTGATCGGGATAAGCATAAAAGCGTTAAAACCGATTCATGTATCTCAGTTCCATCGAAAACACCACATCCACTCAGTAACACTGCGACTTTTTTCATTAAAAATATCCTTCTTATGTCATTAAGTTTTAACAAACCATAAACAAACTAGTTGATCTGATTAAAAATCGTGCTAACTTAATTCGTCGAATCTGACGAGTGCCGAAAATTAAGCCAATCCTTAGATGTATTTTACGGAGTCAATAAAAAATCCACAAATTGGGAAGATTTTTTAAGAAACAGTATTGAACTCACACAAATCTTTTATAAACATAAAAAACAACAACTTAAAAAAATCGCACTAAGCCGTAATCATCGCCATTATTCTCAGTTGACTTTTTCACTCACAGACTTATCCACAGGCTGAGAGTCATTTTGCCATGGCTGAAATAGTGCTTCTGTGGCATGCTTAGCGCCATCTAAGTCATCGATAAACGAAAAATACCTATGCCAACCGTCGCTAAAAACCCACTTGTGCTTGTGGATGGATCTTCTTATTTGTATCGCGCTTATTATGCGCCTCCTCACCTAACAAACTCAAAGGGCGAAGCAACGGGTGCCGTTTATGGCGTAGTGAATATGTTACGCAGCTTGTTGACCCGTTATCAGCCAAGCCATATAGCAGTCGTGTTCGATGCCAAGGGAAAAACCTTCCGCAATGACATGTACAGCGAATACAAAGCACAGCGCCCACCTATGCCTGATGATCTACGTTCGCAAATCGAACCCTTGCATCGCATTATTCGCGCACTGGGTTTACCACTGATTTCAATTTCCGGCGTCGAAGCCGATGACGTGATTGGAACTATTGCCCGCCAAGCCAGCTTAGAAAACCGTGCCGTGCTTATCAGCACAGGCGATAAAGACATGGCCCAGTTAGTGGATGAGAACGTTACGCTCATCAACACCATGACAGACACCATAATGGGCCCAGAAGAAGTCGTCACCAAATTTGGTGTCGGTCCAGACCGTATCATAGATTTACTCGCACTGATGGGCGACAAGGCTGACAATATTCCAGGCTTACCCGGCGTGGGAGAGAAAACGGCGCTCGCTATGCTCACGGGAGCCGGCAGTGTGAGTAACTTATTAGCTGAACCCGAAAAAGTCGCCGAGCTCGGCTTTAGAGGTTCTAAAACCATGGCGGCAAAAATCATTGAAAATGCCGACATGCTCAAGCTTTCTTACGAACTCGCCACCATCAAAACCGATGTCGAACTTGAGCAAGATTGGCACGAACTCACTCTCATGCCAGCAGACAAAGATGAACTGATCAAATGCTACGGCGAGATGGAGTTTAAACGTTGGTTAGCTGAAGTCTTAGATAATAAAATGACGGCAAATACCTCAATTGATGCGGCATCCACAGAAACACAAGAATACTCATCTCCAGTCGAAGCGATTGAAACACAGTACGACTGCATTCTCACCGAAGCCGAATTAGACACTTGGATTGCTAAGCTTAAACAAGCCGACTTAATGGCAGTCGATACTGAGACCACCAGCTTAGATTACATGGTGGCCGAATTAGTCGGGATTTCCTTCGCCGTTGAGACAGGAAAAGCCGCTTATCTTCCTTTGACCCACGATTACGTTGGTGCACCGACTCAAATCGATAAAACGGTCGCGTTAGAAAAACTGCGTCCGCTGCTTGAGGATCCAAAACTTAAGAAAGTCGGTCAAAATCTTAAGTACGACATCAGTATCTTAGCCAATGCAGGGATCAAACTACAGGGCGTCGCTTTCGACACTATGCTCGAATCCTATGTTTTCAACTCAGTGGCTTCGCGCCATGATATGGATGGTTTAGCACTCAAGTATTTAGGCCATAAAAATATCAGTTTTGAAGAAATTGCTGGCAAAGGTGCAAAACAACTGACCTTCAACCAAATCCCGCTAGAGACGGCTGCACCTTATGCAGCAGAAGATGCTGACATCACACTGCGTTTACACCAACATTTATGGCCAAGACTCGAGAAAGAAGCCGAACTTGCCGCCATGTTTACCGAAGTCGAATTACCGCTAATCCAAGTGTTGTCGGACATTGAACGTCAAGGGGTCTTAATCGACAGCATGTTACTCGGCCAACAGAGCGATGAACTGGCGCGTAAAATCGATACCTTAGAAGAAAAAGCCTACGACATTGCCGGTGAAAAATTCAATCTTGGTTCACCTAAGCAGCTGCAAGTATTGTTTTATGAAAAGCTAGGTTATCCGATCACCAAAAAGACCCCAAAGGGTGCGCCATCGACCGCGGAAGAAGTATTAGTCGAATTAGCCTTAGATTTCCCACTGCCAAAGGTGATCCTCGAACATCGAAGTCTATCTAAGTTAAAGAGCACTTACACCGATAAGCTGCCACTGATGGTCAACGCCAAAACGGGTCGCGTACACACTAGCTATCATCAAGCTAATGCGGCAACAGGTCGCTTATCGTCAAGCGAACCTAACCTGCAAAATATTCCGATTCGCACCGAAGAAGGTCGCCGTATTCGCCAAGCCTTTATCGCCCCAGCAGGCCGTAAAATTTTGGCCGCCGACTACTCGCAAATCGAACTACGGATCATGGCCCATTTATCCCAAGATGCTGGCTTACTCAAAGCCTTCGCCGAGGGCAAAGACATTCATAGAGCCACTGCTGCAGAAGTATTTGGTACCGACTTTGATGAAGTAACCACAGAACAACGCCGCCGTGCCAAAGCGGTTAACTTCGGCTTAATTTATGGCATGTCAGCCTTTGGTTTGGCGCGTCAGCTTGATATCCCACGCCATGAAGCACAAACCTATATCGATACCTACTTTGCCCGTTATCCTGGCGTATTACGTTATATGGAAGAAACGCGCGCGGGTGCTGCTGACTTAGGTTATGTGTCGACTCTGTTTGGTCGTCGCCTCTACTTGCCCGAAATCCGTGATCGTAATGCGATGCGCCGCCAAGGTGCTGAACGTGCTGCGATTAACGCGCCAATGCAAGGTACGGCTGCTGACATCATCAAAAAGGCCATGATCAATATTGCCCAGTGGATCAAAACAGAAACCCAAGGCGAAATCACTATGATCATGCAGGTTCACGATGAATTAGTGTTTGAAGTCGATGCGGATAAAGCAGAGGCACTTAAAAAGACAATCTGCACCTTGATGGCGCAAGCAGCTAATCTCGATGTTGAACTGCTTGCCGAAGCAGGCATTGGTGATAACTGGGATGAAGCCCACTAATCTCAGTAATATCCAGAAGAACACTATCAATATGATTTAACTGAAAATAAAGCTAATCTGACTTCAATATTTTGAGCTCAGATTAGCTCTCTCCCGTCTTAATCGCCTCTAAGAACATCAATACAGAGTCCTTTTCATCACTCAGCATAAATAACCCTTTCACAATACAAATTAGCTCGTTAAGTTAGACAAACTTCATCGGCAGAAAATGATTCACTCACAGCCAAACAATCTTTACCTGATACATTTGGCAGTAGAGTTCATCGATACACTGCCACAGCAGATGGATATTAAAAGGTGTGATTTACTCGAATTGAAACTGCATTCAAGTCAGCCATATATGCTCAAGAATGCCATAACGGTTGTTCTCTCACGCGTACACCAAAATCTTAGGTCAGGATTAGAGTAAAAAATCAAATCTCAAATATTGATCACTTTTGTATATAAATTTCGAGTTTTCTCTTTAAATCAGCCAATTAACCATTTTCACTGAAATTTTAGGATCAATTTGAGATGCTTTTTCACTCACAACCTGAGATCAAGCGCACATAATTACCTCTTTTTTGAAAAAACTGTTTTCCATTTAAAGATAAATAGAGTAATATTCTCTGCGTAGGGTACAGAGGTTAAGATGTTCTATCTTTCAGACCTTTATTTCACTTATAGTGATGAGCCAAATTCTGGCGCCTCAGCAACTTGTTTGCTGAGGCTTTTTTTTGCTCTTTTTTCAGACTTTAAGTAAATTTTAGAGTATTTGCTTTAATAAGGGATGGATTGGCTGTATGCTAGTTTCATTGAGAACCATTGAAGCTAATTTGATGGTGCTTGAGTCTTGTTGAATTTAGCTTCTCCCCAAAAGAGCTAATATTTTTGGCCGATGATAATATCATCGGCTATTTTTTTGCCTGAGATTAACGAATAACCGATGGGAATGAGACTGAACAAAAGAGAAAAAATTGCAGTAAAAACAAAGAGGAGGTATACACAGTCAAATTCTACCATGTACACCAAAACAGGCGATATTATTCAGCGTTATTCGCTGCATCTAACTCATCAGTCAACCACTGTGGATGACACCATTCATTAAGAATTGCCAACACTTTAGGCTTACCGGTTCCTTTAAGTGATGAGAAGGGTTCAACTTGCACCCAGTCGCCAAACTCACTTAGTGCGAGACGCACTTCATTTACGGTTTTCATCTTAGCACTTTGGGCTAATTTGTCTGATTTCGTTAGCAAAGCTAATACAGGAATTTCACTAGCAACTGCCCATTCAATCATCTGCATATCGAGATCTTTTAATGGATGACGAATATCCATCAAGACAACCACGCCACTTAAACAAGCGCGTTTTTGCAAATATTCACCCAATGCTTGCTGCCATTTATTTTTCAACGCAAGTGGGACTTGCGCAAAGCCATAACCAGGCAAGTCAACTAAACGACGCTGAGCATCTAACTCAAATACGTTAATTAGTTGAGTACGGCCCGGTGTTTTACTGGTTCTTGCTAAACTTTTTTGCTCAGTTAATGCATTGAGTGCACTAGACTTTCCAGCATTAGAGCGGCCAGCAAATGCAATCTCAACTCCAACATCGCCGGGCAGATATTGATCCAAATGTGCAATGTCAGGTGCACTGATTAAAAACTTTGCCCTACGAAAATCTATACGAGATTCAGTCACTATTTACTCCGAAATTTTTCTACGCAATACCATAATTTATGAAGAATTACTTACTTTCCCACGTTTTCGTGTAAAATATTACTCCGATCACATTAATCATATTTTACCACGCTTGCGGGTCACCCTAGTAAGCTCAGGATAATAATTTAACCAGAAGTTGGAACGCCATGAAAAAGCTAGCTCTTGCGCTGTCTGTTGTAATTGCCGCCATATCTTCACCTGCGATTGCTGAAGGTAATGCTGAAGCGGGAAAAACGAAAATCATTGTCTGTTCGGCCTGTCACGGTATGGACGGTAACAGTATGATCGATATGTACCCCAAAATTGCGGGCCAACACGCCACTTACCTCCAAAAGCAACTACATGATTTCCGTAGCGCAGCACAAACTGGTGGTAAAGATGGTCGTATGGATCCTATCATGAGTGGCATGGCAATGCCTCTAAGCGATCAGGATATTCTCGACATTAGCGCATATTTTTCTAGCCAAGCAATCCAAGTGGCTGAAGCAAAAGATGTTCCTGAGTTAGGTGCTAAACTTTACAAAGGTGGTGATGTTTCTCGTGGCATTACCGCTTGTATGGCATGTCATGGCCCAGATGGTAAAGGCGCTGAGCTTGCAGGTTTTCCAACGCTGGCAGGCCAACACGCAAACTACATCAAGATCCAGCTGACAAAATTCCGTGAAGCGGGCCGCCATAATGACTTGAATGGCATGATGCAAGATGTGGCTAAAAAACTAAATGATAGCGATATCGACGCGCTATCAAAGTATCTTTCTAGCCTGAAGTAATCTTCGCGAGTGAAAAGAAGGGTGTATTGTCACCCTTTTTTACACCACAAAGTTGACGTGGACGTAAACTGCTAAGATTCGTGCTTGACATAGATCACAGATTTCGGTTTAATAAGCCCCGTACCGAGATAAACCCATCTGTTTGTACAAAAAGATTAATAATAACTTACAGGTTTCGGTATAATTAACATTCAAGATATAAGAATAAAGATACTCAATAACAATAATATACTTAAGACCACTCTCTAATAATAACAAGAGTCGTGATTTCCACTTGAAATCCAGGTCAGCACAATTTTGTAAGGGATGGCCGATAACGCCAATTTGCTTCTAGCAAAACACCTTACACTAAGGGTAACTTGCCCCATCAGGACATAGTTTACATGATGTAAACTGTAGCAAAGGAAGCGATAAGCTTAGGATGCACTGGCTGGATGCTTGTTATCACAGGAAGGTACTTAAGTAACATGGATGGTTAACTCGACGTCAATGATGACGATGCTTTAAAAGATGTGTCGCGAGACCATCTACGGAAACTGTAGTCAGGATGGCGACAGAAAAAAATAAAGTGTCTGGAAGACCATTAACAAAAATAATGCAGGGAAAGCAGTAAAAAAAAGAAGGATACCGACCGGGAAAGTCGCATAGCAAGTATGGATACTTGGAATCAGGATAAGGTGCTAAAGCACCCTTTGTAAGGCGGCAGTTTAACTGCCGCCTTTTTTCTTTTGTAACACCCCATTAGTGTCTAAAATGTGCACTCAACCAATATAATTGGTACAATCAAAGCCTTAATAACCACTTCAGCAGACTCAATGCCCAGATGCCCTCTTTGTCATAACAGTCAGACACGACTCCTTCATCAAGATAAAAAGCGGAGTTTTTATGTTTGCAAGACATGTGAGTTAACCTTTGCGGATGCGAATAGCCATTTACCCCCCGCGGCAGAGAAGCAAAGATACGGTCGTTCACGCATAGCGTCGAAGCAAAAACAGTTATCGCAATTTATTTTGCCGCTGTTAGCGCAATTAGAGCAGCAACAAGCGGGCAGTTTATTAGGATTGAATTTTGGCCGCATACTCGATGATGAGAGCCTGACGACCATAGAAAATGCGGGCCACAAGTTAAATCAATATGATCCCTTTTTTGCCCCTAATCATGACGTGTTAAAGCTAGAGTATGATTTTATCTGCTGTTATCGGGTATTTGAGCATTTTCAAAACCCTATAAAAGAGTGGACTTTGCTCTCTCGGCTACTGCATTCTGGTGGTTGGTTAGCGATAAGCACACCATTACTGACTGAATTAGATGGTTTTGCTAAGTGGCATTATAAGAACAACCTCACCCATGTGAGCTTTTATCAGCGACAAACCTTCGAGTACCTCGCAAACAATAGCGATTTTGAACTATTATTTGCCGCAAAGGACCTCGTTTTGATGCAAAAAACATCATAATCTGGTATAATACTCGGCCTAATTTCGCACCTTGTAGACAAGCTCACCCTTAGTCTGCAAGGCCATACGTTGTAAATAATTGAGAAGACCATGTCTCGTAGCAAGAAAACACGCAAGGGCGGCGAGAACAGCCCTAAGTTACAGCCAAGAGTGAAGAAGCAAGATCGCGCTGTAGCGACTGGCAAACGTAAAGATTCTGGCAATAAATCAGGTAGTCGTCATAACGAAAGCTTAATTTTAGCGCAAGCGCCGCAACAGCAGGCCGCTAAGAAAAAAGACCCGCGTCATGGCAGTAAAAAGCCTGTGGCTTTAGCGATTCCTGCGGCAGTGGTAACAGATAAAGCCGCTCAGCCAAAAGTTAAACAAGCTAAGCTGACTGACGAGCAAAAATTGCTGAAATTGGAAGAAGATCCAAGACTAAATCAGCTGTTAGATATGCTTGAAGAAGGCCGCGACCTCAACGAGGTTGACCAAAAGTGGTTAGATCAACAGCTAAATAAGATTGAAGCTCTGATGATTAAACTGGGCATTAGCGACGATATGGATGATGACACACCTTCATCACCTGCTAAGTCTTTGTCTGACGATGAGTTATTCGACAAGTTCGAATCAGGCGCTGACTTACTAAAAGATTATCAAGACAAGTTCTAACCTCTCAGTGCTAAGGCATAGGGAACTCAGTTTTTAGCTGTGGCTCCTTATGCCATTCATATAAGGAGTCTTTGTGTCTACGACTATCATTATTCTCGGTTTTATCATCATAGTAGCGCTAAGTAGCTACGCCACCTTCTTAATCCTAAAACTCAAGCAACAAAAAAAGCGTCAGCAGGCTGAACAAGCCGAGCGTGAAGTGACTGCGAACGCAAAACGTGCCCAAGTTTTAGATGATATCCGCTATATCGCCACAGCCATGATTGAAGACCGCTGTGAGATCTCTGAAGGCGTGGTCAGGATTGGGCGATTATTTGAAATCCTGTCATTAAGTGAGCGTGTGGCTCCCGATTACCCTTCATTATTCAAACACTTTGAGTTAATTAAAAATCATCCCATCATGGATGCTCGTCAAGCCTTGCCTAAGCAAGAAAGAATGAAGTTAGACTTGATCAGAATGAAGTCTGAAGCCGCATTAGAACAAGGCATCAGTGATGATGCGAAAAAACTGTCGGATTACCAAGCCAAAGCGATGCATTAAACCAGCCCATTGCTATACCTCAAGACCACTTATATTGTGGTTTTGAGGTTATCTCGATAAAACCCACAACAATCTTACCCTCCTTACTCCCGTGAGCCTGCGCACAAAACCGCCAAATATCGACAGACAAGCGTACTTTTTTGATAGATATTGCGTAACTTCTAAAAAGACAGACGTCATTTTTACAACCTAGATCAAGGTTATTTACTTAAGAACCTTGCATACTTCGCTTGTTGCTAATTTACCCACGGAGGACACGCCTTGAAGCAGCCCACTCAGATTAGCTGGGATCAGTCGATGATCGAAAAATATAACTACAGCGGTCCCCGTTATACCTCTTACCCAACGGCATTAGAGTTCGATGATACATTCACCGAACAAAATCTGCTGACGGCCATTGAAAATAGCAAAAGCGATAAACTGTCGCTGTATATTCATATCCCGTTCTGCGCCAAGCTTTGTTATTACTGCGGCTGTAATAAAGTCATCACCCGCCACCAACACAAAGCCGATCAATACATTGAATATTTAAGCCAAGAAATTATTAAACGTGCGCCCCTGTTCAAACATTACAGTGTGACCCAAATGCATTGGGGCGGCGGTACACCCACGTTCTTAAATCCAGAGCAGATTCTTAAACTTACGTCATTGATTAAAGCCAACTTTAACTTTGCGGAAGAAGGCGAGTACTCAATTGAAGTCGATCCTCGCGAGATTGAGCTGTCAATGCTCGACACGTTGAAAGAAGCGGGCTTTAACCGGATCTCCATCGGTGTACAAGATTTCAATAAAGAAGTGCAAATTGCCGTTAATCGCGAACAAGATGAGCAATTTATCTTCGACTTAATGGCTAAAGCGAAAGCCATGGGTTTTGTGTCAACCAACATAGATTTAATCTATGGTTTGCCACACCAAACGCCAGAAACCTTTGCCGTTACTATGCAGCGCGTTTTAGATTTATCGCCTGACCGTCTGTCGGTATTTAACTATGCTCACTTACCTGCGCGCTTTGCCGCTCAACGTAAGATCAAAGACGAGCATTTACCTTCGCCAAAACAAAAACTCGAAATGCTGCACCAAACTATCGAGACCTTAACTGGCGCAGGCTACCAATATATCGGTATGGACCACTTTGCTAAACCCGATGACGAGTTAGCCAAGTTACAGCGCGAAGGCAGACTGCACCGCAACTTCCAAGGTTATACAACCCAAGAAGAATGTGATTTGTTAGGTCTTGGCGTATCGTCCATCAGTCAGATTGGCGATTGCTATGCGCAAAACCAGAAAGATATCCGCCCTTACTATGAGGCCATAGATAAGGAAGGCCATGCTTTGTGGAAAGGTTGCAGCCTAAACCGTGACGATGAAATCCGCCGTGTAGTGATTAAACAGCTGATTTGCCACTTCGAACTGGATATGGCGAAAATTGATGAGAAACTGGGGATTAACTTCGAAACCTATTTCGCGGAAGATCTTAAGTTAATGCAGACATTTATCGATGATAAGTTAGTTGAAATCGTCGACAGACAGATCACTATCAGCCCTACTGGCCGTTTATTGATCCGCAATATCTGTATGTGCTTCGATCTTTACTATCGTAAAAAAGCGCGTCAGCAACAGTTCTCACGCGTGATCTAAAACGCCTATCGCAGCACTCGTAAACGCTCATAAAAAATCCGACTCTAGAGTCGGATTTTTTATTCATAGCTATTTTTATTAACGACTCAGAATCGACTTATACCTTAGCGGCATACAGTGCTTTGCGCTCACTGTCCGATAAAAATGCCATTTCAACGCCGTTACGTTGCACCTGCGCTAACTCAGCATCGGTTAACTTGAGTTCAGATTTGGCGATACGATACTCATGATTAATATCGATAGCGCTCACACCGGGATCATCGGTATTTAGGCTTATCAACACGCCTGCATCCATAAAGGTTCTGAATGGATGCTCAGCGTAAGAAGCCACAGTAGAAGTATGCAAGTTACTGGTTGGGCAAGATTCGATGCCAATACGGTGCTTAGCAAGATATTCCATCAGCTTAGGATCGTGAATCGCGTTCACCCCATGACCAATTCGAGTTGCGCCAAGTTCTTGAATCGCTTGCCACATACTTTGTGAACCTGCAGCTTCACCGGCGTGAGCCGTAATCGCAAGGCCAGCATCACGAACACGTTTAAAGTGATCGTTAAATAACTCGCCAGGGAAGCCTAATTCATCACCGGCTAAGTCCATAGCCACGAGATGTTGTTTATGGGCGAGTAAGCCTTCAAGTTCTTGAGTACAAGCAGCTTGACCAAATGAACGTGACATAATGCCAATCAAATTGATCTTCACGTTATAGTCTTTTAAGCCCGCTTTAACGCCGTCAACTACCGCCTCAACTACGCCTTCAATCGGTAACTTATGGTTCATCGCCATATAGTAAGGACTAAAACGTAACTCAGCGTAATCTAAGCCAGATAACGCCGCATCGGCAACGTTTTCATAGGCGACGCGTTTAACCGCATCCAAATCTGCGAGTACAGCAACCATCCAATCGAGCTTCTTTAAGAAGGCGACTAAGCTAGTTTCTTTCCCCTGAATTTGCACAAAAGGTGCGAGTGTCTCTAAAGAATCGGCAGGTAGCGCAATGCCGTGTTGGTGTCCTAGTTCCCAAATGGTATTTACCCGCACATTACCGTCTAGGTGACGATGCAGATCCACCAATGGAATGGATGTATCAATCATATTTAACCCCTATTTGAACTACCCAGCCAATGCTTTTGTTATTTGGTCGAGGGCGGACACTAAGTTTAACACGCATTTTCGGGGGCATTTATGCGCCAAACGCATTTAAATTCACATTCAGTCACAATTCTGCTTAATATCCATACAAGGAACGGCCGCATTCATCAGGCATAATGACTTCAATAACAACGAAAATATCAGAGATCTAACATGCATAAACTCTTAACCCCCAGTTTATTGATATGCGCATTAGGCGCCTGCAGTGCCACTCAAACCACAAAAGATATTCAAACCCCATCGTCACAGACAATATCAGCAGCACAGTCGCAAGTTGAGCCAATCGCCCCAGCGCTGCAAGCGATTATCGACCAAAGCTGGCAATTACAGCTCAGTGCGAGTCCTGAAATGGCTTACAGCATGGGCGATGCCAGTGCAGCAGGAAAATTAGCGGATCTCTCGCCAGCCGCGCTCGCTAAGCTTAATCAAGGTCAAATAGCAGTACTAGCGCAGCTCAAAGCACTCGACCGCAGCAACTTGAGTAAAGAAGATAAGATTAACGCTCAAATACTGGAAGATCAGATCCAAAACGATGTCGACCTATATCGTTTCAAGGATTATTACCTGCCCATTACGGCGGAAAGCGGCTTCCACGCTTATATCACGTCAATCGCACAGGGAAGATTCAGCACCCTTGAGGATTACCGCAACTATATTGCCAAACTCAATACTCTCCCTACCTATTTCGCCCAGCAAACCCACTGGCTAAAACAAGGATTAGCCGAGGGAATAACGCCGCCAAAAGTAACACTCAATGGCTTTGAAGACAGTATCAGTGCTTATATCGTCCCTGTTGAAAAGAGCAGTTATTTCAAACCTTTTACTCAATATCCCAGCTATTTCACTGAGGCACAAAAAACTCAGCTGACCCAAGAAGGCCACGCTTTAGTTGAGCAAAAAGTTCTACCTCTGTACCAAAACTTCTATGATTTTATGACTAAAGAGTACATTCCCAATGCACGGGAAAATATCGCGGCCAGTAGCTTACCTAACGGTGCTGAATTTTATGAGAATCGGGTACGTTACTATACGACCTTGAATATGACATCAGCAGAAGTGCATGAACTGGGTTTAAAAGAAGTACAACGTATCCGCCAAGAAATGGAACAAATCATCGCGTCAGTAGGTTTTAAAGGCAACTTTGCCGACTTCTTACATTTCCTGCGGACCGATCCCCAGTTCTACACCACCAGTGCCGAGCAGTTACTCAAAGAAGCGGCATTTATTGCCAAAAAAGCCGATGCCATGCTACCTAAGTACTTCGGCAAACTCCCACGCCAACCCTATGGTATAGCGCCAGTGCCCGCCGAAATTGCACCGAAATACACCACTGGGCGATATTCAGGATCGAACAGCGATGATGAACCCGGTTACTACTGGGTCAACACTTATGCATTGGATAAACGCCCACTCTACGAGCTAGAAGCCTTAACCTTGCACGAAGCCGTACCCGGTCATCATCTGCAAATTTCACTCAACTCTGAGCTAACCTCACTCCCAGATTTCCGTCGTTATGGCTATATCTCTGCCTTTGGTGAAGGATGGGGGCTATATTGCGAATATTTAGGTTTAGAAGCTGGTTTCTACCAAGATCCATACAGTAACTTTGGTCGCTTAACCTATGAAATGTGGCGCGCGGCGCGTTTAGTCGTAGATACTGGCATGCACGCCCAAGGATGGAGTCGTCAACAAGCCATCGACTTTATGGCCAGCAATACCGCACTATCACTGCACAATGTCACTACCGAAATTGACCGCTATATTTCGTGGCCAGGACAAGCCTTATCCTACAAAATTGGTGAGTTAACAATCAAACGATTACGTGCCAAGGCAGAACAGGAACTCGGCGACAAATTTGATATTCGTGCCTTCCACGATGCTGTGCTCGAAAATGGCTCAGTGCCTATGTCGATCCTCGAACAGCAAATCAATGATTTTATTGAAGCGAAAAAGGCGACACGCTAAGTTAATGAAATTCATGGGAGTCGGTATTTTCAGACTCCCATGGTTGTCTGTTACACTCTAACAAACCATTCAAGCCAAATGATTTGCGACTGAGTATGAGCCAAGCCAAAGCGACATTTTCGACTGAACACGATTTAAATACCTCAGAGCAGCAAGCCTTCTGGCAAAGCGTTGTTCAAGACACGCTAGCCTCTGCCGACGGCGTTACGCTGGCCTATATGATGGTCAAACATCCCCAAGCGCATACCGCAATCGTTCTCAGCAGTGGCCGAGTCGAGTCCTATTTAAAGTATCAAGAATTGGTCTTCGACTTATACCAACAAGGTTACTCTGTTTATGCCATAGATCACCGTGGCCAAGGGCTATCGGATCGTATGACAATCAATCCACACATGGGCCATGTGCGAAGATTCAATGATTATATTGATGATTTTGCACTATTTATGCAGAAGATAGTGTTACCACAAAACGACAAACAACTCATGCTACTTGGCCATTCAATGGGTGGCGCGATTGGCACTTTGTATCTCAAACAGCATCCCGATATTTTTACCGCCGCGGCATTTTCAGCGCCCATGTATGGCATTAAATTACCTATGCCAAAAGCGTTCGTGCGCTGGTTAGCCAGTAAACTCGATACCACACTCAATGGCGGCGAGCCTAATTATGTACTTGCAGGACAAAACTATAAACCTGTTCCGTTCAAAGGGAATGAGCTAACTCACAGCCAAACCCGATACCAAGCCTACCGAGAATTGTATGATGCTGCCCCTAAGTTACAACTCGGTTCACCCACTAACCGTTGGTTGACTGAATCTTTAGATGCGGCAGATACTTGCGTACTGGCAACGGCACAAATTCGCACTCCGATACTGATACTGCAAGCGAGTGAAGATAAGATTGTTGATAATGCGGCCCAGAATCTCGCCGTGAGTACCCATTGCCAATTGAAAGTAATCGCTGGGGCTGCCCATGAGATTTTTATGGAAAAAGACGCCTGCCGAAACCAAGCCTTAAACTATGCTCTCGACTTCTTTAAACGCTACGCAATAAAGGACGAGGACAAACAAGCTGGATAAAGTCCGCTTGGTTTAAGGCTCGACTGAATAAATAGCCTTGATAGCCATCACAGCCAAGTTCAACAAAAGCTTGATATTGTTGGGATGATTCGACACCTTTGGCGACAACGCTCAAATTGAATTGCCGCGCAGAGGTAATAAGTACATTCACTTTTGTTGGCATTGTGGTTAATGAATCAATACAACTCATATCCAATTTAACCGCAACTAATGGCTGATTCGCTAAGCAGCTCAAGGCACTCGAGCCCGAACCGAAATGATCGAGGATGATGCCTACACCTGCTTCAACTAACTTAGAGACACGCTCATCCACAAACTGTGGTTGCATTAAAAATGCGGCCTCATTGAGCTCAATACCCAGTTGATTAGCACCAATACCATGCTCCTTAACCAACCCAACGAATGTATCAACAAAATCTGCCTGACCAAATGAGAATGCACTGATATTGAGAGTCAAAGGAGGCAAACTCCTTCCTTGAGCCCGCGATTTCTGAATAAACAGACACACCCGCTTAGCCACCCAAAGATCAAGCTCAGCAATAATTCCCCCTTGTTCTGCTAACGCCACAAATTCAGCTGGCGGAATAAACTCTCCATCAGCACGATACCAACGCGTGAGCACTTCAGCCGAGACAAGTTCACTGGTCGCATTGATCACAGGCTGGAACATTAACGTTAAGCTATCTTGTTGTAATGCGGTTTGTAATTCCTGTTGCAACAGCTCATCACGGCTCTGGCGAAAGTCCATTTCAGCATGGTAAAAAGCGCACCCAGCTTGACCTGCTTGCTTAGATCTTAACGTTGCTAACTCGGCACGACGCATCACTAAAGCGGGATCTAAGGTTTCTATACTATCGAGTAAACAGATTCCCACACACGCGCTCAGCTCAAAGTGATGATGACCGTAATGGAATGGTCGAGCAATCACTTGCCTTAACTCACTCGCAAGGGCTAAAGCACGACGAGCAGCGGCTGACGCATCTGCCGCTAAATCTTTAGCAAGCAAAACGAAATTACCAGACCCTAATCGACCGACCGTTATATTTTCAGTGAAATAACTCGATAAACGGGCCGCGATTTGCGTTAACAAGCGCTCTAATTCATGGGAATTTAAAGTGGCGACCAATCCTAAGCGATCCACCTCAACGAGCAGCAATGCTCCCCATTGCCCCGAACTATTACCTTGGGTTAAAAATTGCGATAAACGCCCCATAAAGACATCGGGCAACATCTTGCGACCGACAACAGATTGATCCACAAGCTCAGTAATTGCAGCATGGTTCTTCGCGCTTTCTGACACATCCATATGAATGCCTATCATGCGAGTCGGGCGGCCTTGGGGATCCCAATCAACTAACATACCGCGGTCTAACACCCACACATAATGGCCATCTCTATGCCGTAAGCGGTGAACACTTTCAAATTCTTTACTCTTTCCGCTAACGTATTCCTGCAAAGCATCTAACACAATCTGCTTATCATCGGGATGTAGCCGCGTCTCCCATGTCTGGAATACTCCAGCCAATTCATCAGGCGCATAACCAATCATCTCTTTCCAGCGATCAGAAAGAAAAACCTCCCCCGTACTGATGTCCCAATCCCAAATACCGTTACGCGAACCTTCCACAGCAAATAACCAACGCAATTCACTGTCATTCAGCTGTTTAACTGCCCGACTTAAACGCTCATGTGCCTGCTGCAAACTGGCTTGCAAAGATAAAACTTCAGATGAACTCCAAGGTATCGATGTCGAAAAGGAAGAAGTACCTACCAGCTTAGCTGCCTCGCTCAACATTTGGAATGGGCGGATCAGCAGGAAATATAAAATAAAGGTAAAGCCAATCAGCAATAATCCGCCAAGGCCCCAAACCCGCATAAAACGTTGCTGCAACTTAGCAGAAGCTTCGGCAACTAAAGGGGCTAAATCGGCTTCAAGATAAATCAAATCAACAGCCCCACCATACTGGGGAAGAACGGGATAATATGCTTGAATAGTTAAACGGTCGAGATTAACGAGGATCTGCGGAAGAAAAGCTTGAACCACAGAGCGGTGAAGATCTACATCATAACCATCGATGACTTGAGTCGCATTGCTATCACGCCACACAGTATGATTAGCAAAACGAATACGGCTTTCAGCATCAACCAAGATATACACCATAGTGCCCATATCCAGTGCAGCCAAGGAAACTTCCTGCTCAATCCGCTCCACATCCTGTAAAGCTTGCGCCGATTGAACCACATTCTGCATGCGGAACAACTGTTGCTTTATCAAAGCCGACTGTCGCTGCGCAAGTTCAGCCCTAACTTGGTCACTTTCGAACAGGTACTCACCTATGACCAACACTAAATATAGGGTCAGCATACAAAGAGGAAGCAGTACCGCGAGCGAAAGCTTACGAAGCATAGGCAACAGATGGCCGTTAACAAAAAAATTAATATTTTTGTATGCTAACGGGAAACTAACCACTAAGCAAAAGGACTTATCAAACTAAGCGAGATCTTCATGTAAATAATCAACTTAGAGTAGAAAAGTCTGAAATAAAGGAAGGAAAAAACGTAAAGAACTAGCAGAAGAACCAAAACTAAAATGAATAGAAAAATGCTAGATAGCATTGGTCTTTAAATGACAATTTAACAAATTGCATACGCAAAAAAGCCAGCTTATTCAGCTGGCTTCGTTACATCTCAATGAGATAATTAGGCGCTTGGCGATGACCTACTCTCACATGGGGAGACCCCACACTACCATCGGCGCGTTTGCGTTTCACTTCTGAGTTCGGGATGGGATCAGGTGGTTCCACAAGGCTATTGTCACCAAGCAAATTCTGTTTATTACCGTGTCCATCTCTGGCTCACGCTAATAATAATTCGGAAAGCTGATTTTCTGTTGAGTCTTTAACTTTATCAAGTATCTGTATTCTGTCTAAGGCTTTCGTACGACCTCCATGGAAGGAGGAAGTGCTAGAAAATGTCTGGAACATTTTCAGTAAAACCCATCTGGGTTGTATGGTTAAGCCTCTCGAGTCATTAGTACATGTTAGCTCAACGCCTCACAACGCTTACACACCATGCCTATNGTTCCACAAGGCTATTGTCACCAAGCAAATTCTGTTTATTACCGTGTCCATCTCTGGCTCACGTTAATAATAATTCGGAAAGCTGATTTTCTGTTGAGTCTTTAACTTTATCAAGTATCTGTATTCTGTCTAAGGCTTTCGTACGACCTCCATGGAAGGAGGAAGTGCTAGAAAATGTCTGGAACATTTTCAGTAAAACCCATCTGGGTTGTATGGTTAAGCCTCTCGAGTCATTAGTACATGTTAGCTCAACGCCTCACAACGCTTACACACCATGCCTATCAACGTCCTAGTCTCGAACGGCTCTTTAGAGGAATTAAATTCCTAGGGATGACTCATCTTAGGGCTCGCTTCCCGCTTAGATGCTTTCAGCGGTTATCGATTCCGAACGTAGCTACCGGGCAATGCCATTGGCATGACAACCCGAACACCAGCGGTTCGTCCACTCCGGTCCTCTCGTACTAGGAGCAGCTCCCTTCAATCATCCAACGCCCACGGCAGATAGGGACCGAACTGTCTCACGACGTTCTGAACCCAGCTCGCGTACCACTTTAAATGGCGAACAGCCATACCCTTGGGACCGACTTCAGCCCCAGGATGTGATGAGCCGACATCGAGGTGCCAAACACCGCCGTCGATATGAACTCTTGGGCGGTATCAGCCTGTTATCCCCGGAGTACCTTTTATCCGTTGAGCGATGGCCCTTCCATTCAGAACCACCGGATCACTATGACCTACTTTCGTACCTGCTCGACGTGTATGTCTCGCAGTTAAGCTGGCTTATGCCATTGCACTAACCGTACGATGTCCGACCGTACTTAGCCAACCTTCGTGCTCCTCCGTTACTCTTTGGGAGGAGACCGCCCCAGTCAAACTACCCACCAGGCACTGTCCCTAATCCCGATAAGGGACCTAGGTTAGAACATCAAAACTACAAGGGTGGTATTTCAAGGACGACTCCATCATGACTAGCGTCACAACTTCAAAGTCTCCCACCTATCCTACACATGTAGGTTCAATGTTCAGTGCCAAGCTATAGTAAAGGTTCACGGGGTCTTTCCGTCTAGCCGCGGGTATACGGCATCTTCACCGCAATTTCAACTTCACTGAGTCTCGGCTGGAGACAGCGTGGCCATCATTACGCCATTCGTGCAGGTCGGAACTTACCCGACAAGGAATTTCGCTACCTTAGGACCGTTATAGTTACGGCCGCCGTTTACCGGGGCTTCGATCATGAGCTTCTCTTGCGATAACCCAATCAATTAACCTTCCGGCACCGGGCAGGCGTCACACCGTATACTTCCTCTTGCGAGTTTGCACAGTGCTGTGTTTTTGATAAACAGTTGCAGCCACCTGGTATCTGCGACTCCCGTCAGCTTAGAGAGCAAGTCTCATCACCAACAGGAGCGTACCTTCTCCCGAAGTTACGGTACCATTTTGCCTAGTTCCTTCAGCCGAGTTCTCTCAAGCGCCTTGGTATTCTCTACCCGACCACCTGTGTCGGTTTGGGGTACGATTCCCACTAACCTGAAGCTTAGAAGATTTTCCTGGAAGCATGGCATCAACTACTTCAGTCCCGTAGGACCTCGTCATCAGCTCTCAGTGTGTACATTAAAGTACGTGT
>NZ_JAAPAV010000010.1:0-503 GCF_013283205.1 Shewanella sp. ISTPL2 | reverse complement strand
GTGCCAGTCATCACCTACACCTTGACCGACGGCTCCGGTGCCAATGACACCTCGACCTTAAGCTTAACCGTGACCCCAGAGAACGATAACTTCACGGATGAAAACGAAGAGCGCAGCCTCGCCGAAGACAGCCCTGAAGTGACGGGCAATGTGATTGATGGCATCAGCGTTGACGGTCCACTGAGCGTCGTGAGCTTCACTATCGCCGGGGATGCGACGGTGTACACTGCCGATGGCAATGACGTGGTCATCACCGGGGTGGGGATCTTTAGCCTCAATAGCACTGGCGGGTACACCTTCACGCCCGCGGCAAACTACAACGGTACTGTGCCAGTCATCACCTACACCTTGACCGACGGCTCCGGTGCCAATGACACCTCGACCTTAAGCTTAACCGTGACCCCAGAGAACGATAACTTCACGGATGAAAACGAAGAGCGCAGCCTCGCCGAAGACAGCCCAGAAGTGACGGGCAATGTGATTGATGGCATCAGCGTTGACGG
>NZ_JAAPAV010000001.1:3329920-4893631 GCF_013283205.1 Shewanella sp. ISTPL2 | reverse complement strand
CCTGCGACAGTGGTGCCTGAGGCGAATGCTGCAAAAGGATACACTGGCCGTAAATGGGAGGTGAGTAGTCCCANTCCATGAAGTCGGAATCGCTAGTAATCGTGGATCAGAATGCCACGGTGAATACGTTCCCGGGCCTTGTACACACCGCCCGTCACACCATGGGAGTGGGCTGCAAAAGAAGTGGGTAGCTTAACCTTCGGGGGGGCGCTCACCACTTTGTGGTTCATGACTGGGGTGAAGTCGTAACAAGGTAGCCCTAGGGGAACCTGGGGCTGGATCACCTCCTTACCTATACGACTAACTTAATGTTTGTTGAGTGTTCACACAGATTGCTTGTTTATCTTCTCTTCGGGGAAGTCAGAGCTAAATGCGCCNGTGCCTGAGGCGAATGCTGCGCAAGGATACACCGGCCGTAAATGGGAGGTGAGTAGTTCAACACCTGTGAATCTGAGTCAGGGTGCGCAAACGGGCAGCAATTACACCCAAGGACCTAGACATAATTTTGGGACAACCCCAGATGCAGCTACTGGGCATCCTCGTGGTCCCGCGGCTGGTAATGGCAGCGGTACAACCCCAGCGGTGATGGGCAACGGTTCGCCATCGATGACAGATGTAACAGATGATGGCACTCAAACCGATGTGCCCACAGTAGTCGCGGATACACCGACGAATGCGGGTACACCAGCTCGTCCGCCTGTCGCGGCGAAGACCACAAACACGCCTTCAATGTCACAGACGGATGGCGTGCCTACGGACGATACCCCTGCAACAGTGGTGCCTGAGGCGAATGCTGCGCAAGGATACACCGGCCGTAAATGGGAGGTGAGTAGTTCAACACCTGTGAATCTGAGTCAGGGTGCGCAAACGGGCAGCAATTACACCCAAGGACCTAGACGTAATTTGGGGACAACCCCAGATGCAGTACCGAGTGCAGCGACAGCTCATCCTCGTGGTCCTGTTCCTGCAACGGGTAATGGTTCGCCATCGATGACAGATGATGGCACTCAAACCGATGTTCCGACAGTCGCCGCAGAAACACCGACGAATGCGAGTACACCTGCTCGTCCGCCTGTCGCGGCGAAGACCACAAACACGCCTTCAATGTCACAGACGGATGGCGTGCCTGCGGAAGACATCCCTGCGACAGTGGTGCCTGAGGCGAATGCTGCAAAAGGATACACTGGCCGTAAATGGGAGGTGAGTAGTTCAACACCTGTGAATCTGAGNTTCTTTACTGGTTTTAAAAATGTAGAAACCACCTCAATAAGTGCTATCAAGCGTGGACACCCCCATATGATAAAAGTGACCCACAAGAGGCCATATATATCGTGTGATACAGACAGGTTTTATTTCGGATATTATTCAAATCTCGACTGTTATTGCCATCCCGAAGATATGCATAAAGTGTTGTCGCTACTGATGAAGCAATTACCGGGGTCGGAACTCTTTTTATTGAAAAATGAACGAATAGTTGGCCTCTCTAAAGTTGGCACCCGTGACGGCAAACTAGCCCAACTGTCAGATTTCGCCCCTAAGAATCCCCAGCCCAGTTAACGTTTTTTCTCGCGCCTGTTATTGGCGTGAGATTCGGTGTCATCAGTGGCAGCTTTGCCACCAAGATGCTAACAGACTTTTTAGCGGCAAGGTCGTCAAGGGCGAGAAAACATTAAGTACGAGCTGTGTGGGTAGGTTAACGATGACCGTGCAGTCCGTAGGTACAGCAAAGGAATAGCTATATGAATAAGAGAGCAGCGCCGCAGCAGTCGGCGTCGACAGAGCAAGAGACACAACCGTTGGACGACAGTCGGTATGAAGACCTGCCGCGCACTGAGTACCTGCAATTACCCCAAGAGGAGCAAGACCGGCTCTATCAGTTGCGTCAGCAGCGGGTGCGTGAGGCGCCCACCCTCTATGAGTGGGATATTAAGGTAGCGACTGTGTATGGCATTGGGTGGATCATGGTCCTTATTCCGTGCGGGATTACGGCTCTAGTTGGGTTGGTGACATACTGGTATGGATTTGAGCAATGGTATTATTTTCTCATCATAGCGATGATTTTTGGGCCATTTATGCGCTACCTCTGGTTGGCTGACAAACAGTACCACTATCGGCTCACCACCGAGGGGCTGGTCACCACCTATCATGATGCTATTCCGGATGCAGCCTATGCGGTAGTGCGGGGGCTGGCTTGGTTTGGTGTGGTGGTTTGTATTGTCGGGGTGGCCTTTTTAGGCCCAGCAGCGCTGGTTGGTGTAGGTGGAATGGCTCTGGGGGCATTGTTCTTTACTGGTTTTAAAAATGTAGAAACCACCTCAATAAGTGCTATCAAGCGTGGACACCCCCATATGATAAAAGTGACCCACAAGAGGCCATATATANCATCTGTCATCGATGGCGAACCGTTGCCCATCACCGCTGGGGTTGTACCGCTGCCATTACCAGCCGCGGGACCACGAGGATGCCCAGTAGCTGCATCTGGGGTTGTCCCAAAATTATGTCTAGGTCCTTGGGTGTAATTGCTGCCCGTTTGCGCACCCTGGCTCAGATTCACAGGTGTTGAACTACTCACCTCCCATTTACGGCCGGTGTATCCTTGCGCAGCATTCGCCTCAGGCACCACTGTTGCAGGGGTATCGTCCGTAGGCACGCCATCCGTCTGTGACATTGAAGGCGTGTTTGTGGTCTTCGCCGCGACAGGCGGACGAGCTGGTGTACCCGCATTCGTCGGTGTTTCTGCGACGGCTGTCGGAACATCGGTTTGAGTGCCATCATCTGTCACCGATGGCGAACCGTTGCCCGTCACTGTCGCAGGTGTATCGTCCGTCTGCGTCGCAACTGGCGTTGTGGTTTTCGTTGTTGTACCTGCTAAAGGCCTAGGTACATCGGATCCCGTCGCACGATCGTGTTCATCAATAACTAATGATTCACTATTAGGAATAACAGCATACGCTGTAGCACCATCTTTCCCTTTTATTTCGACCATTTGAGCACATGCATCATCCCCGCTTAGAAGTAAATTGAATAAGGTTACCAGCTGCGGATCTGCTTGCTCTTGGCACTCAGATATTAACGTCTTTAATCGCGCTTGACGCTCCTTAACTGGCGTCTCGACAACAGTGACTTCAGCAGCATCAGCAAAGGGTAACGTGACCCGCCCGATCGATGTTGCATCAGTTGTTTGCGTGCCGATATTATTAACATGCGACTCGTTAGGGGTCTTAACTTGATCTTCTGAAACCAGATTAATGTCTGGATCCTTGGAAGAGTTAATAAAGACATACCAACTGTTATGAAAGTTATTAACGTTGTTAAAACAGTTATTAAAAACATCTCCGCGTTCGGTGTCTTTGTCCGTCACATCTTCTGTATGCTTAGGTTCCGGTAGCTCGGCCAGGGGAGGTAAATGAAAAGGGCGCTTAGTTGGTAAATCTTTGGGGGCATCAACTTTAGGCGGCTCAAGCGGGGCTTTTTTCTTCTCTTTATCGCCAGCGACAAATTGGGAGCCACCATACATAGCTATCGCAGATGCATTACCATACATCACTACAAATACCGTCGGTAATAAACTAAATCCTAAGGTGAAGGGAGCTAACACAGTACCGATTGTTACGGCACCGGCGATAGCAGCCAAATGAAACTTAGCCTTTTTCTCTGTGCTCACTCTATTTGATTTTTTAGTGCTTTCTTTAATCTTTTTAGGCTTAGCTTTAGAATGAGGCTCTTCCGTCTCCAAAATACTAGGGGCAGTAGAGACACTCTCTGGAATTTGAGGTTCCGCAGATCTAAGTGTTGGAGCTCTAACGTCCAATAAAGAGGTAGATCGTGCTATATTCCTAGGTAGAGCCTCACAGTCTAAACGTGATAACTCTGGCATAGAAGTACTACGAGTCAACGCTGGATTAAGTGCCATATTAAAATCTCATCTTTTCAAATAAATTAATGCTTAACCGTCTCACATTATCTTCGGAATAATCTTGCTCAGCTATTGTGAGAGTAAGAAATCCATCAACACGAATAAATACACCTTTTGAGGCCATTTCAAATTGTAAAATAAGATCAATAACGGCCTCCAAGTTAACGAGATGTATTAACTGGAAAAAAGGAAAAACTGGCAGCAATAGATTGTCTGGGTAATCTCTAAAAATAACACTCTCATTTTTTTCGAGGCGCTGTAAAAATTGTTGAATGTAGTCAAACGTTCTAGTTTTCATTTACTTTGGACAAACCAATACAAGGTCATTATTAGTTAACGACAATATTTCTTCAACACTAAGACTAGTTTTAAACATAGTACAAGATGCCATCAGAACTAACGTTTTCGGTAATGAAGATAAACTAGTTTTCAAATAGTTAGCATCAATAATGAGTGTATCCACTTTTAACAATGCTGATATGTTGAAATCTCCTATAATAAGTTTGCAACTCATTAACAGAGGCAACTCATCTATATCCATCTCAGGATATGATTTAAACGCTAATCCATACTGGCTTAAGACTTGAGTGATTACATAGGATAAGTAATCCTGTTCGAGATGGTTCACATCCAAACCGAGCAACCTGCCTGCTTCGCATAAAGAAACATATAGTTCAGCCTCGATACCAACATGCTTTAAGCTGAGTAATATGAAATCCTGCTGCTGAAATCGATGACATACAGCCCCCACATCAACTCTAATCTCTTGATTATTAAAAGTTGTCCCAGCAATCTGATTAACTGCTCGGTACATTGCTGGTTTCATCTCATATTTTGGCATGAGAGTGACGCGCTCTTGTTTCATATATTTCACCGATTCCTAGATAACAGTGCTAATACATCCATACTCATTTTAAAATCTATATCATCGATCCAATCACGTATTCCAGCAGGTGTTTTGCAAACAAAGTCATAAAGCTGTTGATAAGCATCTTTCGAAGTCACCTCTTCAAAATCAACACTTTGTACTAATGTTAAAATAAAGGTAATTTTATGAAATTGACTATCTAGTATCCCTTCTACCACAATCGCTTTAACTGTTGTTTCAGAATAATCGCGCAACATAGCAAACCATTCGATTACCGCTTGTTTATCGGCATATATCTCCACATCAGATAATCTATTCCAACTAAGCCGTTCTGACTTAGCCTTTAATAACTGATAAGGATCAAGTGTTTTGCCCTTTAAGTGACAATGCGAGATACGAACATGGCGATTATTTGTAGGCATTTATACTTTACTCTTGAATATAGTAACGGCGACATAAAGCCAATAATGACAGTAAACCATCTAAATTATGTTCATAAGCGACAAGTTGCTGCACTGTTTTGCTATTAGCATCCATATCCCCTGCGGAAGACTTAACATCTGCAATATATTTTTTAAGCTGTTTTCTTAACGTTAATGGATATAAGTGCTCACAGTGCTCTGCCGCATGTAATATCCAAAGTTGAGCATCATTTAATGATTTAACATCAAGTAAATTATCAGAGAAACCTTGCCAATCGCGTAACGCCTTGAGCTGATAGCTATTAAGCTGTCGAGCAAATTGCCTTTGCTGATCCAATGTTAAATTTTTACGTTTAACCCGGAACAGACGAGGATATTTTTTAGTTCGCTTGTCGACTTGCTTTATATCTTTTACTCGGCGAGGCTGGCGGTGGTCACCAGCCTTTTGAGTTCGGTTAATATCCGAAATTTTTTCGGTGCGTTGTGTCACGGCAAAAGAAACGGGTCGAAGCATAGTTAATCAGAGCGAGCTTAGGCTCGCTCTGCTCCGTATTATCGGTTAGTCACTAAACTCGCTTTCGCTACAGCTTCAAGGATCTCATTTAACTTCACCGCTTCAGCAGTCAGATCTTGAATATATTGATCAAGCTGAGCATCAAACTTCTCTTTCAAGTCTTTGCTCGCTTGAGTCTCTTCTTGTACTTTCACCTGTTCAGCATTTTGAATTTCGTTTGCATTGCCAACCATACCATCAGCCATTCCACCCATTTGAGTGACAGAGTTGTACTTGGCAGTACGCTGCTGCTGAAGATTAGCACTGTATTGATTAAGCTCTTTTGCTGTTAGATCTGAGACTTTAGGAGACTTATCAACATTAGTGACTTTACCAGACTCAAGATCCGTCGTTTTTAATAACTTGACTCCTCCTGTATCCGCAGCCCCTCGGTCGCCCATTTTGGATAAGTGTTTATCCTTCAGCGTTTTAGTTTGGCCAATTCGAACAGTTGCTGCAGTTGTCATTCCCATGTTAACCACAGATGACGCTAAGGTAATACCGAAGCGTAATTTGGCATCTTGAGATTTATCTTGCGCGAGCATAGTCGCCAACTCTGACGTAGCAACAGCTTCACCAATGCGATTCTTCATCACTTGAGCGCGAACCTGTTGAGACGACTCAATAATTTGTGCTAAAAGTGCCAGTAAATCAGCCATTGAAACCGAGCCTTTGTTGGCCTCTTTCAATGAGTTTTCATAACTGCCCCATGCTTTTTGATCTATCGGCTTGAGATTATTAACAGAAGAAGTCTCTTCAGATTTTGTCGATGGTAGTGACAGTGCACTCATTTGTACTAAATTCATAAATTAACTTCCTCTTACATATTGATTGAAATAATCTTGTCGTTGTATTCGCGCTGATCACTATTAACTTTAAAAAGTGATTCAAAAGCATGGCTTACCGCACGCAACGCCTGATTAAGCATGGTCAAGATTTGCTGGATACGTGTTTCCAACTCCTCTTGGTTTGCTTTAGCAATCTCAAGATCTTTTGTAATGTCGGCAGACTTAATCGCGTAACCGCTACTCACGACTGAAGTTGCATTTGAAGTAACCGAACTTGCTTGAGCAATCTTTGAGGTCAGCTTTTCACCACCACTTGCAAATGACTTAATCTTATCGAGTAAAGGCTCAATCAACTTCATAACTTTGTTGACCATACCCTGAATTTTTGTCGATATAGTGCTGAATGACTTCAACGTTTTAACTGCGTCGACAGCCTTATCAACCATAGTTGCGACTTTCGCAGCCCCACTCGCAACAGCCTTACCCGCAGTCGCCATCATGTTCCCAGGATTGAAACTGACCACCATACTGATAATGCCAATAGCAATCTCTAATCCCATTGATACATAGCCCCTGATCTCTTCAGAGACACCTGCGGCTTCCATAATCTTATCGACAATTTTAGGCAACACGATCGAAGCAATCATGAAACCAATCATCACTGCAGCCATAACAGGATTGAATGGCGCCATTATAATTGCCGCAAGAAAACCTAATCCCATAGCAATCTTGCCCCAAATGCCTTGGCTCTTTTGGGCTTGCTTCTGTTCTTCAATCTGCGCCATACGCTCTTTAAGCGCATCGATCTGAGTATTTTTTTGAATATCTATCAGTGTTTTTTTCGCTTCAGAGTTTTCTTTACCGGTACCAGAAAACGCTTCAGCGGCCAGTTTCATACTCTCTTGCACCATGCGCCAGAGCTGACTATCGGACACTCCAATCGTATTGCCTGGTAAGGGTTGATTCGGCTTAGCCGATTCTGTCGCAGCAGTGTTTTGGCGCTGAACACTCTGGCTCTGTTCATCGACTGTACCAATAATGCTTGGCGCAGCGACGGTAATCATGAATGTACTCATAGTTATTTCCTTTCATGTGACGATACTGGGAATAGATGCGCACTCACTATCAGAGTTACTGAAGTGAGCTTGCACATCTAAATTCTCGCGATGCGAGCGGCATGTTCCCAGTGCTACCATGCCCTTCTATTTTGTACTTAATACAAACACGACTCTTTAGATGTTCCTTGCGAATGCCATTTGCTCATCACGGCAGACCTGAATCCAATACTTAAGGGTCTGCTGCAGCATCTTGACTTGATCGCCGATACGGTTAATTTCTTTAATATCTTCATCAGTAAGCTGTCTAGGCGAGAAGTTTTTATAAAGATCTGTTAAATATTGAGCCTGAATCGTTCCGTCATAATCGAAGGCCTGAGTCACTCCAGGTGGTAAAGGCTTATTTGTGTCCGACGAATTCTGCCAACCAGGACACTTAGCACTGAACAAGTACGCCATCGCATCCATATTGGCTAATTTAGTGAGTAGTCCATCAACCTCTGCTTTACTGCCAGTGAGAATGGTCTCGACCTCGGCTGCCGATACTGTTTGATCACCGTTTAACGCGCTCAGCAACACAATTCTTGCCATAGGGCTAATATCGTTAAGGCCGCTGGTGATCCAGCCACCGGCATTGGGATCGTTATACACAGACGAGGTAAAGCGACTCGATAACTCTGTGGGCGTCGTCGATGAGATATTGCCGCCACTCATAGCTGACATAGCTTGGTAAGCAATGCTATCCGTTGGAATTTTCCCCCCCTGAATCGCACTATTCAGAGTACTCCAAACATTATTGACCTTCGCCCCCAATTGCTCAGGGGTAAAATCCCAATTGGTATGACTGCCACTACCAGTTTTTTCCAGTAGAGTCCCCAATTCTTTCAAGAAGTTAGCGTCTTCTAAACCGTACTCTTTACTATTACTCAACACATCGAGCAGCACCAGCTGGAACATGTTCTCGTACTCAATTCCGTTAATCCCGCCCTCTTTCATAGCAGTAAACATCTGCATAATGGCGGCCTCGAATGCAGGTTTTCCACCACTGGTCCACTTATTAACGATGTCTAATTGACTTCCATAGCCCTCAATACTCGTCGCAAGAGCCGAAGCAATAACGGCCTCGGAATGTTGACCCGCCATAGCCATCACCACTTGTTTCTGCTGCGCCGCAACCATTAATAGCGTTGTTACATCCCCCGTTTCGACATCGAGTGAGGCGAGCGCACGGTCAGCAATCGCCAACTTAGATTCATTCGCGACAGGCTGCATAGTTTTAAGTGGTGCATTTTCGGTTGTAGACGGCAATGTCCACTGGGGCTGAAGACCAGAAACACCATTAATACTCATAGCAAACTCCCTGTTGATTGTTAGATATTTCTAGCGAATGCCATGAGTTCATCCCGGCAGATCTGAATCCAGTACTTAAGGGTCTGCTGGATCATTTTCACTTGATCGCCGATACGGTTAATTTCTTTAATATCTTCATCGGTTAACTCGCGTGGTGGAAAGTCGGTATACATATCTTTAAAATAACCGGAATCCAATCCAACCCCCTCCCAATCAATCACCTTATGCCCATTTTGAGTGACTTCACGCCAACCGCTATCTTCCCCGTGACCATCATTTTTAAAGAGAAAATCCATAGCAGATGTATAACTTCCGCCCGGTGTATTATTTTTAATAAAGTCATTCAACTCACCCACTGACCCAGTGAGAAATAAATTTATCGTATCTTGCGTTACGTCAGGATACTTATTTAAATAGGCAGCCATTAGTGCCATACGTAACATAGGCGAGACACCTGCATCACTTGGATATCCAGCATCACCAATAAACGAATATTTATTTTCAAAATTATTTTTAAAGTGGTCGACTAATGCAGATGGTGCGCCTTGTTTATCTTTTAAAAATGTCAGTACTTCATTACACAGGCTGTCTTTCGGAGCATTTTTCAACATAAAGTCAAAGATAGCTGTACTTTTATCTGCGAATTTCTGTCCATTCCAGCCCTCATGATATCCATGTGAACCAGAACCCGTGCTCTCTAAAAAATGCATCATGTCTTCCATCATCTGTGGCGTGAGATCTGGAAAGTCAGCTGAGTGTGAAATGTAATCCATAATGGCTAGCTGAAATAAATCTTCAATTTCATTACCTGTGATACCATCTTTCAGAAAACCTTCGAACATTTCTCTCATTGCACTTTCGAACATCGGCAGACCGCCAGTTGTCCAACCTTGTATATGTGCTAATTGTTTACCATAAGCTTCAATGCTTCCCGCCAAAGCAGAGGCGATCGCGCTTTCAGAGCTCAGGCCAACCATTGAGCGTACAACTTCTTTCTGATGGGCAGCAAAAGTAGCAAGCGTCTGAAATGGAGATGGCTCACTCTTAGTAAATGGCAGAGCTTTATTTGTTTTTTCTTCTTGCTGGGAGGCAGACTTAACTAACTTTTCTATATCATTTAGATTTTTTTTATCGGCATCAGTCAAAGATGAACTTTTTTGTTCAAAATTTAGCGCATCTGATAACACTCGTGCATTATTCACTATCATTTATAGAGTCTCTACAATTTAAGAATCCTGTATCCTCTTGATGGTACAGGTTGGGAATGCACTCACACAGAACAGCTAAATGTGTGAGTCATGAAATTGGCTTATATCTCAAGAAAAAACTTAGATTCAAATGGTTGTTTCATATTGACTCTGCAATACTATCTATAATTAAGGTAAATACGGGCTCAGCTGCGACTTAAGATAATGATATCGTTGCAGATAGAAATCATTTAAATTATCTTCTTTTACAATAAGCCAGGTAACACTAGCCTCGGTATATTCATTTAACTTATAATGACACAAAGAAATGTTGAGAATAGTTTCATCTAGATCATTTGTCGGGAAAGTCTTTAATATGTTTAGCACTTCCAAAGCTTTTTTAAATTGCCCTTTTTCCAAAAAAATGGCAGCTAGACATCCTGGGCCTCGATGATCATACGGATTTAAACCAACATAGGCAGAAAAAACAATCTCAGCTTCCTTAAATTGGAAGTCAGTATAAAACTTAACCCCTAATTCATAAATTGATTTTAGTTGAGTTATTGTGATTTTCTGCGACTTACGCATAGCTGCAATATCTTTTTCAATGACTGTGCCACTCAATAGCTCAAAAAAGTCATCACAGGTTTCACCTGGGCGTATTGTATTTTTTTTCATATAAATTCAATCCAATTTTAACGGTTATTTTACCCGCCGCTGAGTTCGATATCTGTATCCTTGGCGACTTGTAAGATAAAGGCATCAAGTCTAGTTGAAGATTTTACTGCTAATATGGATTCTGGCAGTGATATACCTAGTCTTAAAGCCCAAATGATGGCATGACGTGGATTGTGAATAGCCAATAATGCTACTCCAAGTTTTTGGGTGCACATATTTTTTGACACATTAGAATCGAGTTTAATTCCTAGTGTACTTGACCAGAGATATTGACTTTGATTGAGATATTGCTTGCTCAGCAGCCAAGATCGATCACTTGCGTCACCTTTGCGAGCTTGGTATATGACTACGCTACCCAATACTTTCACTAAAGCAGTAATTTTTGAACGTCTAGGTGTAAACCATACCTGTACCTCACTCTCGGTTAGTGTTGTAAGCACACTATATTGATCCGGGGAAAGTCGCCGATTGACCAGTAAATAATGTAAGTATGTTTGATGAAGTTTTTTATACTTTTTCATTACCCGTATTCTGAAAAAAATAACTGACAGTTAATGTATCCAACTCTGAAACTAAGCCTTTCAAAAAACGCTCAATATTCAACTTATTTTCACGTTCGATTTCATCAAAGCTAAAAATAATAACCGAGACTCGCTTATTTTTTTCCCCAGTGACGATAACACTGCTCCGTAGCACATTGGGAATAACACTAATTTTGTTATATATTTCGCGGCTCTCAAGCAAGTTTCCCTTCACTATCTCTAACTTACTCAAGCTAGCAAATTTTGACTCAAGCAGATCATTGAGATCTTCTCGTTCAAAATAGAAATTGAATTTTGTTAACACTTCTCTCGCCTGAGCTAAGTGATCTTTATCAACATAGACAAGATGACGATCCTTACTAATAGATAAAGAAGCGGAAACCTGATATCGGGCCAGCAGAACAACCACTTTGTTCGCTGCATCAGCGGAATCAAAATTGGCAACTTCTACTCGGCCCTGATCATTACATCCAAAGAGTACAAGAAAAACTATCCAGTACAGTTTTTTCATCACTGGGCCTTCATGACATCATTTATTGCAGTGGCAGACTTCGAAGCAATTTTAGTTACTGTTTCCTGATACATGCTGTAATGAAATACCGATTGCTGTAAGGCCAACGTATCCTGCAAGGTAATCGTTTTGCCATCATTTATCTTCTGTAAATTATTCATAATCTCTTGAAAACCTTCACCAATATTATTAAAGGTATCTTCAAATACAGAAGGTTGTATCGCTTGTACATTAAGATCTACCATTTCTAAACAACTCTTTAAATCAATACGCTTCACAATGTTTGATATTTAACCGCTGCCATCGTTAGCAAGCAAATGAACAAACTGGAATCAAAGTGAAAAAACACGAGTTTAAAAATAACTTTTTAATACAATGAGTTAATTAATAGACCCCGAGTTATTAGTTAAACTCCTAACCCGTCATATCCAAATATATGCGCTTTAGGAAAGTATTTATCGGCTTCAGTTTTACGCTTTACCCAAAACTTCAACACCTTTCCTTCTCTAAGTAAGTCATTTGTAGTCGAACAGCTTCGCTATGGCCTACAACATAAATATTCTTAATACTTTATCGGGTAGACAATTGATTGCTAAAAGGGCTATAGATGACACCATTAGTCACATGACGAACACGCGTTGCGTTGGATTTAGAATCAATAGCCACTTTTTCAGTGCATTATGGAGCCAGCTTAGTCGGATATACTGGAGACAGTTGATGAACAGATAATAATGAAAGAACATTAAAATTAACTAAATCATTCCTCTTGAATCATCAACTGCAGAAATTTCATTCCTGAATAATGATGTAAATTACTGGCTAGACTTTGATATATGCAACCATGTTATTGAACAGTTTCAGCTTACCGGCCAACACTCGTTCTACATTAGCGATATCTGCGGAAAATTCTGTCACTACTGTTAATTTCTCTTTCTTTATATTGAAGAAAACGTCTTCATCAGACATGAGACTCTCTATTATTTTAGGCGCTTTATTTTTAAGCATGCGTTGATCACGCAAGGGGATTTCAATAAAAGTTTGCAATGTTCTATCATTTATATAAACAAATATCTCCTCTCCGCCATTCAATTCGATTGCGATAGGATCATCACCCTCGATGCGAGATAATAAGCTTGGTGACACATTAAAATCATCTACGAGTGTTTTATAAACAATTTCTCTGAGTTTTTTCATAATACCTTCCGTTTAAAAGTTAATATTTAACTATTCAATGTTAGAGTTGCCCAAAAAGCAGATGGAATTGATCATAAATCCCACCGCCAACTTGTGTAAGTAAAACGATAAATACAACTAATTTAGCCGCCATAGGTAAGCCTGGATCTTGCACACTAAACACAGTTTGCAACAGACCGACAATAACTCCCGTGACGACAAAACTAAGCGAAAAAATAATAATCGCACTCTTGAGAATGTCTAAGCATGCCGCTGTGACATCAATGACGGTCATAATAATCCTCAAGAAAGTTAGTCACTTTGTTATCCTCAAACTGGAATACGTAGTACTTATTGCGAAAAAATACTCGATAGGTGTTCAATTGCGCATATTGGGTAAAATACTCGGGTGCGATTTGGTAATGCAGCATCAACGAAGACAATACAGGTTGGACAGTCATGCCTGCACTCACAGCTCCAATCGCCACAAGTTTAGAACCTAGACTTGGTAATTCCATCTGAGTTACTAAAACTGAAGATTTTTCCTCAATAAAAACCTTATTTATGTGCTGACCTCCCTCCTTTACTTCTAAATTTGAATGAACTGGTACAAAAGCTTTAATAACCGGGTCTTCTTTCTTCTCTCCGGCGGATAAGCCTTTATTAGCATTCGATTCTCGCTGTACTCGAGCCAAAACAGGTACATTAGAGTGAGCAACTGTTAATTCTGATTGCTTTTGAAGATTCACTCCAGACTCCCCCTCCATAGCAGCCAGCTGACTTATTGGTGGTGATTTAATTGGTGACGACAGAGTCGGTTGAGGCACTGCCGCCATAGACTGGGGTGGTGTCGTCAGTGAGCGCGTAGCCTGTTCTGAATTCACAACTGGTTGCACTACTATCAAGGATTTACCAACCAGCGTCGTTGACACTTGAGCATTCGCTCCAGACTCTCGTCCGATAACAGCGGATGGCTGACTTATTAGTGGCGACTTAATTCGTGACGACTGAGTCGGTTGAAGCACTGCCGCCATAGACTGGGGTGGTGTCGTCAGTGAGCGCGTAGCCAGTTCTGAATTCACAACTGGTTGCCCTACTATCAAGGATTTGCCAACCAGCGTCGTTGACACTTGAGCATTCGCGCCAGACTCTCGTCCGATAACAGCGGGCGGCTGACTTATTAGTGGCGACTTAATTGGTGACGACTGAGTCGGTTGAGGCACTGCCGCAATAGATTGAGGTAATCGCGTCAGTGAGCGCGTAGCCTGTTCTGAATTCACAACTGGGCGCTCTACTATCAAGGATTTGCCGACAGGCGCCTCTAACACTTGAGCATTCACTACTGACTCAAACCCCATTGCCGTAGTAGGTTGCTTTATTAGTGACGACTTGAGTAATGGCTGAGAAAGTTCAGACTTTGCCCTCAGAGGGAGCGTAATCTTATCCGCACCTACTGTTGACTGAGCTGTGTTCAAAGACTTGCTGACTGGCACCGTTGAAGATGACACCTGGGTATTCATCGCAACCTCATCAGTGTTGCTCACTTTTAACTGAGATTGAACATGATTCGCTACTGGTATTGCACGTCTAGGCCGCTGCAAATTAGCCACATTTGCTAATGGTTCACTGGTCTCGAGTTTAAGCCGACTGCCACTAACTGCATCAGACGAATGGATTCTGATAGCTTTACTCGCCGAAAATATATGCTGCCGAAGTGGTACATAAGCCGTGACAGGTACAACATGCCCCCAAATAAAACCCTCTTCATGCTCAGCCTCATGGCTTTCAATGGCCTCCTTTTCACCATCAAATGTTGATGCATCATGAGAAGAAGCCTGCCGTTTTGATAGATTCAAAAGCTGTTCAAATTCGCTCTCTACTGGGCTCAAACAGGCTATTTGGGCAACTGGGGCAAGTCTATCCATCTTTGTCATTTTGTCACTCATCTCTTAACTGTTCTTGGATCTCAGCTAAAGCGTCCTTTCGTTTTTCTTGCCTTCGCTTTTCAGCGATAACAAGGGCAATCTCGGCAGCTAATTCATTAGCATTTTGCTGGGTCACAGACGCATCGAAGAATAAAGACTCGATATGAGACTTAACGCTTTCTCTTCGCTGAAACAAACGAGAAAGCCCATTTAATTCGTCTTTAACGACTAGACTTTTTAACTTTTGTTGCTCATTGGCGATTAATGCCCATGAGGCCTCTATCGAATCCAATAGCTCTTGATGCTTCAAATTTAGTTTGGCTAATTTACGTTGTTGCTTGCCAATTCTGATGTCAACTACATCAATAAGTTGACCAAATTCGATCCATTGCTTGGAGGGTTTCTTCATATTCGACCCCGTCGTAACCTTGCTTCAAAAACTCCATGATATATGGGAAGCGCTCTATCGCTTCGTCGGTCGCCAAATCGTTACCTTTCTCGTACTCGCCGACTCGGATTAACAATTCAACATTAAAATAGCGATACACCATATCTTTGAACTTTTCAGAAAGACTTACATATTGAGGATCCTGAACTTTATTTTGTAGACGGCTCTTGCTCTTTAGTACATCAATAGCAGGATAACGGCCAGTAGAAGCAATTGTCGTTGAGTAGACCAAATGTCCATCAATCAGTGACTTAACTTCATGTGCAATAGGATCTTCATCAATTTCTTTTTCAATCAATACCGTAAAAATTCCAGTCACTGAGCCATGAATAGAGTTACCACAATTCTCTACCAGTCGTGACAGTGCCAAAGAGACTCCGATCGGAATTCCGCCCTCGATGGGAGTACCATCTAACATGGCTTGTGCACGTGCAAAACGTGTCAATGAATCGAAATAGAGCACCACTTTCTTGCCCTGAGCCATGTAATGCCGAGCAATAGATACAGCGACTAAACCCGATCTCACTTTCTCCAACGGATTTGCTTCGGATGTAGACACTATAGTGATCGATTTTTGAATCACAGCAGGACCAATCTCCCCCTCCAAAAACTCAACCACCTCCCTTGCACGCTCACCAATCATGGCGAAAATCACCACATCGGCATCCATGTTATTTGCCATGATCGAAACCGTAGTAGTTTTGCCAGCACCTGCGGGGGCAAATAGGCCCAAACGCTGCCCTACTCCAATGGTGAATAAGCCATCAATAATTTTAATTTTTGTTGGAAAGACAGTGTCGATTGGTGCGCGAATATTAAGCGGTATAGGCTTATCGATAATGGGTAGATCATAGTAATCACCCTCACCGCCCAAATATTGTTCACCATACAATGACTCGCCATAGCAATTAATGACCTTACCAATAAGAGCGGTTTCATTCAGCGGGAAACAGAAGCGCCGTGGGGTAATTTCAACTTTACTTCCCCGTTGAATAGCCCCAGGCTGGAGCAACTTAATTTCTACTCTTTTACCAGTAATTTTCATTATCTCACCACGAATACGCTCATTAGCGACTGTGATAATGAAGCACTCCTGCCCCACAAAAGTATTTATACTGACATGACAAATCACTGTATCTTGATAAGATTCTTTAACCTTAAAAAAATGTTTGATCATGACTAGATAACCTTAAATGACACTGATACGTAACGTTTATATTTACGTTTAGTTTCCTTCTTACTCTTAAATAATTCACCTAACCAAGGAATACTTGAAAGGATAGGGACACCACTCTCGACACTATCAGTCACTGTATTGTCAAATCCTCCAAGAATAACGGTCTGCCCTGGTTCAATATAGACTTCTGATGTCAAAGATTGAGAGTTAACTCTAGGCGCCTGAGTCGCTCCGCCTTCTGTCTTATCATCACTCAGTGACTCTTCTATATAGCTAAATTTCGCCTGCACTTTTCCTGATGGCAATAAACGGCCAGTGACATACAAACTATTTTCGGCCTCAATTTTTTGAGTTGATACTTGCTTATCAGATATAAGTACAACTGTAGCCGTTTCTTTTTTACCAAAATGCCCTTGCTGGTTCTCTAAGACTAAGAGATTAGTTTCATATACTCCTCTAGCCATATTATTAGTATACAAAGCTTGAAAATTTTTGAAAAAATCTACTGTATCCGTAAAGGGTGGAACGATAATATCGTACAGACCTCGACTGCCATTCAACCATGAACTATTAACACCTAGTGCTTCAGTTCGTTCTACCGAAACATCATAAACCCGAAGGAAAAATAGCAACTGCTGCCGTTTAACATCAATAAGAGTGGCAATACGCTTAGCTAACTGGATCTCCTCAGGGGTACCACGAACTAGCAATGCATTACTTCCAGGTAATACCTGGACTTTAGAGGTAAACTCATCCTCTTCAAGCTGTTGTTTATCATTTTGGTTAAGTTTTAGTTTATAAGCGCGCTTAACCATTTCTCCATCGCTAATATTCTCAAACTGACCAATTTTCTCAATTGCCGATGAGATTAAAGACTGCGCACCAGGAAAAATAACATTACCGTCATATGAATCAATTTGGCGATCCATAACAGATATATAATCAAACTCGATCCGTGCCAATTCCAAATTATTACCATTCTCTAAAAACTGATTTTTATCAATCATATTAGAGTAGACAACAACGTCATTAACAAACTTACGTGTTCCTGAAATAAAGATAGAGTTGCCACTGCCCACGAGTTCAATTTTCGTTGTATTATTGGCTCTGAACGTACTCTTTAATTCTTTAAGCAGGCTAGCTGGTGTAATATTTCTGGGTTTAAATGCATGATTTATATAAGCCTGACCAGAGTGAACCGTTAGTGTCCCACCATATACATACCAATCAAAATCATAAACATCAGAAAGCTGGTCCAACAAATCGAGACCGTCACCAGAGAGTGTTTGAGTAATAGGCTGTTTAGCCTTTTTTTCTTCAATATCATCAACTAACTTTAGCTGCATATCCTTAGCTATTGCCGCCAAGGCGCCTTTCAAATCGATATCAGACTGCTTAATAAATACCTTTGCCTGACAAGTAAATGCCGTAAACAAAAGGAAAATAAGTAAGATTCTAGACTTCATCAAGTATCTCCTTCATACGTTCCTGACTAACTTTCATTTGTCTGATACTTTGATTAATAATGGCTTGCTCTACTATTTTCATCGTAAACTCTTCTTCAGTAACATAATCATTTTGCTTACTAGCGTGTACTTTTACTTGGCTATCGGAAAATTGTTCACTTAAATGTACTTCACCAGCAGCTTTGAGTTCTGACTCAAACTGAAGGGCATCCCTTTCTGAAGTGGTTTTAATTTGCTGACTATTCAATGTGACATTCAATAAATTAATGTTACTCATACCCTGCCTTTTTCATTATTTGTTTAAAAACATAAAACTGATCTTGTAACAGCCATAGGTTAAGAATAATAATCATGGTGATAGCTTTAATATCTGCTGTTGTACTAATAGATAAAGAAGCTTTTTTGAAAAAAAGGTCAACATAGCCACAACAAATAGTAATACACAACAACAGAACCATGTATTTACCAGTCACCATAGCCATCATAGTTAAGCTATCAGTGATGTAAAAATACAAAGTATCAAAACCAACATTAGCACCTTGTTCAATATTCTCTGAGATCACCGCCAGCAAAGGTCTAAAAACCACACCAGAGTCCAAGGCATACATCAAAAACATCAAAGAGCTAATCTTAGATAGCGCTTCAGACTCATCAGTAAAACGTTTATCTTGTACAGACTGTTCGTTAAGCAATAATAACTGTTGTATAACACTGCCAACCATACCACTGAGCCAATAAGGTACAGATGAAAACATAGCAAAAATAATAACGCTTAATACCCAAAAAGGAGTTGGAATATTTCCTAAATCACTAGAATCTATAACAATTGCAAGTCCAACAGCAATAGCAAGTGCCGTCGAATTATCAAGATAAAGACGTGTTGGATTATAAATTTTTAAAAATAAAAATAATCCTGCAAATAACAGCCAGTTAGGAAATAAAAGCATGTCCATATCACTGGAGTGCTCTAAATAAAATAGTCCAACTATCAGAAAAATAAAATACTGCGAGTTTTACAGGTGTCGATATTACCGTCGGTGATAACATAGTCATACCTACACCACTGAGAATCACGGCAATTAAAAAATCAATACTCACAAATATCATGTATAGCTTTAGGCCAAACTCGAAACCTTGATACAAATCTAAAATCAGATTACCAAGAAAATATTTTAGTGTATCACTCCCTGAGTCAAAATTAAGTGGAATGTCAATAATGCCAGTTAGTTCATTAGTTTTACGCTGCGCCCTCGCCAACAGTTCAGGGAAAAACTCAAATACATTGCTGACCAGATAATACATAGTCACTTGTTCTGGCTTTTTATCCTCAAATAGGGAGGATGATTGCAAGACGTCAGGGTCTATTCCTCCATTAATCTGCTCAATAAAATATGGCTTAACCCTCTCTAATCCGGGTTTTATATCAGGCCAAATACTATTAAGCGCCATTAATGCCGCAAGTAAATTCACTACTATTGTAGGTGGAATTTGTTGTGTACCCACCGCATTTTTAATGATGTTAAGTACAATATTATATTTAACATATCCAGAGAAACAGATAAAAAAGACGGTAGACAACAAGATCAGAGTCAGGAGCAAAATTAAATTTGCTCCTGAAAATGCATTATCTGGATTCAATAATTGCAACATCTATAGCACTCTCTATTGCCCATAATGCATTATAAAATTAAAGTTAAATGTTTCTTGCCGCTGCAGAAATAGAGTCTTTAATTGATTTTAATGTAGTTGTTGAGGTTTGAGCGGTAATGCTTTGATCTGCCATTAACTGTTGTAGCGATAAAGAATCAGATGCACTCAAAATAAGTGTACCATCTTTATCTGGTGTAAATTTTCCATCTTTATCAACACTTCCAGTATGATCGGTAATGAATGTACTGACCTTATCGTCGGCATTATTAACTAAACCGCCAAAAACACCACTTATATACCCAGTTGATAATTGTTGAGCCATTTAATACATCCCTAGTTATTCATACGTTTATTTCTAATGCTTAACATGCCTACTTATACTTAACATGCCTACTTAATTTTACATACATGCACACATGCACAAACTTCTAGATAGCTCTAGAATGCGCAAAATATAAGCCATCTGCGCCAGGCCAAGCCAGTGAAAACTTCTGATAAAACACGGAAAAAGCTCATTAAAAGCACAATCAGCTAATGTATTAATTTATCCTTGGCGCTTTGCGCGTCTGTTGAACACGGCCAAAAACCACTGATTAATATGGTTTTTTAAAAAATCAAATTACCGTAAATCACAATGACCTGTATCTTCTGAACCTTTAAGCTGTAGGCCGCGCCGAACATTCTGCATAGATATTATCTCTTCCCATACATTTAAGTTAAATCAAGCTGCATGACTTATAGTCATTTATATGTTGAATCGACAATTTAAACTCATAAGACTTGCATGGTAACCTTTGCCTTAATATTTCATAAACAATCTTACAATTATATCTAACTAAATATACTAATATTCACTATAAATATTGCAATTAAAATTTTAGGTGTCTATGTCTCTTGTTCCAATTTCAATACGATCTAATCTTGGATTAAGTGTTTCATCGATCGAATTGAGTAATCTTGAAAATATAGATGTGAAAAGCATTAATAAAGTCGACATTTCTCGGTTAGACAAAACATTATTAGTAACAAAAAAGCCTGTTAAACGGGAAAAAGTTATAATATTGAAGGATAAAATTAGTGATGCAAAATATGGTCGAATTTTTGATGTAAAACGAGAAGAAATAAAAAATGAAGTATCAACACTTAGTACTAAAGGATTAACGAAAAGTGTATTAAAAGCATTCAATAAAGATAAACGGCTTGCAAGCATCATTCATAAGACTAATGATAAAACGATTGGCCAATCTGCTATCATTAGAGATTTCCAGCTCGTAGGGGTTAAGCTGACCACTCTCCCTAGCAATTATCGAGAATTATTTGAATTCATAAGAGCAAGCTTCTCAGATAATAGTGTGGTTGATGGCATTTTCAAAAAATATGAAAATCGTGGTCAACTTGATGAAGCTTTAAAACCTAACGCGACTAAAAAAATTCTCTCGATACTTTTTTCATTACCACAAAATCAACAACTGCTTGCCAATTATTTCGGTGGATGTCTTGATGTCACTTGGGATCAATCGAGCATACTGAAGAATATTCAAGTAGGTAAAGATGGGCTATGTTCAACGCTCGCCATAAAATGGTGTGCTGACAAACATCAGGGTGTTCACTTTTTTAATGATATGGACACAAAAGAGGGTTTAGAAGAAGTTGTTAACCTAAAAATAAACAAAGAAGTAGCATCATATTTGCAATCTAGTGGGTTAGCTGTCTCGGAAAATGAAACAAACCTTAATATAAAAAAGGCAGGTTTCCATTTATTGGGTCTTTCTCCCAAAAATAAAGGTTATGGACATGAAGTCGCAGCATTTATCGACGACCAAGCGAAACAGTACAAATATTTCGATCCTAATCTTGGAGAGTTTTCTTTTTCAACGTCAGAAAAAATGAAGTCATTTATTCTGACTTCATCGACCAGAATATATACAGACTTAAAGCTGGATCAAGACTTAATATTAACTGCAGTTGAAGAAAATAATTAGCATAGCTCCGAACATTTCTCTGATTTCCCAGTAAAATCCACTTTTCAAAGAAGGAGGTCGTCATTGCGACCTCCACTATCTGCAACTCTTAATGGAGAAATATTAACCTAGCCTTTTTCACTTCAATTGGTTGCTCGCAGCTTTATAGTGAGGATATTGAGTAACCATTCACTTCCCGACCATTTTTGTCCAGCCGTTTAACACTAACCAATACCCAATGACTATTCAAATTAATGAGTTTTATTTATTATAATCAACATAACGTTGACCATAATAATAAGGACCATGTTGTTGCTTAAACTCACGAACCTCCCTAGAGCGTTCGCTATTGCTCCTCGTTAATCCTATCTGTTTTGCATCAATAGGCAGATAGTCATATCTTCCATGTGAATTTTTGACTTTCATAAAATTATCAGGCTTTACATCAAAAGGTCTAAAACCTGCTTGTTCCATCATAACCAGCACTGAATATGGAATTTTTTCATGATTATCTAGATGCTTTGCACCTGGTATTTTTTGAAAAGTAAACACTCTTACTCGTGGAGAGCCACATACTCTATCATCCCTCATAGTAATAAGGTCATTGTTCGCAAAAATTGCATACTTACCATCATAGAAATTATGATTACGATATACATCATTTACTCTTAAGTCGGCATTAGTTAACGCTCCCCACGTACTATCTTGTTTAAAGATCTTATACCCTCTCCCTGTTTTTTTATCGATAAATACTTCTCGATTTGTCCCCTCAAATTTTTCATATTTTCCCGCCTTAGCCTCCTCTTTTAATTGAGATATTGTTTCTGGATGACGGATGTTTATTGAGTCAACATGACTTGACAGTGCTAGATGCAATGGCAGAACTTCATGCTGCAGTTGTGGCTTCAACCTTGGTCTTGGTAGTAGTAGTTTTTGTGGTGTAGCTAGCTTAGCTAAAAATGTGGCTATTACTTCCCTTTTTTGTATATTCAGGCTCCTTATCAAAGTTTGCTTTAAGCGTAAAATATCCACATTACGAACACTTTTTACATCCAACTTTTTTAATTCACTCGATGATATATTTAACCCAAGCTTTTCTCGAAGGGAAGGAATTATAATAAGTGACATATACACCTCTAAATTTGTTGATGAAAAGCACACCATCTTCCACGAAGAATGCAATCAATGACTATGCAAAATATACATTAATATTATTCTCATACTACAAATGGCTTTAGTTTATAAATATAAAAACATTAACCACATCTTAAATAACATCTGCAATAAAAAACCACTTTTAAAAGTGGTTTTTTATTAACACTGAGACATTGTGATATCAATTAATGCCAGAGACAAACTCATTACCTACGATAAGTCGTTGCCATCAAGTCTGTGATTTTTTTATCTGCATCAGAAATGGCACTCTTTAAACTACTATACATTTCATCATGCTTCATAATTTTATCATTTTTATCCAATACACCTTTATTTATTAGCATATTGGCTATATATGCCCCCTGTATCACTTCAGGTAAACTATGATGCACAGGCTGCTTTACGCTATCACCAACTAAGTGGTCTAAGCATACATCAAGCACTTGTTCGAAATTAAATGTAGCATTGGTGGCACGACAGAGTTTAGCTGTCTGAATGGTATAATGCAGAGCATTTCCAGATACACCTGCAGTGAAACCCTCCATATCAGGACGGCTGAAATTATCCATATTGAGGTTTACAGCTAAATCAAGTATATCTTGGCCTAACGTATCGATATTATTTTGATACATTTTTTCGTTAGGCTTAAAATCAAAATGTAACCCCCCAGAAGCTAAAATCCCCTCATTAAATAAGCCACTTTTACTTTTACTGGAATCGACAGGGTCCCGCATAATACCTTGCAAGGCACCACCAAAAAGCTGACCTAAATCAACTGGCTCACCTTTTTCACTCATAAATGCGTTTAATGCATAGGTTTCATGGAGCTTAGCGCTTGGTCTATCTAAAAGGCTGCTAGGAAAGCCAAAATTCTCAACTAATATCTTATTATTTCTTGCTTCAGTTTCATTTTTAACAACCGCAGCATCACCAGGAAACTCTAACACTAAATTTTCTGGTTTCAAGAGTTTGTTTGTATAAAGGTTATTACCTTGAGTGTCCTTCAATGCATCTTTAGTTAATTTTTCAAATAAGTGTTTCTCTTCACTTTCATTCAATTTTTCATTTTTTGATAATTTGTCTCTGATTGTGTTCAAACGTTCAGATAACTCACTTTGATTAGAATTCATAAACCCATCAAAACATACTGATAACCGTGAAAAGATCTCTGCTTTATGCACTAATGTAAATTGATCAGATGTCACTTTGACAGGCTTACTTTGATCGCATTGAAGAAAGTTTTTCACATATACCTTCTTCCCACTTAGATCTACATCATCTGTTGCCGTATTAAGAATATTAGTTAAACTAGATGCCATTGCATCGAGAGCCCGTTCAGAAGCAGTACTTTTACCATTTATTAATTTATTTTTAATTAAAGAAGAAAAAATTTCACTGCCGCTTTTTAGTTCTACTTTTACTTTTTGGTAAGGTTTTGGACTCAACAATTTACTTAAAGAAACAATGGGATCTTTATTCTCAATGTGGGAAATTTTTTTGACATCTAAATCAATATTTTTTTTATCCATGATTTCAGATGTTTCAGTCTGTCCGCATGCAGCTAGTTTGTTTAATGAAAGCATAATATCTCCTAGAGGTTGAGCTTTAATTATCCATCATCCTGCACATCAATATCACCAGATTACTTATGAAAAAATCCGTAAAAAATAACTATCACCGAACGACATGTATAACAACCAACAGTCGCGCTTATACCAAGATGTAAAAGTGACTTTAAAGGAGCAAAAAAAGCCTTATCCTTGGCTCAAATCTCTGTAGAGAAGCCCATAAATTATAGAATACTAGTAGAATATTTAAGACAATCTTGCGTATGATTTCATTTCGTTTCAAGGTTGAATTTGAACGTGAAAAATTACACTAAAAATCTTTTAGATTGAATCAACTATTATTTTAAAAAACAAAAGTCAACCAATATGAATCTTGGCACGCATAAGTTTAAATTTACGTGAAATATAATTTTAAAAAAACTTATTGAAAACGACTATTGCTCCTACTGTTAACATAGATGCAAGAAGAGCAGAGAAAAAACATACCAATAAAAAATATATATTTCTCATTGGTATGTCAGTACGAATTGATAAATTTCGTTCGATTGAATATGGAGAAACATTGATATTACTTAAGGATTCTTTACGACTCTGCTTAATATTCTTTATCTCAAAAATCGGATATTCCTCTTCAATTAAAACGCCTGAAACACTTTCATCCAGAATCAGTATATAACCTTCTTTAGAAATGGTTTTTATTTCGCACGCTAAGTTATCAAATTGCGCAAGAGATTTTCTTAAATTAGAAATGGCTTTGGTCAATGATGTTTCACTCACGAAAACCTTACCCCAAACTTTTTCTTGTATATACTCCTTACCTACAACTTCATTTACATGATCACATAGTAGTTTTAATATTACAGCCTCACGTCCACCTATGCTAACTACATTATCCTCAGTGCTAACCTGTCTTTTAAGCACATCAAAAACCATCTGATTTCCTAACGCATAGTTTCTTGCCATTGCTATTCCTCCTAAGAATTACTCGTTCATCACAAAATTAACTCAGAGTTACATTGTGGTCTTTTTTTCAGAATAAAGTAATAAAAAATCGCCAAAAAAAGATGAATTAACCAGAAAAAAATCGAAAAAAACACACTCAAAAAACAAGGTGCGGACCTTTTGCAGCTTTGAAAACAATGGAAAAACAAACGAAACCAAATGTATCAAGCTGCCGAATGTAAATACTAATTATTAAGATTACAGTACATTGTGCTGATATGCTTAGAAGGTGATAAGGAACTACGGGAACCCCAGAGAATATAACTAACAAAAACCTAAATATTCATACTTTAAAATATGACACACTTTATTATACTCACCTTAATTATTTTAAATTAAAAATTTACCTTTAGGAAAGTTTAGTGTTGAAACTTAATTTATTAATGTGTACACATATGTTTATGTTTACAAATCTATATACATTAAGTCATAAGCCAGGCCCAAAATATCTACTTAGACCCGACTTACTATTTTTAGCTTAACTGTTAGAATAACCCAGTTTTAATTGTAATGTTTTTATTAACTCACTCTGTTTTTTGACCAAAGCCTCCTGTCCTAAAAAGGTAAAGTCTTCAAATCCAGTTTTCATATGAATCGATAGAAATCTTGATATATCTGCTTTAAGACTGTCGGCTCCATGGATGTTTTCCATGAATTGCTTTTCCAATTTTGCCTGCGCATCTTTACCATTCTTAGTAGCGAATCCTTCCATAAAAGGCATTTCTGTAAGAACTTTGAGTGCTGACTGACGGTAATTGCTACCTAGTAAATTCAATTTTTCTTCATTTGTCGTCAGTTGATTGGCTGTGCGACGAGCCCCATCTAAAATGGCTTCCCCTTTTTTCATCTCAATGGCGCCACGGCTACTATCCGAGCGGAAAAGCCGTGTTTTTCCTGAATCGAGGCGACTCATCGTTTCAGTGGCAACACCTTTACGCTGCGTCTGGAAAGGCTGATCAGACACAACATCGGCTCGCTTCCATAGATCAGGAAAACGTTTCACTTCGGCCCAATAACTTGAAATCGATTTAGACTGCCCGTTCATTGCCGCCTCTAACGCATCAATATCCGCATACTGCCCATATTGATCGAGTAAAATGCCTTCCCAATTAACCTCCATAGCATTGACAACATAATCACTAATTTGTTGGCAGAGCAACTCTCTATTAGCTTGATTCATATTGGGCGCTGTTTTAAGTAATTCATCAGAGTAGAGTTCATCCATGGGCTCATTTTTTGTTACAGGTGCCTGAACATCATCATTTTTGATTCCAGTAACTGCTTTTTTAAGGTTGTTTTTATTGAAACCTGTAATTGCATTTAGCAAAGCGTCCTTTCCTCCACCTGACGGCGCAACCACGTCACTTGCCATCGCACCTACTGGCAGGATCGGAGTCGGTGGCGGCAAAGGTGGCGGTGGCGGTGGCGGTGGCAATGTACCACTTGCCATAGTTAATACGACAGGAGGCTGAATATCTCCTTGCACTGTGGATGGTGCAGTACTTTGGCTGGATAAAACCATCCGAGCGTCTTGCATTTTTTTCAATACTTCTTGTAAAAATGAAGTATCGGCATTGGGCGTCACAGGTCGCGCTTTCTGATCTGCCGTTACCGATCGCAACTCAACGCCATCACGAATCGCTTGCATTAATGACAGTCTAGAATCCGCATTTTGCTGCGGCGCTGTAACTGCCATTTTGGCAACTTGGGCTGGTTTGGCTAACTGAAGCGGTTTATTCGCAACTGACTTTTCTTTGCCATTCTTCGAGCGAGATTTAAGACGGATAGATTGAAACAGCGATAAAAAACGCTTTTTTATACTAGGCCTATTACTCACCTGCTTAATCTCGAGTTTATCAGTTGCGGCGTTACTGACGCCCTCACTCTTGATATCTGATGAAGGTGGATTGATGATGTGATTGGAAATTGGCATCCGGTACTCCTCTGGTCATAGGCTCACTAGTGTTTGAAATATGTGAGCAATTAATTATCTACTCCATCACTATATAAATAAGTAGAAAGGGGACACACAGACTTTGTCTGAAATATTCTGAGTAAAACTGGAATGACTTAATCACTCTGTTTATTTAGACAGGTAAAAAGTAATCACTAGTTAGTTAAAAATTAGGATTGCTCAAGTAAATTAATCATTTTTTATTCATCATTTGCCATTAACCATTAATAAAATTTTCATTTATTTTAGTATTAATATTCCATTCAGAGATTTGATAATGCCTATTCATACAAGCAATTATTCTAATTTTTCCAGCTATAAAAGCTACAATCAATTCGCAGCTATACCTAACACGCTCAATATCGTAAAACTTTCCCAACGTAGAGCTGATACGCTAAAGCCTGTGAAAACGATAAGTTCATTCGCAGAGATCAACAATGTCAAAAAATCTCTCCATCGAGTGAAAATCGAAGCGGCTCAGCTAATACAAAAAAGTTATCGCTCTTATCAACAAAAAAAAGCTGAAAAAGAGCTCAATACAGTAGGTATAAAATCACTCACAAATGCTAAGGCAGGACGTAGCTACTTCTATAATGCACAAACCGAATTAGTCGCAAAAACACCAACTAAGTTTCAACCTGCTGGGAAAGGAACCTACAAACAGTTAGTACGCCAAGATAGTCAATTTGTGCAATTACATATTCATAATGACACGTTTGATATAGATAAAAATAAATACAACCAATTAGCAATGAACCAACTTAGATCGCATCCTTCAATTTGTCCTTCTATTTATGTAAACGATTCGACCATGATTGCCCATAATGGTGGCATTGAAGTAGCGCAATTAATTGAACAAGGGGACAAGATTCCCTTAATTCACTTTAAATCACTCTTAGAAGATTTATGTTCCTTACATAGCGAGGAGATATTCCTGCACGATATTAAACCTGAAAATCTAACCTATAAAGGCAGCCATGTGCATCATATTGATGTGGAAAATCTGGTCGCGGCGGATTATAACGATGGCGAGAATGGTATTGTCTGCACGCCAGAGTACACCACAGCGCATTTAACAAATGCGATTTTAAACGGGGATCCACTCGCAGACCAAAACCACGATAACTACGCCATTTTATTGAGCATGATTGAAGCCACTAGCGGTGACTTCTTCCCAAATGCCCCAGTTGTAAACCCACAACGTATTTTCGGGCTCATGGGTAAGGATCTAATAAGAGCTCAAGGCTGGATACAAGAGCACATCAAGCCTGAGTACCAAGCGACAGCAGGAGCATTACTTAAGTGTCCAGGAACCAATAGCGATTCAACGCCCTTAATCGATATGATTAATTGGAAGTAACCTGTCTCAAACCGCTTGTAACAATCAATGATTGGAGCTCTATTTCCATAGATGGCTCCATAACCACTTTTTATGGTTATGGAGCTAACAACGGTTCTTAGTTCTGTGATGACTTTATGAGCTGAACGTGCAAATAGTACATTCATCAAAGTATGTGTACTATTTCTATCCACTAAATCATCTCTGTGCATAATGGCTTTTAAATCACCTCTTTTGCTGATGCCAATTTAGTTACAATTTCAGCTATAGCGTGAATAAACGCGAGTATTCCCATGCAATTTCATTTGCTTAGTATTAACATTGGGCAATCAATGTCAGCATTTATCGCATTCAAGTTACTAAGGTGAGCTAGTCGCCTTGGTTGAATGCGGCTATATTAGGCAGATTCGTTTTCAATTTCAGCCAGTTGGTTAATCTTAACTGTTTCTCGTCAGTAGAATAAGCACCAATCTGAGCAATTAAAGGACATCCCATGGGACAAGAAACCTCGAAAATCCTCGTCGTCGATGATGATATGCGCCTGCGAGCGTTACTCGAGCGTTACCTGATGGAGCAAGGTTATCAGGTGCGCAGCGCGGCCAATGCCGAGCAGATGGACCGCCTATTAGAACGCGAAAACTTCCATTTACTCGTGCTCGACTTGATGTTGCCCGGTGAAGACGGCCTGTCTATCTGTCGTAGACTGCGCCAGCAAGGTAACCCCATTCCGATCGTGATGCTGACAGCCAAGGGCGATGAAGTCGACCGTATTATTGGTTTAGAGTTGGGTGCTGACGATTATCTGCCAAAACCTTTCAATCCACGGGAATTACTTGCACGGATCAAAGCCGTGATGCGTCGCCAAACCCAAGATGTGCCCGGTGCGCCCGCTCAGCAGGAAGCACAGATTAGCTTCGGTGAGTTCTCGCTAGATTTAGCGACCCGTGAGATGTACCACGGCGACGAATCCATCGCACTCACTAGCGGTGAGTTTGCCGTGCTTAAAGTGCTCGTTACCCATCCACGCGAGCCCTTGTCTCGGGATAAATTGATGAACCTCGCCCGTGGCCGCGATTATTCGGCGCTAGAACGCTCCATCGACGTGCAAGTGTCACGTCTGCGGCGTTTAATCGAAAAAGACCCTGCGAATCCGCGCTACATTCAAACGGTGTGGGGATTAGGTTATGTGTTTGTGCCCGATGGCGCAGCGCGTCGATGAGCCGCGCCGCCATCTTAATCTACTGCGGTTATTGAGCCCACGATGAAACCTAAGTTTTGGTGGCGGTTTGTTCCTCGCAGCGCATTTAGTCAAACCGTGATGCTGATTGGTTGCCTATTACTGATCAATCAGCTGGTGTCTTACGTCACGGTCGCCGTCTATGTACTTAAGCCAAGTTACCAACAAATCAATCAGTTAATCGCTCGCCAAGTCAAATTACTGTTTGTCGACGGCATAGATATTGGCCGCGAACACTTAACCATAGTCGATGCCCTTAATGCCAAAGTCCACGACGATGGCATGAAAATCTACAATCAACAGCAAGCGCATGAAGCGGGTATTGAGCAAGCCACTTACTATGGTTTCTGGTCATCGCAGATGTCGGAATATCTTGGCGGCGATGCTGAAGTCCGCGTCACCCATGGCAGCGTATTACAGATTTGGATCCGTCCACCACAGGCGCCCTCTATTTGGATAAAAGTGCCACTTATCGGCCAAAATGTTTCAGATCTTTCGCCACTCACCCTTTATTTAATGGTGATTGGCGCACTCAGTGTCGCTGGGGGATGGTGGTTTGCTCGCCAGCAAAACCGCCCACTTAGGCGACTACAAAAAGCCGCGATTTCAGTCTCCCGCGGTGAATTTCCCGACCCCTTGCCGCTAAAAGGTTCGAGTGAAATTGTCGAAGTTACCAATGCTTTCAACCAGATGGCACACAGCATGAAGCAACTGGAGCAGGACAGAGCGCTATTGATGGCAGGGATCTCCCACGACTTGCGCACGCCACTCACCCGTATTCGCCTCGCCTCAGAGATGATGGTTGAGGAAGATCAATATCTTAAAGATGGCATAGTCAACGATATCGAAGATATGGACGCCATCATTAGCCAGTTTATTGCGTATATTCGCCAAGATCAGGAAACCAGCCGTGAGCTAGGTCAAATCAATAAACTCATTCAAGATGTCGCTCAAGCAGAAGCCAATCGCGCCGGTGAAATAGAAGTGGTGTTAACTGACTGCCCCGAAGCCCAATTCCAAGCGATTGCCATCAAGCGGGTACTGAGTAACTTAGTCGAAAATGCCTTTCGCTATGGTTCTGGCTGGATCCGCATTAGCTCACAGTTCGATGGCAAGCGTGTCGGTTTTAGCGTTGAAGATAACGGCCCAGGGATCGATGAGTCGCAAATTACCAAATTATTTCAACCCTTTACCCAAGGTGATATCGCCCGTGGTAGTGTTGGTTCGGGCCTAGGCCTCGCCATTATCAAACGGATTATAGATAGACACCAAGGGCAAATTACCCTCTCCAACCGCGCCGAAGGCGGTTTAAAAGCCCAAGTGTGGCTGCCGCTGGAATAACGCGAGATCACATATTTGCAAATCAAATGACAACGCTGACATCCAAGTGAGCACTTGTCATATTAATGTCACCTTAAATTCATAAACTCAGCACAGTTACTGGCTCTGACCATTATGAAGATTGCAAAATGAAAATTTCAACGCTGTCGCTTTCTGCTTCTGCCCTGTTGTTATTGCTCGCGGGATTGCTAGCAGCCGTAGTGCTGTGGAGCAGTGATCAGCGGCAACAAATTGAGCAGCAAACACTCACACTGCAAAGCATACAAGAAGACTTCCTCGTCGGTGTACGCCGCGATCTCGACGGCTACCTCGCGAGCGGCAACGCTAGCCAACTGGAACAAGCGAAAACCAAACTCAGCGCCATTAAGAACCAGCTTACAGAGCTTAATCTCGCTACCATGGGCGCTACCGATAATGACTTGCAAGCAAGTCTCAGCGGCTTCATTCAAGATTTAGATACCAAGTACCGCGCCGCGGGTAAACTCGCTGGCAACCCTAGGCAACTGCTGGCCCACGCCGAATCTGAAATGCTCGACTATAACCGTCGTCTGGGCAGTTATGCCGATAAAGGCTTAGCCACAAATGCGGCGGTCGCCGAACAATATCTGCAATTGAGCCGCGATTTACCTTCTATCGTCTACCAACTTTCCCAACTGACCGATGGTTATCTGATCGGTAAAAATCAGCAGCTCAAGGGTATTTTAGATAGCACCAGCAAAGAGCTAAATACGTGGCACGACTCCCTCAGCGCACTGCCGTTAATCGGCGTATATGAACAGCAAGAAGCAGATGAATTTGCACTCGGTGCCAGCGAACCGGAACAAATTGAAATAGGCGAGAGTGACCGCAGTGAACTGCTCAGTCTCGCCAATCGATACAACAAAGAAGTCGCCAATACCCACCAATTACTGCAAACCAACCAAGAGATGCAAGATCAACTCATTCAAGCGATTAGCAATGTGGAACAACAGCTTATTGGTTTAGGTGAGGCTCAGGCAGCAAAGAACCAGCAGCTGAAATATGAGTTACAGCTAATCCTCTACACCATGGTTTCCATCATGGCCTTGTTTGCGATTGGTTATTTAATCCTGCAGCAAAATCGTGTCGTCAAACCGCTAAAACGTCTCAACCAAGCTTTTATGAAATTAAGCGAATCGAACAGCCGCGAGCGTTTAGATATTAATCGTCGCTGCGAGACGGGCCAAATCGCAGGTCATTTCAACCAGTTACTGCACAGGTTTGAACAGGAAGACGAGGCACAGCGCCAGCAAATCACGAAGGTTTCTCAATCATTAAGCCAACTGGTGGCGCGCATTACTCAGCTATCACAACACACAGAGCACACCCAAACGATTGTGGCCGATACGCAAACACAGACCGAGCATATCCGCAGCCTCGCCAATGAGGTGAGCCACACTTCGGCACTCGTGGAAGACAGCGCAGCCGAAACCATGCGCCAAATGCAGTCGAGTCAAGCACAAGCAGAGGCGGTATTGAGCGCGACCGAGCAAACACAAACCGCGGTCGGTCTGTGCCATTCGTCCCTTGAAAGCCTAAATAACTCAGTGACGGATGTATCGAAAATCATTGATGTGATTGGCAATATTGCCGAGCAAACTAACTTACTCGCCCTTAATGCTGCCATCGAAGCTGCGCGGGCTGGCGAGCAAGGTCGCGGCTTTGCCGTGGTGGCCGATGAAGTGCGTAATTTAAGCCAACGCACCCAAGTGTCTTTGAATGAGATCGTGAAAATTCTGCAACAACTGACCCAATCAAATCATGCCCTCAGTGAGAGTGTCGATGGCATAGCACAGGCCACCAGCAGCCAGAAACTGCGTGCTCAGAGTCTGTGGCAAGTGGCGCAAACAGTGCAAAACCAAGCAAGTGAAATGGCTAATACCGCCAAACAAGGCTCGCTCAATGCCAAAGAGCAAGTCGATTATCTCGATGAATTTGTTCGCACTATGGATAGTTTAAAAGAACAAGCGCAAACCAGTTCACTGCAGAGTGAGGTCATAGCCCAAGAAGTACAGCAGAGTGTAGAAGATATTGAAACCAGCTTGGGGATTGGGCAAAGCCAAATAAACCGTGCGGCCTAAAACCGCACGTTTATTCACTTAATTTCTCTATTTGTGTTTAATCATCGATTCGACAATTGTGGATATTAGAGCCATCGAACTGACATTCGACATCAACCCATTTGCCTTCAAATGGCGTTAATGAAGCATCAGTCGCTTGATAGCCCCACAAGGTCTTTTGCATCACTAAACCCGACAAATCAAGCTCATTGCTTCGCACTTCAAGGTCAACTTCTTTCACTAACCACTGGTTGTCTGCGAGTTCAACACCTTCTATTTGAATCCATTTTTGGTCAAGTGTCGCTAAGGTTAAACCATCATCAAATTGAGTTCTGGTATCAATATCAAATGTAAATCCATTAATTTGTAGCTGATTATTGGTAGTCAGTGTCGCCAGACCTTCTAGCTCGAACTTTTTACCTAAGGCTGGAGGTATCCCGCCATTATCATGTGATGTTTCAAATTCAACTTCTCTGGCCCATAAACCCTGCGGCATAGATTGAATATCTACATCGACTAGCTTGCCTTCAACCAAGTTAGCTTGCTTGCCATCTTCAAATTGAGTATTTGTAGTAACATAGAGTCGAGTACGGGCATTAAGCTCAAACTGCGTCTTATCTTGGTTGACCCAAGTAATAGTCCCTTCTAGCTCCATATCGTTAAAAGACGCCGTATCTTCCACCTCGACTTCAGAGGCCAAAAATGAAGCACCACTTTGCTGGCCTTCCACTTCAACCCATGCGCCTTCCTGTAAGCTGCCTTCTAAACGTGCGTTGGCATAATTAACCACTGCCGAACCGATATTGAATTGTTGCGTGGCCTTGTTTAATCCAGAGACACGTCCCTCGATTTCAGCAAACGCAAAATTGGGGATAAGGTTTATAGAATTAACCTGCCATTCTCCCATTGCCGTTGGATAACCATTTACCGCCACCCAATCGCCTACTTTATACTGGGTCGCGTCCGCTGGTTTAACGACTAAATTAATCCCATTAACGGCAATAGTATTTTGATTAACGGAACTGATTTCACCCACGAGGCTTGGATCTAATATGACATTTTTAGCCTGTTGGCCTTCATTATCAATTTTGACCCTCATCCCCATTTGAATGGCATTAACCTCTAACGGCTGTTGTCCATAGTGAATCTTAGCATTAGCGATATTGACGTTATATCCGTTGACCGTAATCGAATTATTGTCAGAAGCAATATTTGTTACTGTACCGTTAATTTTTGCGGGTAACGTAGGTTGTGGAACGATAGGATCGGGTTTAGAGGTATCTGTTGATGAATCATTACCACCGCAACCTGCCAGCAAAATGGCCGTAATACAGACTAAGAGTTTATTCATTTTCTTCCCTATTATGTCTTGTTAAATCAGTGCTGGGCATCTTAGTATGAAGATCGTCAAGCAAATGTGAAGAAATGAATTAACCGATGAAAGTATTAATTGTTGATGATAATCATGATGTTATTGAAACAATCATGGATTATTTAACCCTAGAGGGTATTATTGCCGACTGTGCATATCACGGGGAAAGTGCAATCAATTTAATTCAACAAAACCATTACGATGTCATCATAATGGATATTATGATGCCCAAATTAGACGGTATTAATACGGTCAAAAAACTGCGTGAAGAAATTTATTGTAATACACCGATTATATTTTTAACCGCCAAAGACAGTTTGCAGGATAAAATTGATTCTTTTACATCAGGTGGGGATGATTTTTTAAATAAACCTTTCGCGATGGAAGAATTATGCTTACGACTACATTCACTGCATAATCGTGGCCCACGTTTAGATGTGGGTATTTTGCGCTTCAGTGATATCAGTTTAAATTTACAAACCCATCAAGTTACCCGTGCTGGTAAAGAAATTAAGCTCAGTAAAATTCAGCGCACCATTCTTTCACTGTTACTAAAACATGCGCCCGCTATCGTGAGTAAAGAGCAATTGGTAGATACAGTATGGGGAGATGATGCTCCTTCGAGTGACTCACTTCGCAGCCACATATACAGCTTACGCAGTGCACTCGATAAAGGTTTTTCAGACTCAAAATTAGAGACTATCCATGGCCAAGGTTACCGACTTATCCCCTGAGTATTTTCCGAGTTTATATAAAAAAATCCGCCTCACTTTTTTAGTATTAACTAGCTTGATGTTTGCCATTTTTTGGAGCCTCATTTATATCGCCGAAGAACAAATTGAGAAGATTAGCCTCGAGCAAACGCTGGCCACAGAGACTCGCGAATATCTAAAGAATTATCAAAGGTTTGGTGATAAAGCACAGCTCCCCGATATCAATGAATTGAAAACATATTGGAGCAAAGAGTTTGTACCAGCTTGGCTGCAACCTTATCAAAATACCGGATTTTACGAACATCAACTGGGTGACGAAGATAAACACTTTTTAATATCCGCTCATCCTTCTGGGCAAGGGCTGTTGTATGTGGTTTATAAGGATGACGCGGACGATTTCCTTGATAGCTATGAAGATAGAATGCACATTTTGATCTCTATTATGGGGATCGGTTTGCTCCTGTTTATCATGGCGTATGGATTGTATTTTGTACGTCTGCTATCCAGTCCACTTGCTGAGATTGAAAATAAAATCAATCAACTATCACCAAAAAGACCGACATCAACACCGAGTACTTCATACCGTGAAACCCGCCAGATTGAGCAAACCCTATTAAGCAACAAAGCTAAAATTGCCGCCTACTTCACTCGGGAACAAGAATTTAGCCGTTTTGCCTCCCATGAACTACGCACGCCCATTATGGTGATCCAAGGTTCGGTAGAATTGCTCAAAAAAATCCCCAATGCGACAACCGAGGCTCAACAATTAATGGTCAAAAAAGCCATTACACGTATTGATTACGCAGGGCATCAAATGAAAACGCTCACCGAGGCCTTTTTACTTCTCGGAAAAGAAGACATTGAATCCCAGCACTACAGCCAAATTGATTTAGCACCACGCCTTGAACACATTTTAGCTGAAATGGCGCAGCATTTTGCCAAGCAAGAAATCACCTACAGCTTAACGCTTAAAGATTGCTTGAGCATCAAGGCGCCACTGAGCTTTATTGACATAGTGATAGGTAATTTAATTAAAAATGCTTTCAATTACAGTGCCGGAAACATTGAAATTACGATGCAAAGCAACCAATTATGGATACTGAATCCACTAAGCACTCAAAGTACTGATACATCAGGCTATGGCTGCGGATTAATTATTATTGAACGTATTTGCGAGCGAATGGGCTGGGCATTTTCAACCCAAAACGATGGTGCTAGCTATCAGGCTTATGTTCAGTTTATAGATAATGCCCATTAACTGAAGTTAGCTTGGATAAATGACCTCGTTTTAGCAAATTCTGAGTTGCAAACCCAATCTTCACAACCGCTTCACGCTTGTCTTGGCACTATGCTCGCAACACTGTAATAGCCATTGAGGCTGAGTTACATAAAACCATAGAAAGGACAAACAGATGAATAAAATGACTCTTACCGTTTTCGCAATGGCACTTTCATTCACGACTATGACCAGCCAAGCAGGCTTTCAACCTACAACGGGTGAACCTCAAATACAGGGTGGCTTCCAAGGGCCGAGCGCAAGACAAGTGATTCATGATGTGGTAAGCGCGCTCAATGCCAGTGATGACGCCCAAATTGAGTTAACGGGCCATATCATTTCTTCCATTGGACACGATGATTATATTTTCCGTGACGCTACGGGTGATATTAAGGTCGAAATTGATGATGATTTATGGCGCGGCAACACAGTAACACCTGAGACTCAGGTCATTATTCGTGGTGAAGTGGATAAAGATTGGTCTGAAGTGACCATAGATGCAGACAACATTCAAATCATACAATAAATTGATTTAGTTAAAGCCAGCCAATGAATGGCTGGCTTTGGTCACATCCAAACTTCATATCTTAAATACGCTTAGATAGCAGCCAAAACAACTTCAGCTTTACTGGCTTCAAAAGCCTTTGGCTCTTCTACATTCAGTAGAGTCACTACACCGTTATCGATGATCATGGCATAACGTTGTGAACGCACGCCACCAAAACCGGCAGTATCCATCTCCAAACCTAAGGCTTTAGTAAAGCTGGCATCGCCATCGGCTAACATCATTAATTCAGAGGCATTTTGTGCTTCGCCCCACGCTTTCATCACAAAGGCATCGTTCACAGCAACACAGGCAATCAAATCCACGCCTTTCGCTTTAAATTGATCGGCTAATACCACATAGCCAGGTAAATGCGCTTCAGAACACGTTGGAGTAAAAGCACCTGGCACTGCAAACAATACGACTTTTTTACCCGCGAACAATTCGGTAACTTGGTGATTCACCATGCCATCTTTAGTCAGTTGACCTAATGTGGCAGCAGGTAATGTTTGACCTTGAGCAATCATGTCTTTCTCCATTTAGTTAAAATAACTCATCCATACTAGCCCTATTTACCGCAGATAAACACCGAGAGAAATAAGGGCGATTAGGCTCGAGTTCGATTCAACCGCAGCCCCGCACACAAACTAAGACATAACAAACCTAATACTGAGAAGGCGCCGCCACTTTCCTCAACAACGATAATGTCGGGCTCTCTGTCTCGATCGCTACTCTCCAATGGCAGCGCATACAAACTATCGGTCTCATCGGCGCTAATGGTCGCAACAATATCGCTGTAACCCACTTCATACACATCAATCAACACATCATAGTGATCCGTCGCATAACCCGTGTAGAGCGTGGTCAACACTTCGTAATCGTCCTGTGTCGAATCGCCGTAAATGGTAAATACGTCTGTGGTGTAGTAATGCACCCAAGGGCCACCATCACGACTGAGATAAAGCTCGGCAAATAAATCAGCTCTTTCATTAAGATATGCACCATTGACATCAACATCGAAGGTCACGCTAAACGTTTGATAAAACCCATCGTAGTCAAAGTCTTCAAACAAACGACTGCTGGCATCAAAAATCGAAAAGCTGTGATACACAGGTGCGCGGTAGGGATCTTCACTGGTCGCGCTCGAACTCGGAATCCCTTGGCTCGCATGTTTCGCAGTTACTTGCTCACGCGTCATAGGCGAGGCGCCCATAAGTTGCACTCGGTTTGTCGTCGGCGCTTTGGATGATAAGGCTGCTGGCGCCAAGGATTTCACGGCCGCAGCGGCGACTTCAGTGACATTTTTTGCGGGCGCGGCTTGTTGTAACAAAGCTAAAGCTTGTTGTTCCTGCTCAGCAGCTTGCTCGCTATTTTCTGCTTTTTTGGCAATACCAACGCTGGCTGCAGTAAATGGCGTTAAGCTTTGCGATGACTCCAGTTCGCGGGGCTGAGCGCTAGCGACAGATGACGCTAAAAACAGCGCAGCAATAGCCGTTGCCATAAACAGCTTAATATTAACTGTGGCTGCCATATCTTGCTTATTGAGTATGTTCATCTTGAATATCCTATGGATAACCCGTTCAAATTGGAGCTATTAAAGTGCAATGAAGGTGAACATAAGCTGAACATCAACGCCCACTGTTCTCAGCCAGAAGATACGTTCAGCCCGAGTTCATCTGGAATGGGTAACACTCACAAAACTTAAACGATACAAGCGCGAGCATAGAGATAGACTCGCCAACAGAACTTCAGTTCTGTCACGAATAACAAAATAACTGCCAGAGTTAATTTTGAAGGAATTGTGCCAACCAATTGGCTGATCTCTATGTGTTTGTTAAGGTGATGAGGTATTCTTAGTCGACTCGATAAGTTATCCATCTCACTCATTAACTTAAGATCGCTGAACATTGCGGGTACCCGATATGAAACTTGGTTTGACCTTGGCCCTAATCACTTGCTTATCAGCCTCCTTTGGTTGCATAGCAGGTAATGATAGACATGATGATCGCAATCAGCCTCGTAACCAAGGTGCGAAGAATGAGCAGCGCCGTCTAGCGGTCAATAGCCCTGATCAAGCGGTGGCAATGGCGCAACGACAATTTCAAGGCAAAGTATTGAGCGTACAATCCAGCGGATCGGGATATCGTATTAAAATCCTCAATAATGATGGCCAAGTATTTTCTGTTTCAGTAGATGCCGCAACGGGCCGAGTCTCGAGGAACTAACGATGCGATTGTTACTAGTTGAAGATGATATAGAACTACAGACTAACTTAAAGCAACATCTGCTCGATGCCCATTACAGTATCGATGTGGCGAGTGATGGTGAAGAAGGCTTATTTCAAGCGCTCGAATACAACTATGATGCAGCAATTATCGATGTCGGCTTGCCTAAACTCGATGGTATCGCCTTGATCCGTAGCGTGCGTGAACAAAAACGCGACTTTCCTATCCTGATTTTAACCGCAAGGGACAGTTGGCAAGATAAGGTTGAAGGACTCGACGCCGGTGCCGACGACTATCTGACGAAACCTTTCCATCCCCAAGAACTCATCGCACGACTAAAAGCCCTGATCCGTCGCTCTGCCGGTAAGGCCAGCCCCCTGATCTACAACGGCCCCTTTAGCCTTAACACCAGCAGTCTAGAAGTACGTAAAGGCGAAGAACTGGTTAATCTCAGTGGTTCTGAATACAAGCTATTCGAATTTTTTATGTTGCATCAAGGCGAAGTCAAATCAAAAACTGTACTCACAGAGCATATTTACGATCAGGATTTTGATTTAGATTCTAACGTCATCGAAGTCTTTATCCGCCGGTTACGCAAAAAACTCGACCCAGATAATCAATACAACTTAATTGAAACTCTGCGCGGCCAAGGTTATCGCCTAAAAGCGTTAACGTCCGGGCAAGCAGCCGATGAGTAAACGCGCCATGGCGTGGCAAGTGTTGAACTCCCTAAAAGCACGCTTAGTTGCCAGCGCGCTATTATTTATCTTAGTGTTATTACCTTTGATCGGCGTTGCCTTAAACGATGCCTTTACTGAACAAGTTAAAAGCGCAACCAAGAATGAACTCAGTGCCTATGTCTATTCGATTCTCGCGGTGACTGAAGTCGAAAACAAACAAATCTCCATCCCAGAGTTAGTGTTAGAGAATCGTTTTAACCTCATTCAATCAGGGCTGTATGCCATTGCAACCACTGAAGACGCCAGCGGCAAACAAGATATAGTGTGGCATTCGCAATCTTTTATGGGGATTACGCCACCGCCACATTTTACCATCCCAGCCACGGGTCAAAGCGCATTTGAGCAAATTGAGCTCGCCGATCAACTCCATTTGATTTATAGCTTTAGTGTCAGTTTTGCCAGCCAAAATCAAAACGTGCCAGTGACAATCCACATCATTAAAGATGAGCGAGAATTTCAGCAGCAAATTGATCAGTTTAATCAACAGCTTTGGACTTGGCTGCTGATCTTAATGTTAGTCATGTTAGTGTTTCAATTGAGTTGGTTACTGTGGACGTTGCGGCCTTTAGCACGCTTTACCCAAGAGCTACATTCCGTCGAGCAAGGTAAGTCGATGCAGCTAAGTAGCCAGTACCCCACTGAATTACAAGCGGTTGCTCGGCAGCTTAATATTTTGCTCAATACCGAACAAACCCAACGAAAACGCTATCGTAATGCCTTGGCCGACCTAGCCCATAGCCTCAAAACACCACTGGCGGTGATCAAGAGTCAGGCCGACTTAAGCGAATCCTCCAGTGAGCAAGTATCAGTGATCAGCAGGATCATTGGCCACCAGCTAAAACGCGCCCAAACCGCAGCGGCGGCCTCGTGGCATTTAGGTATTCGTGTCGATGAAGTCGCCGCTAAGTTATTACGCACATTAGCTAAAATTTATCGAGAGCCACAAATCAATCTCAGCGGCGAGATGGTAGAACACGCAGTATTCAAGGGGGATGAAGCAGATCTGACTGAAATTCTAGGCAATTTACTCGACAACGCCTGTAAAGCCGCGAAGTCTACGGTGACATTAACGGTCACAGGCGATGCCTATCAACTGCTAATCTGTATCGAAGATGATGGCCCAGGGATCAGTGAAGCCCTGCAAAATCAAATCTTTGAACGTGGTATTCGCGCAGACTCCTACCTTCAAGGTAATGGTATTGGGCTTGCTATCGTGCGCGATTTAGTCGACAGCTATAACGGCAGAATTTCTATCTCTCGCTCAGAAACCTTAGGTGGTGCCAAATTTAGCATCAGCTTTGCACACTCAGTTTAAGTCTTTATTTTCAATGTAATAGATTTATTACTTCTCTTAAAACTTGGCTATAAATATTTAACCGCAAAACACTTTCAGCTTATGTTCATATTCACACGCCTAATATGCCCATAACATCCTCGAACAGGATTATTGGAGCAAACCATGAACAGACTACATCGATGGAATTGGCTAGTGTTAACGGCGGCATTAGTGGCCTTGCCTTTCACTACCACAGCACAGGCTGCAGGCATATCTGCGAGCCAAGGATCGAGCACAGCGGCAAGCCAAGCCGAACTCGAACAAATGCTGGCGCCTATTGCCCTGTATCCCGATAGCTTATTGACCCACATACTTATTGCCTCAACTTATCCACTCGAAATAGTGCAGGCACAGCGTTGGTTAACCCAGCGCCCCAAATCATCGATCGACCAAATTATGTCGCAAGCCGAAGATCAGGACTGGGACCCGAGCGTCAAAGCCTTGCTGGCCTTCCCGACGCTGCTGCAAAAAATGAGTGAAGATCTCGAATGGACTCAAAGACTCGGTGAAGCCTTCTTAGAAGATGAAGGCCAAGTGATGAACAGCATTCAGTCCCTAAGACAACAGGCTGATAAAGCGAATAGCTTAGCAGACATGGATAACATGGCAATTACACGCGCCAACAATCAGATCATCATAGAACCCGCTAAGCGAGAAATCGTCTACGTCCCCTATTACGATCCACGCGTGGTTTACGGCACATGGCGTTGGGGTGTGGCTTATCCTCCTGTATATTGGGAATTTGGCGGCTATGCTGGCTATCCCTATCGTCCGAGTCATAACCATTTCTACTGGTCACCGGGCATCCATATTTCCTTTAACTACTTCTTCAGTTCGTTCCACTGGCACAACCATAAAGTGGTGGTGATCGACTATCGCCATTCACACCGATATCGCCCACGGGAAAGATACAGTGTTAGCCATGGCGCACAACCTTGGAAACATAAACCCGAACATAGACGCGGTGTGAGTTATCACAATCCAGTGGTGAAACAACGCTATTACCATGATGATAAATATCGCGGCAGAGATTCACACTCAAGCGGCAGTAAACAGCACTTCAATAGCCAATATTCGAAGTCTAAAGAACTCCAAGATACCCATAGTAATCTGGGTAATATGAGTAATCAGGGCAATAAAAGTCGTGATAATAAAGACTATCACAACGTCAGCCGTGAACGTGATAACCGCACGCCGAGTTATCAGAAAACACAAGCCGAGTTAAAGGAGCGTCGCGCAGCGACTATGGTACAAACACCAACCCACAAGGAGCGTAATGACATGCAATCAAGACCCGTGCAGTCAAAGCCAATGTCATCAAAGGAGCCTCAGCAAAGGCAATACCAAACTCGGGAGTCACAGCCGCGTAATATCGATCAACAAAGGGCACAGTCACAAAGGCAAGAAAAACCAAGAACTATGACCCCAAGAGTTGAAACGCCACGACCTGAAACAAGACGTACAGAGCCACAACGGATTGAACAACCAAGACAAGCGGCGCCTAGACAACACGAAGAAGTGAGAGTGAGACAAAGTGAGCCACGCCAAAATGCGCAAACCGCTCGCTCGGTAGAACATAACCAAGGTCGATCAACTCAAAGCCAAGAACGCCGTCATAGGGAATAACAAGATATAAACTGAAAACGAGTGCCCAGAAGACTCACCCTCTTACTGGGCATTTTTATGGATTATTTATCTGTAACATCACCTCACAAAGGCAACTTCCTCCAGAGTTAATATCCTAAATATATCTCATATTCCAAAATGAACTACAAATAACAATTTTAATAACCAAATTTGTAGATATAGTCAGAGTGCGAGTCAAACTGGCTTCATCCGGTCGTCATTTGGCTCTCTTATAAACTCACATCTTGGAGGATGAAATATGGCAACCTTATTAATTGTGCCAGGGTTTGGTGGTAGCGGCCCTTTACATTGGCAAAGTTGGATTGCACAAAAATATGAATCAGCTATATGGGTCAATGACTTACCACTATTGGAGCCTAAGATTCATATCTGGGCCAATGCCATTTGCCGCGCAATCGATCAAATCGAAGGTGAAATCATCATCCTTGCCCACAGTTTTGGCTGTTTAGCGACAAGCCTTGCCATCGCTCATCATCCACAGCGGGTAGCAGCAGCTATTTTAGTCGCGCCAGCATCACCAGCACGATTTTCTGAGAATGGACACATTCTGCCTGAACACGATGGCACTCAAACGATCAAACACTTGTTGCCAAAACATCCCTTAGGTGTCACTGGGCTTGTCATTGCCAGTGAAAACGATCCTTGGATGCCCTTTAATCAAGCTGCAAAACTGGCAAAGAAATTTGGATTCCCAACAATCAACTTAGGGTTAAGTGGCCACATTAATGTCGATTCCGGACATGGACAGTGGCCCCTCATTGATGTGCTTATTGGTAATCTTATCTATCAAATAGAAAGTACAACTCGGATCCAGTCTAACGATCTCGCAAACTCAAACACACAAAAGACACACTTATTACATAAAAGAATATCAAATCGCAAAATGTAACTTTTTAGTTATCGATATTTGATTATAATTCCAATTACGTTGTCAAAAACCACTTACATGAGGACTGATATGGCAACCAAAGAAGATCTACAAACCGTGATCCCCGTGCTCGTCAATAGTTTAGAAAAACTACTGGGTAGAATTGAGTTTGGGACAGTGGAATTAACCTTTCACCATGGGAAATTAGTGCAATTAGAAAAGAAAGAAAAAATTCGTTTAGACCAAGTTACGCCGTCAAAATAAAAACGAAATTTACCACCCAATCAACACAGTTAGGCCACATCGCTGACCGGTCAACCGGAAGCCTTATTAAATAATATGAGGATTTCGGTATGAATATTTTATCTCACCTACAAAAAGCAACACTCACCTTAGTTTTGGCCTCGGCTAGTTTTCTCGCACTCGCTGAAGATACGCTATTGAATGTTTCCTATGATCCAACCCGTGAATTCTATCGGGAATATAACCAACTCTTCAGCCAATATTGGCAAAAACAAGGCCATAAAGCCCCAACCATACGTCAATCTCACGGTGGCTCAGGCTCGCAAGCTCGCTCAGTTATTGATGGATTAGAAGCGGATGTTGTCACTCTGGCACTGGCCTATGACGTTGATGCATTAAGGCAAAAAGCGGATTTAATTCCTGAAAATTGGCAAAGTCGCCTACCACACAATAGCTCGCCCTATACCTCGACCATAGTGCTATTGGTTCGCAAGGGAAATCCCAAAAATATCCATGACTGGAATGACTTAGTTCGTGAAGGTGTAGAAGTCATTACCCCAAATCCTAAGACTTCAGGTGGGGCGCGCTGGAACTATCTCGCCGCTTGGGGTTATGCACTGAAGCAATACGGCTCAGAAGAAAAAGCGTTAGAGTTTGTCACTCAGATTTATAAAAACGTACCAGTGCTGGACTCTGGCGCCCGTGGCGCAACCAATACCTTTGTACAGCGTAACATTGGCGATGTGTTCATCGCTTGGGAAAATGAAGCCATATTATCAGTTGAGCAGTTAGGAAAAGGTGAATTTGAAATCATTGTTCCAAGTGTCAGCATTCTTGCCGAGCCACCAGTGACAGTGGTAGATAAAAATGTCGATCGCAAAGGGACACGTAAGTTAGCAGAAGCTTACTTAGCACATCTCTATACTGATGAAGCACAACACTTAGCTGCAAAACACTTTTATCGCCCGACAAACCCAGACATTGCGTTGCAATACAAAGACAAGTTTCCACAACTGACGCTCTTTACCATTGATGAGGTTTTTGGTGGCTGGAACAAAGCACAAAAAACGCATTTTAATGATGGTGGTCAATTCGATTCTATTTTAACCAAGATTAGCAAGTAATCTTTTACGCGGTTTCATTAATACGAAACCGCCCATTGGTTTCACTTATCTCGCAACGGAATAATGATATGAGCAAGGTTGTCATAAAATCTGTGCTACCTGGATTTGGTATTACCTTAGGCTTCTCAGTTTTATATTTAAGTTTGCTATTTCTTATTCCTGTAGCCGGATTAGTTCTGTTTACGCTGCAAATGAGTTGGGCTGACTTTTGGGTCGCAATTAGTCATCCTCAGGTTGTAGCCTCATACAAGCTGTCATTTACGGCGTCTTTTATTGGCGCCAGCATTAATGCCATTTTTGGGACTCTCGTCGCTTGGGTGTTAGTACGTTATCAATTTTTTGGTAAAAAAGTCGTCGATGCTTTAGTCGATCTGCCTTTTGCCTTACCGACGGCTGTCGCAGGCATCGCGCTCGTAACGCTTTATTCGACTACCGGATGGGTAGGCCAATATTTACATTTATGGGGTATTAAAGTCGCCTACAGTCAAATTGGGGTTGTGATCGCCTTAACTTACATTGGTTTACCCTTTGTCGTGCGAACAGTACAACCGGTTTTAGCAGACTTTTCAAAGGAACTTGAAGAAGCCTCAGCATCCCTCGGGGCTAATCGATTAACCACCATAAGAAGAGTGATCCTACCTGCGATATTACCTGCATTATTAACGGGTTACGCCTTAGCCTTTGCGCGTGCTGTGGGCGAATATGGTTCCGTCATTTTTATCTCGGGCAATTTGCCCTATCGCACCGAAATTACTCCACTACTGATAGTGGCAAAAGCTGAGCAATATGACTATAACGGCGCTGCGGCTATCGGGGTGGTCATGCTCGCAGCAGCTTTCCTCTTATTGTTATTAATTAATAGCCTACAGTGGTGGGCGAGTAAAAGAGGTTAAGTCTATGGGCCAAATATTGACTGTAAATCATCACGCTACCACTGAGGCACCTTGGATAAAGTGGAGTTTAATCGGGATCGCATTAAGCTTTCTCGCACTGTTTCTGGTTTTGCCATTAGCGGTTGTGCTCTACGGCGCATTCGAAGCGGGTCTCAAGGTCTGGTGGCAAGCCGTGACCGATCCCGATGCGCTCGCTTCCATTCGCCTCACCTTGTTAGTGTTAATTATTGTTGTGCCCACCAATGCTATTTTTGGTGTCGCCATCGCTTGGGCCATTGCTAAATTTGAGTTTAGAGGCAAAACCATACTGATCTCGATAATCGATATGCCCTTCGCTATTTCACCCGTCGTGGTCGGGCTGATTTTTGTGATCCTCTTTGGTGCTCAAGGCTGGTTTGGGCCTTGGCTTGCTGCCCATGATTTAAAAGTGATTTTTGCCGTTCCGGGCATAGTCATTGTCATCATGTTCGGCACTTTGCCCTTTATTGCCCGCGAACTCATCCCACTGATGCAGCAACAGGGCAAAGATGAAGAAGAAGCCTCACTCACCTTAGGTGCCAGTGGTTTAAAGACCTTTTGGTACGTCACATTGCCGAACATTAAGTGGGGCTTACTCTATGGAGTGATCCTATGTAATGCCCGTGCTATGGGTGAGTTTGGTGCGGTAGCTGTGGTCTCTGGGCGCATTCGCGGTGAGACCAATACTATGCCGCTACACATAGAAGTGCTTTATAACGAATACATGTTTACGGCCGCGTTTGCCGTGTCATCCCTGCTTACAGGTTTAGCACTGGTCACTATCGTGCTGAAAAGCCTTGTGGAGTGGAAAGATGAGCGCAAACATCAAATTAACTAAACGCAACGTCCTTGGGAACAGAGCATTATGAGCATACACATTCAACAAGTTAATAAGCGTTTTAGTGATTTTGTTGCCGTTGACTCGGTCAATTTAGAGATCAAAACCGGAGAGCTGACGGCCCTTTTAGGTCCATCCGGCTCAGGCAAAACAACGTTACTCAGGATTATTGCCGGACTCGAACAGGCCGACAGTGGCATAGTCAGATTTAATGGCGAAGACATCACCACACAGCATGTGAGTGAACGCGGTGTCGGTTTTGTATTCCAGCATTACGCCCTGTTTAAACATATGACTGTATTCGAAAATGTCGCCTATGGACTCACAGTCCGACCACGAAACACACGGCCGAGTAAGTCAGAAATTGCCGATAAGGTGCATTCATTACTCAAACTCGTCCAATTAGATTGGACTGCTAATCGCTATCCATCACAACTTTCAGGCGGTCAAAGGCAACGCATCGCACTCGCCCGTGCGCTTGCGGTCGAACCTAAAGTGCTACTGTTAGACGAACCCTTTGGCGCGCTCGATGCAAAAGTCCGCGCAGAATTACGCCGCTGGTTAAGACGCTTACACGATGAGATTAATGTCACTACCGTATTTGTGACCCATGATCAGGAAGAAGCACTCGAAGTCGCAGACAAAATCGTGGTGATGAATCAAGGTCGTATCGAGCAGCAAGGTACGCCAGAAGAAGTCTATGACAATCCAAGCAATCCTTTTGTGTACGAGTTTCTTGGCAATGTGAACCTATTTCATGCCCGGGTAAAACAAGGGCATAGCACTATAGGCAATATCCACATTTCCTCACCAGAGCACACTATTAGCGAAGAGCAACAAGGCTTAGCCTATGTGCGCCCACACGAAATCGAAGTACTGACACAACCAACTGAAAATGCCCTTAAAGTCAGTTTAGACTTAGTAACCATAGTTGGCCCAGCAGTAAGATTAGAAGTCCTAACTGAGCTAGATAACCAACTGATCCATGTTGAATTATCTAAAGTGCAATTTAAACAACTTGGCATAAACAAAGGTGATAGCGCTTGGATCCAGCCGCGCTATACCAAAGTCTTTTTAGGGGAAGGTATTTAGCCACTCACCGCCCTAATCAATAGATCAGAACTTCAAGGTCAAGGACTGACCTTCACCCATTCCCTGCCACTCAACACTCAAATCCATAATCTCATTGAGAATATGATCAAAATCTGTTTGGTTAACAGTAGGAACGGCTAAGTCTCGACTGCTACAGGCTTGCTCTAACAGATAAATAAAGCCGTCATAGGTTGGCGTTTCACCCGACCACAGTAGCGACTGCAGGGTCTCAACTATGGATTCGGTTTGCCACACCTCCGTTTTATCAGCGATGGCGCGGGAGGTTTCATTATGCTCTAAGGTAAAGCTGATATCGGCGCCAGCTCTGATCTGCGAGAAGAAAGCGCCTTGAATATGCAGGCGTTTTTCAACCACATAGTGGATCATATCGTGAGGTGCTATACCTTGTTCTGGCATTTGGGTTTGGGTCGCACTACCGTCCATGCGCACACAGCGCAACTGGCCATAACGCTGAGTACCTTTAGTGAAGATGACTTGCATAAAACCATCCTTAGTATTTTGATTAACGCATGCATAATGCGAACTCAAGTATAGTCCAACTCTGCGCCAGCATTAGAAAAACAACAACACTCTGCCGTTATAAATTACGCTGGATAAAGCGGAAACACTCTTCTGCCGCTAAGGGTTTACTAAAGTAAAACCCTTGCACTAAGTCGCACCCCATACTCGACAATAATACCAATTGCGCCTCGTTTTCAACCCCTTCAGCGACCACAGTTAACCCCAATTCATGGGACATAGAAATAGTTGCAGCGCTAATGGCTGCATCATTCGAGTCGGTCTCAATATCCTTCACAAAGGATCGGTCGAGCTTTAACCTGTCTAAGGGCAAGAGTTTCAAATAGGATAAAGAGGAATATCCTGTACCAAAATCATCGATGGCGAGTTCGATACCATGTTGACGTAATTCCGCTAATAGGCGCGCATTCTGCTCAGGATATTGCATCGCCACACTCTCGGTGATCTCCAGCTCCAGCGCTCCTTTGCCCAACTTATGCTTCACCAGCACATTGGTAATATCGGCGACTATCGTATCCTTACGGAGTTGATGTGCCGACAGATTCACTGCCATTCGCAACTCAGTGGCACCCGCAGCGCGCCAAACAGCAAGCTGCGCCATCGCCGTTTCTAACACCCATTGGCCAATTGGGATGATCATGTCGATCTCTTCGGCAATGGGAATAAAACGGTCAGGCGCTATCATGCCAAATTCGGGATGCTGCCAGCGCACAAGCGCTTCGACACTGACCACTTGCCCGCTTCTAATATCAATTTGTGGCTGATAATGCAGTCGTAATTCGTCGTTTGCTAACACTTGCCTCAGGCCAGTTTCAATATGCTGGCGCTCAGTGATCAAAGTGTTCATTGCCGCAGTAAAGAATTGATAGTTATTGCGTCCAGCCGCTTTTGCGCGGTACATGGCCATATCGGCATTTTTCATCAAGGCTTCAACACTGTCACCATCATTGGGGAATAAACTGATCCCTATACTTGGCGATGAATGTAATGCTTGATTATTAATCACATAGGTTTGACTCAAACCACTGCGCAGCGCCTCGGCTAAACTGGCCACTTCATCATGGTTCGTATCGGACAAGGCAACCACAAACTCATCGCCCCCCAAACGCGCCACAGTATCATTATCACCAACGATGTATTTCAAACGTCGGGCCACCTCTAGCAACAGTTGATCGCCCACATGATGGCCCAAGGTATCGTTGATATTTTTAAAGTGGTCCATGTCGATGAACATTACCGCTATTTGGCTGTGGGATACCAGAGCATCCTTAAACACCACTTCGAGGCGCGACTGCAAGCTCAGTCGATTAGGCAATAAGGTCAAAGAGTCATGATGGGCAAGGAAATGAATGCGTTCCTCACTGACTTTACGCTCACTGATATCGGTAAAGCTGCCAATATAGTGACTCACGGCACCAGAATCATCCCGCACCACAGACATCATCAACCATTTCGGGAAATCGTAGCCTTGTTTATGCCTATCCCAGACTTCACCTTGCCAGAAACCCGTTTGTTCGAGGGCAGCACGGACTTGAGAATCGATACTTTTATCCGTTCGTTCAGCCTCTATAAAACGGCAGTTTTTACCAATAATGTCCTCTCGGGAATAACCCGTGATCTGAGAAAATGCGCTATTCACATCCACAATAATATCGTTGGCATCCATAATCGTGATGCCTTCACCACTCTGCTGAAATACTTGCGCCAAGAGATTTACCCGCGCAACGGTACGCTCCTGCTCAGTAATATCTTCGACAATAAACAAAATTAGCTGTTCACCATTAGCACCAGTAACTAAAGCCCCGTTGAGGCGCACCGCCACTAATTGGCCATTTTTATGTAAATAATGCTTCTGATAGGGGCCGTAACGGCGCGTCTGCTTTAAGCGCTCTAATTGCTCAGTTTCACTTAATTGATAACGCTTTGGGGTAAGATCCCAAGGATCAAGTTGATTAAGCTCATCGAGTGAATAACCCGTAATCGCTTGAAAGGCGGGGTTAATCGCCACAAATTGACCATCATCTAAACGTTTAAGCACATGCCCCACAGGGGCCTTATCAAATAGGTTTCGATATTTTTGCTCACTTTCAACCAAGGTAGCTTGAAAAGCCTGACGGCGGGCAATTTCCTTCGACAATGCCATGGTTTTTTCTGTCACTTTTTCGGCAATACGTTGGCGCTCGCCGGAGGAAACCAGTGTCATGCCGCCCACGACCGCACAAGTGATAAAGGCGAGCAGCAGCATCAGTAGCGATAAGCTAAAAGTATCGCCCATCAGCACCGCATAGGATTGATAAATCACTATATGCCAATGACGATCCGCTAACATCAGGTTTGCCTGAAAATACTGCCCAGTTTTATCGCTGAAGAGCTTGCTGCTAAATTCGGGGAACGATTTTCGAGTATTGCTATAAAGTAAGGTACCGCCCGCACTCATATCTGTCAGTTGCCACTGCAACCCTTTTACACTATCAACATCATCAATAATGCCTTGCAAATCAATTACGGCTGAACAGAACCCTGAGATCTTACCCAATCGGTCAAAAGCAGGAGCAATGAGTAAAGTACCACCAGGACCATTGGGATCTTGTGCTAATTGAATCTTGGCCGTCATCACGGGTGCTAACGTCGCACGCACTTTTGCGATGGCTGCGGCTCGCGTCGGCTCACTATTGAGATCTAATCCCAAGGCCGCTTCGTTACCTATCTGCGGCTGAATATACATCACAGGGACTAGCCAACCATCAGTATTCGCCTGCCAGCCTTCGGGACGAGTCACTTTGTAGGAACCACCAACCACAGAACGAATGGATGCCTCAAAACTTTGCTGATCGGCTGCCGCCACAAGCGGTGACCAAGACCAAGCTCTAAAGCCATCCTTCATCAACATATTGCGTTTGCCAAACTGTACAAACTCATCTTCAGAAACCTGCTCGCTATTATCGAACAAGCTTGCTAAGGCAACAATTTGTTGGAGGTTCGCATCTTGAAAACTTTCAATATTGCTAATAATCGCATTAGATTGAACCAGAAACTTATCCTGTAACTGTTGGCGCTGATTCATATCTGAGTAGTAATAAATCCCCACGCAAAATAAAAAGCCCACCAGCAGAGGCACACCCGTCTGAATGCGGCGAGAACGCCAAATAACTCGCTTATCAAATAGCAACATAGTCAGAGGGATAAAAATCACGGCACCGAGCAAATCCCCAGTCCACCAATTTATTAAACTACCCAGTAAATCGGACTGTGGAATCGTACCGTTAATCACTAAGGAGAAATTGCCAAAAACAGTCGCTACTGTACAAGTTAAAGCTAAACTCAAGCAGGATTTAATGACGGCGTTAGGATTATCTAGGGTGAATAAATGATCGACTCGCCCAAGAACATAGGCAGAAAGCACTGCCTGTATAGATGAGCCAATTGAAATCGCAAAGGGCAACCACCCCCAATGGATATGTCCGCTGATGTTGAGATTAATCAACAAAGAACCAATGAACACGCCAATCCAAGGCGCATATTCCTTCCATAAAACACAAGCGGCAATGGCAATACCTGCGGCAGGCCAAATTGCAGCAGAATATCCAGGCGGCAAAGCAATCATCAAACCAATTTCACCTACAATAACGTAAGCTAAGGCGATGAAAATGTTTACCTTAAGGTATGGGATAAATGACTTTATGTGTAGTCCTTCATGATGACGCACTTCAAGAATTGAGAAGCATCATGCCCTACTCACAGGCTCAATCTCAAGCACATATCAGGGGCGAGATAAGTTCACAGTTTAATAATCGGTTTATCTAATGTAAATAGCGTAAATGACTGACACAATCACTCATTTAACGTGATGTTTTTATTTGAGATGCCGATCTCAAATGCACTTAATCACACAGCCAAACTTGGCGAGCCCAATCTTGCGACAAACAAGCTAACCCATCAAGACAACTATCGGCAACATTAGCCCCGCCATAGAAGTTAAGCTTAGTCTTTTTGCGGGTAAAGCTAACATGTTTATAGGGGCTGTAATCAACTCAATGACGCCACGAGCAAATCAACTTTAGTCAAAATGAATAAATGATAGGCTTCACAATTTTTTATTTTATGAGAACAAAATCAGTTTAAATACTGTTAATTTTGTAAAATTAACGTTCTAACTTGGTTTTAATTAAGGTTTTTTTAATACTTAAGCCCTTTTACTACGGGGATCCGCTTTCATTCAATAGCCGCTTCTTGGTATCCTCCTGCCGCATAAAAAAGTTACATGCTGAATATTTTTTGTTCTGCCAACTGACTCCTTTTCCCGTTCAGCCGGACTCATTAATTGAAATTAGCTCTTAGCCAATTCATTGCTGAAAGATTGAACCTAACTATTCGGCTTTCAACCTTTAGCATGACAAATCTAGCCCTGTTTTTCGGGTTATTGTTTGTGCTGCCTATTGCTGACGTTTTATCCGTGTTGATCGGCGGTTGTATCGATATTAGTGAATTAATCAGCCTCAGCAATGGCTTTTTAGCCGAGTTTATCGGCGCTAGTTTGCTCAGCCTGTTATTACTCAATCCCCTCGTTATTCTGCAGTTATGGCATTTAATCGACTGCTGCTTCAAATTTTTCAATCATCTCGATTTAACTAACGCTTCACTTTTTTTAGCACCCCCAAGGCTAAAATCCCTCGAACATACCGCCCACGGTTGTCGCGCTCCGCCATTTTAACCCTCTGTTTTTAAATTCAAATTAAGCATTAAGCACTGAAAGCTGATCTTAGATTTGCCTCGGGATGGCGGCACATTGTTGTGTCATGCCTCTTGGGTTTCAGGATTTGCGCTCAGATAACGCCGCTTAGTGCGACTGCCGGTTAACGCTTGGCAGAGTTGTAAACCTTAGGGTTAGAGGAATCTTCCTTTGTTAATTCGAAAATTAAGTAAAGCAGCAATCGCGGCAGTAGCACTCATGCTCGCGGGTTGTGATGGCGGTGTGTTGGACCCTAAGGGCCAAATCGGTATCGATGAAAAACACCTGATTATCGTCGCCACCCTACTCATGCTCATTGTCGTTATCCCTGTGATTGCCATGACATTGTACTTCGCGTGGAAATACCGCGATGGCCGTGATCAGGAAATCTATGCGCCTAAATGGGCACACTCAACGGCGATTGAAACCGTAGTGTGGATAGTGCCGATTGTGATCGTGATAGTGCTCGGTGTGATCACTTGGGGTTCGACCCATGATCTTGATCCATACAAGCCTTTAGAACACGAAGCGAAACCCGTCACGGTTGAAGTAGTGTCGCTGGACTGGAAATGGTTATTCATTTATCCAGAACAAGGCGTGGCATCGGTCAATGAGTTGGCGTTCCCAGCCAATGTGCCGGTGAACTTTAAGATCACCTCTGACACTGCAATGAACTCCTTCTTCATCCCTCAGTTAGGCAGCCAGATTTATTCTATGGCGGGCATGACCACTAAGCTGCATTTGATCGCTAACGAGCCCGGCACCTTCGACGGTATCTCGGCTAACTACAGCGGTGCCGGATTTGCGGGCATGAAGTTTAAAGCGATTGCCACTCAAACACCTGCTGACTTCGAGGCATGGGTTGCCAAGTTAAAACAACAGGGCAAGACATTGGACTCAGCGGCCTATGCCACACTGGCTAAACCGAGTGAATACAATCCAGTTGAATACTTTGGCTCAGTGAGCAAAGGGATGTTTGACCAAATCGTGATGCAATACATGCACATGGACTCACATGAGGGCATGAAAGGTCACGAAGGAATGGACATGCACGCAGGCATGGAACACATGGGCACTGAGCACACATCTGACATGGCAGACATGAAAGGTATGCACGACATGGCACATATGGCAGGCGAGCACGCGATGGAAAATACACAGAACATGGCCGACATGGATAGCTCAGCACCTTCTGTACCGTCATTAACACAAGACTCATCCACAGAACCTTCATCATTAGAGCACTCATCCACTCACAAAGTGGAGGCGGAGTAATCATGTCATTTCTCGGTAAATTAAGCTTAGATGCGATTCCGTATCACGAGCCCATCATCATGGTGACCCTAGCGGTCGTCGCAGTGGTAGGTTTGTATATCGCAGCCTTGATCACTAAACACAAAAAATGGAGCGTACTCTGGAATAATTGGTTAACCTCAGTTGACCATAAACGCCTCGGTATCATGTACATAGTGTTGGCTTTAGTGATGCTCATTCGTGGCTTCTCCGATGCCATTATGATGCGTACCCAGCAAGCACTCGCCACCAACGGCGCAGCAGGTTATCTGCCGCCAGAACATTACGACCAGATCTTCACCGCCCACGGCGTGATCATGATTATCTTTATGGCGATGCCATTTATGATAGGTCTAATGAACTTAGTGGTGCCGCTGCAGATTGGCGCCCGCGACGTTGCCTTCCCCTTCTTGAATAACCTCAGTTTCTGGCTGACCGCCTCTGGCGCTGTGCTGATCAATATTTCATTGGGTTTAGGTGAATTTGCTAAAACAGGTTGGGTGGCGTATCCCCCCCTATCAGAACTGGCTTACAGTCCGGGGGTTGGAGTCGATTACTATATCTGGGCACTGCAAATTTCAGGCATAGGGACAACCTTAACCGGGGTGAACTTTATCGCCACCGTACTGAAGATGCGCGCCCCCGGCATGAAGCTGATGCAAATGCCAATCTTCACTTGGACTTGTACTTGGGCGAACATTTTGATCGTCGCGTCATTCCCAATCTTAACCGCCGTGTTAGCTATGTTAACGCTCGACCGTTACATGGATTTCCACTTTTTCACCAATGACGGTGGCGGTAACGCCATGATGTATATCAACCTATTTTGGGCGTGGGGACATCCTGAAGTTTACATCCTGATTTTGCCTGCTTTTGGTATTTTCTCCGAGGTGATCTCAACCTTTACGGCTAAGCGTTTGTTCGGTTACACCTCTATGGTGTGGGCGAGCGGTGCGATTTCAATTTTAGGTTTCATCGTTTGGTTACACCACTTCTTCACTATGGGCTCAAGTGCCAACGTCAACGCCTTCTTCGGGGTGATGACTATGGTGATTGCGGTTCCAACCGGGGTGAAACTGTTTAACTGGTTGTTCACTATCTACCGTGGCCGCCTACGGTTAACGGTACCTGTGTTGTGGACGCTAGGCTTTATGGTGACTTTCACCATAGGCGGTATGACAGGTGTGCTATTAGCCTTACCAGGAGCCGATTACGTTCTACATAACAGTTTGTTTTTAATCGCGCATTTCCATAACACTATTATTGGTGGTGCGGTATTTGGTTACTTAGCAGGCTTTGCTTACTGGTTCCCGAAAGCGACAGGTTTCCACTTGAATGAGCGTTTAGGTAAAGCGTCATTCTGGTGCTGGCAAATCGGTTTCTACGTGGCCTTTATGCCGCTGTACGTATTAGGCTTTATGGGTATGACGCGCAGAATTAGCCATACGGATAACCCAGCGTGGAACGTGTGGATCTACTTAGCCGCTGTGGGCGCTTGCATCATCATGGTCGGTATCATTCTGCAGTTTATTCAACTGTATGTGAGTATCCGTGACCGCGACCAAAACCGCGATACTACGGGCGATCCATGGAATGGCCATACGTTAGAGTGGTCAACCGCTTCACCACCACAGTTCTATAACTTCGCTAAGCTGCCACAGGTTGCTGATATCGATGCCTTTACCGATGCGAAAGAAAAAGGCGTGGCTTATCAAGGCCTCAAACACTATCAGCCAATCCATATGCCGAAAAATACCTCAAGCGGTATCTTAATGGCGCTGGGGATCACTGCCGCGGGTTTTGCCGCTATTTGGCACATTCTCTGGTTAGCCATTGTGGGCTTAGTGGGCGCGTTTATCGTGTTCTTATTCCGTGCCTATAACAATGACGTCGACTATTACGTGCAACCCGATGAAGTGGCTCGCATTGAAAATGCCCACTTAAACAATGTAGTAAGGGGCTGATATGAGTATTGCAATCCCAGCAGATTTAGAAGTAGCTCACGCAGAAGATCATCACGAACACCATGATACGAGTGGCAACACCCTGTTTGGTTTTTGGATTTACCTGATGACCGACTGCATTTTGTTTGCCTCGGTTTTCGCAACATATGCAGTGCTCTACATGAACACGGACGGTGGCGTTTCGGGTAAAGACATTTTCGAATTGGACTTTGTGCTGATCGAAACTGCCGCCCTGCTCGTCAGTAGTATTACCTATGGCATGGCGCTGATTTTTGCTAAGCGCCATAACAAAGCCGCGACCTTGGCTTGGTTACTCGTCACCTTCGCCCTCGGTTGTGTGTTTATCGGGATGGAAGTCTATGAGTTCCATCACCTGATTGAACATGGCAATGGCCCACAGCGCAGCGCTTTCCTGTCGTCCTTCTTCACTCTGGTAGGTATGCACGGCTTGCACGTGACCGCAGGTCTGATTTGGATGGCGATCATGATGATTGAAGTGGCGAAAACCGGTTTAGGTCATCGCAGCATCACCCGCCTGAGCTGCTTAAGCCTGTTCTGGCATTTCCTCGACATAGTGTGGATTTGTGTATTCACGGTCGTGTATTTATTGGGAGCACTGTAATGAGCGCACATAGTCATACTGATAAGCCTAGCCATGGCACTGACGATCTGGCCGCGAGCATTAAGTCATATCTAATGGGCTTTGTGCTGTCAGTGGTATTAACTGCCATTCCATTTTGGGCGGTAATGACCCATCACTTCGAGAAAGCGACCACCCTTAGCTTAGTGCTAGTGATGGCGATAGTGCAGATAGTGGTACATCTTAAGTACTTCTTGCACTTAGATTTCTCGAAAGAAGGCAAAGTGAACACCTTCTCCTTCCTGTTTACCGCCCTGATTATTGTCATGGTCGTCGGCTTGTCGGTGTGGATCATACTCGAAGCCAACGCTTTGATGATGTAACGAGAAACAGTCTATGCAAACACAAGACAGATTTATGTCACCGCAATGGAAAGCACGCTTCAAAGGGTATGTGCAGGTTACTAAGCCTGGCATCATTTTCGGGAATCTGATTTCCGTTGCTGGCGGTTTTTTATTAGCCGCCAAAGGCGACGTAAATTTGGTCTTGATGCTGGCGAGCTTAGTGGGATTGTCCTTAGTTGTAGCCTCGGGCTGCGCTGTCAATAACTGTATTGACCGTGATATCGACGCCAAGATGCAGCGAACCTGCAAACGCGTGACCGTCACGGGCGAAATTGCCGTGGGTAACGTACTCGCGTTTGGACTCGCCTTAGGCGTGTTGGGCTTTAGCATCTTAGCCTTGTTTACCAATGCATTAGCCCTGCTATTTGCCGTTATTGGTTACATCGTTTATGTGGGGGTTTATAGCCTCTACATGAAACGTAACTCAGTGTATGGCACTTTAGTTGGCAGCTTCTCGGGCGCAGTACCGCCCGTGGTTGGCTATTGCAGTGTGACAGGGCAAATGGACATGGGCGCAGCTATTTTGCTGTTGATGTTCAGTCTATGGCAGATGCCGCATTCCTATGCCATCGCGATTTTCCGTTTTAATGACTATGCGGCAGCCAATATTCCAGTACTGCCGGTTGCAGAAGGCATGACCAAGGCAAAACTGCATATCGTGCTTTATATTGCTGTGTTCGCCTTAGTCAGTGCGCTGTTACCACTCGCGGGTTACACAGGTATCGCCTTTATGGCAGTCACCTGTGCCACTAGCCTGTGGTGGCTTGCCATGGCACTAAAAGGTTATCGCCACGGCGTCGACATGCAACGCTGGGCTCGCCAAGTGTTTGGTTTTTCAATCATCACTATTACGGCGCTCAGTGTGACTATGGCGCTCGACTTCCAAGTTGTGAGTCAGGCACCACTGCTCACTTTAGTGAAGTAAATCCTAAGCTTTCAGCTAGTTCTCTAGTCCTGAAATAAGTTGATAATACAAAAGCGCTAACCAAGATTAGCGCTTTTTTTCTCTCCTAAAACAGCCCCTGAAGCATCACTTCTAAGTGAACATCATTCGCCACCACATACCGGGTAGGCTAGTAAAGCCTGTCGTATAGTGTTTTAGATCACCCTCTTTAAAGATCATAATGGTTGGCGTCGCCTGCAATGACCAATCACGGGCAATCTTGCTGTCACTATCATTAATAGTGTCAAAGCCATAGCCTTGATGCTGAAGATATTTTCTCAGTTTCTCATCCTCCCCCGAATTCATGGCAACCGTCACCACGGGGTAATAGGCCGACATTTGATTGACTGCCGGGCTGACAAAATTACACACAGGGCACCAAGTGCCCCAGAAGTACACTAATACCGCCTGATCTTGACTTAACGTGGCAATATCAAGCGCTTCCCCTGCCAACGTCGTCCCTTGGAGCTGCGGCAAATTATCCCGCGGGATATCTTTGCCGCGCCAGATGTCCATCACGCTGGTCACGATAAGAGCAATGAGCAGCCAAAGTGCCAGCTGCTTAATCCAGCCCAATATGCGTTTAGGTAAAGATATCGAAACCTGTTCGGCGCTCATATTTTCAGTTTCCTTTGGCGGCATCTTAACTGCTCTTCTGCGTCTTATCTTTAGCGGCAATCGCGGCTTCAAGCTGCTCTTTTAACACTTCGTAAGGCACTAATCCGGGAATAAGCGTATCGGCCACTATCATACTTGGAGTGCCACCTATACCTAACTCATTCATTAAATTAACATTGTCATCTACCATTTTAGCCACGCGCTCATCTGTGTTGCCAACCCAACGCTCGGTTGCCGTCAGTTTAGCGACCTTAGCGATGGCGGCGGCATCGAGCCCACGCGGACTCGACATCAACATATCCTTCACCTTGAGATACTTTTCAGGCTCGTTTAACCAAACCGTTTGGGCAAAATCGACCGCCATTTTAGAGCCTTCGCCCTGCAGCGGCACCATTTTGACTATGATTTTTAACTGCGGAAATTCTTCAATCAGCTGGTTCAGCGAAGGCTCGATTTTCTTGCAGTATGGGCAGTTAAAATCGGTGAAGTACACCATCTCAATCTCAGGTGTCGCAGAGCCCTTCCACGGATCGCTTTTGGTCTCATACATGGCTTTATGATGGGTTACTAGGCTCGTTTGCATGGCTGTATTGGCACCCTCTTGCTCCCTTGCTTGCCACGCAATAATTGCTTCTCTCATTAGGTCAGGATCATTGATCAAGGCATCTTTAAGAATCGCTCGGACCTCTTGCTGCTGGGCAGCCGATAAACTGCTGTCCTTGGCATAGGCCATGGTGCTCACCGAAGGCAAGGAAACCACCAGCATTGTCATGGCGACACCCGAGACAGCAAACATCTGCAACTTGCGATGTTTGAATAAAGAGCTAAATTTCGACATCTTAGTGCCTCCGATGACTTGAGTATTCTGCATTGATTCAGTGATGTTTTGTGCTTCAATTGTCTGTTTCATAATCGATTTCCATTGTCTTAAGTCAGAGTTATCCCTGACCTGAGTATTTGTTGAGTGCCACTCGACTCGCTATTGAATGAGACTCGCCAGTGATATTGCCGAATGACATGTCCGAGTGAATGGCTGTTCGTTAGCGTTATTTCTCTGCCGCTACTGATGACTTTTCAAGGGACGCTGAGGCCTGCTCAATCGCAGCGAGCACAAGGTCAGTCGATAGAATTTCCGGCAGCTCAATCCCCTGCGGTGCACCCGGGCCGTAAACCACGTTGAATGGCACCCCAAAACGATGATGGCTTTGCAGGTAGTGAGTAATGGGCTCAGAAGGCGTAGTCCAATCGCCCTTCATCGGCAAAATATGCGGCTGTTGCAACAGGCTATAAACAGGGTCTTGCAGGATCACGCCAACTTTATTGGCCTTACAGGTAATGCACCAATCGGCAGTGACATCGACAAATACTGTCTTGCCCTGGGCGACCTGCTGATTAATCAATGCTTGATCCAATGGCGTCCAAGCAAGATCCGCAGGTAAAGGTTTAGCCCACTGGTTCGCCGTCATAAATGCAATAACCGCCGACAGTAAAATGCCGATACCTAAGCAGCTCACAATGGCAATCGCGCCATATTTTTTAGCCATAAACACCATAAATATCAGTGTAATGACACCAGCTAATGGCCAGAGGTAGAACACATCAATAAAGCTAGCCAACAGGCTAATCAGCCACAAACTGGTGAGGAGCAACATGCCGGAGAAAAACACTTTGACTGTGTTCATCCAGCGACCGGGTTTAGGGAAATAACCCGCCACTTGCGGAAATGCCGCCACAATCAACCAAGGGAACGCCATACCCACGGCCAACGCAGTGAAGATGGCAAACAAGCTCAGTACATCGGCGCCCAAGGCGAAGGCGACCGCAGTACCCAAAAATGGTGCACTGCACGGTGTCGCCAGTAGCGTCGCAAACATGCCCTGTAAAAAGTGCCCGCTGTTATTATTGCCGCCCGTCGTCGCTAACTTGGTTTGCACGTTAGAGGGTAAGTTAATCTCAAATACACCTAACATATTGAATGCAAAAACTGTGGTCACCAGCGCCATAAAGCCGATAAACCAAGGGTTTTGGAACTGCACGCCCCAACCAATCGCCTGCCCTGTAAGCTTAAGCATTAAGATAAAGCCAGCGAGTAACCAGAATGAGGCCAATATCCCCAGCGCTGATGCGATGAACTGTTGGCGGATTTGATTGCGCTTAAGATCTGGCGCGGCCACCACTGAACTGAGCTTCATGCCAAGCACTGGTAACACGCAGGGCATGACGTTTAAGATCAAACCACCGATAAGCGCTAACAAAATCATGCCAAATATCGAGGTGCTTTCTTGGGTAATTACCACAGGCTTAACCTCGGCGCTGTATTCCAACGCCCGCTCGCTATCGGCGACAGTCATGTTCAGCGATTTACCTAAGACTTCGGGCTCACCCAGCCAACTTTTACCGCTAAAAATACCGACCAATTGCTTGCCGTTAACATCGCTTTCACTCGGTTTTAAGCTCACTAGCTTAAATGTGGTATCTGGCTCGCCATCGATAATCACTGTGGGTTGCTGCCAATTGGCATCATTGAGTCTGACTTCAAGTTGACCTTTGGCGGCATCCCAACCCATTGTCATGGCAGGATTTTGGCCCTCTTGGGTCAACACTTTTTGTGGCACAAGCGACACGGCCTTGTTGTAAGCCAACATAGCATCGGTATCCGCTTGCAGCGCATTAGGCGTGAAGTCGAGACTAATCTGATAATCCGTCAGTACACAGATGGTGGTACAGGTCGACAAGGTCACTTTGCCGCGCAGCTGAGTTGGAGCAGCGATATCATCGACTTTTAGGGTTAATGGGAAGGTGGTATTACCTTTATAACCAAAGGTTTGTAATCCCAATAATAAGAATTCCTCTGGCGCAGGCCATCTCCAATCCACTTGCTGTAGATTGTGTGAGCCATCCCATTTTATCGTCGGCGCGATACCGCCTTCCCCAGGACTACGCCAATAGGTTTTCCAATCGCCCTCAAGTTGTACTTCAAGCACAGCGGGCAAAGTATTCGTTGCAGGATCAACCTCCCCCGTTAGCATAAAACGTACTTTGGCTGGAGGGTGATTATCATTAACCAACCACCCCGTCGATGCGGCCATTAGCGACGGACTCGTCACTATCAAGGCGAGTATCCAGAATCTGGTTAACATGGATTTTAATGTACTCATTTTGTCCCCCAAAATATGCATTAACTGTTTGTTATTCAATTGCATATTAATCTCTTCGATATATCGTCAGCATTTGCCATTGCAATACTTAAGCGCTGTTAGACCAAACTAAGTTAAACAAGACTCTGTGCTGCTGCGTGCATGCTTACCTTGCTTCTAGGCCATATAAATATTGGCTAACGCTATGTTCTGGTTACCAATATCGTTATGGCTTAAGAAACATCAGCGTGATAGCAGGCTTAAGTTCAAGCAGTCAGATAGGGAGGTGTGATGTGTAAAATCGGATGTTCTGCAGCCGCTTAACTTTCTTTTCTACCGGCAAACTGGCGAGAAAAGTCAAATATTGACTGAGAGAAAGCATGCCTAAACAAACCCACCTATCAAATTGATAAATAAGTTTTTATTCTTGAAAGCGACAATGTGTGAGATGTATTCGCCTAGGTTTAGCTTGATAACCTTGTATGGGTAACAGTGTTATCACGCGGGAGGCGCGGGGAAGTAACGGCAGTAGGAACAGCAGGATAAGAAATGGGATGGTACTCGGAGTGTCGATACAGGTTCGGATCGATTTCTCAGACAATTCACATTTTTTAGGTTCACTTTTGACCAGCTCAGTACCCGCCGCTTGAGCATCGGCGTGGCTAGCCATATTGTTTGAAGCTGAGCTGCTGTTTAAAGCTGAACTTGAGTTTAAAACTGAGTTGGCGCTAAAACTAGCACCAGAAAAAGACGTAGCCGACATCGCTTGCGCGCTCGACTCCTTGAGCAACAAGTTAAGTATTCCACTATTTTGAGTCAAACAGAACAAGGTCAGAATGGTAAACACCATCACGCCCCATAGGTTGCCTGTTTGCTTAGTCGATAACTTAGATATTTGGATTTCCCTTCGTCTTATTCTTTGATAATAAAGATAAAAAATGAGTGTCTTTCAACAGATAGCTGAAGATAAGACCGGCGGATTGTAACAATAGTTCATCAACAAGCAAATTATTTTGCCTTGCCTGAGTCAAGCCATAGTCCACCATTTCAATAAAACCACGCTTTGCTGACGGATAATTTGAGTAACAACGACCTAAGTTCTTACCATCATACTCAAGGAGTTTTTATGCTCTAACATATTGATTCTGCATAAATAGCCACAACTTAAGCAAAGCCCGCCAGAGTGACTCTTGTGCAGGCTTATTAATGACTGGAATCAAACTTTTTGCCGAAAAGATAAATACAGACAAAGCTTATGCAGAAAACCCACCATCAATCATCAAACTCGCACCAGTGATATAGCCCGCTTCTGGGCCCGCGATAAAGGCAACAAAGCTTGCGATCTCTTCGGCTTTACCAAAACGCCCTAGGGCGCCCATCGCCTTAACGGGCTCAGATGAATCACCGTTATCAGGGTTCATATCAGTATCCACAGGGCCTGGCTGAATGTTGTTCACTGTAATAGCTCGTGGGCCTAAATCCCGCGCGAGTCCTTTGGCTAAACCGACTAATGCCGATTTACTCATGCCGTAAATCGCACCACCTACAAACGGAATACGTTCAGCGTTGGTGCTACCGATATTGATGATGCGGCCGCCGTCATTCATGTGCAGCGCCGCTTCTTGGCTCGCCACAAACACACTGCGCACGTTAGTGTTAACAGTTCGCTCCCAGTCCTCTAACGTCAGGTTCTCGATGCTATCCCAAATCAACGTGCCCGCATTATTGACCACTATATCTAAGCCACCGAAATGCGCTTTGGTCTCGCGGATGGCACGACGAATCGCCTCCGGCTCTGTGCTGTCGGCCTTAATGGCAATGACTTGACCACCATGGGTGATAACTTCGTCAACTAGCAATTGCGACTGCGCCTCAGATGAAACATAGGTAAAGGCAACCGCTGCGCCGTCACTCGCTAAACGTTTAACAATGGCGGCACCGATACCACGACTACCACCTTGTACAAAAGCCACTTTACCTTGCAGATTATTCGACGATTTCATAGTTAGCTCACTCAATAGGAGGTTAAGGTTGATTGTATAGAAAAACCTTTTTAATCAATTACAAAATGACGTTCGCTTGTACGTTAACGCTCATTTTCATACTGTGGTAGTTGCTTACGCGATTCACTTGCCATGATTAAGTCACTAAAATGACCTTCACTAAGTCCTATAAGGAATTAATTGCCGTGATAAATAATCAATTTGTTGAGATACGCCATTTCGTCACAGTTGCCCAGCTCGGCAGTTTTACCTTAGCGGCGCAGGCGTTAGGCATGACTGGTTCGGCACTCAGTAAAAGCATAGTGCGATTAGAAACCCGCTTAGGCACTAAGCTGCTGCACCGCACCACAAGGCGTGTGAGCTTAACCAATGATGGCGATTCATACCTCACAGATTGCCAAAATGCCATGGCAATCCTAGACAATGCACAGAGCCGACTCGGCAGCGAACAGCAAATTCCTCAGGTCGAGTGCGAGTAGATTTACCTGTGACGTTTGGGCGGCGATATATACTGCCAACCCTATTATCGCTATCGCAAAAATATCCCAAGCTCGAGTTATCTATTACCTTTAACGATAGAGCGACTGACCTGTTCAATGATGGCATTGATTTGGCGGTGCGTGTCGGACAACTCGGCGACACTGTGGATTTAGTCGCCCGCAGATTAGGGGAACAACGCCGAGTGATCTGCGCATCTCCCGCCTATTTCGCTCGACTTGGTACGCCACAAGACAAAGAAGATCTCAGCCAGCACCAATGCATTGTCGGCTGGCCGCTTGGGCAGCAACATCGCTGGTTACTTAAAAATGAGGATGGGGTCACTGAGGCCTATGACATTCCAGTACGCCACGAAATAGCTGATTGCGAAGCCATTTTAGCGGCCACACTGGCGGGAGTGGGTTTAGCGCAAGTGCCAATATGGTTGGTTGAGGACTATCTTAAAACTGGTGAACTTATCTCGGTACTGGACGAACTCGCCAGTGACGACACACCTATCCACCTGATTTGGCTTAAAACCCCTTACCTCCAACCCAAGCTACGGGTGATCATCGAAGAACTGGTCGACTTAGCGAAAGCGCCCAAAAGCAGATTTAAGGCAGGATAAGTAAAAGGCCTCGACTGAGCGCGACCTTTCACTTTGGGACTAACGGTTATTTGCTTTGATGTACGGATTGGTCATAGCGAGTGATCGCTTTGCTGAGCGCGTCAAAATCCGCCGAACACAAATACCGCTTTAAGCTTTCAAACTTTTCGGCAGGCCAATCGTAGATTTTTAACGCCAGTAACTCAGTAATAACGTCTTTATCAAACCGATACTTGATTAATTTCGCGGGTGATCCCGCCACAATACTGTAGGGTTCGATATTTTGGGTGACAACACTATTTGCGGCAACAACCGCACCTTCACCTATCGTCACCCCTGGCATCAACATACATCTCATGCCTAACCAAGCCCCATCACCAATATGAGTATCGCCTTTACCTACATAGGCCTCCTCGATGAAATCCATAAAGGGATATAAACAAAACCAATCCGCTCTATGCGTATGATTTCCGCCCATTAAGATCACAACTTCGGCGGCGATACACACATAGTTCCCGATATAAAGTTTATCGATAGGCCACTTAGGCTCCCACTCACGGCTCACTTCATCACCATGAAGATATCTCACTGCTGATCCCTCAAAGCCAGCATCCCAGCAATCACTGTAATAGCTATGTTGGCCTTTGACTATAATATTGGGATTGGTGACCACCTCGTGCAATAACTGAACTTTTGACCAATGCTTTTTCTGCATTGCAAATCCTCTTTATAAACAAAATTATTAATACGAAACATAATGTTATGAGAAGTTTTACATTAGAATAGTCAGTGAATACGCGGCTGTTTTAGCAGAGGAATGAGTTTCATATAAAAAATCACAAGTGGGTATAAAAAAGAAAATAGCCCATAAAACTGAAATATCGACATGAGCTAAGCCGTTGTCACTGAAAGCATACAATGTTCGCGATGAGAAAAATCTTCGCTATTTCATCGCAGCTTTTACATAGACATCGAAACGGTTTTTCTTGGTTTCAATAACCGTATTAGGCTTAACCCCGTCCAAATCTTCGGCATAGTCAGGGCGCTTAACGACGACACGTTTAGTTGCTAAGGCTAAAGCTGGGGCGAGTAAGCCATCGGCATCTAAATCGGCACCGACTAAGGATTGGAATACACGCATTTCTTTTTTAACAAGGGCCGATTTATCACGGTGGGGGTACATAGGATCGAGGTAAACCACATCCACCTCTTGTGCCAATTTCGATAGTGCTTCTAGGCTAGAACCATGAAATAGGCGCATCCGCTCACGCATCCAATCACCGATTTCAGCATCTTGATAAGCACGGCGTAAGCCATCTTCAAGTAATGCGGCAACCACAGGATGACGTTCAACCATAGTTACAGTGCAACCAAGGCTTGCGAGCACAAACGCATCACGCCCTAAACCCGCAGTGCCATCGACAACACTCGGTGTTACCCCTTGCTTTAATCCCACCGCTTTAGCGATAGATTGGCCGCGACCGCCACCGAACTTACGTCTATGGGCGACGGCGCCAGTCACAAAATCCACCACTATACCATCGAGCTTAGGCTCATCGCGTTTATGCAGTGATAAAGTATCTGATTCAAAACGCAATTCGAAGGTCGCATTCGCATCGTAGACGAGTTGCCAACGTGCACAAATATCCACAAGTGTTGGGTATTGCTGATTGAAAAAAATCGGGGTCACAGGCTGTCTTCTAACCAACGAAAATGATGGCCATTATGCCTAAAAATCTCGTTTATGAATATGCTAGTAAGCAAAACACATCACCAAGCTCATCACTGTCTTAGCCAATTTGTCTCAGTACGCCCTTAAAAATTCAAACAAGCATCACACTGTAATATACTGATTTATAAAGGCAGCAATCTATTTGTATAACAGTTTAGTGATTTATGTTATATGTTACGTCCCCAGCCAACCTGCGTGACTTCCGTACGGGATAAGGACTTTTTTTGCTTCAATGGCTAAAAGGTTTTTTGTTTATCAGGGAGCAAGATTTTTTAAATCCTGACAAAACGATATTAAAAACCAGCTTATTGCGGATTATTCTGCTCAGTGGTGCCATCTTGACCACTAGTATAGTGCTGCATAGCTCTTTAATTGCGTATGAGTTAAACCTCACTTTCATTATCAGCATTACGGTCAGTTTTTTAACCGTACTATTCCTGTCTTTATGGTTTACGCGCAAATATTTACTCGTCAGCTCTATCAGCCTGCTGGCGATGGTTATTGCAGCCTGTTTATCTATGCTGTTGTTTATCCCTGACTTTAACTTATCGCAGGTAGGTATTACTTTCTTATATACCTTGCCCTTGATGGCGCTTTTCCTGTTTGGCAGAAAAGTCGCTTTTATTATGATGTGTTTCAACGTATTGCCTTTTTTACTGCTACTGCGTAACCAAAACCTGCCTCCCATTATCGATATTGATATCAGCCTACCTGCGACCCACGCTTATCTAAACGGTTTGCTGTTTATGTTTTTTAATATCTGCATCCCGTTGTCGGCGATGCGCCTGCTAAAAACCCAGAAAATCCATGCACAGCAAATGATCCAGCATCAAAATGCACTGCAACATACATTAGATCAATATGCTGAAATCTTTGAAAATAATGGTACAGCCTCTTTCTTCTGCAATGAGGATGGAGTCATTCTCAACCTGAATAATGCCGCGAGGGAAATCGCTGGAGAAGTCACACTAAACCGCACTCGCCTATGTGACATTTTTGAACTTACCGAAGATACCAGCACGAATTTACTGGCGGCGTCGTTTCCGACCCATTTAAAGAACAATAACAGCACTAAATATCTGCTGCAAAAAGCCTCATTACAGCACCATGATACTTTGTTGTTTCACTGCCACGATGTCACAGAACAGGCAAACCATGCGATTGAGCTGAGTAGACTTAAAAAGCACCACATCAGCACGCATTTCTATGATTTAGTGACGGGATTACCCAACGAAAATCACTGGTATAACCCAGCGCCAAGCTTGATCCATCAGGAAATGACCGTAGCCTTAATCAAAATTGATAATCTTAGCCAAATTAATGCTGCTTTCGGTATCAGCGTCGGAGATGCCATCCTAAAAGCCTTTGCTATTGAACTCAAAAATCGCTTTGGTCATATCGCAAAAATATACCGATTTAGAGGAGCATCGTTTGCACTCGAGTTTACTAGCCTGCCGCTTATCTCCCCTGAAAACCTAGCGCTACAATTACGCGAGCGTATTCCAACAAACCTACAACTTAAGCAAGAACAACAGACTGAATATCATCTCGAGTGCAGAGTCGGTTGCAGCTCAGGTAATAAAGCCTCACCGCAGCAAGCCGCGGAGCAATGTTTAATTGCCATAAAACAAACCACCCAAGCTAGCCCAGTGATGGTGTATTACATTGGTTTGATTAACAATCTTCTCGAAGCTTCATCGCAAAAAGCCAGAATCCGTGACGCGCTGAAACACAACCGCCTTGAAATGTGGCTGCAACCTAAAGTGATGGCCAATGGCCACATTACTAGCTTTGAAGCGCTAGCCAGAATGTTTGACGAAGACGGCACTATGATCATGCCGAACACTTTTATCCCCATCATAGAGTCATCTCAATTGCAGGCGATTTTTGCGATAAAAGTCTTCAGGCAATTACTACAACTGATCCGTTCTTGGCCTAAGAATGTGCCTCTGGTTAGGATAGCCTTTAATTTATCAGGGCAAGATATTCTGTCGGATCGCTTCTTTAAAGTGTTAATCCAAACCTATATGAATCATCCTGAACTCATCCCATTGTTGGAAATTGAAATTACTGAAACCTCTGTATTTTCAACCCATAAAGAAACAGGCCGACGCCTAAACACCTTAGCTCGCATGGGGGTTTCTATCGCCATTGACGATTTTGGCACTGGCCATGCGTCATTAAGCCAGCTCATTGATATCAGTGCCGACACAATTAAAATCGACCGTTACTTTGTCAGTCAAATGGGCATTAGTGAACGCCATACCCAAATTGTTAACGCTGCCATCCTGTTAGCCAAGAGCTTAAAACTCAACGTCATTGCCGAAGGTATCGAAACCGAAGCCCAGTTATTGCAACTCACTGCGCTAGGATGCGAACAATTTCAAGGTTATTTATTCGGTAAACCCGCACCAGCGAATCTCTGGCTGAAAACCTTTCAAATGCAAACCCCCACACATTGGTTTGCCAATAAAAAGAGCGCCAACTGAGGCATTAAATTTACGCCTAGAAGCATCGCAGGTATAATTGGCGACTGGCATTTGCCTCTCTTTGCTATGTTTGCAAATTACTAGGATCCCCCATGTTAAGTTACCGCCATGGTTATCACGCTGGCAATTATGCCGATGTGTTGAAACACGCCATCTTGCTACAAACCTTGCAGCTGATGCACAAAAAAGACAAACCACTCGTGTATATCGATACCCACGCAGGTGCGGGTGGTTATGCTTTAAGCGATGAATTTGCACAGAAAACAGGTGAATACCTCGAAGGTGTAGCTAAGCTTTGGGATAAAACTGACCTACCACAATCACTGCAGGACTATGTCGCCGCCGTGCGCCATTTTAATGAAGAAAATCCAGACGAACTAAACTTCTACCCAGGTTCACCCGCCATTATCGACATGGAGCTAGGGCCTAAAGATCGCATGGTCTTGCACGAGCTGCACAGCACTGATTATGTGTTATTGGATGATTATTTCTGCGAAGACAGACAAGTTAAAGTGATCAAAGGTGATGGCTTAAAAGGCCTTATCGCCGCAGTACCACCATTAGAGCGTCGTGCTCTGGTGCTAGTAGATCCTAGCTACGAGATGAAAACCGACTACCAAGATGTGGCCGAAACCCTGATAAAAGCGCACAAGCGTTTTGCTACGGGTGTGTTTATCCTGTGGTATCCAGTCGTAAATCGCGCTCAGACCGAAGGTATGTTATCGCGCCTCGCCAACAGTGGCATTAAACGTCAGCTGAGAATTGAACAAGCCATTAAGCCCGATTCAGATGAATTTGGCATGACTGCGGCAGGATTATGGATCATCAATCCACCTTGGCAGTTAGACGAAATCGCAACTGAATTAATGGATTACTTGGGTAAAACACTTGGACAAGTGGACGGTAACATTACTGTAAAATGGGAAGTCGGCGAGTAACCTTCGACTCAAATGGCGGCGATGATCTCCGGATTTTCGCCACTTCATTTCAGCTTATCAATGCGGTAACTAAACGTCCTTCTGCTCGCGGTAACGCTTCAATAAAATTTTCACACGCTCAACATAGGCTTGGGTTTCAGGATAAGGCGGAATGCCATTGTACTGAACCACGGTAGTCGGCCCCGCATTATAAGCCGCGCAGGCCAATGCGACATCACCATTGAACTGTTTTAGCATTTGTGCCAAATACTTACTGCCACCTAAGATATTCTCTTCGGGCAAAAATGCATTTGCCACCCCCATCTCTTTTGCTGTTTCTGGCATCAATTGCATTAATCCCATGGCACCAGTTCGCGAAAGTGCACGCGCATTAAAGGCTGATTCCGCGTGGATCACAGCGCGAATTAAGGCGGGATCAAGTTGATGCTTATGGGCTGCATGGGAGATCAGGGCGTCATAATTAGCGGTAAATAGCCGAATACCATTCCAGTCTATGGTCGAATCGGGACGACAGGCAAAACAGTCATATAACAAAATTTGATATTGGTTATTTGCGGGGGCTTTGTCGGTAAATACGGTGACACCATTAGCTTGTTGGTATTGATAAATTTTGAGTTTTTCTAGACCTTCACTACTCACTATGCCGCTCTGTGAGTACCGCGCCACAATACGCGGCTTAGCTTTTTCGCGCGTCTCCTCAGCATTTGCATTTATTATCAAACTCGATATCAATAATAAGCACAGGCCTAGCGCCTCAAATCTGCAGGGCAATGAAAAGGCTGCAAAAGTCAGTGTACGAGCAAGCGCTGAGCGAGTAAGCAACATCAAAGTCCCGTGTACTGATTAAGTTTAAGTACTTCAATAATAGCAAAGAGTTGCTTCATTTCTCGGTTTATCTGACTAAATTCTACTGAAAAGGTTGCGCCATGAAAAATGGACTGCATTTGAAAATGCGTTCTGCGATTCGGTAGGAACAAAGTCAATTTATTGCGAAAAAATGCACATTGAATATTGCCATCGAAATGTTTGGCAAGCTCCTGTAAGCGCTCCATAAATGCCGTATTGAGCAAATAACGTGACTCGATTTGATCCGTTGAAAACACGTCGAACTCTTTTTCAAATTGCGGATCTTCAAGTTTGACTCGTACCAGTCCCGCATGGCTGTCGGACAGGAAATTTGCTACACCACCGCGATCCCTCAGCACCACAGTATGACCCATAAACGCTTTATGGCTACTCAGCTCAACCACTAAGCCACGAAACTGGGTTTCCGTGCGGGTCACAGTTCTGCGCCTGCTGGTACTGACATCCAGCTCTTCGACTTGCACATTCTTGGTCAGGGTAAGCTCATTAACCGCCAACTCAACGCCCTTATAGCAGCCTTGTATATAGTCACCGAAGCTGACTTTGTCGTATCGCGGTAATACTTTAGCCGCAACGAGTCGATTCATGTCGAGGCGCATTTCGCGGCTATAAATAAAATCATCGCCGAAATATTTAAACATCAGCGGATAAATATCATTTTGAACCAAATGCTTAAACTCACGAGTCGGAGCAAAGCTCCACCAGCTTAATCCGACTAAGGCAAGCAATGGCAAAGGCGGGAAATAAGCGCCACCGCTGTAGTAGCCAATAACGGTGAGCAAGCTCAGCCCAAGCACTATCATCAAACTCAAATACAAACGTTTACGCGCCGCCTTAAGGCAAGCCACACGCTTAGTTTCATATTTGCGACTGATTGGAGCGATATGTTCTTCGTAATAGGCTTCGAGTTGAGGTAGTTCGTCCAAATCCGCAGTCAAACCAACAGGCCCCCGATAAGTCCGAATCGGGCTACCTAAAATAAAAGTGATGATATTCATATTGATGTCATAGCTGTGCAGGGTAATAACTCACCCTGCACAGCTAAGCTTACAAGTATTCGGCCGCATCTACGGGCGCTTTTGCCGCTTCGCTCACCTCATAGAATGGCATCACTTTAATACTCGCCATAGAAGCGATAATCGAGCCGGGGAAGATTTCTACCGCAGTATTAAGCTCGGAAACTGCCGAGTTGTAAAAACGCCTCGCAGCTGAGATATGTGCTTCGACCTCGTTATAGGTCTGCATCGCCTGCAACATAGTGTTGTCGGACTTGAGCTCAGGATAGTTCTCCACATTCACCATCAAGGTACTCATTTTGTCGTTCAACCGCTCGGCCTGAACTAAATGCTCTTTAACGGCACTCGGATCGGCCTTGTTGTAATTATTGCTGAGCTGAGTGCGTAATTCGGTGATTTCAGTGAGCAGTGACTTTTCATGCTCCATAAATCGTTTAGCAATTTTTAGAATATTAGGCACAAGGTCGGCACGCTTGGTCAGCTGTACATCGATACCCGACAAGGCTTCAAGCGCTGTATTGCGCTTTTTGACTAGGCTGACGTACCAAAGATAGGTCACGATAAAAATCAGCGTTAATCCCAATAACAATTTTTCCATCTTCCATCCTTAGGTTTCTTATTCTTGTTAATAGGATACAGCTAACCATAAATGAGTGAAAATTTCACCTGCAGGCTGATTAAGACAATGAAATTACTCGCTGGTCAGAGCTGGCGATGTCATCTAACGAGCAATCATCAATGAAACTGGCCATATTCAACGATGAAAAGTGATCATCTGCATAAAAAACAGCATTTAAACTATAAATTTATCGATATTCAGCTCCGATACAGCAAACAACGTCTATAGTGATATGGCACAACATTAGAGCATCCAATTTTGCTCGTGAATACTGGACTCCTCGAGAGTCCATTTTTTTATCCTAATTTTAGCCCTCCTCGCCTCAACGCAGTCAATAGCAACATTTAAGTTTCAATTAAAACTTAACAATCATACTTTGCCGCTAATTTTTTAACTTTTACCTTAGCTTTCACTCCGAGTCTTGCACCTAGAGTTATCCCCTCAGCCACGTCATCCACAATCGGCCGTCGGCAATGTCTCGAGTCTGTTATAGGGTCCAAATATTGCGCTGCGTAAAGGTCGACATAAAGGAAGGACGATGAGTTTTAATTCCGGCGATATTCCCCCAAAAAAAGCTTCTGAACCCAATCCACAACAGGGCGATATCAGCTCTAGTGGTTGGTTTGTACGTTTTCTCAATATTGTTGAACGCTTAGGCAATCTGCTGCCCCATCCAATCACCTTATTCGCACTGTTCTGTGTTGCAGTGATCATTATTTCAGGTATTGCGGGCTACTTTGGGTTAACCGTAGTCGATCCTAGACCTATTGGCTCACACGGCCGCAGTGCCGACGGTTTAATCCATGTGGTGAGCCTGATGAACGCCGAAGGTTTGCGGATGATAGTCTCGCATCTAGTGACCAACTTTACTGGCTTTACGCCGCTCGGCACTGTGCTCGTGGCGCTACTCGGCGTCGGGATTGCCGAACGCTCTGGCTTATTATCTGCGGCTATGCGTGCTTTAGTCATGGGCGCCTCTAAACGATTAGTCACTGTGACCATAGTATTTGCCGGCATAATGTCCAACACCGCTGCCGAGCTTGGCTATGTGGTACTTATCCCTATGGCGGCGATGATTTTCCACTCCCTTGGCCGCCATCCACTTGCAGGTTTAGCTGCCGCTTTTGCCGGGGTTTCAGGAGGTTATAGCGCTAACTTATTGCTTGGTACTGTCGATCCCTTGCTATCGGGCATTACCGAAGCTGCGGCGCGCATGATAGATCCTCAATACAACGTCGGCCCAGAAGTAAACTGGTACTTCATGTTTGTCTCCACCTTTGTGATCACTTTCCTTGGCGCCTTTGTCACAGAAAAAATCGTCGAACCTAAGTTAGGTCAATACCAAGATGATGATGCAGACGAAACCGTACTGCAATCGATGGAGAGCATCAGTGCTATTGAGAAACGCGGCTTAAAATGGGCTGGGTTATCTATGTTAGTGCTCGCGGTTATTTTAGCGATTTCAGTCGTACCAGAAGGCGCACCGCTGCGCCATCCTGAAACCGGTCTCATCTCAGGTTCGCCATTCCTCAAGGGCATAGTCGCCTTTATCTTTATCTGTTTTGCCATACCTGGCTTTATTTACGGCAAAGTCGTGGGCAGCATCAAAAATGATAAAGATGTCATCAATGCCATGTCCCACAGCATGAGCACTATGGGCATGTATATCGTCCTCGTCTTTTTCGCCGCGCAGTTTGTCGCCTTCTTCAACTGGAGTAATTTAGGTGCAGTATTGGCGGTGTTAGGTGCCGATGCTCTGCAATCCATTGGCTTGACGGGCCCGATCGTATTTTTGTTCTTTATTATGCTCTGCGGCATTATCAACTTGATGCTTGGCAGTGCCTCGGCCCAGTGGGCCATTACCGCTCCTATTTTTGTGCCTATGCTGATGCTGGTTGGTTATGCGCCCGAAACGATTCAAGCGGCGTACCGTATTGGGGATTCGGTGACTAACTTAATCACACCTATGATGAGCTACTTTGGTTTGATCTTAGCGGTTGCCTGTCGTTACCAGAAAAACCTAGGGATAGGTACGCTGATCGCCACTATGCTGCCGTACTCGCTCGTGTTTTTCGTGGGTTGGACAGCGTTCTTCTTCCTGTGGGTATTTGGCTTTGGTCTGCCCGTTGGGCCGGGAGCCGCGACTTACTACACGCCTTAACCGCAATAAAAAGGGCGTCGATGATAAAGTCGACGCCCTTTCTTTATTCGATAACTTTACTCGTATAGCCATTCCATTAACAGACTGCAGATCATCAAAAAAATACCTAGATTAAACACATAGGTCTGTAGGGTAGATTTTAATGTCGTGTCCTCAGCTTGCGATACTATCTGGCTCACTGACATAAAAAATAATTGAGGGGCTAGCCCCATGCCCACAAATAACACTGCAGCACCGACACAGCGAGTTAACTCTGGTAGTACAAGCTCCTGCAAGTAAAATGCATAAACGCCATAGGCCAAAAATGCCAGCGCTATGCCATGGCATACCATTCCCACGATAAGTTGCTTAGTGGCAAGATTACCCCACGAAAACACCATGTCACTCCTACACTCAGCTTAACCAGAACTATTGATACTATTGGGCGCGAAGTTTATCTCGCTTACGATTAATCTGCACCCACACAAACCAACCAAATAAAATACCGCCAATGGGATAAATATAGAGCGCTCTTTGCAGTTCCGCCCAGAATGGATCGCCCGAGATAAAATAATGTATTAAGGCGACCACGAGGGACGTCAGCATACCCCAGAAAAATACGCCAAAGACCAAAATGACGTACATCTTACCTTTAGCAATGAGTGCATCTAGTTTTTGCAATTCCAACGCAGCATCATCCATGTTTCGTCCTCTTAACTGCCTCAGCGCAATATGCCAGAACTCGCGCACAGTGCCTATCCATCTTTATAACTAACAGCATTAAAATAACAAAAAGCCCTGCAATTGCAGGGCTTTAGTTTAGAAGTTTAGAAACGATCGAGCTTATTCAGCTGAGTTTGGCTTCTGTTCTTTACCTTTCTTCTCGCGCTTACTGAAGAGACGCTCCACTATCACGAAGAATAATGGTACGAAGAATATCCCTAGGAAAGTCGAGCTCATCATACCGCCGAGTACACCTGTACCAATGGCGTTTTGACTACCAGAGCCTACACCGGTACTGATAGCTAACGGCACAACACCCAGACCAAAGGCTAGAGACGTCATTAAGATGGGGCGAAGACGCACACGCACCGCATGTAAGGTCGCCTCAACTAAGCCTGAACCTTTCTCATAGAACTCTTTAGCGAATTCCACAATCAAGATGGCGTTCTTAGTCGCTAACCCTACTGTGGTTAACAGCCCCACTTGGAAGAACACGTCGTTTGGCAAGCCGCGACCATTCATTGCAATCAAGGCACCGATGATCCCGAGCGGAACCACGAGCACAACTGCAAAGGGTACCGACCAGCTTTCATAGAGTGCTGCCAATACTAAGAAGACCACTAAGATCGACAGAGCATACAGCGCTGGCGCTTGGTTACCCGATAGACGTTCTTCATACGATAGACCGTTCCACGCGACACCAAAACCAGGAGGAAGCTGCTTGGCTAAGTCTTCCATAATTGTCATAGCTGCACCGGTACTGAAACCAGGAGCCGTGGCACCTTGAATGTTCATCGATGGTAAGCCGTTAAAGCGTTCTAAACGTGGAGAACCGTATTCCCATGCACCAGTGGCAAACGCAGAGAATGGCACCATGTCACCCTTGTTATTGCGCACGTACCAAGAATCTAAATCTCCCGGTTGCATACGATACTGGGCATCACCTTGCACATATACTTTCTTCACGCGGCCGCGGTCAATAAAGTCATTCACATAAGAACCACCCCAAGCCGTTGCAAGCACATTGTTCACATTAGTGATTTCAATGCCTAACGCGCTCAACTTAGCGTGATCTACATGTAATTGATAAATTGGCGCATCTTCTTGACCGTTTGGACGCACACCCACCAGATTTGGATTCTGTGCCGCCATACCAAGCAGTTGATTACGTGCCGCCACTAACTTCTCGTGGCCTTGGCCGTTCTTATCCTGCAGGTACATGTCGAAACCGTTCGCCGTCCCCAACTCGATTACCGCAGGCGGTACGAAGGCAAATACTAAGGCATCTTTCATCTGACCGAACACACCCATAGCGCGACCAGCAATAGACTTCACATCCATACCAGACGCTTCACGCTCAGACCAATCCTTCAAACCAACGAAGGCGATACCCATGTTTTGCCCTTGACCCGCAAAACTGAAGCCCGCCACGCTAAACACCGATCTCACTCCCTCCTCAGCCATAAAGTGATCAGACACTTTCTCCAATACTTTTAAGGTGCTTTCTTGAGTTGAGTTAGTCGGCAAAATGGCTTGCGTGAACAAAATACCTTGGTCTTCATCTGGTAAGAAAGCCGTAGGCATACGGATAAAGATCCAACCCACTGCAATAACCAGCACAACGTAAATCGCCATCACTCTAAAGCCGCGCTTGATGATCCCAGCAACGCTCGACTCATAACGATTAGTCAGTTTATCGAAACTACGGTTAAACCAACCAAAGAAGCCAGTTTCGATATGAGCATGGCCCTTCTTAATCGGTTTGAGCATAGTCGCACAAAGTGCAGGAGTTAAAATCAAAGCAACTAGAACAGACAACGCCATCGCAGATACGATAGTGATAGAGAACTGACGATAAATAACCCCCGTTGAACCTGACATAAATGCCATAGGGACAAACACTGCGGAGAGGGTCAGACCGATACCGACTAAAGCACCAGTAATTTGATCCATCGACTTACGCGTCGCTTCCAGTGGACTTAAGCCCTCCTCGGCCATTACCCGCTCGACGTTTTCCACCACCACAATCGCATCGTCCACCAGCAAACCAATGGCGAGCACCATAGCAAACATGGTTAAAGTGTTAATCGAGAAACCCGCTAACGACAGAATCGCAAAGGTTCCCAGCAATACCACAGGTACTGCAATAGTCGGGATCAAAGTTGCACGGAAATTTTGCAAGAAGAGGTACATGATGATGAACACTAGTACAATAGCTTCAAGCAGGGTATGCACTACACCTTCTATCGATTTTTCAACGAAAGGCGTTGTATCGTATGGATAAACAACTTCTAGCCCTTGCGGGAAGAAAGGTTTCATCTCAGCAATTTTTTCACGAACAGCTTCAGCAGTATCAAGCGCGTTAGCACCCGTTGCCAGCTTAATCGCTAACCCTGTCGCAGGTTGACCGTTATACAGTGACACCACAGCATAACTTTCAGAACCTAATTCAACCCGTGCCACATCGCTTAGGAAGACGTTTGCGCCTGAAATATCCGATTTAAGGATAATTTTACGGAACTCTTCTGCCGTTTGTAAGCGGCTTTGAGCCGATACCGTTGCGTTCAACTCTTGGCCTGCCACAGAGGGCGCGCCACCTAACTGTCCAGCTGAAACTTGAGCGTTTTGAGAACGAATCGCTGCGATAACGTCTAAACTGGTCAAGTTGTATTGAGTCAATTTCAACGGATCTAGCCATATACGCATCGCATATTGGGCACCAAACAACTGAATTTCACCTACGCCAGGTACGCGACTCATAGGATCTTGAATGTTCGCACCAACATAGTCGGCGATATCGCCTTTATCTAACGAACCATCGGTCGATACGAAGCCTAATACCATTAAGAAGCCTGAACTCGACTTGTTAACGTTAACCCCTTGTGCCTGCACCTCTTGCGGTAACAGGGTCATAGCGCCCTGTAACTTGTTCTGTACTTGAACCTGTGCAATATCCGGATCGGCTTCAGCGTTAAAGGTTAAAGTGATCTCAGCATTACCAAAACTGTCACTGGCTGAGGCGATATAACGGAGGTGATCGATACCCGTCATACGTTGCTCAATCACCTGAGTCACAGAATCTTCAACAATCTTAGCGGAAGCGCCAGGATAGTTAGCACTGATCACCACGGTCGGTGGTGCAATGTTAGGATATTGGGACACTGGCAGCGAGCGGATCGAGAGGATCCCCGCCAGCATAATAATCAAGGAGATCACCCACGCAAAGATGGGGCGATCAATAAAAAAACGTGCCATAGCTATGCCCTATTGTGCTTGCGTTTCAGAAATAACTTTGGTGGTTACTGGAGCGCCGGGACGAACTTTCTGTAATCCTTCCACAATCAACTTGTCGCCCACAGTTAAACCAGAAGTGACTCGCCATTGGTTGTTAATCACTTCTGCGGTCGTCACTGTTTTCGCTTCGACTAAACCTTGGTCATTCACCACCATAGCCACAGCTTCACCCTTAGAGTTACGCGTAATCGCTTTTTGTGGAACCAAGATAGCCTGTGGATCAGTGCCCGCATTTAACATAGCGCGAACATACATGCCAGGTAACAAGATACCTTCAGGGTTAGGGAATTCTGCGCGCAGAATAACGGAGCCAGTGTTTGGATCCACGCTCACTTCAGCGAACTGCAACTTACCCGGATGACTATATTGAGTACCATCTTCAAGCAATAATTTCACGTCTGCATTTTCTGAAGCTTGTAGTTTACCTTGCTGCAACTTAGCTTTAAGACGTAACAACTGAGCACTCGATTGCGCGATATCCACATTGATAGGATCAAGTTGTTGAATCGTCGCCAGCGTTTGGCTCTGGTTGGCAGTGACTAACGCACCCGCAGTCACACTCGATTTACCGATACGACCAGAGATAGGTGCTAATACTTCAGTATATTGCAGGTTGATTTTAGCGGTGTTAATCGCAGCTTCAGCCACGGTAACATTTGCCAATGCTTCTTTATAAGCCGCTTCAGCTTCATCGAACTCTTGCTTACTGATGGCGTTGGTTTTTACCAATTGCTGATAACGTGCCGCCTTAGCTTTTGCTGAGGCTAAGCCCGCATTCGCTCTGGCTAAATCAGCATTGGCACTCACTAAAGCAGCTTTATAAGTTGAAGAGTCAATCTGATACAAGGATTCACCTTGTTTCACATTGCCACCTTCAACAAAACTACGCTTAGTGATAATACCGTTAACCTGTGGACGAACTTCAGCCTCGAGGAAAGCTTTACTGCGTCCTGGTAATTCCACCTGAATCACTTGTGGCTGGGCAACAACATTAAGGATTCCCACTTCCATACTACGTGGACCAGCACCCGCCTGAGCGCTCTCTTCTTGAGGGCTGCAAGCTGCCATCCATAACGCCACGCTTATAACTGAGGCAAGTTTAATTGTCTGCCGCATGAGAACTCCTTCAAATATTAACTGCCCACATACCAGTACACTTATTGCGCTGACACGAGCCGTAATTGTAACTAAAATCAAATCCGTTATTTATCTCATAGCCTATATGAATCAACAAGGAAGATAACGAAACTAAATTGTAAACTAATGAAAATTTTCACTCATTCAGCATTACTATATTCATCGAATTGTTATTCGATTTAAAAAATCGGTTAACTTTGAGTGGCATTGTTAGGGAGATATGCCGTAAAACACCCAATAAGCCTACTCCATATTGAATATGTTGCAAATCTGTTCATATTCTAGACTTGCCGCAGGCCAAGGCCCACAGCTCAATGACGTTAGCTTAACCGTCACTTGTTGCAATAATTTGTACATAGAGACGAAAACGCAGCGCGCTTGTTTTTACTCAGGCCACTCTCAGCATCAAGTCGTTAAAAACGACCCTATCAAGACTGACAATACCGAAAGAGAGTAAGCAAAGAGCTGGCTTCAGACTGCTTGTGCGTAAAAACATGAATACATCCGATAGCGGATTGCTGTGCAGTTTATTACATCTACTATTTGTGCACGGCTAAAAGGCAGCGCCAGCGTTATGAGGTAACGCCACACAATTAAACAGTCACAAATAATAGCTAGCGGGCTATTTTAGTGGTTACCCCAAAACGGAGCAAACCCGAAATTCAGATTAATACCCCATTAAATGAAACTCAGACTCCCACAAATAATGCTTCTGTAATGACAAATATTGCTAGCAAAGCAATATTTGTCTATTAAAACTAATTTGTTCATCTTCAATCACAACTTAACAGGACTAAATTCGATTATCGCCCACGCTGCAAGCCAAAATACGGCTGATATCAGCCAAACAACGACCCGACTCCTGTTGCCACTGATTAAATACGGCTTGCACTTGCTTAAGCGCCGTTTGTGATGAAAAGCCCGCATCGACTAACTTATGTGCTTTAAAATAACCTTGTACATCATCGGTTAACAAAAAAGTATCTTTGCCAATACCGCGCAGAAAATAGGGACCCGTATTCCCGCCCAATCGAGTACCTCGTTTCTTTAAAAATGCCCACAACCCGATAATATCCTGCGTCGGCCAAGCGGCGATCAGCTGCGCCAAGCTGCCATGTTCGCGAGCAACATCGTGGATCATCAGAGCATTATCATAAATGGCTTGAGTCTTTTTAAGATGGCGAATCAAGGTCGCATCACTTGCCCGCGCTTGAATTTGCTCAGGCGATAACATTAATACTTTATGCGGTTCGAACCCAAAGAAAGACTTCTCATACTCGGGCCATTTGTTCACAACCACCCGCCATACAAAACCACTTTGAAACACCTGACGGCTCATCGCCGACAATAATTCAGCATCCCGATATTGGCGAATTTCATCATCAGACAGGCAACCAGACAATAAGGCTTCGAGTCCAGCAGGTCCGCCTTTGCGCTCACTGGCTCTGGCATAAATAGATGAAAAACGCTCTAACTGGCTCATATTATTACCTTTAAAATGATTAAATCCCGACACTTCCTATATGGGCTCATAATACCTATTTTTACCCCTGATGGATCACTTGGCTTTGCCAAGAAAAATTGTGTTTATTCCAGCATTTTTTAAGAAAACTCTTACAGCAAGCGCTTCAATTACGACTAAAGTTAAAACGTAAAGTCCGTAAAAGACTGGGTTTGGAGTGAGTGCCTATGGAGCTTTTTTATCACCCGTTATCACGCTATTCACAGAAAGTGCTCATCGCACTTTATGAAAAGCAGGCCAACTTCTACCCCAGAATCATAGATCTACGCGACCCTTTGTCCCGCAAGGAATTTCACCAACGTTATCCGCAAGCGCGAATCCCCCTGCTTAAAGCCCAAAATGAACAGCTGATACCCGAATCCAGCATTATTATCGAGTACTTAGATAGGCATTTTGAAAACAGTACCCAGCTGCTGCCACAAGAACCACAACGCAACTTACAGGTACGTTTGTTCGATCGCATCATAGACAATGATATTAACAACCCATTATTTCAATTAGAAAAGTTAAAGCACATAGAAGACAGCAATGAATTCGAAATCAAACAATTAGAGAAGCAACTACTGACACAGTTTCAACGCTTAGACGCGCAACTCACACAACATCATTGGGTCTGTGGCGACAGTTTTACCTTAGCCGACTGTGCACTCATCCCTTGTTTAAGCTATAGCTTCCAACATCTAAACCTGTTGGATTTAGATGAAATCGTGCGCTATTGGCAGCAGGCACAACTGCGTGGCGCTTGGATGTTAGTACAAGAAGAGGTGTTACTGGCTGAGATGGAGGAAACGGCAGGAATAAGAGGCATACCTTAGCGAGTAAGTCATGCCTCAACACAATCACATATTGCGTTCTTTCTTCAACTGCAAAAACGCTTTCCACTTCACGACTTCTGGCGGCAACTCAGGTGCAGGATCGGTATAACCCGCCTCTTTCACTAGTACATCTAACGGCACTTGCTTACCTTTGCACACAAACACACCGCGCACATGCACGATACAATGTAGGCCACGTTCGCTCACAAAGCGTTGTTCAATATAGAAATATTTTTCATCCCAACCGACGACTTTGGTTTCAATCTCAAAAGTTTTCAGCGGCTTAATATCGCGAATATAAGTAAATTCGGCGGCGTTAACTATCGGCATCCACTTCAACTTTAAGAAACGTTTCAGCAGACCCATCTCAGCCAACATATAGGTCCGCGCCAGATCCATAAACGCGGGATAGCGAGAATTAGTGAGATGGAAATTGATATCGCAATCGCTCGGTAAAGCACGATAAGTGATACGGCTTGTCCCTAGAAAATCGATCTTACGACAATGGCGCGTGCGCCAGAATAACAACCAAAACAAACGAAAATACAGATTCATAACGCGCCGCCCTTGAAATAAGAGCCACAGGCTAACAGAGGTCATACCACAGGGCAAGCGGGATATAGCTCACAAAAAAGACGCCCTAGGGCGTCTTTTTATCGTTCGATTAAGCTAAATACCCTCAGATAATCAGCCCATTAAAAGGGGCTGATTTATCAAAACTCACAATTGCTTATGCAGCAATGCCTGAATGTCTTAACAGGGCATCGATATTCGGCTCGCGTCCCATAAACTGTTTGAACAAGTCCATCGGCTCGGCTGAACCACCCATTTCGAGGATATTGTGCAGGAAACGACGACCCGTTTCAGGGTTGAAAATACCTTCCTCTTCGAAGCGAGAAAACGCATCCGCCGACAGCACTTCTGCCCATTTATAGCTGTAATAACCTGCGGCATAACCGCCCGCAAAAATATGGGCAAATCCATGTTGGAAACGGTTAAAATCCGGCGGTGTTAATACGGCCACCTGACGACGCACTTCGTCTAAGGTTTCTTGAATGCACGCGCCTTTAGCTGGGTCGTATTCGTGGTGCATTCTAAAATCGAACAACGAGAACTCGAGTTGGCGCAGCATCATCATGCCAGACTGGAAGTTTTTCGCCGCCAGCATTTTATCTAACAAGGCTTTAGGTAATGGCTCGCCCGTTTCGAAGTGGCCAGAAATTTCGGCTAATGCTTCTTCCTGCCAACACCAGTTTTCCATAAATTGACTTGGTAACTCGACCGCATCCCAAGGCACACCATTGATACCCGACACGCCTGCAACATCGATTTTGGTCAGCATGTGGTGGATACCATGGCCAAATTCGTGGAACAGGGTTGTCACTTCATCATGGGTAAACAGCGCAGGTTTGCCATCGACCGGACCATTAAAGTTACAGGTCAAATAAGCCACTGGCTTTTGTAATCCATTGGCGGTTTGACGGCGCACACGGCAGTCATCCATCCAAGCACCACCACGTTTACCTGTGCGGGCATATAAATCGAGGTAGAAACTACCTCTGTGTTCGTCAGTTTCGTCGAAAATATCGAAGAAACGCACGTCTTTATGCCATCGGTCAAAATCCTTTTGCTCAAGGATTTTAAGGCCGAACAAACGCGATACTGTGTAGAACAACCCCGAGAGCACTTTATCTTCGGGGAAATACGGACGCAGGATTTCCTGTGAAATCTCATACTTATGCTGCTGCAACTTCTCAGCATAGAAACTTAAGTCCCAAGAGGCCATTTCAGTCACGCCATATTCGGCCTCAGCAAACGCTCTCAGCTCAGCCAGTTCTGCCTTAGCTTGATCCTTTGAGCGCAGCGCTAATTCATTTAAAAATGCCATCACCTGCGCCGGCGTTTCAGCCATTTTCGTCGCTAGGGATTTGTCAGCAAAACTGTCAAAACCGAGTAACAATGCGAGTTCGTGGCGCAAAGCAAGAATTTCGTCCATCAGCGGGCTGTTATCAAACTCTCCGGCATTGGGACCTTGATCTGAAGCGCGAGTGACAAACGCACGGTAGCATTCTTCCCTAAGACTGCGGTTTTCGCTGTAGGTCATGACGGGTAGATAAGATGGAAAATCTAAGGTAAATAACCAACCTTCTAGCTCACGCGACTGCGCCATCGCTTTAGCGGCGGCTTTGGCAGACTCAGGCAAACCAGCAAGCTCAGCTTCATCAGTGATCAACTTAGTCCAAGCTTGCGTCGCATCCAGTAATTGATTCGAAAAACCACTGGTGAGTTCAGAAAGACGTTTTACAATCTCGCCATAACGCACTTTTTGCGCGTCATCTAAACCAATACCCGATAGTTCAAAGTCGCGCAGGCTGTGCTCTATCACCATCTGCTGCGCTTGGCTCAATTGTGCAAATTCATTGGATGCTCGCAGCGCTTTATAGGCTTGATACAAACCTTGGTGTTGGCCAACGTAAGTACCGTATTCCGATAAAAGAGGTAAACAAGCATCATGGGCGGCACGCCACTCATCTGTGCTAGTCACTGAATTCATATGAGAAACGGGCGACCAAATTTGGCTTAGCTCATCGTCAACCTGTTCTAATGGCGCGACCAAGTTGTCCCACGTAAAAGGACCTTGGTTCTGCAGCACTTCATCAATCTTAGTGCGGCACTGAGCAATGGCATGCTCAACGGCGACTTGAATATGTTCCGGTTTAATCTGTGAAAAAAGCGGTAATTTTGCGCCGCTAAGCAAAGGGTTGCTCATATTGACTCCTCAACAATCTGTATCTGTTATAAATAAGGGCTAATGGCCTATTTATCAAGGCGAGAAAACCGATTGTCCCCTTCGAACGCCTTACTTAACCCTATTTCCCCTGAAAAAAAGTGAACTAGTTCGCATTTAGGATTTACGTTTTATTTACCTACACATTGTTGCAATCTCGATCGCAAATCGAATCAATTCGCATTAATGTTTGTATGTGAGCAAGGTATTATCTGCGTAACTAACGTACCTCGACCAAAATCAGTAAAAATATGGCAACACACTCAGTGAAACTTATCGCCAGCGTCCTCTGCACATTAGGGATCAACTGCCTTAGTCACAACGCAGTTGCTAATGAGGGCCTAGAACAAGTCGATAGTATTTCAAACACCATATTACCCCGCCAGATAACAGAACCTTTGGCGGTGACGCTGGATTTAGGTTGGGACAGCAAATATGTCTCACAGGGTCGCAATAACTTGCAAAATGGGGGTATTTATTGGCTCAATGCTGCTGTTCAACACGGCAACTTAACCACTTATGCCTTAGTCGGACGCGGTGATAGCCAAGCCTATACAGAGTGGAATATCGGCCTTGAATATGGGTTCAACTTAGCCGAAAACCTAGAGGCCAATTTGGGATATCAGCGCATTGAAGGCTATAGCAATAGCCGCTGCCAAGATAACGAGCTATTTGCAGAACTCGCCTACAGCGCCACAGCTTGGTTGGTACCATCGGTGAGTTATGTCTATTCCACAGAAGCGGCAGGCTACTTTGTTGAAGTGAGTTTGCACAGTTATTGGAATATCACAGACCAGTTCAGCCTCACGCCCTATATCACTCAAGGGTTTGATTTTAAATACCGCACAGAAGAACACGATGGCAGTAATAACCTGCAGTTTGGCCTCGAAGCGAATTATCAACTGACCCCAAGCATGAATATTAGCGGGCACATTAGCCACAGCATTGCCCAGAGTGATATTGAGCAAGAAGCCTCAGCCAATGGCGATATGAGTTCACAGGATCAAACCTATGCAGGCATCCACTTTGCAATAACGTTTTAACGTCGTTTTAGCTCTGTGTTTCTAGCGCTGTATTGCAACCTTCCTCTGTCAATTTATCCCGTGACATTTGGCAAAAACAAAGCTCACTAACTAAACTCAAAATGTCGACGGAGCGACTCACTATTCATATCGATTTTGCCGAGGAACAGGGAATGTTAACGCATCATTTCTATCTTATCCGAACCGCTGTCATTACCTTGCTCCTGCTTTTTATCCCAGTGACAAGCTCGACTAATGCGCAGCAGGTATCTGAGCCTGAACCGAGTCTAGAATCCTTAGCGCAACCGACACAAACCGCGCCTTTGCCCCTAGGCACTTTGCTCGACAATGAGGGCAAGCCGATTAATGTGCCTAACCAAGTGCAAAGTGCATTCGAGTATTCGCCCCCCACTGTCACACCCGCAGAGCCATCCAAAACCAATAAATCAACTAAAGCCACTCAATCGAACAAAGCCGCTAAGAGTAAAAAACTCAGTCGCAAACAACAGCTCGCCAGTCGTGAACATGTCGCCAATGATCCTAACTGCCGTTGGCTCGATAAACGTATGGATCAGCTAGAGTCCCTACTCGGCGACAAGCAAGATAACGCTGCTAAACATCAAGCCGACGAACTCAGCGCCCGCCAAAAAGAGTGGCAGTGTTTAAAATGTGGTGCAGAAGGCCCAGCTCAAAACGATCACTCTAAGTGCCAATATCGCCGCGAAACAGCCACGCGATAACAACTGAAAGCAACTTTAGGAGTATTTTTATTAAAAGCAATGCCTTATACGTTAATGATGCAATAGGCTGGTCTGTTACCGCAAAGCCCCCTACAATGACATTCTGCTGTAAAGCATCTCATCCTTGAAGTAAGACGGAGAAACTCATGGCTCAACATTTTGACTATATCTGCCTAGGCGCAGGCAGCGGCGGTATCGCCTCAGCAAACCGAGCGGCAATGCGTGGTGCTAAGGTTCTACTCATCGAAGCCAAACACGTGGGTGGCACCTGTGTAAACGTAGGTTGTGTACCCAAAAAAGTCATGTGGTATGGCGCCCATGTTGCCGAAGCGATGAACCTTTACGCCAAAGATTATGGTTTCGACGTCACTGTTAATAAATTCGATTGGAACACTTTGGTCGAAAACCGCGAAGCCTACATTGGTCGTATTCACGATGCCTATGACCGTGGTTTTGCCAACAACAAAGTGACGCTGTTAAATGGCTACGGCCGTTTTGTGGATGGCAACACCATCGAAGTGGACGGCGAACATTACACTGCCGATCACATCCTTATCGCCACTGGCGGCGCGCCGACGATTCCGAACATTCCTGGCGCGCAATACGGTATCGATTCCGATGGTTTCTTCGCCCTGCGCGAGCAACCTAAGCGCGTTGCCGTTGTTGGCGCGGGTTATATCGCCGTAGAAGTCGCTGGCGTGTTACACGCTCTGGGCAGTGAAACTCACTTATTAGTGCGTAAACATGCGCCGCTGCGTAACTTTGACCCTATATTAGTCGATGCTCTCGTCGATGCGATGGCAACCGAAGGCCCAACATTGCACACCCATAGCGTGCCAAAAGCCGTGGTTAAAAATGCCGATGACAGCCTGACATTAAACTTAGAAAACGGTGAAAGCATTACAGTCGATTGCTTGATTTGGGCAATTGGCCGCTCACCTGCAACAGGCAATATCGGCCTAGAAAATACTGAAGTGCAATTAGATAGCAAAGGCTATGTCATCACTGATGAGCAGCAAAATACGACTCACAAAGGGATTTACTGTGTCGGCGACATTATGGCGGGCGGCGTAGAGCTCACTCCTGTTGCGGTTAAAGCGGGCCGTTTGTTGTCCGAGCGTTTATTTAACGGTATGACAGATGCCAAAATGGATTACAACCTGATCCCAACAGTTGTATTCAGCCATCCGCCTATCGGCACTATGGGCTTGACCGAACCAGAAGCCCGTACTCAATACGGCGACGATAACGTCAAAGTGTATACATCGACGTTTACCTCAATGTACACAGCCGTTACGGCCCATCGCCAAGCCTGTAAGATGAAGCTAGTCTGCGCTGGCAAGGACGAAAAAGTCGTCGGTATTCATGGTATTGGTTTTGGTATGGACGAAATCCTTCAAGGTTTCGGCGTCTCCATGAAAATGGGTGCAACTAAGGCCGATTTCGATGCGGTCGTTGCTATCCACCCAACGGGCGCCGAAGAGTTTGTTACCATGAGGTAGAAGCGATTTTCGCTTTGATTTCATCATATTTAGGGCCAGCTTATGCTGGCCCTAATTGATCACAGATAGTATAAAACCATTAACTCTCACGCGACTTTCCTATAATCTCGACTGAGTACTTTGCATTTTAAACACCTAGCGCGGTTATCGCTGCGCCACTGTTATCGGGATGAATAGCGTAATGCTTAAAGAACTCGCGTTCGATGGTTTGTTATTTAGTCCATTAATTATCTTTATCCCCTTAGCTTTTCTGCTTTCCTGCATCACTCGCTTGGTACTCTATCAAACTGGGCTCTATCACACGCTGTGGCGCGCAGCTTGGTTCGAAGTTGGGCTGTTTATCTGCTATCTGGCTTTGGTCATTTACTTGCTTGGGAGTTGATTGTTCATGGGAAAAATCTTTCGTATCAGCCTCACCCTTATTGTGGTCACGATTGCTGGTATCGCCGGACATTGGATATGGTCGCACTACCTTTATTCTCCTTGGACCCGCGATGGCCGAGTTCGCGCCGAAATAATTACCATAGCGCCAGATGTGTCCGGTTGGGTAAACCAACTGAATGTAAAAGACAATCAAGTCGTTAATAAAGGTGATGTATTGTTCACAGTGGACGATACCCGCTACAAAGCCACCATTGCCGAATTGAATGCCAAAGCAGAAAGCCAAAAATTGGCATGGGAACTGGCAAAACATAAATACAAACGCCGTATCGGTTTGACCAACGCCAACTTAGTCAGCAAAGAAACCTTCGACGAAGCCTTTATCAATACCGAACTGGCAAGAACCAGTTATGAACTCGCACAGGCACAATTGAATACCGCCAAAATTGACTTAGCGCGGACGCAAATTCACGCCCCTGAAAATGGCACCCTGATCAATTTAAGCCTGCGTAATGGCAACTATGTCAGCAAAGGCAACTCGGTATTTTCGCTGGTCAAACAAGACTCTCTCTATATCACAGGCTATTTTGAAGAAACCAAAATCCCCTTGGTTCACATAGGTCAAAACGCCGATGTCAGCCTAATGAGTGGCGGCCATTTCTTGCACGGAAAAGTGGTCAGCATAGGTAAGGCGATTGCCAATACCAATGTCACCACTAATGGGCAGTTATTGCCGCAAATCGGCCAAACCTTTAATTGGGTGAGATTGTCACAACGTATTCCGGTCGATATCCAGCTAGACAGCATTCCTAAGGACATAGAGCTGAGCGTCGGCATGACAGTTTCCATCCAGCTACAGACTGACAAATAGTCATTATGACGCTGTTACTTAAGAGTTTATTTTTTCCTGACCGACGAACCATCATCTTCGCGATTAAAGGCGTGATCTCGATGGCGCTCGCCTTATATGTGGCCATGTTCTTAAATTTAGAACGGCCATATTGGGCGCTGGTGTCGGCGGTATTTCTGCAAATCCGCCCCGAAAGCGGGCTCGTGATCGAAAAGGGCTTATGCCAAATCGGCGGCACCTTAGTCGGCGCGCTCGCGGGGATTGCCATACTCAACGGGTTTACGCCCTATCCCGAACTCGCCTTAGGATTACTCGCCTGCTGGATAGGGCTAAATTCTGGGTTGTCGGCCATGGTTCGCCAGCAAAACTTTGTCTATGCCTTTGCCATGGCGGGCATGACAGCCTGCTTGATAGTGCTCATTGTGATGGCGAGCCCAAGCACGGCCGATAGTGCAAAAATATTCGATGTGGCACAGTCGAGGATCAGCGAGATTGTCGTCGGGGCGATATGCGCCGTCTTGGTCAGCTCGCTACTTTGGCCGACCAAGGTAAAACATAGTCTGCAATTGCATGCTAAAAACACCATTAATCATACGCTTAACTATCTTGCATTAGAACTCGATTTACAGGGGGAACATGCGAGTCGCCATGAACATATCGACACTATTATGGAATCAGTATCGGCGCTGAGTGACGACTCCAGCGCAGTGATTTATGAAGGCCCCGAAGGACGCGGGCAGAGCCATGCGGCGAACTTTCTCTGCAATAAAACCCTTTCGCTGTTGGCGGCAATCCAAATATTTGGCCGACTACAACGTAATCATTCCCATCTGGTCAGCGAACCGCTCGCGAAAACCTTAGCCAATATGCGCAGCAGTTTTACCCTGATGGCGCAATCCACTGATGACCAAGAATGCTACAAAATGGCGCGTACTTTAAGGTATCAACTCCAACAAAACCTGATGCAATACCGCGACCGAAACCCATTAGAGACTCGCTTACTCAAAGTTGCGATGGAGTTAAGCGCCGATCTGATCATGGTGCTCAAGAGTTATAACGTACTGACAAGCAATTCTGCGGTACAACTCAACGCGCCGCCAATGGAATTTCACCGAGATCCACTGATAGGGTTTACGACCGGTCTACGCAGCATGGCGGTATTTGTCATTGGGGCTTCGCTGTGGATCGGCACAGGGTCGAGTGCGGTACTCATGATGATCCTGATGCCTGTAGTCTTTTCCATCATGATGGCGCGCCAGCCACTGCCGATGCTAACCACGATTTTGCGCCGTATTCTTGTTGGTATCACTATCGCTGTGCCCCTCACAGTGTTTTACGCTTTACCTTTGCTGGCAGAGAGTAGCGGCGATTTCGAAATCCTCATTTTAGTGCTCGCAGGCCCCTTTTTTATTGGGCTACTCGCCTTAGCGAATCGACCGACCTTGCCCTATGGGCTCGGGATTTGCGTGCCGTTTGCGGTATTAGTACAGCCCAGTAATACCATTTCATTTGCGATAGAAAACACTGTCAGCAATGCCTTAGCGATTTTTGTTGGCGTTACTGTGCTGTATTGGTTGTTTAAATTGATTACCGAACCTAGCCAGCGGCTGATGCAATATCGTCTGCTGCAATCTATCCAAAAAGATCTAGTGCATATCGCGCAGCATGATGATCCTGAGCCTTGGTTTAACGCCCGCATGGGCGATCGACTGCTGCGGATAGCCAGTTACGAAAAAGGCTCGGGCAAGAGTTCGAGGGTATTTACCGATCTGGTGTTCACTGCACTGAATCTAGGCCATGTGTCGATTCGAATGCGGCGCATGTTGCAGGGGATTTCAGATACGCACTCAGACTTAGGCTTAGAAAATGCACTCAACCTCTGGCAACACAATTTAGGTCAGGCATTTATCGCCTGCGCCCACGGCCAAGTCGCAGAAGAGTTTAACATCAGCAGCGAAGCCTTATTACAAGCGCTGGCGCAATGCCCGTTACCCCACGAACAATTCACTCTGATTACTGGGATGTTTGAACGCATCACCTTAACCTTCGAACGTACTGCCCACAGTATCGCCGAGCAGAAAAACACCTCTGAAAAATAGTCAGTTCTCAAACTATTTTCCGCCCCCAAAGCCACTCTCGCACCGCCGCCAAAACCATTTAAATCCAATAGAAGCTTGATATTTGGCCGATAAAATGCCTTAATATAATTAGATCACTAACTATATTGGTGATATAAATTCAATTATCAACCAAGGAGCAATTATGTCTACGGAGAACCCACCAGAGGAAAATCTTATCTCGCAAGTAGCAAGCTTTACCCGATTACACGCCAAGGAAACAATGCAGTTTATGTGTTTATGCGCAATATTAAGCACCTATCTCTTTGTCATTTTGAAACCGAGTATTATTCAAAATAACAAAGCGTTAGGAGACAAATAACCCATGAATTACCTGGCTTACGTTTCCTTAGCGATTTACTTTATCGCCATGCTTGCTATTGGCTTATTCGCCTATAAAAAATCCACCAGCGATGTATCCGGCTATATTTTGGGCGGCCGCAAGGTGAGCCCACAGGTCACCGCACTCTCAGCGGGTGCATCTGATATGAGTGGCTGGATGCTAATGGGTCTTCCCGGCGCAATGTTTTTGGTTGGTTTCGAAACCATTTACATCGCACTTGGACTATTGATTGGTGCTCTAATTAATTACTTGGTCGTTGCACCCAAATTAAGGGTCTATACCGAAGTCGCGGATAACGCCCTCACTATCCCGGAGTTTTTTGCTAAACGCTTCGGCAATGCCAACAGCAGTATCCGAATTATCTCGGCCGTGATCATTGTGATCTTCTTTACCTTGTATACCTCAGCGGGTTTAGTGGCTGGCGGTAAGTTATTTGAGTCAGCATTTGGCCTGAACTACGACATAGGTTTAGTCGTCACCCTCGGCGTAGTGGTTTCTTATACCTTGTTGGGCGGATTCTTAGCAGTGAGCCTCACTGACTTTGTCCAAGGCTGTATCATGTTTGTCGCTTTAATCTTAGTGCCTGTGGTGGCATATCAAGAGTTTACCAGCGCTGACACTATGCTGAACTTTGCGTATCAATCGATTCCACACTTCACCGATGCCATGCAGAACGTCACTATGTTAGGGCTTATCTCAAGCTTATCTTGGGGACTCGGTTACTTTGGCCAACCACATATTATTGTCCGCTTTATGGCAATTCGTTCAGTCGCTGACATTAAAACCGCCAGACACATAGGTATGGGCTGGATGACAGTGACCATTGTGGGTGCACTGGCAACTGGCCTTGTCGGCATCGCTTACGCCAATAAATTTGGCATGAAGCTGACCGATCCTGAAACCATCTTTATCGTGTTTTCTGAGTTGTTGTTCCATCCGATCATTAGTGGCTTCTTATTAGCCGCAATTCTGGCCGCGATCATGAGCACTATTTCATCGCAACTATTAGTGTCATCAAGCTCGCTAACGGAAGATATCTATCGCGTGATCTCGAAGAAAGAATCTAGCGAAAAAGACATGGTGAAAATGGGACGTTTTGGCGTAGCTGGCGTGGCAATTGTCGCAAGTCTACTGGCGCTTGACCGCTCTAGCAGTGTGCTATCACTGGTGAGTAATGCATGGGCAGGATTCGGTGCAGCCTTCGGTCCGTTAGTCTTGTTTAGCTTGTATAAAGCTAACCTAACCCACAAAGCCGCGATTGCCGGCATAGTGTCAGGCGCAGCCACAGTGCTGTTTTGGATTTATGCACCAGTACTTGCTGACGGTAAAGCTTTAACCACAGTGGTGTATGAGATGATCCCCGGCTTTGCCGTGAGCAGTGTGGTGATTTGGATAGTCTCGTTACTCGATACTGATCCCTGTGCCAAAACCACTAAATTATTCCATAAGGCTGGCCGTGTTTTAGCCGAAGACAGATGAGGCGCGCAGGTATGACTGACTTACCCTGGAAACGCATTGTCGTTAAGGTAGGTAGTGCCCTGATTGCTCCACACAAACAAGGTTGCAGCAGTCACTACTTACTCGGCATTGCCCAATTTATTACTTATTGTCGTGCCCAAGGGATCCAAGTTGTCTTGGTCTCTTCGGGCTCAGTCGCTGCAGGATGGCATCACTTTGGCGAGGTTGATAAACCGAGCGTCACAGTGAAGAAAGCCATGGCAGCAGCGGGTCAGGCCGATATGATGGCCACATGGAACAAGTTATTTGATTTCCCAACCGCACAGCTACTGTTAACCCACGGTGATTTACGCAATCGAGATCGTTACATCAGTATTAAAGACACGATTTTCAGCCTACTCGAACATGGGCTATTGCCTATCATCAACGAGAACGATGCCGTCACCGCCGACAAGCTCAAAGTTGGCGATAACGATAATCTCTCGGCCATGGTCGCCGCGGCGGCCGATGCCGATACGCTGATTATCTGTTCGGATGTGAATGGGCTTTACACACAAAACCCCCATGAATATCCCGATGCACAGCTTATCAAGCAGGTTACCGAGATTAATGCCGAGATCTACGCCATGGCGGGCGGCGCTAGCAGTGCCGTCGGTACGGGGGGAATGCGGACTAAGATACAAGCCGCCAAGAAGGCGATTTCCCACGGGATCGAAACCTTTATTATCAATGGTTTTGATGCCGACTCATTCAACCAATTGTTGAAGGGCCAAAACCCAGGAACCTTATTTACCCCCGATGAAAAGCCAATGCAGGATCACTTGCACTGGATGACACATACCTCGCAGGCTCAAGGCGAAGTCATTGTTGAAAATGACTTTAATATCGCCCTTGATATCCATAGCGAGCAATTGACCAGTGACGATGTCGTTGCCATCAATGGGGACTTTTCTGTCGGTGACACCATTTTAGTACGCAAAGACGATGGCACTAAATTGGCCAAGGCCAAATCCAATTACAGCAGTTGTTTACTTAGCTTTATCACAGACCAAGACGATCGCGAGTTTGCCAGTGAATTTCAGCAAAAGACTGGGCCGATTATTTCCGAGAAAAACATCGCCATTCTCGAATAAGCATCAGCCGAATAAAACTAAGCGAGTAAACATCTAAGCGGAGTAAATATGACTTTAATCAAAAATTTATCTCAAGAAGCTGCCAAAGCGGCTCTGATCCTCGCCCAAGTTGACGAACAGCTTAAAAATACTGTACTCCTCGATATGGCACGCTCATTACGCGAAAAGTCCTATGAAATCCAAAGCGCAAATTTAATCGACTTACACAGAGCGACCGCCGATAACGTCGGCCCAGCCATGCTCGACCGATTAACGCTAACGCCAGAGCGTATCGAAGCTATGGCGGTAGGCATTGAAACCATCGCCGCCTTACCCGATCCCATTGGCAACGAACGCTATATTGGTCAACGACCTAATGGTTTATCCATCAGTAAGATGCGCGTTCCATTGGGCGTGGTTTGTATGATTTATGAAGCGCGCCCCAATGTCACCGCCGATGCGGGTGCCCTGTGCTTTAAATCCGGCAATGCCGTGATCCTGCGCGGTGGTAAAGAGGCGCTGCACAGCAGTAAAATTATCGCCACGATTTTGCAAAGCGTATTGAAACAATACGGCTTGCCCGAGGCGTTAATCACAGTAGTGCCCGACCCAGATCGCGCCCTCATGCTAGAACTGCTGCAGCAACGAGATTATATCGATGTGATCATTCCCCGCGGCGGTGAAGGCTTGATTAACTTTGTGACTGACAACAGTAAAATCCCAGTGATCCAGCATTTTAAAGGCGTGTGTCATTTATACGTCGATAAAGATGCCGATCTGGATATTGCTATGGACTTACTGCTCAATGGTAAAACCCAGCGCACTGGCGTATGTAATGCCCTCGAAGCCCTATTAGTACACCAAGAAATTGCCTCGCAATTCCTGCCTAAAGTAGCCAAAGCGCTGGCCGAGCATAAGGTTAAAATCAACGCTTGTACTCAAGCCGGTGGCTACTTCGAAAACTGTACGTATATGGAAGAAGACGATTTCGGCCAAGAGTATTTAGATCTCGAAATTGCCATTCGCCAAGTCGATCACTTTGACCATGCTATCCAACATATTGCCCGTTTTGGTAGCCAGCACACCGAAGTGATTTGCACCGAAAACGAAGTCACTGCCGCACACTTCCAACGTGCGGTCGATGCTTCTGTGGTAATGGTCAATGCCTCTTCGCGCTTCTCCGACGGCAGCGAACTCGGCCTTGGAGCAGAAATCGGCATCGCGACCTCTAAGCTACATGCCTATGGCCCAATGGGACTCGAATCCTTGACCGCTGAGAAGTATTTAGTCTCAGGCACAGGCCAAGTGCGGGCGTAAACCTAAGCTGTAAATCACACTTTTAGGCTTAACAAGTCCGTTGGATTTCGATTCAATTGTAAAGATTAAAGGCCACAGTCAGTAACGACTGTGGCCTTTTTGTTGGCTAAATTGACTCGAACCACAACAGCCTGAGTTCCCAGTCAATGCCCTGAAACCGAGTTATAGTAAGGCATGCGCTAAAAGTGCAGATCCCACTGCGACGGCTTATCACAGCTCGCTGACAAGCTATTCGCCAATAAGTTACAACCCAGCTTAAACAATTTACACATTGAGCATATTGCATTTATTTTAAACAAACCTATCATGCGATCGATTCTCATTTGCACCTAAACACTTTGTTTGCACTCAGGATCACCAATCATTATTTAATCTGAAATCGCCTGAAAGGATTGAAATACCATGCCTCCCCTATCTGTTTTAACGTCTTGGCGCTCGCCATTGATCCCTGTACTTCTCAGCACACTTACTCTGACGGTTCAAGCCAATACTGACCCTAAGCAAGATGAGAAAAAAGATACAGAACAGATAGAAAGATTGAACGTGGTAGGAACATACACCCGCGCGGCAATGAATAGCGCCACGGGTTTGTCTATGTCACTCCAAGAAACCCCACAAAGCGTCACTTTGATTACCGAAGAGATGATCAGTGACAAAGGTTTGGTCACTATGGAGTCAGTGTTAAATCACACTCCTGGCGTCACTATGGTGGGCGATGCCTCTGAAAATAGTCAGATATTCGTGCGCGGTTATGCACTCGACAGCGGGGTGCAAATTGACGGCTTAATCACAACCTCTTCATCCCATGTTTACAGCGGCTCAATTGATCAAGGTTTAGACCCTGTGATTGCCGAACGGGTTGAAGTATTAAAAGGGGCGGCAGGGATTTTAAGCGGTTTAGGTGAACCTTCTGCCACGGTTAATTTTATTCGTAAACGTCCAACGGATGACACCCGTGCCACGGCAAGTGCAAGTTATGGCTCATGGAATACCTATAGACTTGAGGCCGATGTTTCTGGCTGGCTAACGGATTCGGGCAATGTGAAAGGTCGATTCGTAAGTGCAGTGAAGAAAGGCGATTCTTTTATCGATCGCTATCAACGCGATACCACAGTGCTCTATGGCGTAGTTGAAACGAGTCTCGGCACAGATGCTAGCTTGTCGCTGTTTGCGGACTATCAAAAATCACAAACCGACGGTGTGTATAACTGGAACTCTAATCCCGCATTTTATACCGATGGCACAGCTGTCGATTTTGGCCGCAACTACTCTAGCTCACAGGACTGGACCCATTGGGACGTGACCCAAAAGAGTCTCATGGCCGAATTTAAACATAGATTCGATAACGACTGGTCACTCGTCAGTGCCTATCGTATCGCCAACGCCACCATAGACGCATTGGCCTTTTACCCTGGCGATTATATCGTCAAATCAACCGGCGAATTTGTTGGCCCTTGGGGCGATACCTATGCAGCCCAACATGATCGTGAATCCGATACCAACAGTTTCAACCTGTATGCAACGGGTAACTTCGACTTACTCGGCCGTGAACATAGCGCTGTGATCGGTTTTAACTATGGTGACAACGAGTTCGATAACATCAACACGAACTCCGCCCCCCAACGTCGCTATAACGTCGCGGATCAGGGCAATTACCCCAAGCCTAATATTCCTAATTCACCCACCAATGGCCAAACCAATGAGCAAAGCCAATCGGGTGTTTACGGCACTGTCCGTGTCAATCTGTTGGATTCACTGAAATTAATGGTCGGTGGACGCGTAAGTAACTGGTCCTATGAAAAGCATGATCTCGTGGGTAACAGCACAGATGCAACCATGGAAAAAACCGGTATTTTCATCCCCTACTACGGCCTAGTCTACGATGTGACCGAGCAGATCGCTGTCTACGCTAGCCGTACTGAAATCTTCAAACCTGGCACCTATTTTGGTGAAGATGGCCAACTGCTCGAACCTGCAGAAGGCACAAACGTCGAAGGCGGCGTCAAGGTCGCGCTGTTCGATGACACGCTAAACATGTCAGCCGCCGTCTACGAAACCAATAAAGACAACGAACCCGAATATGCAGGGAAAGGTCAGCTACCTTCCGGTGACTCTATCTACGAAAGTGTGGATGGGATTACCACCAAAGGCTATGAGTTAGAAATTGCCGGACGTCTTACCGACTTATGGGATATCAGCGGTGGTTATACCCACAACAATGCAGAAGATAAAGATGGCCTACGTCGTCAAACTTATCTGCCCGAAGATATCTTCAAACTCACCACTAAATATAACTTTGAAGATATTCTACCGGGCATTACTGCAGGTGCGAGCTGGCGCTGGCAGAGCAGCACCTTCTATCAAGGCACTATTTGGGGTGTCGATGGCGCGCCGAATGTGGCTTACCGCCAAACACAATCCGCCTACTCACTCGTTGACTTAATGTTTGGCTACCAAATCACACCTTCTATTTCTATGCAATTGAACATTAACAATATTTTCGACAAGAACTACAACCGTTCACTCTGGGGTTACGCCGACTTTGGCGAACCACGTAATGCCACACTGTCACTACGTTGGACGCTCTAAAACATAGCCCTAACCCGAAATAACATTAAGGATAATCAAATGAAACAAGCACTTGTAATACTCACTTTACTCGGCGGTATCGCTTTTTCGGCTCAAGCACATGAAGTATGGCTTGAGCGTAATAACGATGGTTCGGTTAAAGTGCAATTTGGCGAACCGGGTTCAGAGCAAGCTTCGGCAGAAGAGTTAGCATCGTTAAGCGCGGCGCGTATTTTCGCCGCCAATGCCAAGACACCGTTAACCGCCACAGCGCAGGCCGATCATCTACTGGTCAAAACCCAAGATAGCAAGAGTGACATCAGTTTCTATGCCGATACCGCGTGGCAACCATGGAAAACTGAGACCGGATTGCAGGCCGCAATACTCTATGCCCGCACGGGACAAGAACACACAAAAGCGCTGCAAGATTTTGAATTTACGCCAGTAAAGTCAGGCGTTCCCGAGTTTGTGCTTAGCTATAAAGGCGCACCACTGGTGAATCATCCAGTACAAGTTTATCGCCCCGGTTTTTGGAGTAAATCTTTCACCACCGATGCCCAAGGTAAATTCGCCCTCGATACCCCAGATGCGGGCCGCTACTTACTCGTCAGTAATCACACTACAGAAGGTAAACAAACACTCGCAGGCAACGAGGTTGATAGCGTTTTACACATCACCACCACGAGTTTTATCACTCAGTAATAATCTTATAGTGAGATGGAGTTAACGTGCGTTATTTAATGATAGGTTTATACATGCTGTGTTCTGCAGTACACGCAAGCACAGCACCTGTAACAGTCGCCTTGCCCCAAACAGGCAGTACCAATGAACTTTTGCCACTCAGTGGCTCCATTAAATCCGCACGGGTAGCCCGCTTATCGGCACGTACCGATGGCCTAGTCGCCAAAGTACTGGTCGATGCGGGCTCTAACGTTACCGCTGGCCAGCCTTTGCTCGCACTCGATGACACCTTAGCCGTACATCAATTAGCACAGCGTCAAGCCGGTGTAATGGCCGCTAAGACCATGCTGCTAGAAAAACAGCGACTCCTCACCGAAGCGCAAACACTCAGTTCTCAGCAATTATTCCCCGAAACTGAGCGCGCGATTCGTCAAGCGGCGTTAACCGAAGCCGAAGCTAATCTGCAGAGTTTAACGGCAGCATTAGCACACCAAAAAGAGGTGGTCGCCCGCCACCAACTGATCGCGCCGTTTGCGGGAGTGATTTCAAGCAAACAAACTGAAACCGGTGAGTGGGTTAATGTTGGCACTGAAATCTTCACCTTAGTATCCCAAGAACAGCTCTGGCTCGATATTCAAGTCCCACAGGAAATGTTCCAAAATATAGCCACTGCAACTCAAGTCGATATTGCTGCAGATATGATGCCTGAACAGCAGTTTATCGGCCATGTGAATGCACTCGTCCCCGTGAGCGACCACAATGCTCGCAGCTTCTTGGTGCGCTTAACCATTCCTGATGCGAGTGGACTTTTGATGCCCGGCACATCGGCCACTGCGACCTTCCACTTACAGCGGGCGCAACACAGTGTTGTCGTGCCGCAAGATGCGCTAGTCCGTCACCCCGACGGCCAGTTCAGTGTCTTTACCGTGCAAAACAACATAGCCCAACGGCATACCGTTCAAGTGGGCCATACGAGCGCCATCGGGATTGAAATCCTTAGCCCATTACCCAAAGATGCGCCCGTAGTGATCCGAGGTAACGAGAGCCTACAAGACCAACAGCCAGTCTCTGTACTCAACTCTGCTGTAGGAGGTTAGTGGGATGCTGAAGTTTGGAATTAAACATGGCACCTTACTGTCTGTCATAGTCCTGATATTTTGCGTATTGGGCACGGCTGTAGCACTGCGTATCCCAATCCAAATGATCCCCGACTTAGATGTGCGCACCATCAGCGTGGCCACAGGTTGGCCGGGAGCGACACCGCAAGACGTCGAAAAAGAAATTCTACTTGAGCAGGAACGCTACCTGCGCACCCTGCCCAACTTACAACGCATGACATCTTGGGCAGATACGGGTTCGGCATGGATCGAACTCGAATTCCCCCAAAGCACTGAGATAAGCGATGCGCTTATTCGTGTTAGCAATGCGCTCAGTCAAGTGTCGTCCTACCCTGAAAACGTCGATCAACCAAGGCTTTACAGCAGTTCATATTCAGACAACGCTTTCATGTATTTCCGCCTGGTGCCTGTCGCGGGGAACCCGCTGAATCTAGACATAGACATGATGCGCGATTTTGCTAACGACTTTATTCGCCCACAAATGGAGCGCGTCAAAGGCGTTTCCTCCGTCACTATTCAAGGCGGCGCTGAACGGCAAATTCAAATACGGCTCGATCCCGCCAAACTCGCCCAACGTGGCATCAGCATTATGGACGTGCGCCAAGCCATTCGAGATCGCAACAAGGACACTTCTGCGGGCGATATCGACAGTGGTAAAAAACGTTATTTACTGCGGGTAATTGGCCGTTTTGAGGATTTAAATCAACTTAAGCAACTGATTTTAAAACGCCAAGGTAATACGAATATTCTGCTGCAAGACGTTGCCGAGATAAAACTCGACCACGCCGAGATCCGTGAACTGTCCTTTGCCGAACAAGAACGCACCCTCAGCTTAGCGGTCAAACGGGATGTCGGTTCTAACGTTATCGCCATCAAAGATGCCATGATGCCCGTGATAGCGCAGATCAATCAAAATCAACTCGCCCAGCACGCCATGCAGTTAGAGTTATTCAGTGATGATGTGCGCTATGTGCAAGATTCAGTTGAAAATGTGTGGGTGAATTTAGGTCTAGGTGCCTTACTGGCAACCTTGGTCATGTACCTCTTCTTGCGCTCGAATCGAGCCACCCTGATTGGTGTTATCGGTATTCCGCTGTGTACCTTAGCCGCCTTCGTCGGGCTGCTGGTGTTTGATCGCACCATTAATGTCATTTCATTGGCGGGTGTTGCCTTTGCCATAGGCATGACGGTCGATAACAGCATTGTGGTGCTCGAAAGCATTGAACAAGCGCGCAGACGCGGATTAGATCGTCTCGAAGCAGCCATAAGTGGTATCTACGATGTGTGGCCTGCGGTACTGGCCTCGACGCTCACCACAGTACTAGTGTTTGTACCCATTCTATTTATCAAACAAGAAGCGGGACAACTGTACTCGGATATCGCGATTGCCATCGCTTCATCCATTATCGCTTCTATGCTGGTCGCGGTGTTCATCGTACCCGCAGCTATTGCCCGTTTTGGTTTCGGTAAGATGCACTCGGCGCAGACAAACCAAAGTGAGCCCCCCAAAGCATCACGCATATTGAGCTTAGTCAGCCAACTTGTACTGTCGGCAAGACGCCGCGCCTTTGTGATTGTGCTGTCACTAATCTCGACGATTGGGCTTGCTGCTTGGCTGATGCCCCCGGCCGAATATTTACCCGAAGGTGAAGAACCAAAAGCCTTTACTTCTATGGTCGCGCCGCCGGGTTACAACCTATCGGAAATGGCTAAAATTGCAGAAGAATTAACGACTCAGCTATCCGCAAGAGTCAATGCCGAGGCGGCATCCTTTGAACGTGGTGAGCAAAAGATCCCGCCGCTAAAATACTATACCCTCAGCGTGGGTGTCGGCAGTATTTGGGTGATGAGCGAACCCATTCGCAGCCAAGATATGGATGCCATGATGAGCTCACTCACCGCCTTGTTTGAGCAATATCCTGGCATGCGCGCCTATTCATCGCGGGGGTCGATTATTTCCAGCAACGATGGTGGCACCCGCGCTGTCGCCTTGGACATTTCTGGCCCAAATCAAGCCAGCCTCTATCGTGCAGCCGAAGCGGCGTATCAAGCGGCGGAAAAAGTATTTGCCGAGCCGCAGCTGTATTCAGACCCATCGACCTTATCGCTAGACCAACCGCTGTGGCAGATTTCCCCTCGCTGGCAACGTCTTGTAGAACAAGATTTTAGCGGCAGCGAGTTTGGCTATGCGGTTTCGGCACTGAGCGATGGCGCCTATGTCGACGAGTTTTTCCTCAATGATAACAAGGTGGATATCTTTCTATTTAGTCTGGCAGGCAATCAACAGAGTTTGTCGCAATTAGCGCTCGCTCCGATAGTCACGCCTAAGGGCAATGTACTGCCACTGCAAGCCTTGGCCGACATTAGCGAGCAGATGGATAGCGACAGTTTACGCCGCGTCGATGGCCGCAGAACCGTGACTCTTTACATTATTCCGCCGCGTTCCATTGCGTTAGAAACCGCTGTGGCTAAGGTGCGGGAAGAATTAGTCCCCATCCTCTATCAACAGGGTGCTGTCGGCAAAGATGTCAGTTTGGATATTTCGGGCGCAGCCGATCAGCTCGAAGCGACGAAAGCGGCACTCTCCAGCAATTTTCTGGTCGCCGTGTTGATCATCTACTTGTTATTAGTCGCGATTTTTAATCACTGGGGTTATCCGTTATTTGTGCTGATCACTATCCCGCTAGGACTTGCTGGCGGTTTAGTCGGCTTACAAGCGCTTAATTATACTGGCAGCTTATTTGCGTATTTTGGCGGCCAAGGTTGGCACCAACCCTTTGATATGATTACTATGCTTGGATTTTTAATCCTACTCGGCACTGTCGTTAACAACCCGATTTTGATCGTGGAACAGAGCCGTAAAAACCTGCAATCGGGTCAGTTTGGTGTCGTTGAAGCCGTCAAATCTGCCGTCGCCAGTCGATTACGACCAATTCTAATGTCTACCGCGACGACCTTGTTTGGCTTATTGCCGCTGGTGTTATTCCCCGGTGCTGGCAGCGAACTCTACCGCGGCGTTGGCATAGTGGTGCTGGCAGGTCTTATCGTGGCAACGCTACTCAGCTTAACCTTTTTACCCGCCCTGTTAATCTCTGTGCTATCCCGCACCCACAAGACAAATTCAGCAGAAGTGGCACACCATCATGACTGAAAAAACCAACATGACTCCGCCGTTAACACAAAGACTGATGCGCTGGAAAACGTCAGCCATCTGGAGCGATAGCCTGCACATAGGTAATCGCTGTCTCGCAGCAACCTTTGGTGGCTATTTGTTAAGTGCAGTCGCGACTATTTTGCTCGCGCAAATCCTGCCGTTATCTCAGGTTGATCGGGTGTTAACCGCCATGATGCTGTCATTTACTGTGTACACCTGCGCCGTGATTTGGGTGTTCAGCGTTAAATCAACATGGCGATACTGGCTGGATTTATTCGCGCTCAGCGGTCTGCTGTATTTAGCTTACCTAGCCGCTAAAGCGTTTGATGCTACAAGTGCTCAAGGGAGTGGATTATGAAAGACTCCTTTTTTCGTTCAATGACTTGGCTGCACACTTGGGTTGGATTACTCACCTGCTGGGTGTTGTTTCTGGTTTTTTTCGCCGGAACAGCGGCCTATTACCGTGCTGAAATCAACCTGTGGATGCAACCCGAAAACCACGGCAGCCAATATGATGCCAATGCGGATAATCAACAATTGATACTCAAGGGCCTCACGTCCTTGGCACAACAAGCGCCTGACGCTGAGTCATGGTGGATTTACTTACCCACACAACGGGTGCCATTACTGACCTATGCATGGAGCGATCCCGCCGCTGAAGGCCAGCGATTTGGTGATTATCATCAAGGCTTTATTAACCCTGCGACAGGTGAAGCCTTACCTAAAGCACGGGAAAGCCGAGGGGGCGACTTTCTCTATCGACTGCATTTCGACTTGTACTACATGAGTGTGCTCACGGCGCGTTGGATTGTCGGCTTTTGCACTATGTTCATGCTGGTCGCCATCATCAGCGGGATAGTGATCCACAAACGTATTTTTAAGGATTTTTTTAGTTTTCGCCCCGGAAAAGGCCCGCGCTCTTGGTTAGATGCCCATGTCGCCAGCTCAGTTCTCGCATTACCCTTTCATCTTATGATCACTTACACCGGCCTAGTGACCCTGATGTTTATGTATATGCCATGGGGACTTAACACGCAATATGGTGATGAAACTCAAGCCTTTTATTCGCAATGGAAACCCATTTACCAAACTCCCGCCGCCACTGGCACACCAGCCACTATGCTCGATAGTCAGAGTTTACTCAGTGCGATTCACAGTGTCGTGGGTGAGTCGCCACTTGAAGGCTTGCAGTTTGATAATCTCAACGACAGCAATGCCAGCGTAACAGTCAAAATCGCCCCTGAGCACAGCTTAAATCAGCAAGCGCCTTGGTATCACTTGTCTACTGTGACAGGTGCTGTGTTGGCGCAGTCGGCTGTGACTTCGGGAGCGAATCAAACCCAAAGTGTCATGATAGCCCTGCACAGTGGTCGCTTTGCAGGCCAAGGCCTACGTTTACTGTATTTACTGGCGGGATTAACAGGCTGCGTGATGATCGCCAGCGGCGCAATTATGTGGGCCGATAAACTGGCACAAAAGCAGCTTAAAAAAGATAAGAATCATAGCGGGCTCACGCTAGTGAACATGTTGAATCTCGCCACCTTTGCTGGCCTGCCCATTGCGCTAGCCTGTTATTTTTATGCCAATCGACTCTTACCCGTCACCTTTGCAGATAGAGAGAACTGGGAAATCCATTGTTTCTTTATCAGTTGGGCGTTAGTCGCACTGCTCGCTTGTTTCAAACGAGATAAACAAACATGGCAACGACTTTTTTTACTCACAGCCTTACTTTATGGCCTGCTACCCCTGCTCAATGCCATGACTTCGCAGTATCAGCTGATAAGCAATCTACAGCGCCAAGCCTATGTTCTCGCAGGATTTGACCTTATGATGCTCGTGCTTGCAGTGCTGTTTTACATGGCAGCGAAACACTTGCGTAGCCCTAAAAAAGTGCTGGTTACACGGGTAACCAAAGCGACGACAGAATTAGGAGTTGAATCATGACAGCCACAGGCGAATTGTTAACCTGTTTTATCGCCATGGGGCTGTTGGCCTTATCTTATTTTAGCCACCACCGCGCCGTGCGTAACCGCCCGTTAACCGATGCACAGGCACGCGGATTTCGCACCGCTGGTACTGCAACGCTCGTCCTGTGCTATTGGCTTGCCTGTCGTCATTACGGCCCAGCGTACGCCAGCGTATTACTGCTCGGCTGGGTATGTTTGAGTTCGATAATTCTAGTGATTTTACTCAGTTACAAACCACGCTGGTTACAGCCCATATTACCCGCCAGCACCGTAGTGTGTTTGCTCGGATTGTTGTATTAACCAATGATTTTAAAAACAAAATTACGTCAACCATGAGCGAGACTGATTGATAGAAAATCATAGAGGAGGGATTGTGAGATGAGTTCTTTTTAAAACGATAAACACATGAGTGACGACATAACTAATGATTAAGCACTCTCATTCCAGTGACTCGCCGTGAATATATCCCTATAGGCTCGACGGCGGCATCTGATGTAGAAGGACCTACGAATGTCGCGATCACATGGATGTGAAAGAGCGACCATACCGCCAACGGTCACTTACACGCGAGTGCTTAATCTCGTTAATCTCTGTGTATTTTTGAAGCTTACTATTGTTACATTAATACCAAAATTTCATAAATGGATAGCTCTAAAATGACTAAGGAGTATAGATAAGCGCTTCTTTCTATTCATCAAAAGACACTGCTAACTCTACCCAGTTTTTATAATCCGTTTTACTTGCAGAGAGATTTAATAATTGCTCTTGACGGTAACAATCTATTTTATCAAAGTAAGATATACTTTTTTCATGTTTTTCATCTAAATGCTTTATATACATACTCTTATCTCTAGGTATCCAATTCGAGCACATTTTATTCATTTCAGCCAGCAATCCATTTAATCCTAAATTAAAAGAAAGGCCACGTGGTGATGTAACTAATTTAGGTAAAAAGCCTTCTTCACGATTATAAAAACAAATAGGCATATCATCTATGAAATATCCAATACTTGATATTGAAAGAGAAAAATCATGGTCTTTATCATTTGCTTCAACCCATTCACTATAAAGAGAAAAATGCTTATCCCTCAAGACAAATAAAGTCAGCAATAAATAAGGGGTAAATGTCTTGGGTGTATTGCTTAAAACAGCTATAAATTTATCCGTTAACTGTTCAGTTTCCCTTAGAGAAAGCCTAAATCTATCCGCTACAGTAGAAACCACGTTAGTAAAGTCATCTAATTCAGCTAGACTAGGTACGTATTCCTTCCATTTCGGATTGTAAGTTACCTTGCTTTCTGCAATACGGCTTACAAACTCATAGCGGGAAAGCTCTGTTAACGAGTAACGCCGCCGGAAAAATCTGCCTAAATAGGTTTGAGCATCAAAGCCCTCACCATAAACAGCTTTCACTGCATGCTGTAATTGCTCCGTATCAGTCGCAACAACAAAGGCAATATTATCGAGCTCAAAAAAGTGCTTCACGACTTCTAACATCTCTACTGCGTAACTTGGACGACAGCGATCTAATTCATCGATGAATATAAAAGCTGGTGCTTTTAAAGTACCCTTTTTATGTGCAATTACCGCAGTAATTAATTCTTTAATTTCAGATCGTAAATATTCAACCGACTTCAGTTTATCGTTGTGATCTTTCACTAAGCATTGTGCAATGGCCGCGCCTGACTCACCGAAAATATCCGATGAACCTTTGCCATCACTTTTATGCTCAGGCGATATTTTATCTTCGTCTTCGATTGAAACATCATCGAGATTCAAACCAGTTGCCTTTTTCACCAATCCTTTGAGTAAAGCAGGTGCAGCGGCCTTGATAAAACGAGCAGATTTCTTGGCAATATTTAACACAGCTTTATTGTCAGGTGGCAGTTGCTCACTTAAAGCGTTTATCAAAGATGAAATCACCGTAAGCATTGGGTCGTCTGAATAGTCCTGCTTCCAAGCATCAATATAAACGACAGGGTGACTCTCTTTAATGCTCTCTATCCAGCGGTTAATGAAATAGGTTTTACCCGATCCCCACTTAGCGTTTAGGTTTAATACATAACCACCATCGATGGCATTACTTGCCAAATAGTTGTGCAAAAATGAAGCGTATCTTGCTCTATTTAATGTGTCTTTTGGAAATAATTCTGTTCCATCAGTGCATAAAATAGGCTTCTGCCAGTTAAACTCTACAATATCATCAGACATAAAATCCCTTTTTATTAATCAGTTACTCATACTTCAGAATAAAGTCGTTATTTTGTTTAACTATCAACTAAATGAGCGATACAGACAAACACAGGAGTCCACAGAGTTAAGCACTCTCATGGAAGTGACCGTTGGCGGCATGGATGCCGCCGTCGAGCCCTCAGGGACGAGTTTACGGCGAGTCACTGGAGTAACATCAATCCCATCTGCGATACTTTATTCAGTACCATCACACTGTGACTTACCTGCTTGATAGCAACTTGGTTGACGTGGGCATACGGCGCCGCGGGAGCAAATAAGGCGGGCGTCGTTTTTAATCCCGCGTTCTATCCAGTTGATATTGAGGATTTTTGCGACGCTCACCAGATCGCTTTTAATGTGTTTGGGAATAGTGACTGAACCGCCGCTGGCGACACAGGCATTCTTCAAATCGTGGGCGATAGACAGGGCATCTTTACCTTGGGCTTCAATCGCTGGATTCAAATCGATACCAGCGCAGAGCACATGCGGGTTGCCCGCAGAATCTTCGACTTTAATCGACTCACAGCAGTAAATGCGGGGTTCGTTGCCGACGTTTAAAATCGAAATCTGTGCCGAAGTACCGACCGTCGGCTCACTGATCATCCTAAAGACGGCCCAATGCTGACAAGGGTCTTCCACTAACCGCATATTGCCCCAAGGCAGTGGAATACCGTTACCACGATAAACGGCTTTGAGTTTGCCTGGTGCGTAAGCGTCGAAATAATGCCAATGAGGATAAGGAGATACCACTGTCATGCGCCGCATGGCGACTGAGGCTGACACTTGCAGTTGCTTGTGTACTTCAATCTCATAACCGTGGCGGTCGAGTAATTGGCGATAAGGCACTTTAGGACACAGCAGCGCACCGGCGAAGAAGCTCGATTCAAAATCGCGCCATGCATGCAAGATATCCTGCGCGTTCAAGGTATTGGACTGCATACCCGCCTCTTCATCCACTTCTAATTTGCGGCCTGAGATCATCACACTCTTGAGGCCGTCCTTGTTGTGCAACACGCAATGACCTATGTGCACGGCTAAATCATATTTGAGTCTGTTGGGGCGATTTTTGAGGATTTTATTTACATAAATCGTGCTCGGCGGCTCAATAAATGAGGTGACCAACTGACGCGAACTCACGCCCATTTCATCGATAACTTCCTGCGGCGTACTGTCTATCCACTTGATTTTTAATCCCATTCCCTTAGCGATATCCAGCATATCGTCCAGAGATAAGGGCATACGTTTGAGGCCGACTTCTTCGGCGGCACGTTCAAGATCAGGGAAATGATTTTGATGATGTTCTTGATGGGCGCGGATCAATAAATGGGCAAACTGCCGACCTGAGATCCCTGTTTGCGACAGCATCTCAGGTATCGCTATTTGTAAAATATCATTGGAAAACAAAAAGCTGGGTTCGAGCGCCATACCGCTTATGCCGCCACGTCGGCCCTTGTCTGGCGTAATGGCGTTTTCTTCAGGCACATCGTCTAAGAACCATTCGGCGTCTTTTTGAAAAACCGCGGCGATCACTGCCAGCATTCCTGCACTCGGCACACGCTTGCCACGTTCGATCATCGACAAATATGACACAGAGGGCGCACTTCCCGCGTCGACTCGAATGCATCGTGCCGACAAATCTTCCATCGTTAAATTATTACGTTTCCGTAGGTTACGTATTTTTGTGCCTAGGAAATGTGATTTTCTCATCAAGCTCTGGTCATTGCGCATTTTGTAAAATTCACAGTGTAAAATTTTTATTGTGAAATTGTAGTCAAAAAAAGACTAGACTACAAATCAAGCAATCAAGGAAAGGCTAATGCGAACAAGCTAAGCCATTCCAGTACAAGAAATGCTTAACCACTCCCACTAAAAGTGGCTAAGCACTCAAAGCGGACAAACCAAATTGAAGACAAACTTTGATAAGCCAAAAGTTAAATCAAAACCCTGAATTTTTTTAAATTGAAAGAGTGAGAGGAACAAGCGATGAATATGTCAATTATCAAGAGCAACCAGATCCAACCGAATCTAAACAGCCTCATCGCAGAAGAAGTGCTAGCCGTGGCCCAAGTGAATGTCGCCGAGCACGAGAAGATCGCTAATGCGAAACAATTCCTCGACCGCCTCTTTCCACTTAACTCTGGTTCACACCAAGATGTGAGCAGCTATGTGGTTTACTATCAACACCTGTTGGCCTTTTTTGCCGACGGCAGCCACAGTGGTTTACGTCAGCCAAAACAGTTTGTGGCCTTTAACGGCACTAAAGATGCGCCTTGCGCCATAGTGTTACAGGACCTAGGTTGCCACGTTGAACTCAGTTTCGACCGCAGTGGCATGATAGGTGCGAGAGACGTTGCCAATCTGGAAGATATCCAAATCGGAACGTCATTAAACATGGTAGTCGGAACACCAGAGTCACGTTCTGCCGCATCGCGCCATTGGCTCAGCCTATTACATGCGGGAATGTCCAGCGCCAACGACACCCAAGATAAGTTGTTTACCGCAAAGGATGGCAGCGATTACAACTTGAAAAGTATCGTAAATTTATAATTTCACTCTTTATAATCTAGCCATTTACAATTTCGCCAAGGAGATGAACTGAGCTCAGTTCATCTTCTTCAATTTATCCTCCTGCTTTGCACAATCCTCTGATAGTCAATAAAACTGACTGACTAGATAAGTTTAATTGATTTTATTGAGGCTCATACACACAGTTATAATGCCCTCTTGCATCTGTCTCCATGATCAATCCAATTGATCGCCATTTTGTATCCGTCGCTTAATGTGAAGATCTGTGGTTGGAACGATAAACCGAATCGCTCGAGCCTAAGGCGTTATGAATTCTTCATCGACATCACAGCAAGATAATAAGACTCATCGCATCGTTTTCATCTGTGCGGGTTTGTTATGCCTCGCGCCTTTTATCTCATCGCCTATGGCGCTAGTGCTCGGTTTTACCTTAGCCAGCCTTGGTTGGGTGCCAGTGCAATGGAATATCGCTGCACTTACCAAAAAACTCCTGTCTTATTCGATCATTGGCTTAGGGTTTGGGATTAACTTAAACGCGGCGATCGAGGCGAGCACCCACAACTTCGGCCTGATTGTTGGCTCAATCTTTTTCACCCTCAGCTTAGGGTTTGTGCTCACCCGCGCCCTGAAATTTGATCATGTCACGGGCCACTTAATCGCCTCTGGTACCGCTATTTGCGGTGGCAGCGCCATTGCCGCAGTCGCTCCGGCCATCAATGCGCGTAACGATCAAACCGCCACTGCGTTAGCCTGCGTATTTGTGCTCAATTCAGTCGCGCTATTTTTATTCCCTGCACTCGGCCACTTGCTCAATATGAGCCAATACGATTTTGGCGTGTGGAGTGCCATCGCCATCCACGATACTTCGTCGGTTGTCGGCGCGGCTTCGGCCTACGGCGATGAAGCCTTAAAAACCGCAACCACTATAAAACTCGCCCGCGCCCTGTGGATTATCCCGATCGCATTGGTCAGCGCTATGTTGTTTGGTGGCGATAAGCGCAAGCTTAACCTGCCGTATTTTATCGGTTTTTATTGTTTAGCCATTGCCGTGGCCCATTGGTTGCCACAATTCCACGCTGTTTATGACACCTTATTTATGGTGTCGAAACGGGCATTAGTCCTGTGTTTGTTTTTGATTGGTGCAGGAATTACAGTGCAGAAAATGCGGGCGAGTGGCCCCAAACCTTTGTTGCTTGGGGTGATGCTGTGGGCAGCGATTGGTATCACGTCTTTAGTGTATATTCTTTATTTTCAATAGCTAAGATTTAACTCAAAACCAATCTACTCTGCCGTCAGCTTCATTCGCCAAGCCCAGTAGAGAACACCAACAAAGGCGGAGAATTCGATAAGTGAGCGCACGAGTCCTGTGGTTTGCGTCGAAGCGACCAAGGCAATCAGGCAAAACACGATAATCAACCAGTTTTTCAATTGCATCTTCCTGCAAACTTAGGGGATGCTCATTATTGTTTAGAACTAAAAACTCAGCAAATATCGATTTTCAATAACAAATAGCTATAACAGCTAAGCCAATCCTGCGTTGATTAAGCCGCCTTAGGGCTTGATGCTGCTTCATTCGCAGCAAGATCTTGATTATGTTCTTGAATAAAATCTTCCATAAACCAAGCGCAAAAAGTATGGCGTCCATCGACTGCCGCTTTACTGTAAATGGTCGATGCCTGTTGTCTGACGGTTTTTTCTTTAGTCTGGCGCACTTCGGCAATTTCTTTAAAGCTTAAGCCCTTAAGTAATAAAAATGCCACTTGCTGCTCACTCTTAGTAAAGCCCCAAGTCTCGAATTGCTGCGACACCGCTTGGCTATATTCTTGTCTGGCAGAGCGCATTTGCGTCGACATATTGTCGATTTTTTTATCCGCATGCTCCAACCGTTTAGCCAACGCTTTCACTTCGCGGGAGCGACGAATAAGGTCATAACTTAAGTACATGGCACCAATCACAGTGAGCACTAATAACATGGCTTCCTGCACAATATGCCATTGGGGAATGCCCAATTGAATGTCGGAAGTGATGTCAAAAAGCTTAAAGCATATGATCAAGGCCAACAGACCAATAATGACAAGATCCTTCATCGAAAAACTCCTAAATAAAAGCAAAATCAACCCATTAATTTATGGGACATATGTACCATAGACGGTTTTATGATACATGTCCCCCACGACTTTCGCCCACCAATCCCTACACTGACAGCACACTTTATTACCATAGAATCGTCCTATGTCTGTCAGTACGTCTTGTATCAAGTTATGTCTGTTGGCGACCTTAGTCAGCAGCAGTTTCCTGTGCCACGCCGCGCATTCCGAGCTATCTCAAGCACTCACCACCAGCCAAGCTAGATTACATTCTCTATCTCAATCGGGCGGCCAGTTACCGCAATCACAAATAAGCTTGAGCAGCTCAGCTTGGCTCAGTGGCCTGCCGAGCATTAGCCTGAGTCACTTAGGTAGCCTAGATAATGGTAACAGCTACGAGCAGGAACTCTCACTCAATTTGCCAATAAAATCCCCTGCTTTGCACAGCAGCGATAAGCAAATTAAACAACTCACCCAAGGCATTCAGGTGCAACAAGCCGCGCTGCAAGGTCTGTATTTATCGGGATTATTGCGACAAAGCCTGTGGGAACATCGTCTTGCTGCAGTGAAACTGGTCCAATTAGATCGCAAGAGCCAATTACTCGACAAGCTTCATAGTCAGCAAAAGCAACTCACAGATGCGGGCGAACTGCCGATTGCCCACATTCTCTTGTTAGAACGCGAACTGGTGGATATTGCACTGGAGCGGGTCGATCTTAATCAGCAACAGGCCGAGGCGCGTGCCCTCTATCAACAACTCACCGGACAAGAGCAAATACCGCAGAACATAGCCGAAACCGCGCGGCCACTTTCTGCCAACAACCAACCCAATGACATGCTCGCGCAGCATCCATTATGGCAACTACTGAGCCTGCAGAAACAGCAACAGCTGTTGATCATCCAGAGTCAGCAAGCAGGGAATAACGATCCTTGGGCAGTCTCACTCACGGCCAAAAATACCGCAGATAATCAAGTCGATGATCAACAGCTTGGCATCGCCGTTTCTGTACCGCTGACCTTAGGTTCTGCCCTATCACAAACCGAATTATCCCAATGGCAACAAGCCAATACCGAGCACACGCTCAACCTCGACCGTACCTATATCGAGCTGAAAACTCAGCTTAAAAAACTAGAGCAACAGCAACAAAATCTGCTCGACCAACAAACATTGCTGACTCAAGCCTTACACCTTAGCCGCACCATCACAGAGGAGCTGGCTAAGGTCAAAGACCAAAACCAAGTTAGCTACGAAGTCTGGCTGCGCCGCTATATGGATGCCCTCGATACCGAATCCCGCTTGGCACTGAACCAAGTCGCGCAGCAACAACTGCACTCCCAACAACTGCAAGCCTTAGGAATTTCATTATGATGGCCAAGTACGGCGCATGCCTTTTCTGTTTATCCGCCAGTGTTGCCACCTTAGTGCAGGCTGAATCCTTAACGATAAGTTCCCTCGGTAATTTAGACCTGAGCTACGTGCAACCACAGAAAGTCGCCAGTTATGAGGGCAGCCCGTTGCCCGCGCAGGTTGAAATCCTCCCCGGTAATGATTACTGGATCAGCACGCCGGAGAATATCCAGCAGATCAGCTTTCTCGTCGGCCAAGGCCAGCTCGTCACTAAAGGCCAAGCGATTGTCAAACTGACAGGGCCAGAAGTGTTCCACTACCTCGCCCAAGTCGAAGCCGCCAGCAGCTTGTATCAACTAGCCAAAAGCCGTTATGAGCGCAATAAACTCTTATTAAACAATGGCAGTATCAGCGCAGAAAAATGGCAAGAGATCAGCCAAGACTACTTCAGTACTCACCTCGAATACGAGCACATGCAGCATTTTATGGAGATAGTCAAAAGCACAGATGCCACCACAGACTCCCTAGTGGTAGGCACGCCAGTGGCGGGGATCGTTAAACTCAACCAAGTGAATGGACCTTATATGGCGGGTTCGCAGCTATTCTCACTGGTGCCCAGCAACAGCATTCGCGTCAAGGTCAGTGTGCCAATGAGTCAGTCGCACTCACTTTCGGCGGTGAATATCAATCAGTGCCATATCGCCATTGAGTCCGTGTCGGCCATCGCCGAAGGTGCGTTTGTGACCGCTTGGTCATCACCCGTACCGCAGGAGTGTAACTTACTGTTAGGACAACAGATCACTGTGATACCCGAGTATCAAAAGGCGGTGTATTTATTGCCTAAAAATAGCGTATTCAGTTGGGAGCAAGACAGCCAAGTCTTCACTAAAACCGCAGACACGCTCACCTCGATTACAATCGATATTCTTGGCTCAACCCCTGAGCAATATATCGTTGAAAGCGATCAAGAACTCAGCCAAATCCAAGTGTTATCCCAGTCAGTTGCTGCAGTCAAAGGCATAATGCTTGGCTTAGGAGGCGAATAAGATGTTGACCTCAGTCATCCGCTTTTCGCTTACGCAGCGCTTATTTGTGCTGATTGTGGCGCTGATCATCATGTTAGCGGGAGCGCGAGCCTGGTTTTCCATTCCCTTGGATGCCTTTCCCGATATTTCGCCCACCCAAGTGAAGATTATCCTCAAGGCGCCCGGCATGACGCCGGAGGAAATCGAAGCGCAAATTACCGTGCCGATTGAAACTGAACTGTTAGGTATTCCCCATCAATCGATTCTGCGCTCGACCACTAAATACGCCATCAGCGATATCACCCTCGATTTCGACGAAGGAACAGATATCTATTGGGCGCGCCAGCAGGTGAGCGAACGCATCGCCGCCGTGTGGGACAGTTTCCCTGAAGGTGTGACGGGCGGTGTGGCGCCAATGAGTACGCCGCTCAGCGAAATCTTTATGTTTTCACTCGAAAATCCCAATCTTTCGCTGATGGAAAGACGGCAGTTGCTCGAATGGGAAATCCGTCCACTACTACGAACCGTTGCGGGTGTGGCCGATGTGAATATCCTCGGTGGCTATGCCAAAAGCTTTAGTGTGACCCCCAAACCTGCGGCTATGGCGGCCGCGGGCGTAAGTTTTGCGGCGCTGCAACAGGCGATAGTTGAGAATAATCACAACGAAGGTGCGGGCAAGCTCACTATTGGTACAGATACCATAATAGTGCGCGCCGAAGGTCGCATCGATGATATCGACGAACTCAAACAATTAGTGATCAAGGCCGATGATGCCAGAGTGTATCGACTGCAGGATTTGGCCGATATTCAAATTGGCCACTTAGCCCGCTATGGCGCAGTCACGAAAGACGGCAACGAAACCGCCGAAGCCTTGATCATCGCCCTAAAAGACGCCAATACAGCACAAGTAGTCAAAAACATTAAAGCAAAACTCGATCAAATCAGCCTAACCTTGCCAGAAGGGAGCCAGATCAACACCTTTTACGACCGCGCGAATCTGATCAATACCGCGATTGATACCATCTCCAATGCCTTGTTCGAAGCCGTAGTGTTGGTGATCATCTTGCTGGCGCTATTTTTAGGTAACGTGCGCGCCGCATTGGTCGTGTCACTCTCGTTGCCTCTTGCCGCGTTGATGACGTTTTTGATGATGGATTACTTCAATCTTTCTGCAAACTTAATGAGCCTAGGCGGACTGGTTATCGCCATCGGCATGTTAGTGGATTCATCTGTGGTCGTAGTCGAAAACATGGTGAATCTTATCGCTACTAAGCAGAGATTACCGCGGCTGCATTTGATTTTTCGCGCGACCAAGGACGTTGCCATTCCCGTAGTGTCGGGCACTGTGATCGTCATGATAGTGTTCTCACCCTTGCTGACCTTGAGCGGGCTCGAAGGCAAACTCTTTACCCCAGTTGCGGTCACTATCGTGTTTGCCATGCTGTCGGCGCTGGTGTTGTCGTTAACTGTTATTCCGGTTATCGCTTCTTATCTCGTCAACGAAAAAGCCGCCAAGGAACCTAAGGCGATTGAAAAGCTTAAACAGCTTTATCTGGCCAGCCTCAAGAGCACGTTTAGCCATCAAAAACGCTTTATGGTGATCGCCTTTAGCTTGCTTATCGTCAGCCTAGGGCTGTTCGGGTTAGTGGGAAAAACCTTTATGCCGACCTTAGATGAAGGCGACATTATCCTGCAGCTGGAGAAATCCCCGTCGATTTCACTCGAAGCTTCGATTGCCATCGACAAGCAAATTCAGCAAACCTTGCTGGCTAAAGTTCCTGAAATCAAACAAATGGTGGCGCGTACTGGCGCGGATGAAATCGGCTTAGATCCCATGGGGCTCAATGAAACCGATGTATTCTTAGAACTTCTGCCCCGCAGCGAATGGCGCTTTGCCAATAAAGAAGCGCTTATCGATGCGATCCGCACTGTGTTATTGGACTATCCCGGCGTTAATTTTAACTTCACTCAACCGATACAAATGCGTGTGTCCGAAATGCTCACCGGCAGCATTGGCGACGTGGCGATTAAGGTCTTTGGTAATGATATCGACACCTTAGGCCAGCTCACGAGCCAGATCCAACAGCTCGTTAATGCCACCAGTGGCAGCGTCGATGTAAAAATGGCGATGATCGAAGGCAGTCCTTTTATCAACCTCACCTTAGATAACGAGCTCGCCCGAGGCTTTGGCATGAGCACCATGGAGTTTGCCCGCTACCTGAAAAGCCAGCTCGAAGGCGTGATCGTGACCGAAGTGCTGCAAGGTAAGAAGCGCACACCCGTACTGATGGCTAATAATCAGAGCCACTTAAGCAGCATCAATGAGCTTAAAAATCAGTTACTGGTGATGCCAGATCACTCCTTAAAACGCCTGAGTGATGTCGCCACCTTAAGTTATAAGCAAGGCCCCATCCTTATCGAGCGTGAGCAAGGGAATCGCTTTTCAGTGATCACCACCAACGTGCAGGGTCGCGATATTGTGAGTTTTGTAGAAGAGCTCAACGCTAAAATAGCAAAGGAAATCAAACTCCCGAGCGGTTATAGCGTGAGTTTTGGTGGTGAGTTTGAAAACCAGCAGCGGGCCACCAGCAATTTACTGTTAGTGATCCCGATTGCTATCGCACTGATCACTTTGATTTTATTCACCACATTTGGCTCACTGGCCAAAGCGGGCTTAATCCTCGCCAACGTTCCCTTCGCTATGATGGGCGGCATAGTTAGCCTGTATTTATCGGGGGAATATTTGTCCGTGCCCGCCTCAGTTGGCTTTATCGCCCTACTTGGGGTTGCTGTGCTCAATGGCGTGGTGATGGTCAGCTATTACGAACAAACCAAGCACATGTTCAGTAATCTGCGCGAACGGGTAGAACAAGGTGCAGCGCGGCGTTTACGCCCCATTTTGATGACGGCGACAACGGCCATGTTTGGTCTTATGCCGCTAGTGTTTGCCTCAGGTCCTGGGGCTGAAATTCAAAAACCTTTAGCGATTGTGGTGATTGGCGGTCTGCTCACTTCAACCATAACCACACTGTATTTACTGCCAATTCTGTATTTTTGGCTGGATAAACGTAAATGAGCACAGAACAACTGTTAGTACTGATCGCCCAAAATGATATTAAGGACGACATAGTCGATACCTTGATAGAGTTGGAGTTTCTATCGGGCTTTAGCCTAGGGAATATTTGTGGTTTTAGCCGTGAACACAGCCATTTTAATATCAAGGAACAAGTGGAAGGTTATCGGGAGTTCTGCAAATTCGAAATCATGCACCCCGCTACGCAACAAGCCGCGCTGCTCGCTGCTTTGGCGCTGGTCTGCAAACATAATCCCTGTCGCTATTGGATTATGCCCATCTATCAAAATGGCACTTTGTCCTAACTCGCTGAGCGGTTAAATCTCGGCATCCCGACCTTATCGCTAAGGTCGGGATGCCTTATAAAATAGCTACAAAATTGGCGTTGGACGCCGCACTAAAAAACCACTCAGGATCGATAAAATGCAGTAAGCGGTAAAGAAGTAAAAACCGTTTTCAAATTGCGCTTGGGTTTTTAACATTTCCCCCATGTCACCTGAGGCGTTCCCCGCCATAAAGGTGATGATCAGCGCTATCACAAACACATCGGCCATCGACCACTTGGCGAGTGCGTTGACGACGGCATTAATCCTCAGTTTCAGGCCAATCGAGCTAACACATTGCTGTGCCAACATTAAGCTCAACTTCAAGGCTGGCACTATCACACTGAATAACATGACTAATCCCGCGACGAGCCCATTCCCAGAGTGATAAAGTTCGGTTACCGTCCCCCAAATACTACGAGTCTTCTGCAACACTTGGACTTCACCTTTAAGGCTATTAAACCCAAGCAAGCCACTGACCATGCTTAACATACCGCGGGCACTTTCACGCCCAGAGTCCTCATCAAAGCTTTGGGCAACTTGCTCTATGCCTTGTTCCGCCAGCTTGGCCTTATCGATACTGCCGCTGATACTCAAAATAGGTTGAGTCACCCCAGGGATTAACAAAGCCAAGGATAAGAGAATGATAAAAATAGGAAATAGTGATTTCATAGCACTGTTCATAGCATTGCTCGACCAGAGAAATACTTTCAGTTTACGGTTTTTAGCGCAGGCTCTGCAATCATTCACACCAGCCATCGACTCAGATGACCGGCATTTAAGGTAGGATTTGAAGATTAATAGAAAGGAGTCGGATCGATATCTAATGTACTCGGTGACACACCGCGTTCAATATAAAGTTCAGATTTTAATAAATCCACCATAGCGACATCAGTGTAACGTTTTACTTTTAAAGAATAAAAACACTTTACGATTGGATGTAGCGCATCCCTATCTTTCGAGGCCCAAACAATACCAACACGACCATCCGACAATTCAACTAAGGAACCCACAGGGTAAACACCAATACAACGAATAAACTCATAGACCAATTCTTGATCCAAATGGAATGGCGTTAGACTGAGTAAAATTTTAAAGGCCGCGGCAGGGCTCATAGCCTCTTTATAACATCGCGTCGCTGTCAAAGCATCGAAGATATCAACGATACAACTCATACGGCCATGGCGGGGGATTTCATCACCCTTCAACCCCCTTGGATAACCTCTGCCATCTAATTTTTCATGGTGCATCAAGCAGATATCTTTACTGATCTGCGAAAGACCAGTAGTTTCGTTCATAATTTCAAGCGCATACACTTGATGCAGCTTCATATGTTCAAACTCTTCCGGCGTCAGTTTGCCCGGCTTGTGCAGCACTTTATTGTCGACTTTAATCTTGCCAATATCATGCAAAATACCCCCGACCGCCATTTCCCGTAGCATGACACGATCTAGCTTTAAGTATTTACCAAAGGTAACCAGTAGAAAGGCGACATTCACTGAATGTTCAAGTAGATAGGCATCTTTTGAACGGAGTGCAGACATACATTTAAGCGCATCAGCATCCAACATCACTGACTCTATCATGGTATCGGCTAACGCTTCGAAGGGGGCAACTTCGATGGCTTTACCTTCGAAGGTCTCAGATAAGACTTTACGAATGAGGTCTTTCGCTTCGGTAAGCATGACTTTAGCTTGAGCTTGTTGCTTATCGCGGCTAATGAGCGCTTTTTTATTGTCAGTTTGATTATCGTTAGTGATTTTTTTCTTTAACCCACAATGTTCAGCCGAACGATCAGCGTCTACCCAAACAAATTTAATACCACTTTTAGCTAACTTTAAAATCGCATCCTTGTGTTTAATTTGTCCTGCATTTGCAATAGCAAGTTGACCTTTATCATTTTTGTCTATGGCACTGACAAACATACCCAATGTCAGCTGTGACACTGGTAATTTGATAAGTTCAACTGATTCTGCCGACTCACTCATATCTACAACCCCAAGGATGATGTGCCTGAATAAAATATCAACTTAACCATACGACATTAAAGCGACTTACGCTCAAATGTTCTGTTGTTATTTTTGATTATTATAGAACAGACGTGAGGGGCATTCTAAGACGAGGATTAGAAAATCACCATAGACTTTCTTGGTAAATAAAGGGGCTTAAACAAGATACGATGAAATCAGAGCTTAAGGTGTCGATTAGACTCATTTCAATCTCTCATTATTTCAACAAATGCCTAAGGGCTAGGCATTCAAAACCAGCGACCCTCACGCGCGAAAAGCTCACAACTACCCCACATAACGCTCAGCCATTTCAGTTGACTCTTCCACCAATAAACCATTACGTAAACTCAGTTGCCGTGACACTGCACTGTGTTCAATGCTTCTGTGAGTGCTGAGCAAAATAGCGCAACCTTGGGAGCTTAACCGCTTTAGCAAGTACCACACTTTGCCGTAGTAATGCTTATCCATCCCCGCCAATGGATCGTCCAAAAGCAGCACCTTAGGGCGTAAACAGGCGAGTGACGCTAAGGCAATCAAGTGCTGTTGGCCGTAGGATAATTTGTGGGGCGACAGATGGGCTAAGCTAAATAAATCCAACTCGTCCAACATTTGCACCGCTCGCTCTTTGGGGAGTTCAAAGCGCCTAAGGCTAAACTGCATTTCGGCTAGCACGTTAGACTCGAATAATTGTCGACTCGGCCTTTGCATCAACAGTCCCAATTCAGCGCCATAAATCCCCAATTTAGGTCTTCGCCCTAGCACTTTAAGGGGAAGACGCTGCCTTAAACTGTGCACACCCGCTATGGTTTTCAATAGACTCGTTTTACCAGAGCCGTTGTCGCCCACTAAGGTCACTATCTCCCCCGACTGCAATTGGAATCCTTGTGGACACGCAAATAACGTGGGACAAGCATCGAACCCAAAATCAAAGGCTTCGGCACTGACCAAGACTTTACCTAAATGCTCAAACTTAGCCTGATTTCGCCACGCAGGCGCTTCAATTTGCGGCGCATCGCTCACGGTATAGATGCCTTCGGACAACTTGCCAGCCTCTAACTGCCAATAATGCTGAATAATCTCGGCGAATGCCGAGGCGTTATGCTCAACTAATACTAGCGCCATACCATCTTGGATAAGATTGCGAAGCACGACCAGTAGCTCACTCACACCGTGATCATCGAGTTGTGCCCAAGGTTCATCAAGCAGCAGTAAATGCGGCTCTGACACTAACTGGGCGGCGATCATTAAGCGATATTTTTGACCGAGGGAAAGCGTGCTGACTTGGGTATCGAGGCGCAGATACAAGCCCACGCGCCGTAGTGCTAATTGCACTTTAGGTAGCATTTGCTCGGCGGGAATATCGAGGTTTTCTAAGGCGAAAGCCACCTCGGCACCAACGGTTTGCCTTAGTAGCTGAGTTTGTGGGTCTTGCATTACCAGACCCGTAACCAATTGAGGATAACGCCAGATGTCACCTTCATGCGGGCGATTTAACACGCCCGCCAGTAGATTTAGCAGACTCGATTTTCCTGAGCCCGTAGGACCGCTCACGCAATGGCATTGGCCGGTACCAATCGCCAAGTTAACTTCCTGCAATACCGTCGGTAACTGGCTGCCATAGTTGAAGCTAACGCCTTCGAGATCTAAGAGTTTCATGCTATATCTGCCTATAAAGATCTAACGAACAGCCTATGACAAGGCTTCACCCTAGTCGTCTTTTCATTCCCACGGCGAGTCATACGTTAATAGACATCTAACTTGTCACGTAGAAAATTTAAGATGTGCCAGCTATTGTGGACCGCGATTATTCTGTCTCAACCGAAAAACGTTTAAAAACCAACCTAGATCGACTAATTACGACAAAGGGAAAGTACATTTAGCGACTAAGAGACAAAATGTCCACCGAGGGTGACTTGCCCGACAAAAAGACCCACTCAAGTCACATTTTTTATCAGCGTAAAATGAGACTATGGCGAAAGTCACACGATAGGGCCTTACATCTTGACACACTCGACCGTGGCCTTTAATTTGAGCGAAAGATTCTTATTTACAGACTAAAATCACTACAGGTAAATGGCTTGTAAAAGAGGACATTAACCTGAGTCGAATTTACTGACGCTGACAGAGTGACCTTCAGCTTTCGCCTTCATCCGTTATCTTTGGAGTTCTATTTGCCCGTTCATGCCCTGTCTGAAGACCTTAAGTCTCTCATCGACAAACTCATTCAATTAAAGCAAGTTCCACCGACGGAACCGATAGTGCAGTTGTCACTAAACACTGTCGCTATGCCTTTAATTTCATGGCTGGCATCACAGACTCAATACCCAAGGATCTACTGGCATGGGCGCGACAGAATCGAAGAAGTCGCGGCGATAGGGGCGTGCAAAGACTTTAGATTTGAAACCGGAATCAATGATCAGCAACTGGCCATGGCCTACCAAGAGCAGCGAGCCTTATCGACGAATCAGAATATTCGCTACTATGGCGGTGTTGCCTTCGATCGCACTATAGAGTCTTGGCCTGAGTTCGGTAATAGCCGCTTTATCCTGCCGCGCATTGAATTTAGACGCAGTGGGAACAAATTTAGCCTATTAGTGAATCTTAATTTTGCTGATAATGATCACCATAGCGAGATAGATAAGGCCATCGGCGCTATCGAAGCCGTCATGCCTGCGAAGCCACTCTCGCCACCTAAAAAGATCGTTCCACTTGGGCGCAGTGACAAACCTGATTTTGAACGTTGGAAGACATTAGTCGAGCAAGTGGTGGATCCTAAGTTCAATCAAGATACCCCAAAAGTCGTGTTATCCCGCTTAACACAACTTGAAGTCAATGAACCTATCGATCCTTGGATGGTGCTGGCTTGCTGGCAGGGCCGTAATCCCAATAGTTTCCAGTTTGGCTTTCAATTTAGTCCAGATCGCACTTTTATCTCTTGCTCACCAGAGCGTTTATTCCGCCGCCGTCAGCAGGAGCTATTTACCGAGGCACTTGCTGGTACAACGGTACGCGGTCTCAATCAAGAAGAAGATGTTGCGCTGGCGAACGCTTTATTAGAAGACAACAAAAATAGCGTTGAAAACCAACTTGTTCGCAGTCACATAGTGAATATGCTCACGCCGCTGAGCAATTATGTTGGCGCCGATGAATTAGCGACTATTTTTAAGCTGAACCATATTCAACATTTACACCGTGCAATTCGAGCCGAATTGAAGCCGGGCGTGAATGATTTCCAACTTTTGCAAGCCCTGCATCCTACTCCTGCAGTTGGCGGCTTGCCGCGGTATTCAGCGCTAAACTTTATTCGTCAACGTGAAGGTTATATTCGCGGTTGGTACGCCGGTGCCTGCGGCTATTTCAATAAATATGAGAGTGAGTTTTCGGTAGCGATCCGCAGTGCGCTGATCGAACCAGGTCGGATTAATCTATTTGCGGGGGCGGGAATTATTGCAGGTTCTGAGCCTGAAGCTGAGTGGCAAGAGCTTGAAAATAAACTCGCAACCATAATGTCGATTTTATTCGAAATGTAATAAGCCTAGTAAACATTAAGACTATTCAGCGCCATCAGCCCTTCGTTTTTCAATCGTTTCAAGGTAAAGCCTGTCCTGTTCACCCGAATCGATTAAGCGCTTATGTGCAAGGTCAAAATGTTGTTTCAACATCTGGCCTTTCTCGGTGTTAGCGAAAACAAAATAGGTTTCGGCCTTGAGTACACCTTGAATAATCACAAAATTTTGTGGCGCCTTTAATTTAGGAACAAACGTAAGCAAATTAGGTTTGTAATCTAGCACGGCATCTATACGTCCAGCATTTAAGCTATTGAGCATAGTCAACATATCGCTACTTTCTTCGTAATACATAGGCACAGGTGTCAGCATATTGTATCTGTAGGCCAGCATGGCCTGAACCTTCTTGTGGGATAGGCTTTCAATACCGGTCCAGCCTGCTGCCACCTCGGGAGTAACAGCCACATCGATAGAGTCCACTTCAACCATATTCTCTGTTAATAGCCCCTTTTTAATATCACCCTTGTAAACGCTGAGCGTGATATCGGTACGATTGTGCTCAACAAGATATAAACTGCGGGCAAAAGGCATAAACTGCACATTGAGTTGCCATTCTGGCTCAGGGAAAATCCGCTGAAGTAACTCGAAGTAGTAACCCGTTTTATCACGATTGGCAAATCCCTCCCAAGTTGACGTTGCTACATCGACCACTATCGGCTGAGCGGCGGAAACAGACACAGGTAACACAGCTAAAAATAAGCAAAAAGTAGCAAAAAATCGTCTCATGGCTATCCTCCTTCGACGTATTCAAAGTGTAGAAGAGTTTTCATTCTATGTGCACATTTAAACAGCAGACTTGCATCTTAAAACTCGACCACTATAATGGCGACCCGATTTCAGCACGCTGTCACCGGCAATAAAGTCGTAAACATAATAAATTGAATATTAGCGGGTTCCCTCACCCCGCCCTACACAACTAAAAAGGCCACATATGTTAATGTTAACCACAGCGCAGCTTCGCCGCGCTTTATTCCTATTAGTAGGATTTCACATACTGATTATTTGCGTCAGCAACTACTTAGTACAATTGCCATTTCAACTGTTTGGCTACCACACAACTTGGGGGGCATTCAGCTTTCCGTTCGTGTACTTAGCCACAGATCTCACTGTCCGTATTTTTGGCCAACAAGCCGCACGCAGCATCATACTCAAAGCTATGATTCCCGCTTTGATGATTTCCTACGTGATGGGAGTGATGTTCCATCAAGGCAGCTTTCAAGGTGCTGATTCACTTGCACAGTGGAATACCTTTGTGTTCCGAATTGCCTTTGCCAGCTTCGCGGCTTATTTGATTGGTCAGTTGATGGATATTAAGGTTTTTGCCCGTATTCGAGCCAGTCGCTCTTGGTGGGTCGCCCCAGCCGCCTCAACCTTAGTCGGAAATCTGGTCGATACTTTAGTCTTTTTCAGTATCGCCTTTTACGCCTCTTCCGATAGCTTTATGGCAGCCAATTGGCCCGAAATCGCTACAGTCGATTACGGCTTTAAGCTAATCGTGAGCTTAGGCCTTTTCCTACCGGCATACGGTGTTTTGCTAAAAGTCTTACAGGACAAGATTTTGCGAGCCAATCCGCAAGAATCAATTTCCTAATTAACCCAACTGGCCAGACCTGTTATAATTTAACCAGTTAATAGCTCAGCCCTGCTCCTGTTAACGCGCGAGTGGGGCTGATTTTTTATGAGAGTAAACTATGTATTCTATTGAAATTAAAGCAGAGTCAAGTTTGACTCCCGAGTTAGCCGCTCAGCTTATCGAACTTAGCCAACAAATCCCTGAGCTCGATCACCCACTCACAAACGAAGTGTTGGACCAGCGCTTACAGGGCAAGACATGTTTGATCTTAGTCGCATATGTAGAAGGTGAATTGGCAGGGTTTAAACTGGGTTACGAGCAAGAAGAAGCCATATTTTATAGCTGGTTAGGTGGCGTTGCATCCGACTTTAGACGTTTAGGCTTAGCGCAGAGTCTACTCGAATATCAAGAAACTTGGGCGCGCCGCCAAGGATATAATCATATTCAAGTGAAGACGCTGAACCGCTTCCCTGCGATGCTTAATTTATTGATCAGTAATCAATATTTAATTACTGAACTGACAGCCGATCCTAAAAGCTTAGTCGATCATAAACTGTATCTGTGCAAGTCGATCTAAACCGTTAATGGATGAGGGCAAAACGATATTTGTAAAGATGTGCACTTTTTGCAATAAATAGCTTGCAAACACAATTGAGAATGATTATCGTTAACGTGCGTTCCAAAACTCATCTTTAACAACGATGACTGGTAATCGACGTTGTTATGGAGCTCCTGAGTTTGCAAGCACGACATTGCTCACACACACTCTTTGTGGCCGGACTCATCATCCGGCTTTTTTTTGCCTAAAAATCAGTAATGCAAAGCTAGCAATCGCTCGACATATTTTAATTCAAACCTAATCAGCCAAATACAACACACGGCCTATCTAACGGGATAAGACTAATCTGCAGACATATCGCTGTAGTTGCCCGCAAAGTGTAAGCCATCGTAGGAATTATTTTGCTGATCTTCCTTCGCTTCATGATACAAACCTATGGTAAATAAAGACCCTTTACCCAAAGTTGAACTTACTTCTATCGTACCGCCAATCCGCTTGATAATGCCGTAACTGAGCGAAAGACCTAAACCAGTGCCATCCTTACGTGTGGTATAAAAAGGGTCGAAAATCCGTCCAAGCTGCTCTGGCGCTATCCCTGAGCCTTCATCTTCCACTTCGATTTTGACGCCAATCGGCATATCTTGCTGCACCCAGTCATAGGTTCGCACCCAAATACGTCCTTTACCGTCCATCGCATGCGCCGCGTTTACTACAAGATTAATCAACACTTGCAGCAGTTGAGGTCGATTGACTTGTACTGGACAACTGGCGTTCAACTCAGTGATAAGCACGACTTCTTGTTTTTGAATCGAATGTCGCACCAACACCAACATTTCTTCGATAATAGGAGTCATCGGATGCATTTCTAGTGGTGCGTTGAATTCGCCAGGTCGGCTGTATTGCAACAGGCTGCGGATGATAGTGCTGATCCGCCCAACCTGTTGAATGACTAAATCAATTTCTTCTTTTACTACTTCAGCATTATCACCAAGTTCGTAGCGCAGTAATTCCATATTGCCAAGAATTACGGCCGTCGGATTATTGATTTCATGGGCAATACCTGCGGTCAATTCGCCAAGAGCTGTGAGCTTCTCGTTAGTGACGAGCTGTTGACGCGTTTCGTTTAGTAACGCCACGTTACGTTGCAGCTCTAAGGTTTTATCCTGCAGGCTGCGAGTACGCTCTTCAACCTTCATTTCAAGCTGTTCTGCCGCCGCTTGAATTTGGGCATTTCGACGCTGTAGCAAGTCAAGCATACTGTCAAATTGCTCGGCTAAGTTCGATAACTCATTATCCCTATCTAATCCTAAGGCGCCGATACGAATATTGCGCCCCGACTGCACAGCTTGTACAACATGGTGAATACGTTCAATTGGCTGCAATAAACTATAAGCACCGCGATAAACCAGCAGGCCAGAGACCAACAGCACTAACATTAGAATCGTGCCTAGCTCTATGATATTGAGTAAATAATTATGGATAAATGGCGATTCAGAAAAGCCGGTATAGATCATACCGACACGTTGGCCGCGAACATCTTCCAAGGGGGCATAAGCGGAAATAAACCAATCGTTAAATACGAAAGCGCGATCGACCCACTGCTCACCTTGAGTTAACACTTTGTCTTTCACTTCCTCCGATACTAAACTGCCAAGCGCGCGGCCCAGCGTCTCATTGCCTGTGGGATAAAAATGCAGCGGCACGTTGGTGGAAATACGGATGTTATCTAAGAAGATGGTCACAGTACCGATGGAACGCTCGGGCAAGGTGCCTTTGTCGTATACCAGATCACGAATGTGGTCGACAATTCGAGTATCGCGATTAAACAAGATCCCACCATCGAGATACCAAGCCACTTTGCCTTCCATATCAGGGACGGGCAATAGACTACGGCTCAATAAACCACGTTCTTCAACGGTTTTAACGGGGCTCTGCGCCCGCAAGGTTGCAACTATCGGAATGCTCGCAGTGATAGCCAATTCGGGGTCGATACGTGCTAAACGCTCGGGCGGCAGCACCATCAAGCCGGAGTAAGGTAATAAACCGTCTAACTTAGGAAGGATTTGGCGTAAATCGGGGTCTGCGGCCGCTTCGGCAACACTAACTAAACGCAAATAATCGAGATTTAGCTGTTTTTTCTGTTCAAGAAGAAAAGCATCAATACTGGCTCGGTAGCTGACTTCGCCACTTAATTCTTTACCACTGAAAAGTGGCCTAAAGTCATTTTGAAAAGTCCAAGACGTCACCACACGTTCAAGTTGTTTTTCTTGGCGTACTTGCACTTGCTGCAAGGTGTTTTCGGCAACAGATAAGTCAGCTTTAACCTTCATAAACAGCTGCTTACCTGTATAACTGATGTTCCAGTAAATAGTGATAAACACTAAACTCACCAGTGTCAGTAGAATGGGCAGTAACGTCAGGATTAATATGCGATAGCGCACCTTGGCCTGCATTTGCTGCCAACTGACACCAAAAAAGTGAGTGAAGAATGACACCCTATGACTCCTGTTCGCCACTAAAATCAAACCACTCTTTATACTTGCGATCTAAGGTCTTACGCGAAACGCCTAAATCCCTCGCCGCGGCAGACTTATTGCCAGAATGTAAGTCCACAACACTGGTCACATGGTGTTTTTCTACGTCTTTCAATGGCCAATCCAATGGATAACCCGATGTGGATAAAGACTCACTCTTCAGCTGTTGCTTCCAATATTCCGCTGGCGGTTTACCCAGCAAAATACAACGCTCAATCATGTTGCGCAGTTCACGAATGTTACCAGGCCACTCGTGTTGCTGTAGTTTCACCATATCTTCATGGCTCCACACGACTTCTCTTACCCCTAATTCAGCGGCAAGTTGGCGAGTGAAATGATGGGTTAACTCCACGACATCTTCGGGTCTATCACGTAATGGCGGGATTAAAATATCTAGCACATTCAGCCGATAATATAAATCTCGACGGAAATTCCCTGAATCCACTTCATCAATCAGAGTACGGTTAGTGGCCGCGATCACTCGCACATCGATGTTCACTTCTTTCTCGCTGCCCACAGGACGAATCGCTTTTTGCTCTAATACTCGGAGTAAAGCCGTTTGCATTTTCAGTGGCATTTCGCCAATTTCATCGAGAAAAATCGTCCCGCCAGAAGCAAAACTGAATAAACCTTCACGATTGCCTTTCGCACCCGTAAAGGCACCGGCGGTATGGCCAAACAATTCACTTTCGAGCAGTTCAGGGGCGATAGAGCCACAGTTAACTGGGACAAAAGGTCCCTGACGTCCACTAAGCAAATGCAATTGCCGTGCGACTAATTCCTTACCCGTGCCCGACTCACCTTGGATTAAGACGACGGCATTGGTCGGCGCCACACGTTCGATGATATGTTTCACCGACTTCATGGCTTCACTGCTGCCAATAATGGTCGATGAATAACCGATTGAAACCTCACGACGCAGCATCAAATTTTCACGTTTAAGCAGACGACGTTCGATACAGCGATCGACCGCAGTCATCATCTGTTCGAGATGGAAAGGTTTCATGATGAAGTCAGACGCACCAGCGCGTAGCGCGGTAATCGCGACTTCCATGTCAGCATAGCCGGTCATAAAAATGATGTCCGAACGACGCCCCTGCTCATCCAACGCTTCATGCCATTCGATACCCGAACGACCAGGCAGACGAATGTCGACGATAAGCAAATCGAAATGGCAACGGCTACGCAGCTGCTCCGCATCTTCGATACTGCCCGCCGTTTCGACTAAGGCAAATTTCTTCGAGAGTGCCTTATTTAAAAAACTCCGCATTCCGGGTTCATCATCAACAATCAGTACCGATACTGCCGATGGAAGAGGCTTGAGGTTATTATCTATCTGGCTCATATTGTCTGCTTCTGGACATTTTGACTCATTTGCGACCAATTCTAGCACTGAAAATAGATGAATAGGTCACTATGAACCATCAGAAGTTTGTCCTGAGACAATTTGTCTGTAGAGTATTTGTTAAGCTTGGGATCAAGCTCACAAATTAGGTTAAGCTGTGAAGAAAATGACCGCATTCTCAGCTTGGCATCTAACTTGCTTTCAACCGAACGTATTACAATTTACGAGACCTTCCACTCAGTAGGCATTTGAGTTGGAATCCTATTTTCCGCCAAGGAGTACCCATGCTAAACATGAAATCTCATATGAAGTCATTACTGGGACTGGTTGTTGCAGCCAGTATGTTCACTGTTTTACCCGCTCACTCGACTGAAATTATCAAGTTAGCCACCACCACCAGCACAGAAAACTCAGGCCTATTGAAAGAACTGTTACCTAAGTTCGAAAGTGAATCAGGCTACAAGGTTCAAGTCATCGCCACAGGTACAGGTAAAGCCCTGAAACTAGGTGAGCAAGGTGACGTGGATTTAGTCATGACTCACGCGCCTAGCGCCGAAGCTAAATTCGTAGCCGATGGTTTTGGTGTTGAGCCCCGTGGCATTATGGAAAATGATTTCGTAGTACTTGGCCCTAAAAACGACCCAGCAAAAATCCGTGACAGCAAAACAGCCGAAGAAGCTTTCGTTAAAATGGCAAAATCAGGCGTGCCTTTTATCTCTCGTGGTGACAATTCAGGCACTCACATCAAAGAGTTAGAAGTATGGAAAGCGGCAAATGTTACTCCTAACTTCAAAGGTTATACTTCAGTAGGTCAAGGCATGGGTAAAACCCTGCTGATGGCAAACGAAATGCAAGGTTACACTCTGTCTGACCGTGGTACTTTCGTTGCTTATAAAACTAAGCTCGATCTTGCCGTTGATTTCGATGGTGGCAAAACCTTAGCCAACCCATACCAAGTCATTCTCATCAACCCTGCTAAATACCCAGATCTGAACCACAAAGGCGCTAAAGCATTCAGCGACTGGTTGATCAGCAAAGAAGGTCAAAGCATGATCAACAGCTTCAAAGTTGAAGGCGAGCAATTGTTCAAGGCAACTTATAGCGAATGAACGACGGCTGGCTAGCACTATTACAGCAGGCGTTAAGCCTGCTGTTTTCTTTAGACCCTGACGTTTGGTCCATCATTTCGATCTCGTTTTCGGTTTCTTTCGCGGCACTGCTGATCACGCTTGTTCCTTCCATGGTGCTCGGCTTTGTGTTGGCGTTTGCGCCATTTCGCGGCAAATGGATAGTCACTAACTTAGTTCAAACTCTGCAATCAATCCCTACAGTTGTTATCGGTCTACTCGTGTATTTACTGCTAACGCGCAACGGTCCTCTGGGCGATCTAAAGTGGTTATTTACCCAAGAAGGCATGATTCTCGGGCAAATGTTCATCTGTGCCCCCGTGCTAATTGCAATGAGCCAAGCCGCATTCACTAGCGTTGATCGCAGAGCTTGGGAAACCTCACGCACCTTAGGTGCCTCTTGGTGCCGTGCAGTGTGGACAGTATGCCGAGAACTGCGCATGCCCTTACTGCTGGCGATTGTCGCGGCCTTTAGTCGCATTCTGACCGAAGTCGGCTGCTCTATGATGGTCGGCGGCAATATTTTAAACGTGACCCGTAATATTCCTACCGCAATCGCACTTGAAACCAGCAAAGGTGACTTCGCCCAAGCTATCGCCCTCGGGCTAGTGCTGCTAATCTTGGCCTTGATCCTCAACTTTGCCTTAGGTAGTTTACGCGGCAAAGCTATGCCAAGGAGCCATTAAGCAATGACTAAGGTCAAACTGATCGCCCGTGACGTAGAAATGTCCTTTGGTGCGCGCCTGTTATTCAAAGCCGACGTATTATCGCTCTGCCAAGGAGATGTGATTTATCTGCAAGGCGACAATGGCACAGGCAAATCAACCTTGATGAAAATTCTGGCGGGCTTAATGCCACCAACCAAAGGTCATATTGAGGCTGTCGGTTTTGCCCAAAATGCTTGGTGGCGACGCAATCCATTGTTAGGTAAGGCTGTTTATCTGCACCAACATCCTTATTTGTTCGACGGCACAGTAGAATATAATCTCACCTATGGGCTGAATTTCAGCTCAGAAACAAAAGCCAAGGCGAAACAGCGGATTACTCAAGCAATTGAGATGGCGCAGCTAGGGTCGCTGCTGCACGAAAGGGCCAGTAATCTCTCTGGTGGCGAAAGACAGCGCCTCGCGATTGCGCGCGCTTGGATCCTACAACCTAAACTATTAATGCTCGATGAACCCACCTCCAATATGGACAAGGATTCCCAAGAGCTAGTATTAAAAATGATCCAACAACTCAAACACGAAGGCACAGGAATGTTACTGAGTAGCCATCAGAATTGCGCGCTAACCGCCATCTGCGAACAACAGTGGCACATAGAAGGTGAGCGCGTGATGACCTCTTATCAACAGCCTGAATCTTTGCCAGCACAGGAGCCTTTGTATGTCATCGCAAATTGATGCCGTTATTCTCGCCGGTGGTATGGCCCGTCGCATGGGTGGCGACGATAAAGGTCTCGTCGAATTAAACGGCGAAGCCATGATTAAGCACACAATAGATAGAATAAAACCTCAGGTTAAGGAGATCCTGATCAACGCAAATCGTAACCAAACACGTTATGCTGAGTTCGGTTTTAAGGTGATAAGTGACGAGCATAGTGGTTTCCTCGGACCTTTAGCGGGTATGATCACCGCTATGGGCCAAACAGATGCAGACTACTTATTGGTAGTACCCTGCGACTGTCCACTCCTGCCACTCGACCTTGTTCCGCGTATGTTGGCAGCAATTGAAGCAGAAAAGGCCGAGATTGCTGTCGCCAGTGACGGTGAGTATGAACAACCCGTTGTTTTACTCTTAAAACCTAGCTTACGTGACTCGATGAAAGCGTTTCTTGAGGCGGGTGAGCGTAAAGTGGACTTTTGGTATATCAAACATCACTTCGTCGTAGCGTCATTCGCCGACCAGCCCAATGCTTTTGTGAATGTAAATACGCCAGAACAAAAACAACGACTAGCGATAGAAATCACCCAGTAGCTAAAAAGGCTCCAATAACCCAAATTAGAGGTGCAAATGAGTAACCCCTTCGTCAATCCGCTCGCTATTCCCGTTCTCGGATTTTGTGCCTACAGTGGCACGGGGAAAACCACCTTACTCAAGCAATTGATCCCCGAATTAAATCAACGTGGCCTGCGTTTAGCCGTAATCAAACATGCCCACCATAATTTCGACGTAGATATTCCCGGCAAAGACAGTTACGAAATGCGTAAAGCGGGCGCACGACAAATGCTGGTTGCCTCCCATGTACGCTGGGCGCTGATGACAGAAGATGCGCGCGATGGCGATCCTGAGTTAGTCCATTTACTCAAGCAAATCGAAGCCGACAAAGTCGATATTGTCCTCGTCGAAGGCTTTAAAAAGCTCGCATTACCTAAAATTGAATTGCACCGCGCCGCCCACGGCAAACCTTTTATCTACACCCAAGATGAGAATATCCTCGCCATCGCCTGTTGCGATGACACTCAGTTGCCAAACGACGCACTCCCGAGTGAGCTGCGCCGAATCGATCTCAACAATATCAGCCAGATTGCCGATTTTGTGATGGAGTACACCCAAAACTGGGAAGCGCCACTCCAATACCCCATTTCGGCCGTGGATGCCTGCGCCATAGGCGACAACAAAAACCTTACCGTCAGCCAAGGTTTAGCGCAGATTTTATCCCATGTATCACCTGTGGCAGAGATTGAAGACATTGAGTTAGATGCCTTAGATAACCGCGTACTAGCCAGCGACAGCATTTCTCCCGTCAACGTGCCACAACAAACCAATTCGGCGATGGATGGCTACGCCTTTGTCTATCAAGACCCCATGCCTACCACCTTAAAATTGGTGGGAGAGGTTCTTGCCGGTCATCAATATTCGGGCATGCTTAAAGTCGGCGAGACCGTGCGTATCATGACGGGCGCAACAGTGCCTGCAGGTGCCGATACTGTGCAGCCCAGAGAGCTTGCCAAGGAAGTCGATGGCATTGTTAGCTTTGAAGGCCGCATTCTTTCTGGCCAACACGTTCGCCTCGCTGGAGAAGATATTGCTCAAGGCCAAGTCGCACTTGCAAAAGCCACTCGCCTAAGCGCCGCAGAACAAGGTTTACTGGCCTCACTCGGGCTCAATCACCTGAGCGTATATCGCCGCCCAACTGTTGCAGTATTCTCCACCGGCGATGAAGTGAGCCAGCCCGGTGAAGTACTCAAAACTAACTGCATCTATGACTCAAACCGCTTTACCATCAAAGCAATGGCGAAACGTCTCGGTTGTGACGTTATCGATTTAGGCATTATCGAAGATTCTGAAGCCGCCCTTGAAGCAACTCTCGCTAAAGCCGCCAACCTTGCTGATGTCGTCATTAGCTCGGGTGGCGTGTCTGTCGGCGATGCGGACTACATTAAAACCGTGCTTGCACGCCTCGGCAAAATTGATTTCTGGCGGATTAGCATGCGTCCGGGTCGGCCACTCGCCTTTGGTAAAGTGAATGACAGCTTATTCTTCGGGCTACCTGGCAACCCAGTCGCAGTCATGGTGTCTTTCCTGCAATTTGTGCAGCCCGCTTTACGAAAATTAGCAGGTGAAGTGAATTGGCAAGCGCAGCTATTCCCTGCAATAAGTGATGAAACTCTACGAAGCCGTCAAGGTCGCACCGAATTTATTCGCGGGATTTATCAACTTGGTAAAGATGGACGCCTACACGTGAGTAGTACGGGCAACCAAGGTTCCGGAATGTTAAGTTCAATGGTTAAAGGGAATTGCCTCATCATCATAGGGGATGATGCAGAAGCCGTGAATGCAGGTGAAACTGTATTTATTCAACCCTTTGCGGATCTGCTTTAGGATCCAGTGAGTTTTTATGAGTCTAATTGTGGATTCCTTTGGCCGTAAGGTCGAATATTTACGGCTCTCGGTCACCGACCGCTGCGACTTTCGCTGTGTTTATTGCATGACGGAAGATCCCTGTTTTCTGCCAAAGGACCACGTACTCCACCTCGAAGAATTAGCTTGGATTGCCCAAGCCTTTACCGAGCTTGGTGTGACTAAAATTCGCCTGACCGGCGGTGAGCCCTTAGTTCGCACCGATTGCGACCAGCTAGTGGGTCTGCTTGGCAAACTGCCTGGGCTGACGGATTTATCCATGACCACTAATGGTTCAAGGCTGACAAAATTCGCTAAACCCATGTTTGATGCAGGATTAAAGCGCCTCAATATCAGCCTAGATACCTTAAACCCCACACTGTTTACTCAGCTAACGCGTAACGGCAAATTAGACAGAGTCATCGATGGTATTGATGCGGCTATTGCGGCGGGATTTGAACGTATCAAGATTAATGCAGTGATTTTAAAACAACAGAACGATAATGAAGTTATTGATTTAGTTGATTTCTGCCGTGGCCGCAACTTAGACATCGCCTTTATCGAAGAAATGCCGCTTGGCGAAATGGATGAGCGGAAACGCGCCCGTCATTGCAGCAGCGATGAAGTAAAAGCCATCATCAATAGTCACTATCCGCTACAGCTTTCCAACAAACGTACCGGCGGCCCAGCACGTTATTACACTATGGCCGACAGCCCAATCCATATCGGCTTTATCTCGCCCCACAGCCACAACTTCTGCCACGAATGTAATCGCGTGCGCGTCACAGTCGAAGGCCAATTATTGCTATGTTTAGGCAATGAACATGCCGTTGATCTCAAAAGCATAGTCCGGGAATTTCCGGCTGATATTGAAAGATTAAAAGTCGCTATTCTCGCGGGAATTAATCTCAAACCTAAGCAGCATGACTTTGGCAATAATCAGGTACAAATCCTACGCTTTATGAACGCCACAGGCGGTTAAGCATCACCACTCCATCGCTTAAGGGCTAGCATCTCAATTTGGCCGTGATAAACTCGAAGCATCACCCCATACTTAGCGTCACACATTTCTATGGCCTTAACTCGTAAGCAATGGAATAACATCATCATAGTCGCCTGCGCCTTTATGGTCGCCGTGCTGACTTTTATGGATAACAAAACCAATAATGTTCCGAGTGATGCTCAGCGACTGTTTGACGATAATGCACCGCTTTCACAGCTGCAACTCGACGGGTTATGGCTGCACAAGCAAGCATCACAATGGGAGTGCGACACTAAAGTCCTCAACTGTGATGAATGGGCAAAGGCGTGGCAAACCATACGGGTATCCCCCTTAACCGCCGCGCCAGAAACCACAGATAATCCGCAAGAATTAGTTATACAGATTGCAGATATCCGCGATGCTCAACTGTGGATCTATTTTCCCAATGAAGGCGCCTTAAAGTCTCCCGCAGGTAATTGGTATTTAGTACCACCGAGTTTAAGATCTAAACTGCAACCGATCCTCGATGCGAAACCCGCAACTTAAATGCCACCCCATTTTACTTAAGATAAGAAAGAATCCATGCCGGAATTACCAGAAGTTGAAGTCACCCGTCAGGGTATTGCCCCCTACCTTGTCGAGCAAACCGTAGTTGATCTTGTGATCCGCAATGGCTCGTTGCGCTGGCCTGTGCCTGACATAGCCAAACAGATTATCGGCCAAGTTATACGCCAAGTGCGACGCCGTGCTAAGTATCTGTTAATCGACACTGACGCGGGTACTAGCATAGTGCATTTAGGCATGTCGGGAAGTTTACGGATTTTGCCCCACGATACCCCAGTGGAAAAGCATGACCATATCGACTTAGTGCTCGCCAACAGCCGCATTTTACGTTTTAACGATCCAAGACGATTCGGTGCTTGGCTATGGTGTGAACTCCCAGAAGAAGCGCATCCATTACTCGCCAAACTGGGGCCAGAGCCACTGACCCATGCCTTTAATGTCGCACAATTAGCGGCAGCTTTAGCGGGCAAGAAAAAGGCCATCAAACTCTGCCTGATGGATAATCATATAGTGGTGGGAGTGGGTAATATTTACGCCAATGAAGCCCTGTTTGCGGCGGGCATTCACCCAGAGGCCGAAGCAGGTAAAATCGATATCGAGCGTTTGACCGTTTTAGTTGCAGAAGTGAAGCAAATCTTAGCCCACGCCATTAAACAGGGTGGCACCACGCTGAAAGACTTCACCAATGCCGATGGCAAGCCGGGCTACTTCGCCCAAAAACTGCATGTCTATGGTCGCGGCGGTGAAACCTGCACAAGCTGCGGTAACTTGCTGAGTGAAATCCGTTTAGGCCAGCGCACCACAGTATTTTGTGGCATTTGCCAAACACGCTAATATTGCGTTATTTATAAGCCAAAATGCCAAGCAAGTGCTTGGCATTTTTCGTTATTTAATCAATTATATCTGTCAAAAACGATACTCAAAACTGCTAAATAGCGTGGCATTTGTATCATTTTCTTGAACTTCAAATTCCGATCTCGATACTGTTCCACCTAAGCTCCACATGCCTTTCCACACAGGCATACGGTAAGAAAGCTCCAGCATCAATAAATCTTCTTTTGGCGGTTGTGGTGCCCAAGTGTTCGCCACATTGGAGCCATCTTTATTCAGCTTCGCATAACGCAGCAACGAGGTAAAACCACGGCTGTTATTAAACTGGCCAACTAATCCAACCACGAACACTTGTGCATCGCTATCATAGGTAGAACCCAAAGCACGACCATAGTAGCGAGCACCACTCAGATAGACAGGATCCTCATAGAAACAATTGGCACTATCACCATCGCATTTTACATAGGTGTCCGAATATTCCATGAACAACTTAAACTGCTTACCCGATGTGCCAAAATGGGTATCAATCCCCCAAAGTGAGCCGCAGTCACTACCATTTTCACAACTATGTTCGAGATATAATCCAACAGGGATATCCTGCAAAGTATCGGCATAACGCATATCAATACTTTGAGTTCTATGGCCTGCATCGCGGCGCTCATTCGGCGCACAATCATTTGTACCATCGATACAAACAGCATTACTCGCAACCGAATCCCACCAAGAGTCAAAGTTACAATCTTGGCCCTCACCACAAAATAAGGTCGACCAAGACAATCCCACTTCTAACTGTTTAATCGGTCTTGCACTTAAGCGCATATCCCACTCAGCCGTCTTAGGCACAGCACGATCCACTTCAGTTAAGCTAAATCCGGTTTTAAAGGTCCAAGGGCCAATCCAAGATAACCAAGGTGTTTCAAAAGCCGCGGCATTGTTACGGCTCAAGGTTAACGATGACATAGGGCGGGCGTTATTAGAACGATGTAGAGCCGAGTCAAACCCCGGTCCCCACCACTGCTCAACCGCGCCTAAGGTTGCGATCCAATTGCCAAAAATGATGGCAAAATAAGACTCATCAAGGCGGAAGTTTTTATTATCTTGCGGATCATAGGTTTCTGCCACCGTCGCCTTATAAGCAACACGCGATCCTAAATACTCGTAGGAGCCCAGCACTTCACCTTTCTCGCGATAGCCAGAACCATAATGTTGAAAGCGAGCAGGATCAGATGCTGCCGATACTTTTATCCGTGCATTACCACGATTATCGACAGCATTTTGATAATAAAAATTAACCCGTGCAAAGGCTTGTACTAAAGAGGGAGAAAGCAGCTCAGGCTCAATTTTCGCTAAATCACCACCAATGCCTGACCACATCAATGGATAAGTATTCACAGGCACAGTGATCACACCCGCATCAGCAAGTGCTTGAATGTCAGCTCTAAGATAAATATCAGAGGCATCGACCCAAGGTGCAGCAGCAAGCATTGAAGAAAAAAACAGGCCAGAGGCAATGCTAGTAGCAAGGATCGTGGGGGGAAAAAAAGCCTTCATAACATCCTTTTAAGTATCATCACAAGGCAACAATGCCTCAAAGTTAACACAAAACTCCTACGTAAAAACTATCTAGTTCGCAGGTAAAATCTAAGGTTTAACCAACTTAAGCTTTGCCGCCAATGCAGCCGTTACTTCAGGGTGAACAAACTGGCTCACATCGCCACCATGCAAAGCGACTTCCTTTACTAAGGTTGAAGAGATAAATGAGTTTTCCTCGGCAGGCGTTAAAAACACGCTTTCCAGATCAGGGCTCAATCTGCGATTCATATTTGCTAATTGGAATTCATATTCAAAGTCGGATACCGCGCGTAACCCACGCACAAGTACACTGGCCTTTTGCTCCTTGGCAAAATCCACTAGCAACCCCGAAAACCCCACCACCTCGACATTATCCAAATGAGCAGTCACCCGATTGACCAATTCAACTCGCTCTTCAAGGGTGAATCTAGGCTGCTTGGAAGGATTAGCCGCAATGCCAATCACCACATGTTTAAACAGTTTAGCCGCACGCTCAATCAAGTCGGCATGACCATTGGTGATAGGATCAAAAGTTCCTGGATAAATAGCTCTTGTATGCACTTTGCTGACTCAACTCACATGGATGCCAAAAATCATTGCTCGCCAGTCTACTCGTTTTAGCCAAGCGAGTGAATAATCGCAGCAAAAACGACTTTAAATACCGATAAAAAACTTAAAAATAAGCAAGAACGCTATTGATTAAGCCCATGTAAAGGCACGAACAGGTATAATGTTGCACGAAATTAAAACCGACCACATACAATGTTGCTCCCCCTGTTTAACGATATACACTGAGCAGTGTTAGGTTTAAAAAACGACGTTTGAAGACACGCAGAAGAGCATATATGAAGAAAATCGCGATTTTTTGCCATAACTTTTTCTCCAACGGCACAGTGAAAGTCGCCTTGTCGCAGGCAGAAGTGTTACAGGAAGCAGGACAAGATGTGCATTTGTTTGTGTTTCACAGGGAAGGCGATTTTATACCTCCGCAAAATGTGACCATTCATTATCTGTTTGAAGCGGGTCAAAAACCTTCGCTACAGGAGCAGATACAACAACTCAAAGCTAAAGTGAGCGCCGCCGAAAAAACGGGCAAGTTTTCACTCTTTCTAAGTAATTCAACTGACTGCGATGTTGTTGTTTCCGGCTGTCATTTCGATCCTTGCTACTACTTCTGTCATTGTGCGTTAAAACAAGAGTTATTGATGGAGTTAAAACGCGGTCCAGTACACTTCTGGCGCAGATGGAAAAAAGCCAAGGCTCTGATCGGCAAAAAAATCATCACAGTCTCAAATGGTATTGCCGACGAACTCAGAGCCACTTCTTGGTTAAAACCCCAGAGCGTGCAAACCATCTACAACCCTTTTCGCTTAGAAGAAATAAAAATTAAGACTCAAGAAGTTATCGCCGAAATTCCCAATGAGCCTTATATGATCCATGTGGGTAGAGTCACTCGTCAAAAGCGCCATGACATTCTCTTCAAAGCATTGAGGGATATGCCGACAGCACCTAAACTCGTGCTTCTCTGTAATCGACCAAATAAAGCGCGTAAATTAGCCAAAAAATACGGTGTTGAGCACCGAATTATCACACCCGGTTTTCAACATAATCCCTATGCTTGGATTGCCAACGCAGAATTAATGCTACTGAGCTCAGATTTTGAAGGCTTGCCAACGGTAGTCATTGAGTCATTGGCCTGTGGCACCCCCGTCGTAAGCACTGACTGCCCTCACGGCCCGAATGAAATCCTTACCGGACATTTAGCTAAATATTTGGTTCCCGTTCGCCAACCTGCATTGTTGGCACAAAAGGCTCTGGAATGTCTGGCATCGCCTCCATCGCTTGAAGACCTTGCTATTCTTAAAGCCGTAGATAGTCAAAATATTGCAAAGCAATATTTTGACTTAGCCGAATAAATATCTTTATACGGTAAAAAGTAGAAACTCTATTGAATATAAGTAGAGTTTCTACTTAACCTCCAACACCTGTTACACTCTGATACAGTATGACGGCTCATTTGAATTAGCCCCCGAAAACACAATGCATTAACAAATGCATCAAACAAAGAGTGATAACACACAGAAATACAATACATTTAGCCTGTATAATTACTATTATTGAACATCGATAAAACAGTTTATTATAAGGTTAACCATTCTGTATTTATGAATAAATAAATTCATTGATAGTCTATTTGAAAAATATCAAAATACTTCCCATCAAATAATTCTACCTAAGTAGAATTAGCAATAAATGATTTTTTGGGGTAGTAATGAGTAAGCTTAAAGTGGCTTTATTAGTTGATGAGTACTTTGGTGGTACAGGAACAGTGTATGGTGGATACGGTTTTCTAGCACGCCACTTAATCGCCAAACACTTACCCAACGAAAATATTGAAGTAGAAGTGCTGATAAAAAAAGACTGCAGCAAGCAAAGATTAATACCTCGTCGCTATATGATAGATGGCATTAAAGTTTACCGCTTAGCGGCTAAGTTTATGGATTTCCTTAATATTAGGTTTCTGAAAAAGAAGAATTACGATATATTTCTGTCAATAGAAATGACAACCCACTCATATCGTATTCTAAAAACTATCCCCAATATTGATAAAAAACTCCTCTTTTGGGTTCAAGATCCAAGACCTGATTATGAATGGGATGAAATTAATACCGTAAAACTTTTCCCTGAGAAAAGTTATTGGGACAGTAATATTTATCAGTTTGTTCATGACCTTTGGGCGGCAGGGAAAGTCTCATTTATTTCTCAGGCACGCTTTTTAGATCGTAAAGCCAGAGATCTCTACAATCTCGATGATAAAACAGAAATCAAATATTTACCCAATCCTATCGAGATCGATCATAATTTCGATGTAGAAGCACACCCGAAGAAAAATCACATTATCTTTCTGGGACGAATTGAGTCAGTCAAACGTGGTTGGTTATTTTGCGAGATAGCTAAACTGATGCCTGAATATGAATTTTTCATGTTAGGTCAGTCATTTAGGCAGTCAAAGAAAAATCAGTCCATCATGAATGACTACCTAAATATTCCCAACCTACATTTTGTAGGGCATGTAGAAGGCGATCGAAAAAACCAGCTAATCAAAGATGCTAAAATTTTAGTCAACACTTCAATTCACGAAGCTCTACCAATTTCTTTCTTAGAAGCGTTATCTTATGGCACCCTTCTCGTCAGTTGCCGTGACCCCGACGAGCTGACGAGTCAATTTGGCGTATTTACAGGTACAGTGCTCGGAGATGGTTTTGATAAAGTCGATTTATTTGTCGATGGTATACGCCATCTGATGGAAAACGAACAACTAAGACAAGAACTCGCGGTTAAGGCAGTTGACTACATCAAAGCAAACCACAGTATTGAAGATTTCCAGAAAAATATGCAAGAAATCATCTTTAAACTGGTTGAAGAAACGAAACTGCAAGGCTAACAAAATGGGCCGATATTTCAATATCGGCCCATAAGTAACGACAACTAGCTAAAACAACTTCCAATAACCTAGCTTGCGCCGCATCTTAAAATGGCGCAACAAGTTCAATGGTTTAGGTTTTAGCCAATCTGTGCCTTTATCAATCAAAGCATCTGTTGCGGCTAAAACTCGCTGGCTAGATTGACCATCGCCCGTAGGGTGAATTTGATTGCAATAATCATGGATGTGCGCCATCAAATCATCAGGACGACTCAGTGCTCGCGTTAATGCAGATTCAATATCCTCAACCCGACTGATATCGATTAAATGATCTTTCGGTGACTGATTTTTAAAGGTCACCACTGGTTTTCGCTGCATTAAAAACATCAACAGAATCGATGAAGTGTCACACAACATCACATCCCCCGCCTGCAACAAAGGGATCACATTATCAGTTTCAACAAACTGTAAATTCTCGTTTTCTAAAGCCTTGTACTGCTCAACAATCTTAGGGTTCATCTTTGGATGAAATTGCACGAGCCAGCGCCATTGGCTCTTTTGCGACAGGGCTTTAATCTGCTCAAATACCACAGGTGCGCAGGTCAAACTTGGGGAAAATGTTGAGCAAAAGAGTACTACTGGCCTTGGGTCATCAGCTTTGATATAGGGATTATCTTTATTCTCAAGAAATAGGGGGTCGAGCGCAGGCCATCCCGTTTCAACGACAGTAAAAGTACCAAACTTTTTCTCTAGTTTCAGAAAGGGCAGAGTCGTCGCAGGGCCTTGGGTACAATACAAATCAAAACAATCTCTGATTTCGAAGTGATCTTCTCGGCCCTTATGATTCATTTTACCCGCATTAAATCCATGGAATACGCCCACTTTAACCCCAGGAATAAAACGAGGGACAACGTTCCCAGGGACGAATACCGCATCTGGTTTCCACGCTTTCACAGCATCGATGCTCTGCAAGCGCAGTTCATCGGTTTTTAAAAACTTAGGATCGACCTCATTTCCCTCTAAGAACCAGCTAACCTCATCACCTCTTTCCAAAATGACTTGTTGAAGTGGCCTTAACATCGCATAGGAATAGTTTTGCGCTATGTAAAATAAATAACGTCTTTTGGCTTGTTTGGCTTGTTTGGCTTCTTCCACAAGCATGCTCCTAAAACACAAACGAATAAATTATTTTGCCAATGCTAAATATTGTTCGGCAATTAAGGTCGCATCGACTTTGGCCAAAATCTCAACCTGCTCGAGGGATGGCGGCAAGCTAACAACCTCGTCTATCATTTTAGCTAACGCTTTGGGATCACGACGCGGCACGAGATAAGGCACTAAATTCCCCGTTAAAATTTCACTGGGTCCATGTGGGCAATCAGTGCTCACAACAGGAGTCCCACAAGCTAAAGATTCAATCAAGACTGTCGGTAAACCTTCAAAATCAGAGCTGAGCACTAATGCCTTAGCCTGCTTAATCCATGGAAAAGGATTACTTTGAAAACCGGGAATAATTAATCGCTTTTCAATACCAAACTTTTTCGCTGCTTTTATCGCTTTTTTGTGGTTATGACACAAGAGCACGACAGGAAGTTGATTTTGCGTGAGCTTGAGGGCTTCAAACAACACATCATGGCGCTTTTGCTTAGCAAAGCGACCGACATGAATAAGATAATCTCCCTGAGGGATTTGCGGATTATCTTGCTGTGATTGAGATGTGATTTCGTTAAATTCAAATGGATTATAGATAGTTTGCATAGATGCTGGATGCAAACGACCTTTATCTTTAATCTCCTTTGCAATGCCATTTGAGACAGTAATCAAATGCTGGCCATTGAGCGCTTTTTTGGATTTTAGCTTCTTGAAATAAGCAAACGGTCCCAGTTTAAATTGGCGGCTCAACTCTTCTTCTACAGAAGAATGGACTATGACATAAAGCGGTGAAACACCGGTTTTGGTCATCATCAAATTGGTTTTATCTAAGTTTGATAAAAACAAATCAAACTTGCCCACTTGAGATTCAATTTCCGCGATTTTTGCGCTGAGTTTGTTAACCGAAGCATTCAATCGCCCAAAATGGTCGAAATCTTTATCCTTAGGGGCAAAACATTGATGAATGGGTAAGTCATCTGGGATTTCATAATAGCGATTATCTTCCATGACTAAAAAATGCGGCTCATGCCCTAAGCGAATAAATTGCTTGGCTAAGGTAATCATGACCTTTTCGGCTCCGCCACCCGCTAAACTGTCAATGGCAATGGCTATCCGCATGATTTATCTCCTAAATGATATTCTGAATACCCACCGCTAATGCAGCGATATTTCAAGAGTGCTGAACAAGAATGCACGATACTAACAAGCCTTAACTGAGTGTCTGCTGAACCACTAACTCAAACTTCTCAATCACGGCTTCAACACCGATCAAAGCCATCAAATGCTCGCCTTTGGCGCGAGTTCCCCACTTAATTTGTCCACTATGTTGCGATCTCATGGCCTTATCATAGGCACTCACCACATATTGCTGCGATAGGTAAGGACCTGTGCGCCCAGGATTGGAATGGGCATATAAACCAATGACTGGGGTACCTTGGGTAACCGCCATATGCGCAGGGCCCGTATCCGGAGCTAACACTAAGCTTGCGCGTTTTAGCAGGGCCAATAATTGAGTCAGACTGGTTTTGCCCACTAAATTATCGATTTTAGAGGGACACGCCTGCAAGATTTGCTCTGCTAAATCCTTCTCAAGCTGCGTTGGACCACCGCACAGCATGACTCTAAACCCTTTCGCAATCGCATGGCTCGCAACGGCGGCATAACGCTCTGGTAACCAGTTACGTTCTGCCTTACTGGCTGCAGCGCAAATGATAAAGACTTTTTCATTGTCTTTAATCTGCGTCTGGGCAAATTCAGTATCCGCAATTGGCACAGGAATATGCCATTGAGGAGTGAGATCGTTAACGCCAATCGCCTTAGCGAATCCCATAAATCCTTCGAGCACATGGGGCTTGGCCAAGGGCTCCACCCTGTGATTTGTCACTAGCCACTGACCTTCTTTGGCGCGGGCACGATCGAAGCCTATGCGCACCTTTGCCGAAATGGCTAATGAAGCCAAGGTAGCACGTAGCGCAACCTGCATATGCAGCAGCACGTCAAAACGTCGGCCTTTTAAGGCCTTACGCAAATTAAAATAGCTGCGCCATCCTTGAGATTTATCGAAAATAACAAACTCAATGCCGGGTAAATACTTCAACAATTGATATTCGAGTTTACCGATCACCCATGTGATTTTGAGCTCGGGGTATTGCCGCTGAATCGCCTGCACCATAGCCACGGCATGACAGACGTCACCGATAGCGGATAAGCGCAGCAAACAAAGGGAATTCATGGTATTGGGATTTAAACTCATTGGGATTGAAGCTAAAAGCTCTTAAGGTTATTTGGCGCAAGCTAAGGATCTTAATGTAGAATGGCCCTAGGTGCCACGCTTAAGTCAACAAATCTCCGATGAATGCTCAGATACAGCTCATAAAAACCGCCCAAGGTCACATGGCAGTTTGCCAAGATACGCCAACAGATATCGATCCCGCGTGGTTCTCGGTGGATTTTTGGCGGGCTAAAAATGCTGTCGTCGGCTCATCCAAAGGCCGCTACACCACTTGGTTTGTGGCTTTTGAGCACAGTCATTGGGTATTGCGTCATTATTGGCGTGGCGGCTTAATGGAGAAATTCAGCAAAGATGCTTACGTTTATACTGGCCTCGAAAATACCCGCGCCATGGGTGAGTTACGCTTATTAGACATTTTGTATCGCGAAGATTTTGCTGTACCTAAACCGATTGCCGCCAACATAGTGCGTGATGGATTATTTTACCGCGCCGATATCATTATCGAACGGGTCGAAGGCGCCGAGGATTTAGTCGCTAAACTCGGCAAAGGGGTCATGAGTACTGAGCAATGGCAAGCATTGGGAGCAACTATCGCCCAATTCCACCAGCGTGGTGTGTACCACGCCGACCTCAATGCCAAGAATATTCTGTTCCAGCCCGCACAAACTGAACCCTTAACGCCAGAGCGGTTTTATCTTATCGATTTCGACCGTGGTGAGTTAAAAACACCGAGCCCGCAATGGCAGAAATCGAATCTAGACAGACTGTTACGTTCCTTTAATAAAGAACAAGCCAAGCTACCAAACCTTGCCTTCACCGCTGATAACTGGTCATCACTGCTGCTGGGCTATCAAGCGACGATGCAAAGCGCCTGATCCACTAAACAAATTATCTTGTTGAATTAAGCGGTTATTAAAGATTGCGCGAGAAGAAATTGTCGTTGCAAGGCACCGCGATTTGCCTCAACCACAGCCAATCCCGCGTTTGCCGCCTGAAGGCGTAACTCAGATTTCGCAAAATAGGCAATCAAGTTAGCCGCCAGTTCATCCGCCGAAGTGACAACCCTTAACCCACCAGCATCCGCCAACATCTGCGTAATTTGGGCAAAGTCCCAATGGTTCGGCCCCACCATAACAGGTACGCCCATAGCAACAGGCTCCAAGGGATTATGACCACCGTTAGTGATCAGCGTACCACCGACAAAAGCTTGATCCGCGGCGCCATAAAAGGTCAGAAGTTCACCCATGGTATCGCCTACCAGCACTTGAGTCGTGGCCGTCACAGGAAGATTACCGCTGCGGCGAACAGATTCAAAACCTTGGCTGGCAACAAACTCAGCAACGGCAGAAAACTGCTCAGGATGACGCGGTGCAATAATCAGCAAGGCATCAGGCCACTGAGCCAATAATTGCCTATGGGCGGTGAGCATGGCGTCAAATTCTCCAGGATGCACACTGCCAGCGACCCAAATCGGCGAGGTTTCACGCCCCCAAGTCTGACGCAACAGCTTGGCATTGGCTAAACGCTCGGGCGTAATACTGAGATCAAACTTCAAGCTACCGCATACTGTTACTCTGTCCTGCGATACACCTAACTCGATAAAACGCTGCGCTTCCACTCGAGTCTGCACCGCAATAACATCGAGTCGTTGCAACATAGGTCGACTGAGTTTAGGGCGCTTAGCATATTGCGCCGCCGACTTGGCCGACAGACGTGCATTGGCCAACATCAAGCGCACACCTCGCTTGGCCGCTAAGGCAACCAAGTTAGGCCACAGTTCGGTTTCCATAATGATGCAAGATTTAGGTGAGACTTGGCGCAAGAAACGCCGCACACACCAAGGTAAGTCAAAGGGTAAATAACAATGCTGCACTGAGTCACCAAAGGCTTTACGCACTTCGGCAGACCCTGTTGGGCTGGTTGTGGTAACCGTAATGCTTAACTCAGGGTGTGATTGCATAATCAAACGGATCAATGGGATTGCCGCAAGCGTTTCACCCATAGACACAGAATGGACCAGTACATCCGTCGATTTAAGTCGGGTTAATCCAAAACGTTCCCCCCAACGACCGCGGTAATCAGGGCTTTTAATAGCACGAAATGCTAAATAGACGATTAGCAAAGGGGATAATAAATATAAGATCGTGGAATAGAGAAAACGATTCATTAAAAACGTGCTTATGAGTTTTGCCTGATGAATAGCGGCAATGTTAGCATATGCACCAAATTAGGGATAATTTACCAGCAGTTCGGCGGTCGTTGGTTAGCTTTCTTTGATCAATTATGTGGCGTTCACTAGCAATTTGGATAACTTATGAAAACCCGCGACAAAATAATCTATGCCAGTCTTGAACTGTTCAACGAGCATGGCGAAAGAAACATCACCACCAATCACATTGCCGCTCACTTAAATATGAGTCCCGGGAATCTTTATTACCATTTTCGCAATAAAGAAGACATTATCCGCTGTATTTTCAGTCTCTATGAGAATCATCTCGAATCGGGTTTCCAACCCTATGAAGATAAGCAAGTGGATGTAGAACTGTTAATCGGCTACTTCGATGCTATGTTCTATACCTTGTGGCAATTCCGCTTCATGTACGCCAATCTTGCGGATATTCTCGCTCGCGATGAAGAACTAAAAAAACGCTATTTGCACGCACAGCAGCAAGTCTTAACGCGTTCAAGCCATGTGCTGCATAAACTCACACAAGACGGATTTCTGTGTGTCGATGCTGACAAAATCACGCCACTGGCGGATACCATTAAGATGATCGTCAGCTTTTGGATTGGTTATCAACTCACACAATCCAGCACGTCCACCATTACTAAAGCGACACTTTATGAAGGCGTTTTAAGGGTGCTGATGATTTTCAAAGCCTATGCAACCCCGACTTCCGTTGCGACTTTTACTCGCCTAGAGCAACATTACCACGCGCTAGCGAGTCAAGAATCCCTATAACATCATCCCAAACGCCTATGTTGGGAACTCGCATTCGGAACTAAACTCAAAGCAATTATAGTACTGAGTGCGAACCCGTTTTCGCTCTACAACGCTTAAAAGAATACTCAGTCAAACAGTGGCAAACTTATGTTGCACATTAGTTTTTATAATGTAAAAACCACTTTAGCCCTAAACTAGTTTATCTTGCGAACCTGCATGAAAAAAAGGCTGTAGGCCGATTAGGTTTAGAGTTAGAATGCCGCCACTCCCAAAATCAGAATAAAGTTAACTAAGGAGATATCAGGTGGCCTCTACCTCATTCTACGCACAGATTAATCAACAGCTTGCAGACATCAAAGCCGAAGGCTTATATAAAAGCGAGCGTGTTATTGCCTCACCGCAACAAACTGCCATTCAAGTTAATCACCAAGAAGTTGTTAACTTTTGCGCGAATAATTACCTAGGCCTAGCGAATCACCCAGAGCTAATCAAAGCCGCCCAACAGGGCTTAGACAGCCACGGCTTTGGTATGGCATCAGTACGTTTTATTTGCGGTACCCAAGACATACATAAAAAGCTAGAAGCTAGCCTGAGCGAATTCCTCGGCACTGAAGACACCATTCTTTACTCTTCATGTTTTGATGCGAACGCAGGTCTATTCGAAACCTTGTTAGATGCAGAAGACGCCATCATTTCTGATGCGTTAAACCATGCTTCTATCATCGACGGTGTACGTTTATGTAAAGCAAAGCGTTTCCGTTATGCCAACAACGATATGGCCGATTTAGAAACTCAGTTGATCGCCGCGAAAGAAGCGGGCGCCCGTAATATCTTGATCGCCACCGATGGCGTATTCTCGATGGACGGCGTGATTGCTAACCTGCAAGGCGTATGTGATTTAGCCGATAAATACAGCGCACTGGTGATGGTCGATGACTCTCACGCGGTAGGCTTTATTGGCGCAAACGGCCGTGGAACCCACGAATATTGCAATGTGATGGACAGAGTGGACATCATCACCGGCACCTTAGGCAAAGCCTTAGGCGGCGCATCGGGCGGTTTCACTTCGGGTAAAAAAGAAGTCATCGACTGGTTACGCCAGCGTTCACGTCCTTACCTGTTCTCTAACTCATTAGCGCCGTCAATCGTGACTGCATCTATCCATGTGTTAGAAATGCTCAAATCAGGCCAAGCCCTGCGCGAAGCCGTATGGGAAAACAGCCGTTATTTCCGTGAGCAAATGTCAGCAGCAGGCTTTACTTTGGGCGGCGCCGACCACGCGATTATCCCAGTGATGATTGGTGATGCGAAACTGGCGGGCGACTTTGCTAACCGCTTATTAGCAGAACATATTTATGTTATTGGCTTCTCGTTCCCAGTCGTTCCTAAGGGACAAGCCCGTATCCGTACGCAAATGTCAGCGGCACATACCCGTGAGCAACTCGACAAAGCGATCACCGCCTTTACCCGTATTGCCAAAGAAATGGGCATTATTTAGGACTTAAGACAATGAAAGCACTAAGCAAGTTAAAAGCCGAAAAAGGTATTTGGTTAGTCGATGCGCCTAAGCCAGTGATGGGCCACAACGATCTGCTGATCAAAATTAAAAAAACTGCGATTTGTGGCACCGACATGCACATCTACAACTGGGACGAATGGTCACAAAAAACCATTCCAGTCCCTATGGTTGTTGGTCATGAATATGTAGGCGAAGTGGTTGATATAGGCCAAGAAGTTCGTGGTTTTAAGATTGGAGACCGCGTGTCTGGCGAAGGTCATATTACCTGTGGCCACTGCCGTAACTGCCGCGCAGGCCGCACCCATTTATGCCGTAACACCTCTGGCGTGGGTGTCAATCGTGAAGGTTCATTTGCAGAATACTTAGTTATCCCCGCCTTTAACGCCTTTAAAATCCCTGATGATATCAGCGATGATTTAGCCTCAATCTTTGACCCCTTTGGTAACGCTGTGCACACAGCATTATCCTTCGATTTAGTCGGTGAAGACGTGTTGATCACCGGCGCAGGTCCCATCGGCATAATGGCGGCAGCAGTATGTCGTCACGTAGGTGCTCGCCATGTGGTGATCACCGACGTCAACGAATACCGCTTAGAACTGGCCCGTAAAATGGGCGCCACGCGCGCTGTGAACGTGTCAAAAGAAAACCTAAAAGACGTGATGAAAGAACTGGGCATGACCGAAGGTTTCGACGTTGGATTAGAAATGTCTGGCGTACCCTCAGCCTTCCACGCCATGTTAGATACCATGAACCACGGCGGCAAAGTCGCTATGCTCGGTATTCCTAGTGGTGAAATGGCCATCGACTGGAGCAAAGTGATCTTCAAAGGTTTGGTCATCAAAGGCATCTACGGCCGTGAAATGTTCGAAACTTGGTACAAGATGGCCAGTCTTATCCAATCAGGCTTAGATATTTCACCTATCATCACTCACCACTTCAAGATTGACGATTTCCAACAAGGTTTCGACGCTATGGGCTCGGGCCAATCAGGTAAAGTAATCCTCAGCTGGGATTAATCCTCCAGAGCATTACCTAGATAGGGGCTGTACACTCGCAGCCCCTTGTTGCACACTTATCCCATCTTGATTTCCATCTCTTAGCTTTGTCAGGTTTTATTATGTCTTCCTTTAAACACTTAAGCGTTAATCAATTGCTGCAAATGACCGAAGCACAGCCAGTGCAAATCGTCGATATCCGCGATGGCAATAGCTTCACCAACGGCCATATTGCAGGTGCAACTAACCTGAATAACGAAAACCTAGCGCAATTTATTAGCCAAGCCGATATGGATAGCCCACTGGTGGTGGTTTGTTATCACGGCATGAGCAGCCAAAATGCGGCGCAATATTTATGCGAACAAGGTTTTGATGACGTTTACAGCCTAGACGGCGGCTATAGCGCTTGGCATGAGGCGAATGCATGATAGAAATTGGCAGACTCCCCAACAGCAGAGCCGCGCAGGCATTTGTCGATTACCTCAAAGGGGAAGACATTGACTGCCAAATTGAGCCGCTGGTTCAGGGTGTTGCCATTCTGGTTATCCATGACAAAGATGTGGAGCAAGCACGCAAAGAGTTTGCCCACTTTATTGCTCACCCTTACGACAATAAATATCTGCAAGCCTCATGGGAACACGGCGATACCCAAACCAAACTCGATTATGGTGCCCCTTCGCTGCAGTTGTTCACCCAATTTATTACTGGCGCAGGCCCAGTCACGCTGATCATATTTGCGGCTTGCGTACTCATTTTTGCAGCGATGAACTTAGGATTCGCCAACCAAACCTACAAAGCACTGTCCTATTTTGGGGCAGTACCTCATTCAGAGTTCAGCCAGTTCTGGCGTGTTTTTACACCGAGCCTGCTGCATTTTTCCGCCATGCACGTCATCTTTAATTTGCTCTGGTGGTGGTATTTAGGCGGTAAAATCGAAACCCGTATTGGTACTGCACCATTACTCATCCTGCTGTTTGTCGCAGGAACACTGCCAAACGTTATCCAATATTATGTCGGTGGACCTAACTTTGGCGGGCTGTCCGGCGTTGTGTATGCAGTGGTGGGTTACACTTGGATCATGGGTATACGTAAACCCGCAGCAGGAATAGATTTCCCACCATCATATATGGGCTTTATGATGATATGGTTGGCATTGGGATTCACAGATATTCTAGGGGTTTCGGTTGCTAACGGCGCCCACATTGGCGGCTTACTCATAGGTTTAGCCCAAGGTTTATTTGATAGCCGCAAATCCTCGAGCTCAATCTAATAACTCAATCTAATATAGTGAACCAAGATAAATCCTAAAATTTATCTTGGTTCAATAACTCGCTTCACCCCTCTGCAAACCGCTCAAACTAACTCAGATCAGTCATTTCTAGTAGCTTAACGACTAGCTTCTCGATGCCTGAATGCGCTTCAGCAATATTACCAGCCAACATATAAGCGGGAGTGCTGACAATGCGATTCGCTTCATCCACGACTATCTCATGTACTGTCGCAACCTGATGCTCACCGCCCATCAAATTAAACGCTGCAACAGTATCGCTATCATTACCGATAGTGCCTTTTACTCCCTGGGGATATAAACGCGGGATCATCATAGGAGCAATACAGATAAAACCAACGGGCTTTTTCGCCAGAATGAACTCATTGATAAAATCAGTCACCAGCGGTTCCAATTCACACTCACTGCCATTCGTCGCAAAGTTACACAGATTTTTCGCCGCACCAAAGCCACCGGGAATGATCAAGGCATCAAATTCGGCGATATCTAATTCTGTGGTCGCTTTGACTTCGCCACGGGCGATACGTGCCGACTCCACCAGCACGTTACGACTTGCAGCAGCATCGACCTCACCAGTGAGATGATCTACCACATGCATCTGTTTGATATCTGGTGCAAAACACTGGTAGTGAGCCCCTGATCGGGATAAGCATAAAAGCGTTAAAACCGATTCATGTATCTCAGTTCCATCGAAAACACCACATCCACTCAGTAACACTGCGACTTTTTTCATTAAAAATATCCTTCTTATGTCATTAAGTTTTAACAAACCATAAACAAACTAGTTGATCTGATTAAAAATCGTGCTAACTTAATTCGTCGAATCTGACGAGTGCCGAAAATTAAGCCAATCCTTAGATGTATTTTACGGAGTCAATAAAAAATCCACAAATTGGGAAGATTTTTTAAGAAACAGTATTGAACTCACACAAATCTTTTATAAACATAAAAAACAACAACTTAAAAAAATCGCACTAAGCCGTAATCATCGCCATTATTCTCAGTTGACTTTTTCACTCACAGACTTATCCACAGGCTGAGAGTCATTTTGCCATGGCTGAAATAGTGCTTCTGTGGCATGCTTAGCGCCATCTAAGTCATCGATAAACGAAAAATACCTATGCCAACCGTCGCTAAAAACCCACTTGTGCTTGTGGATGGATCTTCTTATTTGTATCGCGCTTATTATGCGCCTCCTCACCTAACAAACTCAAAGGGCGAAGCAACGGGTGCCGTTTATGGCGTAGTGAATATGTTACGCAGCTTGTTGACCCGTTATCAGCCAAGCCATATAGCAGTCGTGTTCGATGCCAAGGGAAAAACCTTCCGCAATGACATGTACAGCGAATACAAAGCACAGCGCCCACCTATGCCTGATGATCTACGTTCGCAAATCGAACCCTTGCATCGCATTATTCGCGCACTGGGTTTACCACTGATTTCAATTTCCGGCGTCGAAGCCGATGACGTGATTGGAACTATTGCCCGCCAAGCCAGCTTAGAAAACCGTGCCGTGCTTATCAGCACAGGCGATAAAGACATGGCCCAGTTAGTGGATGAGAACGTTACGCTCATCAACACCATGACAGACACCATAATGGGCCCAGAAGAAGTCGTCACCAAATTTGGTGTCGGTCCAGACCGTATCATAGATTTACTCGCACTGATGGGCGACAAGGCTGACAATATTCCAGGCTTACCCGGCGTGGGAGAGAAAACGGCGCTCGCTATGCTCACGGGAGCCGGCAGTGTGAGTAACTTATTAGCTGAACCCGAAAAAGTCGCCGAGCTCGGCTTTAGAGGTTCTAAAACCATGGCGGCAAAAATCATTGAAAATGCCGACATGCTCAAGCTTTCTTACGAACTCGCCACCATCAAAACCGATGTCGAACTTGAGCAAGATTGGCACGAACTCACTCTCATGCCAGCAGACAAAGATGAACTGATCAAATGCTACGGCGAGATGGAGTTTAAACGTTGGTTAGCTGAAGTCTTAGATAATAAAATGACGGCAAATACCTCAATTGATGCGGCATCCACAGAAACACAAGAATACTCATCTCCAGTCGAAGCGATTGAAACACAGTACGACTGCATTCTCACCGAAGCCGAATTAGACACTTGGATTGCTAAGCTTAAACAAGCCGACTTAATGGCAGTCGATACTGAGACCACCAGCTTAGATTACATGGTGGCCGAATTAGTCGGGATTTCCTTCGCCGTTGAGACAGGAAAAGCCGCTTATCTTCCTTTGACCCACGATTACGTTGGTGCACCGACTCAAATCGATAAAACGGTCGCGTTAGAAAAACTGCGTCCGCTGCTTGAGGATCCAAAACTTAAGAAAGTCGGTCAAAATCTTAAGTACGACATCAGTATCTTAGCCAATGCAGGGATCAAACTACAGGGCGTCGCTTTCGACACTATGCTCGAATCCTATGTTTTCAACTCAGTGGCTTCGCGCCATGATATGGATGGTTTAGCACTCAAGTATTTAGGCCATAAAAATATCAGTTTTGAAGAAATTGCTGGCAAAGGTGCAAAACAACTGACCTTCAACCAAATCCCGCTAGAGACGGCTGCACCTTATGCAGCAGAAGATGCTGACATCACACTGCGTTTACACCAACATTTATGGCCAAGACTCGAGAAAGAAGCCGAACTTGCCGCCATGTTTACCGAAGTCGAATTACCGCTAATCCAAGTGTTGTCGGACATTGAACGTCAAGGGGTCTTAATCGACAGCATGTTACTCGGCCAACAGAGCGATGAACTGGCGCGTAAAATCGATACCTTAGAAGAAAAAGCCTACGACATTGCCGGTGAAAAATTCAATCTTGGTTCACCTAAGCAGCTGCAAGTATTGTTTTATGAAAAGCTAGGTTATCCGATCACCAAAAAGACCCCAAAGGGTGCGCCATCGACCGCGGAAGAAGTATTAGTCGAATTAGCCTTAGATTTCCCACTGCCAAAGGTGATCCTCGAACATCGAAGTCTATCTAAGTTAAAGAGCACTTACACCGATAAGCTGCCACTGATGGTCAACGCCAAAACGGGTCGCGTACACACTAGCTATCATCAAGCTAATGCGGCAACAGGTCGCTTATCGTCAAGCGAACCTAACCTGCAAAATATTCCGATTCGCACCGAAGAAGGTCGCCGTATTCGCCAAGCCTTTATCGCCCCAGCAGGCCGTAAAATTTTGGCCGCCGACTACTCGCAAATCGAACTACGGATCATGGCCCATTTATCCCAAGATGCTGGCTTACTCAAAGCCTTCGCCGAGGGCAAAGACATTCATAGAGCCACTGCTGCAGAAGTATTTGGTACCGACTTTGATGAAGTAACCACAGAACAACGCCGCCGTGCCAAAGCGGTTAACTTCGGCTTAATTTATGGCATGTCAGCCTTTGGTTTGGCGCGTCAGCTTGATATCCCACGCCATGAAGCACAAACCTATATCGATACCTACTTTGCCCGTTATCCTGGCGTATTACGTTATATGGAAGAAACGCGCGCGGGTGCTGCTGACTTAGGTTATGTGTCGACTCTGTTTGGTCGTCGCCTCTACTTGCCCGAAATCCGTGATCGTAATGCGATGCGCCGCCAAGGTGCTGAACGTGCTGCGATTAACGCGCCAATGCAAGGTACGGCTGCTGACATCATCAAAAAGGCCATGATCAATATTGCCCAGTGGATCAAAACAGAAACCCAAGGCGAAATCACTATGATCATGCAGGTTCACGATGAATTAGTGTTTGAAGTCGATGCGGATAAAGCAGAGGCACTTAAAAAGACAATCTGCACCTTGATGGCGCAAGCAGCTAATCTCGATGTTGAACTGCTTGCCGAAGCAGGCATTGGTGATAACTGGGATGAAGCCCACTAATCTCAGTAATATCCAGAAGAACACTATCAATATGATTTAACTGAAAATAAAGCTAATCTGACTTCAATATTTTGAGCTCAGATTAGCTCTCTCCCGTCTTAATCGCCTCTAAGAACATCAATACAGAGTCCTTTTCATCACTCAGCATAAATAACCCTTTCACAATACAAATTAGCTCGTTAAGTTAGACAAACTTCATCGGCAGAAAATGATTCACTCACAGCCAAACAATCTTTACCTGATACATTTGGCAGTAGAGTTCATCGATACACTGCCACAGCAGATGGATATTAAAAGGTGTGATTTACTCGAATTGAAACTGCATTCAAGTCAGCCATATATGCTCAAGAATGCCATAACGGTTGTTCTCTCACGCGTACACCAAAATCTTAGGTCAGGATTAGAGTAAAAAATCAAATCTCAAATATTGATCACTTTTGTATATAAATTTCGAGTTTTCTCTTTAAATCAGCCAATTAACCATTTTCACTGAAATTTTAGGATCAATTTGAGATGCTTTTTCACTCACAACCTGAGATCAAGCGCACATAATTACCTCTTTTTTGAAAAAACTGTTTTCCATTTAAAGATAAATAGAGTAATATTCTCTGCGTAGGGTACAGAGGTTAAGATGTTCTATCTTTCAGACCTTTATTTCACTTATAGTGATGAGCCAAATTCTGGCGCCTCAGCAACTTGTTTGCTGAGGCTTTTTTTTGCTCTTTTTTCAGACTTTAAGTAAATTTTAGAGTATTTGCTTTAATAAGGGATGGATTGGCTGTATGCTAGTTTCATTGAGAACCATTGAAGCTAATTTGATGGTGCTTGAGTCTTGTTGAATTTAGCTTCTCCCCAAAAGAGCTAATATTTTTGGCCGATGATAATATCATCGGCTATTTTTTTGCCTGAGATTAACGAATAACCGATGGGAATGAGACTGAACAAAAGAGAAAAAATTGCAGTAAAAACAAAGAGGAGGTATACACAGTCAAATTCTACCATGTACACCAAAACAGGCGATATTATTCAGCGTTATTCGCTGCATCTAACTCATCAGTCAACCACTGTGGATGACACCATTCATTAAGAATTGCCAACACTTTAGGCTTACCGGTTCCTTTAAGTGATGAGAAGGGTTCAACTTGCACCCAGTCGCCAAACTCACTTAGTGCGAGACGCACTTCATTTACGGTTTTCATCTTAGCACTTTGGGCTAATTTGTCTGATTTCGTTAGCAAAGCTAATACAGGAATTTCACTAGCAACTGCCCATTCAATCATCTGCATATCGAGATCTTTTAATGGATGACGAATATCCATCAAGACAACCACGCCACTTAAACAAGCGCGTTTTTGCAAATATTCACCCAATGCTTGCTGCCATTTATTTTTCAACGCAAGTGGGACTTGCGCAAAGCCATAACCAGGCAAGTCAACTAAACGACGCTGAGCATCTAACTCAAATACGTTAATTAGTTGAGTACGGCCCGGTGTTTTACTGGTTCTTGCTAAACTTTTTTGCTCAGTTAATGCATTGAGTGCACTAGACTTTCCAGCATTAGAGCGGCCAGCAAATGCAATCTCAACTCCAACATCGCCGGGCAGATATTGATCCAAATGTGCAATGTCAGGTGCACTGATTAAAAACTTTGCCCTACGAAAATCTATACGAGATTCAGTCACTATTTACTCCGAAATTTTTCTACGCAATACCATAATTTATGAAGAATTACTTACTTTCCCACGTTTTCGTGTAAAATATTACTCCGATCACATTAATCATATTTTACCACGCTTGCGGGTCACCCTAGTAAGCTCAGGATAATAATTTAACCAGAAGTTGGAACGCCATGAAAAAGCTAGCTCTTGCGCTGTCTGTTGTAATTGCCGCCATATCTTCACCTGCGATTGCTGAAGGTAATGCTGAAGCGGGAAAAACGAAAATCATTGTCTGTTCGGCCTGTCACGGTATGGACGGTAACAGTATGATCGATATGTACCCCAAAATTGCGGGCCAACACGCCACTTACCTCCAAAAGCAACTACATGATTTCCGTAGCGCAGCACAAACTGGTGGTAAAGATGGTCGTATGGATCCTATCATGAGTGGCATGGCAATGCCTCTAAGCGATCAGGATATTCTCGACATTAGCGCATATTTTTCTAGCCAAGCAATCCAAGTGGCTGAAGCAAAAGATGTTCCTGAGTTAGGTGCTAAACTTTACAAAGGTGGTGATGTTTCTCGTGGCATTACCGCTTGTATGGCATGTCATGGCCCAGATGGTAAAGGCGCTGAGCTTGCAGGTTTTCCAACGCTGGCAGGCCAACACGCAAACTACATCAAGATCCAGCTGACAAAATTCCGTGAAGCGGGCCGCCATAATGACTTGAATGGCATGATGCAAGATGTGGCTAAAAAACTAAATGATAGCGATATCGACGCGCTATCAAAGTATCTTTCTAGCCTGAAGTAATCTTCGCGAGTGAAAAGAAGGGTGTATTGTCACCCTTTTTTACACCACAAAGTTGACGTGGACGTAAACTGCTAAGATTCGTGCTTGACATAGATCACAGATTTCGGTTTAATAAGCCCCGTACCGAGATAAACCCATCTGTTTGTACAAAAAGATTAATAATAACTTACAGGTTTCGGTATAATTAACATTCAAGATATAAGAATAAAGATACTCAATAACAATAATATACTTAAGACCACTCTCTAATAATAACAAGAGTCGTGATTTCCACTTGAAATCCAGGTCAGCACAATTTTGTAAGGGATGGCCGATAACGCCAATTTGCTTCTAGCAAAACACCTTACACTAAGGGTAACTTGCCCCATCAGGACATAGTTTACATGATGTAAACTGTAGCAAAGGAAGCGATAAGCTTAGGATGCACTGGCTGGATGCTTGTTATCACAGGAAGGTACTTAAGTAACATGGATGGTTAACTCGACGTCAATGATGACGATGCTTTAAAAGATGTGTCGCGAGACCATCTACGGAAACTGTAGTCAGGATGGCGACAGAAAAAAATAAAGTGTCTGGAAGACCATTAACAAAAATAATGCAGGGAAAGCAGTAAAAAAAAGAAGGATACCGACCGGGAAAGTCGCATAGCAAGTATGGATACTTGGAATCAGGATAAGGTGCTAAAGCACCCTTTGTAAGGCGGCAGTTTAACTGCCGCCTTTTTTCTTTTGTAACACCCCATTAGTGTCTAAAATGTGCACTCAACCAATATAATTGGTACAATCAAAGCCTTAATAACCACTTCAGCAGACTCAATGCCCAGATGCCCTCTTTGTCATAACAGTCAGACACGACTCCTTCATCAAGATAAAAAGCGGAGTTTTTATGTTTGCAAGACATGTGAGTTAACCTTTGCGGATGCGAATAGCCATTTACCCCCCGCGGCAGAGAAGCAAAGATACGGTCGTTCACGCATAGCGTCGAAGCAAAAACAGTTATCGCAATTTATTTTGCCGCTGTTAGCGCAATTAGAGCAGCAACAAGCGGGCAGTTTATTAGGATTGAATTTTGGCCGCATACTCGATGATGAGAGCCTGACGACCATAGAAAATGCGGGCCACAAGTTAAATCAATATGATCCCTTTTTTGCCCCTAATCATGACGTGTTAAAGCTAGAGTATGATTTTATCTGCTGTTATCGGGTATTTGAGCATTTTCAAAACCCTATAAAAGAGTGGACTTTGCTCTCTCGGCTACTGCATTCTGGTGGTTGGTTAGCGATAAGCACACCATTACTGACTGAATTAGATGGTTTTGCTAAGTGGCATTATAAGAACAACCTCACCCATGTGAGCTTTTATCAGCGACAAACCTTCGAGTACCTCGCAAACAATAGCGATTTTGAACTATTATTTGCCGCAAAGGACCTCGTTTTGATGCAAAAAACATCATAATCTGGTATAATACTCGGCCTAATTTCGCACCTTGTAGACAAGCTCACCCTTAGTCTGCAAGGCCATACGTTGTAAATAATTGAGAAGACCATGTCTCGTAGCAAGAAAACACGCAAGGGCGGCGAGAACAGCCCTAAGTTACAGCCAAGAGTGAAGAAGCAAGATCGCGCTGTAGCGACTGGCAAACGTAAAGATTCTGGCAATAAATCAGGTAGTCGTCATAACGAAAGCTTAATTTTAGCGCAAGCGCCGCAACAGCAGGCCGCTAAGAAAAAAGACCCGCGTCATGGCAGTAAAAAGCCTGTGGCTTTAGCGATTCCTGCGGCAGTGGTAACAGATAAAGCCGCTCAGCCAAAAGTTAAACAAGCTAAGCTGACTGACGAGCAAAAATTGCTGAAATTGGAAGAAGATCCAAGACTAAATCAGCTGTTAGATATGCTTGAAGAAGGCCGCGACCTCAACGAGGTTGACCAAAAGTGGTTAGATCAACAGCTAAATAAGATTGAAGCTCTGATGATTAAACTGGGCATTAGCGACGATATGGATGATGACACACCTTCATCACCTGCTAAGTCTTTGTCTGACGATGAGTTATTCGACAAGTTCGAATCAGGCGCTGACTTACTAAAAGATTATCAAGACAAGTTCTAACCTCTCAGTGCTAAGGCATAGGGAACTCAGTTTTTAGCTGTGGCTCCTTATGCCATTCATATAAGGAGTCTTTGTGTCTACGACTATCATTATTCTCGGTTTTATCATCATAGTAGCGCTAAGTAGCTACGCCACCTTCTTAATCCTAAAACTCAAGCAACAAAAAAAGCGTCAGCAGGCTGAACAAGCCGAGCGTGAAGTGACTGCGAACGCAAAACGTGCCCAAGTTTTAGATGATATCCGCTATATCGCCACAGCCATGATTGAAGACCGCTGTGAGATCTCTGAAGGCGTGGTCAGGATTGGGCGATTATTTGAAATCCTGTCATTAAGTGAGCGTGTGGCTCCCGATTACCCTTCATTATTCAAACACTTTGAGTTAATTAAAAATCATCCCATCATGGATGCTCGTCAAGCCTTGCCTAAGCAAGAAAGAATGAAGTTAGACTTGATCAGAATGAAGTCTGAAGCCGCATTAGAACAAGGCATCAGTGATGATGCGAAAAAACTGTCGGATTACCAAGCCAAAGCGATGCATTAAACCAGCCCATTGCTATACCTCAAGACCACTTATATTGTGGTTTTGAGGTTATCTCGATAAAACCCACAACAATCTTACCCTCCTTACTCCCGTGAGCCTGCGCACAAAACCGCCAAATATCGACAGACAAGCGTACTTTTTTGATAGATATTGCGTAACTTCTAAAAAGACAGACGTCATTTTTACAACCTAGATCAAGGTTATTTACTTAAGAACCTTGCATACTTCGCTTGTTGCTAATTTACCCACGGAGGACACGCCTTGAAGCAGCCCACTCAGATTAGCTGGGATCAGTCGATGATCGAAAAATATAACTACAGCGGTCCCCGTTATACCTCTTACCCAACGGCATTAGAGTTCGATGATACATTCACCGAACAAAATCTGCTGACGGCCATTGAAAATAGCAAAAGCGATAAACTGTCGCTGTATATTCATATCCCGTTCTGCGCCAAGCTTTGTTATTACTGCGGCTGTAATAAAGTCATCACCCGCCACCAACACAAAGCCGATCAATACATTGAATATTTAAGCCAAGAAATTATTAAACGTGCGCCCCTGTTCAAACATTACAGTGTGACCCAAATGCATTGGGGCGGCGGTACACCCACGTTCTTAAATCCAGAGCAGATTCTTAAACTTACGTCATTGATTAAAGCCAACTTTAACTTTGCGGAAGAAGGCGAGTACTCAATTGAAGTCGATCCTCGCGAGATTGAGCTGTCAATGCTCGACACGTTGAAAGAAGCGGGCTTTAACCGGATCTCCATCGGTGTACAAGATTTCAATAAAGAAGTGCAAATTGCCGTTAATCGCGAACAAGATGAGCAATTTATCTTCGACTTAATGGCTAAAGCGAAAGCCATGGGTTTTGTGTCAACCAACATAGATTTAATCTATGGTTTGCCACACCAAACGCCAGAAACCTTTGCCGTTACTATGCAGCGCGTTTTAGATTTATCGCCTGACCGTCTGTCGGTATTTAACTATGCTCACTTACCTGCGCGCTTTGCCGCTCAACGTAAGATCAAAGACGAGCATTTACCTTCGCCAAAACAAAAACTCGAAATGCTGCACCAAACTATCGAGACCTTAACTGGCGCAGGCTACCAATATATCGGTATGGACCACTTTGCTAAACCCGATGACGAGTTAGCCAAGTTACAGCGCGAAGGCAGACTGCACCGCAACTTCCAAGGTTATACAACCCAAGAAGAATGTGATTTGTTAGGTCTTGGCGTATCGTCCATCAGTCAGATTGGCGATTGCTATGCGCAAAACCAGAAAGATATCCGCCCTTACTATGAGGCCATAGATAAGGAAGGCCATGCTTTGTGGAAAGGTTGCAGCCTAAACCGTGACGATGAAATCCGCCGTGTAGTGATTAAACAGCTGATTTGCCACTTCGAACTGGATATGGCGAAAATTGATGAGAAACTGGGGATTAACTTCGAAACCTATTTCGCGGAAGATCTTAAGTTAATGCAGACATTTATCGATGATAAGTTAGTTGAAATCGTCGACAGACAGATCACTATCAGCCCTACTGGCCGTTTATTGATCCGCAATATCTGTATGTGCTTCGATCTTTACTATCGTAAAAAAGCGCGTCAGCAACAGTTCTCACGCGTGATCTAAAACGCCTATCGCAGCACTCGTAAACGCTCATAAAAAATCCGACTCTAGAGTCGGATTTTTTATTCATAGCTATTTTTATTAACGACTCAGAATCGACTTATACCTTAGCGGCATACAGTGCTTTGCGCTCACTGTCCGATAAAAATGCCATTTCAACGCCGTTACGTTGCACCTGCGCTAACTCAGCATCGGTTAACTTGAGTTCAGATTTGGCGATACGATACTCATGATTAATATCGATAGCGCTCACACCGGGATCATCGGTATTTAGGCTTATCAACACGCCTGCATCCATAAAGGTTCTGAATGGATGCTCAGCGTAAGAAGCCACAGTAGAAGTATGCAAGTTACTGGTTGGGCAAGATTCGATGCCAATACGGTGCTTAGCAAGATATTCCATCAGCTTAGGATCGTGAATCGCGTTCACCCCATGACCAATTCGAGTTGCGCCAAGTTCTTGAATCGCTTGCCACATACTTTGTGAACCTGCAGCTTCACCGGCGTGAGCCGTAATCGCAAGGCCAGCATCACGAACACGTTTAAAGTGATCGTTAAATAACTCGCCAGGGAAGCCTAATTCATCACCGGCTAAGTCCATAGCCACGAGATGTTGTTTATGGGCGAGTAAGCCTTCAAGTTCTTGAGTACAAGCAGCTTGACCAAATGAACGTGACATAATGCCAATCAAATTGATCTTCACGTTATAGTCTTTTAAGCCCGCTTTAACGCCGTCAACTACCGCCTCAACTACGCCTTCAATCGGTAACTTATGGTTCATCGCCATATAGTAAGGACTAAAACGTAACTCAGCGTAATCTAAGCCAGATAACGCCGCATCGGCAACGTTTTCATAGGCGACGCGTTTAACCGCATCCAAATCTGCGAGTACAGCAACCATCCAATCGAGCTTCTTTAAGAAGGCGACTAAGCTAGTTTCTTTCCCCTGAATTTGCACAAAAGGTGCGAGTGTCTCTAAAGAATCGGCAGGTAGCGCAATGCCGTGTTGGTGTCCTAGTTCCCAAATGGTATTTACCCGCACATTACCGTCTAGGTGACGATGCAGATCCACCAATGGAATGGATGTATCAATCATATTTAACCCCTATTTGAACTACCCAGCCAATGCTTTTGTTATTTGGTCGAGGGCGGACACTAAGTTTAACACGCATTTTCGGGGGCATTTATGCGCCAAACGCATTTAAATTCACATTCAGTCACAATTCTGCTTAATATCCATACAAGGAACGGCCGCATTCATCAGGCATAATGACTTCAATAACAACGAAAATATCAGAGATCTAACATGCATAAACTCTTAACCCCCAGTTTATTGATATGCGCATTAGGCGCCTGCAGTGCCACTCAAACCACAAAAGATATTCAAACCCCATCGTCACAGACAATATCAGCAGCACAGTCGCAAGTTGAGCCAATCGCCCCAGCGCTGCAAGCGATTATCGACCAAAGCTGGCAATTACAGCTCAGTGCGAGTCCTGAAATGGCTTACAGCATGGGCGATGCCAGTGCAGCAGGAAAATTAGCGGATCTCTCGCCAGCCGCGCTCGCTAAGCTTAATCAAGGTCAAATAGCAGTACTAGCGCAGCTCAAAGCACTCGACCGCAGCAACTTGAGTAAAGAAGATAAGATTAACGCTCAAATACTGGAAGATCAGATCCAAAACGATGTCGACCTATATCGTTTCAAGGATTATTACCTGCCCATTACGGCGGAAAGCGGCTTCCACGCTTATATCACGTCAATCGCACAGGGAAGATTCAGCACCCTTGAGGATTACCGCAACTATATTGCCAAACTCAATACTCTCCCTACCTATTTCGCCCAGCAAACCCACTGGCTAAAACAAGGATTAGCCGAGGGAATAACGCCGCCAAAAGTAACACTCAATGGCTTTGAAGACAGTATCAGTGCTTATATCGTCCCTGTTGAAAAGAGCAGTTATTTCAAACCTTTTACTCAATATCCCAGCTATTTCACTGAGGCACAAAAAACTCAGCTGACCCAAGAAGGCCACGCTTTAGTTGAGCAAAAAGTTCTACCTCTGTACCAAAACTTCTATGATTTTATGACTAAAGAGTACATTCCCAATGCACGGGAAAATATCGCGGCCAGTAGCTTACCTAACGGTGCTGAATTTTATGAGAATCGGGTACGTTACTATACGACCTTGAATATGACATCAGCAGAAGTGCATGAACTGGGTTTAAAAGAAGTACAACGTATCCGCCAAGAAATGGAACAAATCATCGCGTCAGTAGGTTTTAAAGGCAACTTTGCCGACTTCTTACATTTCCTGCGGACCGATCCCCAGTTCTACACCACCAGTGCCGAGCAGTTACTCAAAGAAGCGGCATTTATTGCCAAAAAAGCCGATGCCATGCTACCTAAGTACTTCGGCAAACTCCCACGCCAACCCTATGGTATAGCGCCAGTGCCCGCCGAAATTGCACCGAAATACACCACTGGGCGATATTCAGGATCGAACAGCGATGATGAACCCGGTTACTACTGGGTCAACACTTATGCATTGGATAAACGCCCACTCTACGAGCTAGAAGCCTTAACCTTGCACGAAGCCGTACCCGGTCATCATCTGCAAATTTCACTCAACTCTGAGCTAACCTCACTCCCAGATTTCCGTCGTTATGGCTATATCTCTGCCTTTGGTGAAGGATGGGGGCTATATTGCGAATATTTAGGTTTAGAAGCTGGTTTCTACCAAGATCCATACAGTAACTTTGGTCGCTTAACCTATGAAATGTGGCGCGCGGCGCGTTTAGTCGTAGATACTGGCATGCACGCCCAAGGATGGAGTCGTCAACAAGCCATCGACTTTATGGCCAGCAATACCGCACTATCACTGCACAATGTCACTACCGAAATTGACCGCTATATTTCGTGGCCAGGACAAGCCTTATCCTACAAAATTGGTGAGTTAACAATCAAACGATTACGTGCCAAGGCAGAACAGGAACTCGGCGACAAATTTGATATTCGTGCCTTCCACGATGCTGTGCTCGAAAATGGCTCAGTGCCTATGTCGATCCTCGAACAGCAAATCAATGATTTTATTGAAGCGAAAAAGGCGACACGCTAAGTTAATGAAATTCATGGGAGTCGGTATTTTCAGACTCCCATGGTTGTCTGTTACACTCTAACAAACCATTCAAGCCAAATGATTTGCGACTGAGTATGAGCCAAGCCAAAGCGACATTTTCGACTGAACACGATTTAAATACCTCAGAGCAGCAAGCCTTCTGGCAAAGCGTTGTTCAAGACACGCTAGCCTCTGCCGACGGCGTTACGCTGGCCTATATGATGGTCAAACATCCCCAAGCGCATACCGCAATCGTTCTCAGCAGTGGCCGAGTCGAGTCCTATTTAAAGTATCAAGAATTGGTCTTCGACTTATACCAACAAGGTTACTCTGTTTATGCCATAGATCACCGTGGCCAAGGGCTATCGGATCGTATGACAATCAATCCACACATGGGCCATGTGCGAAGATTCAATGATTATATTGATGATTTTGCACTATTTATGCAGAAGATAGTGTTACCACAAAACGACAAACAACTCATGCTACTTGGCCATTCAATGGGTGGCGCGATTGGCACTTTGTATCTCAAACAGCATCCCGATATTTTTACCGCCGCGGCATTTTCAGCGCCCATGTATGGCATTAAATTACCTATGCCAAAAGCGTTCGTGCGCTGGTTAGCCAGTAAACTCGATACCACACTCAATGGCGGCGAGCCTAATTATGTACTTGCAGGACAAAACTATAAACCTGTTCCGTTCAAAGGGAATGAGCTAACTCACAGCCAAACCCGATACCAAGCCTACCGAGAATTGTATGATGCTGCCCCTAAGTTACAACTCGGTTCACCCACTAACCGTTGGTTGACTGAATCTTTAGATGCGGCAGATACTTGCGTACTGGCAACGGCACAAATTCGCACTCCGATACTGATACTGCAAGCGAGTGAAGATAAGATTGTTGATAATGCGGCCCAGAATCTCGCCGTGAGTACCCATTGCCAATTGAAAGTAATCGCTGGGGCTGCCCATGAGATTTTTATGGAAAAAGACGCCTGCCGAAACCAAGCCTTAAACTATGCTCTCGACTTCTTTAAACGCTACGCAATAAAGGACGAGGACAAACAAGCTGGATAAAGTCCGCTTGGTTTAAGGCTCGACTGAATAAATAGCCTTGATAGCCATCACAGCCAAGTTCAACAAAAGCTTGATATTGTTGGGATGATTCGACACCTTTGGCGACAACGCTCAAATTGAATTGCCGCGCAGAGGTAATAAGTACATTCACTTTTGTTGGCATTGTGGTTAATGAATCAATACAACTCATATCCAATTTAACCGCAACTAATGGCTGATTCGCTAAGCAGCTCAAGGCACTCGAGCCCGAACCGAAATGATCGAGGATGATGCCTACACCTGCTTCAACTAACTTAGAGACACGCTCATCCACAAACTGTGGTTGCATTAAAAATGCGGCCTCATTGAGCTCAATACCCAGTTGATTAGCACCAATACCATGCTCCTTAACCAACCCAACGAATGTATCAACAAAATCTGCCTGACCAAATGAGAATGCACTGATATTGAGAGTCAAAGGAGGCAAACTCCTTCCTTGAGCCCGCGATTTCTGAATAAACAGACACACCCGCTTAGCCACCCAAAGATCAAGCTCAGCAATAATTCCCCCTTGTTCTGCTAACGCCACAAATTCAGCTGGCGGAATAAACTCTCCATCAGCACGATACCAACGCGTGAGCACTTCAGCCGAGACAAGTTCACTGGTCGCATTGATCACAGGCTGGAACATTAACGTTAAGCTATCTTGTTGTAATGCGGTTTGTAATTCCTGTTGCAACAGCTCATCACGGCTCTGGCGAAAGTCCATTTCAGCATGGTAAAAAGCGCACCCAGCTTGACCTGCTTGCTTAGATCTTAACGTTGCTAACTCGGCACGACGCATCACTAAAGCGGGATCTAAGGTTTCTATACTATCGAGTAAACAGATTCCCACACACGCGCTCAGCTCAAAGTGATGATGACCGTAATGGAATGGTCGAGCAATCACTTGCCTTAACTCACTCGCAAGGGCTAAAGCACGACGAGCAGCGGCTGACGCATCTGCCGCTAAATCTTTAGCAAGCAAAACGAAATTACCAGACCCTAATCGACCGACCGTTATATTTTCAGTGAAATAACTCGATAAACGGGCCGCGATTTGCGTTAACAAGCGCTCTAATTCATGGGAATTTAAAGTGGCGACCAATCCTAAGCGATCCACCTCAACGAGCAGCAATGCTCCCCATTGCCCCGAACTATTACCTTGGGTTAAAAATTGCGATAAACGCCCCATAAAGACATCGGGCAACATCTTGCGACCGACAACAGATTGATCCACAAGCTCAGTAATTGCAGCATGGTTCTTCGCGCTTTCTGACACATCCATATGAATGCCTATCATGCGAGTCGGGCGGCCTTGGGGATCCCAATCAACTAACATACCGCGGTCTAACACCCACACATAATGGCCATCTCTATGCCGTAAGCGGTGAACACTTTCAAATTCTTTACTCTTTCCGCTAACGTATTCCTGCAAAGCATCTAACACAATCTGCTTATCATCGGGATGTAGCCGCGTCTCCCATGTCTGGAATACTCCAGCCAATTCATCAGGCGCATAACCAATCATCTCTTTCCAGCGATCAGAAAGAAAAACCTCCCCCGTACTGATGTCCCAATCCCAAATACCGTTACGCGAACCTTCCACAGCAAATAACCAACGCAATTCACTGTCATTCAGCTGTTTAACTGCCCGACTTAAACGCTCATGTGCCTGCTGCAAACTGGCTTGCAAAGATAAAACTTCAGATGAACTCCAAGGTATCGATGTCGAAAAGGAAGAAGTACCTACCAGCTTAGCTGCCTCGCTCAACATTTGGAATGGGCGGATCAGCAGGAAATATAAAATAAAGGTAAAGCCAATCAGCAATAATCCGCCAAGGCCCCAAACCCGCATAAAACGTTGCTGCAACTTAGCAGAAGCTTCGGCAACTAAAGGGGCTAAATCGGCTTCAAGATAAATCAAATCAACAGCCCCACCATACTGGGGAAGAACGGGATAATATGCTTGAATAGTTAAACGGTCGAGATTAACGAGGATCTGCGGAAGAAAAGCTTGAACCACAGAGCGGTGAAGATCTACATCATAACCATCGATGACTTGAGTCGCATTGCTATCACGCCACACAGTATGATTAGCAAAACGAATACGGCTTTCAGCATCAACCAAGATATACACCATAGTGCCCATATCCAGTGCAGCCAAGGAAACTTCCTGCTCAATCCGCTCCACATCCTGTAAAGCTTGCGCCGATTGAACCACATTCTGCATGCGGAACAACTGTTGCTTTATCAAAGCCGACTGTCGCTGCGCAAGTTCAGCCCTAACTTGGTCACTTTCGAACAGGTACTCACCTATGACCAACACTAAATATAGGGTCAGCATACAAAGAGGAAGCAGTACCGCGAGCGAAAGCTTACGAAGCATAGGCAACAGATGGCCGTTAACAAAAAAATTAATATTTTTGTATGCTAACGGGAAACTAACCACTAAGCAAAAGGACTTATCAAACTAAGCGAGATCTTCATGTAAATAATCAACTTAGAGTAGAAAAGTCTGAAATAAAGGAAGGAAAAAACGTAAAGAACTAGCAGAAGAACCAAAACTAAAATGAATAGAAAAATGCTAGATAGCATTGGTCTTTAAATGACAATTTAACAAATTGCATACGCAAAAAAGCCAGCTTATTCAGCTGGCTTCGTTACATCTCAATGAGATAATTAGGCGCTTGGCGATGACCTACTCTCACATGGGGAGACCCCACACTACCATCGGCGCGTTTGCGTTTCACTTCTGAGTTCGGGATGGGATCAGGTGGTTCCACAAGGCTATTGTCACCAAGCAAATTCTGTTTATTACCGTGTCCATCTCTGGCTCACGCTAATAATAATTCGGAAAGCTGATTTTCTGTTGAGTCTTTAACTTTATCAAGTATCTGTATTCTGTCTAAGGCTTTCGTACGACCTCCATGGAAGGAGGAAGTGCTAGAAAATGTCTGGAACATTTTCAGTAAAACCCATCTGGGTTGTATGGTTAAGCCTCTCGAGTCATTAGTACATGTTAGCTCAACGCCTCACAACGCTTACACACCATGCCTATCAACGTCCTAGTCTCGAACGGCTCTTTAGAGGAATTAAATTCCTAGGGATGACTCATCTTAGGGCTCGCTTCCCGCTTAGATGCTTTCAGCGGTTATCGATTCCGAACGTAGCTACCGGGCAATGCCATTGGCATGACAACCCGAACACCAGCGGTTCGTCCACTCCGGTCCTCTCGTACTAGGAGCAGCTCCCTTCAATCATCCAACGCCCACGGCAGATAGGGACCGAACTGTCTCACGACGTTCTGAACCCAGCTCGCGTACCACTTTAAATGGCGAACAGCCATACCCTTGGGACCGACTTCAGCCCCAGGATGTGATGAGCCGACATCGAGGTGCCAAACACCGCCGTCGATATGAACTCTTGGGCGGTATCAGCCTGTTATCCCCGGAGTACCTTTTATCCGTTGAGCGATGGCCCTTCCATTCAGAACCACCGGATCACTATGACCTACTTTCGTACCTGCTCGACGTGTATGTCTCGCAGTTAAGCTGGCTTATGCCATTGCACTAACCGTACGATGTCCGACCGTACTTAGCCAACCTTCGTGCTCCTCCGTTACTCTTTGGGAGGAGACCGCCCCAGTCAAACTACCCACCAGGCACTGTCCCTAATCCCGATAAGGGACCTAGGTTAGAACATCAAAACTACAAGGGTGGTATTTCAAGGACGACTCCATCATGACTAGCGTCACAACTTCAAAGTCTCCCACCTATCCTACACATGTAGGTTCAATGTTCAGTGCCAAGCTATAGTAAAGGTTCACGGGGTCTTTCCGTCTAGCCGCGGGTATACGGCATCTTCACCGCAATTTCAACTTCACTGAGTCTCGGCTGGAGACAGCGTGGCCATCATTACGCCATTCGTGCAGGTCGGAACTTACCCGACAAGGAATTTCGCTACCTTAGGACCGTTATAGTTACGGCCGCCGTTTACCGGGGCTTCGATCATGAGCTTCTCTTGCGATAACCCAATCAATTAACCTTCCGGCACCGGGCAGGCGTCACACCGTATACTTCCTCTTGCGAGTTTGCACAGTGCTGTGTTTTTGATAAACAGTTGCAGCCACCTGGTATCTGCGACTCCCGTCAGCTTAGAGAGCAAGTCTCATCACCAACAGGAGCGTACCTTCTCCCGAAGTTACGGTACCATTTTGCCTAGTTCCTTCAGCCGAGTTCTCTCAAGCGCCTTGGTATTCTCTACCCGACCACCTGTGTCGGTTTGGGGTACGATTCCCACTAACCTGAAGCTTAGAAGATTTTCCTGGAAGCATGGCATCAACTACTTCAGTCCCGTAGGACCTCGTCATCAGCTCTCAGTGTGTACATTAAAGTACGTGTTCCCGGATTTGCCTAAGAACACCACCTACCACCTTAAACGCGGACTACCAACGCCGCGCTAGCCTAGCCTTCTCCGTCTCTCCATCGCAGTTAGCGGAAGTACAGAAATATTAATCTGTTTCCCATCGATTACGCCTTTCGGCCTCACCTTAGGGGTCGACTCACCCTGCCCCGATTAACGTTGGACAGGAACCCTTGGTCTTTCGGCGAGGGGGTTTTTCACCCCCTTTATCGTTACTCATGTCAGCATTCGCACTTCTGATACCTCCAGCGTGGGTTACCCCTTCACCTTCAACGGCTTACAGAACGCTCCTCTACCGCGCACAGTAAACTGTGCACCCGTAGCTTCGGTGACTAGCTTAGCCCCGTTACATCTTCCGCGCAGGCCGACTCGACTAGTGAGCTATTACGCTTTCTTTAAATGATGGCTGCTTCTAAGCCAACATCCTAGCTGTCTAAGCCTTCCCACATCGTTTCCCACTTAGCTAGTACTTTGGGACCTTAGCTGACGGTCTGGGTTGTTTCCCTTTTGACGACGGACGTTAGCACCCGCCGTCTGTCTCCCGAGTAGTACTCATTGGTATTCGGAGTTTGCAAAGGGTTGGTAAGTCGGGATGACCCCCTAGCCTTAACAGTGCTCTACCCCCAATGGTATTCGCTCGAGGCGCTACCTAAATAGCTTTCGAGGAGAACCAGATATCTCCCGGTTTGATTGGCCTTTCACCCCCAGCCACAAGTCATCCGCTAATTTTTCAACATTAGTCGGTTCGGTCCTCCAGTTGATGTTACTCAACCTTCAACCTGCCCATGGCTAGATCACCGGGTTTCGGGTCTACACCTTGCAACTAAACGCGCAGTTAACACTCGGTTTCCCTACGGCTCCGCTATTCGCTTAACCTCGCTACAAAATGTAAGTCGCTGACCCATTATACAAAAGGTACGCAGTCACGGTCTCAAGAACCGCTCCCACTGCTTGTACGTATACGGTTTCAGGTTCTATTTCACTCCCCTCACAGGGGTTCTTTTCGCCTTTCCCTCACGGTACTGGTTCACTATCGGTCAGTCAGGAGTATTTAGCCTTGGAGGATGGTCCCCCCATATTCAAACAGGATGTCACGTGTCCCGCCTTACTCGTTTTCATCAATGGTTAGTTTTCATGTACGGGGCTATCACCCTGTGCCGCTGCGCTTTCCAACGCATTCCACTAACACCCCACTGACTTAAGGGCTAATCCCCGTTCGCTCGCCGCTACTAGGGGAATCTCGGTTGATTTCTTTTCCTAAGGGTACTTAGATGTTTCAGTTCCCCTCGTTCGCCTCGCAACACTATGTATTCATGTTGCGATAACAGCTTATGCTGCTGGGTTCCCCCATTCGGACATCGTTAGCTCAAATGCTTGTTACTAGCTCGCCAACGCTTTTCGCAAGTTACTACGTCCTTCATCGCCTCTGACTGCCAAGGCATCCACCGTATACGCTTAGTCGCTTAACCATACAACCCAAATGAGTTTCACTCATCTGCGCCGCATTGCGACCAGCTTGGTTTTACTTGTCTCACTTCTGACCAAAGAAGTGGACGCGCCTTAGACGTAAACTATTCAATAAAGAATAATTTACTATTGAATATTCAAGACACTTAATAAAGTGTTTGAGAACTCATGTTCAATGCTTGCGCATTAAACGTTTTGTAATTAATCACATGACAGACTCATGTAATTAAATACTATCAGCTTTCCAAATTGTTAAAGAACAATGCGTACCGGCTCGCGGCGCATTTAGCTCTGACTTCTCCTAAGAGAAGCTAAACAAGCAATCTGTGTGAACACTCAACAAACATTAAGTTAGTCGTATAGGTAAGGAGGTGATCCAGCCCCAGGTTCCCCTAGGGCTACCTTGTTACGACTTCACCCCAGTCATGAACCACAAAGTGGTGAGCGCCCCCCCGAAGGTTAAGCTACCCACTTCTTTTGCAGCCCACTCCCATGGTGTGACGGGCGGTGTGTACAAGGCCCGGGAACGTATTCACCGTGGCATTCTGATCCACGATTACTAGCGATTCCGACTTCATGGAGTCGAGTTGCAGACTCCAATCCGGACTACGACGAGCTTTGTGAGATTAGCTCCACCTCGCGGCTTTGCAACCCTCTGTACTCGCCATTGTAGCACGTGTGTAGCCCTACTCGTAAGGGCCATGATGACTTGACGTCGTCCCCACCTTCCTCCGGTTTATCACCGGCAGTCTCCCTAGAGTTCCCACCATTACGTGCTGGCAAATAAGGATAGGGGTTGCGCTCGTTGCGGGACTTAACCCAACATTTCACAACACGAGCTGACGACAGCCATGCAGCACCTGTCTCACGGTTCCCGAAGGCACTAAGCTATCTCTAGCGAATTCCGTGGATGTCAAGAGTAGGTAAGGTTCTTCGCGTTGCATCGAATTAAACCACATGCTCCACCGCTTGTGCGGGCCCCCGTCAATTCATTTGAGTTTTAACCTTGCGGCCGTACTCCCCAGGCGGTCTACTTAATGCGTTAGCTTGAGAGCCCAGTGTTCAAGACACCAAACTCCGAGTAGACATCGTTTACGGCGTGGACTACCAGGGTATCTAATCCTGTTTGCTCCCCACGCTTTCGTGCATGAGCGTCAGTCTTTGTCCAGGGGGCCGCCTTCGCCACCGGTATTCCTCCAGATCTCTACGCATTTCACCGCTACACCTGGAATTCTACCCCCCTCTACAAGACTCTAGTTCGCCAGTTCGAAATGCTATTCCTAGGTTGAGCCCAGGGCTTTCACATCTCGCTTAACAAACCGCCTGCGCACGCTTTACGCCCAGTAATTCCGATTAACGCTCGGACCCTCCGTATTACCGCGGCTGCTGGCACGGAGTTAGCCGGTCCTTCTTCTGTAGGTAACGTCACAGTAACAGCGTATTAAACTGCTACCTTTCCTCCCTACTGAAAGTGCTTTACAACCCGAAGGCCTTCTTCACACACGCGGCATGGCTGCATCAGGGTTTCCCCCATTGTGCAATATTCCCCACTGCTGCCTCCCGTAGGAGTCTGGGCCGTGTCTCAGTCCCAGTGTGGCTGATCATCCTCTCAGAACAGCTAGGGATCGTCGCCTTGGTGAGCCATTACCTCACCAACTAGCTAATCCCACCTAGGTTCATCCAATCGCGGAAGGCCCGAAGGTCCCCTCCTTTCCCCCGTAGGGCGTATGCGGTATTAGCAGTCGTTTCCAACTGTTATCCCCCTCGACTGGGCAGATCCCTAGGCATTACTCACCCGTCCGCCGCTCGCCGCCTCAGGAGTAAACTCCCTTGCGCTGCCGCTCGACTTGCATGTGTTAGGCCTGCCGCCAGCGTTCAATCTGAGCCATGATCAAACTCTTCAATTAAAGTTTTGTTGCTTCCGTCTTGCGACTTCAGCGGCTCAATGAATTCTGATTTTTTGTTTCTAACTAAAGAAACAAACTGTACATATTGCTATGAACACTCATTGTTACATTGATTTAAATTTTTGACTGCCAACCCGAAGGTTAAGCAGTTTCGATTAACTCAACACCTGTGAGTGTCCACACAGATTTCTTGTTTTATCTTGTTAAAGAGCAACTCANATCTGTGCAGCACCAGTGATCATGTTTTTAACATAGTCAGCGTGGCCTGGGCAGTCTACGTGTGCGTAGTGACGTGAAGGCGTGTCATATTCGATGTGAGAGGTATTGATCGTAATACCGCGCTCACGCTCTTCTGGAGCGTTATCGATTTGAGAGAAGTCTTTAGCTTCGCCACCGTAGGTCTTAGCCAGTACGTGAGAGATAGCTGCAGTCAGTGTGGTTTTACCATGGTCAACGTGACCAATGGTGCCCACGTTTACGTGAGGCTTAATACGTTCAAATTTAGCTTTTGCCACGATATATTCCTTTCTTTTCAGAATAGTCCAGTCAGTGCTGGACCATAATAACATTTATGTCGTAACTGGATATTAGCTACGAGATTCAATAATCGCTTTTGCAATGTTTTGCGGTGCATCAGAGTACTTCAAGAACTCCATAGAGTATGAAGCGCGACCCTGTGTAGCAGAGCGCAAATCAGTTGCATAACCAAACATTTCAGAAAGAGGCACTACAGCATGGACTATTTTGATGCCACCGAAGCCATCATCCATCCCTTCAATTAAGCCACGACGACGGTTCAAATCACCAACGACGTCACCCATATAATTTTCAGGGGTAGTTACTTCTACTTTCATGCAAGGTTCGAGCAACGCCGGATTCGCTTCAAGCGCACCCTTTTTGAAGCCCATAGAACCTGCAATTTTGAACGCCATCTCGTTCGAATCCACATCATGATATGAACCATCGAACAGAGTGACCTTCACGTCCAACACAGGGAAGCCAGCGAGAACGCCATTCTTCATCTGTTCTTGGATACCTTTATCAACCGCAGGAATGAATTCACGAGGAATCACACCTCCCACAACAGCATTGACAAATTCGTAACCAGCGCCTTCTTCATTAGGCTCTAGTTTTAACCAAACGTGACCGAATTGTCCACGACCACCTGATTGGCGTACAAATTTACCTTCAGCTTCTACTGAAGCTCGGATAGTTTCGCGGTAGGCCACTTGTGGCTTACCTACGTTACATTCAACACCGAATTCGCGACGCATACGGTCGACGATGATGTCTAAGTGTAACTCACCCATACCCGAAATCAGAGTTTGTGATGATTCTTCGTCAGTTTCAACTCGGAATGATGGATCTTCCGCTGCAAGCTTTTGCAACGCGATACCCATTTTGTCCTGGTCGGCTTTTGACTTAGGCTCAACGGCAATGGTAATTACTGGCTCTGGGAACTCCATACGTTCCAAGATCACTCTATGATCGTTATCACAAAGCGTATCACCCGTAGTCACTTCTTTTAGACCAATCGCCGCTGCGATATCACCAGCACGGACTTCTTTCAGTTCAGTACGATCGTTTGCGTGCATTTGCACCATGCGACCTACGCGTTCACGCTTCTGTTTGACAGAGTTGTAAACGCCCGAACCTGATTCGAGTACGCCAGAGTACACGCGAATAAAGGTCAAAGTTCCTACGAATGGATCTGTAGCAATCTTAAATGCCAATGCAGCAAAAGGCGCATTGTCATCTGATGGGCGTTCTACTTCTTGGTCGTTCTCATCGATGCCCTTAATTGGAGGCACATCAATTGGCGCTGGCAAGAATTCAATAACCGCATCAAGTACCGCTTGAACGCCTTTGTTCTTAAATGCAGAACCACAAGTCGCTAAAACGATTTCATTATTTATAGTACGCTGACGTAGCGCCTTTTTAATTTCGTCTTCTGATAGCGTGCCTTCTTCAAGGTACTTATCCATCAGTTCATCCGAAGATTCGGCTGCCACTTCAACCAGATACTCATGCATTTCAGCCGCTTTAGCTGCTAACTCTGCAGGGATCTCCTCATAAGTGAAAGTCATACCCTGGTCTGATTCATTCCAGTTAATTGCTTTCATCTTGATTAAGTCGATCACGCCTTTGAAGTTTTCTTCTGCACCAATATTCAATTGAATAGGCACACAAGTGGCTCCAAGACGAGTTCTAATTTGCTTCACTACACGTTCAAAGTCTGCACCTGCACGGTCCATCTTGTTGATAAATACCAAACGTGGAACGCGGTATTTATCAGCTTGACGCCACACTGTTTCTGACTGAGGTTCAACACCAGATGAACCACAGAAAACGACAACAGCACCGTCGAGGACGCGCAGAGACCGTTCAACTTCAATAGTAAAGTCAACGTGACCAGGGGTATCGATGATATTGATGCGGTGTTCAGTGAATTGAGCATCCATACCACGCCAGAATGTGGTTACCGCAGCCGAGGTGATAGTGATACCACGCTCTTGCTCTTGAACCATCCAGTCTGTGGTAGCGGCGCCGTCATGCACCTCACCGATTTTATGAGACAAACCGGTATAGAACAGAACACGTTCTGTTGTGGTGGTTTTACCTGCGTCAACATGAGCACAAATACCGATATTACGATAACGCTCAATTGGGGTTGTACGAGCCACGATTATACCCTCTCCACCAAGACCTAAGCCTTGGCAATATCAACAACTATGGTGTGGGCCTAAGCCCACACCATCATATTACCAACGGTAATGAGCAAAGGCTTTGTTAGCTTCAGCCATGCGATGCACGTCTTCACGCTTCTTAACAGCAGTACCTTTGTTTTCAGACGCATCCAGCATTTCACCTGCCAGACGTAAAGCCATAGATTTTTCACCACGCTTACGAGCAGCTTCAACTAACCAGCGCATCGCCAGTGCGTTACGACGCACAGGACGAACTTCACATGGTACCTGGTACGTAGAACCACCAACGCGACGAGATTTAACTTCGACTGATGGGCGAACGTTGTCCAGGGCTGCTTCAAGGATAACTAAATGGTTTTCGCTTTTCTTTTCAGCGACAACATCTAGTGCCTTGTAAATAATTTTTTCTGCAGTCGACTTTTTGCCGTCTTGCATAATGACGTTGATGAACTTAGCCAGCAACTCACTGTGAAACTTTGGATCTGGTAGGATTTTACGTTGTCCTACAACGCGACGTCTTGGCATAACAATTCTCCGTATGCTTCAGGGATTTCCAAAACTGGAATTCTCAAAATAAAACTAGCTTGGCCTTACTTAACGGATAAGTTAAGACTTAGGACGCTTAGCACCGTATTTAGAACGGCTTTGGCGACGTGAAGTCACGCCTGCACAGTCTAATGCGCCACGAATAGTGTGATAACGCACACCTGGTAAGTCTTTAACACGACCACCACGGATTAAGATCACGCTATGTTCCTGCAGGTTGTGGCCTTCACCGCCGATGTACGAAGTAACTTCGAAACCGTTAGTTAGACGCACACGAGCTACTTTACGTAGTGCAGAGTTAGGTTTTTTAGGGGTAGTAGTGTACACACGTGTACAAACACCACGTTTTTGCGGGCACGCATTCAACGCAGGCACGTTAGTCTTGTCGACTTTTGGCGCGCGTGGCTTACGTACCAACTGGTTTACAGTTGCCATGTATAGCTCCGAGTCAGTTGAATCAAACTCAACGATAAGGTGTGAAAAATCTATATCCCACAATGGTGGGACGCGGAATTTTAGAAAGGTAATGCCTGACTGTCAAGAAATAGCCAACTTTTGCGGCATATTACAAGAAAAAAGGCGCCATAGGCGCCTTTTTATAACAAACTTATTACTTAATCTTGGCTACCAGCCAAGTTTAAGAGATCGGCCAAGTTCTGTTCGGCTTCACTTGCAGTGATCTTGTTCACTACTACAGGTTCGTTTTTCTTCGCACGCGCTTCATTACGAGTCTTGTGATAAGCGTAACCAGTACCGGCTGGGATCAGTCGGCCAACGATAACGTTTTCTTTCAGACCACGTAATTGATCGCTCTTACCACCTACGGCGGCTTCGGTCAGTACGCGCGTGGTTTCTTGGAACGATGCTGCTGAGATAAAGGATTCTGTTGCCAGAGATGCTTTAGTAATACCCAGTAGTTCACGTTCAAAGGTCGCAGGCACTTTACCTTGGGCGATCAGTTCGCGGTTAGCGATCTTCACGCGTGACACTTCAGCTTGTTCCCCTTCGAGGAAGTCAGTGTCACCGGCAGAAGTGATAAGACACTTACGCAGCATCTGACGGATGATCACTTCGATATGCTTATCGTTGATCTTCACGCCTTGCAGACGGTAAACGTCCTGTACTTCGTTCACAATGTAGTTAGCTACGTTGTGGATACCACGAAGACGCAGAATGTCGTGCGCAGCTTCTGGACCGTCAGCGATAACTTCACCACGTTCGACTTTTTCACCTTCGAACACGTTTAAGTTACGCCACTTAGGGATCATCTCTTCATAATGATCGCCGCCATCAGCAGGTGTAATCACCAAACGACGCTTACCCTTGGTCTCTTTACCAAACGAGATGGTACCAGAGATTTCCGCCAGAATAGCAGGCTCTTTTGGCTTACGCGCTTCGAACAAGTCAGCAACGCGTGGCAGACCACCGGTGATGTCGCGTGTTTTAGACGATTCCTGAGGAATACGAGCTAATGCGTCACCCACGTTGATTTGCGCGTTATCTTCTAAGTTAACGATCGCACTACCTGGTAAGAAGTATTGTGCTGGCACTTCAGTACCTGGGATCATCAAGTCAGCACCATTAGCGCCAAGCAGACGGATCATTGGGCGCATTTCTTTACCCGCAGTACCACGCTGACCAACGTCAAGGATCACGATTGATGACAGACCCGTTAGTTCGTCTGTTTGACGTGTCATAGTGACACCGTCAATCATGTCTACGAACTTGATACTACCCGCCACTTCAGAAATGATTGGGTGAGTATGTGGATCCCAGTTAGCGATAACATCGCCCGCTTCAACAGCTGCTTCTTCTAGTTTCTCGAGCACAGTACCGTATGGCACTTTATAACGCTCTTTCTCACGACCCAGCTCGTCAATAACGGCCAGTTCAGAAGAACGAGAAACGATAACTAGTTTGCCGTCACTGTTAGTAACATGCTTAGCATTATGCAGTTTCAATGAACCCGAGTTTTTCACTTGGACATTGTTTTCTGCAGACGCTCGAGATGCCGCACCACCGATGTGGAACGTACGCATCGTTAACTGTGTACCTGGTTCACCGATAGATTGTGCTGCCACAACACCGATGGCTTCACCGTGGTTGATAATATGACCACGAGCCAAGTCACGACCGTAACAGGCTGCACACACACCGAAATCGGTATCACAAGAAATAACAGAACGTACAATCACTTCGTCGATTGAATGCTCTTCTAACTTGTCACACCATGCTTCGTCGAGTAGCGTGTTACGTGGTGCTAATACGTCTTCAGTGCCTGGATAGAACACATCAATCGCAACCACACGACCCAGTACGCGTTCACGTAACGGCTCAACCACATCACCACCTTCAATCAGCGGTTTCATGGTTAGACCTTCGTGAGTACCACAATCGTCTTCGATAACCACTAAATCTTGTGCAACGTCTACAAGACGACGAGTCAGGTAACCCGAGTTCGCTGTCTTCAATGCCGTATCGGCTAGACCTTTACGCGCACCGTGAGTAGAAATAAAGTACTGGAGTACGTTTAGACCTTCACGGAAGTTAGCGGTAATTGGCGTTTCGATGATTGAGCCGTCTGGCTTAGCCATCAGACCACGCATACCCGCCAACTGACGGATCTGTGCGGCACTACCACGAGCGCCTGAGTCAGCCATCATATAGATGCTGTTAAACGAGGCTTGTTTCTCTTCAACGCCATCACGGTTAATCACTGTCTCAGTTGACAGGTTTTCCATCATAGCTTTAGAAACTTTTTCGTTGGCACTTGCCCAGATATCGATAACTTTGTTGTAACGCTCACCGGCTGTGACTAGACCAGATTGGAACTGCTCTTGAATTTCAAGAACTTCCGCTTCTGCATCAGCAACTAAGGTGTATTTCTCGTCTGGAATAACCATGTCATCGATACCGACAGAGGCACCAGAGATGGTTGCAAAACGGAAACCGGTATACATCAATTGGTCAGCGAAGATAACAGTATCTTTCAGACCCAGTTGACGATAACAGGTGTTCAACAGTTTAGAGATCTGCTTTTTGCCCATGTTCTGGTTAACCAGATCAAATGACAAACCTGCTGGCAGAATAAGTGACAGCAAAGCACGACCCACAGTCGTATCAACGATACGGCGTTGTTCAGTGCGCTCACCATCGTCACCAATAATGGTTTCAGTGATACGAACTTTAACGCGGGCATGCAGTTCAGCAGCGCCAGTTGCGTAAGCTTTTTCAACTTCAGCAACAGACATAAATGCCATACCTTCACCACGGCCGTTAATACGCTCACGGCTGGTATAGTACAGGCCCAATACCACGTCTTGAGACGGGGTGATAACAGGCTCGCCGTTGGCTGGTGACAGGATGTTGTTGGTAGACATCATCAGGGCACGGGCTTCAAGCTGCGCTTCCAGTGTTAACGGTACGTGTACCGCCATTTGGTCACCGTCGAAGTCGGCGTTGTATGCCGCACAAACGAGTGGGTGTAACTGGATCGCTTTACCTTCAATCAGTACAGGTTCGAACGCTTGGATACCCAGTCTGTGCAGTGTTGGTGCACGGTTGAGCATCACTGGATGTTCGCGGATCACTTCATCCAGAACGTCCCAAACTTCCGCTACTTCACGCTCAACCATCTTCTTAGCCGCTTTGATAGTAGTAGCTAAGCCACGACCTTCTAGCTTGCCATAGATGAATGGCTTGAACAGTTCCAGTGCCATCTTCTTAGGAAGACCACATTGGTGCAGACGTAGAGTAGGACCTACGGTAATTACCGAACGACCAGAATAGTCAACGCGCTTACCCAACAAGTTCTGACGGAAACGACCTTGCTTACCTTTGATCATATCAGCCAAAGATTTCAGAGGACGCTTGTTAGAACCGGTAATAGCACGGCCACGACGACCGTTATCTAATAGCGCATCAACAGACTCTTGTAACATACGCTTTTCGTTGCGTACGATAATGTCTGGCGCAGCTAAATCTAACAGACGCTTCAAACGGTTGTTACGGTTGATCACGCGGCGATACAGGTCGTTAAGATCTGAAGTCGCGAAGCGGCCGCCATCGAGCGGTACCAACGGACGTAAGTCAGGTGGTAACACAGGCAGTACTTTTAAGATCATCCACTCAGGCTTGTTGCCTGAAGTGTAGAATGCTTCCATCAACTTAAGACGTTTAGTCACTTTCTTGCGACGAGTCTCAGAATTGATTGAAGGCAATTCTTCACGCATTTGTTCGATTTCTTTCGCTAAATCGATAGCACGTAACAGTTCAAGTACTGCTTCGGCACCCATTTTAGCTTCGAACTCATCACCGTATTCTTCTAATGCATCCAGATAAGTTTCTTCTGTCAGCATTTGGCCACGTTCAAGGCTGGTCATGCCAGGCTCGATCACGACAAATGATTCAAAATACAGTACGCGTTCGATATCACGCAGCGTCATATCCAGCATTAAGCCAATACGTGACGGCAGTGATTTTAAGAACCAAATGTGCGCAACTGGGCTAGCCAGTTCGATGTGACCCATACGCTCACGACGTACTTTAGTTTGGGTTACTTCAACGCCACACTTTTCACAAATAACACCACGGTGCTTCAAACGTTTGTACTTACCGCACAAACATTCGTAATCTTTGACTGGGCCAAAGATACGCGCACAGAACAGACCTTCACGCTCAGGCTTGAAGGTACGGTAGTTGATGGTTTCTGGCTTCTTAACTTCACCAAAAGACCAAGAACGGATCAGATCAGGCGATGCCAGACCAATTTTGATGCCGTTAAATTCTTCAGTCTTGCTTTGCTGTTTCAGAAACTTTAATAAGTCTTTCACGTTTCTCTCCTGAAGGAGTTAAACCGGGTGCTCCGCTTGCACGGAGCACCATTCTGTTTGCCAAACGCGGCTAAAGGCCTGCGCTTATGCCTGATCCAACTCGATATTAATACCGAGTGAACGGATCTCCTTCAGTAACACGTTGAAGGACTCTGGCATGCCAGGTTGCATCTGATGGTTACCGTCGACGATGTTCTTATACATCTGAGTACGACCGTTAACGTCATCCGATTTAACAGTGAGCATTTCTTGAAGCGTATAAGCGGCACCGTATGCTTCTAGTGCCCACACTTCCATCTCACCGAAACGCTGACCACCGAACTGAGCTTTACCGCCCAGTGGTTGTTGAGTCACTAAGCTGTACGAACCGGTAGAACGGGCGTGCATCTTGTCATCAACTAAGTGGTTCAGTTTGAGCATGTACATGTAACCTACCGTTACTTGACGCTCAAATTCGTTACCGGTACGACCATCAAACAACTTCAACTGACCAGAGGTTGGCAAACCTGCAAGTTCAAGCATCTGCTTGATCTCTTTCTCTTTAGCACCGTCGAATGCAGGAGTTGCAATCGGGATACCGCCTTTCAGGTTAGTCGCAAGACGTAATACTTCATCATCAGTGAATGAATCGATATCGACGCGCTGCTGCACTTCGTCACCTAATTCATAAACTTGCTTGATGTAACCACGAACTTCAGCCAGCTCACGCTGTTCTTCAAGCATCGCAGTGATCTTGTTACCAATGCCTTTGGCAGCGGCGCCCATATGGACTTCAAGTACCTGACCAATGTTCATACGTGATGGAACACCTAGCGGGTTCAATACGATGTCTACTGGGTTACCTTGTTCGTCATATGGCATGTCTTCGATTGGGCAAATCTTAGAGATAACACCCTTGTTACCGTGACGACCCGCCATCTTGTCACCAGGTTGGATAGTACGCTTAACCGCTAAGTAAACCTTAACGATTTTGAGTACGCCTGGCGCCAAGTCATCACCTTGGGTGATCTTGCGACGTTTGATTTCAAACTTCTTATCGAAGTCAGCTTTCAGCTCTTCATGCTGTTCAGCTAATTGCTCAAGTTCAGTTTGTTTTGCTTCATCGTCAATGACTTGAACCAATACATCTTTACGTGGCAACGCAGCAATTTGCGCTTCAGTGAAACCAGCACCGATTAACAAGTTACGCGCACGGCTCAATACACCTTCTTCAAGGATCTTGAACTCTTCGCCTAAGTCTTTACGAGCTTGGGCAATGTGCATCTCTTCGATTTCAACTGCACGCTTGTCTTTTTCAACGCCGTCACGGGTAAATACCTGAACGTCGATGATAGTGCCCTTAACAGAGTTAGGAACACGCAGTGAACTGTCTTTAACATCAGACGCTTTCTCACCGAAGATAGCACGGAGTAACTTCTCTTCTGGCGTTAGCTGTGTTTCGCCTTTTGGCGTCACTTTACCAACCAGAATATCGCCACCCTTCACTTCTGCACCAATGTAAACGATACCTGACTCGTCGAGTTTCGACAGAGCAGATTCACCTACGTTTGGAATATCAGCCGTAATTTCTTCGCTACCCAGTTTGGTATCACGAGCAATACAAGACAGCTCCTGAATGTGGATAGTGGTGAAACGGTCTTCTTGCGCTACACGCTCAGAAATTAAGATCGAGTCTTCGAAGTTGTAACCGTTCCAAGGCATGAATGCGATACGCATGTTCTGGCCAAGGGCTAAGTCACCTAAGTCAGTAGACGGACCGTCTGCTAACACGTCACCACGAACGACTGGCTCACCAACAGCACAACAAGGGCGTTGGTTGATACAAGTGTTTTGGTTAGAACGGGTGTATTTAGTCAGGTTATAAATGTCGATACCGGCTTCGCCTGGGCGCAGCTCATCTTCATTTACTTTAACAACGATGCGGCTCGCATCAACGTAGTCTACAAAACCACCACGTTTAGCAACAACCACAACACCAGAGTCAACAGCCAAAGTACGTTCAATACCAGTACCTACTAGCGGCTTTTCAGAGCGCAGTGTGGGTACGGCTTGACGTTGCATGTTCGCACCCATCAAGGCACGGTTAGCATCGTCGTGTTCTAAGAACGGGATCAGTGACGCAGCAACAGAAATAATCTGTTGTGGCGAAACGTCCATATACTGGATGTCAGCAGCGCGCATAAAGGTTGATTCACCTTTATGACGACAAGCAATTTGCTCTTCTGCCATACGACCGCTAGCGTCAACTTCGATGTTCGCCTGTGCAATCACATAACGACCTTCTTCAATTGCTGACAAGTATTCCACTTCGTCAGTAATCACGCCGTCGATAACCTTGCGGTATGGCGTTTCTAGGAAGCCGTAGGAGTTAGTACGGGCAAAACTTGCTAATGAGTTGATTAGGCCAATGTTTGGACCTTCAGGGGTCTCAATTGGACATAAACGACCATAATGCGTTGGATGTACGTCGCGGACTTCGAAGCCTGCACGTTCACGAGTCAAACCACCAGGGCCAAGAGCAGAAATACGACGCTTATGCGTTACTTCTGACAGCGGGTTGTTTTGGTCCATGAATTGTGACAGCTGAGAAGAACCGAAGAACTCTTTCACTGCAGCAGAAATTGGCTTAGCGTTGATCAAGTCTTGTGGCATCAGCTCATTCAGATCACCTAAAGACAGACGTTCACGCACGGCGCGCTCAACACGGACTAAACCAACACGGAATTGGTTTTCAGCCATTTCACCGACGCTACGAATACGACGGTTACCTAAGTGATCGATGTCATCGACTTCGTCGAAACCGTTACGGATATGAATGATGTTCTTCATTACCGCGACGATGTCTTCTTTAGACAATACACCGCTACCTTCGTCATCAGGAATGCTGAGACGACGGTTGAACTTCATACGACCTACTTTAGACAGGTCATAACGCTCTTCACTGAAGAACAAGTTCTGGAATAGTGCTTCGGCAGCATCTTTGGTTGGTGGCTCGCCAGGACGCATCATACGATAGATCTCAACCAGCGCTTCTAAGCGGTTAGTGGTTGAATCGATACGCAGCGTATCTGAAATATAAGCACCATGATCTAGCTCGTTGATATACAACGTACTGATATCTTTAATACCGGCCAATGATAGTTTAGCCAGATCTTCTAAGCTAATTTCACTGTTGGCAGAGACTAAAACTTCACCTGTGTCCGGATCGATATAATCTTGAGCAGCATATTTGCCCACGATATATTCAACTGGCACTTCAAGCTCAGTGGTATTGGTCTTTTCTAACTGACGAATGTGACGCGCAGTAATACGACGTCCCGCTTCAACCAGTACAGAACCTTCAGCATCCTTGATGTCATAGCTGGCAGTTTCGCCACGCAGACGTTCAGGCACCAAAGACATGACCAGAGTATCTTTCTTGATCTTGAACTCAACGCGTTCGAAGAACAGATCGAGGATCTCTTGAGTAGAATATTCTAATGCACGTAACATGATGGTCGCAGGCAGTTTGCGGCGACGGTCAATACGCACAAATAGTGCATCTTTAGGATCGAATTCAAAGTCAAGCCATGAACCACGGTAAGGAATAATACGTGCGTTATACAGCACCTTACCTGATGAGTGGGTTTTACCACGGTCATGATCAAAGAACACGCCTGGAGAACGGTGTAATTGAGATACGATTACACGCTCAGTACCGTTGATAACAAAAGTACCGTTATCCGTCATCAATGGGATATCACCCATGTAGACTTCTTGTTCTTTAATATCTTTTACTGTGCCCGCCGCTGCTTCACGGTCATACAACACCATGCGTAATTTAACGCGTAGTGGAGCTGAATACGTAACACCACGGATCTGACACTCTTTCACATCAAAAACAGGCTCGCCAAGCTTATAGCTGACGTATTGCAGTTCTGAGTTACCAGAAAAGCTCTTGATGGGAAAAACGCTACGGAAGGCGGCTTCTAAACCGCGCTCACCGGTAGGATCTTGATCGGTGAACTTCTTAAAAGAGTCTAGCTGGATAGACAATAAATAAGGGATATCCAAAACTTTTGGACGCTTACCAAAGTCTTTGCGAATACGCTTCTTTTCAGAATAGGAGTAAACCATGGGTTTCCTCTGCTTACGAGATGTGACCAAGACTGAATAAATAACTTAAGTTATTAAAATTCAGCACGTTTGCCCATCACCGTTGATGGCAAGAACCTAACCAGTAATCTCTGCTAGGGACTGCAAAATTTGGCGACAAACGGTGAAAAAAAATCGCCAGCGCATATAGCGCAAAAAAGGCCGACGGTTAAAAAACCGCCAGCCTCCACCCAAGTGGCTTGGGTGAGCAAGCTAAATAATAGCTTACTTAATTTCTACAGAAGCACCAGCTTCAGTAAGTTCTTTCTTCAGAGCTTCAGCTTCTTCTTTAGAAACGCCTTCTTTAACTGCTACTGGAGCAGCTTCAGACATAGCTTTAGCTTCTTTCAGGCCTAAACCAGTTGCGCCACGGATGGCTTTAATAACTGCAACTTTGTTGTCGCCGTGAGCAGTCAGAACTACGTTGAATTCTGTTTGTTCTTCAACAACAACTGCTTCTGCACCGCCAGAAACAACAGCAGCAGCGGCAGAAACGCCGAACTTCTCTTCCATAGCTTCGATCAGTTCAACAACTTCCATTACAGACATAGCTGCAAAGGCTTCTAAGATTTGGTCTTTAGTGATAGACATAACAAATGTTTCCTATTGTTCTGAATTCAATTTTATTAAGCAGCCAGCTTGAAATTAAGCGGCTTCTTGTTTTTGATCGCGCAGGGCGGCCAGTGTACGAACGAACTTGCCAGCAGATGCTTCTTTCATAGTCATCATTAACTGAGCTAGTGCTTCTTCGTATGTTGGCAGTTTCGCCAAACGATCAATTTCAGCTGCAGGGATGAAATTCCCTTCAAAGGCTGCGCCTTTAACTTCGAAGTTAGCTTGTTCTTTAGCAAAGTCTTTTAACAGACGTGCTGCAGCACCTGGGTGCTCTAAAGAAAACGCAATCAAAGTTGGGCCAGTGAACGTTTCTGCTAGGCACTCAAAAGCAGTACCTTCAACAGCACGACGAGCTAGCGTGTTACGTACTACACGTACATATACACCAGCTTCGCGAGCTTTTTTACGCAGACCGGTCATAGCACCTACAGTCACACCGCGAGAATCAGCGGCAACTGCAGATAGCGCACCTTTGGCAGCTTCGTTGACTTCAGCAACAATCGCTTTTTTGTCTTCGAGTCTTAATGCCATTGGCTTTACTCCTGGATTCTACCTAGGGTATTCCCTAGTATTTACCATACTAAATACTTATGTATTTAGTGACTTACGGTGCAGATTATCCAGTAAAAAATTTTAGCTGGGGCCTGACACCGTCTACGCAGGAAATTAAGTTATTTTTACAAAAAACACCTGCGGTCTTGGACGGAAACCTGAGTTAAACTCCGCCTAAACGGAAGATAAAACAGGCTTCAACCCACAAAGTGCGCGCATTATAGACTAATGCACCCGCTTTGTAAAATTATAGAGTTGTTTCAAGCGTAGCTTGATCAACTGCAACACCTGCACCCATAGTGGTAGAGATGCTGATCTTTTTCACGAAAATGCCTTTAGCAACTGCAGGCTTAGCCTTTTTCAGTGCTGACACTAACGCTTCCAAGTTTTCTTTCAATTGAACTGGTGTGAAATCCACTTTACCGATAGTAGTGTGGATAATACCGTTCTTGTCGTTACGGTAACGAACTTGACCCGCTTTGGCGTTCTTAACAGCTTCAGCAACGTTTGGCGTTACTGTACCTGTTTTAGGGTTAGGCATTAAACCACGTGGGCCTAAGATTTGACCTAACATACCAACAACGCGCATTGCATCTGGAGATGCGATAACTACGTCAAAATTCATTTCACCGGCTTTGATTTTCTCAGCCAGATCATCCATACCAACTAGCTCAGCGCCAGCAGCTTTAGCAGCTTCAGCATTTGCACCTTGTGTAAATACTGCAACGCGAACGTCACGACCAGTACCATGTGGCAACACTGTTGCACCACGAACGTTTTGGTCAGATTTACGTGGGTCAATACCCAGGTTAACTGCTACGTCTACACTTTCAACGAATTTTGCAGTTGCTAATTCTTTTAACAGAGCAACAGCTTCGTTGATATCGTAGCTTTTAGTACCGTCAACTTTCTCGCGAATTACGCGCATGCGTTTAGTTAGCTTTGCCATTATATTAATCCTCTACAACCAAACCCATTGAACGCGCAGTACCTTCGATTGAGCGAGTCATCGCTTCAATGTCAGCACCAGTCATATCGGCAGCTTTAAGTTCAGCAATTTCTTGAACTTTAGCGCGAGCGATAGTACCCACTTTCTGAGTGTTTGGACGTGGAGAACCTGATTTCAGGCCTGCAGCAGTCTTCAGTAAGTAAGACGCTGGAGAAGTCTTGGTTTCAAAAGTGAATGAACGGTCACTGTATACAGTGATCACGACTGGAATAGGCATGCCTTTTTCCATTTTTTCTGTACGGGCGTTAAACGCTTTACAGAATTCCATGATGTTCACACCTTTTTGACCCAAAGCTGGACCAACTGGTGGTGACGGGTTCGCAGAACCGGATTTTACTTGTAGCTTAATATAAGCATCAATCTTCTTTGCCATCTGACATTTCCTCAGTTTGGGTTCAAACGCGCATCAGCGACATGCTGACATGCTCCCCCGAAAACAACGGGTGCGAATTATATAGAAATTCGCACCCGTTGCCAAACGGATTTTGTAGTTTATTTAATCAGCCTTTTTCAACTTGACTAAAATCAAGTTCAACAGGCGTAGAACGACCAAAGATCATCACTGATACTTTCACGCGGCTCTTGTCATAATCCACTTCTTCAACGGTGCCGTTAAAGTCAGCAAATGGACCATCACACACACGTACCACTTCACCAGGCTCAAATATGGTTCTATGAGTCGGTGACGCTGTCGTTTCTTGTAAGCGACGCAGAATTGCATCAGCTTCTTTATCTGAAATTGGGGCAGGACGATCAGACGTTCCGCCAATAAAGCCTAAAACACGCGGGATGCTTTTGACTAAATGCCAGCTGTCATCGTTCATTTCCATCTGGACTAACACATAGCCAGGGAAAAACTTACGTTCGCTCTTGCGACGCTGACCTGCACGCATTTCGATGACTTCTTCAGTCGGAACCAATACTTCACCGAAGTATGCTTCCATGCCATGCATTTTAATATATTCAATCAGTGACTTACAAACTCGGCCTTCATAGCCTGAGAATGCCTGCACTACATACCATCTTTTTTTAGCTTCTTTAGCTTCAGTCATTCGAGGTGCCTATACGCCAGTGATAAAATTGACAATTCGCATTAACACAGCATCCATACCCCAAAGGATAAGAGCTAAGATACCTGTTGCTGCAAGGACAATAAAAGTGGTGTTTAGCGCTTCTTGACGCGTCGGCCATACAACCTTGCGCACTTCGATATGCGCTTCACGGGCAAAAGCTAACGCTTTTTTACCTTTTACAGTCTGAAGCGCAATAAAACCAGCAATAGCGAATGCAACGATAACACTAAGCGCACGTATGACGGCACTGGCTTCGCTATACATTTGATTGCCAATAACAGCAGCGGCTAGCAATACAATCACTAAACCCCACTTCACGATATCCAGAGAATTGTTCTGGTTTTCAGTATTTGTTGTCATCGGTTTTTCCGTTACTCAATACGGCCTGAGCTTAGAGCACATTAATTGACGGGCATAATCCCACATCACTCTGCATTTCCGAACACCCTTAGAAACGCAAAATAGCATAAGCTCAGGGTCAAAAATCGGCCATAGATTGTATTCTTATTCGACTTTGTAAGCAAGGATGCGAATCCCATGCAAACCACAAAACCTATGAAATAATCCACTTAAACAAAAAAGGAAGCCGAAGCTTCCTTTTCAAACTAATCTCTATCGCAATTAAGCGATGATTTTAGCTACTACACCAGCACCAACTGTACGACCACCTTCACGGATTGCGAAGCGTAAACCTTCGTCCATCGCGATTGGGCAAATCAGAGTCACTACCATTTTGATGTTATCGCCAGGCATTACCATCTCTACGCCTTCTGGCAGTTCGATAGTACCGGTTACGTCAGTTGTACGGNGAGGTGAGTAGTTCAACACCTGTGAATCTGAGCCAGGGTGCGCAAACGGGCAGCAATTACACCCAAGGACCTAGACATAATTTTGGGACAACCCCAGATGCAGCTACTGGGCATCCTCGTGGTCCCGCGGCTGGTAATGGCAGCGGTACAACCCCAGCGGTGATGGGCAACGGTTCGCCATCGATGACAGATGATGGCACGCAAACCGATGTACCTACAAATACAGGTACGCCGGCTCGTTCGCCTGTCGCGGCGAATACCACAAACACGCCTTCAATGTCACAGACGGATGGCGTGCCTACGGAAGACATCCCTGCGACAGAAGTGCCTGAGGCGAATGCTGCACAAGGATACACTGGCCGTAAATGGGAGGTGAGTAGTTCAACACCTGTGAATCTGAGCCACGGTGCGCAAACGGGCAGTAATTACACCCAAGGACCTAGACGTAATTTGGGGACAACCCCAGATGCAGTGCCGAGTACCGCGACTGGTCATCCTCGTGGTTCCGCGGCTGGCAATGGCAGCGGTACAACCCCACCTGTGATGGGCAACGGTTCGCCATCGGTGGCGGATGTAACAGATGATGGCACTCAAACCGATGTGCCGACAGCCGTCGCAGAAACACCGACGAATGCAGGTACACCAGCTCGTCCGCCTGTCGCGGTGAAGACCACAAACACGCCTTCAATGTCACAGACGGATGGCGTGCCTACGGAAGACGCCCCTGCAACAGTGGTGCCTGAGGCGAATGCTGCACAAGGATACACCGGCCGTAAATGGGAGGTGAGTAGTTCAACACCAGTGAATCTGAGTCAGGGTGCGCAAACGGGCAGCAATTACACCCAAGGACCTAGACGTAATCTGGGGACAACCCCAGATGCAGCGCCGAGTGCAGCGACTGGTCATCCTCGTGGTCCCGCGGCAGGTAATGGCAATGGTACAACCCCACCAGTGACGGGCAACGGTTCGCCATCGATGACAGATGATGGCACTCAAGTCGATGTTCCGACAGCCGTCGCAGAAACACCGACGAATGCGGGGACATCGGCTCGTCCGCCTGTTGCGACGAAGACCACAAACACGCCTTCAATGTCACAGACGGATGGCGTGTCTACGGAAGACACCCCTGCAACAGTGGTGCCTGAGGCGAATGCTGCGCAAGGATACACCGGCCGTAAATGGGAGGTGNAATGGCCCAAAAATCATCGCTATGATGAGAAAATAATACCATTGCTCAAATCCATACCAGTATGTCACCAACCCAACTAGAGCCGTAATCCCGCACGGAATAAGGACCATGATCCACCCAATGCCATACACAGTCGCTACCTTAATATCCCACTCATAGAGGGTGGGCGCCTCACGCACCCGCTGCTGACGCAGCTTATTGAGCCGGTCTTGCTCCTCTTGGGGTAATTGCAGGTACTCACTGCGCGGCAGGTCTTCATACCGACTGTCGTCCAACGGTTGTGTCTCTTGCTCTGTCGACGCCAACTGCTGCGGCGCTGCTCTCTTATTCATATAGCTATTCCTTTGCTGTACCCACGGACTGCACGGTCATCGTTAACCTACCCACACAGCTCGTACTTAATGTTTTCTCACCCTTGACGACCTTGCCGCTAAAAAGTCTGTTAGCATCTTGGTGGCAAAGCTGTCACTGATGGACACCGAGTCTCGCGCCAATAACAGGCGCGAGAAAAAACGTTAACTGGGCTGGGTATTGTCAGGGGTAAAATCTGCCAGTTGGGCAGGTTCGCCTGACTCAAATAACGCAAATGGTACGCCATCTAACACGCGCTCATTTTTAAATACACGGATTTCTGAATCAGGTAACTGCGTCATCAGCAATGACAAGATAGTGTGCATCTTATCCAATGGGCAATGAAGACGAATACTTGCTCGTAAGCCCATTGTTCGTACATCCGATTGGCAGGCAATAAATGGACGATTCCGCGTTACCTTAATCAAATGACGATGCCCATTTTTTATAGGGCTCTCATAAGTTGTCTCTATATTTTTAAAACCAGTAAAGAAAAATGCCCCCAGAGCCATTCCACCTACACCAACCAGCGCTGCTGGGCCTAAAAAGGCCACACCGACGATGCAAACCACTACCCCAAACCAAGCCAGCCCCCGCACTACCGTGTAGGCTGCATCCGGAATAGCATCATGATAAGTGGTGACCAGCCCCTCGGTGGTGAGTCGATAATGGTACTGTTTGTCGGCCAACCAGAGGTAGCGAGCAGATAGGCACATTATTAGGGCCATGATGATTAACCCCACACCCAAGCTAGTATCGCCAGATAGCAAATAGCTCCCTATAAGTGCTAAACAGCCACACGGGATCAGGAAGGTTAACCAAAATAGACCATAGACAGTCGCCACCTGAATATCCCACTCATAAAGCGTGGGCGCCTCCCGCACCCGCTGCTGACGCAACTGATAGAGCCGGTCTTGCTCCTCTTTGGGTAATTGCAGGAACTCACTGCGCGGCAGGTCTTCATACCGGCTGTCGTCCAATGGGGGGGGCGCTTGTTCTGTTGACGCCGACGGCTGCACCGTTGCTTTCTTATTCATTTAGTTATCCCTTTGCTGTGCCCACCGACTGCACGGTCATCGTTAACCTACCCACACAGCTCGTACTTAATGTCTTCTCACCCTTGACGACCTCGCCGCTAAAGGTCTGTTAGCCTGCATCCAGATAATGGTCGTAATTAGCGCCAGTAACAGGCGCGAGAAAAAACGTTAACTGGGCAGGGGATTCTCAGGGGCAAAATCTGACAATTGGACTGGTTCGCCGTCACGGGTGCCAACTTTAGAGAGGCCAACTATTCGTTCATTTTTCAATAAAAAGAGTTCCGACCCCGGTAATTGCTTCATCAGTAGCGACAACACTTTATGCATATCTTCGGGATGACAATAACAGTCGAGATTTGAATAATATCCGAAATAAAACCTGTCTGTATCACACGATATATATGGCCTCTTGTGGGTCACTTTTATCATATGGGGGTGTCCACGCTTGATAGCACTTATTGAGGTGGTTTCTACATTTTTAAAACCAGTAAAGAAAAATGCCCCCAGAGCCATTCCACCTGCACCAACCAGCGCTGCCGGGCCTAAAAAGGCCACCCCGACAATACAAACCACTACCCCAAACCAAGCCAGCCCCCGCACTACCGCGTAGGCGGCATCCGGAATCGCATCATGATAGGTGGTAACTAAACCCTCGGTGGTGAGTCGATAATGGTACTGTTTGTCGGCCAACCAGAGGTAGCGGATAAATGGCGCAAAAATCAATGCCATGAAAAAAAAACCATACCATTGGTCAGACTCATACCAGTGTGCCACCAAGCCAATCAGCACCATTATACCGCAGGGAATAATGACAACGAGCCACCCCATGCTATACACGGTCGCTACCTTAATATCCCACTCATAGAGGGTCGGTGCCTCGCGTACCCGCTGCTGACGTAGCTTATTGAGCCGGTCTTGCTCCTCTTGGGGTAATTGCAGGTACTCACTGCGCGGCAGGTCTTCATACCGGCTGTCGTCCAACGGTTGTGTCTCTTGCTCTGTCGACGCCGACTGCGGCGACGCTGCTTTATTGTTCATCCTGTTACCTCTCGGTAGACTCTACTTGTAGCGTGGCCATCGCCAGGCAGTAAATCCAGTCATCCATTTTAAATCAGCAACATAATATGCTCTCGGCCTACCCTCAAGCGAATATTTACTGAAACAGTTTTAAGGAAAGTAATAAAAGTAGCTAGATGGCCAGTGAGGGAAGTGGAGACTGATTTTAAAGAGTATGTTCAAAACTCATCTGAGTTCTGCAAGGGCACGGCATACAAACCTCCATGTTTAATACCAATCCAAAACAAGAGTCGCCGTTAACAACTAGGTTATTGAGCTTGGTTGTATCTCGTTTCTGTTGATGAATAATTGACAGATATAATCATATAGTTAGAATGCCAAGCTGTTGAAACAGAACAGGTTGGCGTCAAATGAAACCTGATCTGGTTCCACATCACTAACGCTCTCAGTTGATCAAGTGAGTAGATCATACCGAAGCAATGCAGTTTTTCACATATAAACAATGGAGTGGTTATGCGTTGGTTGACTTGGTTGGTCGTGTGCTGTTCTCTCACGGGATGTGCAACGATAACGTCGAGGATGGGAGAAAATTCAACTTGGGGTCACTCTTTCTCAAGTGTGCAAACGGCTGTTGATAATGGCGAGGAGTGTATGATGATCTCCGCGTTAGCGGCCCCACCCTTACTGCTCTTTACCATCCCGCTGACACTCGTTGATATGAGCAGTGCGTTGATCATCGATACTGTTATGCTACCTGCAGATTTAGCGATCACGCCCAGCGATCCCAAGCTCCACACCCCGCGACCCATGGTCTGCCGCTATGACTATAAGATTTAAGCATGATCGCACCCAATAAATAACCTCAAGTTGCCCGTGTGGCGGTGAATTAACGCCGGCATACGGGAACGACCATGTCGCGGTTTGCCTCCCAGAGTGTTGTGCCTTGTTAGTTGTAATTACGTGGTACAACTTAGCCTAGCAAGCCATTTTAAATCATTTAAGTTAGCGATTTGCTTTAATCACATCAAGTAACAACTTGATATCAGCCATATTGTTATAAATATGCGGAGAAATCCGGATCCCCATACTGCGGGCGTCGACACTAATATTCGCGTTCGCCAATGCCGTCATCATTTGATGCTGCTGTTTACCAAACTGCAGAATAAGCGTGCCGCTGCGCTTTTCAGTATCCCGCGGCGACACAAACTCATGGTCGAGCTCTTGCGCCACAGCATCAATCAATTGCTGATTGTATTTACGCAGCAACGGAGTACCTAAACCAGCAAGATAATGAATGCTATGGGTGGCAATGGCATAAGGCGCGATTGATGGTGTCCCTCCCCAAAAGCGCAGTGCGGAATGCAGGTAACGAAAATCATGGATATCAAATTCGAACGGATTCTCGTGGCTAAACCAACCCACATCTTTAGGCTGACAACTCTCCAATATGGCGGGATTAACCCAAAGATAGGCAGCACCAGGGCCGCCGCAGAGCCATTTCACACTCGAACCGATTAAAAAGTCGGGTTGTAGGAGCGCGAGATCCAGCGGAATAATCCCCGCCGATTGCGCTACATCCACTAAGCTCAAACAACCTCGCTCACGGGCTATAGTGAAAATATTGGCTAATGGCGCCTGCTGCCCCGTATTCGAGTAAGCATGGCTGACAAACACCAGATCCACATCGCGGCTGATATGCGTATCCCACACATTAGGGTCGGTGATATCGAGCCCTTTAGGAATAAAGCGTACTTCGCAACTGGCAGGCAGCGCTTTTTTAAGGGCAAAACCCATGCTGGGAAAATCAATCTCACTCATTAACACAACGGCGTGTTCGCGGTTCAATCTGTCGAGGGACATGACAATTTTAGTCAGCGCACTGGAAAGATTGACCTGAGGGCAAAAATCCTTTTGGTGGCCGTTAAATAGTTTAGATAAAGCAAAGGTAAAATCATCAATCACACCCAGCCACTGGCCCCAAGGTTCACGCCCCGACTCCTGCCAAGGCGCAAAAAAGGCTTCTTTAAAGACCTGCTCGGTCGATTTTAATGGCCGGCCAACGGAATGGTTTAATAGATATCCTGGACCTGCTAGGTAAAAGTCCTTTTTAAAATCTTCAAACATAGTGTTATCTCAAACTCTCTTTTAGTTTTTTAATATCACAATAACGAGTCCGAATATCGCTGCGCTGAGCGGCGGCGCGTCTGTCTCTGAGTCGCTCCAATGAGCCGAGTAGCACATGCAGTGGCGGACCACTGGCGGTGACTTTGGCTAAATGCTGCTGCTCCATACTTGTCGAAGGCTCAGCAATATATTTAGTCACTAACTCATTATGGTGCTGAATCGCAGTCTCGCCATGTAATTCGCAGACTTCAATAAAGAGTCGCAAGTTTTCTTGATACCAATCTTGGGTTGAGCAGTCTTTTGCCTGCAGGAAGTCATCCATCAAATTCGGCCGACGCATGCACTCGCGCAATATCTGTTGATCCTCCGGCATCATGTATAAAAACTTGTCCACCAGCATTTGCGAGTAGGAAGCTTCATTGGCAAAACAAAGACCTAGCGTTAAATCGATGACATTAATCCCCGCAAAATCCCCGGCGTTAGCGCCGCGATAAATGACCGAGCCCACCCGATAAGGTTTGTAGTAAGGGCGAACACAGTAAAAGAAACGGTCCGTATCTAATCGATTAAATAATTGGGTATTCGACTCAATCACATCTTGCAAGGCCTGTTTAGCGACTCGCAGTAAATCGTGACTGATGGGATGGGAAATGCCCAAAGGCTGGACCTTCAATAGCGCATCGGCGGCGCGTTTATAGGCCAAAATGCCCTTAGTGTTGTAATCCACAAACAGCTTTTCGGCGGACAGATCGGTAAAGCGCTTATAAATGCCATTGTGGGCACGATTGTGAGTAGTTAAATGTGCGGTGGCAAAGCGCGGCGTGACGCCTATTGAAGCGCCAATATGCATGGCGAGCGCAGAAGCCTCAGCTAATGGCGATGTCGTTTCCCGCGAGGGCTCGGTAATTTCATGGCGCCGACAGGCCGCCATATACAAGCCCACATTACCGAGTAAATCGAAGGCACTGTCGAAACCTTCATCAGTATTCCCCTCATCGAGCAAGGTCTTAATCAACTCTCGCCCTTCGCTCTCCAGCGCCAACTTAGCTTCTGCGCCGATATCAAGCACATTGGCCCGCTCCGTTTGTTGGTAGTAAAGCTGTTCTAGCTCGGAATTGAGTTCCACAAAGCGGCTGCGGATCCAATCATCAAAAGCTTCGGTATTAAAGGTGGCAGGTTTCACGGGCTTATCCTTGAGTATTGTTATCGTTCTTTTAAACGGAGTGAGCTCAAAGCGTTAGCCCAATCCGTAAAACTCGTAACCAGAATGCAACTTATCGCCACATGTTTCTAGCGTTAGGTCAAATTTCCGAAAAAACTAATGCCATTTTTTATTTACACCATGCGCCAGCGCAATTTTTCAAACACTTTTACTCCGCAGAATGTTCCTGAAGACACTCATCACTCAACTAATAGCTAAGCGGTAAGTTCCGCAGAGGTAAATCGGATGATTTTAATGGAATTTATAGTAGTGCTTAGCTGCCTACTGCTAGGTACCCGCTACGGCGGCATGGGATTAGGCCTCATCAGCGGTATTGGCTTATTTTTACTGATTTTTGTTTTCGGTTTAGCGCCGGGACAACCGCCAGTGCAAGTTATGCTAACCATACTTGCAGTCATTGGCTGTGCAGCCGTATTGCAAACCGCGGGTGGATTAGATGTGATGATGCAGTATGCCGAGCGCTTACTGCGCCGTCATCCACAATACATCACGATTCTAGCGCCGCTGACCACGTGGACGCTGACCTTCCTTTGCGGTACTGGCCATGTGGTTTACACCATGTTCCCGATTATTTCCGATATCGCGCTGAAGAAAAATATTCGCCCAGAGCGCCCAATGGCGGTGGCATCTGTCGCCTCGCAAATGGCGATTTGTGCTTCGCCCGTGTCGGTAGCTGTGGTGTCTATGGTGTCGATTCTGGCATCACAACAGGGTGTAGGCCGCGCTTACAATCTGCTCGAAATTTTAATGGTGTCAGTGCCAGCATCGCTTTGCGGTGTCATGGCCGCTGCACTTTGGAGTCTGCGTCGTGGTAAAGATTTAGATAAAGATGAAGAATTTCAAGAACGCATTAAAGATCCAGTCCAAAGAGCCTTTATCTATGACAAGAGCGAAACCCTGTTAAATCAAAAATATCCGAAGGAAGCTTACTGGGCAACGGGGATTTTCTTCACCGCTATCGCTGCTGTGGTACTGTTAGGTTCATTTAGTGAATTGCGTCCCGCCTTTGACGTTAAAGGTAAGTCGACCTTGCTCTCGATGAACTTAGTGATCCAGATGATGATGTTAATTGCAGGTGCTTTTATCCTGATGACCTGTAAAGTCAAACCGACCAACATCTCTAACGGTCCCGTTTTTAAAGCGGGCATGGTAGCAATTTTCTCAGTATTTGGTGTGGCTTGGATGAGTGATACTTTCTTCATCAGCCATATGGATGTACTTCAGGAAAACCTGTCCCATGTAGTACAAAGCCAGCCTTGGACCTATGCCTTAGTGCTGTTTCTCATCTCTAAGCTTGTTAATAGCCAAGCGGCAGCACTCACAGCAATCGCACCTATGGGACTCGCCTTAGGGGTCGATCCAAAACTCTTAATCGCCTTCCTCCCTGCAAGCTACGGTTATTTCGTGCTACCAACCTATCCAAGTGATCTGGCCTGTATCGGCTTTGACCGTTCAGGTACGACTAAAATAGGTAAGTTCATTATTAACCACAGCTTTATCATTCCAGGCTTTATCGGTGTAGCGACAGCATCGGCTGTCGGTTATCTACTCGCAACCGCTTTACTCTAACCTCCACAAATAACAAAGGCCGCTAATGCGGCCTTTGTTTTAGATAACCTTAGATCACACAAAAGTATTAACCTGTGCCAATATAAAACCCATACCCTAGACGCCCATATTCTTCAGAACATAAAATACGCAGCCCGAAAGTGAGATAAGTATCTTACTCAACAACTCTTTTTAGCTTGCCGTACTAAAGATGATTAGACGCTTATCCATTCTATTAGCTTTTTTCGCGATACTGATGGGGCTCATATACTGTGCCTACAGTCTGATAACTCGGATTAACTTTAATTCCCACCATCAAGTAGGAGAAGTCATCGACACTCTAAACGGGGTTAATATCTATTATAACGGAGGAGTTAATACCCATTCAGGACGTAACCTATCTATAGATGGTTATAACTTAGGTATTCAATATCAATGTGTTGAATTTGTTAAGCGCTACTTTTACCAACGCTACCAGCATAAAATGCCTGACGCTTTAGGCCATGCTAGAGACTTTTTTGATAACAAGTTAAGCGATGGCATGTGGAATGAAAAACGCGCTATGCGGCAATACACTAATGCGAGTCAGACCAAACCTATGCAGGATGATCTACTCGTGTTTTCTCCATGGATATTTAACCCCTATGGTCACGTTGCGATCATTGCCTCAGTTACCGATAGCAGTATTGAAATTGCCCAGCAAAATCCCGGCCCCTTTGGCCCATCACGCGAACGGTTGGCATTAATTCAACAAAACGGCCTCTGGTATATTGATGCGCCTCGAGTAAAAGGTTGGTTAAGATGGCAGGCTCCGGAAATCACGGCATCCCCGATTGCAGAATCCGCAAATACGCCATTCACCAGTAAAGTTCACTGAGAAATAACAATAATGTCAGTATTAACTTGGATTAAACAACGCTTTGCGCGCAACAGTAATAGCCTCAAGCAATCTAGGCCACAAACTGAGTTACACACTGTTTTTCATCAAGCCCAGATGCCCAATATCAGCTTGCCAATCATACAAACCTATCCACTCGTTGTACCTATGGACAGAGCAGATATTTTTGCTTATCAATTGCATTGCTTGCTGACTTACCAAGGGAAAGAGGCCTTAAACACTTTACTTAGCCAGGCAGGCTTTAACACATTGCCCGAGCAAACGGTCAACTTTAACGGTTTTATCGAACATCCAACCCAAGCGACCTGCGTATTACTGAACCAATATGACGATTTTGCGGGTGTGTGCATAACCTTAGTGACCAATGACAAACCCTTGCTAGAAGCATTAATCAGATTCAAATCCACCCCGCCCAATCCATGGGAAAGCTTTCCTAATATCGATCCCGATACCCTCGGCAGTCTTCAAGGTAATATCGACTTTTGGTGCAGCTATTTTTGGCGCCCCTATTGGCTATCGCTTTCAGAAGCCGAGCGCTTGCAATATCCTGAAAGTTGGCGGGAATTTAGCGATTTTCATTAAAACTTAAGGTACGCAAACACTTAATGCAGGATAAAAAATGAAATTGAAATATGTTGGATTAGCACTGACGTTACTGCTACTTGGTGGTTATCTGATCCCTGAGTCACCCGCGATCCCAGTAAAGGGGGCCAGCAGTAAAGATTGGAACAGCCAAACCTTTTGGTATGAACCTTGGGGTCCATCGGGCGTTCACAAGGGGATAGATATTTTCGCCGCCAAAAACACCGCAGTGATTGCGCCAACGCCTATGCTGATCTTGTATCGAGGTGACTTCTTCAAAGGAGGAAATGTGGTGGTTGGTTTAGGTCCGAAATGGCAAATTCACTACTTTGCCCATTTAGCACAAATTGAATCAGCCACAGGATTGATTGCCTACCAAGGTGACACTTTGGGCACTGTCGGCGATACGGGCAATGCACAAGGTAAACCGCCCCATCTGCACTATTCCATTTTGAGCTTATTGCCTAAACCTTGGCTGATGGATACTTCAACCCAAGGTTATAAAAAGGCCTTTTATCAAAACCCTATCGAGTATTTAACTGCACTATAGGCTTAACAACTTACTTTAATCAGCTTATTGGCCAAGCTGAGGTTCTGCGGTTTTTGATGGGGTCTCATGCTCAACTGCCGCAGCTAATGCTTCTCTCTCTGCCTTCGCAATATATTTAGGTTTATTGCTAGATTGCAGTTTGGCATTGGCCTTTTTTGCCTTGCTCTCCAAGGTTTGATTAATCTTCTTTTTACGGTTCATCAGAGTACCAATGCGAGATACGGTATAAAGGGGCGCGATTATAGCCTTCCATCAACGCGCCAGACAATCGAAAGCTCTAAGGCAAACACGTAGCCCAATCAAATAATCAAACCTGCGACTAAAACATAGGTCTCCTAAATCAAAGACAAATGCCAAAAAAGGTAATGCCTTACCGACATGAAATCGCATTATATGTATGGCCTTTACGGTAAAACCTCTCGATACCGAGTGCTGTGTCGCAATTTATTCATACTGTCGTCAAATCATGTAATTTCCTGTATGACGTGACTAGACAAGCTGTAATTCCTCCCCTAAAATCGCGAATAATAAAAATCGTTATCATTTGCAATACAATTTAATGGAATATTAACCTATGCCAAGGGAGCCGGTGTAATAAACTCATTCGCCCTTAGCAGGAAGTTATATGACATTCAAAACCTCGTTTGTTGCTTTAGCCGTATTGGCAGCGTTAACCCAATCCGCTGCGGCCCAAGATACCACCGACAACAGTCCAAACAACAAAAATAAAGACATAGAAAAAATCACTGTCACTGCAAGTCGAATGGATAAATCTCCCAGCTCGATCCCCAATACTGTCACTATCATCGACCGCGCCCAATTAGAAGAACAGTTCCGCACCACTAAAGATTTATCGACTATTATCGGTAACTTAGCGCCTAGCTTTTCACCGAGCCGCCAGAAGATGAGTAACACAGGTGAAACCCTGCGTGGTCGTCCGCCATTAATTATGATCGACGGAGTGCCTCAATCGAACCCACTTCGCAGTGGTGGTAGAGAGGGACAAACTATAGATCCTGCCATGATTGAGCGCATCGAAATCATTCACGGCGCCAATGCCATGCACGGTCTCGGTGCTCAAGGCGGCATCATCAACTACATCACTAAAAAGCCAACAGGCGACAGCGAACAGGTTGCTAGTTTCGATGTCACAGTGCCTGATTCAATGAAATCCAATGGCTTAAGCTTTGGTGCTAGCTATGCGTTTTCTGGCGAGTCAGAATTTATCGACATGATAGGTTCGGTTAGCTACCGCAATAATGGCGTCTATTACGATGCCAATCATAACGTAGTGGGTGTCGACACGACTCAAGGCGAGTCGATGGATAGTCAAAGTAAAGACTTCTTCATCAAGCTTGGCCATAACTTCGATGAGTCTCGCCTTGAATTAATGGTTAACCATTACAATGCAGACAACAATGGCGATTGGATGCCCGTTGCAGGTGACAAGCCCAATGGTGTCCCCACAGGTGCAGTTAAAGAAACCCAGCCATGGGAAGCCGCCAACAACCAAGTGACCACCACAAGTTTGACTTACACCCACGCCAATATTGGTGGCCAGCAACTTAGCCTACAACTCTTTAATCAAGATTTTAAAGCAGTTTATGGCGGCGGCTGTTTCGATAGCTTCTACGATCCATCCTTCGAAGGTAGCGACCAAGTGATCCAGTGCGGTGTCGGCAGTAAAGGCGAAAGCTTGTACTACGAGCAATCGCGTAACTCTTCGGTTAAATGGGGTTTAAAAAGCGCCTTGATCGCTAAGGATATTGCCGGCTCAGGAATTGATGCAGCCTACGGTGTCGACCTTTTCCGCGACACCACTGAGCAAGACTTAGTAAAAACTGGCTTTTCATGGGTTCCCGAAAGTACCTATGACAACGTTGCGCCATACTTGCAGTTAGATTATGACTTAATTGAAAATTTAACCTTATCGACCGGTGTTCGTTACGAACATGCCGAGTTAAGTGTCGATGACTACAAAACCCTGTGGGGTGCAGGCAATAAGCAAATTGCGGGCGGTTCAGCCACCTTCGATGAAACCTTATTTAACGTCGGTATCTCTTATAAAATCACTCCTGACATTCGCGTTTATACCAGCTATAACCAAGGTTTTGGCATGCCGGATATCGGCCGAATTCTGCGTGATGGTAAAAGCTTCCCCGGCGACAATCCCAGCATAGATGGCTCACTGGCACTCACGCCGATAGTCACAGATAACGTTGAAGTCGGCGCCGATTACCAAGGTAAATACTTAAGCGCTAAGCTAGCTTACTATCGTTCCGCCACTGATTTTGGTTCACGTTTGGCCTTAAATAGTGATGGTTTCTACGACGTGAAGCGCGAAAAGAGTGTGATCGATGGTATTGAAGCCAATGTCACCGCCTACATTACCAGCAATGATGATCTCGGCATGAATATCGCCTTCCAGCAGGGCGAATACGATTCAAATGGTGATAGCCAAGTCGATACCGATCTCGATGGTGCAAATATTTCGCCAAACCGTATCAACCTGTTCTGGACCCATAGCTTCGATAATGAAATGTCGACCCGCGTTCAAGCCAATTACTACATGGACCGCGATTTTAAAAACGCGGCGGGCAACAAGTATGCAGAGTTTGATGGCTACACGACAGTCGATGCTTCCTTCTCAATGCCGCTTTACACTGGCACCCTGAGCCTAGGTTTGCAAAATCTATTTAATAAGGATTATTTCAATTATTACTCACAAACCATGGGTACAAATGATCGTTATTTCAAAGGGATGGGGCGTACTGCAACAATAGGCTACACCTTACCTTTCTAAGTGAAAGGCCCATTTTGAAACATAAAAAAGCGCAATTAAATTGCGCTTTTTTATTGTGTGGAAGAAAGCAAATTATGCCTTGGTCACGACCCAGAGTGCGTGTAATAAACCAGGGAACCAGAACAGTAAACATAACACTATGTTTATTAGCAGATCTTTACCCGCTCCCGCCTTCAAAAATACAGCAACTGGGGGCAATAAAATCGCAATAATGACTAAAAGTAGTTTATTTGTATCCATAACAGAACATCCTCAAAACGGAGATTGTAGGCAAATCAACAAGATCTAACTTCGCAGGAAGGCTCAGAATTTGCAAACCTTTTAGTTTGCAAGGCGTAAATAATCACTGTTGTAGCCTAAATGAAGGCCCTTAACATTTCCTAAAATGAAAAAGGATATTCAACCCATTATCTGTCCAGAGTAGACTAAGATATCCAGCAAACTCCAACCGAAAATCCCTAAAAGCATCTATAGTTAAAGAAAAATATGAAGTAAAAGAATGATATTTGATCCCCAAGCCTTATTACTCATCAAGTTTATTTGCCTGCTTACTAGCACGGCTGCCGTCGCATGGGGACTCATTGCACAACCTTTAAAAATTGCCACTCAAGCCAGTATGCGCTTTTCTCTGGCGAACTTATTCGTCCTCCTTGGCATCATACTCAACAGCCAACGCACCGAAGCCTCCAGTTACTTTTTTTGGTTCTGCTCGGATATGGCGATTTTATTTGGCTTCATTCTAGCGCGTTGGGGAACGAAGGCGCTTTTCAGACTCAAGCCCAGCGTAAAATCGGATCTTATTCTTTTAGCACTCACCGCTGGTGTGATGCTCTTGGTTCCACCTAATTTCAGCTCCGAACGCATTTTGGCCATCGTATTCTCAGCCTGCGCCGCGCTCATTTTCGCCATGTTAACTCGAGATAACTATCTTGCCATCAAACGCGATACGGGAAATCGAGTTGCCATCGCTATGGTCATGCCCTTAGTCGCCATGGTGGGTATTTTTATCATTCGTATCTTTATCGCCTTACTCTCTCCCGAAGAAAGTTCGATGTTTATCGCCATGCACACGCAAGAAGCCATACCTGTGCTTTGGTTCTATGTATTTCTGGCCCTATTGATCAATATCGTGATGATAGGTAATGCCATGACTCGGCTTGTCAGTAAAATCCGCATGTTAGCGGAGCGGGACCAACTCACAGGCCTGTGGAATCGCCGTGCTATGCATAAGTTTTTAAACAATATCCATCAACGCTGGCTGCGGGATAAAGTACCTTACAGTATGATTTTATTGGATCTTGATCATTTTAAAGACATAAACGATCAATACGGGCACGATGCGGGCGATCTCGCCCTGCTGACGGCGGCGAGACTATTTGGATCGGTATTGCGAGAAAATGACGCCCTATGTCGTCACGGTGGAGAGGAGTTTCTAGTGATTTTACCCGCAACTGATGCTCCCGCGGCCAGAGTCGTCGCCGAGAAATTGCATCAAGTACTTAAGGATAATTCATTTATATGGCAAGGTGTTACGATAAAAATCCATGCCAGTTTAGGTTACGCCACGATTTATCAAGGATGCCAACCTGACAAACTACTCATTCAAGCAGACCAAGCTATGTACCGCGCAAAATCTGAGGGCAGAGACCGTATTTGCCAAGCTTGCTAGGCTTTCGCAACATAACGCTGCAAAGATTAATCTCCTTTCGCAGGCCAAGCCAAAGTATCGGGCTCACGCCATGAAACTAGCGCCTCAGTGACACCTTCAGCGCCAAAATGCTCACCTTGAGTCGGCAAATCCCGATAAGCGTAATCATGCCAACCTGTCACGTCATCACCATAGCGAAAATGCAGACAATAGGCATGCAGATAACACCGATCCGCAGCCTCACCTCCGTATAAATCATCCCCTAAAATAGGTACACCTAAGCTCGCCAAGGCGACTCTTAATTGATGGGTTTTACCTGAGTGGGGTTTAAGCAAATATAAACGCAATCCCTCGCCAACACTCAAGGAGAAAAACTGCGTAATCGCTGGATTCTCTTTAGTCCGCAGTAACTTAAACATGCTACGACGCGACTTTGCCATGTCACCAATCACCCAGCCTTGCTTCTTCTTCGGCTTACCTTTCGCGAGGGCGAGGTAATATTTCTGCACTTTATGGGCGGTAAACAGCTCAGTAAATTGCTTGGCGGCGACCGCGCTCTTAGCCAAAATCAACAGACCGGAGGTGGGCGTATCGAGTCGATGAACGGTAAAAAGCTTAATCCCTAAATCTTGCTCAGCCTGCGCCACCACGCCCGCTGTTCCGTCCTGACTGTGGAAATGCACTTTGGCTGATTTAGAAATAACAATAAAATCAGCCTCATCGGCTATGATTCGATACATGGAGTACTCGGTGTTGTAATGCGGATCATCGACTTAAAACTGAATAGTGACGACTAAGCCAGGATGATTATCCGTGAGATTAATTTTGGCATTGTGCCGTGAGAGAATCGCTTTGACCATAGATAATCCTAAACCAGTGCCCTGTAAATGCCGGCTAGGGTCGAGGCGCACTAAGCGTTCGAACACTCTTTCTTTACTCTCGTCTGGAATACCGGGCCCATTATCGCGGATCTGAATTTGTGGGCCTGACTGAATAATCTCAATCCGCGCACCTTGGCCAGAATACTTCATCGCATTATCGACAAGATTATATAAGGCTTGGAATAATAAGTATTTATCACCAAAAACCTTATGATCTGTCAGTAGCGATAAACTCAAGGTTTGCTCGTTAGATTCAGCCACAGCATCGGCCATATCCAATAAGTCGGTACACAGTTGCGCTAGGCTTAACTCCTGCAAATCGAGTGTCTGCTGACCTTCTTCGATACGCGTGAGCGATAACATGGCATCAAACGTCGCTAAACAATGATCGAGCTCCTCGGTCAAAATGGCGCAACCTTCGCTAATCTCATTGCTCGGCTTACTCGCCAACTCTTCAATACCAATACGGATATGTGACAGTGGAGTACGTAAATCATGGGCAATATTATCGGTCGCACCACGCACTGCCATCAGGTTATTTTCAAGAATATCCAGCACATTATTAAACTGCAGTGCCAACATATCGAACTCATCCTGACGCCAACTCAAGGGTAAGCGGGTGTCATAGTGACCGCGTTCAATCTGTTCACTCAAACGGTTGTATTGTACAAGCCGACGCAAAATAGCCTTAGAAAACAAATAACCCAGCGCTAAAGTCAACACTACGGTAAGCATGACAGCCGTCGCGGCGGCACTGATAAACTTATCAATTAACGTCGCTAAGTTATCGGTACGGGTCGCAATCAATACTGGGCCGTAGCGGGTCATCACCAGACCGCCGGTAAGAATATGCAGCTTATCTGGACCACCAGTTAAAATAGGAAAATCCCGCGTTTGCGGCAGCATGGGCATGCCTTCGGGCATAAAGCTCAAGGCACCGACCATATCGTAGCTATTACGCCAAGCGATCAGGGCCGTTTGTGGATCGGCGGCGCGGATTTGAGCGGCAAAACTACGGCGATCAACCGTTAGGGCAAGTTGCTGATAACGTTGGGTCTCTGACTCTAAATATTGAGTCACTTGATACTGCTGCTCAATAATCAACTGTCGATAAAGGGCAAATAGCAACGCCCCGATGATCACTATCACTAAGGTCGAAAAAACGATTGTGATGCGCCAGGCGCTGCTTTGGTAAGGCTTAATGCCTTTGTCGTAAGCGATAACCCGCTCCCCTCACGGTTTCGATAAGCTCGCCATGGCCTAACTCTTCAAATTTACGGCGTAATTTTGCGATATGCACATCGATGACGTTCGTGCGCGGGTCGAAGTGATAATCCCACACTGCTTCGAACAATAAGGTGCGGCTAATAACTTGATTAGCATGTTCCATCAGATACTTAAGTAACTGAAACTCTTTCGGCTGTAGCATCAACTCCTGCCCGTCTAAAGTGACATTACGGGTCAGTAACTCCATCTTCAAACCACCAACAACGAGATCAGTTGTCACAGGCACAGATTGCCCGCGGTGCATCAGTTTTTCAGCGCGAACTAATAACTCGGAGAAAGCAAACGGCTTAGTCATATAGTCGTCGCCACCTGCCCGCAAGCCTTTTACTCGCTCATCGACGTGCGCTAAAGCGGATAAAATCAGCACTGGGGTTTGATTACCCGTTGCCCTTAAGGCGGCCAGCAATTTTAAGCCATCGAGCTGAGGTAACATGCGGTCGAGGATCACGAGATCGTACTGACTACTCGTCGCGAGTGACAGGCCTTGATGACCATCGCTCGCCGTTTCGATATTGTGGCCCTGCTCAAGAAATCCTTTGACGATATAATCAATCGTCGTCGCATCATCTTCAACTAAAAGTATTTTCATCTGTATGTTGCGCTCCTCAATCTTAAGCACTCGTGTGAGCACTCGATTGACTTAGATATTTCAATCCCACTTAAGTAAAGGTAACGGTCGTAAATTTTCGACATCAAAGGCCAACTTAAACTTACCCGTATCGTCTAGCAGCTTAAGTTCTAAGTAACTGATACCTAAGTCGTGGTCTAACTTTGCTTCGGTTAAGAAGGCTTTATGATCTTTAGTGGCCTTAATGATTAGACCTGAAAAGGTTTGATCTTTTGCCGCGATCATACGCGTTGCCTCAACCTCACCCAGATCATCGGCGCTTACTTTACTCGCCTTTTGTTTCAGTAACTTACCATCACTGGCACGATATTCAAACCGCGTTATAGAGTTTGCTAAAGGATTAATCAACTCAAATTGATAGACTAATTCACCCTCTTGCTCTTCCATATGAAATTCGGCAATCACACCGGAGAACCCTTTTTCAATCTGCTGCATAACGCTCAACGGCGGTACATAGTCTCCACCCGCAAACATCGAATACATGCTCTGAGCCGCCGTTGCGACACCAGATACCAACATGAATCCTAGCAACCATAGTCTCATGGCCCCTCCATATAAATCAGCTAAGTTTGTATCTTATGAGACAATCAGTTAGAAGTCGATGGACCTATTGCGCCTGTATGCAATTCCAAGCTAATCCCTCACAATTTACCACTGGATATAGAATCACACTGTGTCAGCGTTAACTCTGGTTCGGCCATCAATTGATCTGAAATCCAACGTCAACAGCACCTACATCGCTGATAAGCCAAACACTAAATCATTTTGTGGCTAATGTGTTAAGTCTACCTAATACCAGCTTAAACACCGATGGAAACAAGATTAAGCTTTGATCATCTGAGGATTTTTAAACATGACATTTTCAGTGATAACCCTCAATTTCGCCATTTAGAATCAAGAGGATTGAATTTTAGCGGGTATTTTAGTCTATCTGTGTCATTACAAAGTGGAATTGGCAAATAAATCTCCCTCGACTAAAGTCAGATAACTTAGCGTCAGGTAACGGTATTTTTAAATCGGAGCGAAAATGAAACCAGTCATACGATGGATAAGCTTAAGCTTGTTATTAATAGCAGCATTAAGCGCTTATGCCTATGGCAGCGCCACCAGTGCATTGGTGTTCATCATCTTAGGCATGCTATTGGAAGGGACATTTTGGATTGGATTACTCGGTAAGCGAAAAACGAAATAAACAGCCTCAGTTAATTTGCAGCTAGTGCGTGATTCGTCCTAACTATCCCAGTGTGAAATCGGCGCAGGCATAGCATGGGCATACCCCTGTTGATAATCACATCCCAATAAGGTTGCCACATCAATGTGCGTCAAAGTCTCCACACCTTCACAAACAACCTGCATTCCTAATCGCTGTAAATACTCAACTAAGCTCGTCAACATACGCATTGAATGTGAAGAGCGACAAGCTTGCAGCAAAAGGGAACGGTCTAACTTGATGACATCATAGGGCAATACCATCATACGCAAGAAATTACATTCTTGGGAGCCAAAATCATCCAGTACGATGCTGGCTCCTAGTGCCCGTAACATTTCAATCAATTCATGCTGTTTATCATCTAATAAAGTGTGTTCTAACACTTCAAACCAAATTTTGATGCACAGCACTTTTGCTTGAAGCAACAGCATTTGTAATAAATTTTGGTAAGTCACACTGTATGGCATGGGATTTAAATTAATGGACAGTATGCCAACGCCTTGATCGGCTAATCGAGGTAAGTCTTTGATAATCGACCTCAACATCCATATATCAATATGCAAAGCAGCATTTTTATCTAACAATAAAAAATCAATACCTGTATATGCATGACGCTTGGCATCCCAACGGCGTGCAAGTGCTTCATATCCTATAACGGTTTTATCAACCCCGATAATAGGCTGATAAAAAGGCATAACCACATCAGACATAATGCAGCTTGCAATATCTTCACTCACTTTTTTACGCTTAACTGACAGCATAGATACCTACAGAATATTAATATATCTGACTTATTTTTAACTAAATTGGCACTCGCTTCTATCAGATAAATCCTAAAAACAAAAAATCACTGCACTTTATTATAGGACTATTCCTATTAACGCATAAAAATCACCCATATAAAATACAGCTAAAATGTTGTTCCAATCGAACAGCAACATCAACCAAAAATGAAATCAAGGTAACTCAATAATAATGCGATTATATTTAGCGCTTTTTGGTATTATTTTTTATAGCTCTCAAGTTTATGCTGCGGCAGAAATAAGCATAGGCACCTTATTTGACTACATGCCTAGCAATAAAACCACTTATTTGAAAAAAATAATGAACATGGGCAATTCAACCGCATTTATTAAAATATCTATCAATGAAATAAAATATGATGAACATGGTCTGCCATACGAAGTACCTGAACAAGACGCAGAAAACCGCGCCTTGATAGCGAGCCCGTCTCGCTTAATTATTCCAGCCAAGGGAGTACAAGCAACGAGATTATTATTCTTAGATAAAAAAGACACAGAACGTTACTTTAGAGTTCGCTTTGTACCAGTGCAGCCAAAAAACAATGATGGATTTGATGAGCAAAAAAATGAACAAACGCGTGAAGAACTCACTGCCGGAATACAAATACTAACAGGTTATGGGGCATTTTTATTTATCACCCCAGAAGAACCTAAATACTCGACTGAAATAACGGAAGACACAAATAGCGCAGAAATAAAAAATAACGGGAATACGACTATTGTTTTAGATTTTTTTGAATCATGTAACAAAAAAACCAAAGAGTGTTCCACAGCGACCAAATTGCACATCTTACCCGGCTCAAAAAAGCAACTGGTAAAAAATAGTAACGAAAGCTATCACTTTCAATTGATTGAAGGTGATAAAACCAAAAGCATAGTTATTGGTAACTAATGCATCCTAAAGGAGACTGTAATGAAAATATGGAAAGCGGCCCCAATAACCTTATTAGTGGCCATGAACTCATTTGCGGCTGAAAAGATTGAACATCAAGTCACTGTGATTGCACAAATTCCGTCAGAGAACTTTTTTGTGCAACCAACAGGCAATGATAACTGGATCAACAGCCAGCAAAAGTTAGCATATAACGCCCATACAAAAAAGCTAGATCAATTAAATAAGCAACTAGAAGTTAAAAGTACTATTGGTGCTATTACGGGTTACTTATCAAACCCAGCCATTATCGCCAGTGGCAATGATAATATTGCACTAACAGTTAAAGTGGGCGGTATTGAACTGAAGACATCTGCGACTGAATTAGTCGATGTCGACAATGCTAAAACGGGTAAAACCCTTGCACTAGAGATCATTCCTACTGCGCCAGCAAGCGGCTATGTAGCAGGTAACTACCAAGGCATGGTCAATATGATTTTCGAATCGGAAGCGCCAATTAAAAAACCATAGAGATTTATTAAGTTAAATTTCAAAAAAGCTCCCGCGAAGGGAGCTTTATTAATTTTCAAGTTAACGACTCATGCTTTTCATTTTTTCGATATGAGGCAACACACTTGTCATCTTTGATCCTGACGATTCTGATCGCAACGCTAATCTTTAGCTCTTGCTCTTTGGCGAATAACACGCCATCGGACTCGCTCAAGCTGCTAAAGCAATATCAAGACTTACCTGATGGATTTTCTGAGCATTTTTTCAATGCCCCATTAACAGTAAGAATCACCATTGATAATAAATTGCTTGGCGAAGGTGAAATAGTGTTAGGACTCGATACCAGTGTGCAACTATTAAAACTCATAGACGTGAGCGAAAGCGATCTTGACGAACGTCAGCAACAATTATGGATAGCGCAATTAAACCAAAAACATAAGTTGGGTTTGTGCTCAAAAGGCTGTCAGGGCGGCATATTAGCGATTGAATATAATTTGGAGAACTCTCAATTATCTATTTTAACGGCCAATATCGAAAAGCAGCCATCAAACTCACACTACTATGCCTTGCCTGAACAAGGCAGCTACGGCGCGCTATTTCGACAACAACTCAATTGGAGTCAATCCAATGAGAGCGATTACGCAGGCCGTTATAATTTGCAAGCCCAAGCAAGTTTAGGCCAGTGGACCACACTGCTTGAAGGTGAAGTCACTCAAAATAATGAAGAGACACTCAACTCGACTATTCAACAGTTGTATACAGAACACCAAAACGAAGGACACTTCTATCGACTCGGGTATTTCTCCCCTTATGCCCAAGGTTTAGTTCGTCAGCCCATCATTTATAGCGGCAGCTCACAAGCTGTGATGGGCGTGATGTTGGGTGACTCTAATCAGTTATTGGTCGATCAAGCCTATGCCAGTGCCACACCCATTTATGTCACTCCGAATCGTGCAGGTGTGGTAGAAATCTATCAAAATGGACAATTGATCAACTCGCAACAGATTAACGCTGGCTTACAAGCCATTGATACTAAAGTATTACCATCTGGCATATATGAAGTTGAAATTCGGATTCTAGAAGATGGCCAAGTCACTGAACGTCGTCGAGAAATCATTAACAAACCCATTCAATGGCAAAACACTGAAGAACCCTTTCGGGTGAACTTGTTTGCTGGAGAAAAGTTACAAGATATAACGAATTGGGATGATGAAAGCAGACGCGGACTCAGCACGGGGGTACTCGCAAACTACTTATTAACACCGGCGATCATCCTTGGCGCCGCGGCTCAATTTATGGATAAAGGTTGGCACTACAGCATTTCGGCTGATTGGGACTGGAACCAACAACTGCGCTTTTTTGGTAACTGGGTGATGAATGAACAACAGGGCAGCGATTTTGATTTACAAGCAGTTTATAGCTATAGACACGGCAGCTTTGTACTCAGCCATCAGCAACAGCTCAATCAATCGCAAAGTAGTGATATCACGAACTCTAATCCCCAAAAGACGAGTGTATCTTTGCAACATAACTTAGGAAATGGTCACTCTGTTTCGGCCTATTTGTCACATCAATCCGAGCAAGGTCAAGGAATTGACTTAGGTTGGCAGTACAGCGACAAACTCTGGGGACGCCAAATGAGCTGGAGTTTAAATGCGTTCGATCGTCCTGGCAGCATTAACACTTCAGCCCAGCGCGACCAAGGCGGAGCACTTTATTTCAGTATGAACTTAGGCGCTCAAACGCGTCGAATGGGTGGTGGCTTAGGCAGCAGAACTTCACGTTCTGGCGGGCAAGAACAGCATGCCTATGTTGATTACCAACAGCAACTAGACTGGCGTGGCATTGAAACCATAGGGATGGGGCTAAACACGGATAGCTATGGGGTTGGTGCAACCGCCAATAGCCGCTTTAGCAACGATATTGTTAGCGGGGATGCCTATGCACAGTCATCGTCCTATAACAGCGGCATCACAGGCGGCATAAACCTCGATAGTATGGTTGCACTGGGGCAACAGGGTGAACTCAGCATCTCAGGCCAAAGCCAAAACCACGATGCGGGCATGATAATCGATGTCATGGCTGATACCCCAGACATCATTTTACAAGCAGAAGATGAGCACGGTGGCAGTGTCACCTTAAAGCCTGGGCGCAACTTAGTGCCAGTGACCGCCTATCGCAGTGGTAGCGTACAACTCGCCATACAGGACTTTGATGACACACCTTCAGTCATCCAACCGAGCGTATTGCACTACCACCTCAATAAGGGAGGCGTCAGTTACCAACAAATCAGAGTCATGAAGACTGTCACTGTGATTGGCCGCTTAGTGAATCAACAGGGATTGCCGCTTAAAGGCGCACTTATCGCCAACCATGCGGGGCGCAGCTTGAGTGAGGCCGATGGCTTTTTTGCCGTCGAAATGAGTGAACACCATCCGAGCTTGCAAGTGGAGTATCAAGGTATACAAGAGTGCAACCTTGAACTCGATTTACACCGAGTGAAACGTGAACAGAACCTATTGCTATTAGGCAATATCACTTGTAATGCCCAAACATGGGCACAACAAACATTAACAGAGAACCTAGCCAAGTGAATTATCGTTACGCTTTATATGCATTGTTGGGATATTTGCTACTCAGCCCATTAACAGAGGCAGCTACCATTCAGGTTACTGCTGAATATAAACCTGCGCCCTATGATATTAATGGTAGTAAGTTTATTAACACTACACCATGTTCAGTTCCTGAAAATATGACTGGTGATTTCTGGTGTAAAGGCACCGCATCTTTAGAAAATGAGCAAGCAATAAAAATAGAGACGACAATATCATCAAAACTAATTAGTAATGATGGAAAACTAGAACATGCTATTACTTATCAAAAGTTTACTGGCGAAAAAACTGTAGAGCTGACAAAAAAAGGGAGTAGTAAAACACACAAAATGAAATTTAAACTAACGAAAATTGGAGCATCTCAAACCCCGAACTTAATAAAAGAAGCAGGAGAAACCGATAATTTTTGGTTATATTATGTTCAAGGAGATTGCAACTTCAGATTAAATACCTGGGCAAGCAGTAGCATTTTAGATTATTTTTATGACATAAAAAACGCTAACCAACAGTCTGGAGGCATTTGTTACAACAATAAATTTAACCCGAAATTCACATCATCAAAGAATGTCACCCTTCAAAGGATTTATATTGGTTATAAACTGCAACCTCCCGATCCTTTAAAAATGGAAAATGGTACTTATAAAGGCAATATAACCCTGAGCCTTGGACGCAATAAAGATCTCGACTTTGGTGATGCAACCTATTCAGACTCAAACGTAACCATAGAATTTACCTTAAGGGTCACGCATCAACTTAAGTTAGAATTCCCTGCTGGCAGCAATAAAGTAATCTTGCAACCGCCTAAGGGCTGGGCACCATGGATGAACAGCGGAAAAACACCGCCCAACTTAAAGGCTGAATTGCCGTTTAAGTTTTGGTTTAGCGCACCATTTGATGTTTCATTGAGTTATTGCCAATATCAAAACAATGGCCAGTGCCAACTTAAAAACATTAAAAACAGTCACAAAACAAATATAGAAATCAGTTATATAAATGGTATAGGAAAATCAGTGCCGCTATCGACATCAAAGTACCATTTTACAAATACAGATGGGGAATATATCAATGTTGCAAGAAAGCTATTGTTTGAAATTAACAAAACCAACTTAACTGAAATGATGAAATATCCAGGAAGCACTTACCAAGGGGATGTAACTATTATGTTCGAGGCTGAAATCCCTCCATTTTAACATTAAAATAATCCCTGTTGCTGTGCATAATGAAACAATTCACTGTCACTTTTTAAACCGAGTTTTTGCATCGCATTGGTTTTTTGGGTACTTATGGTTTTTACACTGCGGTGTAAATAGCTGGCAACTTGAGTCACTGACATGCCGTTTGCCAGTAAACGTACCACTTCTATTTCTTTCAGTGAAAGTTCAACTGGGATGGTATATTGATTAATACCTTGTTCATTTAATAATTCACGGACAGTTTCGCCAATGTAAACAGAACCTAATAATACTTTTTTAACTGTTTTCTCTAATTCGGCAATGACTGATTTTTTTAATAATAAGCCTTGTATTCCAATCTGTAACAGCGCTTGTAATACACCTAAATTATGTACTTGGGTCAATACTATTATGGGTAAATTTGGATATTTTCGTCTTAGCTGTTTAATCATGGCCATACCGTCGACATTGTCATCATTAGGCATACTAAAGTCTGTGATCAATAAGTCACATTCATGTTGTTCTAATGTACGCCATAATTCGGAAACATTATTTGCTTCAGCAACAATGTCACAACTTGGCTGCATTTCAGCCATCAAACTACGCACGCCAGTGAGTATAATAGGGTGATCGTCGGCAAGGATGATCTTAAAAGCCATATATAACTCCTCGTGATAATGTGAACTTATGGATGCCTTATCTATACTACTTGGCATCGGTGTTTTTTTCGAGACTTAATACACTTTGGTCATAGAGATGAGTGCGACTCAAAAAATGCGTTACCAACTTCTTTGCATCTTCAGTTGCTTATCCCTGCTATGCATGACTTTTATCACTCATGCCGAACAGCCCAAAACCACAACAATTAGAGTAGGCGTACTCGCCAATGGCTGGGGACCTTTTCAACAAATTAATGACCAGATAACAACGGGATTTAGTGTCGAACTCATACAACTGCTCGCCAAAAATCTTAATTACCAAATTGACTGGAAGGTTTATCCCAATTGGATGAGCCTCTATTCTGCTGGCTGTAATGGGGAAGTCGATGTCTTGCTTGACGCTTTTCGTACTGTTGAACGTACTCAATGCCTTATGTTTAGCCGCTCATACTACACCTCCCCCACTGTTGTCGTTATTCGTTACGACAGCCGATTTTTTCGCGATGTGAGTGAATTTGGCCAAGCTCGGATTGCCGTTGAAAAAGGATTCTCGACGGAGAAATTAGTCAAACTGCATTATCCAACCGTAACAGAAGTAACATTTTCTAATACAGAACAAGCACTTTCCTCCGTCATTGATAAAACGACCGATGCCTATATCGGTAATCTTCATGTTGCTAACCAATACATTAGTGCACACCCTGAACTTCTTATCGTTGCCCAAGCCCCCCTGATGATGGAAAACTTACATTTAGGGATCACGAAGAACAATAGCCTGCTTGTAACACAACTCGATAACGCCTTAATGGCTCTGAGTGTAGAAGAGCGCAATGCTCTCGAAGTAACTTGGCTGGGTATGGGTGATCTTCATTTTTTAGGCCACAGTAATTTTCTACTTAGACCCAATGAACGCGAATGGCTGGCAGGTTTACCTTCACTCAGAGTCGGATTTGTAAGTCATTGGATGCCATTCTCTTCGGTTAACAATAAAGGCATCTTGGTTGGTTTACTTGCTGATTATCTTGAACAATTCAGAGAAAAACTAGGGCTTGATTATGCGGCACAAAAAACCAGAACGTGGGATGAAATCCAAACCGCACTCGTTAATCATGAGATTGATCTCGCCATTATTCCAACACGATTGAAAGCACAATATCCAGACTGGCACATGAGCGAAGTGTTTACGTCTTTCCCTATTGTTATAGCCACTGCCCGCAACAGTCCGCGAATCGCGGGGCTGTCAGAACTGAACTTTCAACGCGTGGTCATCACAGATAATCTACTGCTGCCAAGCATTAAAAAAGCCTATCCGAATATCGATGTTGTAGTTTCTGCCAATCCCGACGAAGGTCTGACCTTAGTCGCAAAGGGCAAAGCAGCGGCTTACATAGGTAATTTGGCCGTTGTGACTATGCTTATCGACGACAAATTTGACAATGAATTACGAGTAGCGGCACCAACGCCTTATAAAGATGAACTCGCTGTTGCCGTTCGTGAACCTTATTGGCCACTTATCCCATTAATTAACCGTGTTTTCTCCAGTATGAGTGAGAAAGAAAAACAGCAGATCCGCAATACTTGGCTAGCCGTAAATTACAGTGAAGGCATCTCTTGGCACACTTTACTCAAAACACTACTGCCGATTGCGATAGGTTTACTGCTTTTCATTGGCGGCTTAACCATAGCCTATTTAAAACTCAGGCAAGAAATCAATAAACGGCGCATCGTCGAAAATGCTCTAGCCATCGCAAAAGAAAACGCCGAGCAAGCCACTAAAAGAAAAGCTGAATTTCTCGCAGCCATGAGCCATGAGATCCGCACGCCCATGAATGGACTCGTGGGTATGGCAGAGCAACTCAGCTTTACCCCTCTTGGCATAGAACAAAAACAAATGGTGCAAATCATTAGTAATGGCGCGGAAGAAATCCTCCAAATCATTAATAACATTCTCGATTTTTCTAAAATAGACATGGGAAAAATGCGTCTAGAATCGACACCAATACTATTGCGTGAAGTTCTCGATAGTACGCTTAATATGGTCATGAATGATTTACGTACTAAAGGCTTAAGCCTCTATTTACACGTTGACCAAGGCGTAGCAGCACGGGTAACAGGAGACAGTCTTCGCATAAAGCAAATCCTATTCAATTGGGTAAATAACGCCATTAAATTCACTGAACGCGGGTTTATTGAAGTCTCAGTCAAGCTTGAAGCCGAACAAGAAGGTCAACAATTACTGCTCATTGGCGTACAAGATACGGGTATCGGCATGAACACTGAGACTCAAGCGCGAATATTCAATATTTTTGAGCAAGCTGACGTCTCGACAACACGTAGCTATGGTGGTGCAGGTTTGGGCCTTGCCATTAGCCATACACTCGCCGAAATGATGGGCGGCGACATCATCCTGAATAGCGCCCCTCATTTAGGCACATTTATTGGTTTACGCATTCGGTTACCTGTGGTGGCTCAGAATGAATTTGATGAGCAATTACAGGGATTAAAAGCATATATCGCCATCGGCGATATAAAACTACGTCACACTTTATCTTGGCATTTAGCTTCATTAGGCATTGTATTAACAGAGAATAAAGCCAATGCAGACCTGTTGTTTACTGATAATGCTTCGGATGATCGGCAACACATACTCTGCACTCACTTTAATGAAGCACTGGGTTATAGATATCAAAATGAGCAATGTTTATTGAATGCAAATCCCTTAACATCGCAAGCTGTGAAAGATGTTTGTTACATCAACATGGGGTGGATTGATACTATCGTCTCAACCCCGCAAAGGGATATTCAATTTAAGTTTAACTGGCCAGAATGCAAAATATTATTAGTTGAAGATCATCAACTTAATCAGATATTGGTGCAGCGACAGCTGAAACAGTTACGCCTAACATGCGATATCGCAGATAACGGTGCCCAAGCGCTCGCCCTCATGCAAAAGACTCAATATGACTTAGTGTTATGCGATTGCCGCATGCCAGTGATGGATGGCTACACTTTTTGCCAACAAGTGAGATCGCAGGAAATCGAGGGGCAACATATTCCCATCATCGCACTCACGGCCAACGTGCTAAATGAGCAGAAGCAAAGGTGCATCGCAGTTGGGATGGATGACTTACTGGCAAAACCACTGCACTTAGATGAGCTGTATGAAATGCTTTTGAAATGGCTACCGTCTGCAAAACCAGCACTTATCGATATAAAAATATTAGAGGATGCCTTTGGTCGGGAAGAGACATTAAGCAAAATGCTATTAATGTTTAAAACTGAGCTCGAAACCTCACTTCAGGATATTCAACTTAAAACACCTCAACTTGCGGATAAGATCCATAGATGTGCAGGAACTATCAGTATGTTAGGGCTCACATCAATAGCAGAGCACGCTTGGATACTCGAAGAAAAAATGAGGCAACAGGGAAATAATAATGCTGAAGCGGAATTGGCTCAATTTCAAACGACAATAGCCCAATTGATAACTGAGCTAGATGCGATAATGCGAAATCGCACCTAAATGGTGGCTGGTTTACTCAGAGTTATCATGGTGGACTAAGCTATTCCAAAATATGAATTTGTTCGGATTTGAGTGCCACCGTAGTTTGCATCCCCTTAGTAAGAGCAAGCTTTTGGGCAAAATGCAGCGAGACTTCAGTGTTAAGTTGTAATGGGGTGCCAGTGACGTAGCAGATAAGCCGAACGGATTCGCCCATCACCAGCATAGCGTCGATCGTGACATCTAATTTATTAAAACTGCGGCATAAACGCCCTTTGGATATCGAATTAAAACGAATACCTTGATTGGGGATAACCCAACGGACTCGACTTCCCACAGGGCGATCTTTGCCATAGTCGCAGGCAATTAGCTGCTCACCAAATTTAAGCCAAGTGAGATTTTTAGTGCTGTCTTGAAATACCACTTCACCATCAAAAATATTTCTTAGCCCCATCTGCCTAGCCACAGCTTCATTTCGTGGCCGCGACAATACCTCGAAAGGTGCACCTTGCTGCAGCATCTTGCCTTGGCTGATCAAAATCATCGAATCAGCCAGCAGCAAGGCTTCATTTAAGTCATGGGTGACCATAATCACTGGGCAGAGTAACTGCTCTTTGAGGCGCGCAAGCTCAAGGTATAAACGCTCGCGAGTTTCCCTGTCCACCGCAGAAAAAGGCTCATCCAGCAACAAAACCGACGGTTCGCGAGCAAGCGCTCTGGCAAGCGCAACGCGCTGGCGCTGGCCGCCCGATAAATGCGCCGGTAATCGATCGGGTAATCCCTGTAAATTGACCCGTTCGAGCCAATCTTTCGCGCGCGGAATGCGCTCCGCCTTGGGAATATGATCAAGCCCAGCGACTACATTTTCTAAGGCAGTGAGATTCGGAAATAAGCCAAAATGCTGCGGCATATAACCGATATGGCGTTGCTGCGGGCTTAAGGCGATACGCGCTTTATCATCAAACCAAGGCCGATCGCCAAAGTGGATTTGTCCCGTATCGGGATGATTTAACCCAGCGATCATCCGTAGCAGCGTGGTTTTTCCACCGCCAGACGGCCCTACCACAGCAAGTACTTCACCCGCTTTACAGCGAAAATCGGCGTTGAGTTTAATATGTTTATGATTTTGGATCTGACACTGCAGATCAGCGATGATTTGCGCCACGCTGACCTCCTAAACGCCGCGATAGACTGGTTGTTAGTGCTAACGCCGTCACGGCAAACAGCAATAAGACTAATGACATAGTGCCTGCGGCATTAAAATCGAATGATTGCACACTGTCATAAATTGCAATCGAAATCGTCTTAGTCTCGCCAGCAATATTGCCGCCCATCATCAGCACAACGCCAAACTCCCCAAGCACATGGGAGAAGCACAGAACTAATGCCGTTAGCACACCCGGCCACACCATAGGCAATTCAATTTTAAGTAGAATTTTAAGTCGACTCATGCCGCAACAAGCGGCTGCGTCGCGAACATCATTAGGTACAGTTTCAAAGGCGCGTTGTATCGGCTGCACAGCGAAGGGAATATTAACTAAAACAGAGGCGATAACCAGACCTGAAAAGTGAAACACGAGTTGCTGACCCATGACTTGCTCAATCCATTGTCCGAGCCAACTTTGACTGCCAAGCCCCACCAGCAAGTAATAACCAATCACAGTCGGCGGTAATACTAAGGGCACCATGATCAGCGCCTCGACCCAAGATTTGCCAACAAATTGACGATAGGCTAATGCTCGTCCAGCCAAAATAGCTAAAGGAATCAACACTAAAACGGTGATGCCACTCAGCTTGACCGATAACCAAAGTGCCTGCCAATCCATCATGGTTGCTCTGGCAATGAAAAACCATAATCGGCCAAAACACGACGAGCACTATCGGCTCTTAAATAATCGTAAAAATGCTGAGCTGTTTCACCCGCCTTGGCCATTAATGCCATACGCTGAAACAGTGGGCTATGCATTTTTGCTGGCACTATGGCGTAATCACTATGTTTGGCAAAAGTAGGAGACATAGCTAAAGAGAGCGCAATAATCCCGCCCTGGGTTGAACCACTAATCGCAAACTGCCCTGCTTGGGACACATTTTCCCCGAGGATCAATTTAGGTTGAATCGCATCCCACAACTGCACAAACTGCAATGCTTCTTTGGCCTTTTCGCCATAGGGAGCGTGATCAGGATTAGCAATAGCAAAACGGGTAATTTTTCCTGCAGCGAGTGCTTCGGCTAACCCCTTAAGTTCAGGATCAACGGACAAACGACCGGTTTTAGGTACAACAATAGCGAGTTGCCCTTGGGCATAAAGCACGCCAGCATCGCGGACAACACCAGCACTATGCAATTGCTGAATATATTTTTCATCCGCAGATAAAAATAATTCATAGGGCGCACCATTTTGGATTTGAGTAGCAAAATTGCCCGATGACCCATAGGATATTTTTACTTTTAGCCCAGTTTCATTGGTAAATTTTTGGCTAATATCATCGAGGGCAAAACGTAAATCTGAGGCAGCGGCAATTACGGGAATCGCTGTATTATCCGCCGCTCGACTGCTAGATGGCACGACCGCCAAGCACCAGAGTAATGCAAAAACACAGGTATGGAAGAAACGGGTCAAACTCTGCATTGGGTCACCTTAGTGCAATATTCGCGCGGGACTTAAACTGGCAAGCTGCGTTGCGACTACGAGTATCTCTGCCACGCGACTAGTCTTTGTGTTGCCATAGCTTAGCCGCCTGTTCATCGGCATCTTTCGCTTCAACCCAACTTTTACCTTGCTCGCCCGCTTCTAATTTCCAGAATGGCGCTTTGGTTTTTAAAAAGTCGATTAAGAATTCACAGGCAGCAAAAGCGGCCTTGCGATGGGCGCTGGTTACGCCGATAAACACAATCTGCTCACCCAGAGCCATAGTACCGACACGGTGAATAACCGTCACTTTATTAAGCGGCCAACGGCTACGCGCCTCGGCAACGATTTGTTCTAACACGGCTTCGGTCATGCCCGGATAGTGCTCTAAGGTTAAATCTGTCACCGCGGCGCCATCGTTAAAATCACGCACTTTGCCGACAAAAGTGACTACGGCACCATCGCTATCATCTTGAGCTAGCTGGCGATATTCTTCAGAAACACTAAAATCGACCTCTTGCACTCGAACTGCGGGTAATAAACGCATATTAACCTCCTGTAACCGGTGGGAAAAAGGCGACTTCATCACCATCGCTTACAGGTGTATCCCATTGGCTAATGGTCTGATTTACCGCCACCAGCAATTTGTCAGAGGTTAATACTTTAGCCCATTTGTCGTCGGTGGCCGCCAGCGTTGCCCGTAATGCTTCGGCAGTTTGTGTCTGCTCGCTCGCCTCTAGACTTAATTTAGCTGTGCCCAACAATTCTCGAACTTGAGCAAAAAACAACACGTTAATCATAGTCTTCTCTCGTTTTTGATCCGCTAAACCTTAAAATGTCCCGACTTGCCGCCACGCTTTTCCAACAGACGGACTTGGGAGATCACCATATCTTTTTGCACGGCCTTGCACATGTCATAGATAGTTAACGCCGCCACTGAAGCCGCAGTTAACGCTTCCATCTCTACGCCCGTTTTACCGGATAACTTGCACAGGCTAGTAATACGCACGCGGTTATGTTCAGGTTGTGCCTCTAAATCGACTTCAACTTTCGTTAGCATCAGCGGATGGCAGAGAGGGATAAGGTCTGAGGTTTTTTTCGCGGCTTGAATGCCCGCAATACGCGCGGTCGCAAACACATCACCCTTGTGGTGGCTACCACTCATGATCATCTCGAGTGTCGTGCTCGCCATCTCGATAAAAGCTTCTGCACGGGCTTCGCGCTCGGTAACGGCTTTTTCAGTTACATCAACCATATGGGCATTGCCATCGGCATTAATATGAGTAAATACATTGCTCATCGGAGCGATCCTTTAATTGAGGTCAAAACAGGGTACAAGGGAAATTGAGCTTATACTCGCGCTAAATTGGCTATGGCAACAGACCTAAAACCAGGTCTAGCCGCCAATAGAGGCAAGATGCTGAGTGACACCTGTGATGCCTTGATGCAAGTAATGGGTTTCTTTCTTCTGGGCTAATTGACCGTGCAGACGCTCAATTAATTCCGCTTGCTGGTTAGAATGCTGTAGCAGATCACGTAAATCGACACCGGATTCCGTAAAGAGGCACAAGTGCAATTTACCCTTAGCAGATACCCGTAAACGGTTACAGGTAGCACAAAAATTATTGGCATAGGGCATGATCAAGCCGATACGGCCCTGATAATCGCTGCGGCTGAAATTTTGGGCTGGACCATCGGAGGCACTTGGCGTATCTAATTGCCAGCCATCTGCCAGTAACTGTGCTTTGATGTCGGCGCCCGCTAGGTGATGGGCTTCAAAATACTCACGACCAAGACCCGTTTCCATCAGCTCGATAAAACGCAGGTCGATTGGCGTGTGTTTAATCCAGTGTAAAAAACGTGGCAAATCTTTATCGTTTAAACCTTTAAGCAGTACGGCATTGATTTTTACTCGCTCGAAACCTGCTGACAAGGCGGCATCAATCCCCCGCATCACTTCATCAAACTTATTTTCGCCAGTGATCTGGTAAAACATTTTGGGATCTAAACTATCCACGGACACATTGATACGACGCAAGCCAGCATCGAACCATTCTTTGGCATGCTTTTCGAGTCGATATCCATTAGTGGTCGTCGCAATAGTATGAATGCGCGGGTTATCAGCGACGACACGAATGATGTCGGTAAAGTCTTTACGCAGGGTAGGTTCACCGCCTGTAATGCGGATTTTTTGGGTGCCGACTTGGCTAAATGCGGAGACTAAGTTTTCTATCTCATTGAGAGATAAGAATTTTGGTTTACCTTCAGGATGATAACCATCAGGGAGGCAGTAACTGCATTTGAAGTTACAAACGTCAGTGACTGACATCCGTAAATAGTGAAATTTTCGACCAAAGCTGTCTTGTAATTGAGACATGATCACCTTTCCAAGTGTGGGAGGTGAGAGCATTTCTTATCCCACCCCGGTGGCATTATTACCACGGCTACACCTCCATATCTTTCGACTTAGGCAGGCAAGCTCGGAGAACCGTCGTCGGTGATTATAGGCCGAAAGTACTCACTAGCTATACCCCTAAACAGGTATTTATTAACCTAGATCACGCTAGCGTGAATAATCTGTGACAGTCCTCACCTAAAGATTTGTATTGAATTAGACTAAACAGCAGCTTAATCCACTGTGACCTTATCTTATTTTCAGGTAAGGTGGTGCAAGCAATAAAACGCCCGTTTACAAACTACAACACTCGATAAAAATCGGGGAAACGTGAAGGAAGAGGTGAACTGATGGAACGCGAATCAATGGAATTCGATGTTGTTATCGTCGGTGCTGGTCCAGCTGGCTTGGCCACGGCATGTCGATTAATGCAAATATCACAGGATTCAGGCAAAGAAATTACCGTCTGTGTGGTAGAAAAAGGCTCAGAAGTGGGCGCGCATATTCTGTCAGGCGCAGTGTTCGAGACAAAAGTGCTAGACGAGCTATTCAGCGACTGGCGCGAAAAAGATGCCCCAATAAAAACCGCTGTCACCCACGACGAAATCTACCTACTCAGCTCAGCCACCGACGGCCGAGTCATGCCTAATGCTTTTGTGCCAAAAACCATGCACAACGACGGCAATTTTATTATCAGCGTCGGTAATCTGTCCCGCTGGCTTGCCAATCGCGCAGAAGAACTCGGTGTCGAAATATTCCCCGGCTTTGCCGCCAGTGAACTGCTATTTAACGCCGATAACAGCGTTAAAGGTATTTTGATTGGCGATATGGGAGTGGGTGCCGATGGCGAACCCAAAGACAGCTTTATGCCAGGCATGGAGTTGCATGCTAAATATACCGTTTTCTCCGAGGGTTGCCGCGGCCACTTAGGTAAGCAACTTATCGAAAAATACCATTTAGATAATGGTAAAACACCACAGCATTACGGTTTAGGCTTCAAAGAAATTTGGAAAGTCCCCGCCGAGCAACACGAACAAGGCAAAGTCGTTCACACAGGTGGCTGGCCATTAACCGAGGGCGCATCGGGTGGCGGCTTCCTTTATCACATGGAAGATAACCAAATTGCGGTCGGCCTTATTATTGATTTGAACTACAAAAATCCGCATCTGAGCCCATTTGACGAATTCCAGCGCTATAAAACCCACCCTGTGATTGCTAAGTATTTAACGGGTGGCGAACGCCTTAGTTATGGCGCCCGCGCGATTACTAAAGGCGGCTTAAACTCGCTACCTAAGATGAGTTTTCCTGGCGGTCTTATCATAGGCTGCAACGCGGGTACGTTGAACTTTGCGAAAATCAAAGGCACTCACACTGCGATGAAGAGCGGAATTGTTGCAGCAGAAACCTTAGGTAAAGCCATGATGGCTGGGGTTGAAGGCGGTAAAGATCTCGACTGTTACCAAACCCACCTTGAAGAAAGCTGGCTATACGAAGAATTGCATAAATCCCGCAACTTTGGTCCAGCAATGCACAAATTTGGTACCTATTTAGGCGGCGCATTCAACTATATAGATCAAAACTGGTTTGGCGGAAAGTTCCCTATCACACTGCGTGATGAGCACCCAGACTATGCGCAAATGGCACCTGTGAGCGCTTACAGCAAGATTGATTATCCAAAACCCGATGGCAAGCTTAGCTTCGATAAACTGTCCTCAGTGTATCTGTCGAGCACTTATCATGAGGAAGATCAGCCATGCCATTTACGTCTCAAGGACAGCAGCATTCCACTGGGCATTAACTTGACTCAGTTTAATGAGCCAGCACAGCGTTACTGCCCAGCAGGCGTGTATGAAATCGTCGAAGAGGCGGGTCAACCCAAGTTTGTAATCAATGCGCAAAACTGCATTCATTGCAAAACCTGCGACATTAAAGATCCGAGCCAAAACATCACTTGGGTTACACCGGAAGGCGGTGGTGGTCCAAACTACCCCAACATGTAACATTTGGATGATAAATGTAAATAATGGCGCTCAGTTGAGCGCCTTTTTTTCACCTTTTACACGAATAGTTCACTTTTTTTGCTTGCCCTTACTCGCGACATTGGCCACAATTGCCACACAAAAAAGAGTTCGTTTTCAATCACCATCTCATTTCCATCTATACTCTACATAATTAGATCTACAGCAAGACCAACAGGTTAGGCCAAATAAGTGTTCTATACGCTGTTTTATTCGGCAACCGGCCTAGACTAAGGTTAACTTTTAACATTTCTGTCCGATAATCTTTTACCGTACAAGAGTGCGTTGACCGATAACTCAAAATAGTCCAACACAGGCATATTGATATTTATGATATTTAATAACCTCACCATTAAGCAGAAAATTCTGTTAACAGTGACATTTGCAGTACTGCTGTCGACCATACTCGTCGGCGTATTAAGCCAACGTAGCGCGAAAAATGTCGTACAACAAAGGATGTTAGGCTCGGAATTACCGAGCTTAATGATGCAAATTCGCAATAAGATCGATCTCGACATTTCCACTTTGATGAATGCTGCAGAGCAATTGGCCAGTAGCCGCATGTTACTGCAATGGCTCGAAGACGGTAGACCGCAGGCCCAAGAACCCCAAGTCGTAGCCCAACTCAAAGACATCACTCGTCAGTATAAGCTAGCGCAAGCTTCCTACGCCGACAGACAAACTGCCGCCTACTATACTCAGGATGGTTTTTTGCGCGTGCTCACTCCTGCGCAGGACGGCTGGTTTTTTGGTTACCGAGACAGTGGCCAAGAACGTATGTTGAACGTATTTACTGAGGCCAACGGCGAAGTCAAACTCTTCATCAACTACCAACAACCCAATGGTCGCGGCTTAGTCGGGCTCGCTAAATCACTCGATGACATGGTGCGTTTGCTGAGCTCGTTTAAAATTGAAGAAACCGGTTTAGTCTACTTAGTGGATGCTAAAGGTGAGGTAAAACTCCACCCAGATACGAGCCAAATTGGTAAGAGCAGCCTAAGCAGCTTATACAAGGATGCGAGTTCAAGCTCATTATTAAACCGCAGTGATTTCAATCTGATCAATACCAAAATCAATGGCGAAAAAATGCTGGTTGCCAGTAGTTATATCGCATCTATGGATTGGTACTTAGTCGCACAGGTGCCCGAGGCCGAAGTGTTCGCACTATTAACCGAAGCGGCTTATCAGATCTTAATCTGGACGCTAATAATTGCAGCGGGCTTTATTGTACTCGCCATCGTGGTGGCAGGTTCTGTGAGTCGTCCTATTGCCCAAGTTGCCGCCATGTTCCACGACATAGGCGAAGGCGAAGGTGACTTACGTCAACGTCTACCAGTCAATGGTGAAGATGAAATTGCACAGCTCGCCAAAGGATTTAACAGCTTTATCAGTAAGATACAGGAATCTGTCATCGAAGTGGCACAAACCAGCGAACAGCTCGGTTTCTCGGCTAAGGATGTGTCGAATCAGGCACAGCAAACCTTAGAAGACAGCCACGAGCAGAAAGATCGCACTATGATGGTGGTAACGGCCATTAATGAAATGGGCGCGACGGTTAATGAAATTGCCAGTAATGCCGCCCAAGCTGCGGTTGCCGCCAGAGATGCAGATACTGAAGCCAGCAGCGGCCAAGTTGTGGTAACCCGTGCCCGCGATACCATTAACCAATTGTCGAAAGACGTTGGCCAAGTGGGTGAAGTGATTGAGTCCCTCGCGACCCACACTAAATCCATCGGTGGTATTTTAGATGTGATCCGCGCTATCTCTGAGCAGACTAACTTGTTAGCACTTAACGCGGCCATTGAAGCAGCACGTGCCGGCGAAGCTGGACGTGGATTTGCTGTCGTGGCCGATGAAGTACGTAACTTAGCCTCACGCACCGCGGCATCGACCAATGAAGTGCAAGGCATGATCGACAAACTGCAATCGGAAGCCAGCCGCGCGGTTAATGCGATGGCCCAGAGTCGTACCCGCTCCCACGAAGGCGTTGTGGCCGTCGATGAAGCCAGCAAATCGTTAATTGGCATTAGCGATCGCATTGGTCTTATCAGCGACATGAACATTCAAGTTGCTGCGGCAACGGAAGAACAATCCACAGTTGTGGAGGACATCAACCGTAACGTCACTGAAATCAATGACATTACTCAACGTACTGCCAATACTGCACAAGCGGCGGCACAGGCGAGTTTAGCCTTGAATCAACTGTCACACCGCTTAGATACCTTAGTGGCCAAGTTTAAGGTGTAAAACCTTAAAATTTACGCCATAAAAAACGCCTTAGATGTTTCCATCTAAGGCGTTTTTCTTTAACTCGCAGAGGCAATTAATCCATAGCAATAAATTTAATCGTTAATGGATAGCGATACACTTTACCTTCGCTGGCCTTAATAATCGCCAGCACAGTACACACCAGATCGAATATACCCAGTAAGATCAATAAAATGAAACCTATTCCGACCAAAGCTAATACGGCACTGATGATCACATAAATCAACAGGCTCAATTTAAAGTTCAAACAACTACGGCCACATTGATCGACAAATGCGGACTCTTCACGCTTCATCAGCCAAATGATCAAAGGACCAAGAATAGAGCCCAACGGCACTAAGTATCCAATAAAACTTGAGGCGTATACCAGTAAGCCAAAATCTTTATCACTTTTTGTAACGGGTTCAATCATAGGTCATCCCTGTTTTATCATTTTGAATATAAAGCCTTATTTTCCACTCGGCCCATATAAACGCATTTGCCAATCTTCTACTGTCTGTAATGCTAAGCGGCGTTGTAGGCTATTAACCCAACTCAGCGCTAATCCCTCGCAGGAAGCTAAACGATCATAGGCACTGGTATTAAACGTTGGCGAGAAATAGAGTGACATGGCCTCGGCAACACTGATATCAGTACGACGCTCAACTAATTCAATCCTATCGTTTAACTGAATAATCCCTGGGGTTAAGATTCTATAAAACCAACCACATAATTGGCTTTGCTGCATGGCGAGGGCGAATTCTTTGTGACCAAATTGCAGATTCAATTTAAAACAAGGTGAACGCGGCTGAGTCACTTGCACTTTTACTGCGCCAATTTGCAAGATATCGCCAATATTGACTTGAGTTTCGTTCAGTCCAACTGTGCTAATGTTCTCTCCCATGCTGGGCGCATCTTCGAGCTGGGTGATTAAGTCCCAACGACGATATTGGCCGTAGTGCTCGCGGGGGAAATGATGTAGCACGCGATCAAGGCCGCCATGGTGTTTTGGATCGGCCTGCGCGTCCCCTTCAACATGGTCGATATGCACTAACAGTTGTTGAGCCGCTTGCTTACCATCAATCCCCGTAGCAACACCGGACATTTCTTGAAGATGAGTTCCTAAGTACAATCCAGACAACTTATTAATCAACAACTTTGACATCTGCAACTCCAAATCAATGACCTATCGCGCATTACTGTCAGAGTGTAAACCGCGATACGCCAATAATACAATCAACCCACGCCATAACCCACAAAGGTAGGCTAAACATTGCTGCCAAGAAGAACCGAGTAGAGTCTATGAATGATTTAACACCACTTGATTTCGGCCCGCTTCTTTTGCCTGATACAAGGCCAGATCGGCACGTTTGATAAGGTCCTCCGCAGGCTCTTGCACTTGATGCTCAGCAACACCAATACTGGCAGTAATAGAAATGTGTAATCCATTCACTTTAATTTCCCGCTGGGAAATGAGGTCACGGATCTGTTCTGCCAGTTCTGCCGCTCGGGATAAGTCCATCTCAGGGAGTAAAATTAAAAACTCCTCACCGCCCCAACGACATAAAATATCCTGTTGTTGTAGTAAACCACGCAGCATATTAGTCATGGTTTTTAATACTAAGTCACCAATCCCATGCCCATAACTGTCGTTCACTTTTTTAAAGTGGTCGATATCCAACAAGAGTATTGAAATCGGCGATTGTGTCAGCTTAGCTTTATCTAACGCCTGCCTAAAGTACTCATCAAACACCTGACGGTTAGCGGCGCCAGTGAGCTTATCGGTAGACGCCATAATTTCTAGTTTGCGCTGATAACGACCTAAGGTCATGTTTGAGATGAATAAAATACCTAGAGTCACCATTAGGCTTAACGCCAAATTACCCCAAAACGTATTTAACAGTTCCCGCTCTTGTGGCGCATCCTCCTGCTCAACAATCAAATACCACTTAAACTCAGGAACTAAGCGACTATTGAGATAAACCGTTTTCCCGCTTTTCTGATAGCTGAAGGCGGCACTTGGGCTGGTTAAAATACGCGTAGCCAAATTATCAAGCCCTACGTTCGTTTGCAGCGAATCCGTACCGTCATATTGATCGCCATGCAAAGTGACATTACCTTGCCGATCCGTAAAGAACACTCGGCGGTTATAACGCTTTTGATATAACTCAATTAAGGCTTTAACCTTTTCAACCGCCAACCCCACACCGGTAACACCAATAAATTTTCCTTCAAAATCAAAAACCTTATAATTCACAAATACTGTTGTCTTACTGCGATCAGCCGTATCGGCATCAATATTGACCTCATAATGCTCAGATTCAGGTAAAGAACGCACTCGAAAATACCAAGCATCGTCAGGCTCTACATCTTGGATTTGTTTTAAAATGCCCGTGGAATGGTAATAATTTCGACTTTTCTCAGACACAAAAAAGCTCGTGACTGTACCGTATTTTTCTTGGATTTCCTTAAGGTAACGAATGAGTTTTTCGGGCTCTTGCTCATGACTTAAGGTCCAATCCCGAACAAAGGTATCCTGCGCCATCAAGGATGAAATAAAGATGGGTCGTAACAAATCCTGTTGAATTTCTGAATAAATATTGTCACTTGTGAGCGGTAAGGTATTGCTCTCTATTTGTTGGCTCAGTGAATCATGGGCTACTTTGTAACTGATACCGCTGGTCACTAAAAAGGAGACCAAAAGCAAAACAGACAGAAGCCAAATAAATTTATTTTTATCATTCCAAGCGTTATTGCCCATTCTCAACTCCAAAGACTACAGAACACCTTGAGTGGCTTATTATTTTAATTTAACGATAACTATTTTAGTTGAATAAATGTTAACGCAATTGCGCCATAGCCGCACAAGATTTCTGTCGTATTGGCGTTCTACGATGGAATAACTTTATTTTGAGCAAAAAAATGCCTCGTTGGGGAAACGAGGCAAAAAACATACTAACCAATAAATGGGAGAAAAGTACAAGAAAACGTTAAGGGACAAGCTATGCGCCACAAGACATACTCTAGCAAGGACGTATGACAGAAAGATGACTCAAACTGCTCGCCCGCAGATTTTCATGCGATTTGCTTCGCCTCTAAATACTGTTTTAGTGCCTCACCCGGAATAGAACTATCAGTTGCCACCGCAAATGCCGCCCAAATCGCCCCTTCTGCCATGGCCTCAGTAATCGACTGGCCGATGCAGAGACAGTGGATCAACCCTGCAGCATAGGCATCACCAGCGCCAGTGGTATCAACAACTGTGGCAGGGATAGCGGCAACATGCTGCACTTGATCGTGCGTGTAAACCTTAGCCCCATTGATACCATCGGTGACAATAAAGTAACGCAGACAATCGCCGCCAATGCTTTTGCCATATTCCCAAGATGCGCCATCACAACGCCCCTGAATATCACTCATGGAGGCCAATAAAATATGACAAGGTCTCTGTCTGTCGTCCTTGGCTAATTGCGCGACCACAAGACAATGTTCTAAAGCTGTTTTTGCCCAGCTGACAGAGCCTTCTGCGGAAGTATTAAAATACAGCGCGTCCCATGGCTGCCATTTCGGCGGTACAGATAATTCAAATATGGGTCTTTGTGGCCGAATAATGGTGCGCTCGCCATCTGGCGTCATTACAAGCAGCATTTCGCATGTATTGCCGGCGCGGCGCTGCACTAAACGACAATCGAGCCCTTGAGTACTGGCTTCTGCAATGAGCCAATCCCCCATGTCATCACGGCCCACTTGACTCACCAACGCGACGCTATGCCCAGCCCAGACTAAACCTAATCCGGTATTTGCCCCACCGCCACCGAGCCTTTGGCCGCCATCTTGATAATGGAAACGTCCACCCGTTTTTAAAGGTTTATCAAGCAGTAAGATCCGATCACAGTTGAGATTGGCAACTAACAGAATATTAGCCATTACACGGCTCCAAAGGGCAAAAAAGAATCAAGGCCAGAAGATAAAAACAAAGAAATATCAATCTAGAGCAAAATGCTCACAGGCACAATCCAATCATCAAGATAGAAACATTATAAGGATATGGCAGCGCCTTGATGTAAGCATTTGTCCCGAAGAAGATGAGGAAAAAAGTTATCCACTCATACGGTATAATATAGTTGTTAACTCTAACACTTTGTTTAACATCGATTTATAGAAAAGATAACGTCTCAGGACAACATGAAGCGTAACCATTTTGAAGCCGACTCGATTAATTATCAGTAGACATAGTTAAAATGCATGCTGGATACATATATTAAATTTATGAATGGAATCAAACGCTATGCTAATGGAAATATGGGATACCGCCGAAGAAAAATCTGAGCAGCTACGCCGTTATCAGCTCTGTATAGAAGAATTTAATGAATTGAATTTTCACGATGTTTATATTGCAGAAATCAAACAAGAATACCAACAACTTGCTGAACAAGTAAAAGTGCAGTCAACCTCGGATCCCGAGCGCTAACTGCACTTTGCCATCTAGTTACTCACGATAAACCTTCAATTACTTTATTGGCGTCAATGGTGATAAAGACGCAAATTGTACTGCTAATGTCCAATCTGTAATGACCATATCTGAAGGCTGCCAACTGTCATCAACCCACTCATAAACCAAGCCAGGGTTTTCCTCTGCGTTGACTAACAAACGCCGTCCATCTTGCAACACAAGCGTATAATCGAGCCCCTGCGCATCGACACTTTCAATGTCCCCCAAGACATTGTGCTTAATGGCCGAAATAGTTCCGGTTGCCTTAACGGCATCGTTTTCCTTTGCACCGCTGTAAAACTTTAACGCCTCGTTTGCGGCAGTCTTGTGAAAAACAAACTCCTCAGTCACACCCACTACGATCGACGGATCAAGCTCATACCAGGCGGGTATCCATAATGCGTTAATTGTCATCCCGTTATATCCTGCATAATAATTTTACGGACGGGATCATTCTGCCTTAACCCCGACAGAGAAAATACTCTTCAGGGATAAAATAATTTTAATCCCTGTAAGGGATAGCATCACTAAATTGAGCGCATCACTTTCTTTGTAAGATAATTCCAAACCAAAGGGTCATACCTGAGATGCTTTAAGCTCCAGCACTGATGTTGGACTCAATTGGTCTTTCTGTTAGTTTGTAAAACACTTTGCCTGAAACCGACACATTAAGCTGACAAAGTGATCCTGAGCTCAGTAATCGCGTATAGAGTCACACACGATAGATTAATCTTCCCATGCTTGCACCGCAGGCCGATAAATACGGAGTTTACTTGTCTATGGATAAGCCCATAACGCAACCCCCTCAACCCCTTAAGCTCATTGGTGAAACTGAGGCCGGAAAGCGTCAAGAGCTTAAGCAATACTTTAATCAGACATGGGCTTTATACGAGTCTCTGTATGATTTGATCCAAGAAGATAGCGCCTATTACCTCAAAGCCGAGCCGCTGCGCCATCCGTTAATCTTTTACTTTGGCCATACGGCCACTTTCTATATCAACAAACTCAAACTTGGTAAATTTCTCGATGAACGAGTAAACGACAACTTCGAATCCATGTTCGCCATTGGTGTCGATGAGATGTCTTGGGATGATTTGAACGAACAACATTATCCGTGGCCGGATGTAGCAGAGGTGCGAAGCTATCGCCAACAAGTTAATGCTGTCATCAATCGTGTTATCGATGAAATGCCTCTAGCGTTACCTATCACTCAAAATAGTCCAGCTTGGATCATTTTGATGGGCATTGAACATGAGCGTATTCATTTAGAAACCTCATCGGTGATCATACGCCAACTGCCGCTGGAGTATGTCGCGCCCAACCACCTCTGGCCTGCGTGCCAAGACACCGCCCCTGCCGAGACCAACAGTTTATTGGCTGTAAAAGGGCAAAAAGTGACCTTAGGCAAAACAGAACAAGACCAAACCTACGGCTGGGACAATGAGTACGGCCATAAAATATTTAACGTTAACGACTTTAAGGCGGCTAAATTCTTAGTCTCGAATCAAGAGTATCTCGCATTCGTCGAAGCTGGCGGCTATCGCTCACCCCAATTTTGGAATGAAGAAGGCCAAGCTTGGCTTGCCTATACCCAAGCACAAATGCCGCGTTTTTGGCGCTTAAGACAAGATAAATGGTGGCAACGTAACTTAGTGGAAGAAATTCCGCTGCCATTAAACTGGCCTGTTGAAGTGAATCAGCTCGAAGCTAAGGCCTTCTGTAATTGGAAAGCCGAACAAAAGCAAAGCAATATACGTCTATTAACTGAAGCTGAGTGGTACATCTTACGCGAGAATGTGCCCGCCGATGCGCCCGATTGGCATGAAGTGCCGGGCAATATTGCTTTGGCTTATTACGCCTCTTCTTGCCCAGTGAATCGCTTCGAACATAATGGCTTTTTCGATATTGTCGGTAATGTTTGGCAATGGACAGAAACCGCAATCGACGGTTTTGACGGCTTCGCCGTACACCCACTTTACGATGATTTCTCCACCCCAACCTTCGATGGCAAACATAATCTCATCAAAGGCGGCTCGTGGATCTCTACGGGTAATGAGGCAATAGCTTCATCACGCTATTCGTTTCGTCGACATTTTTATCAACACGCGGGCTTTCGCTATGTGGAATCCACCCAAAATCCAGCTCAAATGGAAGAGGTCAATGTGTACGAAACGGATGAACTGATTTCCCAATACCTTGAATTTCACTATGGCGCCGAATATTTCGGGGTTGCTAACTTCTGCGTCAATGGTGTGCAGCAAGCGCTGAGTGAAATTCAATTGACTCATACTGCTAAAGCCCTGGATATCGGCTGCTCCGTTGGTCGCGCGAGTTTCGAGCTGGCAAAAGTGTTTGATCATGTTGATGGTATCGACTTCTCGGCGCGCTTTATTCAACAGGCCTATGCGCTGACAGAACAAGGTGAAAAACGTTACACCATACGCACCGAAGGCGACTTACAGGAATTTAAGAGTGCGAGTCTCGCAAAACTGGGATATGAGCTTGAGGCGAAAAAGGTCAACTTTATGCAAGGTGATGCCTGTAATTTAAAGCCCATCTACACAGGTTATGATTTGGTTTATGCCTCAAATCTTATCGACAGGTTGAACGAGCCTAAACACTTTTTAACCAGTATTGCCCAGCGGATTAATCAAGGTGGATACCTTGTGATTGCCTCGCCATACACTTGGCTTGAAGATTATACGCCCAAGGATAAATGGTTAGGTGGCGTTAAAGTCAAAGGAGAGAACTTCACCACCTTAGATGGTTTGACCGAAACCTTGATCGGCCAATTTGAGCTGGTCGCAGTGAAGGAAATTCCCTTCGTGATCCGCGAGACTAAACGTAAATTCCAACATTCCATCTCAGAAATGACAATTTGGCGTAAACGTTAATGCTCACTCATGGGATAACCAACTGAAGTCCTGATAAAAATATCCGCCAGAAATCCATTTCTGGCGGATGTGTAACATCCAGCTCAGTCACATTTACAGCACCAACTAAGGTGAGAACACTGTAAATGCAGCGAAAAATATCTACACCTTAAACTGTGCCGTTGTTAAACCAAGCTGATTTGCTAACCCCAACAGACTCCGCGTACTCGCTGCTACTTGGCTGATAGCCGCACTATTTTCCTCCGCCGCCACGCTTAAGCCCGCAATCCCCTGCGCAATCGTCGCCGAAACCGTTGTTTGTTCTTCCGCAGCGGTTGCGGTTTGAATCATTAATGCCTTTAAGGTTTCTAAGCGCAAAGCAATATCATCCACCGCGGTCTGCATTCCATCCGCATCTTCTGCGGTTTTAGAGGCTTCAGTGGAACAAGTCACACTATGCAACGCCAGCACACCTGACTGTTGCTGAATACCTTTTAACACTTGCCCAATATCCTGAGTTGCTAACTGAACCTTCACCGCTAACTGACGCACCTCATCGGCAACCACAGCAAATCCACGACCATGCTCGCCAGCTCTCGCTGCTTCAATCGCCGCATTAAGAGACAAGAGATTAGTTTGTTCCGCAATCGCATTTATCACAGCTAATACTGAGCCGATTTTCTGACTATCCGCCTCAAGACTGCCCACCTGTTGATGAATAGTTGCAAAACTGCTCAAGGTCACTTTTAAGCTTTTACGAGTACTAGCCAAGTTTTGCGAAAGAATTTCACTCGAATGGGTACAGGCGGACACTTCATCGGAGGATCTCATCGTATTCGTGCTGATTTCAGCTGCGGCATAACTCATTTCTTCAACTGCAGTAGCCAACATATCAGTTTCTTTAGCCTGCATCTGAATACTGCAATCGGCTTGTGTCATAGCGGCAGAGTTTTGTTCGGCGGCAGATTCAAGTTCATGCCCAACGCCCACCAGCTGACTGATGATTTCTTTGAGCTTAGTTTGCATCCGCGCCAACCAACTCATCAGGTGATTATCCGTTTGAACATGCGGTAAATTATGAGTTAAATCGCCAGAGGCGATCATACTGGTCAAGTTACACATGTCCTCAGGCTCACCGCCGAGCGGCTTTAATACAAACCCTGTAACTAACTTAGCGGCAGCGAACGCCAACACTAAGGCTGCTGCACAAACAGATAAGCCGATAAACATCATACGGTAGGCGGGAGCTGCTATTTCACTCACATCAATTTCAGCCATCAAACCCCAACGTAAACCGAGCTCAACGACAGGAGAATAAGCGGATAAAACGGGATTATTGTTATAGTCATTCACTTGCATCACACCCGATTTACCTGCCAGCGCCTCCTTTACCGCCAGCGTATCGACACCATTCTGAGCTACCGTTCCTGCAAACGAAGCCGTAACAGTGCGATTAATGGGATCGAGAAAAGAATCAGAACGCATACGATTATTTGGGCCAATGAGATAAGTTTCACCACTTTGCCCCATACCCTCACGAATTTGCATAACTCTGTTGATGCGATCGATTGATACTTGAGCCGCCACCACCAATCTTTGCTGATTGAACTGAATCGACTGGCCAATAAATGCCGCAGGTTGACCATTTGAAGGCGCGTATGCGGAAAAATCTTGTAGTAATACTGTGCCCGCCGATCCCAATGCCTTATTGAATAACTGTGCTAATCCCGAATCATGGAAGGGTCCAGTACGCAAATTGGTGCCGAAATCAGACTCCTTCGCCACTGTATATAAAACGGTGCCATCGTCACTAATAATAAATAGGTCATAAAAACCGAGGGATTTATTTAATGACTGCAAGGTTTGATCTATGTCAGTAAGAGTATCGAGGCTTTTTTGGCTGGCAATTACGGCGCTGACGGCCTGCAGGTTATCGGAAAAGTCCTGAAACATGCCAACAATCTGCCGTTGCTTGATCTCACGCACTGCCACTAAACGAGACTGAGCCTCGGCAAACAATTCATCCCGAGCAATGTAAGTCACTATTGCGGTGGCAAATATGAGGGGTAATAGGACAATCAATAAACTGATAAGCTGAATTTTACGAGTAAAACCCATGGTGAGACTCCTTGTCGCGCGTCGAATTCCATTCCTTCAATCTTTGCAGAATCAAACCTGCCTTAAAACTATAGGAGAAGAATCTCAGCTAAACAAAGCGGTGCCGACTATTTTCATCAAAAGTTCACTAAAATTCCGACAACTCATTATTTTTAAGTAGAAAAATGATTAATAACTTTAAATGACAGCCAAGCCATACCGACCATTTCAAACAAAATGATATAGTGGGAAATAAGCAATAAACCGAACGTTAGCATCAACTTATATTGAATGCGCACATCCATGCGACAAATGATGCATTGAAATTTATTAAATATGCATATAAATTCATCTCAAGCCAATTTATAGAGGATTAATAATGAGTTTACTCGAGCAAGTGTCAGTATCTAAAAAAGCCAACATCTACTTTGATGGCAAAGTGGCTAGCCGTAGCGTATTTTTTGCCGATGGCAGCAAGCAGACCTTAGGTGTTGTATTACCAGGGGAATATGAGTTCTCAACCTCCCAAGGCGAAATAATGGAAGTCACCAGTGGCCGTTTTGAGGTGTTGTTACCGGAGAGCTCTGTATGGCAGGAGTTTAGAGAAGGCACTCAATTTGAGCTGGCTGCAAATGTTAGCTTTAAAATTCGTAACACAGCCATTGCCGAATATTGCTGTAGCTATCTCTAGTCATCTCGATTAAGTGACAGTGCGATTAATATTTCATATCAATCGTTAATCGAACGCTCACAGTGACGGTTTATCTCAGCACTGTGAGTATGTTGTCCTACCGAACCATTTCACCATTTCACCATTTCACCATTTCACCATTTCACCATCAGAATGCCTTATCCGTCTAACATTTATCAATTTGGCAATTTTATTAACTTGGCTCAAGGCAGCGCAAAAGTCACAATGCAAAGCATACTAAATCGAATGCGTTGATATCGCCGAAAAAAACAACACTAGACGACCGGTCTAATTTGATTTATCCTAAACCCCATGAAAATTGAAACTCAATCCACTCGCCAGCATATTCTCGACATCGGCTACAAGCTGATCGTACGCAAAGGCTTCTCCAGCGTCGGCTTATCCCTACTGCTGCAGGCGGCCGAAGTGCCAAAAGGCTCGTTTTATCACTACTTCAAATCCAAAGAACAATTTGGTGAAGCGCTTATTACTGATTATTTTGAAAAATATCAATTAGATTTAGACGCATTATTCAATGACTCAACACTGACAGGCCATCAACGCTTGATGCAATACTGGCAACAATGGTTGCACGTACAAGCCGATGGCTGCGTAGATCAAAAGTGTCTAGTCGTTAAGCTCAGCGCCGAAGTGGCCGATTTATCAGAAGCCATGCGTGTTGCCTTACTTAAAGGCTCCGCCGGCATCATAGAGAGGTTAACGACTTGTGTTCAAGTGGGCATAACCGATAGATCAATCGCCCAGCAAGATCCGCAATCAACCGCTGAAATGTTGTATCACATGTGGTTAGGCGCCAGCTTAATGAACAAGTTGGGCCACAGCCCTACGGCACTCGAACGTGCACTCGTAACGACTGAATCCATTTTAACGCCTAAAACGGCCCTTTAACCTAATACCGACTCAAAACTAATATTTGCTGATATCGATCAGCCCAGATTTTTAAAGAATACATTTTCACGCCCCAAAATTAGACGACTGGTCTACTAATTTAACGGGCGATTAATTAATACAGCTCAATTAACGCTGCTCATTTAAAGTAATAATAGGAATAACATCATCCATGCTAAATTTTAACTATTACAACCCGACCCGAATCCGTTTTGGTAAAGACACTATCACCGAAATTGATTCTCTAGTACCGAGCGATGCTAAAGTGATGATCCTCTTTGGCGGCAGCAGTGCTAGAAAAACAGGCACGTTAGACGAAGTTAAACAATCATTGGGTAATCGTTTCGTTGTCGAGTTCGATGGCATTGAGCCAAACCCAACCTATGAAACCTTAATGAAAGCCGTCGCCCAAGTACGTGAGCAGAATATCGACTTCCTCCTCGCGGTTGGCGGTGGTTCGGTTATCGATGGCACTAAATTTGTTGCCGCTGCAGCGGTATTCGAAGGTGAACCTTGGGACATTCTCACTAGCTGGGGCGCCAATGTGACTCAAGCTATGCCTTTTGGCTCAGTGTTAACCTTACCTGCGACCGGTTCCGAAATGAACAACGCCAGCGTAGTGACCCGTAAATCACTACAGGCTAAACTGCCATTCCGTAATGATTTGGTTTATCCACAATTCTCAATACTCGATCCGACCAAAACCTTCACCCTGCCAGAGCGCCAAGTGGCCAACGGTGTTGTCGATGCTTTTGTACATATCACAGAGCAATACCTCACTTACCCAGTTAACGCCGCCGTGCAGGACAGATTTGCCGAAGGTCTTTTACAAACCTTGATTGAGCTTGGTCCACAAGTGCTAGTTCAACCCGAAGATTACGACATTCGCGCGAACTTAATGTGGGTTGCCACTATGGCACTCAACGGCACGATTGGCGTCGGTGTTCCCCACGACTGGGCAACCCATATGATTGGCCATGAACTAACTGCACTTTACGATATCGACCATGCGCGTACATTGGCAATCGTACTGCCTGCCCTGTTGCAATGTACAAAAGAGGCTAAACGCGAAAAGCTACTCCAGTACGCCGACCGTGTGTGGCACATCAACACAGGTACAGATGACGAGCGTATCGACGCCGCTATCGCAAAAACCAAGGCTTTCTTCGAAGCCATGGGCATACCGACACATTTATCTGCCTATGATCTCGATGCCAGCCACGTTGATACTGTAGTGAAACAGCTTGAACTGCACGGCATGGTGGCACTTGGCGAACATGGCAATATTGACCCAGCCATGAGCCGTGACATTTTGACCTTAGCCCTATAACGTCAAATGAACTAAACCCAAAGCTCACACATATTGATGTGAGCAACTTAGGTAAAGGTATGAAAATGAATATATTAATGGTACTCACGTCGCATGATAAACTCGGTGATACCGGTTTAAAAACCGGCTTTTGGCTAGAAGAATTCGCCTCACCTTTTTATGTTTTTAAAGATAAAGGTTTTGACATTACCTTAGCCTCACCACTGGGCGGTCAACCACCACTCGATCCAAAAAGTGATGAGCCAGACTTTCAGACCGAAGCTACTGCACGCTTTAGCAAAGATCCTGAGGCTCAAGCACTGCTAGCGAATACCACTCGCTTAAGTGAAATCAACGCAGCCGATTATGATGCGGTTTTTTATCCGGGCGGCCACGGTCCACTGTGGGATCTTGCCGAAGATAAACATTCTATCGTCTTGATTGAACAGTTTTATCAAGCCAATAAACCCCTAGGGCTCGTATGTCATGCGCCTGCTGCATTGCTGCACCCTAAAACCAGTGATGGCAAGCCATTGGTCAGCGGCAAGCGGGTTACCGGTTTCAGCAACTCTGAAGAAGAAGCCGTGCAACTCACTCATGTCGTGCCATTTTTGGTTGAAGACATGCTGCAGAAAAATGGTGGCAATTATGTCAAAGGCGATGACTGGACAAGCTTTGTCGTCGCAGATGGCCATTTGATCACAGGCCAAAATCCGGGATCATCCGAAGCCGTAGCCGAAACCATAGTTGCGCAATTGAACGCGAGAGGCTAAGCGATAAATACGCGACGCTCAGCTTGAAATGAACAAAGACAGGCGCACAAGTGTGCTAAATACGTTAAAAAGAGCTGTCGCACCATAATAGTGCGACAGCCAAAATGTACTCTCACTGTCCAAAGGAAAGCCCATGATCACCTTGCACCATCTCAATAAATCACGCTCTAAACGTATCATCTGGTTGCTAGAGGAGCTAGGTCAACCCTATGAAATTAAGAGTTATCAACGTGATAGCCAGACTTTTCTCGCGCCACCCGAACTTAAGCAAATTCATCCGTTAGGTAAATCACCCGTTATCGAAATGGACGGTCAAGTGATAGCAGAATCGGGTGCGATCACCGAATATCTTATTGAAAAATATGCGGCGGATACCTTAGCCCCCGCCAGAGACAGCGCAGACTATGTCAGTTATCTGCAATGGCTACACTTTGCCGAAAGCTCAGCCATGCTGCCTTTGTTACTGCGTATGTTCGTGCAAAAGGACGGTTGTAAAACCAATTTCCTTGAAGGTTATGCGGCGATAGAAGTCAGTAAGATAAGCCATTACTTCAATGATATGTTGGCCGATAAAACCTATCTTGTTGCAGACAAGCTCACGGGTGCGGATATCATGATGTCCTTTGTTGTAGAACTACTGGCGAACAGTGGCGATCTCGCGAAATTTGAACACATTGAACGCTATGCCACTCAATTATCCCAACATGCCGCTTGGGTCAAAGCGAGTGAGATCGAGAAACAACTCGATGCAAGCCTGTAATTGATGGATAGAATTCGGGCACATGTTAGTGCCCGAGCTTAACCAACTTTAACTAACCCCTGTTTCTGCCGCCCCATTTTCTGTCGACTTTATACCTTCTCTGTGATGACATCCTTAACCACTTAGTGCAACAAACACCATGATTTTTGATGTAAAAGAGACTAATCTTGATTAACTCTATCTCAAGGCTACAGGGACTTTAGCATGCGTTCACTCACACTCATCGGCTTAGTGCTATTTAGCATGTTAGCGCAAGCGACTGTTTATAAATGGGTCGATAAGGATGGCAAAGTCCATTACTCCGATGAGCCGCAGCCAAATGCCCAAGTCGTTGAGCTAAAAGATAAGACCTTAAATCAAATTGCCCTTCCTCTGCCCAAAACAGACTTAAACAGCTCAGTTCAAGCAATTGAATCTATTCAATATCAAGTCAATATTACCTCTCCGACCGAAGAGGAAACCGTCAGAGATAACAATGGCGATTTCGACGTCGTTGCGACTATCACCCCAGAGCTAAAAAGTCAGTATTTGATGGCCCTCAAGCTCGATGGCAACCCCGTCGGTCAACCGCAAATTGGCGGTACCTTTAAACTCAAAAACATCGACAGAGGTGAACATACCTTAGTCGTTGACGCTTTGACTCAAAACGGCAAAGTCTTTGCATCAAGTTCACCAAGAAAGATATTTCTTCATCAAGCAGCTAAGCGTTAATGTCACTATTTGTATAGTAAAAGTTAGTATAAAAACTTTAAATACATGAAGTTAGATTAACTCCTCCTGACTAAACCGTTTGATGAAGACAAGTTGCAGCTTGCACCAGATTGGTGCACCATAGTGGTGCAACCCTATTTCTAGGAATGGTCGATGGATAAAGAGACACTGCTCAATCATTTAGTTACCGCTGTACTTGTCATAGATAAGGATCTCAAGCCTTGTTATGCCAACGCAGCAGCAGAGCAATTATTAGGTGTTGGTAGCCATAGACTCGTAGAACAAACTTTGCCTGAGCATTATCAAATCCTCGGTGTCGACGCCAAGCTATTAATGGATGCAGTAACAGCCGGCCAAGGCTTAACGGTCAATACGGCAGCACTAGTCACGCTCGATGGCCAACATCATACCGTTGATTTAACCCTTATTCCCCTCGATGATGAGGCAGAGCTCAGCCTGCTCGAACTGCGCCAAGTCGACCAACAAAGACGCATTCATCAGCAACTGAGTCAAGATGCACAGCAACAAGCGGCGCAGTTTTTGGTGCGCAACTTAGCCCATGAAATCAAGAATCCTTTAGGCGGCCTTCGCGGTGCGGCGCAGCTATTATCGCGGGAGCTGGATGATCCGGCGCTGAAGGAATTCACTACGCTCATCATAGAGCAGGCCGATCGGCTGCGTAATTTAGTGGACCGTCTGCTCGGCCCGCAAAGGCCGACACAGCACAGTCTGCACAACATCCATCAAGTGGTGCAAAAGGTCTATAAGTTAGTTGAAATGGCGCTGCCCGCTAACATCCAGCTCAAACGGGATTACGATCCATCCATTCCCGATATCGAGATGGATCCGGACCAAATGCAGCAAGCTGTGCTGAACATTTTACAAAATGCGGTGCAAGCACTTGAGCATACGGGGGGCGAGATTTTGATCCGCACTCGCACTCAACACCAAGTCACCATAGGTTCACAGCGCCACAAGCTAGTGTTAACCCTATCGATTATCGACAACGGCCCCGGTATACCGCCTGAGCTAATGGACACATTATTTTATCCCATGGTGACAAGCCGTGAGCAAGGTTCAGGTTTAGGCCTCTCGATTGCCCATAATATTGCCCGTTTACACTCGGGAAGGATCGATTGCCTCTCCAGCGCTGGGCACACAGAATTTATCATTTCATTACCGATTTTAAGCGCTAAATAATTTCGAGAGTACCTACCCCTACCGTATGAGGAAGCAAGATGCGAATTAGTGAACAAGTGTGGATCCTCGACGATGACAGCTCGATACGCTGGGTACTCGAAAAGGCACTGCAAGGTGCTAAGCTCAGCACCGCCAGCTTTGCCGCCGCCGAATCCCTGTGGCAGGCATTAGAAATATCGCAACCGCACGTGATAGTGTCGGACATCCGTATGCCCGGCACGGATGGTTTAAGCCTGCTCGAACGATTGCAGGTGCATTATCCCCATATTCCCGTGATCATTATGACAGCGCACTCAGACTTAGACAGTGCAGTGAGTGCCTATCAAGCGGGCGCATTTGAGTATCTGCCTAAACCCTTCGACATCGATGAGGCTATCTCTCTGGTTGAGCGCGCACTTACCCATGCCACTGAACAGAGCCCTGCACCCGCGCAGGAAGCCCAAGTCAAAACACCCGAAATCATAGGTGAAGCGCCAGCGATGCAGGAAGTGTTTCGCGCCATAGGCAGACTTTCACGCTCATCGATCAGCGTGCTGATCAATGGTCAATCGGGTACGGGAAAAGAGTTAGTGGCTGGCGCGTTACACAAGCACAGCCCACGTAAAGATAAGCCGTTTATCGCGCTGAACATGGCAGCGATCCCTAAGGATTTAATCGAATCTGAGCTATTCGGCCACGAAAAAGGTGCCTTCACTGGCGCAGCCAATGTGCGCCAAGGTCGCTTCGAACAAGCAAACGGTGGCACGCTCTTTTTAGATGAAATCGGCGATATGCCGTTAGACGTACAAACACGGTTACTCAGAGTGCTCGCCGATGGCCAATTCTACCGCGTCGGAGGTCATAATGCGGTACAAGTCGATGTGCGTATCATAGCGGCGACCCACCAAGATCTTGAATTATTAGTACAAAAAGGTGGCTTTAGAGAGGACTTGTTCCATCGCCTCAACGTGATCCGCGTGCACTTGCCGCCACTATCACAAAGACGGGAGGACATTCCCCAGCTCGCTACCCATTTCCTCGCCTCTGCAGCAAAGGAAATTGGCGTGGAAACTAAGATCATGGCCAAGGAGACTGCGGTAAAACTCTCCCAATTACCTTGGCCCGGTAATGTCCGACAACTCGAAAACACCTGTCGTTGGTTAACCGTAATGGCATCGGGGCAAGAAATTTTACCCCAAGACTTACCGCCAGAATTACTGAAAGACCCTGTGAGTGTCACCCACACGGCGAAAGGCAGCCAAGATTGGCAATCGGCACTGACTGAGTGGATAGACCAAAAACTCTCGGAAGGAAACAGCGATCTGTTAACTGAGGTGCAGCCCGCATTCGAGCGCATACTGCTAGAAACTGCGCTGCGCCATACTCAAGGCCATAAACAGGAAGCGGCGAAACGTTTAGGCTGGGGACGAAATACTTTAACGCGGAAATTAAAAGAACTGTCGATGGATTGAGTAGATAAAATAACGTTACTACTCGTTATATCAATACAAGCTTATTCATATCAAACAATAAAAAGGGATATCTTCACATCCCTTTCTATTTGAAATTCATTTCATTTTCATTGGCATGAATTAAATATGCCAAATCTAAAAAAATTAGAATTGATAATGCATACCTACAGCGAATTGCTTAATATCAGTGTCAATATCTTTTAATCCTAAATAGCTACGGTCGGCATCTAAATCACCTGTAGTGACATCATAGCTTACACGGATATTTAAGTGCTCTGTTACGGCGGCATTAACACCTACACCATAAGTCCAACCAAAACCAGTAAAGTCTTCATCGTAACCATAGCCATCAACATTCGCCGCCATAGATGCTATACCCACTTTGGCATAGGCAGAAAAAATATCATTAATTTGTGCAGTAAATTTAGGTGTGAAGCTTAATGCACCTGCACTAATATCAACATCCTTATCGCCTAAGTCACCAGTGGCAAACAGGTTAGCTTCTAAACCAAACCATTCATTGAAGTTATAGCCACCGTATACGCCTACACCAGTACCGGTTTCTGAACCATCAAAAGCATCAGCTGTGACTCTATTTAATGCACCACCCACATAAAATCCAGTAGTGTCGGTTGCTGCAGAGACTTGAGTGGCCGCTAATGCTGATAGTAAAGAGATAGCAACAATTGATAATTTATTCATCATAATTCCCTAATGATTTAACGAAAGTATTAGACGGCGCGGATATTACAATAAGCAATTCAGAAGTGTCATGGTTTAAATTATCAAAATACAAATCATACAGCATTGATTCAGCTTGAGTCGGAAAATGGAAGTTATTGTTATTCGTTATGTGGCTAAATAATATTTACTGTAAGTATTATTTTTAAATTGAAACTATTAATAACTTTAACCTAACACCCGCAACAGCCCTATAAAACTCGCATATAGCCAACGGATGAGGGAACGACGCCTTCTCACATCCAAATATTCGGATACGACAACTCTGCCAGACGCCACACAAGTAATACGTGTACGCTAAAGAAATAATGGCCAGACATGGACTCGATAAGCTTGGTTAGCAATGTCGAGATCAATTTTCTGCGGTAAGTAATAAAGATGTTTACGCAGGACTAACTGACTCCAAGCCCCCGCTATCACAGGAGATACGGTACTATCCGCTTGATTTACTATCGAAGGTTTCTGTTCCATCAGGAGCGTGATTTCTGTACTCATAGGGATGCTAATGTCAGAAATCACAGATTCGGCTATCAACTCAAAGCGAGTCGATAGCCTATGATAGCGACATATCAATCGAGTGGAATGATCCCATCTGTGACTTTGCTTCTGCATCCATGCCATAGCTTGTCCTTAATTTATGTTTCGTTGACTTCAGGTTTAACCGGATCTTGGTGAATAATCACCTCAGCATCTTCGAAGGCGGCTTTGACTCTTATCCCTGTTGTATCAGCAATACTGTGGGCTTCATTCAAACTCAAATTGCCATCGAGTTCTAAATGAAATTGAATAAAAACAGTTTTGCCTGCTTGACGAGTGCGTAAATCATGCAGCCCTTGCACCCGTGGATCTTCCATCGCGATTTGCGTGATTTGCTGGCGAGTTTCTTCGTCTAGCTCTCTGTCTAACAAGGCTTGAATTGAGCGATAACCTAAGCCAAAGGCTTGATGACCAATATAAAATGCAATCATTACCGCAAATAAACCGTCAGCCCACCACCAACCGTATTGCGCTAATACTAGTGCCAACAATACCGCACCATTAAGGAATAAATCTGATTTATAGTGCAGCGAATCAGCTTCAACCACAGTACTTTTTGTCGCCGCTAATGCGCGTTTCTGCAACATGACTAAAGCTAACGTCATCACAATCGCTATGATAGAAACAACTACACCTATGGTGGCATTTTCAACCGGAACAGGTGTTAATAGACGCTCGCCACCATAGAAAAGTAATAAAAATGCGGAGCCCATAATAAAGGCGGATTGCGCTAGAGACGCTAACGGCTCAGCCTTACCATGGCCATATCTGTGGTCATGATCCGGCGGCACAAGCGCGTAACGAATGGCAATAAAATTGATAATAGAAGCGAGAGCATCGGCAAAGGAATCCGTCAAAGATGCCAACATACTGGCGGAGCCGGAATAAAGCCAAGCGAACATCTTGATAAGAATAAGGATCAAAGCGGTAGCCACGGAAGCGCGGCTAGCCAGTTTGACCCAAAAATCGTATTGGGAAGTTTGAGTCATAAGGGATCTATCTTGGGAAGCTATGACCCTATTGTATATCAGCTAAGACGCTTAACCGCGAGGTTCTTTACCAGCTTGTGCTTCAAATCGCGCTTTAAACTTAGCTTGCTGCTCTGGTGTCAGCAGATTAAATATTTGATTATGCAGCTTCATACGTTCAATGGCTTGAGTTTGACGCTGCTCTTGCTGCGCACTCATCAGTGCCTTTGCTTGTGTTTCATCAAAACTTGGCGCGGTAATTAAGGCCTGCATCTCTGTGCGATGTGCCAAGCGTTCCTCTTTCGTTGGACGATTATCAGCGCGCGTGGCTTTCTGATCGGCAAACAACTTTTTGACGTCAGCTTTCTGGGCATCCGTTAAATCGAGCCCTTCAAACATACGATGCATGCCACCGTGGTCCATATGTCGGCCGCCATGTTCCATGCGGTCGCCTTTATGGAATTCAGATTTAGAGAAGTCGCAGCCAGCATCCTTAGGTGCAGCATTAACTGCCGTCGCGAAAACCGCAGAACTCGCTAGAATGGCAAACAGGCTCGCTTTCAAAGGTGATAATGTTTTCATAGTGTTAACCTCGATGGTTCAACTTTAATATGGCAAGTAATAAGACACAGTGACGACCCTTTTAAGCCGAGTCACTTTCGACCCTTCCAGTCTAAACCCCTATATGTAAGTGAGGGCGTTGCCTGAGTAAATCACTGTAAAGTTGCGGCAATAACTAACAGATTCTCTATTCTTTACTTTGGCTTACATTGCTACACAGCAATTGACATCAAAACAGGTATACTCAGCCAAAGCGCTAAAAGTGCCTATGATAAACAGGCACACGAGGCCACATTACAGAGATTAAGGAACAGTATGAGTCGGATATTATTAATCGATGACGATCTGGGTTTATCTGAGCTACTAGGGCAACTGCTCGAGTTAGAAGGGTTTCAATTAACCTTGGCCTACGACGGTAAACAAGGTTTAGATCTGGCACTGACCGCAGATTACGATCTGATCCTACTCGATGTAATGCTACCTAAATTAAACGGTTTTGAAGTGCTACGCGCACTGCGCCAACATAAACAAACCCCAGTATTAATGTTGACGGCCCGCGGCGATGAAATCGATCGCGTGGTTGGGCTTGAGATAGGCGCCGACGATTACCTGCCAAAACCATTTAATGACAGAGAATTAATTGCCCGTATCCGCGCCATTATTCGTCGTTCGAACTTAACAACCCAAGAAATCCATGCCGCGCCCGCCCAAGAGTTTGGCGATCTGCGCTTAGATCCATCGCGCCAAGAAGCTTACTGTAATGAGCAATTAATCATACTCACAGGCACCGAATTCACTCTGCTGCACACCCTAGCACTGCACGCTGGAGAGTTGATGAACAAGGAAGAGTTAAACGAGAAAGTGCTCGGCAAAAAACTCATGCCCTTCGATCGCAGCTTAGACATGCATTTATCGAATCTACGTAAAAAACTCCCCGAGCGTAGCGATGGTCGGCCAAGGGTGAAAACCATCCGTGGCAAAGGTTATATTTGGCTTCCATAACGGCGGTATCGACTGTGCCTAATCGTTTATTTATCAAATTATTGCTCGGATTTTGGCTTTGCAGCTCGCTAATCATTGCCTTAGTGGGTCTGCTACCATTGCTGCAACAAAATCACGACCGTGCGCCACTGCCACCTCACCTTGAAAAAGTCCTATCGACGATAGCTAAGCGCATTCAAGAAAACCCCGCCTTACTGGAATCCGATTTTCTTCGTCGCTGGGAAAGACATCGAGACATGGAAGGCAAGCCACTACGAGTTTATCTCGTCAACAGCCAGGGCCAAGTCGTCAACACACACAGGGTGAGTCGCGGTGTACGCAGCTTTATGCTGATGGCAGATGAAGAAAAACAACCGATTAGCCATCAGTTTAAAGATGAGCTGGTGTTTGGTCCCTATCAATTTAATCTGGGCGCTGAAACCTATTCACTTTATGGTCGCCTACCAGATAACCATCCACGGCCTTGGTTCTTCTTCTTCGCCGAAAATAAGTTATTAACCTTAAGCCTGGCGATTTTCCTTTCGGGATTATTATGTGGCTTGCTCGCGTGGCATTTAGGTAAGGCATTAAATTCACTTAAAAAGAGTGCTAATGCCCTCGCAGAAGGCGACTTAAGTCACCGAGTCGATAAGTCCACCACTCAGCGCAACGATGAAATTGGTCAGCTCGCCACGGCTTTTAACAGCATGGCCGACTCCATCGAAGCTATGGTGAATAATCAGCAGCGGCTCATGGGGGATATTTCCCATGAACTACGCACCCCATTGACGCGGCTACAGTTATCCCTTGCCCTCGCCCGTAAAAAAGGTCAGCAGACCACCGAAACGGAACGCATAGGTTATGAAGTTGAGCAACTCGAAAAGCTTATCAGTGAATTGTTAGAGCTCTCGCGGGTCAAGCTCAGTACTAACGAAACCAAAGTACATTTAGGCTTGGCCGAATCCCTGAGCCAAGTTTTAGACGATGCGGAATTTGAAGCAGAACAGCAAGGTAAAAGCATTACTATCGATATCGATGAAGAAATTGAGTTAGCGCATTTTCCTAAATCACTTTCCCGCGCGATTGAAAATCTGCTGCGTAACGCGATCCGTTATGCCGCAAGCGGTATTCACCTGCAGGCGAGTGCGACGGCTGATCAAGTACAAATTACCATAAAAGACGATGGTCCAGGCATAGATGCCGCCGAACTCGATGCCATTTTTAAACCTTTCTACCGCCCAGACTCGGCAAGACAAAGAGAAAGTGGAGGCTGGGGACTTGGGCTGGCAATCACTGAAGCGGCGATCACCGCCCACAAAGGTAAGATTAAAGCCGAGAACCGTATACCAACAGGCCTTAAAGTGACGATTACACTGCCGAAATAGCCGATATGAAGAACAAGTACAGGAGGCTCAACTAATGGTTTAGTCGTAATTGGCAACACCTCAGTGTTGCCATCGTGTTAAAACGTAGGAAACGGGATTACAGCTTAACTAATACACGTCCTGTGACTTGACCTTGGATAATTTTATTTGCGAAATCAGGCACCTCAGCCAATGATATCTGCTGACAAGCTTGCTGATAAAAATGTTCGGGTAGTGCTTTAATCACAGCTTCCCACGCCGCTTTTCGCTTCTCAAATGGACAAGAAACAGAGTCGATTCCCAGTAAACTCACACCCCGTAAAATAAACGGCATAACGGTTGTTGGTAATGCAAAACCGCCCGCTAAACCACAGATAGCGGCTGCACCACCGTATTGCATTTGCGCTAATGCTTTGGCGAGGATCTTGTTGCCAACGGTATCGACCACACCCGCCCAGCGCTGCGCCTCAAGCGGCTTAGCATCTTGTTCAAGTTCACTGCGATCAATCACTTCTGCGGCGCCAAGCTCCTTCAATAAAGGCGCATTCTGTTCAACCCGACCACTGCAGGCAACCACACGATAGCCAGCATTGGCGAGCAAAGTCACCGCCACAGAACCCACACCACCACTGGCACCTGTAACAAGAATATCCCCACTTTGCGGTGTTACCCCAGCCTGCTGCAGCGCTTGCACGCACAACATAGCCGTAAGCCCAGCCGTGCCTATCATCATGGATTTAGCGGCATCACAACCTTGCGGCATGGGCACCAGCCAGTCGGCTTTAACTCGCGCTTTTTGCGCCATTCCACCCCAGTGATTTTCGCCCACGCCCCAGCCCGTCAAAATCACCTGATCGCCAACTTGGTATCTTGCATCCGTCGATTCGCGCACCACGCCCGCAAAATCGATGCCTGGTACCATAGGAAACTGACGAATGATTTTGCCAGCACCCGTCACAGCTAAACCATCTTTATAATTCAGCGAGGAATAGGCGACATCAACCAAGACTTCCCCTTCTGGCAAATCAGCTTCTGTGATTTGTGAAACTTGAGCAAACGTACGTTTATCTTCTTGCGTCAGTAGTAAGGCATCAAACATAAATCGCTCTCCGAAGGCCAAACCGTATTAAACGATATTCAAAAAGTTACCATAAAAGGCATAGACATCATTAACAAGCAGACTTATTGCTAATAGTAAATGCTGAGATCTAAACAGATTAAAGATAATGACCAAGAGTGATCGAGCGCAAGAGATGGCAAGATCTAGCGTCTTTATTGCTTCAAACTCGCCTGCTGTAAAGCGCCACTTTGACCCCAGTAACGGGCAAACTCAGTCAAGGTCATTCCGGCATTATTCGTTAGGTTCGCATTGCATTCTTTCGCGTATAGCCGCTTTACAATATTGAATTCGGCCTTAATCACAGCGCCCATCATTGCCGTATTACCACGCTTATCTTGCAAACAAGCATCAGCACCATGCTCAAGCAATAAATCCGTTGCAGCCTCTTGGCCGTTATAAGCCGCCACCATTAGCGCGGTATAGGTTTGACTATTTCTCTGGTCAATAGGGAAGCCAGCATCGAGAAAATGCTCAAGCACTGTGATATCGCCGGTACGCGCTGCAGCAAAAAAGTAGTCCACCAGCAATTGTACTTGTGCGGTATCGGGCTCGTCTGTTTGACTTGCAGTTGCGGATGTAACCAATGGCGCTTGAAGCGAACCCGCCCCCATTGCCACCGACATACTCAGGGCCACAATAATCAATAATAAGATAGCAATAGTGTGTTTCATCAATGGCTCCCAGCACAGCTAAAATAGAGATTTAAACAATGAGACGTGACGAAATGCCCGCAAGACGCCCTCTTAAACTGGGCAGAAAAGAGCTTGTTTACGTCTTGCGGGACTTACTAGGTTCGGACTGTTAACGCGCAAATCTCTGCGACCCAAACAGTCCTAAAAATAACAAAATCAGATTGAACGCTGTTTAACGTCGGCCAGATCACCCTTGACGGCCTTGGTTAAACGCTCACCAAACTCTGGGTCTGCACGATAAAAGTGACTGAGCATCTGATGCTTCACATTGGTATCGTTCACTTTGCCTAAGTCACCGGCCAAGTTAGTGATCAGATCTGCTTTATCTTGCTTGCTCAAGCTGCGATAAAAGACGCCCGCTTGGCTAAAGTTATCCTGCTTGCTAATAGCCGTTTGTTGCACAGTCCCCGTCAGCGCAGTTGTTACCGCACGATAACGATTATCTTCGGCCAAGGCTAAATGTACGCTCGGTTGATAGTTCACATCGGACTGGGTATGCCCCATATTGCCCGCACCTTCTTGGTTGTGGTTTGCCACCGCCACTAAGGGTTTATTAATCGGCAATTGCGACAAATTCGCGCCGAGTCGATACAGCTGAGTATCGGCGTAGGAGAACATACGGCCTTGCAGTAATCTGTCTTCCGAAGGCTCAATCCCAGGGATCAAATTCGATGGCGCAAATGCCGCTTGCTCAGTCTCTTGGAAGAAGTTTGCAGGCATGCGGTTCAGCGTCATAGTGCCCACTTTTTGTTCTGGCACATCTAGCCACACCTTAGTGGCGTCTAGTGGGTTGTAATCAAACTTATTAAGCTCAGTCGGGTCGAGTAATTGAACGTACAGATCCCACTTAGGATAGTTACCCTTGTTGATCTCACTATAAAGATCATCGGTTAAATGGTTAAAGTTTTGTCCTTGGACTTTAACCACTTCATCGGGACGTAAGCCTTTAACACCTTGCAGACTCTTCCAGTTAAATTTCACGTATTTAACTTGGTTATCTCGATTCACAAATTTGTACGCATGTACACCGAAACCGTCCATTTCACGATAACTGGCAGGTACACCTAAGTTACTGTAAACCTGAGTCAACATATGGGTTGAACCCGCTTCGTGACTGAAAAAATCGAAGAAACGATTCGGATCTTGCATATTGGTCACTGGCGATGGTTTGAGTGAATGCACCATGTCAGGAAACTTGATCGCATCGCGAATGAAGAATACGGGTAAGTTATTACCTACTAAGTCCCAGTTACCTTGGTCCGAATAAAATTTGGTCGCAAACCCTCGGGGATCACGCAGCGTTTCTGGTGAACCTTTTGAGTGGATCACGGTAGAAAAGCGCACAAATACGGGCGTCACTTTACCTTTTTGTGCAAAGGGTGCCGCTTGGGTTAGGTTACTAAAATCGCCACTCGATACAAATTCACCATGCACACCAGTGCCTCTGGCGTGGACGACACGCTCAGGAATACGCTCACGGGCAAAGCGTTGTAGCTTCTGGATAAGCTGCACATCTTGCAATAACACGCTGCCATTACTGCCCGCTGTGGTCGAGTTTTGGTTATCACCCACAGGTGCACCATTGTCACGTGTCAGGGTATTTGTTGGTAAAGTTTGAGCCTGTACATTCAATGTCAGACCCATAGAAATAATTAAAAGGCTTTTAGTAAGATGCATAACAGTTCCTCTTCTATGCATAACGCCAAGCTCTTTTCTGCCTGCCCGCAGTATAGTTCTGAATTTGTAATTAGAAGAAACGATCTTTATCGATTATATGAATCAACAAAACCTATTAGACATAAATTGGCAACAACAAAAAATCACATTGTCAGATACTGAAGCTAGAGATTGTAGACTAAAACCTCTCGGTTTTAGTCTATTGCGAAGTGGATAAACGTGGGGTGATTAAAAGATATTTAGCGATTGATTGAGCTTCACAACAAGAGCCGTAAGCTAGCATTAATCCTTAAGCCCCATCTGTTTTAATCGCCGGTACAAGGCATTACGGCTGATCCCTAAACGCTTAGCGCATTGGCTCACATTGCCATTACAGGCTTGGTATGCCTGCAGCACATTGCTATAAATCGCCTCATTTAGGGAATCCGATTGAACCTTTGTGGCATTCGGCTCCACAGCGAACTTACCACTTTGCAGCGGTGATGCAGAAGGTTGACCACTTACCTCCTTAAATTCATCACATAAAGATTCAGCTTGTAACAGGCCTACTTTTAACGGCTCGCATGTGAGTTTGGCCGCCAGATAATCGGGTAAATGTTGCCAATTGAGGGTATTGTCCCCTTCTGCCATCAAGCAAGCGACTTGCATGAGGTTATCCAGCTCACGCAAATTCCCCGGCCAGTCGTATTGCATCATTTTCCCTAACAGTTCTGGGCAGATATCCTGCGCGGCGATACGATGTTTACGATGCAATTTATGGATAATACGCTCGATATCCTGCCGCTCACGCAGCGCAGGTAAACGTACTTGCAGACCATTCAATCGATAGAATAAATCCTGCCGAAACAGCCCTTGAGTCACCTGTTGTTCTAAATCCATATGGGTTGCGGCAATGATTTGGATATCGACTTTAAAGCTTTGATTACTGCCAACGGGCACCACTTCGCGCTCTTGCAATACCCTGAGTAAACGACTCTGTGCCGCCAGCGGCATTTCGCCAATTTCATCTAAAAACAAAAAACCGCCGTGGGCTTGGCGAATTTTACCGATAAATCCAGTGCGGTTTGCCCCAGTAAAAGCGCCTGCCTGATAACCAAAAAGTTCAGATTCGACTAACTCGGCAGGCAATGCGGCGCAGTTCACTGCCACTAAGGGCTCGGTGCGACGCGCACTCTGGGCATGGAGCTTTTTAACAAATTGCTCTTTACCCACCCCAGTCTCACCGAGCACTAACAGCGGAATTTGCTTGGTGATCACCTTATTGGCATGTTGCCAAGCGCGTTCTAATTGAGGATCGCGAAACCGAACCCCCAATTGACTGAGCGATTTATTGCTAATCGCAACTCGACCCTTAGCGCTGGGAATATTTAAGGATTGAGTCTGTAGATGCAAGGCTAAATGCTGATTAAAACCACCCGCTCGGCTCCAATTATCGCCTAAGTACTGCTCGACGGTATCGCCCACCTTGGCATGATTAAGCAATTGTTTCGCCATGGGATTACAACCCACGATGCGGCCATCGCTATCGGCAATCACTATACCCTGCCAACCCGAATTGAGCAGATTGGGCTGCGCCGCTAAATCGATTCGATAATGGCTATCGGGCAGATGGCACAAAAGCGCGGTCTCGACCTGCTGCGCCAAACTGGACACTAACATTAGCGTCTGCTGAGTGTGCCTTTGCTGCTCGCTGGTGATATCAATCACCCCGAGCATCTCACCTTGGGGGGAAAATATCGGGCAAGCAGTGCAACTCATAAAACGATTCTGGCGAATAAAATGTTGCTCACCCACCACAGAGACCGCTTGTTTGGCGGTAAGTGCCGTCCCTATCGCATTGGTGCCCTTGTGCTGCTCAAGCCAATTCACCCCAATATCCAAAGCCACATCTGCCAGTTTTGTGGAGTAATGGCTCACACCCCAATGCCTAAGCACATAACCCTCGGCATCGGAGAGCAGGAGTCGGCTATTAGAATGCGCCATCAACTGATTGAACAAAGGCAAGGCATGGGATTGCACTAATGCTATGAGCATTTGATATTGCTCATGTTTCTGCTTTAGTCCGCAGGCATCGAGCCTAAGATCTTGGGGTAACTGAAATTCTGACAAGCCAGCGCCAATGCTGCGCTGCCACGAATCGGCCAACCACGCCTGTGTCGATGGTAAATGCGGTTTAACTGCCATAGCCGTGCTCCCCAGAGCTGTGTTCCGTTTCAGCACAATTGCTGTGTGCCACTCAATGACAAAGTAACCACAGGACACACTTCTCTCCCTGAGTGCCCATACTTATTCAAATCTGCAAAATTAGCTTTTCATCATACTGTTAGCACAACAAGTGTACAACTCCTGCCAGTTTGGCACTCTCCTTGCGATGCACCCTTGGTATGCAAGCCTCAGGTGTTGCATAAGAGAACACTAAGCCAATCAATAGGATTGGCTTAAAGCAAAACGAAAAATATTTAAAAAGGCATCCAGCAGAGATGCATCAACAAGACTCCCTTGCTGAAGCCAAGAGCGTAAAAATCGCCAACGCCCAGCATGCCATCCACAAGAAGGAATGATTCTATGATTTATGCTCAACCCGGAACCGCAGGCGCAATCGTTAACTTCAAAGAAAAATACGCCAACTTTATCGGCGGAAAATGGGTCGCCCCAGTCAATGGCAAATACTTCGACAATCGCTCCCCCGTGAATGGCCAAAACTTTTGCCAAATCCCGCGATCCGATGCACAAGATATTGAATTAGCATTAGATGCCGCTCACGCAGCCAAAGAAGCATGGGGTAAAACCTCAGTCACCGAGCGCTCAAACCTGTTACTGCGCATTGCCGATCGCGTCGAGCAAAATCTCGAATACTTAGCCGTTGCCGAAACCTGGGAAAACGGTAAAGCGGTGCGTGAAACCTTAAATGCCGACTTGCCCTTATTCGTCGATCATTTCCGCTACTTTGCGGGTTGTATCCGCGCACAGGAAGGCAGCGCTGCCGATATCGATGGCAACACAGTCAGTTATCACTTCCCAGAGCCTTTAGGCGTGGTCGGCCAGATCATTCCTTGGAACTTTCCACTCTTAATGGCCGCATGGAAAATCGCACCTGCGCTAGCGGCGGGTAACTGTGTGGTACTCAAGCCTGCGGAGCAGACGCCAGTCTCGATTCTGGTCTTGCTCGAGCTGATTGAAGACCTATTACCCGCGGGTATTCTTAACGTAGTCAACGGCTTTGGCGCCGAAGCAGGACAAGCTTTGGCCACCAGCAAACGCATCGCTAAATTGGCCTTTACGGGCTCCACCGAAATTGGCTATCACATTTTAAAATGCGCCGCCGAATCCTTAATTCCATCGACCGTTGAGCTTGGCGGTAAGTCGCCTAACGTGTTTTTTGCCGATGTGATGGACCATGAGGACGAATATTTAAATAAAGCCGTCGAAGGTATGTTGCTGGCCTTCTTTAACCAAGGTGAAGTCTGTACTTGCCCATCTCGGGTGCTAGTCCAAGAATCGATTTTCGATCGCTTTATCGAAAAAGTGCTCGCCCGCGCGCAAACCATTAAACAAGGCGATCCCTTAGATACCGACACTCAAGTCGGCGCTCAAGCCTCTAAAGAGCAATTCGATAAAATCTTAAGTTACTTAGCCATAGGTAAGGCTGAAGGTGCAGAAGTACTATTGGGCGGCACACTTTGCCAACTCGATGGCGGTCAAAGCGAAGGTTATTATATCAGCCCGACGATTATGAAAGGCCACAATAAGATGCGTATCTTCCAAGAAGAGATCTTCGGCCCCGTCATTTCGGTCACCACTTTTAAAGATGAAGCCGAAGCCTTAGCGATCGCGAACGATACTGAGTACGGCCTAGGCGCTGGTGTGTGGACACGGGACATGAACACGGCTCAACGCATGGGACGTGGCATTCAAGCGGGCCGCGTGTGGATTAACTGTTATCACGCCTATCCAGCCCATGCCGCCTTTGGTGGATACAAAAAATCCGGCATCGGCCGCGAAACCCATAAGATGATGCTCAACCACTATCAAAATACCAAGAATCTCTTGGTGAGTTACGATGTGAATCCTTTAGGTTTCTTCTAAGGTTTTTGGGGCTCAAACAAGCTGATGTGAGGAAGCTTTTATTTCGGTTTTTAAACGTCTTTGCAAGCAAGCTTATTAAACTTTCCGCATGAGTAATCGATACAAGTGATAAACATGAAAGGGCGAATAGCCCTTTCTTTTTTAACTGAATTTAATTCAAACCTCACTCAGTTTATATTATCAATCCGCGCTAAACGCTGAGCTAATTCAGCAAGAGAGGAGGCTGTTTGTGGATCGCTTTGGGGATCGATAACTTCAACCAGTTTAAGTTTGGGCTGAAAAGGTAACCAAGAACTGCCCGTTGTCATCACTAAATCCAGCACAAACTGACCATAATAGTGCAATCTCAGTCGGTTATCCGTCATAGGCCAATGGGCATAAAGCAGAAAAGAATCGTACATTTGCGCCAAAGAGGTTGTCGCAATGAGCTTAAACCCTTCATCAAGCAGACTAAACTCGGTCGATTCTTCGAAGGGACAATCGAAAGAAGTGATGACCAAATACCCCAAGGTTTTATTGGATAAAACGCAGCGATATTGGGCTTCAATCACTAGGCCTGCAATAAAAGTGTGAGTAGGTTGGCCATTAAAATACAGAGGCATTTTCAGTGGATGAGGCTCAACCCCATCGGCATGCTCTGTTAGCAGTGAAAACCCCGTTATCGGTTGCATCCCTAACCCCACTTATCTCGTCTATCTGCGAAAATACACGTCACGCAACTCTTGCGGATTCAAAGCACTAGGACTGACGGCTTTTCCAATAACAGCCCAGTAAGATCAAATAGCCGACAAAATACGCCACGAGATCGAGTGGATCAAAATGGCTACCTATCACTATTCGCGCCAAGCGATTTCCGCCCAAGCCTAGCTTGTCGACTAAACCCCAATACTGACCAAACTCGATAGCAAAGGCAAACAGCAATACCGAAAACGCCAACCAAGGAGTTTGAAAAAAACGCTTCATGCCCTCGCCTGTGTTTTGTGCTAGGGACTTTTCTGCTGGGCTGTCAACCGGAACGACAGCCCGCACCATGCAAAACAGTAAGATCACCACCAATACATCGCCCACAAAACCACGGATAAAACCCGCAGGTGCATATAAGGCGATTAAGACTTCGGTCAAAAATAATAAAACGGCATAAATACAAAAGGATTTACGACTCGAATTGCGGCTGATGAAAGCGCGCATAACGGCGGTAGACATAAATAAGTTAATCCCTTCACTCAGTTGAGATGGCAGAATTTACCGTAATACCAATAGCTTAACAAGTGAGTTTTCGTTGACATTTAAGACTCGCCACACGAGCAAGCGCACCACTCACCCCCATCAATTCGATAAATGTTCGCGCCTCAAAATTTAAGCGAGGTTTAAGTTTGGGTTAAGTAGCCTACACCTAAACCCACTTAGGAGCGTCACACCATGCCATCAAACACACTGCAAACCATCAAAGTCTGGGACCTGTTGATCCGCATATTCCATTGGTCACTCGTCGGTTTTTTTACCTTAGCCTACCTCACTGAAGGCGAAGACGAGTGGATGACCATCCACAGTTACGCAGGTTATAGCATCTTAATTTTACTGGTGTTTCGCCTGCTGTGGGGAGTGATGGGCACACACAATGCGCGCTTTAGCAACTTTATCACTCGCCCTAAAGAAGTACTGGTGTACCTCAAAGGGCTCGTCACGGGCAAAGCCAAAGACTACATAGGCCATAACCCCGCTGGGGCAATGATGATAGTGGCCTTGATTGCTAGCATTGCCATCACGGGATTCTCAGGCATGGCACTGTACGCCACCGACGGACACGGCCCATTAGCCACGGGCTTTTTCGCCACTTGGCCCGAAGGCGCCATAAAAGAAGTCCATGAATTCTTTGCCAACTTCACCGTGTTCCTTGTGGTCATCCACGTTGGCGGCGTCATCGTCAGCAGCCTATTGCACAAAGAAAACTTAGTCAGAGCCATGGTCACGGGCAAGAAACAACGCCCTGCGGAACAAAAAGATTAATCCATTAGCCATTTTGCTTAGCAATAAGACATCCAGCCCAAAAGGAATGCTCTATGAACAGATTAACCAGACATACGAATAAAAGTCGCCTTGCCATTGTCGCGATTTCCACCTTGCTGCTGACTAGCCTTAGCGTTAGCGCCGCCAACAGTAAAGTGCAAAGCCTGCCACTTAGTGCCGAGCGCATCGGCACGCAGCTGCAAAGTTATCAAGCCCAAGGCGCTGGACCCTTTACCGCAGCCGCAGGACAAAAGCTTTGGTTACAGGACATGGACGGTCGTAGCTGCGCCAGTTGCCATACCGCCAAAGTCACCGACATGGGGATGCACCAAAATACCCGTAAACCCATTGACCCTATGGCGCCGTCGATTACCGCAGATCGGTTAACCGACTCAGCCAAAATCGAGAAATGGTTTACCCGTAACTGTAACTGGACCTTTAAACGCGACTGCACGCCACAGGAAAAAGGCGATGCCTTACTCTGGTTAAGCCTGCAATAACCGCCAAATGTCGACCGTATCACTCATTCAATTAGCTCATTTAATTAGATCAATTAATTTCAATACCTTCCACAGAAGGTAACGGCACAAAAAGGAAGATGTCATGACTCAACAAGCACACCCTATTAGCTGGATCTTAGGTTCATCACTCACAGCTGCGGCATTAGCCATTGGCGTTATCGGCATCAGCCTAACCTTAGCCAGCACAGGCTATGCGGACGATGGCCGCGAGCTCAGCCGCGCCGTTCCACAGAATGCGGAATACACGGCAGAATGTGGTAGCTGCCACATGGCTTATCCAGCCAATTTACTCCCCGCCAATAAGTGGCGCGCCATTACCGCAAATCTTGATAATCACTTTGGTGACAACGCCAGTCTAGATCCTCAAGTCACTGCTAGAATTGAGGAATATCTGGTTCAACATGCGGCGCAAAATGGTAAGGTGATGAAAAACAGCACGCCGCTGCTCGTAGGGTCTGGGCCGCAGAAGATCACAGAACAGGCATATTTTATTGGCAAACACGATGAGATCCCAAGACGTATGGTGCAAGATAACCCCAAAGTCGGCTCATTCAGTCAATGCAGCAATTGTCACAACCTCGCAGAGAAGGGCATATTCGATGAAGATACCGTTAATATTCCTGGCTTTGGCCGTTGGGATGATTAGCAGCCCCAGCTGCAATGCCCACGACGATGATCTTTCAAACAAAGTGGTCGAGTGGGTTAAGGAGGGCAAGGTTTTGCCCTTCGACACCATAATGCAACGCTATGAATCACGGCTAAAGGGGCGGTTGCTCGATCTCGAAGTCGAGCAAAAACATGGAAGGATCATCTACGAGCTCGAAATCCTTCGTGATGATGGCATAGTGTATGAAATCAAAATTGACGCCAAAACCGGCGAGTGGCTAAAGGAAAAGGTCGACTGATGCGTTTGCTATTGATTGAAGATGATACCGATCTGGTCGCGCGCCTCATTCCCGCCCTTAACAAGGCGGGTTATACCGTCGAGCACGCCGATAACGGTATCGACGGTGCCTTTTTAGGCGAAGAAGAAAACTTCGAAGCCGTGATCCTCGATCTCGGTTTACCCGGCAAACCTGGTTTACAAGTCCTTGGCCAATGGCGACAAAAAGGCTTGGCTATGCCAGTGCTGATCCTCACCGCCCGTGATGCGTGGCACGAACGGGTCGACGGTCTCAAGGCGGGTGCGGATGATTACCTCGGCAAGCCTTTTCACATTGAAGAACTACTCGCAAGGCTCGAAGTGTTGATCCGCCGCCACTTTGGCCGCGCCGACAATGTGTTGCAGCATGCAGGCGTCTCCCTCGATGTCGACAAACAAGCCGTCACTAATGTTGATGGTGAAGTGATAGAACTGACTAAGATTGAATATCGTCTGCTGCATTACTTAATGGTCAATCCCAGCAAGATCGTCTCTAAGTCAGAGCTCAGTGAACGCATTTACGAAGAAGATCAAATCAAAGACAGCAATGTCATCGAAGTGTACGTCAACCGCCTGCGCCAGCGCTTAGGCAAGGATTATATCGAAACCCGCCGCGGCCAAGGTTATCGACTCAAGGAGTAAAAGGCGTGTATTCACTCAAGAGCTATCTGACGCGCAATCTGCTGATCACGCTCACCTTTGCTATGGTGCTGTTGCTGTATTTTCTGTACCAAGGTATCCAAATATTAACCCAAGACTTTGTTGCCTCTCGATTGCAACACGATGCCGACAGCCTGATCTCCGCCCTGAATCACAATCCCGATGGCACTTGGGCGCTCACCTCCGACCGTTTGCCCAATGTGTACCACAGGGTTAATTCTGGGCATTATTTTGCGATTCAAATCGGCGAGCAAACTCTGCGTTCACGCTCCCTATTCGACCATAACGTAAACATGCTTAAGCTGACCTCTGGTGAACAACACCAAGCCACTGAGTTTGTCGGCAAAGAACATTGGCTGATGTTCAGTCAGGCCGTTATCAAAGATGATCAGTTAGTTATCCTGTGGGTGACAGAAGACATCAGCGAGATCGAACAAACCCAAGTGCAGTTTTTAGCCTTTGCCAGCGCAGCCGTGTTGCTCACGATTGTTATTCTATTAATAGCACAGTATCAATTACTTAAACGCGGTTTTAAACCCTTAGAGCAGATGCCAGAAGCTATCCGGCAAATGCGCACCCAAGGGCAAGAAATCAATCCTGACCAAGTACCAAGCGAGATAGTCCCACTGATCGAAGAGATAGATCGTTTAGTCAATCAATTGGGCCAGCGAGTACAACGCTCCCGTAATGCCTTGGGTAACTTAGCCCACGAAATGAAACGTCCGTTACAAGGGCTGCAGTCCTACCTAGAAAGCCTTCAACCAGAACAGCGGAGTGAGGGCGGCAAGGTGCTCGCAAACCTGCACCACATCATCGAGAGAGAGCTTAAGCGCACTAAGATTGTCGGCCTGTCCACTCCAGGGCGTTATACTGTCCTCGATGACGACCTAGCGCCACTGATTCAAGTGATGCAGCGCATTTACCCAGACCGCATTATTCATAGCCATTACACGAGCGGCTTAGTGATGCCGTTTGATCGGGATGACTTACTCGAACTCTTAGGCAACTTGCTGGATAATGCCTGCAAGCATGGTAGCAAAAATATTGAGATCCATATCAGTCAGCAGAACGTGCCAACCACAGGCTATGGGATAGAAGTGAGTGATGATGGCGAAGGCGTCTCCGATGCCGCGCTGTCCGTTATCATTGAGCGCGGCATTCGGCTAGATGAAAGCATCCAGGGCCATGGTTTAGGATTATCTATCTGCAAAGATATCGTCGACAGTTATCAAGGCGAACTCGGTTTTAGCCATGCGAAACAAGGCGGGCTTAAAGCCAGCGTATTTCTGCCGATCCCGAATTAAGCGGTATACTCACTCGGCCTATGACCACTAAGTTCATGCAAGCCAATAGAGGGTATAATTTGCCCATTCCCCCTTTCAGCAATCAGTCTAGAGATTTATATGAAAGTTATCGACCTAAAATCTGCCCCGCAACACATTCCACAATTGGCGGAGTGGCATCATCAAGCATGGGCACATTTGAGTTCTGCGGATGCTTCTGTCACCACGCTGATTGAGGAAATGAACGAGTATTTAACTGACGCCGCCATCCCCAAAATGTTTATCTGCGAACAGGAAAATCAAGTGATGGGATCATCTTCATTAATCACTGCAGATATGGACAGCCGAACTGACTTAAGCCCTTGGCTCGCCAATGTGTATGTGAATGCAAACCATCGAAATAAAGGATTAGGTAAGTTGCTAGTCAATGCCGTCATTGAGCATGCTAGAGCGATTGGTTTACAGAAAATCTATTTGTTTACTGCAGATAAAGCCGATTTTTATCGAGCGCTGGGTTGGTCAATGATTTCACATGAAGATTATAAGGGCGAGATGGTCACGATAATGGAATATAAATTTAAGAAGTGAATGTTTAAAGAGAGTGAGCAAGCCTCACGACGGGCGTCGTGAAGCTGTACATGCTGGCTAAATATCTAGATGTGATATCCAATACTTAGCGACAAGCCAAAGGCTTTAGTCAATTTCTATATCCACGCCGAAACGATTGGATAATTGGCGTTGCTCGTGCAGAATTTCAATTCGGCGGCGAGTGTCTTGGGTTAACTTGTCTTTGAGGCGCAAACCACTAGTAATGGCGGCTTTTTTTGCTTTCTTGCTCTTAGTTGTCGTTGCATCAGTTGGACTCTCGACGGCTTGAGATTCGATAGACATAGCTAACTCCTTTAATTAGAACCTTAAATAGGCTCTTCCAGTAAATCCCTGCTCAAAACGAACAAACAGGTCATCTTTATAATGAGTCAATTCGCCATTCACTATTTAAGTAATAGATAATTTGGCGACTCATAAACTTACGGCCCATATCATTTACCTAAGCCAACAAAATTAAATCACATGCTAACAGGATAAAAATAATCGAGACGTAAGGTCGAAATGAAAAACTGAGTATTGATTGACTTCATCCGCGTAACAGAACCCTAACGAGTCCTAAATTTCCAGCGACAAAGCGGCATAACATAGGTAGAGAAAGAACAGGTAGTAATGCAGAAAGGTTGGTAAGCTCGAGCGGCAAAGCGCTGCTGCGCAACAATTAGGCTACGCAACAGTACTACATCTAGCCTAGATTTACGACTTATATGGCATAGCGCCGAGGTAATCTTTCTTGCCAATTTCAACACCGTTGTGGCGCAAAATCGCGTAGGCTGTTGTTACATGGAAGTAAATGTTCGGAATAGCGTGCTCAATGGCAAACTCATAACCTGTAAGATATTTTCCTTCCCATCGTGGTTGTGAGACATGGATCGTGGCCGCATTAGCAAAATCATCCGCTTTAAACGTCGCTAAATAATCCAAAACCGAGCTAATACGCGCTTGCAACTCAGCCAGCGTCGTCTCGCTATCATCATGCTTTGGTACTGTATCTAAGTTATCAGTCAAACGTGCTACGCCAATTTTGGCAGTATCGCAGGCAATTTGAACTTGGCGAATAAGATTGAATTGATCCGGCGCTAAACGTGAGTTTAATAGCACCGCCATATCAACTTTCTTGAGGTTTGCGAAGCATTCGCCTTTTTCAAGAATAACGCTTAAATTTTTCAGCATCTTGCTAAATTGTACAACCGTTAAATCATAAAGCATGGCATAGACCTCATTGATGGACGCTACAAAACTGCAGCACTTAAGACGATCTTGGGGCAAATTACTCAATTTCAATCATTCTTGGAATTTAAGTATCTGCTTAATAATAAATACTTCAATATAAACGATATTAAGTCAATTAGGACGAGAAAAAGATAGACGTTACCAGTAGGCATAGAGCGTCAGCTACAAGCCAAGAGATTAAAATTATCTCGGACTGATCCGAATAACAATAACGTACACTCGTAGGAATTGGGATGGCCGGCTATGACGATAACCACATACTTCGAGCCCAAAGCATGTGCGTCACTGACACGAATTATCCACGACACCATAACGAAAAAAGCCTCATCTTTCGATGNGAACATTTTAGCTGCACCACCATCGGCAATGCACCAAGGACAGATTGAGTCTGGTCTATTTTTACTATAAATAGAACCTGAGTAAACGTACCCCTGCTGATGCTTGCAGCAATCACATGAGTTTTTACTCTCTACTATACTCCCAGTTTTTATCGGATCGGGATGGTATTTAAACTTGGGAAAGATCATAACTCACCTTAGAAATATAACGCTTTAAACAGCGGAAAACGCGAGCGTTTTGGCGCAGCCAGTGAACGGTTTTCCGATGATTTAACTTGTTATACATCATCTTCATCGTTGTACTCCGAGAGATAAATAGACATACCTAAATCAGTACACTTTTTCATTAGTTGAACTGACAAAATAGGACCTCCACCATTAGCCCCTTCTCTCGGTGTGAAACCAATATCGGCTATCCACTGATGTCCAGATGGGAGATTATCGGCATGTTCGGTAAGCCAGTTTTCAAAAATTTTAAATAATTCTGGTAGATCCCAGGACTCCTCAGCCAAGCGAACATAATTCTCCGAATTCCCGTCAGTTACTTTTCTAATCCAGATAGACAAATCTGCAAGATCCTTTTGATGTATAACGCTTTGCTAATGGGCTGCCGCAGCACAGCGTAGGCAGTCCCGTGGAGGCCATGCTTTTTGTGGCCGGAACGAAATTAAGCAACTTGTTATATTCCAATTTATGAACCTTTATGGCCATACACTATTAAATGATTGATTATTTGCCGTGATTCAGGATTACCTTGAAGCTCATTTGATAATTCATTTCCACCCCAATCCTCTGTCATGAAGTGATCATGAGCTTGCCCTGATTTTTCAGCCTGATTTGCTATCGCTTCCAATCGGCTAGCAAGCCAACGCAACTTTTCAGGTGTTCCATGTATGTACACTTGGAGTGCTTCTACATCTTTTTCAACAGTTAGCATGGTCCACCATTGGCATATAACGCTTTAAATATGGGGCGCGTGCTGTTTTCGCGTCCCAGCCCAGCTTGCTGGGCGAACATAATTTACTTGTTAGTACGATATACCGCACCAACGCCTAACGGGTCTATTTCAATCTGCGACGTAAACCTTACGTCTGCTATTTTAACTACACCGTGCTTAACAAACTGGGCAACTATTTCGAAAGCTTCAGAAGCTTTCGCTTCAGTGACATTGATTGAACTTTGATATATCAGAACGATGTCGGATTGAATAGTATCTTTTAGGAGTTTACTAAACTTCCGATCGTCCAGTTCTTCACTATCATTAAAAACCCGCACCCAATTACCACAAGGTCCTATTCTGCCGTGTGATAGCGTGTGCATGAGAGTGATAATTTCTCGATTCGTCATTTATCGTACTAACGCCCCAAGCAGGGGATTTTATGAGCGTTTTTCAGCGAGTAAAATTTCCGCTGAATTGGCTTGTTAACTGCTTTTGCAAATACCATGAATTTCCTTTGTATCAACGGACTTTTGCACTTGAGACCAGTTTTGACCGTCATAATAATTAACGACTACGCCATGCTTATATACATGAATCGTAATATCGTCTGATTTATAAAAATAACCAGGAACAGCAGTTGCTACATAGTTTTGCCAACTTGAGTTATTCAGTTGTAACCATTTATTAAGCTGAGCATATTCAACTGAATCCTTGTTGATTTTTCCGTTGCATGTAACCCAAGCATCAGGATGGTAAATGGTAAAATCTATATCTTTTGAGCGATCAAACCACAAAAGCAATGCACCAACTATGACCACTCCTCCAATAAGAACATATGCAATTACTTTCAGAAACTTGACCATGCTAATCCATGCATTAAGGGGCGGGCTTTAGCCCGTCCCAGTGAGCGTAGCGAGCGATTTGAACCCATTGTTATGTTCTTGTTGGCTCAAAAAATAAACCTTTCAATTTTTCGCGTTGAACCAGCGAGATGAAGCGCTCGCTTGCAATCAAAAGCGGTGATTTAGAGTTGCCTGAGCCAAAGGCCACATCCGTGCGAGATAAATCATGGCGTGGAGGCTCCTTTAAGAATGCTGGTATAGCCCCAACAACTGACTCGTAGTTACCGCATGCCGAGCAGTATTTGTCTGCTTTCGATTTTCGCTTCTCAGTGTCAAAAGGCACTATGTTAGTTACAAACATAACAAAATATAGTGGCTCTCGATTAATTGCCACAAAATGTATGCCCGTTAAGCCTTCTCTAGAAATGGCTTCTTTGAATTTCAGTGAGGCTATATAGTAACCGTCATAGGTCGCTGATAAATCGTCTGTTTTTCTTTTTATTCTAAAATTATCATTAATAAAATCAAAATTAGTTCTGATTTTGCATTCTGGGCAGACCTTTACACCAATCACATTCTCAAAGACTCTATCTGTGCACGCGCACATATATGAGTCATTGTCATTCACGCTGACTGAGTAATTTTGCACGGTCTCTCCGTTTCTACCAGAACATAACGCACGCCTAAACGGCGAGCAACTTGTTGCGAGTCCAGCGGCCGCAGGCCGCGATGTTTAAGGCGCTTGTTATGTACTTATTCACTCATGAGCTTATAGGCAATTGGGTACTCATTTTTGTAAGAATCAGAATTCAAATATTCAGCTAATGAGGCACAAGTATTTTCTTTTTCGAACTGACTCATTTTGTTAAATAGAATGATCCTATTTCTTGAAACTTGTTTTTCCATTTCAAATAGCTGTTCACGCATATCTATTGGAGTTCTATCTAGCCCGTTAGTTAAATTAGCAACCACAGAACTATTTCGAGTCTTCCATTTATCAATAGCTTCTGAAAGTAGCACTCCTTTTTCAGGTGCTTTCCGTTCGCACATGAACTTTATAACATCTACTTTTTTAAAGTAGCCATATATTATTCCAACTGCCTCTCCCTCATTTTCGGCATCTAACTCAGAGTTTGAGTGAGCAAAACTGGATATCATTGCAGCAAAAACAACTATAAATACTCTCATACTCAACCTAGGTACATAACGTTTGGTTAAGGGGCGGGCTTTAGCCCGTCCCAGTGAGCGAAGCGAACGATTTGAACCATTTGTTAGGCTATGTGCTAGTGCAATATTCCCCAAGACTCGCAAACTCCACCAAAAGGTTGCATTGCGGAACTAGCATTTCTTTGAGTAGATGTGACGCCTTCATAAGTAATAGGGGCATTTATTTGAAATTGCACATACCCAGCATAATCTTCATCTGGCTCGTAGACCTCAATATTGCAGTATTGAGCTTTGAGTAATTCAAGAGCCTCTGGTGCTGGCGGCCAACGATCAAAGTCAATGTTGTAATCAACCGTATAGGATTTAGAAAAATCGAAGCCATCGGCTTCAAGCCGTTGGAGCACATCCCCATCTGCATCATTAGGCCAGGTCACAGAACTCTCCTTGTTGCCTAACGCTCAAAGCAGCTGCGCGGTACGCGTCGGCTGCCTTTGCTTGTTAGGGCTTTATGCCAGGTTAAATACGACATTGCCCGATTTAAATTGTTTTAGTTTAATAGCCGACTCATTTAGCATCGTCTCAGCACCAGTTAACAACCAAAAGTTCTTAACGGTTTGAGCTGCGGGTTTTTCTGATTTTTCGTTGTAGCAAACCAGCGTGTTGACACTACGTTTTTTGAGCCAACTTCTTAATTTTTTGTACAGTGCTTCAACAGCCTGATGTGAAGAGAAGTTGTAAGAACCTTCCAGATCAGTTGAAGCAATAGCAATACGGCCTGACGTAAGGATTCCATCTTCTAGGATGCTTCGCTGATATTGGATAAAACCATCATCGAATAGAATCTCATCGAAGTGTTTCCCCTGCTTGATACTTACCCCATCGATACTGAGAAGGTGATTATCAAAGGCTACATGATCATCTTGATTCATAAAGTATTGAAACTCACTCCGCATCTCGATTCCTTTGTAGCCCTAACATTTTATTAGTGCGCATGCGCGTTTACCTCATTAGACCAGTAAAAACGCGCACTGTTAATTACTTGTAATAAAAGGAACTTATCAGCTTTTTTTCAAATACACCATCTGGAAAAACGCGCATGCGCGTTTCCCAAACCTATTATCTCAAACCATCAAAAAATAACTTATTGATAATTAATACAATATATAATTTAACATAAGTGTAAACGCGCAAAAAAATTTACACTCTTCCTTGATTTAAGCGATTTCTAAATAATACTGTATATATAAACAGTAAAAGCAAGGATTGCTATCATGAGTATAAAAAGCCCTTTTTTAAGCGGTGTTCAAGAAGAAATGCGCATGCGTGGTTACAGTATTAGAACAGAAAAATCCTACCTGTATTGGATCAAGGCGTTCATTAACTTTCACCACAAGCATCACCCTGAAACGATGGGAACAGAGGAGGTCGCACAATTCTTAACCTTTCTTGCCAATCAACGGAATGTGGCTATCAACACTCAAAAAATTGCACTGAACGCGTTAGCCTATTTGTACCAGAAACATTTGCATCATGAGCTTGGAAACTTAGGTTTTTGCTATGCCACAAAACAGCGTTATTTACCTACTGTGTTATCCCCATCAGAAATCTCACTAATACTAAATGAGCTTGATGGCCGCGATAGGCTAATAATAGAACTACTCTATGGTAGTGGACTTAGAGTTTCAGAATGCCTCAGGTTACGTATCCAAGATATTGATATTGAACAAGCTTCGTTGACTGTGAGGGATGGTAAAGGTCATAAAGATAGACAAACAATCCTTAGCCATAAATGTGCCATTAAACTCACAGCATATATTAATAAGGCAATGGAGATTCAACACCGTGACAACCAACAAGGGATCGGCCCTTCCCTACCCAATGCGTTAGAGCGTAAGTATCCAAATGCCTTTAAGCAACACGGATGGATGTTCATTTTCCCTTCAACCACAACCTGCATTAATCCTTATACAGGAACGCTTTGCAGGCATCATCTTCATCAGAGTGTTATTCGTAAAGTGCTCGGCAATGCGGTGCGTAACATCAAAATAACTAAGCGTGTTACCTGTCATACATTTAGACATAGCTTTGCAACCCATCTACTTCAATCGGGCAGTGATATCAGAAGTGTTCAGGAGCTACTTGGTCATAATGACGTTAGTACAACACAAATCTACACCCATGTGCTTGGCCAACATTACGCAGGGACAACGAGTCCATTAGATAAGTTATAAATTCTAAGTAATAAAGCAATCTCGATTGCCTCTAGTAGTCTTACTAATTCAGGTCAACTAACACTTAACTTACAGAGTGTTTGGATAGCCCCGTAAAACACTTGGGGGTAACTGGCGTTAGCCCAAACAAATGCATAAAGGCGTATTGCGGCAAGAGCACCAGAATGATAAACCCACAAAACAATCATTTGTAAAAGCCTAGTTTCATTGTGATCAATATCGAGCTCACACCTAAGCTCAGTGCATCATTTAATAGCGAATTATTTCGCATAGGGATCTGTCCGAACCTTTGATAAAATCCAATCAACGGGTTAGCAGTCTTGGTGGACAACCGTCTAACCCGCCAGCCCTCGCAAGAGGGCGTTCCTTCTAACTCATCCTATCCAGCAGTGCCATTTCGGCTTTTCTTAGCCAGAAGATGTATGACTTTTTACTGTCAAATCCCATTAAGGCCCACTGCTCTTTGCAGAGGTAATGGGCGCGAATGGCGCGTTTGCAGTTAATGGATAACTGCTCAACGAGCTGGTCAAAATGGGCGACATGGGCAGGCACGTTGAGTTCGTGCTTTAAGTTGCCACCGCCCAGCGCTTCGCCTAAACGGTCGCAGGCGCTGCGGTTTGAAAACCCCTTGCCCAATTCTTGGTGCACCCAATAACGGCCCCAGCGATACAGCCCTAACCGCAACGCCTTAATGTTCATCCTCTGCTCGGGTTCATCGCTAAAGCCCATTAGCCACCTCATTTATCTTCTCAATCGAAAGCTTAAACACATCAAGGCATATCGATGTCACATCGTCATAGGGCGCAGTAGTACGGCCATTTTCCCAACGTTGGTAAGTGTTGCGGCTAATGCCGTAAATCTCAGCCACTTCGTCTTGGGTCATGCCCCGTAAACGGCGCCCTACTTTCAATACATCCGTGGCGCGATTAGCCATAAATCCTCCTGCGTGAAGTCCATAACCCACTCGTTTTATTTGTGATTGTTTTTGTGATTGTTATTGTCATTGTCATAACCACCCCACTAACATTGGCTCGTCTGGCTCACTCGGCTCAGTGGTCGATTGGCGCATAATCTCAGGCGCCACATCATCAAACCCCAGCGTGATTAAGTGTGCGTGGTAGGCATCTAATGCCATCAACATGCCCTTATCTAAAGTGCTGTTAACGTACGTGCGTAGCAGCAATGGCAAGGTGTGATTCAAAATCCGCTCACCCACCATAGTATCGACGCCCATGTCGGCAATAATGGTGCGGCACAGTTTTCTTAATGCGTGGGAGGTAAACGCCTTAAACCGAATCGTTTCACTCCAATACTGCGCGGTGCGAATGCTCACCGGCCCTACTTCGCCTGGGAACAAAAACGCCCGCTTGCCCACATGCGTGTATTGCCATTGGGCGTAATGGGTAATAAGTTTCTTGGCTGTGGGCGTCATGGGTAAGCGATGCTCTTGGCGGTTCTTGGCATTCTCAGCGGGAATAAACCAGTAATCGCCGGCAAAGTGGTCCCAACGTGCTAAGCGGGTTTCACCTATGCGGGTACCGAACATCAACATCAGCACAAACAACATGGCCACCGGTCTTGCTGCATTTCGCAATGCGCTGAATAACGGGCCCACGTCCGACTCACTTAATTGCGTGCCCACCAAAGGCGGCATCTTCAAACTCATTTGCACCCGATACCCCGCCAAGCTATTGGTGTCTAACACCCGTAAATCGGCCGCAACCGATAACGCCCGCTTTAACACTTTCACCGCGGCTTTGATGTAATTGGCCGAATACCCCTGCGCCAACATGGGTTTGATTAAATAACTGTCCACTGCGATAAAGTTCAGCTCATTAAGCGGTAACTCAGCAAAGCAGCCGCTGAGATGTTTACTCACTAACGATTTGCAGTTACTGCGCCAGCTGTTGCTTAAGGTGCGGTTGCATTCCACATGGTTCACAAACCACGCCAGCAATTGCGCGACGGTCGCAAACTCGTTGCTGATGACCGTTTGGCCCATGCTGCGTTTGGCGAGCAAACTGGGTAACTCCGCTAAAAAGGTCTTCAAGCACATCACTGGCCACACGCCCTGCTTTTGCCACACAGTTTTGCCCGCTTCGTTCATCACTAAATACACTGAGGCTTGGCGTCTATCGGTCGAAGCCCGTAACCGCACCGCCGGAAACTGCGTGTCCCGAAAGTCCCGTGTTATCCCTGCCCGCAACCAACGGCGCAATACTGCATCGTTTAACTTGCCTTGCTCTACGCCTGTTGCTGTCATTACCTGCGCCATCTAACCCTCCAACCGATATTCAAAGGTGTGATGGGTACCTGAGCGTATGCGCTTCACTCGCTGGTTCATCGGCATATCCCGAAACCGCGCACTTAACGCTGTCTCACTGTCGTGAACTCCAAAGCGGTTAAAGCTTTCTTGCTGGATTTCAAACAGAGTCCAAAACCGTTTGCCGGTGATGATGCGCATCAAACGTTCGCGCTGTGTCAGTGGTTTAGTTGCCATCGTTTGCCCCCTTAAGCCCAAGGTTGGTTCGTAGCGTGGCAATAATTGATTTCGCCTTGGCCGCCTCAGTGGGCCGCGTCACCGTTTCGGGTAATGCCTTTGGCAATTCAACATCGGTCAACTCGCCACGGCTAAAGCGCCGACACAGCACTGTGTAATTGCGCTCAAAGGTCATTAACACGTCCTTTTCGAGCCCAGTCGCAAACATCCAACTGCCTGTTTCACGCACTGCTAAGCGCACCACATCATGGCTCCACGTATGCTTATCAGGGTGATGGTAATGGCGCGTTGCCTCCTTGAATGCCGCCTCTAACTTAGGCAGCCCCAAATCACAGGCCGTCGGTTGGCACCAAAGCGCAAACTGGCGCGGTGTCGGCCAAAACTGCCTATCGCCCTGCTCGCGTCTAGCGCGATTCAGCCCCGCTTGCACTTGCTCGCGGCTGGCAATGCCCTGTGCCGCCAAGGTTTTAAGCCACTCGGCTTTGTGGGTCGCTTCGTCCTCAGGCCGTGGCGCACTCACCGGAAACAACACCCGCAACTTGCTAAACACGCTGTCCACAATCGCCATGTCCATCGCCGTGGGCTCAGGTTGGCTCACACGCCCCTGCCCAACCAGCGGCTGGCGCATCAAGGTCTGCAGTGATTTCATGCTCGCATTTGGGTTGGCCGTCATATCAAGGGGTCCTCAGGGTCATACACCGCGTAGCTCCAATCCACTTGCCCAACTGCCGCGGCCATCGGTCTTGGCAGCGGCGTTAGCCAGTGGCGTTCGCGGATAAACTTGGTAATACCGAGCACAAACTGGCCGTTAGCACTAAAGCCCCAACTCGCATCCAGCGCCGCAGCCTCCTTCAACCAGCTCACCGCCAACACACAATCAGCATCGGTCAGCTTTTCAGCCTTCCACGCTTTCCACGCAGCCGAATCCGAGCCGCCTTTGCGATGGGCGGGATAGGCTTTGAAAAACGCATTGAAAACCGACTTAGCACTCGTTGCTGGACAAGAGTCTTTTAAAGATTCATTGATAGATTCAAGATTGATAGATTCTGGGTGAACCAGATTCACTAGGAGTGGTGAACCACGTTCACTAGCTGGTGAACCATATTCACTAGGGGGCAAATCTGCGCCATTGGGGGATAGTGAATTTGCTTCACCCCCTAATACAGCGGCGTCTCCCTTGCATTTTGGCGCCATCGGCTCAAAACGAATATGGAAAATATTGGTGGAGTTACCCTTCTCGCCCTTGCGATATTCGCGCCGTAAAAAGCCGTCGTCCTCCAACGTTTTTACGTGGTTCATCACACTGCGACGGGTTATCTCACACTGCTCTGCAATGTTCTGGTAACTCGGCCAGCATTCGCCTTGGTCATTGGCGTTATCGGCCAGCTTGATCAACACCAGCTTGCGCAGTGGATTGCCCACCTTGGCCTTCATCGCTTTTACCATCAATTCCATACTCATAAGTCACCCCCAAACGGAGCAACCCACAAACTCGAATTGACGCAAACCCCATGCTTCAGTAACATGATATTGCCTCACTTAGGTATTAAGCCCGCATTCGTCGCCAAAACTTCAGCGGGCTTTCTTATGTCTACTGCAACGGGTCAACTGCAATGCGCCCCGTTGCCCTCCGCTCGCTCGCCTTCACTGCCAAGCAAGTAAACCTTGTGCGCCAAGTTACTGCGCAACTGGCTAAAAAAATCACGCCGTTTAATGTGCTCGTTGCGGCTAGTCACGATGGTATTCACATTAGCTGCATTCATATCAGCGGCATTCGCATTAGTTGCACTCGCATCAGCCGCGCCTACATCCGCTGCCAATAGCGCAATAGAACGTTCCGCGCGTTGTTCTTCCATCAGCAGATAATTCATAATCCAGTCGATGCTAACCGTCGGCAGCAACAATTGCTTGCCACTACCCAGCAACGCCTTATCCACTATGTCGGTCGCGATAACCGCCCAACGCTCGGGGCGACTATGCTGCAATTCATCGCAGCTCCTTAACACCTCAACCATTCGCCCCACCTGCGTTCGTCTAAACAACTCCGCCGTGGTATGCCCATGAAAACAGGCAATGTCTTTGCCCATGTTCACGCCACTTAACGGGGCCCGTTCAGAGGTTGCCGCGCTAGGATCTTTGGCGTTAGGCTCAGTGCGATTAGGCATGTTCGACTTAGATTTAAGCGCCATCGCCTTAAGCATTAACTGCTTTGCTTGCATCATGAGTAACGTCACTTGCGCGGTTTCCATTTCGGTCAGCGCGGCCACGGCGGGCCCATCAGCACGGCCAACTTGCCCATGTACCGAACACGCGGCGCCGCCCTCCAAACAACAAATTAAACATTCAGGATCAAACATCGTTTATCCTCCTCACTGCCACTTAGGTATCAAGCCCGCATTCGTCGCCAAACTGTGGCGGGCAATTTGATAACGGCGTTTTTTACGCGCCCAGTTATCACTTAACTGATTTGTGAACATGCCATTCACTCCTTCTTTCATTCCAACAAGTCGTTTCACCAAGTCATTTCAACAACTGCCATTTATGCCCATTGGCACAAACGGCGCGTTTTGAGCCCGACTTGGTTTGCTTTAAAGCCAAACCGCACTGGCCACACGGCACATCAGCCACCCGCTTAAGCATCACCGCATTAATCTGTGCGCTGTGATTCGCGCGTTTAGGCCGATACCCTAACGCCCGCGCCACTTTTACATACTCTTTCGCAATCCATTTGCCATCGGGTTCTAAGTGCAAACCGTCGCCGATCATGTCGCCCAAGCGGACCAACTGCTGGTGCAACTCGGTCTTAGCGCTGGCGATAACATTGATGTTAAGGTTCGATTGCGGCATAGCTATCACTTCTCGGCCGCGAATTGCGCCGCCTTACCGCCATGACTCGCTAAATACGGATATGCCAGCTCTAACGCCGCCATGCTGGCTTGCGTGGTCGCCGCCGACTCTTTTAACTCGCGGTGCGCCGCCACTAACTGCTCGCGCTTGGGCTCCTCGCCCAAATGGATCACCGCCACTTGCGCCTCGGCGTTCTCTTTGGTGAGGGATGCCGCCATATCGGCCACATGCAACACATGGCCGTCATTCATGCGGTCGGCAATGACCGTCACCCCAGTGCAACCAAACACATCGTTGAGATACTGCACCCGCAAATGCTCAGGCAGTGCCGCAACCAATGCTTGCTCAACATGAAACAAGCGATCCGCCTGCGGATGTTGGCCCTCGTACTGGCCGAGCCAACGGAACAGCTTTTGCGCATTTATCCGCGCATCGTTGTGCACGTCTTGGGTGCTGGCAAAGCTAATGCCCTCCGCCGCCAGCACCTCACTCAGCCCGAGGCGCTCAACCGCCGCAACAAAATCTATCGCCAGCGCAAAGCGCGTCATCTTAGGTAACTCCAACACCCGATGAATCGTTTTCATCAACAAATTCAAACGGCTATCTTTTTTACGTGAATGGGTTTTCATGCTAATAAGCCTCTCTCTGTTAACGTGTTATGACGGTTCAGTATTAAGCAGCATGCTCAGGGCTCATTAACGGCAACTCAGTCGCCTTGAGCTCACCACCAGTTAACCGTTCGATTTGATAAGCGCGGAGTTCGGGAACATCTTCCCCCCACTGGCTAATTGCCGATTTAGTAACACTCAAAGCCTCAGCCAGTTTTAGCTTGTTTCCAAAATGCGAGATCGCATCTTTCGTTTTCATAGACAAACTCCGACAAGTAATTTCAACCGAGGTTAAGAAAACTCAACTAAAATGTCAACAAAAGAAAAGGTAACTTGACTTACGTTAAGTTAAGATAGCTTTACTATGATGAATGAACGCATTAAACAAAGACGCAAAGAGCTTGGTTTTACACAGCCAGCCATTGCCAAAAAAATAGGCTTAACTAAAGCCACAGTATCGCTTTGGGAATCAGGCTCTACCTCTCCCAAAGGCGAGAACCTGCATGCCTTAGCGAAAGCCTTAAGCTGCTCACCCGAATATCTTCTCTTTGGAAATAAAGAAACTAAACCGGAATCCAACGCTGAATGGGCTGGCGGTTTTGAGATATGGGATAGTGATACCCCATTAGGGGAAGATGAAGTTGAAATACCGTTTTACATGGAAGTGGAGCTAGCCGCAGGGGATGGCATTCTCGATTGCCGCGAATTTAAAGGACCAAAACTGCGCTTCACTAAGAGCACCCTTAAGCGTCAAGGTGTGAATAGCGACTATGCAGCCTGTGTCAAAGTGAACGGCAACAGCATGGAGCCCATATTACCCCACGGCTCAACGGTTGGCGTCGATACCTCTGCCACCGATGTGATCGACGGCAAAATGTACGCAGTTAACCACGATGGCATGCTGCGTATCAAAGTGCTGTATAAATTACCCGGTGGTGGCTTACGTCTTCGTAGCTACAACACTGACGAATATCCAGACGAACGCCTCGATGCCGACCAAGTCAAGCAGGTCAAAGTGATCGGCAAAGTGTTTTGGTATTCAGTCTTGCTGTGACAATGGTGCAAAAGCGACTGTATCACGAAAATAGCTTTTCCAACGTTTTTTTGAGTATAACCCTGTTAAACAATTACGCTTAATATCTAGATTCGGCTTAACCATTCTATTAGCAACTAAAGCATGTAACGCCCACTTAAGCGGAAATAAATAGTTGGTTAAAATGTGAAGCGAAGCGGAACCTAACCAACTGTTTATGTTCCTTTTAAAATGCTTTGTATATGCCTGTACTATCAACCGTTTTTTTGAAAAGGAATACCTCTCCCGTTAGCACATCTTTTAGAACAGCTTTTGCTGTAAGCTTAAGGTTTATATGATTTTGGGTTTTATAAGTGTGTGTATCATACGTAAAATCAATATATTCTAGCTTCCATGGCTTGGTATTTGAGTTAGGCACATGGAAATAACCATCCTCGAATTCAAACTTATGCTTTAAACTCTGTGAATCTTCTGGACTTCTAGGTAGTTTATTTTCAAAATCTAGTATTGTTCCAATTAAATTGAAGTTACTATCCAATACCTTAATCTCATCATTTCTACCATCAAAACTAAAAGAATCACCTTCCTTAAATTCTGTATTCTCCAACACCCACTTAAGATCAAATTTAGGTGATACCTGAACATTATCTATATATAGTATATTACCGTTCACAATAATACTTTCTATTCCACCCTCTGGATTCAGTTCACTATCAGTAGGTACTTGCACTGTCTTTAAAGCGATCCTCTGAAATTCTGCAAACTTAATAGCACCAGTTTGGTACCCCTTCGTTGTTACAAATATACCTTTCACATTTCCAATATCATCTAAAGCAGCTGAAAAATCTCTAATTCGTCCAACTGAAACAGCTGATTTATAATCTTTACATTCAATTGCGACTTGAATGGTTTCACCTGCTAATTTGAATGACCAATAAACATCTATTTGATGTTCCTGACCTGAACGCCCTTTCAAGCTAACATCATGTTTAACAGAAATAGATTCAACACTATCTTGCTCGAGTATTTCTTCATATATAGCTTTTACGAGAAGTTCGAATTGTTTTCCATCTTTTTTGGTCAATTTTTTCTCCATTTTTATTAAAGGACACAAATATCAACTGGCATATAACACAGCATTAAGGTGTGAGCAACACTATCACGAAATACCACCTTAAACGCAAAACCCAACGATAACATCAAAAATGCCAAACGTTGGGAATCACTCTTCAATGCTTTGTTAGCTGTTGGCGAATACTTTTTCTGCTATAGCTCGTAACTTCTCTACCCTATTGACTGTTCTGTAGAAAAAGTAGTTATCAAACGTTATTTTCCTTTCTAGAATGGTATTTTTTTCACCATTGAAGCTTTCGGTAATAACCTGAGTAAACTGATGATATGGCTCATCATTACGAATTGATTTTATATGATCCGTAAAGTACATGTTGATAAATTTATTTTTTCTATCGCCTTTAGGTATAACCTGTCCTTTAACTACTTCAAACCAATTACTTTTTTTCTGAATTTCACTTGCTATAACGTTGCTTTCTAGACGATATAGGAACTGATAATTCAAACATTGGTTATGAGCCAAATAGAGTAATGCATAAGGTAAATTGAACTTATTAACATACCTAAAATATATACCTTCTGACTCGGAAAATGTTTTCAACACTTTCTCAAATAAAGTGTCACTTAAGTTTACGTCACTTATCGACCTTGCAAAAGAATGTACCGTCTCTGCATGTTCTAAAAGAATTTCTGTAAGTTCATTGGATACCACGCCTTTTTCTCGTTTTTGTGTGCCCGAAAAACTAGAAGGCTTAGCAAAAGGGCAATCCTCATAAGCTCTTTGATCAAATTCAAGGAAACCTTTTATCTTACTTGGGTAATGTCTTCCATGTGTCTTCTGCTTCGTCCCATCTTCTTCATACTTTTTGTCAATGTATAGGTTGACTACTGTTATTGGGTTACCACATCCAGGACAATATGCAAAGTAACGCTTTTCAGTACCGATAGTTTGATAAAATGGAGGCCTTTTTTCCGTATCACGCTCAAATGATGCCACGGACAACTCGGTAAACTGTTTGGACTCTGGATCGCATGTATAGTACTTCATCAAGCTCCCTTAAATTATAACAAAACCTCTGGCGGTTAATGGTAAGAAGCCAAATAGCCTTTAACCATTTAGCTTATCAAATTTAATTAATTATCATAAGCTTATATAACAAAAATGTGATTCAAAGACAGCTGAAGCCCAGCACAGTTGGCACGTAATTGCCGAAGCAATTTGAGTGACAGGTTTGACAGTCCGTTGCTGCTTGTTAGCTTCATTTTTACTTGTAATTCTTTTCTAAGAACATCGGAGGAAGATCCTCATTAAAAACATTAAGGGCTCTTGCTATATATTCTGCATCACAAAGATCAACCTCAAAACCAGATTTAGAGATATGAGGTGATGCCGCCCTTTCTAATGCAGGCTTTGTGAATTCTGAGGAAGTTACTAAGTAAGCCTTTTTAATTCCTTTGGCAAGCTGCACCCCGAGTAAACGATCAACAACACCAATACTTACTTTATTCTTATAGCGTTTACATTCCACTATTGCTTGTTCGTTATTAGACTTTTGGAGTAGATAGATATCAACTCCACCATCCCTTGTTTCTTTAGTAATTCTGACATCCCATCCTAGCGACTTGAATATGCTTGCTATAAGCATTTCAAACTGCTTTGGTGTAACACTATGTATGTCCGAATAACGCCGTTTTAGATGCGTAGCAATTTCTTCAATGGCTAATCTGGGATCAGATATTTCAAAGCTTCGAAGTCCTCGATAAGTCACCCACCTAGTAGAGTTAACGGAAGGAAGTTGGGTATGCCAAGACTTCCATTTACGCTTAACCCAGCCACATTTTTGACATTTCGCTTCTGAATAAGCATCTGTATCTATACTGAAATCTTGATCCTCGGGAATTATTAACTCTCTACTCCATCCGAGTTCATTAGAACAATATATGCAAGTGAGATTATTTTCCCAGTGATTTATGTCTATATAAGATTGATCAAGCCAATCTCTCCAAACGAATAGATTAGGTTTATTTGTATCCATAAATAGTCTACATACTGAAGGGGCTAACGTCTTAGTATTTATGCGCTGCGCTGTTTGCAGGGCATAAATCGCTTGAACATTTTTTAGTACGCATGCACTTTTACCTTATTTAGACCAGTGAGAACGCGCACAGTTAACTATTTGTATACAAAGAACTTATCAGCTTTTTATCAAATATACCATCCGGAAAAACACGCATGCGCGTTTTCCAAACCTATTAACTAATTTGGGGGAAGTATATCCACATGATTTTATAGGCTTTATCAATTTCAGGTTGGAAAATCGCGCAAAAAAATGAGTTAAAAAACACTCAAAAGTATCTAAATTTAAATACGACTGAATACCCATACATTGCTAGTCGCGTTACAGTAGGGCCAAACATTAGGCAAATAGGTGAGAATTTGTAGGGCAACACGTGAGGGAATTTTCAATTGTTCTAACGAGCCAAAACACTTTTGTGACATAAAAGGGCAATCTGCCTCATCTATTAAAATGGCTTTACCTAACATCACCATAAATCCTCTTTAGCTCAATACCTTACTTTACATAAACACTCGTACAAAAAGCCATCAAATCAAAATCAACTAAACTTTAGTCAAGTTTTTTAAACCAATTAACTTGACTCATAAGTCAAGTTATCTTAACTTTGCACTTGTACTCAATAAACCCACTACCGAGGACAAGGAAATGATTCTAGCGAAAGTTCACACCACACCTAAGCAACGCGATGAGTTTCGTCTACTGGTTGCAATACGTTTTGCCTGCTTGATGGCGCTGGCCAAGGGCCACACCGACCCAATGGATTGCCCACGGGTGCAAGTCCGTTGCGCCGAGCTGGTCAAGCATTTTGCTTATCACCAACCCAGCGCCGCCTTTTACCGCCAGTTCATTCGCCACACGGGCGAACTCGGGCTCAATTTCAGCCTGCGCTTTACCGAGCCCCAACAAGGTTTGTACGGCAAGGTGATGGTGTGGCGTAACGACTCGCAAACCGTCACTAATGTGCATCCGCTGCACACGATGACGACAGCCGCGCCCGTCGGCCACTAACGCAGTAGAGCCATAGAGCCACCGCGAACATTCACGATTTAGGCTATCTAGACAAAGCAGCCAAGGCAAAGCAACCAAGGGGTGATGGTCCATATCCCTGTAACGATAACGGCGACAGTTTCACCTTGTTGGAGGCAATTATGTTTTTTGTTTACGGCGTGTCCATGACCTTAGCGAAAAATCAAGCGGCCAAAAAGTGCAGCACCTCAGTAGGTGCGCACCCTAACCGCCGTCAACTGAGCCCCGACGAGTACCAAGCTAAGTTGGATGAGATGGCGCAGCACTTGTTTGAAACCATGAAGCCACAACGACTGTCGCATTCGTTATCGACGCCCGCGCTGTGCCAGCAATACATCGTTTTAGCCATGACCCAAGAAGCCCACCGCGATGTGCATATTCGCTATCACAAGCTTTCGGACAAGGTGAACCCCAAAACCAAGAAACCCATCATCAATCTGGTGGTGTTTAACGGCGAAGCCGCAGCTTAGCCCTGCGGTGTGTGATGACGAGAGAAGGAAAGCAGCATGTTAACTGATGACAAACCGCTACACAGCGATATCAAAATCGGCGTTGGCCATATCGTCGCGTTTAAGGAAGGTTGGATGTTGCCCGGTGGCAAGTTTACCACCGACCGCACTGTCGCCATTCGTGCCGCCAAAGGTCTGCACCGTTTCTTGGTTAGAAGATAAGGAAATCAACATGAGCCAATTTGACTACATCAAACAGCATTACGCTGTTCCAGCCGAAATAGGCCGCTTAGTTAAAGTGAATGGCCGCGCTGGCGTGATCATCAAAGATTGCGGCCATCACCTTGGCGTTAACTTTGACGACGATAAGCCAGGCGTTATTCGTCATTGCCACCCAACTTGGGAGGTTGAATACGGTGGCATTGGCAGTATCCGCAAAACAACTAAGTCACAGCAGCGCTATAAGCGTTATTTAGAGTACGGCGACGGCTTTAAAAATTTTATCGAGTTTTGCTACTGGGACGCAAGCCCTGAGCACGAATGGAACAGAGGTGAAGCATGAAACAGCGCCCTATTATCTTCAACACCGAAATGGTGCGCGCCATCCTTGATGGCCGTAAAACACAGACGCGCAGAATGTTTAAAGCTCAGCCGCATGATGATTGGGCGCCATTTTCTAGAAATGCCGAATGGTATACACCGACAGTCATTGATAAGCACGGATTCTATCAACCAGCCAATGATGAGGTTTTTGGTGTTAACGATGAAGATTGCGCGTTTGTTTCGCCGTTCGGCACGCTTGGTGATCAGCTGTGGGTCCGTGAGGCAATGACCAAAGCACACTGGCCTGATTTGCATTATGTCTGTGGTGGATTAACGGCAGGCACGGGTGATGAAGACTTTGATTATCATGGCGCTGAGTATCGCGGGTTTATTCCGTCTATCCACATGCCACGCTGGGCGGCGCGCATTTTGCTGGAAGTCACCGCCGTTCGGGTTGAGCGATTAAATGAGATCTCAGAAGACGATGCCATAAAAGAGGGGTTTGATCATTCATGCTCTGCCGCGGCGAAATCGACGGGCTGGTATGAGAAGCCACGGGCGGCATTCCTGCGCACTTGGGAGCAAATCTATCACAACGTTGATGCTAACCCGTGGGTGTGGGTGATCGAGTTCAGGGTGATCAGTACCACAGGCGGTGCAGCATGAACCACTTACTCCCGGGCTTTGAATCACAAGAGCGCGTTGCGTTATTGCTGTCGCTCACCCGCATTAGTTCACCCGAGGTGATTGCTGCGTTAACGCTGCATTACACCAACGCCCTGCCCGCCGAACGCGCAGCTGCTCGCCACGGTATTGAACTGTCGAACTTTATGCGCGGGCAAAAGAAGCTAGAGCAAATCGCCGCCACGGTCGAGGCCATTAAGGCCATCGACTGGGCCAAGCTGCAATCAAACCCTTTGCAACCGAAGCAGGTGGCCTAAATGACTCAATCAGCGGCGTTTCGCCATCTGCTAAATCATTACCGCAGCCATAAGTTGAGCCTGTTACTCAAGGCCACAACGGGCGACAGCATCAAAATCGCGCTAGCACTCGGCGCGTTAGATTGCCTGTACTGGCAAGCATTGGGCAACGGTTTAACCAACCTCGCCAAGGGCATTAGCCGCACCATAGTGTATTCGTACCGATATCACCCAATGCGCCTGCCCTGCCACCCGCCAGTCAGCCAAACCAGCGACAACCAAAACAAGGAGGCGGCATGAATACGTTCAGCACTAAAGCGGGTGTGGTCACGTTATCTAAGCCCTACTCCACCTTGATGTGCGATCAGCAACAAATCGAAGTGAAGTACACCCCCAACAATTACCACGGCTGGGGCATTTGTAAGTCTTTTAACGCCATCGAGTGCAGCGACTTCGGCCAAGCCGACGCCGAAGTATTCGCACTCAACGCAGAATCAAAACTCAGGATAAAAGGAGAAGCAGCATGAAGTCGATACAAGCAGCAACAGTAGAACGTGAAGAAGGTTATTGGACCCATCCAGATATGCCCGAGTGGGATGAAGGTGTGACCCGTGTGGAGTGTGAAGCATGGGCGGCACGCCAAGGCGGCGAGTTTGTAGCGATTTGGTTTGAACACGATGCGCCTGAAAACTTAATCGAGCGCTACTTTGACGAGGGCGACACCGATATCAGCGATTGGCAACCCGTTTGCGACAAAGCCGGCTCATTCTTGCTGAGTATTCACGACACCGAAGATGGCCCCGTCGCGCTGTTCTTCGCGCCAAAGGACAAGGAAGCAGCATGAAGCAGCTTTCACTATCTGAACGGCTAAAGCAGTTCGCTACAGATCAAGACGACTTATCTCGTCGTGGTGAAAAGAATCTTGCGGCTGAGGCAGCGCAAGAAATTGACACTCTAACAGCTGAGCGCGGCCAGCTGGCGATGCAGGTGGATAAGCTCAAAACTTTCATATCTACACAAGCACTGCCAAACCTATTTGTATTAAGTAATGACTATCCACAGTGCCTAGGAATCGAGAGTGCAATAACTGATGCGAACGAGCTTCTAAAAATTTGCGGCCAAGAAAAAAGCGTAACAAATGGTGGTAAACAATGAAGAAGATGGCAAAGCCTGCTGGGCTAATAGTTTCATGTCCACACTGTGGCGGTGAAAATACGATTTACGCATCAGATCTATACGAAAACGAATTTGTCTGTTCATGGGCGCATTGCGAAAAGGAATTTGCAACGTGTGGCGAGGATGATTTTCATCGTTACATTGAGGATGGTAAGCAATGAGCTGGTCAAATTGTGGTGAGGATAGTAACGGCAGACCCATTGGTTATGCCTTCGAAGCAACCTGTGATCATCCGGGTTGCCACAAACAAATCGACCGCGGCCTTTCTTATGCGTGTGGTGGTATGCATGGCGAAGATGAGATCAGCTGCGAGGGTTATTTCTGTGAAGCACATAGACCAACCTTTGTCGAACATTGCGGCAGTACCCATCAGATTTGCAGTCAATGCACCAAAGCATTAATCGACTCAGGTGAATGGCAAGAAGATGAGGATGAAGGTTGTTTAACACAGGTAAGTGCAGAATGACGATGAATGATCGAATGAATCATCTAATTTCAGAAAACTCAGAACTTAAAGCTAAGGTCGCTGAACTTGAGCAGCAAGTTGCCGTTCTCAGCCAGCGCCCTAAATTCGATTTATCGACAACTGAAGGCCGTGAACAAGCCGTTATCGCTAGATTAGAGATACTAGGAGTCTAAAATGTCCTATAAAAAACCTTCCAAACTAATGAGGGCCAGTGAGTGGTCTGAACGTGAGTTTGCATCTAACTCGGCCCCACAAAATCGCACCATTAAAGGTTGGATTTTACGTGGTGTGATCCGCGGGATCATCGTCGATAACAAGGTGTATGTTTACGAAGACCAACACTTTGGTGTCGCGCCCGCAGTTAGCAGCGCGGTGTCAGAATTAATAGCAGCCTCAAGGTAATTAACATGGTACGCCCTAAAAAGTCGCATAATAAAAATCTGCCTCAGCACCTTAAGTTTGATAGCTCCAAGGGCACTTACCGCTTTACGTTGGTAAATGGTGTTCGCAAAACACTGGGTAAAGACAAGGTGCAGGCAATTCAAATTGCGGTTGAGTACAACCGCATTATGCGACCGACTATTGGCTTAAGTGTGGATCAGTTAATTGAAGCCTCAAGCGAGTCGCCTCTGGCTGATGGCCAGTCCTTTGCCAGCCATGTGGACCGTCTTTTAGAACTGATATTTAAAGAGGAAATGCCAAGTAAACAACTGGCCAGTACCATGCGCAACGATGCCGAACGGGTTAAAGCCTATTTTGCCGAGGTTAGCAGCCAAGAGATTAGCCTAGAGCATATCAACGGCTATTTAAACCAATATCATCCTGATGCCAGCCCCAATGTGCATAACCGTAAGTTGGGATTTTTAGAGAAACTGATTAACTACGCGATCGACCAGTCCATCATGTTAGATAATCCAGCCTCTCGAAAAATGAAAAAGCGTAAAACCAAAGGCAAAGAACGCCAACGCCTAAGCTTTGAAGTGTATCAACGAATCCATGCCGCGGCGCCACTGTGGTTACAAACGGCAATGGACCTTGCTTTGCAATCGACCCAAGCGCGCCTTGAAGTTTCGCGGATTAAATACAGCATTAAAAAACCTAAGGAAGGCCAATGCGGTTGCCTATGGTTTGATGAACCTGTCGATGGCATTTACGGCACCCTATTTATTCACCGCCAAAAGGTAGAAGAAAAAGAAGCCAGCCATGTGGCCATACCGATTGGTGAAGTATTGAAGGCCATTATTGATAAGAGTCGAGACGGGCTACTTTGCCCTTATGTGGTTCATCGCCGACCAGACAAACAGAATAAACAAAGTGTGGCCACAGACCACCGCTATCAGCTTGATCCTAATTACCTTAGCAGAGCCTTTTCGGCGTTGAGGGATGAGTTAGGTCTGTGTGACCATTTAGAAATGAGCCAGCGCCCAACCTTTCACGAGATCCGCGCGCTATCTGCCAGATTGTTTTCTGATATGGGTGTTGACCCTCAAGGTCGGATGGCTCACACCGATGCCAAGTCCACCAAAATCTATGTGCGGGATCACCTGCAATGGACCGAAGTTCCACACGCTGAGATTAAATTCAGCCATTAATAAAACTAAGGCAAAGCACTAATAGGAAAAAGAATTTTTGAATTCCGTTAGTCCCCCATTAGTCCCCCGTTAGTCCACCCTGATATAAACAAGCAGACACAAAAAAGCCCGCAACTGATTAAGATTGCAGGCTTTATTGTTTATGAATTTGGTCGGTATGAGAGGATTCGAACCTCCGACCCCTGACACCCCATGACAGTGCGCTACCGGGCTGCGCTACATACCGAATTTTTAAGTATATTGCATACCTGTGCTGACTTAGCTAAATATAGTTTAGCGATAATCTTTACGGTTTTTGCTCAATTACTTATCACCTAAGATACTGTTTATGGGGTTTATCTTAAGCGAGCCAGAACTGTAGCAATTGCCTCGCAACTGCGCAAGGGCTTCATTACATCTCTTTGATCAACTGCTTAGTTTATGTTCTGAATGACACAATTTTCGTCGATAATGATTGCTCGATACTGATTACGTCCATACTCAAACAGGATTTAGCTGCAGAACAGACATAATGACACCCGTTTACTAAATCATCATTCAATGCGAGTGCATATGGGCGAGTCGGTACTCATCCATGCGCTCGAGTAGATACGGGAAAAATGGATTCCATTTCTGTCGTAACATTTCAGACGCTGACACGCTATACAAGCCGCGCTCTCCGCGCGAAGCTGAGGCTCCGATTTGAATCCTATGTAAATCAGGCTGGATCACCGCGCCATAAAGCCCATCATCTATGCCAAAAGGTAGCGCAACATGGGATAAAGAATACACGCCTGCAGGCCAATATAAATCTAATATCCGCACGTTTTCACTGACCTGAGTGAGCACTTTACCCTGTGCGTCTATATCCTGTGTATCTAAATTCTGTTCATCTAAACCCAGTTCATCTAAACCAAAGTATCGCGCCTGAATCTGCGTGGTTTCATTACTGATATTTTCCACCACAGTGCCACGATAATGTAACTCAGGGTTATTAATGTTCGCCAACAAGCCCGCAAGCGGATCATTGGACACCATCTTGGCATTTACATCGAGTCGGTTCATATCAAACAACACTAACTCATGGCCTTTTTCAGGCAATGTTTGATACAGATTATTCACCACCGCCGCGGTTGAAACGGTTGCATCCACTACCGACTGAAAGGTGAGTATCGACGGAACTTGCGCCCGTTGCTGCGGCGTTAATCCTGCCAATAAACCTTGGTTACGCAGGGCTAATTGATAAACTACATCGCCCGCATTAACCGCAAAAGAGGTGTATTTAAAGGGATCGTACTCTACTTGAATACTGTTCCATTGCAGTTTATCCAGCTCCAACAATCGTCCTATCCAACTCTGCCAGCGTGCGGCCGCCGCAGATGGCGCTAGCCCTATCGCGGGAGAGATAAAAATCATTCCATCATAATCAGGGGCTTTATCATGGCTTATACGTTCTAACTCATGGTTCAGCGCGACGGCGGCACCCGTCGAAAAAGCCACCACAAATAATGGTTTATCTTTCAGAGTTTGCCGCATATGCGCTGTGGCTAAATTAACCGCTGCGGCCAGATCTTGCCAATAAAGCTCAGTCAATCCACTTGGAATCGTGCCATGCCCTGGCAATCTTAAACCGAGCACATGGGCTTTACCTTTAAAGTGCGCCGCCACATTGGATAGAGCATAGGGCGAATCCGACATACCGTGGAGCAGTAATACTCCAAATTCGGCATTAGCCACAGGCCATTCATAACTGCGATTCCAGTTTTGTGGCCAATGGGCAGGATCAGATAAGCTATTTTTGACATAGCGGTTCACTGGAGAAAATTCATTGGCGGGAATCTTCTGTACAACTTTGCGCTCAACTTCGGCGAATAAGCGGTCTTCTAGCGCTAAGTACTCATTAAAATTGGCAAGTTTGGTATTGTAATGGAACTCATTTTTTAGCTCGACCGTATGCCAAAGTGACAGCTCAGGGCGCGCATTAAGAAAATAGATCCCTGTCGCGAGTAACGCCACCACTATGCCAGTACTTGCATACACTGCAGCTAAAAATAGGTGTTTTGTCGAACCTATGATGATGGCCTTCATCGCTGTTCCTACATGAAAATAAAATGTGCAACTAGATTATACGGGTAGATAAAAACATCCTTCAAACGTTTTACCGCGATAAAATCTACTAGTGTAAGCAGTACAATTTAATCACTCCTATTTAGTCACCCCAATTTACTCATCTCGCAATTTTATTAGCCGCATAGGCCTTAATCGGGTTAGGATCGAAAATAGTCTTATTCCAACGAAACTTATACGCTCTCGATGATAATCGGTAATCCACACGCTAGGTTCGCCTACTATCTTCCTACCGCGCCGCTGATACCTGACGGCTGGCATTACACTCAGCCAGATGCTGTCGGGGCTCTCATGGTTCTAAATGGCAATCATTGGCGTAAGATCTTCACTATTATGGCCAAAATAAGTACGGTTGGAGATGATTGGCGCAGCTATCGTGACCAAGTGTTACTTAAGCAAAATGAAATGATCTGCATAGGCGCTATAGATCTGATGGCAAACGCTAAGATTCATCTCATTGCGGGGCAAGTAGCTGCAAATGCTTTAGAGCTCACCATGTCCGTGAACGATTTCGGTGCGCAGCATTTAACTGCCCAAAATAAATCTATAACCGCACTTAAGCTGCCATCTTCGCTAGGACAGCATTTTTTACTCACGCCCTATTTGGATTATCGCCAGTACCCAAACCAACAGATCGCCCTGACACGGCAACACTTAGCAACGCCAGAGCCCCAACACAGTGAATAATTCCATTATGATTGTGGTAACGGCTGTCACCACAGCATTAGTCACCAAATAACAAAGGCATAAAAAAGCACTCGTGAACAGAGTTCAAACGAGTGCATATTCAAGGACGATTCAGGGTTAGTCGTAAATGGTTGGAATAGGCTGACGTTTATGCTGCGTCGCCTTATAAATACCAATCAACTTGTCCTCAACCGCCTTGCCAACGTCTTTACCCTCAAGGAAATCATCGATTTGCGCATAGGTTAAGCCAAGCGCGACTTCATCTTCAAGTAACGGTTTATTGTCTTCTAAATCCGCGGTCGGCGCTTTATAGACTAACGATTCTGGCGCACCAAGATACGCGGCGAGTTGGCGAACTTGGCGTTTGTTAAGACCAAATAATGGCGCTAAATCGCAGGCACCATCGCCCCATTTAGTGTAAAAACCTGTGATATTTTCGGCGCTGTGATCTGTCCCCACCACAAGCCCGCCCACGAGTCCGGCGAGTTCGTATTGCGCTATCATCCGCATACGGGCTTTGACGTTACCCTTCACAAAATCAACCTTCGCCACATCGGGCAAAGGCAATCCAGCTTCGACTAACGCGGCAACGGTAGCGCTGTGCACGCCATCAACACCTTGATGCACATTCACAGTGACCAACTTAGAGGGCTGAATAAACTGACAGGCTAATTGCGCCTCATGCTCATCTTTTTGGATCTGATAGGGTAATCGCACAGCGATAAACTGGTAACCGCCTTGGCCATTTTCTTGGTTTAAACTGTCCACCGCCAACTGACACAAACGCCCAGCAGTAGAAGAATCCACCCCACCGCTGATCCCTAATACCAATGCCTTACTACGCGCTTCTTTTAGTTTGGTTTTAATAAACGCGACACGACGTTGCACTTCGAACTCAGGCTCTATGGCCGTGAGTACCTTCATTTCTCTTAAGATTTGCGCTTTCACCGAAAATTCCACCTTAAATTATCGCTGTATTTGGACTACCTGAACCCGACTAACGTTAACATTTATTCGCAACTGCCTGTAGTTAAAATTAATGCTTAGTTAATTGATTATTGATAAACGCTATAAAAATAAGGGCAACAACGGTTTGCCGTTATTGCCCTAGCGTAAATCAGTTAGCTTAATACCAATACAGCTATCGACTTATCTTTCCCAGTAGGATTCTTCTAAGCTATCTTCGCGCTCAGGTAAACCACGGGATAAACGCGGGCTATGCTGAGCTAAGACTTCATAGGCGACGCGGTTAGCGTACTTACACACTTGAGAGAACGAGGAATAACACAGGCCATCGCGCTTATGTTTACTTGAGCCTGGCACGTTAGTCTTGTGGAAAGTATTGGCCGCCAGATCGTGCAATAACGCCGATAATGCGCCATCGCCAGCGCCATTAGTGTTACCGATTTTTTCAGGGCCGCCCATGTAAGGTGAAATGTGGGCAAACACTTTGATTGGTGTTTCACAGTCACTTTTAAGCTTTGGACGGGAAAATTCATAACGATTAAATTCAGGGATAGCGCCCGGCAACAAGGTGTGCGTCGTTTCGCGTTTTTCTGAGTCCTCGGTATAACCCGCAGTATAAAGCCCGATTGGACCCGCTGTGGTTAATACCATATCGCACCATTCCAAGGCTTTTTCACTGGCAAGCAGAGGATCCCGTGAACCCGTTAAGGCTTCACCTTCGTCTTCATTCATCGCCAAAATGGTGACATGTTCTTTGATGAAGTTTTGCCACCATTGTGGATCTTCTTCAATCAAGAAACGCGTGCCTAAGGTTAATACCACGGGAACTTCGGCGGCTTTTGCATATTCGATAGCGCACATGGCCGCATCGGTAATACGGTCGCCATCACTGGCGCGCATCAAATACGCGGTCAACACTAAGGCTGAACTGCCCTGCACCACGTCTTTATCGATAAATTCAGGTGTGAGTTTATCCATAGCGCCTTTGCTGATAGCAAATGTTCGCTCGCCGCACTCAGAAATCAGGGTAAAACAGCGACCGATAGGACCATCTACAGGTTGTAGAAAGTTAAGGTCGACTTTAGAAGATGTATTACATAAATAGCGGTAGGCGTAACTGCCCACTTCAATATTCTGACTCATAACCCCAAACAGCACTGAACGGTCATCGGCCAGAATAGAATAGTTGTGCACTGTGTTACCAATCGTGCCACCAGCAAATTCATCGCTAATCAAACCATGAATTTTTAACTCAGTGTAGAGTCTGTGGGCCTGTTCATCATTGATCAAGGTAGAATTGCCTTTGGGCAAGCCATAACGGCTCAGCAATTCGTCTTCCACTTTCGCTTCGATATCCACTAAGGTTTGATCAATACCGCTGATATAGGTCGCAAACGGCTGAGGCTGTTGAGTCAGCTGTTCAAGCAGCGGATCTCGGGTTTTAACCGGAAAATAATGTTTAGATTTACGCTGACCGGGAAACTTCATAGTGGCTCTCTTTTCCTGGCATCCATGCTAATTGGCGTCTGCCGAGGCGGTCAAGCCAAGCAGCATCCTAAAAATATTGAGTCTAGGCTAGCGAGACAAAAAAACCACCCCTTAGCCGGAAGGGCGCAGATTCTATCACAAAATCAGTTCGAAGCCAGTGCTCCAATACCCAAACAACCTGAAGATGCAGGATTCAGCGGGAATTTAACGCACTTTAGGCAAGGCGGCTATTTGCAGACCTAGTGGGCTAAGTTAAAAATAGTCAACACAGTATAAAGTGCGTTAAAAAACGCCGGGACGGAGCGCCTAGGGCACTTCACTTCCGTGTTGCATCAATTCAAAAGGTGGCCGACATTCTGTCATTGATGCGCCTTGAATTGAATCACCCTAGGCGCTCTGAAACTCGTATCTTCAGGTGGCTTGGGTATGGGCCCAAGATACCGCTTGTTCTTGGATTAATTGCCGTAATAATTCAATGTGTAACTCATCGTCGTTCAAACAAGGGATAAACCGATAGTCGCTGCCACCCGCATGCAAAAAGGTTTCCTTAGCGCCAATGGAGATTTCTTCTAAGGTTTCGAGGCAATCGGTCGCAAACGCAGGGCAAATCACATCGACACTTTTGATCCCTTGCGCAGGTAACTCGGCCAGTAATTTATCGGCGTAGGGCGTTAACCATTCTTCGCGGCCAAAGCGCGATTGGAAGCACACTTGCCATTGCGACTCGCTCAGCTCAAGTTTTTGCGCCAACAGTTTAGCCGTGACAAAACACTGCTCGCGGTAAGGATCGCCCTCTTTCACATAACGCAGTGGAATACCGTGAAATGACAAGAGCAACTTGTCGGCCTGCCCATGGGTTTTCCAGTGGCGCGTCACACTGTGTGCCAGCGCAGCAATATAAGCGCTATGGTCAAAATAGTCTTTATTAAAGCGAACCTGCGGCATGTCACGCACAGTTTTAAGATAACGGGCAACGGCATCGAACACACTTGCCACCGTCGAGCAGGAATATTGGGGATACAAAGGCAGCACAATAATGCGCTCTGCCCCTTGGTCTTTCAGGCGTTCAAATCCCGCATCGATGGAGGGATTGCCGTAACTCATACCCAGTTCAACCGGGATGGTCTGGTTAAAGGTTGCACTTAAGTCCACCGCCAGTTTTTGTGCTTGGCGCTCACTTATCACCATCAAGGGCGAACCTTCTGGCGTCCACACGCTTTGGTAAAGTTTCGCGACTTTAGCCGGACGGGTGTTGAGGATAATACCGTTCAGCAGCGGTTGCCAAATCCACGGCGATAAATCGACGACACGCGGATCACTTAAAAACTGCCTTAAAAAGCGTTTAACGGCCTTAGGACTAGGTTGATCAGGCGTGCCGAGGTTAACCAATAACACACCAAAAGCAGGGGAAGGATTCAACGTTAGGCTCATGGTTAATGAAGTTCACTTGGAGGCTAACATTGCGATACCCATAAAAAAAGCCTGCATCGGCAGGCTTTTTCTTAATATGAGAACTTGTTCTCGTAAATTAACCTTTATTCGGTTATTTCAACACCCTAGCTAACTGCTCACTCACGGCCGCAACCGATTGAGTACCGTCAAACTTGTTGTATTGAGTTTGGCCAGCGGCAGCCACTTTACCGTAGTATTCAACCAGCGGCTTAGTTTGCTCGTGATAAATCGCGAGGCGTTTACGCACAGTGCTTTCTTCATCATCTGGACGAATAGCTAAATCTTCGCCCGTCACGTCGTCTTTACCTTCCACCTTAGGTGGATTGAAAACCACATGGTAAACACGGCCAGAACCTGGGTGAACACGGCGACCGCTCATGCGCTTAACGATTTCTTCGTCTGGCACGTCGATTTCAATCACGTGATCAATGCTAATACCGTTTGCCGCCATCGCATCCGCCTGTGGGATGGTACGTGGGAAACCGTCTAACAAGAAACCTTTAACACAGTCTTCCTGTGCGATACGCTCTTTAACCAGACCGATGATCAGATCATCAGAAACCAGTTGACCAGCATCCATCACTTTTTTCGCTTCCAAACCCAGTGGAGTACCCGCTTTTACCGCGGCACGTAACATATCACCAGTGGAAATTTGTGGGATACCATACTGTTCCATAATGAACTGGGCCTGGGTACCTTTACCGGCACCTGGGGCGCCCAATAGGATAATGCGCATCTCAAGAGTCCTCTTTTCGCATTGATATTCTTCTTAGGGCGGCGATCTTCGCACATCTGGCCGCCATTGAGAAGGGTTTTAGCTTCGACTTTAGCCTCAGAAACCGCAAATAAACTGCGGTTACTAAGCGATTTTTTTCATTAATAGAGCAAAGTATAGAGCTTACGGCGGTATTGATTGGCTATGGGATTACCTTGGCCAAGTGCCGTTAATACTTCCATAAACACTTGTTTTACTGTGCCATTTTCAGCACCTAAATCTTTACTTAGCACACCGAATAACAGTTCTAATGATTCATCATCGCGGTGGGCAGCATGCAATGCCTTACTCAGCTCGAGTAATAACACTAAATCTGTTGGATTTTGCTCAAACTTTCGCTGCAAATCGCGAATTTCAGGGGTATCCGCCGCATCTAAGGCAAGTGCGAGCTTAGCTTTTAAACTCTGGTAGTAACCATCTTGGTCAGCAAGCCCTACCTTCTCAAGCATGGCTTGTGCTAACACTAATTCGCCCTGCATCAGATACACATCGGCAAGCACTAGACTCACCTCACCCGCTTGATTTGACCCTGTATGTGCTTCTTTAAGCAACACAGCCGCAGTAGCAAGATCCTCTGCACTGACTTGACTCAAGGCGAGCAATGCTTTGGCCTGTGCTAACTGTAACTGCCACATAGGCGGTAAATATTTATCCAGCATAGCCGTGACTTGCGCCGCATCTTGCAGGCCAGCAAAACCATCTACAGGCTGACCTTTATCCAATACTAACGTGGTCGGTAGACTTTGAATGCGAAAGTAATTGGCAATTTCTAATTCGGCTTCACAGTCAACTTTTGCGAGCACGAATCGACCCGCATTTTGCGCGGCAATTTTCTCTAAGGTGTGCAGCATAGCCACACTTTGTTCCTGCGGCTGTGCCCAAAATGCTAACACCACGATCTGTTGCATCGAGGCGTCAACCACTTGCTGAATATTGTCTTTAGTCAGACTGAGGATATTATCCATAGTATTCCCTTAACATTTAAGGCCTCTATCATGGGAGGCCTTATTCTTTTAAAACTAAGCGTTAGAACCAAGTCTTAAAATCGAGTCTTACCGCTAACGGATTGAGTGACAGGCTAGGCGCAAACCACTCTTCCTGCACTAGAAACAATATCGGGGCCGTTCAAAGAAGGGCCCCGATAGTCATTTACTTCATGTTAGCCAGTAACATTTGGTTCATCAGCTTGATAAAGGCCGATGGGTCCGCAAGGCTACCTTTTTCAGATAATTGCGCCTGTTGCAGCAGCAGATTTGACCAATCCGCGAAGGCGGCTTCATCTTGAAGATCATTTAAGCGCGATACTAATGGGTGCGCTGGGTTGATCTCAAATGTCGGCTTCACTTCTGGCACAGGTTGACCCGCAGCTTGCATCAGCTTGATCATCTGAGTCGACATTTCGCCTTCACCCGCCACCACACAGGCTGGGGTATCGGTTAAGCGTGACGTGACTTTCACATCCGCAACGGTTGAGCCTAATGCCGCTTTAATGCGTTCAACTAAAGCTACCGATTCTTGCTCAAGCTTTTCTTGCGCTTCTTTTTCAGATGCATCTTCCAGCTCGCCAAGTTCTAAATCACCACGGGTCACTGAGTGCAGTTGTTTCTCTTTGTACTCAGTTAAGTGGTTGATTAGCCACTCGTCGATACGCTCTGACATCAGTAAGACTTCAATGCCTTTCTTACGTAACAACTCTAAATGTGGGCTGTTAGCAGCGGCTTCATGGCTGTCGGCAACAATGTAATAAATCTTAGTTTGACCTTCTTTCATGCGGCTGATGTAGTCATCGAGTGACACAGTCGGCGCAGCACTGCCCGTGTGGGTCGAGGCAAAACGCAATAAGCCCGCGATACGTTCACGGTTGGCGAAATCTTCCGCAGGCCCTTCTTTCAGCACTTGACCAAATTCAGCCCAGAACTGTTGATATTTTTCCGCATCGTCTTTCGCCAGTTTTTCCAGCATGCCAAGCACACGTTTGGTGATACCAGTACGCATCGCTTTGGTCACGTGGTTATCTTGCAGAATTTCGCGGGATACGTTCAGCGGCAGATCGTTTGAGTCAATTAAGCCCTGCACGAAGCGCAGATAAGATGGCATAAATTGCTCGGCGTCATCCATGATGAACACACGTTGCACAAACAGTTTTAGGCCGTGTTTACGGTCGCGATTCCACATATCCCAAGGCGCTTTTGCAGGAATATACAATAGGTTAGTGTATTCTTGCTTACCTTCTACCCGATTATGACTCCACAGTAGTGCGTCGGTGTAATCGTGGGAAATGTGTTTGTAAAACTCTTGATACTCTTCATCACTGATGTCAGCTTTATTGCGCATCCACAAAGCCGTGGCTTTGTTCATGACTTTCCATTGACCTTCGGTCGCAGGAATTTTTTCGCCATCAGGACCATCACGCTCTGGCGAGCCTTCTTGCCACATTTCGACTGGCACAGAGATATGATCTGAGTATTTAGTGATGATCGAACGCAGGCGCCAATCATCGGCAAATTCTTTTTCTTCATCACGTAGGTGCAGCGTGATTTCAGTACCACGGCTCGCCTTAGTGATGGTATCAACGGTGAAGTTACCCTCGCCTTCTGATTCCCACAATACGGCTTCATCGGCCTTATGACCGGCAGCGCGAGTGCGAACAGTGACTTTTTTAGCCACGATAAAAGCCGAATAGAAACCGACACCGAACTGACCGATTAACTGTGAATCCTTTGAGGATTCGCCCGATAGATTCTTAAAGAAATCAGCGGTGCCTGATTTTGCGATTGTGCCTAAATGCTCAATCACGCCGTCGCGGGTCATACCCACACCGTTGTCTTCGATGGTCACAGTGCCTTTTTCTTTATCGGCACTGATACGGACTCGCAGTTCACCGTCGCCTTCATAGAGTGCGTCATTGGTCAACGCCAGATAACGCAGCTTGTCCGCCGCATCCGCAGCGTTGGAGACCAGTTCACGCAAGAAAATTTCTTTGTTGGAATACAAAGAATGGATCATCAAATGCAACAGCTGTTTGACTTCTGTTTGAAAACCATGAGTTTCTTGTTGTGACATGAAATTTTCCTTTATTTGTTACGCAATTTGGTAAAAGTAACGCTTAGTGTTTACTAAATGGGGCTCCAAATTTGCTTTTCAAGGGCAAGGGCTAAAACGAGGTTCGAATGGCGAAAAATAAGGCGCTTGATGAATACCAAGCGCCTATATATGTGGACTTTCGTGTGCTTTCAACATCAGCCGGTGTTAGGCGTTAGTCTTGGGCTAATTCTTTTTCTAACTGTTGGGCGATAGCTTCGGGCGATCCGCTGTTGCGGGCAAACAGTCCATAAGCGGCGGGGATCACGAAGATAGTGAATAAGGTTGCCAGTAAAATCCCCGACAACACCACTACACCAATCACAAAACGAGTTTCAGCACCCGCGCCTACCGCCAATACCAATGGCACGGCACCAGCAGCAGTGGTGATCCCTGTCATTAAGATAGGTCGTAACCGCTGCGCTGACGCTTGAATAATAGCCTTATCAAAATCAACGCCTTTATCCCGCAATTGGTTAGCAAACTCGACAATCAAGATGCCATTTTTCGCGGCTAACCCGACCAGCATAATAATGCCTATCTGACTGTAAATATTAAGACTCTGCCCCGTAAGCCACAAACCAATTAAGGCGCCGACGGTAGCCAGCGGCACAGTAAGCATGATCACCACAGGGTGGATATAACTCTCAAACTGCGCCGCGAGCACGAGGAATACAATCCCCAGTGCGAGGATGAATACGAAGTACATAGAGCTACCCGACTCTTGATAATCGAGAGATTGGCCCTTGTAGCTAATCACCGCTTCCGCTGGCAAATAGGTACGCGCCAATTGATTCATATAATCAAGGGCTTCACCTAGACTATAACCATCTTCTAAACTGGCTTCTATGGTGATCGCACGCATACGATTGTAACGGTTCAGCGAACTGGCGTCGGCAAACTCCTCCACAGTCACTAAGTTAGACAGCGGAATAAGCTCCTGACTGCGCTCGGAACGAACATAGATATTTTGCAGATCCGCCGCAGTATTTTGATTATCGCGCTCGCCTTCAACGATCACATCGTATTCTTCACCGTCACGCATAAACGTCGTCACTAAGCGTGAGCCCAACATGGATTCCAACGTACGACCAATGTTTGAAATCGACACCCCAAGGCTCGCCGCTCTGTCTCTGTCGATGACGACACGAAGTTGAGGCTTAGTCTCTTTATAATCGTGATCTAATCCCAATAATTTAGGATTCTGTGCCGCCTTTTGCATCATGATATCGCGCCAGCGGGCAAGCTCTTCGTAGCTAGGTCCACCAATCACAAATTGCACAGGTTTACCTACGCCGCGACCAAAGGCTTGGCGCATTACAGGGAACGCTTGCACTCCGGCGAGATTGGCAAGACGCTTATTAATGTCGACGATAACTTCCTTTACTGGACGACGTTTGCCCCAGTCTTCCAGTACTATGATTGCCATACCGTTAGAGAAATCCGCCGCGCGGCCAAAGCCACGGGGGGCACGAATGAGCAGACGTTTGATATCACCCGTTTCGACCAATGGCATCAAGCGGTTTTCCACTTCATTCATATAGGATTCTATGTATTCGTAACTCGCGCCCTGTGGCCCATTGACCATCAAGAATAACGAACCACGGTCTTCCTGTGGTGCAAATTCTTGCGGTACTTTTTGGACTAAATAGACACTAGAACCTAATGCGACTAACACCAGAATCGACACCAATATCGGGTGGGCCATGGCGGATTTTAAGGACAATTGGTATCGGTTGGACACTTTTGTCATTATGCCGTCGACCTTACGCACCAACCAAGAATCCTGCGAGCTCGGCTTAAGCAACTTAGAGCACATCATGGGCGTGAGTGTGAGCGCCACTAGGCTAGAGAACAGGACAGCCGCACTCATGGTCACGGCAAACTCTTTAAAGAGTTTACCTAAATCACCCTCAAGGAAAGTGATTGGCATAAATACCGCGACCAACACGAGTGTGGTCGCGATGACAGCAAAAGCCACTTCACGCGCACCGAGAAAAGCAGCTTTGAGTGGTGAATCTCCTTCCTCGATACGTCTATGGATGTTTTCCAGCATCACAATCGCATCATCCACCACCATACCAATGGCGAGGATCATTGCCAATAAGGTCAAGAGGTTAATGGTATAACCTAGCGCATACAGCACAATAAAGGTGCCGAGCAGAGACACAGGCACAGTGATCGCAGGGATCAACATAGCGCGCACACTGCCAAGGAACAGATAAATCACGATAATCACTAAAATCATCGCAGTGAACAGGGTTTGATACACTTCTTTAATCGAGGCTTCGATAAACACTGAGCTATCGTAGCTGCGTTTAATCGACATCCCCGCTGGCAAGGTCGGGTTGATTTTGTCAACCAGCGCGTTCACTGCGCGCGCCACTTCTAACGTATTGGCGGTTGACTGTTTAGACACGCCTAAACCTATCATTGCCTCTTTGTTGCCACGGAACATAATCCGCTCTTCATCAGAGCCAATTTCCACCCGTGCGACATCGCTCAGTTTGACTAAATAACCGTCTTCCCCTTGGGTGATCACTAAATTTGCGAAATCTTCGGCAGTGCGATAACCCCGCTCCAGTCGCACTGTAAAGTGCCGCTCCTTCGACTCTATCGAACCAGCAGGTAACTCGACGTTCTCAGCTCTGAGCGCGGCCTCAACATCGGCAACCGTTAAACTGCGAGAGGCCAAGGCTTGTCTGTCAAGCCAAACGCGCATGGCGTAAACCTTACCACCACCAATACGCATCCGCGCCACACCATCGACCACCGAAAAGCGGTCCGACAAATAACGGTTGGTGTAATCGGTCAATTCTAGGGTCGTCATTTGATCTGACACAAGATTGAGCCACATGATCACTTCATCACTGCCATTGGCCTTTTGTACTTCTGGGGGATCAGCTTCATCGGGTAAATTGTCGAGTAAACCTGAGATCCTGTCGCGCACATCGTTAGCTGCATCTTCAATATTACGACTAATATCAAACTCTAAGGTAACCGATGAGCGGCCATCACTGCTCGATGAACTCACGTGACGAATGCCTTCGACGCCACTGATCCTGTCTTCGATCAATTGGGTAATGCGGCTTTCCACCACGGCAGCACTGGCACCGCGGTAATTCGTGTCGATAGATACCACTGGCGGATCTATATTCGGGTATTCGCGCAGGGGTAATTTATCAAAGGAGACAAGCCCGAAAGCGACCAGCAACAAGCTGATCACTGAGGCAAATACGGGACGTTTGACCGAGAGATCAGTAAGGATCATACACTTGGCTCCGCGTTCGTATCGGCAAGATAACTAAACTTTTCCGCGAACTCAGTTTGCACTTTATCCCCAGGATGAACTTTCAGTAAGCCGCGGATCACTACGTTTTCGCCCAAGGCTAAACCATCTAAGATCTCCACCCAGCCACGGGTGCGAATACCAATAGTGACTTGTTTACGTTCAATCACCTTGTCAGCATTGACGCTGTAAACATAATGGCTGTTTTGGATCGGGATAATGGCAGATTCAGGCAACATCAAGGCCTCGCGGCTACGCTTGATGAGTTTGACCTTCATCAACATGCCCGGTAATAAACGCAGTTCAGGATTGGGGATTTCGGCGCGAACGATCACTGTGCGCGTGGTTGGATTCACGCGGCTATCAATCGATGTCACCACACCTTTGAAAGTCACATCAGGGAAAGCGACCGCTTTGGCTTCAACCTTTTTACCTAGTTCTAAATCTTGAATAAAGCGCTCTGGCACTGAAAAATCGAGCTTAATGGTAGAAATATCATCCAATGTCGTAATTACAGTGCCGGGTGACACTAAGCTGCCCACACTGATTTGACGTAAACCTAAACGGCCATTAAAAGGCGCCAGAATACTGCGATCATTGAGTGATGATTGCGCCTGTTCGAGCTCGGCACGGGTGGTATCAATAAGGGTTTGTAATCTGTCGCGTTCTAACTCGGCCACAGTGCGGCTAGTCACCAACGAACTGATCCGAGCTAATTCACGTTGATTATCAATGACTTTGACTTGCGCGGCTTTAACCTTAGCGATCTGCTCAGCATTTTGCAGTTGGACTAATAACTCGCCCTTTTTAACAATGTCGCCGTCATCAAATTTAAGCGCTATCACCATGTCGGTGACTTTAGGCGTTATCGTTACAGATTCTGCGGCTTTATTGCTACCAATAGCTTCAACTTCATCGCGAATGGGCGCCATAGCGGCAGTGGCAATCACTACATTAGGTATGAGTTTAATCTGGGCTACAGTAATCTCTTGCGGTTGCATGGCTTGGTATCCAAACCATGCCGCGGCCAATATGGCGATTATTAGAATAATTTTTTTCATCGGGCTTCCAAGGAATGACTCGCATTAATGACGGCTAGTTTACTCACTCACATCATCGCATCAATACGTTTTACTTTTTCTTACAAATTACGCTGATAGCGCAAAATATGTATGATTAAGTGTCCTTGGCGATATCAATGGCAGAGTTGCCAGAATGCAGTACGATAACAAGGTTGTTAAGTGATTAATTTTACTTATTGCCACTAAATCAACATTTATCACTAAAACCATTTGAAAAAGATTGGTATATAGATAATTTAATTCTGCAACACAGATCGCCTAGATAATCGACAATCCCCTGCTTAAAACTCAAATTGCAGCCAATAAAAAAGGGCGATAATTCGCCCTTTTCTAGTCAACTGCTGAAATTAACGTATTTGACGTTCTTCTTTCATAAGGTTTGACAGTGACTGGTACACATTGCTAACTACTTCATCGCTTAATGGCTGATCTTCGTTATCGCGAAGGAAGATTTTCGTTTCTTCTGGAGTATCACCATCTTCAAGCAGTAAACGGTAGCTACCTTCTTTCAGTGCTAACTTATCTTCGCCCCACAATGAACTCCAGAAACCAGAGTTATCGTCAAACTTGATAAAGTACAATCCTTTAGCACTATCCATATCGGCAATTTCAAAGCCCATTTCTGGTAGCACTATGCGTAGACGATCCCACACTTGCTTGTAAGAGGCTTTAGCAGACCAGTAAGCTTTACCTTCTTCAGGTGTTACGAGATCAACATTAATACCTAAGGTTTGCTTCAAACGATTCGATTGGATCGCTTGGTCGCGCTTAACGCTGATATACGCAATGGCGCTGTTCAGCATATCAATAGTGTATCTTTGCTTATCTTCACCGCTTAATAAAACTTGTTGCGCTTTATCGTCGTAGAACTCTTCGTGTTCAACTAAGTGAATAACGATATTGGCAGTGCGACCATGTGGACGCGTTTCCACGTCAAAACGATAGCGTTGGCGCAACAGATAAACTTTATCCGCACCCCACATGCTCGATTCAATCACTTCACGGCTTTCAATCCAATCGGTTTCTATGTTGCCTTTGTCAAAATCACGGCTACGAACAGCAATACCTTTTTGAGCAAAGAAACCATCTAAGTTTGTGAAGATTTCTTGCTTCAAATCCACAGCATTGTCGATGGATTCAACCACGATTTTAATGTTGTCACTGCCCTCTTCCACATGAGTACCTTCCGCCATTGGCAGTACTTGCAGTGGCGGACGGATATCTAAGTTTTTGCCATACAGCGAAGCATTCACTTTAGAACCCAGTGCTGGTACATCGAATTCTTTATTGTAGGGTGGCGTTTTTAATCCCGCGGGGATCTTAAGCAAAGGCGCTTGCTCGGCCTGAACATAGTCGTCGTTACCGTTCGCTTGGCGGCGATCAAGTGGCGAACTACAGGCTGCAACTGCAGCAACTAAGATCAGTGGAGTGACTTTCTTTAACATTAATTATTTAACCTCTATCTGGGCACGAGTCATTGCTTCTATCAACAGACCATGACATTGCTCAGAAAGTTCAGTCAAAGGTAAACGAATATGGCCACATTCAATCAAACCCATACGATGGGCAGCCCATTTTACTGGGATAGGGTTGGCTTCACAAAACAGTGTGCTATACAAACCGCGCAGCGGGGTATCTATGCTCTGAGCCAACTCGCCATTGCCCGCGAGCGCCGCATCACACATAGCTTTAAAAGCCTTTGGTACTATGTTGTTAGCAACAGAAATTACGCCATTTCCACCTAAGAGTAAAAACTCTCTGGCAGTGGCATCATCACCGCTATACAAGAGGAAATCGTCGCCACACAGTTCGCGCAGACGTTTTACACGGGATAAGTCACCGGTCGCCTCTTTTACACCAATAATGTTGCTCACGCTAACAAGCTCGGCAACAGTTTCTGGCAGCATATCAACGGCAGTACGGCCTGGAACATTATAAAGAATTTGTGGAATATCTGTGCTAGCGGCCACAGCTTTATAATGCGCAATCAATCCCTTAGGCGTTGGCTTATTATAATATGGCGTTACGCCAAGCATAGCGGCAACACCCACCTTAGATAAGGACTTGGTGAGCTCAACGGCTTCAGATGTGGCATTGGCGCCATTGCCACCAATGACAGGAACACGTCCCGCAGCAAATTTAACGGTTTGTGAAACGACCGCTACATGCTCAGGCATAGGCAGAGTCGCTGACTCGCCAGTAGTACCAACGGCCACAATGGCATCTGTGCCTTGGTCAATATGGAATTCGACTAACCTTTCAAGACTTGCAAAATCTACTGAGCCATCACTGTTCATTGGCGTGATTAAGGCTACGATGCTTCCGTTTATCATCTGACTTTCCCCAAGATTTCAGGATTCGCTATGGTACTGATGCCAACCACTAATGACAAGCATTAACGGGGCTCTCAAATTGAATTAGTTATGGTAGCATTACATCCCGCACAAAAACTCAGCTTTAACCCTGAGTTTTCGCTCTATGATATCGAAAAAGTGAGGAAAATTCATGACCAATTTCCTGGTCGTAACAGCGATGGGTCTCGACCGTCCTGGACTTGTAAGTAAACTAGCTCGACTTGCCAGTGACTGTGACTGCGATATCGTCGACAGCCGTATGGCATTATTTGGTAACGAATTTACCCTGATTATGATGTTGTCAGGCTCGTGGGCATCAATAACGAAAATTGAAAGTATGTTCCCCAGTCTCAGCGTTGAGTTAGAACTGCTGACGGTGATGAAACGCACCTCTAAACACACACCACAAAACTACCTTTCTCGCCTCGAAGTACGCTTCACGGGTAAAGACCAACGCGGCACCATTAAACGCATTACCCAGTTCCTTGCTGACAGGTCATTAGATCTTGCCGCAGTACGTTCATTTTCTGAGGAACTCCCCGGTGGTGAGCAAACGCAAAATGTGTCGCTAACCATTAATATTCCTGAAAAAGTTGAACTAGAAAAGCTCGAACAGAGTATCTATCAGCTCGCCCAAGATATGACCTTAGATTGTACTATTCGTCGTATGGAAGGCACTGCCATCTTAGAGGACAGAGGATAATAGATGAATACCTTAACGGCTGGGGCAAAAGCGCCTCACTTTACACTGCAAGATCAACATGGCAACTCAGTATCGCTGGCAGACAGCCTTAAGCAAGGCCCTGTTTTAGTGTATTTTTACCCGAAAGCATCAACGCCGGGTTGCACAGTTCAAGCCTGCGGTCTACGTGACAGTAAAGCCGAGCTCGATAGTCATAATGTCACTGTATTTGGCATTAGCCCAGATCCTGTGGCTAAACTGGCTAAATTTGCTGAAAAACAAGCACTCAACTTCACTTTACTGAGCGATGAAGACCACAGTGTCGCCGACGCTTTTGGGGTCTGGGGTGAAAAGAAATTCATGGGAAAAACCTATGATGGCATCCACAGATTAAGCTTCCTTATCAATACCGACGGCACCATCGCCCACGTATTCGATAAGTTTAAAACCAAAGATCACCATGAAGTCGTACTCGCGCAAATCGCGGGTTAATGACAGATATGACGATGAATACAAGGCTTCAAGCTGCTGCTTTAATCGGCACAAAAGTGTAAACGTGTCAGTTGAACTTGGTAGCCTGAATAAATAATCGGCAATCGATAACGAAAAGGTCCTGAAATCAGGACCTTTTTCATGAAAAATTTTCACTTTCATATCACAAGATACGGTCTAACCGAGCAAAAAAACCGCAAAAGTATTCAGCTATGCCCGTATTCTATGGCATCCCAACACCGGTTATCCTGCTACATAGGGCCAAATAATCGCAGCGGCAATGCTCCACATGGTTAACCAAATAAAACGGTCAAGATAACGCCATGCCGCTGGGCGAGTAAAAATGGGCGCTAACAAACGCGCACCAAAACTTAAGCCAAAAAACCAAATAAATGATGCCAGTACGGCACCCGCGCCAAACCAAGGCCGATCAAAATCATCAAATTGAGTGCTAATGCTGCCGAGCAACACCACAGTATCAAGATACAAATGCGGATTAAGCAAACTAATCCCAAGCGTCGTCAATACGGCTTTCTTAAATGTGTCCGCATTATCGGCTTGATCCATCTCAATGCCCTTAGCCACAAACGACGCCTTTAGCGCATTCGCACCATACCAGAGTAGAAACGCGGCGCCACCGAAACTCGCCACATGCTTAATAGTGGGAAACGACTCAATAATATGTCCTAGCCCCGCGACACCCGCAGTGATCATCAGCGCATCGATGATAGAGCAGAGCAAGGCAATCGGTAACGGGTATGAGCACTTGATGCCTTGCTTGAGCACAAAGGCATTTTGCGCGCCCACAGCAATAATCAAACTCCCACCAATCCCCATACCCTGTATAAATGCCGCTTGCATAATCACCTCTCATGTTCAAAGAAGGCGCTAGCATAGTCAAAACAACAAAATTAATATAACTAATGTTTTTTATGTATCATAAGTAAAATTAATAACCGTCCAAACACACTCATTTGAGGATGACTATGCTGGAATACGCCAATCTCAAAGCGCTCGCCGTTGTGGTCTCGGAAGGCGGCTTCGATCGCGCCGCTAAAGTGCTGCACATCACCCAGTCGGCTGTATCACAGCGCATTCGACAACTTGAAGAAAAAGTCGGTCAGTCACTGCTTATTCGCTCCAATCCTGTGGTCGCAACGCCCACAGGTAAGCGCCTGCTGCGCCACTATTCACAGGTACAATTACTAGAGAGTGAATTAAGAGCTGAGATGGACGCCGACGATCCCAACCATCCAACCACAGTGCGCATCGCTGTGAATGCCGACAGTTTGGCCACGTGGTTTTTACCTGCGCTAGCAGGCATGTTCAGTCGCCACGCTTGGTTATTGGAATTAATTGTCGATGATGAGTCTTACACCCATCATCTATTGAAAAATGGTGAAGCGGTCGGATGTGTCACCACAACCGAAGTGCCGATGGCGGGTTGCAGCAGTGAGTTTTTAGGCACCATGGAATATTTGTGTGTGGCCACACCCGAATTTGCTGCGCGCTATTTTGGCGACCTGAGCGATACTCCATCATTTAGTGACACCTCGTCATTCAACACCATCAACCAAGCTCAGTTAGCAAAGGCGCCTGCAGTAGTATTCTCCACCAAAGATAAGTTGCATGAGAAGTTTCTCGCCCAGTATTTCAATATGACGCCAGGGCAATGGTGGCAACATACGATCCCCTCCTCAGAAAGCTTTTTAGAAGCGATTAACTTGAGTTTAGGTTATGGACTCGTTGGGCATTTACAAGCTAAACCATTAATCGATAAAGGGATACTGATTGAGATCACCCCTGAACGGCGCATGCGCGTGCCGCTGTTTTGGCAGCATTGGAATATCAAAGCAAAACAAACGACACTGGTTTACCGTGCCCTTGCGGCAACAGCGCAGCATAATTTGCTGCAGGTATGATTTGTTGCATCAAGACAGAACGCACAACCCGCATGAATCTACAGCGATTTACCTGCGATGGTATTTAACGCGGTGTGATGATTCTCATAGCGGCGTCTTTTTGCTTCATCAAATGTGAGTTAAATGGCAGGCATAAAAAATCGGGCTCAAACCAAAGTTTGAGCCCGAAATTGTGAGTCTTAAAACTTAAAATCTAACTCACTATCTATTAGCTTGCTCTTAACGCAGCAATACGTTTCTCTAATGGAGGATGACTCATCATCATTTCTGCCATTGAACGTTTGCCGTTAATACCGAAGGCTGACATTTGTGCAGGCATTGCCGTACTTTCAGGGCCTTGGCGTAAACGCTCAAGCGCAGCAATCATCTTACCTTTACCCGCTAAACGTGCCGCACCTTCATCGGCTTTATACTCACGAATACGTGAGAAGTAAGCGACGATAATTGAAGCCAAGATACCGAATAGCATATCCAGTACGAAAACAACGGCCATGTAAGCGAACATACCTAAACCTTCGCCTTCTTCATCATTACTCGACACGAAGTTGTTGATAATACCAGCAACCACACGGGCCGCGAAGATCACGAACGTGTTAACCACACCTTGGATCAGTGTCAAGGTCACCATGTCACCGTTAGCTACGTGGCTCACTTCGTGGGCTAATACGCCTTCAATTTCATCTTGGCTCATGCCATATAACAGACCCGTACTGACAGCCACTAATGAATTGTCTTTACTTGGACCAGTAGCGAACGCATTCATGTCAGGCGATTGATAAATCGCCACTTCTGGCATTTTAATCCCTGCTTGCTTAGCTTGACGGGCAACCGTCTCCACTAACCAACGTTCGGTACTGTCACGTGGGGTAGTGATGACTTCACAACCCATGGTCTTTTTCGCCATCCATTTTGAAATGGCTAAGCTGATAAAGGCCCCACCGAATCCAAAAATGGCAGCGAACACCAGCAGTCCACCCATAGTAGACGTGTTCACGCCTAGAATAGACATCACAATTGAGGCTACTAGCAACACAGCTAGGTTAGTCGCAATCAATAGAAATATACGCTTCATTTCAGCTCCTTTAGGGCAAGAATAGGCCATTTAACTTTGTTCAAAGACATAATATGTCCAAATCATCGAAATTCAAGTGGTAAAAGAAAAGAGTTTTTAAAATAGGTTATTTTTCTCGTATATAGACACTGCCTTTCATGGCCGAGAGTCTAGGGACAGTATATTAATCGAAACTTAAACTTATGCCCAAGCAACCTCAAGATACGAGTTTCATCGCGTTCTGAGAGCTTTAATTCAAGGCGCATCAATCTCTGACTTTTGCATTGATGCCACACAGAAGTAGAATGCCCAGAACGCTCCATCTTGGTGGGGATCACTATCTTGAAAAACACCACCGCTAGCCGTGCTATGGCGCAATTCTGCTTTAACTCTCTATGTTTATCGGAATTAATCTTTGTTAACATACCAATACACTCCGAGATTTCAGGATACAAAATGACAATCAACGCCCTACTACTGAGCAGCTCTCGTGTCGGTGATACGCCTTATCTTGCCCACGCGATCCCTTTTATTAAACCGCTCACCGCCAACGCACAAAAATGGATTTTTATCCCCTATGCAGGGGTTAGCATGAGTTATGACACTTATTTAGCGTCTGTCGTGACTGGGCTAGCTGAGCTTGAACTCGATATCAGTGGTATTCATCAGCATCCAGACCCTAAACAAGCAATAAAAGATGCCGATGGTATTTTAATCGGTGGGGGTAACACCTTTCACCTGTTACACCAACTATATCGTTATGATCTGGTCGCGCTTATTCGTGAGCAAGTCGCCCTTGGTAAACCTTATATCGGCTGGAGCGCGGGTTCAAACGTATCGGGACTGAGTATTCGCACCACTAATGATATGCCGATCATCGAACCGCCTTCGTTCAACGCATTAAACTTAGTGCCGTTCCAGCTCAATCCACACTATTCCAATTACCAAGCACCGGGCCACAATGGTGAAACCCGTGCCCAACGGTTATTAGAATTCACTAAAGTCGACCCATTAACCCCAGTGATCGGCATAGTTGAAGGCTCAGCTTTGTGGCGACAAGGAGACACACTATCACTCTTAGGTGACAAACCTGCGTATTTATTCTGTGGTGAGCAGCAAGAGATCCTAATTCCTGTGGGCAGTGACCTATCGCACTTACTCAAGTCATAATATCCACGTTAGCATATCTAAATGGGCTCACAGTTAATACCGTGAGCCTGAATCACTCATTAGCAATAATTAAGATTAACTATTTGATATTGTAAGCTTTTAATTAACACTATCGATTCAACTGCACCAATTTTGTGTAAAAACGCCACTGAATTCAATGAGAACAGTGTTAGCTCAGCCAAGACAGTTTTTACTGCAGTACCAATTGCTATTACTTATCGTAAAATCACACCGCAAAGTATTGAGAACGGCACCTAAAATAGCGCCAAGCATAATTTATGTTACAAATCTCTAGCTACGCAGGTAAAATTATCCCTTACCTCAGCTACTCGAATCCCACGACTGAGGATTTTATAGCAGACAAGTTATTAATATTTAGGGATTAGATAGACTGAAGCATACATTGTGCCTATGAATCAGCGTCATTTTAGTAAGGAGTTTCCATTTTGCGAATGAATCTTATGATGAATTACCCTACCGGTTATCCGGCATTACTCAAAAAACTACCTTTTGTCATCTTGACCGCCATCGTCTATGTCGTCGGCATAAACAACGTCAATGCCGCAGCGGCAGAGACAACACCAACGCCTGCACCAGAGAAGAAATCTAAAAAATTCTCCCAAGACACAGTCATTGAACTCGCTCAACAACTGTCGCAAAAGCCATTTAAAGAAGCGAAAAAAGCACCTAAAGAACTGGTTGATCTCGATTTCGCGACCTATGGTAAAATCAATTACCAAGAAAATGCCGCGATTTGGGGCGGAACACCGACCAAATTTTCGGTACAACTTTTTGCTCCAGGCTTTCTCTATAAAAACCTTGTCGATATCGACGTGGTCGAAAACAGCAAAGCTATTCCAATTGAGCTAACAGAAGCTTCATTCGATGTCCCTAACGACACCATTGAAAAACTCATCACTCAAGTGGGCCAATACGCGGGTGTGCGTTTACATTACCCTATCAATGATGATGAAATAAAAGATGAATTTATCATGTTTCAAGGTGCGAGCTATTTTCGCGTGCTCTCTAAAGGGCAAACCTATGGCTTGTCTAATCGTGGTTTAGCGATTGATGTCGCTCAGCCAAAAGGTGAAGAATATCCCCTGTTTAAGCGTTTCTGGGTCGAGCGTCCATCTAAATATCAGACGGCAATTGTGGTTCATGCTCTGCTAGATAGCCAAAGTGTCACTGGCGCCTATCGTTTTGGTATTTATCCCGGCGCACCATCACGTGTCGAAGTGGATGTAACCTTATTCCCACGCAAAGATATCCAGCATGTGGGTCTTGCACCGCTGACCTCTATGTTCCTCTTTGGCGGACTCGATAACTCAGATAAACCCGATTACCGCCCACAAGTACATAACTCCGACGGCCTACAAATCGATCGCGGTAATGGCGAGCGCCTATGGCGTCCATTAAATAATCCTAACAAACTGCAGATCAGTGCTTTTGGCGATGAAGATATAAAGGGGTTTGGTCTTATCCAGCGCCATCGTAAATTTGAAGACTATCAAGATCTGAGTGCGAACTATCAACTTCGACCTTCAGCATGGATTGAACCCCTCAATGATTGGGGCAAAGGCCAACTGGTGTTGCTTGAAATTCCCTCTAATGCTGAAACCAACGACAACATAGTTGCCTATTGGGAGCCGCAAGGCGGACTGAAAAAGGATCAGCCCTATAAATACTCCTATCGCATAACAGCCTCAAACGACAGCCCTTCTACGGCGTCAAAAGCACGTGTTGTCCGCAGTACTAAGGGGCAAGTCTTAGCAAAAGGCAAAGAATTACTTATTGATTTCAGTAACATCAAGCCGCAAGATATTGATAAAATTATCATCGATGCCAGCATCAGCAAAGGTAAAATCCTGTCGTCTCGGATTGTCGCCCACCCAGACATCAATGGCGCTCGAGTATTTATCAGCTTCGAACCAGAAAGTACCAATGTAGCCGAACTGAGAATACAGCTTAAGAAAGACGATAAACCACTTGCAGCGACTTGGCTGTACCGCTGGAATAGCGATGATTGGCAATAAGCTGATATTCACTAGTATCACTGTCTAACAAGCATAAACTGACCGAGTAAATGAATAAAAGCGCCAGTTTTTACTGGCGTTTTTTTATGCCTAGGGTTTTATTTATAGGCTTACTATTTATAGGTTTTATCTCTAGCATAAATAGAACAAGCCAAAGCTAAAAACTCACGATCTGCTTTTCAGCAAACATAATCCCATACCTTATCGCTCGACTTCTCTGCCAGCATAACTGCTGGCTTACTTCAAAATGACACTATCAGCTTAAAACGTAGCACTATTGTGTGATTTTAGGGTTATTAGCCTCTCCTGATGTGCGTCGCCGCAAGGACCTCTGCGAACTAAAGTAAGCAGTAAGTTAAGTGCGTCAGTCAAGTTTGACCTTAAACCCCTCACAAAGAATGCCGACTAAAAGTAGAAATCTAAATGCAAAAAAGCCTCGATATAAATATCGAGGCTTTTTCTTTTTTGGTACCCGAGGCCAGACTTGAACTGGCACGCTGTTACCAGCGAGGGATTTTAAATCCCTTGTGTCTACCGATTCCACCACTCGGGCAAACTCTGAATATTCATGACGGGAATCATGTCAAAAATATTATTAACTCTAAATCATTAACGCTTAACACTAATAAATCTATTTAATAAAGCCTATTGAAGATTCGGACTTTATTTTTACCATCACTATCAAAATAATGGTACCCGAGGCCAGACTTGAACTGGCACGCTGTTACCAGCGAGGGATTTTAAATCCCTTGTGTCTACCGATTCCACCACTCGGGCAAACTCTTGATATTAACGACGGGAATCGTGTCATTAATATTTTAATCTATGGAGGCGCGACCCGGAGTCGAACCGAGATCGACGGATTTGCAATCCGCAGCATAGCCATTCTGCCATCGCGCCATAGTTGCTAACTCATGTTGAGTAGAATTAGACTTTAAAAATATTGGAGCGACATATCGGGTTCGAACCGATGACCTATACCTTGGCAAGGTATCGCTCTACCAACTGAGCTAATGTCGCATCTTGTTTTACTAGTCACTCAGATAAACAAAGCATTTCACTTTATTACCTAGCTAATATCAAACATCAATATTTGGTAACGTTAAGACTTTGTTTGCACATTGCCTCTTGTCTACGGGGTGGCATTCTACCGATTTACCACCCAGTGTCAACCGCTGTTTTATCGATAACTTACTGCTTGCACACTAAATAATCTCTTTGATTTTTTATTGCACTATTCAGCGGTAAGATCTTTCCAAGCGGCTAAAATGTAACTCATCATTGACCAAAACGTTAATACAGCGGCGATATATAACAGTACAAATGCGGCATTAGTCATTAAAGGATTGTATTGCCAAATCAGCCCAATAATTGCCACCATTTGCGCAGCCGTCTTATATTTACCAATCCAAGACACGGCGACAGTACCACGTTTACCAATTTCAGCCATCCATTCCCTCAACGCTGAAATGACAATCTCGCGACCAATCATAAACAGGGCGGGCAATGTCAGCCAGATATTCGCGTATTGATCGACCAACAAAACTAAAGCTGTAATCACCATCAACTTATCAGCGACTGGGTCAAGAAAAGCGCCAAAACGAGTTAATTGTTTCAATTTACGGGCAGCATAACCATCTAATGCATCCGTTAACGCCGCGAGCCAAAAGGTAAATGCGGCAACAAAAGGGGTCCAGTCATAGGGTAAATAAAACAGCACCACAAAAATGGGCAGTAAAAAAAGCCTGAAAAGAGTTAATGCTATAGGTAAGTTAAACGGCATGATCAAACCAGTTAGTCAAAAGCAGCGCCAATCTTGCCTTAATTTTATCACCCTCGCAATGCATCATGAATGGTTTGTGCCATTTCTATGCTGATCCCTGGTACTTTGACTAATTCCGCCACACTTGCCCCTTTCACTTCCTGCAATCCTCCTAAATGCTGTAACAAAGCTTTACGACGTTTAGGGCCAATACCAGGAATCGATTCCAATGTTGAAGTATTACGGGTTTTCTGGCGACGGTTACGGTGGCCAGTGATTGCAAATCGATGGGATTCATCACGAATATGTTGGATAAGGTGCAGTGCTGGCGAATCCCCTTCGAGGGAAAAGCTGGTTTCGGTATCCCCTAAGATCAAGGTTTCAAGCCCAGGTTTACGGCCCTCACCTTTCGCCACCCCAATAAGCTGCGGTGCTTTATCCAAATGAACAAACTTTTCATCCACTATCTTTTGGGCAATACGCAACTGCCCTAGTCCGCCATCGATAAACAGAATGTCAGGGATTTTACCGCCTGCCTCAATCTTATCGAAACGGCGGCTTACCGCTTGCTTCATTGCCGCGTAATCATCGCCCGGCGTAATACCCTCGATGTTATAACGACGATACTCGCCTTTATGCGGCCCTTCTCGATTAAATACCACACAGGAGGCAACGGTGCTCTCTCCCATGGTATGACTGATATCGAAACATTCCATCCGCTGGATAGGCCCACTCAACTCTAAGATTTCTTCGAGTAACACAAAACGCTGCTCGACCGTATTTTTATGGGACAAGCGCGTAACCACTGCATTCGTCGCATTGGTCACGGCTAAACGTAAGAAGCTCGCCCTGTCGGCGCGAACATTGGTCTTAATCGAAAACTTTTTATCTAGCGCCTCTGAAATTGCCGCTTCAAGTTCATGTAATTCTTCAAAATTATGGCTAATCACCACTTCTTTTGGAATAGTGCGTTGAATATCTGCATTTAAATAAAACTGTAGGATAAAGGAGCGCAGCACTTCATCCATATCAGTTTGGGCTGGCACTGAAGGATAATAACTACGACTGCCAAAAATTTTACCTTCGCGGATAAATAGCAGGTGGAAACAGGCGATGCCTGACGCATAATGCCCCCCAATAACATCCATATCGCCTTTATTATTAGAGACTTCCTGTTGCTCGGCAACTTTACGCAGCGCCATGATCTGATCGCGAAATCGTGCTGCCTGTTCATAGGCTTGCTGCTCAGCCGCAAGTTCCATTTTATCAACCAAGGCGCTGATCACTTGCTGATCTTTCCCCTTTAAAAACAGGCTGGCTAATTTCACTTGCTCATCATAATCAGCGTTACTGACTTTACCCACACAGGGCGCGCTACAACGGGAAAGTTGATATTGTAAACAGGGCCGTGAGCGCGATTTGTAGTAAAGGTCGTCACATTGACGAATTGGAAACAGCTTCTGCATCAAATGCAGGCTTTCACGCACAGCACCGCCATTGGGATAAGGACCAAAATAGTGGCCTTTTTCCCGCTGCGGACCGCGATGATAGGCAAGCCTTGGGTGCTCATGCTGGCTTAATAAGATGTAAGGGTAAGATTTGTCATCACGCAACAACACATTGTATTTTGGCATGTATTGCTTGATGTAATCATTCTCAAGCAACAGAGCATCTGTTTCACTGTGGGTCAGCGTCACATCAATATGGTGAATATGTGAGACTAAGGCTTGGGTCTTAACATTACCGAGGTTTTTACGAAAATACGAGCTGAGCCGTTTTTTAAGATCTTTTGCTTTACCCACATAAATGACGTCATTCTTGACGTCATACATGCGATAAACCCCAGCAGAGGATGAAACAGTACGTAAGAAACTTTGGGCGTTAAATTCATTAGACATCATTCACACCCACAGTTTTGAAGACTTAACACAAACAACATAGGAACATGTAACCCAAGAACTCGCTAGATTAAAGTCATCGACCAACGCAATCCACTTTCCATTAAAAATGGCCAGCATCCAACATCTTATAGCGAATAGCTAACCGCGTTAGTTCGACATCACCACTGATCCCCAGCTTAGCAAATAAACGATAACGGTAACTGTTAACGGTTTTAGGACTTAAGTTCAGTTGCTCAGAAATATCGTTAACCTTCTCGCCATTAGTGATCATCAACATGATCTGTAACTCACGTTCAGACAAAGACTTAAACGGGTTTTCATCGGCGGGATTAAACTGACTCAGCGCCATCTGTTGGGCAATTTCTGGGGACAAATAACGTTGTCCGCGAGAGACCTGACGAATCGCTTGCAGTACTTCCGGCGGCGTCGCTCCTTTTGTTAAATAGCCCGAAGCGCCAGCCTGCATCACCTTACTTGGGAACGGATCTTCCGTGTGTACAGTTAATACAATAATTTTTGCATGGGGTTGATATCGTAAAATTTTTCGAGTGGCTTCCAATCCGCCCATCCCAGGCATATTCATATCCATTAAGATCACATCCGCTTCATTCTGGCGAGCCCACTGCACCGCAGTCTCACCATCAGGGGCTTCGCCCACGACTTTGATCCCACGTTCATCTTCCAAGATGCGGCGGATCCCAGTTCTCACAAGCTCATGATCGTCAACCAAATATATCGAAATCAACTTAACCCACCTTTTACAATTTACAGCTCGATCCGTGTGTTAGAAAAAGCAACATGGCAAACGGATAACGAGTTCATAGGGCTAATTTAGCCCAACAACCCCATTTCGCAAAGCATAAATTCAACATTGTTAACTAGATGATATTTAAAGGAAGGATTCCAGAATAGCATACCAATAAAAAGCGTTTAAAAACGAAGCAATAACCCCAGAATGACCAGCCTAAAATCCCTGTTAAATCGATATCAAAATATCCAGCAAATATAGGCAATTTTTCAGTTCAAGAAAAACAAAAGGCCATCATTACTGATAGCCTTTCACGTGAAAATAGCAGAAGAGATACGCTTAGAATCAGGAACCTAAGGTTTTTAAATAGCTTAAATGCAAAAAAGCGTAGGAGCTACGCTTAGAATGAAGAACCCTAGTTCAAATTTCACACACAAAAAAGGCCATGAATAAACATGGCCTTTTTTGTAAAATATGGCGGAGGAGCAGGGATTTGAACCCTGGGTGGGCTATAAACCCACGCCGGTTTTCAAGACCGGTGCATTAAACCACTCTGCCACCCCTCCGAACGAGCGAGATAATAGCTATCTCTGTCGCCACTGTAAACTTAAATTTATGGTTAATAGCGTTGATTGACTATTTCATATTCACTTAAATCGAAAGCCGTGAACAACAAAGGGCTTAGGATGAGAAAACTGAAATGAAAATTGCACAAACAAGAAAGGCCATCAATGCTGATGGCCTTTCTTGTGAATATGGCGCAGGAGCTGCGCTTCAAATCAGGAACCCAAGGGTTCAAACTGTATAAATGCAAAAAGCCGCTAATTGCTTAGCGGCATTTTGACTAAATATGGCGGAGGAGCTGAACTTAGAATGAGGAACCTTGGTTCAAATTGCACAAACAAAAAAGGCCATCAGTAATGATGGCCTTTCTCGTAAATATGGCGGAGGAGCAGGGATTTGAACCCTGGGTGGGCTATAAACCCACGCCGGTTTTCAAGACCGGTGCATTAAACCACTCTGCCACCCCTCCGAACGAGCGAGATAATAGCTATCAACTACTCTGCTGTAAACCCTTAATTTAAAGAAGCAATCTACATGGTCAATCTACATCCAATCCGCTTAAAAATATCGCGTTATTCAACTTATCTTTGAATCCCTTATCAGTTGAAGCGCCATTTTAAGGTGGCACACTTCACACTATATTAAGACTAAGCTCGATTGATATTGATTAAACGGTCAGATAGTTTCTGCATCTCAAGGCTTAACACATCAAGCGCCGTTGCATCGAGGGAGTTATCTTCACTAATGCTATTTATTCGCACTGCCAACTCATTAATTTCTTGAGTGACTTGGCTTTGCTGCTGAGCAGCTAACGCGATTTGTTGGGCACGCTGTGAAATATCATCGAAACTTTGTACGGTACTCGATAGAGAATTGGCAGCGCCCTCAGCCTCCGCAACTGCATGGACAGTGCGGGACTCCCCAGCTTGCATTGCTTGCACAGCGAGCCGCGAAGCCGATTGCAAAGCGTTAATCATGGTACTAATTTCATTGGCCGAATCTTGAGTTCGCCCCGCAAGAGTTCGAACTTCATCAGCAACGACTGCAAAACCGCGGCCCTGATCGCCCGCTCTAGCCGCCTCAATTGCCGCATTGAGAGCGAGCAAATTAGTCTGCTCAGAAATCGCCTTAATCACATCTAATACAGCGCCCACCTTTTGACTGTCTTGGGCCAATTGGGATATCACCTTAGTTGCGTTGGCAATTTCTCCTGATAATGCCTCAATAGAAGTATTGCTGGCTGCAACACGGGTTTGCCCTTCTCGCACTACAATCAAAGACGATTGCGCAGTTGCAGCACAGTCATTGGTATTATTCGCGACTTCCATAGCGCTTGAAGACATTTGCGTTATCGCAGCGGCTAATTGTGCACTCTCCAGCCGCTGTTGCTCTGCGCGCTGAGCTAACTTACGGCTAAGTCCGCTTAATTGCGTTGCCTCAAATTGAATTTTCTTCGCTTCTTGAGTGATCAGATCTAACATTGCCCTTAACGTCCCTGCATAGGTGTTTACGGCTCGGCGCAAAGCACCAATCTCATCATCCCGCTGAATTTGCAGTTCAACATTCGCCCCCAAACTACCGCTCCCAAGGGAAGCAATTTGATCTGTGGTTTCCTCAAGTTGCGCCAACAGTTTTTTACCCGATAACCAAGCCAGAGAAAGTAAAATGGCGAGTAATGGTAATAAAAACAATAAAATATCAAATGTCAGCTCACGGGCAAGCCCTGTGACTCGCGTTTTAGGCGTCACAAGGCCAATCACCCATCCAGTATCAGGCATTACAAAAAGGCTCACCTCACTCGCCTGATTAAGTCTTCCATCCTTATTTAAGCTTACAGACACCACTTTGTTGATTGAGGTTTGCTTAAGTGCAGTTTCAACGGGGGCAAGCCAAGGTAACTGCCCGACGAGATCCGTAAAACGCAACATAGTGTCGGACTTATTCGTTTCAGGAAAATGTAAGATATTACCCGCTTGGTCTAAAGCGAAAGCATAACCGTCAGTTACATTGCCATGTTCTGTTAAAAATTTGGCTAAATCATCAAGTTTTAAATCTATCGTTGCGACCCCTGCAAATGTCCCCGTGAGACGATATGGCACACTACATGTCACCATAGCCACCTTTGTGACTGGATCTTGATAAGCCTCTGACCATAAACATTGAGATACTGAGCTAGTCCGCGCGCCCGTATACCAAGGATCATTATGATACCCAGGGCCAGATGGCGCATTATAGTCATCCGAATAAGCCAGTAGATTATCGCTACCACGGGCCCAGAAGAAACTGTGGCGGATACCCCCAGCGACGAATTTATCTGGCTCAGGCCAGATCCCACCGCCAGCAATAGTGAGATCGCCATTGTTATCAATTAGATTAGGTAAAGAATTAAGATAAAGAGCTTGCTCGTGGGGCAACACTTCGGCGAGGTGTGCAAGGCTTAAAGTAATCCCCTCAATGCTTGCCAACTTAAGGGCGAGTTGCCTTACGATACTGCTACCCGTTTGCTCAATTAACTCTTGACTCGCCGCCACCACTCGAGGCTGCCCTCGAAGTGACATCACACCAAAAACCGCGAGCCCGGTCAGTAGAAGCAGCACTACACTGCCCATTGTGAGCCGCTGCGAAATACGTGTAGGTAACAACATAGCTTTCTCTACTTAAAATAAGTCACCCAGATGGGAGAATTGTTCGGCCGTATGGTCCAAGACTGTCGAGAATCATACGTCGCACCATCCTAGTGCAAATTTTAAAGGCCATAAAAACCATTAACTTGGCCACAAACTTAGTGTAGACCATAAATGAGAAGCGCGGATAAAAAAGGCCATCATTACTGATGGCCTTTCTCGTGAATATGGCGGAGGAGCTCCGCTTCAAATCAGGAACCCAAGGGTTCAAATTGCACAAACAAAAAAGCCATCATTACTGATGGCCTTTCTCGTGAATATGGCAGAGGAGCTGCGCTTCAAATTAGGAACCCAAAGGTTCAAACTGTATAAATGCAAAAAGCCGCNGCGCTTAACGCAGCCATTGAAGCGGCTCGTGCTGGCGAGCAAGGCCGTGGTTTTGCGGTCGTTGCCGATGAAGTTCGAGTACTGTCACGTCGTACACAGGATTCGACTCAGGAAGTACATACCACGATTGAAACGCTACAACGGACTACCGCTCGAGCAGTCAGCTTGATGGAAAGCAGCCAAGCATTAGCGGGTCATAGCGTAGAAGATGCAAATGCCGCGGCGAAAGCCCTTGAAGAGATTACGCAAGCGGTCAACGTGATTTCTGATATGGCAGGCCAAATTGCTACCGCAGCGGAAGAACAGACTCAAGTGACGGGTGAAATAACTCAGAATACTGTTGCGATTAAAGATGTGACCGATGAGATTACCGCATCGGCCATGGCAGATTTGGCACAGGCGAGGGGCTTAAAAGCTCGCGCTAATGACCTGAATGCGCAAGTCGCGACATTTATTCTGTAATCGCTATTCTTAATAGCGTGCCTCGATATTAGCCCGATAAAGCCTTTGCTTTGTCGGGCTTTTTACTGACCGTTTTTGTCGTGTTAAAGCATTTCTTTGGGATTGAATAACTTAGCCACACTTTGACAAATGGTTTCTCTAATCCATTTATGCCCTTGATCTTCATCATTTCTTTGATGCCATAACAGCACATAGGCCATTGGCATAAATTCGAAAGGCAGTGGCAGTTGTTTGAGCGGATAAAGTTGGCAGGCGTGACGGGCAAAGCTCGACGGCAGAGTGAAGATTAAATTGCTGTGGGCGCAAACGCTGGCGGCACCATAAAAGTCGGGTACAGTCGTGCTGATCCGGCGTCTATGCCCAAGATCGGCAAGAAAGTAATCCAGTGCCCACCAATCACTACCTTCACAACGAACCTGCACATGGGCCATATCGAGGTAAAGGGGTAAATTCCATTGTTCTGAGGTGATCGCCGCCATCAGCGGGTGATCTTCTCGCACTAAGCAGACTTGTTGATCGGTAAATAATGTTTGATAGGCAATCCCTTCGGGCAGGCGATCCACTTGAAAATCCGACAGTGGATGCAAATCCCGCCCTGAAATGCCAAAGTCGATTTGCCCTTGCTGCAAATCCTGCATCGATTTTTCGGTCCAGACATAGGAGTCAAGTTTGACGTTGGGTGCCGTGGTCAGCATAGGACCGATAAAATATGGGATTAAGGTTTCATAGGCGCTTTCCACCATGGCAAAAGAAAATTGTCGATTGCTACTGGCAGGATTAAAGGTCGGAGGCTGAGTGAGTTGATACAAGTCTTGCAATATATTTGGTAGTTTTTGCCCAAGAATGAGGGCGTGCGCGGTGGGTTTTAAGCCATGCGCCGTGCGCTGAAATAGGGGATCATCTAAGGTTTCTCTGAGTCGATTTAAGCTCTTACTGAGTGCTGACTGGCTTATATGTAATCGGCTGGCGGCGCGAGTGACACTCTGTTCCTCTAGCAGTACTTTGAGTATGACCAGCAAGTTCAAATCGATTCTGGCTAAGTTGTCGATATTCACAGATATTCCTCAGAGGAAATTTACTTTGGAAATTATACCATTTCTGTTCATACCTTGAGTTAATTAAAATAGCGCCCACTGAAATACCTTTCCCTGATCAACTGAGATTATTTATGCGGCGCAATCTGTTACCTATCCTGATGTCTATGGTGCTGCTCAGCCCATTAGCCATCGATATTTATTTACCTTCAATGCCAACTATGGCGACAGAATTCGCCGTATCTGCCAGTGATGTGCAATCCACACTCGTATTGTTTTTATTCGCCATGGGCTTAGGCCAAGTGTTGATTGGGCCATTAGCCGACCGTTATGGCCGCCGTCCTGTGGCCATTTTCGGGGTCTTACTCTACGGCGCAAGTAGTCTTCTCGCTGCCGCGGCCATCGAATTTCATTGGTTACAGATTGCTCGTGTGCTGCAAGGTTTAGCCGCCTGTTCAACTTCTATTGTGGTGTTTAGTGCAGTGCGCGACTGCTACTCACAAAAAGAAGGCGCTAAAATTTACAGTTACTTAAATGGCGCGATTTGTGTGATCCCAGCTTTAGCACCAACCTTAGGTGGCTTGTTAGCGATGCAATTCGGCTGGCGTTCAACCTTCGTTTTCATGACGTTATATGCCATGTTGATGATGCTCGTTGTTGGTTATCGCTTACCTGAGACTCGTCCAGCCAACACTGTTACTACTGGCCCACTTTACCGTTGGGGTAGATTCAAACCTGTACTCGGTAACACCCACTTTTTGTTTTATGCCTTTGCTTGTATGTCTGCTATGGCGGCTATTTTGAGTTATGTGTCTTATGCGCCTGTGTGGTTGATTGGGCATTTAGGGGTTTCTGAGCTGGCGTTTAGTGGTTTATTCGGTCTCAATGCTGTGTTCAATATCGTGGCCTGTTTTGCGGCACCGATCGTCATTCGCAAACTGGGTAATCGTCCAACGGTTATTTTGGCTCTGTCCTTACTCGTTCTGTCTTCAGTGGCGACAGTGGCGGGCCAACAGTTTGGTCCAAATACAGGGATGGCAGCAGCTTTTAACTTCATGTTACCTATGATGTTGTTATGTGTGGGATTTGCCTTTTTACTCGGCCCTGCGACGAGTATGGCGCTGTCAGCTTTCGGTGAGCGAGCGGGGACTGCCGCGGCTATGCTAGGTTTTATTCAGATGAGTGGTGCATCCGTTTTAGCTGGACTTATACAGCAAACGAATTTAACTGCACCTTATGCAGTGGCACTCGTCATGGGCGTGTTTTCTATCGGTTTATTGTTGATGATGGCGCTGAGTCGATTCGACCACTGGCACCAAGAGCAGTTAGTTGGCGAGCATTAGTAGTATTGAGTTCAGGAGCGATAAAGCGGGATTAGACCCATCATATGATCGATTGTGATGACGATGCTTCAAGAGTAAACAGGGCTGTTTGTGAAATCAGTGCTGCTGAGTATATTCTGTAAACCCTTTGCCCGCAGTCTTGCTAACCACAAGCTGCGGGCATTTTTTATTTAAAAGCGGCCGTTGAGACTAAGTGAAATATCAACGCCATCCCAATCGGGTTCAAATGACTTGGCAATACCAGCTCGAGCGGATATTAAGTCTGTAATACGCCAGTGATAAGCAGTATTAATGCTGTAAGGGTCCTTATCGTCTTGAATACTGTAGTTTGCGCCGATAGACCAAGCGCGAGTCATGTACCAATCAGCAGTTAAGTTTACAATTGTACTGTTATTGCTATTGTTATATTGACCGTTAGGGCCGTTAGTTAGCGTATTATCAGACTGGCTGTAGTAGATGTTTGCTTGCAAATCAATACCTGCTGTCGATTGCAAAGGAATAAAACTGCGTATTCCTATGCCGAACGCATCATTGTCAGAATTTCCTTTTGATCCAAATCCAGCATCATAATCACCGTCACTACTGGAGTAGCTAGCATAAACAGCCGAGGTAGCGTTAAAGTAATAACCTAAGTTGATTCCATAAGTATTAGCATTATAGAAATCATTATCTAGATTGAAGTAATTTGCACCAACAAACCATTTAGATGCGAAAACATATTCTCCATTGACAGCATAAGAGTCTAAATCATCATTAAAACTATAATTACCACCAATATTAGATGTTTGTGCTAAAAAGCCACTTATTGCGTAGGGCGCAGAATCTTGACTAACTGGGGTAGAATAGTAGCGATAGTCAGCACTCCAGCCGCCATCACTAAATGCTTCACTTGAGGCGCCATAGTTAATATTGACATCATGTTGGTAGGCTTTGTCTGTGGCTGCAAATGTATTTGTACTCAATAATCCGAATACAACCGCAATACTGATCAGTCTTTTGTCCATTTTATCGTCCTTGTTGTGGGTACTGAAAGCAAGAAAAGTATAATAAATGCTAAGTGTTAGCAGTTTTAACTTATTGACCTTAGCGTTCTTGCTGGTGTCACTATACGATGTTGTCACAAAAGTTCAACAAAAAAACAGCTTGAAAAATAGAGCCTTAAACCGTCTTGCATATTGAATTTGAGTGAGCTGTGTTAGTTTTTAGGCTAAAGTTAAGAGGACTGCGCCTTTGTCGCGTTTTTATTGTTCTATCTGTCGTTATCCGCAAAATGCTTGCTTATGTGCGAGTGTTCAGCCTATCTCTCCAATGACTCAGTTGGTGGTTTTACAGCACCCGAGTGAAGTCGAACATAAGAAGAATAGTGTGCGGGTATTGAGTCTTGCTGTACCTAAAACGCAAGTTTATGTGGGTGAAAGCGAGTCTGACTTCAAAGGTTTACGGGAATATTTAGCGGCGTGTAATAAGCCTATTTATCTCGTCTATCCCTCTGCGTTAAGTGTAAGTGTTGAACAGCAACATATTAATCCTGATTGTATATTGCTGTTGCTCGATGGCACTTGGCGTAAGGCATTCAAAATGCTGCAGCTGAATTCTTGGTTAACCCAGTATCCTGCGGTGCATTTGGCTGAAGGTTATGAATCGCGCTATCGGATCCGTAAATCGAGTCGTAGCGATAGTTTATCGACCTTAGAAGCTTGCGCTTATATGTTAAGCGCCCTCGATCCTACCCTTGATGTTCAGCCGTTAATGATGGCATTTGATGCTATGGTGGAACTGCGGATTAAGGCGATGCCGAGTACAGTGCAGGCTCGTTATCAGAACTCAAATGAATCCAGTGGTAAGGTATAGTTGATGGGGTTAAGGCTATTGAGTCTTAGATGTTTTAGGTATGAATTAGTGCTTTTAAGTTATTGAGTTTTTGAGACTCCGTACGAATTAAAATAGTCAAAATCTTATTCAGATCACGCTAACGTAATGTGAAATACGGTTTAATAACTGGGATTCATTTGCGCAGCAAATGATGAGATAGCTTTGCCAGCCAATTGCTTTGCAGGGGAGTAATTCCATTCATTACTATTAGTAAATGGCGTGCTGGCAGGGCTATCGAGCTTTAAATATGGTTTTTTTATTGATAATGATGAGAGCGCTTTGCCAGGCCATCATTGGCTTTGCAGGGGAGTAGATTCCATTCATTACTATTAGTAAATGGCGTGCTGGCAGGGCTATCGAGCTTTAAATATGGTGTTTTTATTGAGAATGATGAGAGCGCTTTGCCAGGCCATCACTGGCTTTGCAGGGGAGTGATTCCATTCATTACTATTAGTAAATGGCGTGCTGGCAGGGCTATTGAGCTTTAAATATGGTGTTTTTGTTGATAATGATGAGAGTGCTTTGCCAGGCCATCACTGGCTTTGCAGGGGAGTTATTCCATTCATAACTATTAGTAAATGGTGTGCTGGCAGGGCTATCGAGCTTAAATCATATGTTTTCTGCAAGAAAATCTTTCCCCTTCGTTCGCGACCCATCAAAATATTTCGATAAAACCTTAGCGGAATCTTTCGTTTTCCGTTGTAAACGTTGAGAGCGTTAATTCGGTACGCCGGTCGGATTATCGAGCCGATGCGAACATCGGCAGTCCTAAATCTGTTCTAGGCTAAGCGTTTTTCCGCAAGAAAGGCTTGGGTGAAGTTTTCGACTGAACTCGGGTAGCCAAATAGAAATCCTTGGGCGAAACCTTGGCCCATGTCAGTCATTATGTCTTTTTGTTGTTGAGTTTCAATACCTTCTGCGACGAAGTGAATGTCGAGTGCTTGTGCGAGTTGCACTATAGCATTGCAGAGCTTTTGTCCTGAGACTTCGTTTAAGCGCAAGGCAAACTCGGCATCAATTTTGACGCTGTCTATCGGCAAAGTCCCTAAGCGACTGAGTGACGATAACCCAGTCCCAAAATCATCGATGGCAATGCTGACACCTAACGCTTTAATACGATTGAGTGTGAGTCGTGCTTGCTCCGGTTGTCGTAACAATGCCGATTCGGTAATTTCTAAAATCAGTGCTTCGGCGGGTAACTTCGCCATTTCTAAGGCATTTATCACTTGGTCGATAAAATCTAAGTGTTCTAATTGCAGTGGTGACACATTGACTGAAATTCTAAAGTCGGGTTGATAATGTGCTCGCCAGAGGGCCGCTTGTACACAGGCCTGTTCTAATACCCATTGGCCAATGCTGACAATTAATCCTGTTTCCTCAAGCAATGGCACAAAGTCGGCAGCTTCATAATATTCTGTCGGTGACTTCTGCCAGCGGAGCAGGGCTTCGGCAGCAATAGTTTGATTTGTGTGTAAATCGACTATGGCTTGATAAGCGAGAGTGAATTGTTTTAGGCTATGCGCATGCCTTAGGTTATTGATTAACTGTAATTTTAACTCGGCTGCTAGGCTCATTTCCTTATCGTAAAACACGAGATGCGGTAAGCTCTTTTTAGCGCAATACATGGCAGTATCGGCAAGACTAATCAGCTGTCCCGCTTGGTTACTGTGGGTAGGAAATAGCGCAATGCCTATGCTGGTGCCGAGGAAGAACTTTTGGCCTTCAATTTCAAAGGGGCTCTCAAATAGGCTAAGAATTTGCTCTGCAAACAGCTGAATTTCATCTTTACAGCTACAGTCTTGCAGCACTAAGGTAAATTCATCTCCTCCCATACGGGCTATATCGGCCTTTTCGATACAACCTGCTTCGAGTCTGGCTGCGACCAGTTGTAATACTCTATCGCCCATGGAGTGACCGAAGCTGTCATTGATATTCTTGAAACCATTGAGATCTAAAAACATCAACGCGCCCAGTGCGAGGGGATCTGTTTTAAGTTTTTCGAGGGCACTATTGAGGATCTGCTTGAGATGGAACCTGTTAGGTAATCCAGTCAAGGTATCGTACATAGCTCGAGTTGTTAGCTGGGTTTCTAATAGTTTTTTAGTACTAATATCACTGAAAATATTCACATTATAATGAGCATCATCTTCCGTGACGATTTTACGACTGCTCTGCCAAGCAGGAAAGTTACTGCCATCTGAACGTCTTTTCCACGTTTCGCCCTGCCAAAATCCCCTTTGTTTCAAGGCGATTTGGCATTCGGTTTCTTCCCCCATATTATGGGTTCTTACCTCTAAAAATTCAGGGGTTTTACTGATGAGCTGCTCAGCGCTATAGCCGCAAATACGGCACATGGCTTTATTGACGGCCAAAATTTGATTATCAGTGTCAGTGATATACACAGCTTCGGCACTTTCTTCGAGCGTGGTCGATAAAATTTCTTTGGGAATATGAGCAAAACCATCAGAAATCGTTTCGCGCATTTGATTGCGGCGATTAAGAGCTTGTAATTCAACGAGTACCACGGGCTGTTGTTGCAGATAACAGCGATAGAGATTAATTCGAGTCGGCAGTTCATTGCCTTGTTGGCTCATGTGCAGCCAGTTGAATTCAACATTATTGCCTGCAATGGCTTCGAGGATCATTTCCCGCGCAAATTCAACACTATTGCGGCCTGAAGATTGGATCCTCGGAGAAAAATCATAGGGAGTCGCATTCACAAAAGCATCGTATTCAGTCTCAAAATAACTGAGGGTGGCTTGGTTGGCACTAATAAAGCTAAAGCCTTGAATTAAGGCTAAGGGGGTTCTATGGGGATGTGCTTGCCAGAGAGACAGCTTTTCTTGCAGTACAGGATCATCTGTACTGAGTTTCTTAAGTAAGTGTTGCCATCTGATCATTCAGGATACTCCCTTGTGACGCAAAATAGTCACATCCCATTTTTAGGTCTTCGTTGAACACGAAGTTGCCCAATAGTACATCATTCCAATGGGGTTAAAAATAAACCTAATTGTTGTTTCACTCAAATAGAAACTTAAAAAGTGTAGTTTAAGACTTGTATTCAAGCATATTTTTTAAGAACACCTGCTGCATATTTTAAGCTTAGGCAGATTTTATGCTATGTTTTGCACATCTTGCGTGAATTAGCTTTTATCATTGATTCATTCAATTTTCGAATAAAGGAGACAGGAAATGGCGTATTTATTTAAAGTGTTAATCTCTAAAATATTAATATCGCTAGTCCTTATCTTTAGTTTTCATCTCGCGTTAGCAAATGCCACCGAGGCGCCAAAGCCTAGATTGACCCTAGAGCAAAAAGCCGATAAGGCACGCATCGACTCACAGCGATTAGAACAGGCTCAATTAGAAAAGGCCCGTCAAGCCACTAAAGAGACGACAGAGCGGGAAGATAAAATTAAGCAACAATCCCAAACCAACGATTGGGAAGCGCAGCAAAAACTTAAGGCACAAAAACAGTTCGACGAAAGAGAAAGTCGCGAGCAAAAATATTTACGGGAAGCAAAAGAAGCTGCCGCAAAAGAGCGTAAAATCCCTAAGCCTTAATTAGGCCATCGACATAGTCGATTTCAGCTAGTCAGTGCTAGCATTATTTGTGGGCATTACGGCTATTCTCATTACTATGCACCTTACTATCACTAGGAATTGTTGTTGAATATCTGCCCCTTATGTCATGGCGTTGAATTACTCGCTTATCATCAAGATAGGAAGCGCAGTTACCAGCAATGCCAAACCTGCCAACTGGTGAGCGTGCCTTCTGAGTTTTATCTTTCGGCCGAGGCAGAAAAAGCCGAGTACGATAAGCACGAGAATCATGCCGATGATCTCGGCTATCAAACATTTTTAAATCGCACACTCAAGCCACTACTTAGCCGTGTTAGCACTTCGGCCCAAGGGCTCGATTTTGGCTGCGGAGAAGGTAAGGCATTGAGTCTAATGGCAAAGGCGCGCGGTTATCAGATAGATAATTACGACCTTTATTACGCTAATAATCCCGAAACGTTAGCCCGCCAATACGACTTTATTACCTTAACCGAAGTCATTGAACACGTGAGTGGTGCCGCAGGGTTACTTGCCCAGCTTGATAGGTTATTAAAACCTAATGGCATTTTGGCTGTTATGACCAAGCGTGTGCAGGATAAAATCGCATTTGCCCGCTGGCACTATAAAAACGATCCCACCCACATCAATTTTTACGCCGAAGCGACCTTTGAGTGGCTCGCGCATCACTATGGCTGGCGACTCGAAATTATCGATAAGGACGTAGTCTTCTTGCATAAAGAGATGCATAAAGGAATTCATCAGTCGAGTTAATGCTGTTGTCGCTTAAATGTACTTATCATCAATTTGTGACGCTATAGATGCCTGATTTTCTATGGGTTTTGTTGTAATGCCAGTGGCTATTACTAATACTTCAAGCTCTGACTCAAGATTAGGGTTAGCCGTTAGCCCGATAATCACTAGGGCATCGTGGGGGGCGTTGTTTGTTTAGCACGCCTATCTGATTGTATTAACTGAGTTCTATGGTGTTCCTCGCGACTACACGCACAATTGCCGCTAGTGCTTGGTCTATATCATCGAGTAGTGGATGTTGCACCAAACGTTTACTCGTATTCTGCGTGTGGTTTGCAAGACGCTCGACTAATTCGTTCACCGATATTTTGCGGGGCGAGCGAGGGTTCAAACTGAGTAAGGGTCACTTGACGCTGAAAATTAGGCTGTATATCTAGTTAATAAGGTATGGCTGGAATAGCTGCATAGTAAGTAATAGAAGGCTGCGACAAAATCTGTCGCAGTAATATGAAAATAGAATTTATGTAGTTAATTCGATTAAATAAGTTCGCCAAGTGTATATGTTAGCGGTATAAAGCAAACGGATTAACACTGCGGCCAAGTGTCAAGATGAAGGAATAAATACAATGGATGTTAAGACGTATCTACAAGCATTGAGTGCTATTTACGCCAACATGAATCAAACATTAGAACTGGATCGTGGCTTATCAAACTCAGTTTTAGATGAAGCCGAAAAACAATTAGGTTTTAAATTTGCTTCTCCGTTAAGGGAACTTTGGGGGTATGCCAATGGCGGCAATGAGTGGAGCACAGTCTTTGCCCGGAAAGATTACTTTTGCCGGTATGATTTTTTGTCACTAGCCTCATCATTTAAATTTCGTGACCGAATGAGAAAACAGGCCCAGTACTACGTTGATTACCACGAGCCAGAAGTGCGGGATCCCAAAATCCAATCGGGGTGGTATCAAGAAGGTTGGCTGCCCTTTGCCCAATTTGGGGGTGGCACATTACTCTTGATTGCAGATCATTCGCCCTCAGCATTAGGTAAAATGGGACAAGTGATCGCATACACCCATGACCCCGATATGATGGACTTTATTTGTCCAAACCTAAGCCAATTTTTTGAACAATCCTTAGCGCAAATCAGGTTATATCCAGATGAATTAATTGAGGACTAAGGATAACGAAAATGAACGTCCACTACTCGATAAGCCTAGTAAACCTATGATTACATTTTGAACTTCAGGGCAACATGAAGTGAGGTATTATGTGAAAAACTACCCTAAAAAAGACAGAGACCAAGCACTAAACGCATTGCAGAGATTGGCAGAAAATGACAAGCAGTTAACTGAGCCTCAAGTCGCCAAGCTCGCTATCCTACAACAGGGTGTAAAAGAGAGTCGTCATCTCTCCGCTAACGAATGGATCAATCGCATCTGCTACATAGAAAATGATTTAACCCAATTAGCCATAATCCAACGGGTGGCCTTTAATAACTTCGATGAGTTTATAAACTGCCTGACATTAGCGGGGCGCTTTGGTTGTTTGACGCGATTAGTGCGGGATGGGGATTATTCGGGTACAGATAGCCTACATATTTGGCCCTTGTTGGCGGCACTAGCCATCCATGATTTACCTACTATTACAGCCTATAAACAGCGATTTGTGCCGCCTTTTTTAACTGGGCATAAGGTGACACTCTTGGCCTGCAATGCCGTATATGCCATTTTAGGTGCCACAGCCGTGACAGATAAGTTACGCCATCAACTTACAAACCTAAAAGACTCGACATACAGCATGGCGATGCTACGCAGCCTAGCCGCCATAATCAATCAGGATATGACCTCGTTTATCGATAATATCGCCATTATGGTCAAGTCTAATCGCCTGCAGCAGGAGTTCTCGCCACTGGAAAAATGTTACTGTGTTAACGCCCATGGTTTAGTTAATCTGTGGCGGTTCCATACGGCCAATGCGTCACTACCACCACTTGATTTTCCCCTACCATGGCAGCATGAATTACACGGATTTTTTACTACGGGTCACGAGTCCATTGGGATATCTTTCGATCCTTTAGCTGAGCGAGAGTTAAATGATCTGCCAATTGAACAAAATACGCTGGCGCTAATCCATTCATTAACACCACATTCTCACAGAGATGGCCACGAATAACCCAAACAAAATTAACAAGTTAAAATGAGATTGTGATTTAGTTTCTATTTAAGGAGGATTGTTCTTGCTCATTTCTGGATACACACGCCCTAAAAATGAGTTGGACTTGAAATTATGCACGAGAAATATCGAAAAATAATTAATGAACGCCAGTTAGTCTCAGTGATGAATAAAACTAAGTGGCGCGAGCTTTGTAATGATTTTGAAGCGCTTCATTTTCTATCTATTAGCGTAAGGTACAAACTGATTTCATCAGATGATATTTTAGGATTTAGTGCCGTTTGGTGGAACGAGATCTATGAAGAAAGTTCAGGTATCGAGTGGCTAGACTTTAATCCAATAGTTTCCGAGTATCGTGGTCGTTTAGTTGCACCTCAGGAGACCGATAGGAGCAGTGAAATTCTTACTATTCTAAATAGACGCGGAATTAAATACGCGATTGAAGGCTCTTGTTTTCGGGTGTGGGGTTATATAAGCCAAGATACAACCCCAGTATTTACATAAAAAACCGTTTTAGAGTGGCGCCTACCGTTTAATATTGTGGGGCAAATTTCGCTGGCGAGTACACTCTTTGTTGCTAGGACTGAGTGCCTGCAAAGCACGCTACTCAAGTAGCAGCATATCAGTTGTTCCTTGGTGCCTGAGCACGGTCGAACATGCCATAGTCACGAACAACTTCGGCAACCCGCAGGCGATAGTCGGCAAATAATTGTACGCGTCCTTGAGTTTGTGCCTCGCGGTGATATATCTGTTGTCGCCAAGCCTGAACCGCAGCCTCATTCTCCCAGAATGACAACGATAATAGGCGTTCGGGATTGACCATGCTCTGAAACCGTTCGATTGAAATAAATCCTTTAATGTTACTCAGGCTTGATTTCAGGTCGGCGGCTATCTCTAAATACCTTTCTTGGCAGCAGGGATTCGGCACGACTTCAAAAATAACTACCATCATAGTTTTGTCTCCGCGGCTCTTTGATAGGTCTTGGCTATCGGCTTTAGGAAACTGCGTTTTTCACTCAAAATGAACTCTCCTTGCTTGGCCAACTGAAAATTTGCCTTGCCTGCGGCTTCTGTCTTCAGTTTGTCTCTATAGCGTTCATAGTGGGCCAGACTATCGAAGCTAATGAGACCAAATGCAGTGTCGTTGGTGCCTTCGTGTGGCAGAAAGTAGCCAAGGAGTTCGCCGCCGTAGGCTGGAATGATATCGCCCCAGTTTTCGGCATATTGGGCAAATTGTTCCAATTTGAACGGATCTATTTTGTATTCGATAAAACAGGTGATTTTCATTATGTTTGGCGCCATTGACTTGTGTGCTAAAGGTTTTAGTTGCATTGTAATTACCTGAAAACTTAATGCTTCGATGGTTATCGAACTGTTCCCGAATGAGATTACAAGCATGGAACCTAACATCGCTTTTATTGCCAACTTGATTGGTGACGCCGCCCGCTCACGTATGTTGATTGCTCTTATGGGCGGACAGGCATTGACGGCAACAGAACTGGCTCTTGAAGCAGACATCACGCCACAGACTGCCAGCAGTCATTTAACTAAGTTGGTTGAAGGTGAACTATTGCTCGTGCGTAAGCAGGGGAGGCATAAGTATTTTCAGCTGCAGAGCCGCCAAGTGGCCGAACTGTTGGAAAGTCTGCTCAACATGAGCGCTGCCATTACGAACCCTAAGGTCATTCATGGACCTGCGGACCCTAGATTGAGACTGGCTCGTGTTTGTTATGACCATCTCGCGGGTGAATTGGGTGTTGCGCTTTACGACAGCTTAAGTCGGCAGAATTTGATCGCCCATGAAGGTGGCGAAACAAAAATTACCGCAGCAGGGATGACCTTTTTTGCCAAACGTGGCGTAGAACACTCGTTGCTGAGTGCACCAGATGATGTATTCGATGTACCGAAAAGTCGTCAATCTCGCCGTCCTTTATGTAAGTCATGCCTCGATTGGAGCGAACGTCGCAGTCATCTTGCGGGTGTTCTAGGTCAATGGATCCTTAAGGATATTTTGGCTAAAGGCTGGGCAGAGAAAGCCCTCGACACCCGTGCCCTACAATTTTCAAGCCGAGGGTTAAAATCCTTTCGTGCTGACTATGGCATTGCGACAAAATAGACAATTTAATGTTGCCTATTTTACCAATGATGCATAGCGACTTGGCCTTGTTTAACAGCGCGCCGCCAGTCCGATGTTTTTTAATACTTTTTGTTTTCTATAGTTCTAGTGGATATTAGAACTATCGACTTTAAAGTTTTCTCATTTCGTTTTAATTGTTTAATCAAAGTCGTGGGGCTTCACCCCACACCCGACCAAGGAGGACTGCTCGTCCTATCCTCCTTGGATGCTCCAAGACGCCCTCAACGGAGTTGAAAGCCCCTTGTGCTCATTGACAAATTTGCTATCGCTTCCGAAGGATGCGTCCCTGCACCTGCGAAAGCTAGTCGGTCATCCATGACCGAACTCACGCAATTTGTCTATTCGCCCTGCGGCAACTCCGAGGGGAGGGTGTATATTTTTGGTTTTATTATTGTCTGTTTGTCACTAAGGCATACAAAAGTCGTTGCCTTGTTATTCTCGAAGTGCACATATTAGTGTAAATGTAGGGCTGGGATACTTTAGGCTAAACCTTATTAATCAGCCCAAAGTGAGCCAGAAAGAATGATAAAGCTAAAACGATATCAAGTGATTACCCATCAAATTGTATAAAAAACCGCTACCGCAAAAAAGCAAAATCCGATAGCATCATTTGTACTAATTGACATGGATGTGGCAGTGGCCATATTTGAGATTTAGTTAACAAGCGATTTATGTCCTCAAACAGTGCTGGACATAAATACTAAGATTTTATGGCCCACCAATTACACGGAGTTCAAATTGTCTGAAGTAAAGATAAGCTCAATAAAGTTTACAAACTTTAAGGCGTTAAGCAACTACTCGGTGAGCTTGAGCGAAACCAATATTTTAGTTGGGCCAAACAACGCCGGAAAATCTACGATAATTAGCGCTTTTCGAATTCTAGATGTTGCGCTTCGCAAAGCTAGAAGATTAAAGGCAGATAGAGTTCCACTTCCCAATGGAGGCACTGGGTTTGGCCATAGGGTGCCCGAGCAACAAATTAGCGTATCTCTAGAGAATGTCGCTACAGACTATAATGGAGAAGATAGCAAGATCGAGTTCAGGCTAACCAATCGAAATAAGTTATTCTTGTTTTTCCCAAATGAGGGAGGGTGCATTCTCCACTGGGAACATGAGGGCTCTGGTGTCAATTCACCCGCTAAATTTAGGAATGCCTTTCCTATAAATATTCAAGTAGTTCCTGTATTAGGTCCGCTTGAGCATCAAGAAGCTTATGTCAATGAAGATACCGTTAAGAATTCATTGAATACACATCGTGCTTGCAGGCACTTTAGAAATTACTGGCATTATTTTGATGATGGATGGAATCAGTTTTCTGAAATGATTTCTAATACTTGGTCTGGGATGGTTATCAGAAAACCAGAGTTAGATATCCCAAACAGAAAATTGAGCATGTTCGTTTCCGAGGAGAGAATTGATAGAGAGGTTTATTGGGCAGGTTTTGGATTTCAAATTTGGTGTCAGTTACTTACCCATCTGTCACGTTCAAATGAAGCCAGTATTATCATTATTGATGAGCCTGAGATTTATCTTCATCCTGATGTGCAGCGCCAATTGCTGAGTATTCTCAGGAGTCTAGACGCAGATGTCTTACTTGCAACACACTCTGTTGAGATTATGGGAGAAGCTGACCCATCAGAGATACTTTTAGTTAACAAAGGAAGTCGTTCCGCGAAAAGGTTGAAGGATGTGGAAGGGGTACAAGTTGCTCTAGAATCATTAGGCTCAACTCAAAATGTTACTCTTACCCATTTGGCACGGACAAAAAAGATACTTTTTGTTGAGGGAATGAGCGACTACAAATCAGTTAGACGTTTCGCAAAAAATTTGGGATTTAACGATTTAGCTTCTGGTAATGATTTGACAGCTTTTGAATCTGGAGGATTCTCTTCATGGGAAAGAATTAGGTCTTTTGCCTGGGGTTTAAAAAATACTATTGATGCAAAGATGAAGCTCTTCGCGATATATGATCGTGACTATTATTGCCAAGAAGAAATTGACTCAATTCTAGAAGGTTTGAAGGCCGAATTAAGCCATGCACATATACACCAACGAAAAGAAATGGAAAATTATTTTCTAGTGATTCCAGTTCTTGAAAGAGTTTTAGCAAAACAGCTTGGTAGCAGAAGGCGAAGGTCTGGTGAAGAAGTAATTGTTGAAAAAGGAATCGCAGATTATTTAAATGACATAACCGAGGGATTAAAGGTTGAGTCTCAATCACAATATATAGCTAAGAGGATAAGCCATCATCAAGGAAAAGGGCTAGATACAGGAACTATAAGCCGGCAAGCTATAGAGACCTTTGAAAGTAATTGGTCAGATCTCAATCGTCGTATGGAAGTTGTTCCTGGAAAAACAACTCTTAGACTGCTTAGGGGGGGGATCCAAGAAAAGTACAAGGTGAATCTCACCGACGTTCAAATAATAGATGAATTTACAGCCGAGGAAATTCCGTGTGATTTGCTCCAGTTGATTGACCAATTGGAGGCTTTTCGTGTTTGCCGGACATAACAAGCGCGCCTCCAAGCTTACACTCAGCTAAAGCGGACGTTACCCATAGAGGTTTTAATCTGAAACCCACTAATTAGATTTAGAAGTCTTACTCGGAAATTTCAAAAAATGAGCTAGTGAATCACTCTATATCAGACCGATTCACGCCAACTGCTAAAACCCGCTCTAATGCACAGTTTACGGTTATTCTAGGGTGGTTTTTTCCCTTAAGACGAATCAAATCTCTAGAGAACTGATTCAATGCCAGACAAGTGAAGGCGTATCGGATTCTGGTTGTGTAAATTTCCGCCTAAAGGACAGTGCTATTCATCCATTGATAGATGTTGTGGATGAGAAATAAGCTAAATATGTACGCCGGAATTAACGGCATTAAGTGCTGCCATGGCTGCGAGTCACTGTAGTGGCAGTGCTTAATCTCTATTGCTGACGGTTTTTAGTCCCTAATACCTGTTGTGTTATTTACCTTCATCATTAAATCTATTAACAATTAATCCATGTCCGTGTAGTTTAGGTAGCTTATAAAAACAACAATAGGCTATCGCTATGACTTTACCCTCTGTATCACTTGCTGCATCAACATCATTTGAATTTAAGCCCCTAGTAAATAAATTCCATTTTTCCAAGACCTTACTCGCGTCGGCCTTAGCCTTAAGCTTTATGGGCACAGGTTTAACCTCAGTGCAAGCGGCGACCAGTGCTATGCCTGATGCGGCTAAGTTGGCGGCGGGTGTGGAGCAAAAGGTGATCGACTGGCGTCGTGATTTGCATCAACACCCTGAGTTGTCTAACCGTGAGTTTCGTACCAGCAAGATTATTGAAAAACATCTGAAATCCTTAGGATTAGAAGTGCAAACGGGTGTTGCACATACGGGCGTGGTGGCCATTTTGAAAGGCGGGAAGCTGAAGGGCGGCAAGCCTGGTCCGTTGATTGCGATTCGAGCAGATATGGATGCACTGCCTGTGACTGAAGTGGTCGATGTGCCTTTTGCCTCTAAGGCGACTGACACTTATCGCGATCAAAAAGTGGGTGTGATGCATGCTTGTGGTCACGATACCCATGTGGCTATGTTAATGGGCGTGGCCGAAAACTTGGTTAAAGTGAAAGACAGCCTAGCGGGGGATGTGATGTTTATCTTCCAACCCGCTGAAGAAGGTGCGCCAGAGGGTGAAGAGGGCGGCGCGGAATTGATGCTCAAAGAAGGGTTGTTTGCTCAGCGCAAACCCGAGCAAGTATTTGGTATGCATGTCACCTCGAGTATGCCGAGTGGCATGATTGGCCTGCGCAGTGGTCCAGCAATGGCGAGTGAAGACTCTTTTACTATCAAAGTGAAAGGCAGCCAAACCCATGGTTCCCGTCCTTGGAATGGGGTCGATCCTATTGTCGCTGCGGCACAAATTATCACTAACGTGCAAACGATCGTCAGCCGTCAGGTGGATATCACTAAAGCGCCGGCGGTGGTGAGTTTTGGTGCAGTCAATGGTGGCATTCGCTCTAACATTATTCCCGATGAAGTCGAGCTGATTGGCACGATTCGCACCTTCGACCAACCCATGCGCGCCGATATCAAAGTGCGTTTAGCGCAAATGGCACAGCTGTCGGCGAAAACCTTAGGGGCGACTGCGACTACTGAGATCCACCAAGGCTATCCTGTGGTGGTTAATAATCCCGAATTAGTCGCCAGTATGCGGCCTGTGCTTGCGAGCGTAGTGGGCGATAAGATGCTGATTGAACCCGGATTAATCACAGGTGCCGAAGACTTTGCTTACTATGCCTTAGAAACACCGGGGATGTTTTTCTTCCTCGGGGTGACGCCAAAGGGAACGGACCCTGAAACGGCGGCCAGCAATCATTCGCCAGCATTTTATGTGGATGAAAGCGCGCTAAAAGTGGGCGTTGAGGCCATGACCAAAGTGGCGTTAACGGCACTCAAAGCCCAATAAGTGGCTAACGTATTATTCCGTAAGCACTGCGGTATAACTTGAGCTTACAAAAAATCGGCGCGGGATACGCTTCCTGCGCTTGATTTGTTAAACAATTTACCTCTATATGTGGATATTTACAGCAAGGAGCGAACAAGATGAAGCGCACGCTATCGGCTCTGGTTTTGGCCATGGGACTTTTGAACCCCCTAAGCCAAGCACAGGCCACCACGGCAGAAGACATTAAGAGTTTCACGCTAGATAACGGCATGAAAATCATGGTGCTAGAAGATGCCTCTATTCCCAATGCCAACATGTATTTATTTTGGAAGGTCGGTTCACGTAACGAAGTGCCCGGCATTACTGGTATTTCGCACTTTTTCGAACACATGATGTTCAACGGTTCGAAAAAGTACGGCCCGAAAATGTTCGACCGCACTATGGAAGCCGCCGGTGGCGCGAACAATGCGTATACCACTGAAGACATGACGGTTTATACCGATTGGTTCCCCGCCAATGCGCTCGAAACTATGTTCGATCTCGAGGCTGACCGCATCGCTAACTTAGATATCAACCAAGCCATGGTCGATAGCGAACGTGGCGTAGTGCAGTCGGAGCGTTCCACTGGCTTAGAAAACTCTAACTGGAATGCCCTCGAAGGCGAAATCAAAGGCGTGGCGTTTTTAGCCCACCCTTATTCTTGGTCGGTGATCGGTCACGAGTCGGATATCGCCGCTTGGTCGCTGGAAGATTTAGTCCAGTACCATAAAACCTATTACGCGCCGAACAATGCCGTGGTCGTGATTGCCGGCGATGTAAAGCTTGCCCAAGTAAAAGCCTTGGCAGACAAGTACTTTGCGCCTATTCCGGCACAGACTCCGCCTAAAGCGATTCGCACTGTCGAACCTGAGCAAAAGGGTGAGCGTCGCACCTTTGTGCAGAAGGCATCGGTCAGCACACCTAACGTAATGTTGGCGTACCATATTCCGGCGGCAACCCATGCGGATTTTTATGCGCTGGACTTATTAAGCTCGATTCTAAGTCAAGGTAATAGCTCGCGTTTATATCAATCATTGGTTGATAAACAAGTGGCCTTAGAAGCGCAAACCTACATGCCGATGTCGGTCGATCCTAACCTCTTCTATGTGATGGGCGTTGCTACACCTGAGGTGAAAGCCTCGACGCTGGAGCATGCGTTGATTGAACAAATCGATGCGATTGCGACAACGGGTGTTACCCAGCAAGAACTGGATAAAGTTAAAAATATTAAGTTGATGGATTTTTATCGCTCGATGGAAACCATTAATGGTAAGGCTAATACCATAGGCACCTATGAGATGTATTTTGGCAGTTACGACAAGTTATTTAATGCACCTGAAGCCTATAACAAGGTGACGCCAGCGGATATTCAACGTGTTGCCCAAACCTACTTACGTAAATCAAATCGCACTGTGGCTGTGCTGGCGGCAAACGAGGAGATCTCTCAATGAAATCACTTAAGATGGCATCAATCGGGAAACCTTCTAAGTTAATGGCCGCATTAGCCCTAGGCACAAGTTTAGCCTTAGCGGGTTGTGCTACTACGACATCGGCGCCAAAACGCGTTGAAACTGGCAGCTTTGTGATGCCAAGTTACGACAAGTTCGTGCTGGATAACGGCTTAACTGTGTATTTAATGCCGCAGCGCGAAGTGCCTTTAGTCACCTTAAATGCCGTGGTACGTGCGGGGGCTGTCAATGACACCACCGCAGGCGTGGCACATATGACAGCAGAAGGCTTGCTGTTAGGTGCGGCGGGGAAATCTAAGGCAGATATCGAGCAGCAAGTGGATTTTCTCGGTGCAAGTTTAGTGGCCGAAGCGGATAAGGAAGGCAGTTATCTGAGTGCTGACTTTATGGCGAAGGACATTGACTTGATGCTGGGCTTATTTAGCGCGGCGATGTTAACGCCTGACTTTGATGCCGCCGAGTTTGATAAACTCAAACAGCGCGCGATTGCTGGGCTGCAGCAGGATAAAGAAAGCCCACGGGCGGTGATTGGTCGCTACTTCGATAAGCTCGTATTCGGTGCCCATCCTTATGGTAATGCGGCTTCGGGTAACAGTGATTCGCTTGAACAAGTGACTGTGTCGCAGCTGCGCGCCTTCCATAAGAGTTACTATCAGCCTTCCAATACTGCGATAACTGTCGTGGGTGACTTTGATGTGGCGACGATGAAAGCCAAGTTGACGCAAACCTTTGGTCAGTGGCAAGGCAACGAAAAACTGGTACAACCTGATTTAAACCAAGGTTTGCCTCAGTTGACCGAGGCCAAAGTCTTGCTGGTGGATAAACCCGATGCAATCGAAACTACTTTTGTGATCGGGGGCTTAGGTATTAGTCGTGACAATCCAGACTATGTAGGTTTAACGGTAGTGAACACTATTCTAGGTGGTCGTTTCACCTCTTGGCTTAACGACGAGCTGCGGGTGAACGCGGGTCTAACCTATGGCGCGCGCTCAGGTTTTAGTCCTTATACCGACTCGGGTGTGTTTACTATCAGCACTTTCACTAAGACGGAAACCACTCAAGAAGCGATGGATCTAGCCTTAAAAACCTATGCACGTTTATGGGAGAAAGGTGTAGATCAAGCGACTTTAGATTCGGCTAAAGCCTATGTTAAGGGTCAGTTCCCGCCTCAGTTTGAAACCTCAGGTCAGCTGGCAGGGCTCTTATCTGGCATGTATTTGTACGGTTTCGATGATAAGTTTATCAATGAGTTCCAAGCTAAGGTGGATGGTTTGACCTTAGAAGAAACCCAAAGGTTAGTGAAAACTTACTTCCCGCAAAAAGATCTGCAATTTGTGCTGATTGGCAATGCGGCTAAGATTGCACCGATTGCTGCTAAGTACGGCAAAGTGCAAACCGTCGATATTAAAGCCACGGGATTTGGCCAATAAGCTATTATTGCGAGGCTTGATTCGATAAAGAAAAGGTCTGCATAGTGCAGACCTTTTGCTTTTCTGTTCTTGGTGCTAGATGCAGCGTTTATTGTCCACCCGGCTTAGCATAATGGGTCATCCAATCCTTCACTTGGTTATACCAATAGATAGAGTTATTGGGTTTCATAACCCAATGGTTTTCATCGGGGAAATAAATCATCCGCGATTCCACATTGCGAGTTTGAAGGGTGCGGAACAGTTCAAACCCTTGCCCCACTGGTACCCGGTAGTCAAGTTGACCATGACTGACTAAGGTTGGGGTATTAAAGTTAGCCGCAAAGTAATGTGGAGAAATGGCTTTATACAGCTCAGGATTATCCCAGTAGTTGCCAAATCGGGTGCTGTGGACGGCAAAATCCGACGCCATTTGTGAATACATGTCGTAAACCGCAGCGTGGATCAACAAGGCTTTAAAGGGATGTGGTTGACCTAAAATAATTGAGGTCAGATAACCGCCGTAACTTGCGCCACCCGCCACCATGCGGTCGCTGTCAATCCAGCTTTGCTGTTTAAACCAGTCGGCCGCCTTGAGCACATCTTCGAGGGATTTATTCTTCCAATCTGGGTTAATCGCATCGGCAAACGCTTGTCCGAAGCCACTAGAGCCATGGAAGTTCGGCCATGCAGTGACATATCCCCAAGAAGCGAAGGTTTGTGCGTTCCAACGGTAATGGAAACCGTCAGTAATGGCGTTGTGTGGCCCGCCGTGAACTAGCATAAAGAGTGGATATTTTTTACTGCGATCAAATCCGGGGGGATAGTGAACCCACATTTGAATATCTTGATCTTGATATCCCTTGTAGGTCACTGATTCGTAAGTGCCTAAATCAACATCTTTGAGAATATCGTCATTAAAATTCTCTAGGCGTACCGTCTTACCATTGCGGGGATTAATGCTGACCAAGCGCGCTGGGTGCAAAAAGCTCTCGTTGGTGGCAATCAGTTCACCGTCTTTGCCTATGGCGGGTTGGCCAAAGTCAGTTGCCTCTGTAATGGCTTTGACTTTACCGTTTTTGGCATCGATATGATAAATGCGGTTAGTGGCGGCATCTTCGATGGTGGCATAAAAGCCTTTACTGTCGGGGGTCCAATTAAATTGGCTGACCGAACGATCCCACTCAGGTGTTAGCGTATTAAGTTTACGGCTATCGATATCCAGTAACATCAGCCTTGAAGTATCGGCATAGAAACCAGGGATTTTCTGACGGGTAAAAGCCAGCGTTTTGCCATTGGGGCTAAAGCTGGGATCAGCATCAGCGGCTTGATTTTCTGGGGTGATATTCTCTGCTTTACCACTGCCAATCGTCGCAAGGAAAATATCCAGTTTAGGGTCGATACGGTTGTCTGAGCCATAAGTACTGAAGGCAATTAAGCCTTCATTAGGCGAAATATCGTAACTTGAACTGCTTTGGCTCGAGCGTGGTAACTCATGGCCGAGCGCTTGCGTCACGGATTCGACTTCGCCGCCCGAAGCGGGGATCTTAAATACATGGGCTTGGCGACGTTCATCTAACCAATGATCGAACTGAGCGTAGGGCAAAGCGTTCCACTGGCGAGCGGAGACCTTATTGTCCTCGTCGGCTTTTAGTTGGGTTTTCATCTCGTCCCATGTTTGATTTGGGAATATATTGCTGATGAAATACAAATGCTTGCCAACCCATTTAATACCATTTACGCCAGTAGGTATGTCGGTTAAGCGCTGCGCTTCACCCGGACCGTCCATAGGCAATAGGTAGATTTGGCCTGCGTCGTCTTCATTTCGCTCACTCACAAAGGCTAAGGTTTTGCCGTCGGGCGAAAACACGGGTTCACTTACCTTTAACCCTTTGACTGTAATAGCACGATTATTTTTACCTTCGCCATCAAAACGCCATAACTGGGTCGAACCTTTATCTTCCTTCAGATCATATTCTGTGACTGGCGCAATAATATGCTCACCAGAGGGCGATACGACTGGGCTACCAATACGCTTAAGTTGCCAGAGCAATTCCACCGAGAGCGGTTTACCCTGCTCCGCAAATGCTGAGCCGAATGGCATCAACAGACAGAGCAATAAGATTCCTGCCTTCTTCACTGTGAGTCTCCTTATCATACATATAGTTATAATGATTTTATTTATGGTGCAGATTCGAGAGTATAGAAACCGAGCATGAAAGCAAACTGAGTGATAACCCATAGCGGGACGCTTTGTGTAAGCATCTGTGAATGGTTGTCGGCTAATTGTGATTTGTTGATGGCAGAATTACAGGCTAATCTAGGATGAGATTTCGGCTGAGGACTAGGTAGATGCAGAATAAAATCAATCGATTAAGACTATTATGGGGAGTGACAATTGCACTGAGTACTGTTATTCCTCTGGCTGCGCACGCGGCTAGGGTAAGTTTTAGTGAGTTTTGCCCTCAGTTTACCGGTCAATGGGTGGGCGATGCCGCTAAAGTGGGGGAAGTGCCACGAAAAGTCACAGTCACCGGATTTTGCTCCCATGATAAGCGGCAGCTGTTATTGTCTGTGAGTGTTGGCACGCGTGCGCCCTATAGTGAAACCTGGTGGTTTAGGGAGCAGGGCGAGCAAGTGTTGTTGACTTATTACGATGGCGTGTCCCAAGAGAAGCAGCAAGTCTTTAGCTTATATCGTCAAAATGGCGATTATTCTTTGCTGGGTGAGGGCGTGGTGACTGCCCGGTCTGCGTTAATTCAATTACTGTTCGAGGCAAAGGGGGCGGGTGCTCAAGCTAACACATGGCAATGGACGCAGAATATTCAATATTTAGACGATGATGTTGATCGCTATCAGCTTTTTCGCGGGATAGAGATGACGCCAGTCGCGCCATCTCCTTAGTCGCCAATCCGATTTACCTTCGATAGCGCTTAAAGTGCGCCAGCAAAATCCAGTTGGCGCCATGCTTCATAGCTGATAATTGCCACCGCATTAGACAGATTCAAGCTACGGCTGGTGGCCGCCATGGGGATGCGTAGTCTCTGCTCAGTGGGGATAGATTCGATAATCGCCATCGGTAAACCTCGGGTTTCTGGGCCGAATAGCAGCACATCGTCTTTGGCAAAACTCAGCTCAGTATGCGGGCGACTCCCCTTAGTGGTGCAGGCCATAATGCGCTTGCCCGTCATGGCTTCGAGGAAAGTATCGAAGTCTTTATGGCGAGTCACATTGGTTAAGTCGGCATAGTCCAAACCCGCGCGGCGTAGCTTTTTCTCTTCTAGATCAAAACCTAATGGCTCAATCAAATGCAGCTGGCAGCCATTGTTTGCGCAAAGGCGAATGATATTACCTGTGTTAGGTGCGATTTCTGGCTCATAGAGTGCGATATGGAACATACTGGCCCGCCTGTAGAAAATGACGGCCGATTATACGGCAAACGGTGGCCAAGCGCAGTGTCTGTTGTGGGTGGATTTGGCTAAGTTCATGCAATAGAGGTTGTGATAGGTGGAATTGTTATCTCAAGGCTTGCCTGTTTTATTATCTCAAAGTAATATATCTCAACATCAAGATACTTTTTAGGAAGTCATTATGCCCTTTATTATTGCGTTACTCGCCCCTGTATTTTGGGGGACGACCTATGCGTTAGTGAGTCTCTACTTACATGATATGTCGCCCTATTGGGTGGCTGTGTGGCGCGCGCTGCCTGCGGGGATTCTGATGTTGATGCTGCGTCCTCGTTTGCCAACTTTGGTTTGGTCAAAGCTTGGTTTGCTGGCTTTTTGTAATATCGGTGCCTTCTTCACTTTGCTATTTATCGGCGCGTATCGTTTGCCGGGCGCGGTGGCGGGAACCTTAGGGGCCACTCTGCCGCTCATCTTCTTAATACTGGCTTGGCTCATTGATAAAAAACGCCCAGCAATGAAGTGGTTATTATTAGGCTTAATGGGTCTTGGTGGGGTGATTTTACTGCTTAACCCTTCGGCGGATCTCGATCCTATCGGCGTGTTGTGCATGTTGAGCGCCACTACGTTAATTGCCTTTTCTTCTCGCTGGATGCAAAAGTGGGATGTGGGTGACTTTTTAGTGCTGACCGCGTGGCAGCTATTATTAGGCGGTTTGATGTTGATCCCACTGGCTTGGTTTATGGCAGGGCCACCGCAGCTACCGAGTATGACGCTTGTACCTTCACTGATATGGTTAGTGATTGCCAACACCGCCGTTGCCTATTGGGCTTGGTTATGGTCTATGCGAAACTTAGGGCCAGAAATCATGGGTATGGTCGCTTTAGTCAACCCTGTGGTTGCCGTATCATTAGGGGTCATGATTGTGGGGGAAACTTTAGATATGCGCCAATGGATGGGAATAGCTGTGATTTTATTGTCACTGTTATTGATGAAGTTGCCGCAGAATTTAAGGTTAAATCCATTTAAAAAAGTGCAACCCTAGTCATTATTTTGGGGTGAATGAGGCATAGATGCTAAAACGTTTGGATCTGAATTTACTGCCCGTACTCGAAATTCTACTTGAGGAGCAAAGCGTGACCGCCGCTGCTGCGCGGTTGCATTTGAGCCAGTCGGCGGTGAGTAAACAGCTCACACGTCTGAGGGAAGTATTTGATGATCCTTTATTTGAGCGTACCGCCTACGGCCTAAAACCGACACCCAAGGCTTTGTCACTCGCGCCTGAGTTGCGCCAATGCTTACAGCAATTGGCGCAATTTACTCGGCCGGACACCTTCGAACCCGCCTTGAGCCAACGACAGTTTAGAATGCATTTGGTCGAAACCACCTATTCACTGACCTTTCCTCATTTTATGCCCATGTTGCTCACTCAAGCGCCCGGTGTGAGTCTCAATTGCCAAACGTGGCGACTCGATACCATGGACAGATTACTGCGCTGCGACATCGACTTAGCCATAGGTTGCCGCGAGTGGGACGAGCGCTCGCCCATGCATGTGAATAATATTCCCGATGACTTATGCCATGTTGAGTTAGTGCAGGATTATCCCGTGTGTTTGATGCGTCGTGATCATCCGGCGTTAACACAAGAATGGAATTTAGATACCTTCTTGAGTTATCGCCATCTGCAAGTGGCCTTTGGCGGTTTAGAGCATTGGTTGCTGGATGATGTGTTGCAACTCGAGGGCCGTCAGCGGGATATTGCCGTGAATATGACCGACTTTCAGAGTGCTCTCACCCTGTGTGAACAGAGCGATTTGATCCTCTGCGCACCTTCGCGCTATGCCTTGGCTGTGATGAAGTCTTTTGAGCTTCAGTCTTTACCATCACCCATCAAGCTGATCCCCGGTGCGTATTTATTGATGTGGCACAAACACTTCGAACACGACTTGAGCCATAAATGGCTGCGAGAGTTGATTATTAGCCAAGTGCTGCGTTCGATTACACTTCAGATTTAGGCCGTTTTGGTGCGGCTAACCAAGTGATTAATGCGGGCAAGATATTTTGCCCATCTGTTAAGCCTTGCTGATAGACAGCGGTTACTTTACCGATATTGCGATCGAGCCGCGATAGATTAAGTGGTTGCGCTGGGCGGATCACAAAGGCTTTATTATTCGCAACGGCTTGGTTTAACTCGACTAATGCTTGATTATAAACACGATGGCGTTCATTTAGCGCATGGGCAACGGCGGGATAGTGTTTATAGGTTTTGCGGGCTAACCAATTCATTTTCATCGCGGATTTTTGATAATGCTGATCTTGAGTCAAGATCACCACTTGGCGTGCATAACCATCTTTGCGTGATTGCGCTAACGGTATCGGTTCGCCGATGCCGCCATCGAGGTAATGGTGTTGGTTAATCACGCTGGGTTTAGACATAAAAGGCAGGCTAGAGGAGGCAATGAGCACGTCGAGCAATTTATCGTGTTCATTAAAATCGGCCATCCCAAAGTAATCGGTGTTTCCTGTATTGCAGTTAAAGGCGCCGACCTTGAATTCGGTATTACTATTTAAAAATGTATCAAAATCAAATGGCAGCAACTCATAAGCCATGCGACGGTAGGTAAAGTCTGTATTGACATAATTACCCGTTGCCAGCCAATGGCGAATGCCCATATAGCGTTTGTCATTGAGATATTGCTGCTGAATGTGGAGATTGCGACCAAATTGGCGGGATACATAGGACGCGGGATAAATGGCACCTGCAGATACCCCAATTACATAGTTGAAGTGAAGTGACTGCTGTAAAAACGCGTCTAATACACCTGCGGTATAAATGGCCCTGAGGCCACCACCTTCCAACACTAAGGCCACATCTTTCATCGAGTTACATCTTTTTATCGGTTTATCACCGCAGAATACCCCAGCTTAGCGCAGAAATGAATGCGTGTAAGGTATCCTCAAGATGCGTGACCAACATCAAGATGATGTGACTTTTTCTTAGTTTTAATTGGTAAGATATTGGTTACGTTATCGTTTACGCTATCTTTTTGATGGCCCAGATTAACATGATAGGCTTGGTGAAAATCTGCCTGACTAAAGTATTGGCTAAGTGCATTGAGCGCTTCTTTCACTTTTGCGGGCTGCTTATCTCGCGCCGACGTTACGCTATAAACACTGTAGGTATTGAGTGACCATTCGGGTAATAGGGTGACCAGTTGGCCGCTTTCGAGGTATTTGTGTACTTCAGGTTCGGGCAGGGCGGCAAATCCTAGACCATCGAGTGTGAGTTGAATTAACGCCTGCATATTGTTGACGCTAATTCGCTGGCTTGTCAGTTCAAAACACTCTTGGCTGAAGGCGTGGGTTAAGATATCGCCTTTAGCATAAGTGTGATAGATCCGATTTAATTCAGTTAATTCCTTTGGGTGGCTAAGGTTTTTATGCATTGGCAGATAATTAGGTGAGGCGCACAGTAACATACGCCAATCGGCTAAATGGCGGGCAATTAGGTTGGAATCCGATAAGGGGCCGATGCAAATCGCCAGATCGATACCGTCGTTGACTATATCTATCGGGCCATCTTGCAGCAGTAAATTCAAACTTATCTGTGGATGTGCTGCCAACAGGTAATTAAAAGGTTCGCTTAACAGGCCGCCGCCAAATCCTATAGGCGCGGCAATCTTTAATTCCCCTGATGGAATACCTTTCAAGTTATTAAGTTTCTGCTCTGTGCTTTCGACTATCGCTATGACCTTGCGGCAATTCTCATAGAACAAACTGCCCGCTTCGGTGAGTGTGAGGTTGCGGGTATTGCGGTGGAATAGGCTGATCCCCATGTCCATTTCGAGCTTGGTCACTTGCTGACTTACCGCCGACGAGCTGAGATTTAATTGCTGCGCTGCGGCACTCATTGAGCCCTTTTCTGCGATTGTCGCAAAAACGATCATCCCTTTGATCATGTTTTTATTCATTTTTAAGTAACTCTTACAAGTGAATACCTAAAGTCTAACTTGAGCTGATTGTAACATAGAGATACATTACCGTATTGAAAATTGTTCTCATTTACAATCTTTGCTCTAATGGAGACTTGTCGGTTATGTTGTTAAGTCGTAAGAAGTACCTCGCTCAAGTGATCACCGCTTTATGTTTGTTGCCCACAGTACCAGTAACAAATGCCCTTGCGGATACCGCGTCAGATAAAGAAAAGATGATGGAAAGAATCGTGGTGACTGCATCGGGATTTGAACAGCAAATTCGCGATGCGCCAGCTTCTATCAGCGTGATCACCCGTGAGGATCTGGATAACCGCTTCTACCGCGACTTAACCGATGCCATGTTAGAAGTGCCCGGCGTGGTGATTACGGGCGGTGCAGACCGTCAGGATATCAGTCTGCGGGGCATGGGTAGCCAATACACGTTAATTTTAGTGGATGGTAAACGCCAATCCTCGCGCGAGACACGGACCAACAGTGACGGCCCAGGCGTTGAAGGCGCTTGGACGCCACCATTGGCTGCTATCGATAGAATTGAGATCGTTCGTGGGCCTATGTCGTCACTTTATGGTTCGGATGCCATTGGTGGGGTAATTAACATTATCACTCGCAAAGTGCCAAACGAGTGGCAGGGTGAGGTGCGACTCGACAGCACTTTGCAGGAGAAATCTGACTCGGGAAATGTGTATCAAGGCAACTTTTTCGTCAACGGTGGTTTGATCAAAGATCTGCTAGGGATGCAACTTTATGGTCAATATACCCAGCGTGAAGAAGATCAAATCTATGGTGGTTACCGAGGTCGCGATGCGACTAACTTGACCGCGAGATTTGCGCTCACGCCCAATGAAAATCACGATATCATGTTTGAAGTTGGCACTTCTAACCAAGAACTCGACAGCAGTTTAGGTAAAACAGTCACACCGTTAGCACCGGGCGAAGCCTGTGGTCGTCGCGGTTGCCCTGAATCTTCAACGACAGAATATGAAAACAGCACCTTCTCCCTTTCACATACAGGTCGTTGGGACTTTGGTACTTCGGATAGTTATATCAAGCATGAAGTGTTTGATAATAAATCCCGTAAGATGAAAATCACTAACACGGATGCGCAATCTAGCCTTATCACTACGTTAGGCCAAAGTCATACAGCGACCTTTGGCGCAGCATTCAACCATCAAGATCTCACCGACGAAACAGGTAACCAAGTGAGTGACTTAACTGATATTAGTCGCAAACAATGGTCGGTGTTTTCAGAGGATGAATGGCGCATTGTCGATAGCTTTGCTCTGACCATGGGGCTGCGTTTGGATGATGATGAAAACTTTGGTAATCATGTCAGTCCGCGCGTTTATGGCGTGTGGGGATTAACCGACAGCACCACCTTAAAGGGCGGTGTATCAACAGGGTTTAGGGCGCCGAGTTTACGCCAGACAGTGCCCGACTGGGGACAAGTTAGCCGCGGTGGCAACATGTACGGTAATCCAGATTTACAACCTGAAACTTCAGTTAACTACGAGTTAGGTTTGTATTCTGATCTGACCGAGAGCATTACCGCCAGCGCGGGTGTGTTCTATAACGAGTTTAATGACAAGATCACCCGCGTAGCCTGTCCTGCGACTCAATGTACCGATGGTCCAAATCAATTTGGTTCTAATCCGACGACTTATGTGAACGTCGACGAAGCTGTGACCCAAGGGATTGAACTGAGTATCGACTATCGCATTCGCTCAAACTTGAGTTTGACAGGTAACTATACCTATACGGATTCAGAGCAAAAGACAGGTGTTTATAAAGGTAGCCCATTGAATCAATTGCCTAAGCATTTGATCCAAGCGTCTTTCAACTACGAGCCTATTGATAATTTAAGCACTTGGTTGAGGGTGAACTACCGTGGCGAAGAGAGCCAACCGACGACAGGACCTTCATCGAGCAGTTTAATCGCCCCTTCTTATACTCTGCTGGATTTGGGGGCTAACTACCAGTTGAACGATAGCCTGAAATTTAGCGCGGGCATTTATAACGCCTTCGATAAGGATATTACCCAAGAAGAATACGGTTATATCGAAGATGGCCGCCGTTACTGGTTAGGTATGACCTATAGTTTTTAAATTAAAAATAGCGAGTTATAAAGAAGCCAGCACTTAGCTGGCTTCTTTTTTGATTATTCAAAATTCGGTTTACGAATAAACAGGACGCTGAGATCTTGCTTTGGCGTGAACTGTTTTTGCTGGAACTCAAAGGTGAGTGGGTCAGTTTTTTTAAGCTCGCCATCAAAACACAAGCTAATGAGATCTGTGGGCTGGGATTTTTTTAGGGTGAGTTTGAAGTCCTTAATTGACCCTTGCCAGTTATTAGCTGTGACCAAAATATAGCTAAGATGGCTCCATTCGACGCCAATCTCCTGATCTTCACCGTCTTGTTTAACGATAAGGTTGCGCTTCCTAATGCCTTGCTTGGCGCTTTCATCTAAACAGGCCAGTTCAGTGTAAGTATCAATAATACTACTGGCAGTATCGGGGATGCCCGTTGAGAGGCTTGGCGTGTAGCTATGGCTGATAGCGACAGATTGGCCCGCGGGAAAGGTTTGTTCCCACACAAAGTAATCACTTAGGGTAAAGGCGATTTGTTGGTCCTCATCCAACCATTGCTTGGGGAGCGCGGGTTTGCCCTCGGGGACTTTGGCATATTCGGCAAAGTAAGCGACTTCATCTACACCCCAGCCAAGCTGTTTCAGCTCGGTTGAAATATCGGTTTTATCGGCGAGTTGGGCAACCAGCCTGTGCTGAGTTGGCTGGGTTTTGCCATTCACTTTAAGGGTGAAGTTATCAATGCTGCTGTGATCGGCGGAGCCAAAAAACATCGGTGGCATGGGGAAGGCGATGGGGACGATAAGATCCTGCGAACTGGTGTTGGTAAACACATAATCGACCCTGACTTCGGTCTCGCTGATGAAGAGGGACTCTTTATCCATACTGATATTAGGCTGATATTTCAAGGTAATAGAGCCATTAGCATCGCCAAAACTGCTATCGTTGGCAGAGGCAGTTTCTCCGTAGACGAGTAAAACTATAGCAAAAAGGGGTATGGCTAAGTGTGCTGACATGTACTTCTTAACTCTAGTTGGATGTTTTAGTATCAATGGGGAACGATTATTGCGCGCGGGCGAGGTCGATGGCCGCACTTATCGCATTTCGCGCTTGTGGGCTATTTTTCCAGCAAGTAGTGCGCAGCATGCTGGCGACTAAGTTAGCAATATCATCCACTTCGTGTTGGGCGAGTTGTTGTAGCGAGCTGATGCCAATTTCTTCGAAGCGTTTAATTACTGTCGGGCCAACGCCTTTGAGTGCTAATAAGGCTTGTTTTTCTTGTTCATTAAAACCCATAACGAATACTCCTTTATTGTTGGGATTGTGCTCAATTAATAGTACTGGGCAAGATTACCTTTAAACCGAGTTAACAAAAAGGCCCTCGAAGGGCCTGTTTAGTCTTTATGAATCAACAATCATCAATAAGTGTTACATATCGCAGGGTTTGAGTGGCTTACGCAACTGGGCGCGCACGTTGTCCATGCCTGAGTAAAACTCTTTCATCATCAATAGACCCATCATCTTGCCGTTATCGGTGACTATCAGATTGTCGGGATCTGTTGGGTCGTTTTTGATGGCGCCAATCAGTTTCATCGAGGTCATTTCTTTAAATAAGGCGGTATCTAAATTGACGCCAAAGGTTTCGCGGAAATATTTACGCGATAAACGGCCGGAGAACATGCCCAGCAAAAAGCGATATTGCATCACGTCTTTTTTGCTGTAGTTCTTTTGTTGCTCGACACCCATTTGACCCGCTGCGATGCGTTCTTGGTACTTACGTAGCGAGAAAGTGTTCACATAAAGCGTGTCATTTAAGAAGCTAAATGAGCCCGAACCTACCCCTAAATATTCGTCGTAATCGATAACGTATTCATCAAATCCTTCGTCATCGGTTTTACCAAATGCCCATGCAGACAATTGATTATATTGACCATTAAGACTGTTTAATATTTGGCGATATTGGTTTGCCATATCCGCTTGCGGCGCCGCTAATTTGCCTTTAACGCTTTTACGGGTTTGATGAGTGATCATCAGCGGATAGGTGGTAATTTGTCTTGGGTCTAAGCGCGATGCCATGTCGAGATCGTGTTGGATCACTTCATCGGTTTGGCCGCGGAAACCAAAAATCAGGTCGACGTTGATAATAGGGAACAACTCTTTGGCACCCATGATCTTGTCGAAGGTTTGCTGACCCGTGCCGAATTTATCGAGTCGGTCGGTCATTTTTAAAATATCGTCATTAAAGCTTTGTACGCCGATAGACATGCGATCCACTAAGCCTTTGAGCTGTTTAAAGCCTGGGCTGTCTAAATGCTGCGGATCGGACTCGCAGGAGACTTCTTTAATGCTAGGAAATAGGGTTTTAGCGTGTTCTATGGTGCGGGCTAATTCGTCTTCTAATACCGTGGTGGTACCACCACCAATGTACATAGATTCAAAGTCATAGCCGAGGGCCTTGACCATTTCCATCTCTTTACGTAATGAGATGAAGTAGGCACGCGCCTTGTCTTCCTTAAACATAAAACGGTGGAAGGTACAGTAAGAGCACAGGGTATGGCAGAAGGGAATATGTGCGTATAGCATATATTTTTTGCCTTCAACCGGTGCTGGCATCATTTCTGCGGAAAGCGTATCGAGGCGAAGATTCTTATCGACATAGTACTGCATGACCCGTTCCATCGAGCCGAGCATCCAGTTAGGGACGGTAATATTCGCTTGATAAGGCGTTGCGATAGCGCCGCTGAGCGTTTGAATAACTGATGACATAACGATTCCTATCTGAGAGTGCTAACCGTAAACACCGAAATTGCTTTAGGTAATTCACGACCACCTAGCGCAATAAGACTACCTCGTATGTAATTGTTAAAACGTGAACTGGTTATAAGTTACGGTTTCCTAACAAGGAAATCACGGGCTTTTTGTTAAGCAGATCATGTTTTAGCGATTGAGAATGCATTTTTATCATACATTTTTTAGCGGAATTTATTGTAGATTTGCGGGGTTAGCTTGCCGTGTCAGTCTAAATACTGAGATTGAAAATCACCATTCTAGGCATTTTGTTGCTGGCGGATTAGCGCTTGTCTATCCAAGGGACGGCTGTCATCATCCGAGCGATAAAAATAACCTCTTGATGTAAAGGGCCCACTATGTTGGCAAACGTAAACCGCTTCTTCCCGCTGTTGGCACTGATAGGCGCAATGACAGCTTATCTGATACCGAGTTGGTTTACTGAGCTTAAATCCGCCATAGTGCCGCTGTTGGTGATCATCATGCTATCTATGGGGCTCACCTTAGATCTGCAGGATTTTGCTAATGCCTTCAAACAGAAACGTGCGGTACTCGCAGGACTCGTGCTGCAATTTTCGGTCATGCCGCTCAGCGCATTATTGATCAGCCTGTTATTAGGATTAGATAGGGAACTCACCATAGGCATGGTGCTAGTAGGCAGTGTTGCAGGCGGCACCGCCTCAAACGTGATCTGTTATTTAGCGAAAGGCGACGTGGCTTTATCGATAACCATGACGGCCCTATCAACCTTAGCGGGCGTGGTGTTAACACCACTGATTATTAAGCTGTTGATTGGGGAAATGATCGATATACCCTTCGCCGATATGCTGCTGAGTTTAGTGAAAATTGTGCTAATCCCTGTCAGCGTTGGCGTGATTATCAATCATTTTTTTAAATCGCTGGTGGCTAAAGTCGCTCCTGCATTGCCACTGATTTCTATCTTGGCAATTGTGATGGCGATTACGATTATCGTGGCGTTAAATGCCAATCAGTTTGATAAAGTTGGCCCCATTATTCTGCTGGCCGTGTTCTTACATAATGGTCTTGGTCTCGCCTTAGGCTATTTCTGTTGCCGTTTATTAGGCTTTAACCACACAGTTTGTAAAACTATCTCTATCGAAGTTGGCCTACAAAACTCCGGTCTCGCCACTGCTTTATGTATTAAATTTTTTAGCCCCATTTCCGCTATCCCCAGTGCCATCTTCTCGATATGGCATAACCTATCAGGCGCCATGTTGGCCGGATATTGGGCGAGGGAATCGCAAGATTAATAAGATGTTGCTGTCGAAAATAGACTATGCCTGTAACCTGAGCAAGCGCGGCCACAGGCTTAAATTGCTGTGACTAATTAACCGGTAATGGGGTCTCGACGGGCATAAGTGTCAGCTGCAAGATATTTTCTTGCCGGCTTAATGCCAGTGGCAGTGTGTAGTTGGGAAAGCGCAATCCGAATACGGCACCTTGTTGTAACAAGTGATACAGCTGATCTGTCATGGCAATCGTTAAACTGGCGCAGCCATGCTCATCGACTCTGCCTTCTAGTGGTAAGGCGATTTTGTCAGCTAAGGTTAGATACGCCGCCATACGCCAGTGAGAGTTTTCTCCAATATTGTATGTGCTGCCATGCAGTTGGTTGTAGCCTAAACCACAGGCCTGCAAGCTTAATTGGTTTTTGGCCGCTGTTGGCAGCGAAATAATCTGTTGTCGCTGCTGTGCCAGAAACGTGCCCCACGCCAGGCGATGAATAACTGAGTCCAGTGAGATGGGAACATACTCATCTTGCTGTTTTAGAGCATTAAAGCGGGCAATGCCCTGTTCCAATTTCGTGAGATCATTTTCGTATTCTAGTTGTGCATTAAGCAGATTATATGCGGGCATTTTAGCTTGTTCCATGCCGGCTAACGCTGCTTTCTCGTAGTATGCCAGTGCTCGCACTTTATCGGCTTCTGCGCCCAAACCGCGCTCTTCCATGCTGCCTAAATGATAGTTAGCGATGGCAACTTGATGCTTAGCACCTTGTAAAAATGCGGCTTTCGCACCGCTGTAGTCATTTTCATTCAACAGCAGAGCGCCGTAGTTTGTCCACGCCGTACCGTCATCTGCTGCCATACCCAATTCTAGCCACTTTATGGCTTGCTGGCGTAACTGCGGGATGTTGAGGCTTTCTCTTTCGCTGCCGACACTTTGCATCGCCATTAAGTACGCGCGCAGACACTCGCGTGAGGCATTATCCAGATAGAGGTTATCGGGCTGGAGTTCAAAGGCTTGCCCAAAGTAACTCCCCGCTTGCTGCGCCGCAGTGATTGCTTTCGCTAGATAGAACCTTGAGCTGGGATCTGCCGGACTGTGTGCTCGTCCTAGGTTATATAAGGTCGGTAGTTTAAGACCCCGCGCCAGCGCTTCTTCTAACAAGGGGATGGCCTGCGTTTTGCTATCATTATCCAGCGCCATGCTGCCTAGATTATGGCTGGCACGGGCCGAACCTAAGGCTCTGGCTTGTTCATAGTATTGGCTGGCGGTGGCATTGTCTTGCGTGACGCCACGGCCGAGATGGTAGGCTTTACCCAGTAAGAATAACGCCTCAGCATTGTTCTCTGCTGCTTGCTGCTGTGCTTGTTGCAAGAAAGCGTCGTATTGTTGTTGCTCAAATAGCTGTTCCAGCGCGGACTTTTCTGCAGTTGCTGCAAAGCTTACTGTCAACAGTAATAGGAGAGTCGCAATAGTGAATATCTTCATAACATCCTTGTCGTTAAGCGGGTACTTGTAAGCGGTAGTGCTAGTGAAGTTGTTTAACGTAGAGGCTTGTTATGCTACAAGCAAGCCTTGCGGTTTACCACTGTGTTATGGATCGGTGGATGAATTGCAGCGGTAGCACTGCCGTGTGTTGGCGTTACATGGAAGCCGACGATAGCTAATCGTTGATTAGCTGAGTCCGAAGTTTTTTAGTGGCATTTAATATTGTGGGAGTGGGAGATGGGCAATACGCATCTTCATTCCTGAACTATAGGCTTCACGCTCTTATTATTGCTTTAGTACTGTTGGCACTGAATCAATTTAATCATTTTTTGATAAATAATTTTTCTAAAAATACAGCATTAATAATAGGTTAGTTTTCTTGGCTGCGATTTATATTGCAGGTGTGTGACTCGCTTTATATCTCATCTAAAAATCTGACAGCCCAATAATTTTTGTTATTAGGCCGCAGATTTAAAAGCTTTTTTCAGGGAGCCTAAACCTAAAGCTTAAAATGCGAGACCACAACGACGAGTTGTTCCTTCGTCGCGGCCAAAGAGGTTGCGCTATTGAGGGTGGCTTTACCGCTTTGATTCAGTTCATCGACCATTTCACGAATGGTGGTCAGATTACGGTTTATCTCTTCGGTCACAGCACTTTGCTCTTCTGCTGCGGTGGCGATTTGATTACTGAGCCCATTAATATCGAACACATAAGTGGTCAGGGTATCAAGGTTTTCCGTCACCAGATTGGTGGTATCGGCGGCTTGCTGGCAACTGTGTTTAGTTTGCACCATTGCGGTTACGGCGGCATTGGCACCAAGATAAAGTTGTTCCAGCATCTGGTTGATTTCTGCGGTACTTGCTTGAGTGCGTGCGGCCAGTGAGCGAACTTCATCGGCGACAACAGCAAAGCCTCTACCTTGTTCACCTGCACGGGCGGCTTCGATGGCTGCATTAAGCGCTAGCAGATTGGTTTGATCGGCAATTTCACCTATTACATTCAAAATCGCGGCGATATGACGGGTATTTTCGTTCATATCATTAATCGCATCAGCAGCGACATCGACTTTAGCGACTAAGGCTATCACAGTGTTGGCAGCTTGTTCGACGGCTTGCTTTGATTTATCCGCTTGCGCATTTGCTTGTTGAGTAAACTGGGCTGCGGATGCAGCATCACCCGCGACATTATGGGCCGTGGCGCTCATTTCAGTCATGGCTGTCACGACTTGGTCGGTTTCAACGGCGTGGATTTGCAGTGCATGATTATTGGCATTTGACTGCACATTCAATTGCCCTATTTGGTCGGACATATGATCCGAGGCTTGGGCAATTTCAGACATAATTTCACGTAGATTACCTATCACGCTGTCGAGATCTTCTGCGAGTGAGCAGAGCTCATTTTGTCCTTTAATATTTGTTTTATGAGTTAGGTCGCCATGGGCAAGACGTTCCATTACCCGTTTTATCTCATTGATTATGTGGACGAGTTGTTTACTCATAATGAGGGCGCTGAAGAGTGACGCTACAATCGCGAACAAGATCAATCCCAGTAGGATGCTTTCTGTTGAGGTGACTTTATCTTCAGCTTGTTTGCCTAACTCATGATTTCGCTGAGTGATCAGCGCGACTAATTGGTTGATTTGATTACTGACCTTAGGCCCGAGCGCTGCACGCTCAGCGGTTAGCTCAGGTACTGCTCCAGTTTGTTTAGCGAGTGCCAGTTCTTCTTGGTAGAGACGAACATAATGTTCTGTTTGTGGTAAAAGAGTGTGAATAGCTTGAGCATCAGTGCCCATGAAGTCGGTATTAAATTTGGTCAGTTGAGAGACAAGTTGTGCGACCTTATGTTGTTGATCGGCGATAGCTTTACCGTTGTGGACTAAGGTGGCTAAGCGCAGCTCAAAAAAGGATTCTCGTACTGTAGTGAAAGTTTCTGCGAGCTGAGTGTTGTCGACTAGGCTTTTACTGGTCTCACCGAGTTCGTTAAAACTGCGATAGCACGAAATACCTATGATGATCAGTAAGATACTTGTAAACACTGATGGCAATGCCGTCAATGTACTGGTTTTGGCATTTTTAAACATGGTGACCTTCTAGGATAAAAAGCAGCAATGCGTAATTTAATTACGCTATAGGTAATTTTAGCGTGTGCGTGAGCTAGCCAGCAAGAGAGTATTTTATGGAAATGTCCACTAAGATACTGTTTTTAATTGAATTGTTTTATTGGTGTTGCATCTGGTTGGTTGCTAAGTTACGAAATGTTGTGTTGTTTAAATTCAACTTTTATCTAGATTATTGTTTTTATTATTAAATGACTATGATACATGCAATTTTTTTACAGTGATTTAGCATTTAAATTGGTCTTTGTGATCTCGTACTCAAATGCTACAAATGATTCAAAATGTAATTCAGACATATAGTTAAAGCCGATGACTAATGCTGAAATAAAAGCCCCCGCCAGTAGTGATTGACGGGGGCTCTACGTTTGCTAGTGGCTAAGTATTTTTTGGAATACCTACAACTAGATTCCAGTCTTATTCTTTATATTTAAGCGTGCCGTTGGCTTTGATTTCATCAAACCATAGGTTGTGATGTTGGCTTGCCCAGTTTTCATCACAGTAGCCTGACACCATACATTCCATACCACCTTCTGACATCACAGTTGCCATGAAGATGTGTACGATAGAGAAAGCACAGATCACGATAGCGCTCACTGAATGCAGTACCAGGGCGATCAAGCTTAATGTACGGCTTGGCTCGAACAGGTTAGGGAAGAGTAATAACATGCCCGAGGCCGAAATCACTAATCCAAACAGGGCAAATGCCCAGAACCACATTTTCTCACCCGCGTTAGCAAAACCTGCATCTGGGTGCTTACCTTTGAACGGACCAAAGTTAATGTAACCGCCTACTACCATGAACCACTTTACGTCGTACATTTTTGGCAGTTGGTTTTTTGCCCATAGGGTGGTCATCAATGCCCAACCTATCATGAAGGGAATCGCCATCACGTCATGGATTTGCTTCGCGCCATAGACGATTGCTTCCCAGATGCCTTCGCCCAACCAAGGTTGGAAGAAAAAGCGACCCGCCAGCAAGGTTAAGCCTGTTAAAATCAACAGTAAGCATGGAATCGCGCCTAACCAGTGGATTGAAACATCAAACTTAGACCAGCGATGCACTAACTTGCCTGAAAAACCATGGTGCAGCTTGGAGATGCCATTCACCTTGATAAATAGGACAAAGATAATGATCATACCGAATAGTGCAGCCATTAAGGCGGGCGCTAACCAGTCGCTACGCAGCGCTAATACCCGTAAATCGTAGGTATTGATCGGCTGAGCATGAAACTCACTTTGGGAGGTAGTGTATCCCGTGGCACCATCCTTCAGTTGTGCCCAAATTTGGGCATCAGACTGTTGAACTTGATTCGCCAGTTCATCACCACCATTGGCTATACACACAGCACTAAATAACAGTGCTATGGCTAAACCTATGTGTTTGAACCATTTGTTCATCATATATCCTCTCTCACTTAGCCGCGCCCACCTAGGAAGGCGCTAAGCTAAGTCTGTGGACAGATCCTGTTGACCTGAATTAATTCCAAGCCGCGTTTTTAGCACCACGATAAGCCACACGCTCACGGAAGATGCTTGAAACCACTTCGGCATCACCCGCTAACAGGGCTTTAGTCGCGCACAGTTCTGCACACATAGGCAGTTTACCTTCGGCAATACGGTTTGAACCGTATTTTTGGCGTTCTGCATCTGAGTGGTTTTCTTCTGGGCCACCGGCACAGAAGGTACATTTATCCATCTTACCGCGGCTACCAAAGGCACCTTTTTTCGGGAACTGAGGTGCGCCAAATGGACAGGCGTAAAGGCAGTAACCGCAACCAATACAGGCATCTTTGTCGTGTAGCACTATGCCGTCGTCGGTTCTGTAGAAGCAGTTTGCTGGGCAAACCGCCATACAAGGTGCATCTGAGCAATGCATACAGGCGACAGAGATTGAGGCTTCACCACGTTGACCATCGTTGATTGTCACTACGCGGCGGCGTTGGATACCCCACTCGAGAGCGGAGTCGTTTTCGTTTTTACAGGCAGTGACACAACCGTTACATTCGATGCAGCGCTTGGTATCACACAAAAATTTCATTGTAGCCATAATGGCAATTCTCCTAGCTTAAGCTGCACTTACGCTTTAACAATCTGACAGAGTGATGCCTTGGTTTCCTGCATTTGTGTCACAGGGTCATAACCATAGGTCAGCGCAGTGTTACAAGATTCACCAATAACGTAAGGCACTGTTCCATCTGGATAATTAGGCGCTAAACTTTCTCCGTGCATCACACCCGCAAAGTGATATGGCATAAAGGTAACGCCGGGTTTTACCCTTGGGGTAACCATGGCTTGTACCTTAATACGGCCACCTTCGGCGCCTTCTAACCAGACGTCTTCACCGTTACGAATGCCGCGATCGGCAGCGTCGGCAGGGCTTATCTCAACGAACATTTCCTGTTGAAGTTCAGCCAGCCAAGGGTTGGAGCGAGATTCTTCACCACCACCTTCGTATTCAACCAGACGACCCGATGTCAGTACCAACGGGTACTTGCCGCTCATGTCTTTGTCTTGGATAGACTTATACAGCGTAGGGAGACGGTGTACTTGCATGTCGTCATAGGTTGGGTATTTCGCCACTAAGTCACGACGTGCTGTGTATAACGGTTCACGGTGCACAGGGACTTGGTCAGGGAAAGTCCAAACAATACAACGAGCTTTAGCATTACCAAAGGGGATACAACCGTGCTTGATCGCCACGCGCACTATGCCGCCTGACAAATCTGTTTTCCAGTTTTTACCTTCGGCTTCCGCTTTTTCTTCCGCCGTCAGATCATCCCACCAACCCAATTGTTTGAGCATATCGGCAGTAAATTCTGGGTAACCGTCTTGAATTTCAGCGCCTTTAGAATAAGTGCCATCGGCTAAAATGCTTTGACCCTTATATTCAACACCGTAACGGGCGCGGAAGTTACCACCGCCGTCTTTAACGTGTTTGGCTTGGTTATAGAGGATCTGAGTGCCTGGGTGTTTAGCTTCTGGCGTACCCCAACATGGCCAAGGTAAACCGTAGGTTTCGCCTTTAGCTGGGCCGCCTGCGGCTTCCAACGTCTTGTTGCTGAAAGTGCCCCAGTTTTGGGTGTGTAACTTGATACGCTCAGGGCTTTGACCTGTCATACCGATAGTCCACATACCGCGGTTGATTTCACGGGTGATTTCTTCAATCACAGGTAATCCATTTTCAATCGCAATGCGTTTAGTGTACTGCTCGGCAATACCCAGTTTTTGGGCTAAACGGTACATGATTTCGATGTCGGTTTTAGACTCGAACAGTGGCTCGATGACTTGCTCACGCCACTGGATAGAACGGCCTGAGTTAGATACTGAACCGTGAGTCTCAAACTGAGTTGCCGCAGGCAGCAGATATACGCCATTCTTACGACGGTGCATAACACCTGCCATCGTTGGGAATGGGTCGACAACGACGACTGTGTCCATCTTGTCTAAGGCATCACGCACTTCACGCTGACGGGTTTCAGTGTTGACAGATTGTCCCCAGAAAAACGCCATACGGATATTATCTTTCTGCGCTAATTTGCTCTTATCTTCTAACACACCATCGTGCCAACGAGAACAAGGGATACCCGGTGTCGTCATTGGATCTTTGCCAAGGTAGGCTGTTTGATCGAAACGACCTTTCACCCATGCCATGTCCAGATCCCAAACATGGGTCCAGTGACTCCATGCTGCTGAGGTCAAACCGTAGTAACCGGGTAAGTTATCAAATAACAAACCTAAGTCAGTTGCGCCTTGTACGTTATCGTGGCCACGGAAAATGTTAGTGCCGCCACCTGAAACGCCCATGTTGCCTAGTGCTAATTGCAGAATACAATAAGCGCGAGTGTTGGCATTACCAACGTGGTGTTGAGTTCCACCCATACACCAAATCACAGTGCCAGGACGGTTATCAGCCATTAATTTAGCCGCTTGATAAACCTCGGCTTCGCTCACGCCAGTGATGTTTTCGACTTCTTTAGGTGGGAACTTCTTCACTTCAGCACGGATACTTTCCATCTCGAAAACGCGGTGCTTGATAAAGGTTTTATCTTCCCAACCATTTTCAAAAATGTGCCATAACATACCGTAAATAAACGGAATATCAGTGCCTGGGCGAATTGCACAATGCAAGTCTGAATGCGCTGCAGTGCGAGAGAAACGTGGGTCAACGACGATGATTTTGGCGTTGTTTCTTTCTTTAGCGATCAGAATATGTTGCATCGAAACGGGATGCGCTTCTGCTGGGTTTGCCCCGATCAGGAAGATGGCATGAGCATTCTGGATATCGTTGAAAGAGTTTGTTTGCGCACCGTAGCCCCAAGTGTTAGCAACACCGGCTACAGTGGTAGAGTGACAAATACGAGCTGAATGGTCGACGTTGTTTGTGCCCCACATAGCCGCCAATTTGCGGTACATGTAACAACCTTCGTTAGAAAACTTAGCGCTACCCATGAAGTACACTGAGTCTGGGCCAGATTCTTTACGAATGTTGAGCATTTGGTCGCCCACTTCGTTAATAGCATCTTCCCAAGAGATTTTTTTCCACTTGCCATCAACCAATTTCATTGGATATTTCAGGCGTTTTTCACCATGACCATGCTCACGCAGTGCAGCACCTTTCGCGCAGTGACCACCAGCGTTGAATGGATGGTCGAATGCGGGTTCTTGGCCCGTCCACACACCATTTTGTACTTCGGCATACAGGCCACAACCGACGGCGCAGGCACTACAAATAGTACGTTTGATTTCGATTGGCGCATCATGCGGCACTTCTTTGGCTTCGACACGACGCATCATGCCTGTGCCCATCAGAGATGCTGCGGCAATACCACCAGTAGCGATACCTGCGTGCTTCATAAATTGACGACGGCTGATGCCTAACGCCGGTTTGTCTGCCACTGTGGCAACATTGGACTTGCGAGTTAACTTCATCGCTGACTTCTCCTAGATTAGCTGCGCAAGCTATCGTAATAGCTGCTGATATGCGCAGTTTCGTGGTAACCCTTTGACTCTTTAGTGGTTACCTTGCTGCTCTCGCTGACCTGTGCCACGCTCATGCCGGTTGCGGCAATGGCGGCACCCGCTACGCTGCCGACGGTGAGCGCTTTGAGCAAAGATCGGCGAGATAAATCGCTGGGTTGCTGCTTCATGCTGACTCCTGAAATTAGGGTTTAGTTTTTGAGATCGCACGGCTTTTTGTGGGGGTTTATCTTGTTATCAAAAAGTGAAGATTAGCGGCGGAAAAGATAATGAAATCATCTTGTTTACCATCAATCATCGCGCGTGACGGCAATATAGTAGGAAAGGGTTGAGTAGGAATTGATCTAGGACAGTTTGCAGCCCTGAAATCTGCGGCCGTTCTCTTAAAGCGTTAACTCGCTCATAGTTTAGTGAACTACTGGGGAGGATGGCGTTGGCGGATTTTTGTATCTCGCCGTTTCAGTTGTTAATTTTTTGTACTGTTGAATTAGGGTATCAGTGCGAATAAAAAACACCCCGCGATGCGGGGTGTTTTGAGGATGTAAAAGCTGCGGTTTAACTTAGTCTTTATACTTTAAGCTGCCGTTGGCTTTGATTTCGTCATACCAGAGATTATGGTGCTGGATTGCCCAGTTTTCATCACAATAGCCTGACTTCATACACTCCATACCGCCTTCGCTCAGTACGGTCGCCATCCAAATATGCACTATAGTAAAGGCAATCAAGATAATGGCGCTGATAGAGTGGATCAGCAGCGCGCCCATAGAGGCTTCGCGGGGTAAATCCAAGCCTGGCAATACCAACATGATGCCAGATACGCTGATGAATAAACCAAACAACATCAGGGTCCAGAACCACATTTTTTCACCGGCGTTAGCGAAACCACTGTCAGGGTGCTTACCTTTGAACGGGCCAAAGTTGATATAACCACCTACCACTAAAAACCATTTCAAATCATACATCTTGAAGGTTTGTAACGGCATCCATTTCACCACACATATAGCCCAAGCCGCGATAAAAATGGGACCTGCCCAATCGTGGATTGTTTTGCTGCCATAGATCAATGGCGCCCAAAGGTCGGGGCCTAACATTGGCTGTATGACATGCTTACCTAACATTATGGTTAGACCGGTAAACATCAGTGCCAGACAGCTGCTCGCCATGACCCAATGGATCCACAGATCCGCCTTTGACCAGCGCGAAACCATCTTGCCTGAAAAGCCATGGCTCAGTTTTGATGGACCATTCACCAGATAAAACAATAAGAAAGCACCAAACACACCTACCACGGCTAGCGCCATGACGGGGGTTAAGTATTCATTTCTCAGTTCTTTACCTTGGTTACCGGCAACGTTAATCAACACCCCAGTATCTATCCCTTTGGCAGTGGTATAGCCGGCATCGCCTGCTTTTACCGCTCGCCAAAGATCGGCATCGCTGGTTTGCGCTTTCGCCTGTTGTTGACTCGATTGCTGATCACTTGCGTGTACTGGGTTTGAGCTCATGACTGAACCTAATCCCAATCCCATGACGAGCACCAACAGAGCAAACAGACTGCGCAGTGATTTGTTTAACTGTTTGTTTAACATTTTCACTCCTTGCCAGAGGTTAGGGATTTCTCCCTAACCCTCGCTCTGCTTAGTTAATCTCACCTGTCTTGGGGTTGTAACCCCAAATCACGTTAGGATTGCCTCGAGAGGCCATACGTTGACGGTAAATGTTTGATACCACTTCCGCATCACCTGCGAGCAGCGCTTTAGTAGAACAAAGCTCAGCACACATAGGTAACTTGCCCTCAGCAATACGGTTGGCGCCGTATTTTTTACGCTCGGCTTCGGAGAAGGTTTCTTCTGGGCCACCGGCACAGAAAGTACACTTGTCCATCTTGCCACGACTACCAAAGGCAGTCTTTTTCGGGAATTGCGGTGCACCAAATGGACAAGCATAGAAGCAATAACCACAACCGATACAAGTATCTTTGTTGTGCAGCACTATGCCGTCTTCGGTACGGTAGAAACAATCTGCCGGACATACGGCCATGCAGGGAGCGTCAGTACAGTGCATACAAGCCACTGAAATTGAGGCTTCGCCAGGTAGACCATCGTTGATCGTCACCACGCGGCGACGTTGAATTCCCCACTCGAGAGCGGAGTCGTTTTCGTTCTTACATGCAGTGACGCAACCGTTACACTCGATGCAGCGCTTGGTGTCACACAGAAATTTCATGACTGCCATAATGGCTTATCTCCTCATCAAGTAGGTTAGGCTTTGCTGATTTGGCATAGGCTGGACTTAGTTTCTTGCATCTGAGTCACAACGTCGTAGCCATAAGTTAAAATGGTGTTTGCAGATTCGCCTATCACGTAAGGCACAGTGCCTTCTGGATAGTTTTTCGCTAGGCTTTCGCCTTCAAACACCCCAGCAAAGTGGTATGGCATAAAACATTCACCGGTAATAACGCGCGGTGTCACCATAGCCTTAACCGTGATTTTGGCGCCTTCTGGACCATGAACAAAAACATTGTCACCGTCGCGAATACCGCGATCCGCTGCATCAGCAGGGTTCATTTCGATGAACATTTCTTGTTGTAGTTCAGCTAACCAAGGGTTAGAACGGGATTCTTCACCACCACCTTCATATTCCACTAGGCGGCCTGATGTGAGTGCCAATGGGAAGTCTTTAGCAAAATCCTTGTCTTGAATTGACTTATACAGTGTCGGTAAACGTGCAACCATACGATCTTCGTAGGTGGGGTATTTAGCGACTAAGTCACGACGAGGCGTGTAAAGTGGTTCGCGGTGGCGTGGAATATCGTCTGGGAATGTCCATACAATACAACGAGCTTTAGCGTTACCGTAAGGGATACAGCCGTGCTTGATAGCAACACGTTGGATACCGCCGGAAATGTCAGTTTTCCAGTTTTTGCCTTCGGCGTGTTTTTTCTCGTTTTCGGTTAGGTCATCCCACCAACCTAATTGCTTAAGCATATCGGCGGTAAATTCAGGATAGCCATCTTGGATCTCACTGCCTTTAGAGTAAGTACCTTCGGCAAGAATATTATTGCCTTCATGTTCCACACCATAGCGAGCACGGAAGTTACCGCCACCGTCTTTCACATGTTTGGCTTCGTTATACAGAATTTGGGTACCAGGATGTTTCATCTCTGGTGTGCCCCAACATGGCCAAGGTAAGCCGTAGGTTTCGCCTTTGGCAGGACCACCGGGGGCTTCTAAGCTGTCAGCATCAAAAGTACCCCAGTTTTCTTGGTGCATTTTTAAACGCTCTGGGCTTTGTCCGGTATAACCGATAGTCCACATACCTGTGTTAAATTCGCGGGTGATATCTTCAATCAAAGGCTCTTCACCATTGACTTTAATATGCTTGAATAGCTCTTTATCTATACCCACTTTTTTGGCGAGTTTGTACATGATCACATGATCAGGCAGGGATTCGAACAGGGGTTCTATGACCTTAGAACGCCATTGTACTGAGCGGTTAGTCGCAGAGATTGAACCATAGGTTTCAAACTGGGTTGCCGCAGGAAGTAAATAAACCCCATCTTGACGTTGGTGCATAACACCCGCCATGGTTGGGAATGGATCGACAACGACGACGGTGTCCATTTTATTTAAAGCTTCACGCACTTCACGGCCACGGGTTTCAGTGTTGACCGATTGTCCCCAGAAGAACGCCAGACGAATATTGTCTTTTTGCGCTATCTTGGTTTTATCTTCTAACACGCCATCGTGCCAGCGCGAACAAGGAATACCCGCAGAGGTTTGCGGTTTTTGTCCTAGATATTCGCCTTGATCGAAACGGCTCGCTACCCAATTAGGGTCGAGATCCCACACATTATTCCAATGGGCCCAAGCGCCAGTCGTTAAACCGTAGTAACCCGGTAAGTTATCAAATAACAAACCAAAGTCGGTTGCGCCTTGCACGTTATCATGGCCGCGGAAAATGTTAGTGCCGCCGCCAGGTACACCCATGTTGCCTAAAGCGAGTTGTAACATGCAGTATGAACGGGTGTTCGAGTTACCCACGTGATGCTGAGTACCACCCATACACCAAATAATGGTGCCGGGTTTGGTTTCAGCCATCATTTTGGCGACGCGGTACATCTGCGCTTTTGGTACACCCGCAACCAGTTCAACTTCTTCTGGGGGGTATTTTTTCACTTCTTCGCGGATACGATCCATGCCATAGACACGGTGTTTGATAAACTCTTTATCTTCCCAGCCGTTTTCAAATATGTGCCATAACAGGCCATAAATGAAGGGGATGTCTGTGCCAGGACGGATATGCACGTACTCGTCAGATTTCGCTGCAGTACGGGTGAAACGTGGATCAACAACGATGATTTTGGCACCGCGTTCTTTACCAATCAAAATATGCTGCATGGCAACAGGATGCGCTTCACTGGGGTTTGCCCCAATAAACATGATGCACTTAGAGTTGCGAATATCGTTGATTGAGTTGGTTTGCGCACCGTAGCCCCAAGTGTTAGCAACACCGGCTACCGTGGTAGAGTGACAAATACGGGCAGAATGGTCGACGTTGTTCGTACCCCACAATGCCGCAAATTTGCGATATAAATAAGCTTGTTCGTTAGAGAACTTAGCGCTACCCATAAAGTAGACTGAATCTGGACCTGACTCTTGACGAATTGAAGCCATTTTATCGCCGACTTCATTAATCGCTTGATCCCAAGAGATCTTTTTCCATTTTCCGCCTTCTAACTTCATGGGGTATTTCAGGCGTTTTTCGCCGTGACCATGTTCACGCAGTGCAGCACCTTTCGCGCAGTGACCGCCAGCGTTGAACGGGTGATCGAATGCGGGTTCTTGACCCGTCCATACACCATTTTGTACTTCTGCATACACACCACAACCTACGGCACAGTGAGAACAGATGGTACGTTTGACTTCGGTGGGAACATTATGGCCAATATCTTCTTGGGCCTGTGCTTTACGCATCATGCCTGTGCCCAGCATGGACGCCGCAGCGATCCCTCCTGTGGCAAGACTTGCCGATTTTAAGAATTGACGACGATTGAGACCCAGTGCTGGCGCTTTAGCTTCGACAACCTGGTCTGTTTTGCGGGTTAATCGCATCACACACTCTCCTCTATTTTAGTTTTAAAGCGACGCATAATAGCTACGAATATGGTCGGTTTCGCGGTAGTTCTCACTTTTAGGCTCTGTGGTTGCTGCCGTTTTTGTCGAAGCTAACGCTTGACTACTCACAGTGACCACTGCGCCTGTCGCACTGCCGAGTGCCAATGCTTTAAGCAATTGACGACGGCCCATGTCGGAAGCTGGCTTCTTCATAGTGTCTCCTTGTGTTACTGGATAAGGTGGTATAAACGGCTACCACCTCGGTTATTGTGGAAGCCTAAGCTTCCGTTATTGTTGCTAAGGTAAACATTAATCTCACCTTCGCAGTTTGAACTCATCTCTAACATTTACATTTAGCACGCACATGCCGCGCTATCACTCAGTTTAGTCTTAGTTCATTAACTCTACTGGTTTTGCTAAATCGCTGGTGGCTGGCTGTAAGTCTGCGCTGCCTGGGCAATTGACTGGAATATCTAAGCTTAATTGCTCAAAAGCACTGGCTTCCATTGCAAAAAACGCTTTTGCTAGCTGTGCAACCGTGGCGTAAAACGCCGCACTTGGCGCCTTGGCTAAATTATCGCAAAAACGGCCAATCCAGCTGCCGATATGGCGTTGGTAAAAAGCCAATTGGCGATAACTTGGCGCTTCTAAAATCAGGGTTCCCATCACTTCACACAGGGCTGCAACGTGATCTTCGGGTTCCTTGACGTTGTCTTCGCGTTCAAACCCCAGTTGCATTAAGTCTTGGCGTAGCAATGCCAGTGGTTTATCCATCAATGAGCCCGTCATAAACCAGCTGCCGTAGGGCAGGATCTCACCGCAACCTACACCGAGGAACAGGGCAAAATACTCGTCTTCTAGTTGTGCGCTGTTGAACTGCTGTGCGGCGAGTTGGAGTGATAACCAAGCTTTAGTCATCTCGTTGTCTTCATTGGCATCAATTTCAAGATTGGCCAAAAAGTGTAGCAGTTCAGGGCTTGGCTGACGGCGCAATAGGGCGGCTAACAGTTGATAGATATCGGCTCTCAACTGATCGTTTTCTGAAACTTGTCTTACTGATTCGGTCATAGCGGATCTCTTATCGCAGTTGCTTTTCAGGATCTTGAAGAATGTCTTCAAACATGTCTTTTACCCGGCAGTCGCCACACATTTTCAAGCGTTCAATATTGGCAGAAAATGCGCTGTGCGCGCCGACCATATCCAGCATCCGATGCACCATAGATTGGGTCGCAAAAGGAGAGCCGCAGCGAATACATTCGAAGGGGGCTTCTTCTTTCAGGGTGTGTTGTTGCTGACGGGCAGCTTTATTAAAGTTAATTTGCGGGGTAAGGCTTATCACTTTTTCAGGACACGCTGCCTCACATAAACCGCATTGCACGCAGTTTTGCTCAATAAAGTGTAGTGAAGGTTTGTCGCCACCATCTTGTAATGCCACGGTTGGGCAAATTGCCACGCAGGACATACACATAGTGCACTTTTCTACATTTACACTGACTTTGCCAAAGGGAATATTGCTGAGGCTGAGGCAAGTATCGATTTCACCCGCTTGGCTATTGAGGTGGTCGATCGCTTCAAATAGCGTATTGCGTTTAGTGGTCGACGCAAATGCGGCGGGCACGATCACGGGCCAATCTAAGCTGATATCGAGCATCGAATCTAAATCGGCAAGCATGCTTGGGTCGATGAGGCTGATACGTTGCGGCTGACCCATCTCATCTAAAATACTGTTGGCTAAAGAAAGTTCGCCTTTAAGCATTTGCGTTAGGGTTGGCGCTGTTGCATCGGTGTTGAGGATCAGCACTTGGCGCGCGCCCCAAGCGAGTACTGACAACCAATGATCTACGCTAGCAACGGTAATTTCTTCGAGGGCAACGGGGAGGATGTCGCCTGCTAAATCGTCACTAATAAAGTTGGCGCCGACGGCATTATCGTGGAACAAAATCACCGGTGCGGTTTGTGCTTGCTCGCGGAACCGACTAACAATTTTGTTCAGGTATGAATGCAAAGCTTGCGGCGTAGGTAAATCGTAACTGATAGCACCCGTTGGGCAAGCGCTGGTACAACTGCCTGCGCCGTGGCAAAGATATGGATCGATTTCAATTTTCTTTGCGACACTGCTGATCGCATCTGCTGGGCAGAAGTTGAGGCAACGATTACAACCATTGATGCCATTGCGGTCGTGGGCACAGATATCTGGGTTAATTTTGACGTAGCGCGGCTTATCAAATTGGCCTATGAGATCGGGAATTTGCGCAAGGGCATCTTCGAGTTTTTCAGCGTCTTGGCCTACGTAAAAATAGCCGGGTGGCAGCATTTCTAAGTTCAAACAAGCTGCGCTGCTCAAATCGAGCACGATATCGAAATGGGGTTTACGGATTGACACTAAACTGAGTTCGGCTGCACCATCTTGATGTTCAACACTGACTTGAAATTGGCCTAAAAAGCCTTTTACGCCAATGAGTTTGTTGTAATAGCTTTCGACATCAGTTGCCGCTGCCATGACACGTTCTAGGTGTGCTTCATCTTGGCTGGTAATGGCTTCGTTGGCTAAAATCACCCTATGGGCCATAGTGGACAATTTGTCCGCGGCAAGGCGAGCCAGATCTTCTGGGCCAATAATAAGAACATTGCCTTCGGTGGTATAGCTGACAGTTGGCGGGATCAGATTCTGCAACATCTGAGTTTGCGTTAATACCTGTTGTCGCGCTTGTTTTAACGCTTCTTGGGTTTGATTGGTCATCAAATAAGTGCTCACATTGCGTTCCTGAACAGTACTTTGGCTGTTTCTTGTTTTACTGTATCTGGGCAGATTTAGGCGGCTGGTAATAAGTAAGTCATTGCCTTTTCTGCTTTTATCTAAGCTTTTTTATATCTTAGTACAGCAATTCACATACCAAAGTTACGGACATTAAAATTAGCTAAACTGACGTTAAACAACTCGGGTATGTACCTGAGCTAAGGGCTCTGGTGCATTTTGGGGTAGGTCATCAGTCTCCCCATCCAAATTGTCCGTTATCGGCTCAGCTGCCCATTCGACTTCGACTTCATTAGTCTCATGAGTTGTTGTTTCGCTTACATCAAGACTCGTGGATGGATTGCTTTCTTCAGTTTGTTTGGCTAAAACAGCTGATTCTTCATCCGAGGTCTCGCTGTCTTCGGCTATGTAACGGAAGACTTTTTGCATCAATTCAGCTGAGACTTCTGCACTGAGTTTCGGTTGATTACTGTAATCGAGTGCATATTCCAAAAGCCCATCTATCTCGTTGAAATGCGGTTGTTTCCACAGTGCACGTAGCGCTGCAGATTTAGCCGCAGGGTCAACATTGGCGCCCATAAAACTCGCAAAGCTGCCGCCTACTTCAATTTCGTCTGGATTGGGTAAATCCGCTGCAGTGAGGATGCGATTAGGATCGTCATGCTCTGCAGTATTAGGTTCAATGGCTGACTCTGTGGGTTGAAGCTGCTCAACTGCCATAGTGGGCTCGGCTACGATGGTCTCCTGAGGTGTGATTTCCCCGTTAGCCTCTCGCGCTTCCTCTGCTGCAACTTGTTCGCGCCGTTGGTTCCAGCGACTCAGTAGCCCGCCTGTTTTTTGTATGGATTCAGCCATTAGTCCCTCCGCAATGGATCGTGACTCGGGCCTTGATTATTACGGCCATCGACATGTTTACGGCGATGAGCGGCAATTTCGACTTCACCATATTGGGTGATAAAGGCTTCAATCCAACAAGCGATAGCTTTTGGCATCAATAAGTTGAGGACAGGGGTATTGCCCTCAAGACAACCCGCCGCGACATTCTGATCCGCCGATAATGCCGCCGGTATCCAAGTGCCATCGGCCGTTTCATCACATACTAAATACAGCATGGCGTTATCTAAATCGAGATTGAGGCGATAGCTGGCGCGTTCGTCTTTGTGCAGTTCGAGTAGCACTAAGGTTGCATCGTCTGGGGCTTGATGGGTGGCGGGAAGTAGGTGATCAATTTCCCATTGTACTGAGGTCCAGCGGCCAACTTGCTTCTCTACTTTCTTGAGTGAAACGTACATAGGCCAAACACTAGTTGTATGTTGCATTGTCTCTCCGTCTCAGCCGTGTTGATGGACAAACCGTAGAGTGAACGGTTCGGTTTTACCAACAAATTGCGATAAAAGGTCACTGCAATATTGGTGCCAGTAAACATAGTGGATTAGTTTGAGCTAGATCATCAAAAACACCCTGTAAATTGGACATTTTGTCCAGTACAGGATTTTGTTTGGGACATAAAAGGGCTAATGAAAAATCAGCATTGCGGCAGATCACGCATTTAACCCCAATTTTTATGTCTAGGTATAAATATTGCTATGCTCTGGCCATGACTCGTTAAGCGGTAACATTATGATCTCTGAAAATATCACTATTCCTGATAACAACATGAGCACAGATAGCGAAATAGCGGTAGCCAATCCTTCTCAAAAAACTCAGCATCAGTGTTCTTTTGTGAGAACTCAAGTGGAAGTACCGCTAACCATTGCTGTAAAAGCAGTGAATGAAGCTGGGGAAGTGTTGGATAAATTTGTCGCCTGCGAACGTCCGCTTACCGTGTATTTGAACTGGCGACCAATAGTGACACTTATGACCCTAGGGGCGAAACCTGAGTCACTGGCGTTAGGTTATCTTAAGAACCAAGGCTTTATTTCGGATGTGAGCTTATTGGACTCGGTTATTGTCGATTGGGATGTGAGTTCTGCAGCCGTGGTTACCCGTGAACAAACCGCCGATCTGGATGAGAAACTCTCCGAAAAAACGGTGACATCAGGCTGTGGTCAAGGCACTGTTTATGGCAGTTTTATGCAAGATTTAGACGGCATCAATTTACCAACGCCAAGTCTTAAGCAAAGCACCCTTTATAGCTTATTGAAAAATATCAATGAATATAACGAAACCTATAAAAATGCGGGTGCTGTGCACGGTTGTGGTTTGTGCGAAGACGATAAAATTATGGCTTTTGTCGAGGATGTTGGCCGTCATAATGCCGTAGATACTTTGGCTGGGGATATGTGGCTGACTCAGGATCGCGGCGATAATAAGATATTTTATACCACTGGTCGCTTAACTTCGGAAATGGTGATTAAAGTCGCTAAAATGGGGATCCCTATTTTGTTATCACGCAGTGGCGTGACTCAAATGGGCTTAGCACTAGCGCAGCAGCTGGGTATTACTATTATTGCCCGCGCCAAAGGTCGTCACTTTTTGGTGTACCACGGTAGTGAAAATCTGCAGTTTGATGCCAATACCGCTCCTTAGCCCCAAGTTAGCTAAGACAGTAATGCTAAGACTTACATGCAGTAACGAAGAATAAGACAAGGAAACAAGATGACGTCTGCCAGTGAATTGGTCTACATGAGCGCGAAGCAAGTGGCTGAGTATTTAGATCTTAATGAGAAAAAAGTCTACGCCATGGCTAATGACAGAATTCTCCCCGCCACTAAAATCACCGGTAAATGGCTATTTCCGAAAGTGTTAATCGACCGTTGGGTAATGGATTCTTGCCACAGTGGCATGCTGACCGACCGTTTATTGATCACTGGTAGTGACGATCCACTATTATCTATGCTGGTGGCGCGTTTGATGGCGCAAGTTGGTAGCCGTGAGTTGATAAGCTACAGCGCAACAGGTTCACGCTTAGGGTTAGAGTTGCTTGCTAAAGGTTATGCCGATGTGTGCACCTTACACTGGGGTAGCATGGAGGATAGAAATATTCGCCACCCAGCGTTACTTAAAGGTTATAACAACCATCAACAATGGATCATGGTGCATGGTTACTCCCGTCAGCAAGGGTTGATCATGCGTGCCGATATGCACCACAGATGCCAAGAAGAAGATAAAGTCGTGAACTTGCCTTGGCGTTGGGTGAGTCGTCAGGGGGGCGCAGGTAGCCAACAGCACTTAGAGCATTGGTTGTTAAAGCAAGGTGCTCGCTTAGATCAACTTAATGTCGTGCTAACTGCCTATAGTGAACGCGAGTTGGCGGGTTATATCGCTAGGGGTGATGCCGATATTGGTTTTGGTTGTCAATCTGTGGCTTTGGAAAGTGGTTTAAGTTTCGTGCCACTGATTAAAGAGTCTTTCGATTTCGTTATGCCGCAAAGCATTTACTTCCGTCGTCAGCTTCAACAACTTTTTACTATGTTGGCGAGTGGTCACTCGAGGCAAATGGCGGCACTACTTGGTGGCTATGATCTTACCGACTGCGGACAACTGCTATGGAGTGCGAGCTAATCCACTCAACTCGGTAATGGATTAAGGTGAATAGAGTTGAATGGTCTCTGAACTACTTATTACTGCTACTACATGCTGATATCTAATGTAGCCAGTTACTAACGAATAAGTATCAAAGAGACCCTCTTTATATTGCTGATTACGTTGTTTCGACTTTCTATGGTGGGCTGATGGGAGGCAACTACTATATATAGGTAAAGTATCTTCATCGCCAAATACACTCAGAGTGCCATCTTCTTCTGTTGTTCCCCGTCATTCTCCCATAAACGACTCCATATAAAAGTGGAGGTGAGATATTCCGGTTCGAGCAGCCGTTATTCTCATTTAAATCTGATAGCATTCATGCTCATGATCCCTTTGTCTTGATACTGTACGCTGGTAATCAATTGGGCCAAATTACAGATAAAGCGCTATTTTGTGGATAACTTTGGGGGTAAGTAGTGGGTATCTTGTGGCTAGATTAGATAATTAGAATTAACTGCAAATTTCCTTAAAATAGGGGTTGCACAAAATCCTCTGCTGCCTATAATGCGCATCCACTGACACGGCAGACAGCGAAAGCAGGCTGACGAGTTAGGTTGAATTGAATAGCTTTTAAGCACTTAATTCAACCGCAGCAAGAAGTTGAAAATACTCCTTGACGCGAAACGGGAAATGCGTAGAATACGCAGCCCTAGCCAACTGGAAGCGTTCGACGCTCAGTGTGGTACTCAAGTTCTCTTACGAATATTGAGTTGCTCTTTAACAAGATAAAACNCTAGGAAGCAAATGCCTTGTTCTTACCAAACAACACGTTAGTTATTTGCTAGGAACCAAAATGTGGTATCCCCTAGGGGATTCGAACCCCTGTTACCGCCGTGAAAGGGCGGTGTCCTAGGCCTCTAGACGAAGGGGACCCGGACATATTAATTTGAACTTAACGTTCCCGTTTAACATCTACGGTCTCATAGGCCTCTTCTAAGTAGCGAAGTATGCCTTGGGTGTATTAATTTAAACTTTCGTTTCTGCTTAATAAGGCAGTAAATTGGTGGAGCTACACGGGATCGAACCGTGGACCTCTTGCATGCCATGCAAGCGCTCTCCCAGCTGAGCTATAGCCCCAAATTTTTGTCAACACAGCTAACTTTAGCAGTATATGTATCAGCAGAAATTTAGATTTTGTTCTTACCAAACAACACGTTAGTTATTTGCTAGGAACCAATATTTGGTATCCCCTAGGGGATTCGAACCCCTGTTACCGCCGTGAAAGGGCGGTGTCCTAGGCCTCTAGACGAAGGGGACCCTGGACATATTAATTTGAACTTTTCACTAGAAAAGGTTCCCGTTTAACATCTACGGTAAGTTTGGTGGAGCTACACGGGATCGAACCGTGGACCTCTTGCATGCCATGCAAGCGCTCTCCCAGCTGAGCTATAACCCCAAACCTATCGAACTACATTTAAGTGCACAGCAAGCATTTGCTCGACTGTGTCTCAACTGCGTGGCGCATTCTATGCAGCGCACCTAAAAGTGTCAACTCGTTTTTTTAGGAATTTATTCTATCTGCTACAAATTCAATCGCTTTGGATATTCTTTGCTCAGAACGGCTTCTTCCAATTAAAAATAGTGTGATATCTAAGCCTGGAGACTGCCCTGCCCCTGTTACTGCAACACGTAAAGGCATACCGACCTTACCCATACCCACATCTAATTCAGTCGCTGTATCTTCAATTGCCTGATGAATAGCTTCAGCTGTCCACTCAGTTAATGCCGATAATTTCTGTTGCACCAGTTGCAATGGCTCTAACGCAACACCGCGTAAATGCTTTTTCGCCTGTGCTTCATCAAACTCAGCAAAATCTTCATAGAAATAGCGGCTAGATGCGGCTAACTCTTTTAGAGTCTTAGCGCGCTCAGCTAATGCAGTGACCACTTCAGCTAATGCTGGGCCATTTGACAGATCAATTTTTTGATCGTCCATGTGCCATTGTAAGTGTGTTGCCACATATTCTGGATCTAGGCTCTTTATATAGTGTTGGTTCAACCACACCAGTTTATCGGTATTAAAAGCAGAAGCGGCTTTGTTGATGTCACTCAACTTAAAGAATTGCTTCATTTCTTCTAATGAGAAAATCTCTTGATCGCCATGTGACCAACCTAAACGTACTAAATAGTTCAGCAGTGCTTCTGGTAAATAGCCATCGTCACGGTACTGCATTACGCTAACAGCGCCATGGCGCTTAGACAACTTAGCGCCGTCATCACCTAGAATCATAGATACGTGTGCATATTCTGGGATCGGCGCCCCTAATGCTTTAAGAATGTTGATTTGACGCGGGGTATTGTTGATATGATCTTCACCACGCACCACACAAGTGATCCCCATATCCCAATCGTCAACCACCACACAGAAGTTATAGGTTGGCACACCGTCGGTACGGGCGATGATCAAGTCATCTAATGCATCATTAGAAAATTCAATCCGACCACGAACATGGTCATCAAATACCACTGAACCACCGATTGGATTTTTAAAACGCACCACAAATGGTTCATCAGTCTCGCGAGCGGGTAAGTCGCGACAGCAACCATCATACTTTTGTGCTTCACCGTTAGCGGCCTGTGATTCTCTTAAGGCATCGATTCGCTCACGTGAACAGTAACATTTATACGCTGTGCCCTTTTCTAACATTTGAGTAATGATTACGTTATAACGGTCAAAACGCTTAGTTTGGTAATATGGGCCCTCGTCCCATGTCAAACCTAGCCAGTTCATGCCTTCTAAAATCGCATCGCAAGCGGCTTGAGTCGAACGCTCAATATCAGTGTCTTCAATACGTAATACAAACTCACCGTTATTGGCACGGGCTTGTAACCAAGAATAAAGTGCAGTACGGGCACCACCAACATGCAAGAAACCGGTAGGACTAGGGGCAAAACGCGTCTTAGTTGTCATAATGGGACACTAACCTATATAAAGTCGTCTAGATAAAGACAATCACGATAAAAAAGTGGGCTTATTCTAACAGTCAAAGCAGGCGCTGCAAATGGGACAAGCTTCACAGTATCACTTATCTTGTTAAATCGTGTCGCTAATCCCTCTCCTTTATATAGGAAGCCAATATAAAGCGATATATAAAGGTGGCACTATTGCTATCACCACCATTGATTAATGCTAACACTTGAGATGATTTTTCAGGCTTTATATTCCAACCCTAAATCTCTACACCTATATACCTTCGACTATAAATATCTGCGCCATCGAACACGCGCATCTATACACTATCAATGCACTCATGCTGTTAGTGCGCTAATTTTTATAAATCACTCACTTCCTCAGCACTTTTACCACAAAAAAGTCAGGTGAATGGGATGAGTTCAACTCGTATTTAATCGCGAGCGTCCAAATTACGTACCATTGACTGGCGAATTAAATAACACTTTGATCGGCGGCGTGATTAGCATTAAGCCAATGTGGACAAAAATAGCGCGACCAATGCTTTTTTCACTAAAAAGCGTTGACACTAGATCGAACCTCCCTATAATACGGCTCCACACAGCGAGGTCGATTAGCTCAGCTGGGAGAGCACCTCCCTTACAAGGAGGGGGTCACTGGTTCGAGCCCAGTATCGACCACCATATTTTCTACAAAGAAATTATGGCATACAAAATGTTATATCCCAGGTCGCTTAGCTCAGCTGGGAGAGCACCTCCCTTACAAGGAGGGGGTCACTGGTTCGAGCCCAGTAGCGACCACCATATAACTTGATGTATTAATGTGTAAAAGTCATTCCCAGGTCGCTTAGCTCAGCTGGGAGAGCACCTCCCTTACAAGGAGGGGGTCACTGGTTCGAGCCCAGTAGCGACCACCATTCTTTAGTGAAGAATGACTTAAAAGTTGTGTAGTTTAAGAATGNATAGCATGGGGTGGCTCGTTGTCATTATTCCCTGCGGTATAATGGTGCTGATTGGCTTGGTGGCACACTGGTATGAGTCTGACCAATGGTATGGTTTTTTTTTCATGGCATTGATTTTTGCGCCATTTATCCGCTACCTCTGGTTGGCCGACAAACAGTACCATTATCGACTCACCACCGAGGGTTTAGTTACTACCTATCATGACGTTATTCCGGATGCCGCCTACGCGGTAGTGCGGGGGCTGGCTTGGTTTGGGGTAGTGGTTTGCATCGTCGGTGTGGCCTTTTTAGGCCCAGCAGCGCTGGTTGGTGTAGGTGGAATGGCTCTGGGGGCATTTTTCTTTACTGGTTTTAAAAATATAGAGACAACTTATGAGAGCCCTATAAAAAATGGGCATCGTCATTTGATTAAGGTAACGCGGAATCGTCCATTTATTGCCTGCCAATCGGATGTACGAACAATGGGCTTACGAGCAAGTATTCGTCTTCATTGCCCATTGGATAAGATGCACACTATCTTGTCATTGCTGATGACGCAGTTACCTGATTCAGAAATCCGTGTATTTAAAAATGAGCGCGTGTTAGATGGCGTACCATTTGCGTTATTTGAGTCAGGCGAACCTGCCCAACTGGCAGATTTTACCCCTGACAATACCCAGCCCAGTTAACGTTTTTTCTCGCGCCTGTTATTGGCGCGAGACTCGGTGTCCATCAGTGACAGCTTTGCCACCAAGATGCTAACAGACTTTTTAGCGGCAAGGTCGTCAAGGGTGAGAAAACATTAAGTACGAGCTGTGTGGGTAGGTTAACGATGACCGTGCAGTCCGTGGGTACAGCAAAGGAATAGCTATATGAATAAGAGAGCTGCGCCGCAGTTGGCGTCGACAGAGCAAGAGACACAACTGTTGGACGACAGTCGGTATGAAGACCTGCCGCGAAGTGAGTACCTGCAATTACCCCAAGAGGAGCAAGACCGGCTCTACAAGCTGCGTCAGCAGCGGGTGCGCGAGGCGCCCACGCTTTATGAGTGGGATATTAAGGTAGCGACTGTGTATGGTCTATTTTGGTTAACCTTCCTGATCCCGTGTGGTTGCGTAGCACTTATAGGGTGCTATTTGCTATCTGGCGATACTAGCTTGGGTATAGGGTTAATCATCATGGCTTTAATTATGTGCTTATCTGCTCGTTACCTCTGGTTTGCAGACAAACAGTACCATTATCGGCTCACCTCCGAGGGTTTAGTTACCACCTATCATGACGCGATTCCGGATGCAGCTTACGCGGTAGTGCGTGGGCTGGCTTGGTTTGGGGTGGTGGTTTGTATTGTCGGGGTGGCCTTTTTAGGCCCAGCAGCGCTGATTGGTGCAGGCGGAATGGCTCTGGGGGCATTTTTCTTTACTGGTTTTAAAAATGTAGAAACCACCTCAATAAGTGCTATCAAGCGTGGACACCCCCATATGATAAAAGTGACCCACAAGAGGCCATATATATCGTGTGATACAGACAGGTTTTATTTCGGATATTATTCAAATCTCGACTGTTATTGCCATCCCGAAGATATGCATAAAGTGTTGTCGCTACTGATGAAGCAATTACCGGGGTCTGAACTCTTTTTATTGAAAAATGAACGAATAGTTGGCCTCTCTAAAGTTGGCACCCGTGACGGCAAACTAGCCCAACTATCAGATTTTACCCCTGACAATACCCTGCCCAGTTAACGTTTTTTCTCGCGCCTGTTATTGGCGCGAGATTCGGTGTCCATCAGTGGCAGTTTTACCACCAAGATGCTGACAGGTCTGTTTGTGCTAGGGTGACGCCAATTACGGCCATTATCTGGATATAGGCTAACAGACCTTTAGCGGCGAGGTCGTCAAGAGCGAGAAGACATTAAGTACGAGCCGTGTGGGTAGGTTAACGATGACCATGCAGTACCGTGGGCACAGCAAAGGAATAGCTATATGAATAAGAGATCAGCGCCGCAGCAGTCGGCGTCGACAGAGCATGACACACAACCGTTGAACGACAGCCGGTATGAAGATTTGCCACGCAGTGAGTTCCTGCAATTACCCCAAGAGGAGCAAGACCGGCTCAATAAGCTACGTCAGCAGCGGGTGCGTGAGGCGCCCACCCTCTATGAGTGGGATATTAAGGTAGCGACCGTGTATGCCATGGGGTGGCTCGTTGTCATTATTCCCTGCGGTATAATGGTGCTGATTGGCTTGGTGGCACACTGGTATGAGTCTGACCAATGGTATGGTTTTTTTTTCATGGCATTGATTTTTGCGCCATTTATCCGCTACCTCTGGTTGGNGTACCGCTGCCATTACCAGCCGCGGGACCACGAGGATGCCCAGTAGCTGCATCTGGGGTTGTCNTCCCAGGTCGCTTAGCTCAGCTGGGAGAGCACCTCCCTTACAAGGAGGGGGTCACTGGTTCGAGCCCAGTAGCGACCACCATTCTTTAGTGAAGAATGACTTAAAAGTTGTGTAGTTTAAGAATGCCCAGGTCGCTTAGCTCAGCTGGGAGAGCACCTCCCTTACAAGGAGGGGGTCACTGGTTCGAGCCCAGTAGCGACCACCACATTCTGCAATACACATGTTATATCCCAGGTCGCTTAGCTCAGCTGGGAGAGCACCTCCCTTACAAGGAGGGGGTCACTGGTTCGAGCCCAGTAGCGACCACCATATTCTGCAATACACACGTTATATCCCAGGTCGCTTAGCTCAGCTGGGAGAGCACCTCCCTTACAAGGAGGGGGTCACTGGTTCGAGCCCAGTAGCGACCACCATATATCTCCCCCAATAAACTTTACCCACGCGCTTACTCAACTATGCTTGATCTCAATCCGCGAGTGATAAATTGTGCTGTTCGGCATTTTATATTTCGTTAAATACTAAGCACTATCGACACTCGGCCTGATTTCATTCTGCTTTAGCATTTTTGGAGATCAACATTATGGCCAGCGTCAGTCAATCCGCTTCTCTTGCCAATATTGCCACTTATTTAAAGCATACCCATGCCTGCGATGAGCAAACAGCTCTAAAAGAGGCGCGGGAAGTCATGCATAATCTCGTCAGCATGCGCCAAAAAGGCTTTATTACCGGTTGGTACTTTGATGAACAGGGCCATTTAGCCTTGTTACCTAGCGATGCTATCCTTAAACGTATTCTTTTAGAGGATGACTAACAGCATCAAATGAATTGTGTCTTGATTGACTACGATAGCTATCGACTTAACCTCCATAGACTTCACATCTCACCTACACTTCTTCTCCTAAAGCAGCCCACCACAGTATTTGTCGTTATATCGCATACTTTTACGGCTTTTTTTGATCTCAAAATAACTAAGTTTGTTTAATTTATCTGCAACGACAAAAGCCGTCAATTTGGGGCCGATCTTCACTATGGGTGGGTTTCCACCCAAACACAAAATCACTGTGAGCGAGATCTCACCCACCAAACTAAAAGTGTGACAAACATCAAATGAACTACACTTTAGTAACCAAACACTTACAGAAGCCAGTGTAAGTTGGCGTGGTATTTGCCTTTAGTAAGACAGACCTCAGGGAAATCAAGGCTGTATTCCTACTCAAACTTGGTAACAAACTAACCAAGACTGAGGACAAATCCTAACAACAGAAAAAGGAACTCAAGATGATATTGAATCAACAAACTGGATTGACCCGTCCACTCAAAACCTTAGTCAAAATGCTCGCTGTTGCCTCCGTATTTGCGACCAGTTTTAACGTATTTGCAGAACCGATTGAAATTAAGTTTTCACACGTAGTGGCAGAAAACACACCTAAAGGCCAAATGGCACTTAAATTTAAAGAACTCGTTGAACAACGTTTACCAGGTGAATACAAAGTCAGTGTATTTCCTAGCTCACAGTTATTTGGGGATAACAACGAACTAGCGGCACTGCTGTTAAACGACGTACAATTTGTCGCGCCTTCACTCTCAAAGTTTGAGCGTTACACTAAACGTCTACAAATATTCGATTTACCTTTCCTATTCAATGATATGGATGCCGTGAACCGTTTCCAACAAGGTGAAGCTGGTCAAACATTACTGAACTCCATGAGCCGTAAAGGGATTGTCGGTCTGGGTTATTTACACAATGGTATGAAACAGTTCTCCTCTAATACACCACTTAAAAATCCTGCTGATGCAAAAGGCTTAAAATTCCGCGTTATGGCATCTGATGTTCTAGCAGCCCAGTTTGATGCTGTTGGTGCAATCCCTGTGAAAAAACCTTTCTCTGAAGTATTTACCCTACTTCAAACCCGCGCTATCGATGGTCAAGAAAACACTTGGTCAAATACTTATTCACAAAAGTTCTATGAAGTGCAAAGCCAAATCACTGAAAGTAATCACGGTGTTCTCGACTATATGGTCGTGACCTCTGACACTTTCTGGAAAGGTCTACCTGCTGACAAACGTAAGATCATCAAAGAAGCTTTAGACGAATCTATCGCATTAGGTAACAAGATTGCCGCTGAAAAAGACAATGAAGACAAAAAGTTAATCCTTGATTCTAAACGTTCACAGTTAGTGACTCTGTCTCCTGCTGAACGTCAAAAATGGGTTGAGGTAATGAAACCTGTTTGGGCTAAGTTTGAAGATCAAATCGGTAAAGATGTGATTGATGCTGCTGTAGCTGCAAATAAATAATAATGATGATAGTCGCCTAAGCTCAACCGAGCTTAGGCGACCATTTCAGCGAGGGGATTATGGCTGTGATATCGCGAATATTTGGTTATATTGAAGAAGGTGTGCTCAATTTATTGATCACTCTGATGACGCTGTTAGTGTTTTCAGAAGTCGTCGCTCGCTTCTTCTTCAACACGGGTTTTCTTTGGATCCAAGAACTTACATTAACCTTTTGCGGTTGGTTTGTGTTATTTGGTATGTCCTATGGGGTTAAAGTCGGTGCCCATATTGGTGTCGATGCGTTTGTTAAAAATTTAGCGCCAAAGGCTAAAAAGATAGTATCTCTTATTACCGCCTTTGTTTGTATCGTCTATTGCGGACTCTTTTTAAAAGGCAGTTGGGATTACTTAAGCCAGATGTATCAAATCGGTTTGCCTATGGAAGACATACATTTCCCACAATTTATATTAAAAAGCCTCGATCCAGATTTTGCTTGGAACACTTTAAAAATCGATATTGAAGATGGCGCAATACCGATTTGGTTATCTCAAAGTATTTTAATTATTGGCTTTTTTATGTTGACTTGGCGTTTCGTCGAACTCTTTATCGCCATTCTGCGTGACCAAGTCTCAGGCTTCCAATTTGCCGATGAAGCGAAAGAAAGTATGCATTTAATCGATGAGAGCGCTAAAAACGCTAAAGTAGATCCAGTCTCTGACCAAAAGGAGGCTAAATAATGGCTATTGCAACCCTATTTACCGCCCTATTCGTATGTATGTTTCTCGGTATGCCTATCGCTATCGCATTAGGTTTTTCCAGCATGCTGACGATTTTATTGTTCTCGAATGACTCCTTAGCTTCAGTTGCACTCAAGCTGTATGAGTCTTCATCAGAGCATTACACTTTACTCGCTATCCCCTTCTTTATTCTGTCATCCGCCTTCCTATCAACGGGTGGTGTCGCTAGACGGATTATCGATTTTGCCATGGACAGTATTGGACATGTCCGTGGTGGATTAGCAATGGCATCCGTTATGGCGTGTATGCTGTTTGCTGCGGTTTCTGGTTCATCTCCTGCGACTGTTGCGGCAATTGGTTCTATCGTCATAGTCGGCATGGTAAAAGCAGGTTATCCCGAAAAATTTGCTGCAGGCGTGATCACGACCTCTGGCACTCTCGGGATTTTGATCCCACCTTCAATCGTCATGTTAGTGTATGCCGCAGCAACTGAAGTGTCGGCTGCAAAAATGTTTATGGCAGGCTTAATCCCAGGTTTAATGATGGGATTTATATTGATGATCGTCATTTATATCGTTGCCCGCTTTAAAAACTTGCCCTCACGTCCTTTCCCTGGCGTTAAACAACTGGGGATTTCAAGTGCCAAGGCAATGGGTGGATTAGCACTCATCTTTATCGTATTAGGCTCTATCTATGGTGGCGTTGCTAGCCCAACCGAAGCATCAGCTGTGGCTTGTGTATATGCTTACCTTATTGCGGTATTTGGCTACCGTGATATCGGGCCATTAAAAGACGTGGCATGGCGTAATCAAGATGAAAACTTAGCCAAAGCAACTGCGCGTAACTTAGGCCATATGTTCTTAGGACTGATTAAAACGCCTATCGACAAAGACATACGTCATGTTGTGCGCGATGGTGCCAAGGTCAGTATCATGCTGCTGTTTATCATAGCTAACGCTATGCTATTTGCGCATGTATTAACCACAGAACGTATCCCTCACATTATTGCTGAGTATATTGTTAGCATGGGTTTACCCGCCTGGGGATTCCTGATCATCGTTAACTTACTGTTGCTTGCTGCCGGTAACTTTATGGAGCCATCGGCGATTGTACTCATTATGGCGCCAATTCTGTTCCCTATTGCAACGCAATTAGGTATAGATCCTATCCACTTAGGTATCATAATGGTCGTGAACATGGAGATCGGTATGCTAACGCCGCCGGTGGGACTCAATCTCTTTGTCACCGCTGGGATCACGGGGCGCAGTATTGGTTGGGTGATTCAGTCGGTTCTGCCTTGGTTACTCGTGATGCTAGCCTTCTTAGCCCTGATTACTTACGTACCACAGATTTCACTCTTCTTACCTGAATGGTTGGATTCGATGCGTGGATATTAGTCTGCAATTCAAGGTTGTGAGATTACCCCTTGATTACAGATAGATTTTAAGCGAGCCTAGTCAGGCTCGCTTTGTTTTATTATGCGCAGTATCAGTTATTGATCCCGTTGCTTTATCAGGATAACCACCATGTTGCCCATGACGCCTAAGGCCAAGAAACGCCTCTTTCTGACCGTTGTGTTACTTGCAGGCCTATTTGCAACCCTCAAACTGACATACTGGGTGCATTTGCATCAAGGTAAAATCGAGATCCAAAAGCAATCGGAGAAACAACTAAAGGAATTAGTCAGTTTTCTCGATGGTGCACTATCGCGCTACGAAAGTATTCCCCACGTGCTCTCGACTAACCCAATGCTCGCCAATGTCCTGAACGACCAGCAGAATCCTGACAAAGTCCAAGAGCTTAATTTATATCTCGAAGAAATTCAGCATGTTACCGAAGCATCCGATATCTATCTGATTGATGCCTTAGGTATCGCCATTGCCGCCAGTAACTGGCAACAAAGTTTTTCCTTTATTGGCAAGGACTACTCCTTTAGACCCTATTACACAGATGCTATCTCGGGCAATCTAGGCCGTTATTATGCAGTGGGTACCAGCTCAGATAAGCGCGGATTTTATTTCTCTTACCCTATTTATCAACAAGGTGGTAAAGGCATACTTGGGGCCATCATAGTCAAAGTTAATATTGCCGACATAGAGCAACAAAGTACCAGTATCGCAATTGCGGGTCAGTATCAATTCCTTATCAGTGATCCTGAAGATATCGTCTTTATTTCCAGTATCGATGAATGGCGGTTAAAGTCATTAACCCCGCTTACCCAAGCCAAGCAATATGCCCTTAATGCCTCTAAACGCTATGCAGAACGTCCCATAGGAGAGTTGTTGATGAAGCCGCCCTATGAAAGTGGTAGTCAAGCTATGCTTTACCAACTGCAAACGGGTACAGACCATGAACAATACATGGACATCCACCAATCAATGGCTAAAGCAGGCTGGCGAGTACACATCTTAGCGCCAATCAAACCTTTACTGACCTCTTTGCCCGCGCTGATGTTACTGTCAGCTAGTATTTATCTTTTGCTGGCACTCAGCATCCTATTTAACGCCGAGCGCCGTCGCAATCTACACCGAATGCAACTAGCGCAAAGCCTTTTAGAACAGCGAGTTGAAGAACGTACTCAGGACTTACAGCAGGCCAACAATCAACTCAAAGATACTCAAGACGAGCTGATCCAAGCGGCAAAACTGACAGTAATCGGTAGTTTATCCGCCAGTATTAACCATGAACTCAATCAACCACTCGCGGCACTTCGCAGCTATGCCCAAAATACCCAAACTTTTCTCGCCCGTGATATGCAAGATAAGGCACTGGATAATATCAAGATTATTATTGAACTTACCGACAGATTAGCCGATATTGTTGGGCAATTTAAAAGCTTTACCCGCAAGAGCCAAGGCGCTGATAGCGCAACCGATATTGGCCGCTGTATCAAGCAAGCCCTGACCATAGTTCAACCTGCAATTGATAAACAGGGTGTTGAACTCGATGTGCAATTACCCAACAGCAACTATCAGGTTTGGGGGGATAAGGTTAGATTACAACAAGTGTTTGTCAACATTATGAGCAACGCAATTGTCGCTATGCAACAATCGGTTAAACGCCAATTGGTTATCCGCGTGACCAGTGAAGATAAGTTTTGCATCAGTATCCAAGATTCGGGCCCTGGTGTGCGTGAAAGCCAAATGGAGAAAATCTTCGAACCCTACTTTACCACCAACGAACGGCACGGATTGGGGCTAGGCTTATCGATTTCACAACGTATTATCGAATCCATGCAAGGCCAAATTAACGTTGCCAATGCCGAAGAGGGTGGCGCTATTTTCCAGATTATTTTACCTATTTACTTGCTCGAGGAACGTTAGTTTTATGAGTGTGCCCAATTCAATTCAAGATTATTCTGTTCTCATCATCGACGATGAGCCGCACATAGGCACAGTTCTCGTTCAACTATTTGAACTGGAGGGCATTAAGGCGCTCGCCACCACAGAACCCAAAGGTATCGCTAAGTTGCTGCATAAAGATTGGGCGGGAATGGTGATATCGGATGTCAACATGCCACAATTAGACGGCATCAGCTTAATGCAACAAATCCGTCTGCAAGATCCCGATCTCCCCGTCGTCCTACTCACTGGTTTTGGTGATATTGCCATGGCAGTCAATGCCTTAAAACAAGGCGCCTACGACTTTCTCGAAAAACCCTTTAATAACGAACATATACTCGATGTGGTTAAACGCGCCTTAGAAAAACGCAGTCTGACCTTAGAGAACCGCAAGCTTAAAAAGGATCTCGAAAGCCAAAGCGTACCGGGCCCTCGTATTTTGGGCAACAGTGTCGGCATCAACCGTATGCGCCACATCATAACGCAAGTGATAGATACGCCTGCGGATGTGTTAATTGAAGGCGAAACAGGTACAGGTAAAGAACTTGTTGCCCGCTATTTACACGACCACAGCAGCCGCAGCCAAGCTAACTTTGTCGCCATCAACTGTGGTGCAATCCCCGAAAACCTGATTGAAAGTGAACTCTTTGGCGCCGAAGCGGGGGCCTTTACTGGCGTCGATAAGATGCGCATTGGCAAATTTGAATATGCCAATGGTGGCACGTTATTTTTAGATGAAATTGAAAGTACACCACTGTCGTTGCAAGTAAAACTGCTGCGAGTGCTTGAAGATCGTAAGGTTGAACGTTTAGGGTCAAACAAAAGCATCAGCCTTGATATACGGGTAATCGCCGCCACTAAAGTAGATTTAAAGAGCCTGTGTGACACCGGGGAATTTCGCCAAGACTTGTTGTATCGCTTAAATCTGGTGACTGTACCCATCCCTCCCCTGAGAGATCGCCGTGAAGATATTCCGTTACTCTTTTTACACTTTGCCCGCGTCGCATCGGCACGCTATCACAAAGCGCTTATCGCCTTAAATGCAGAGCAAAACGCGATACTTACTTCCCACGACTGGCCAGGCAATGTGCGTGAGTTACGTAATCTCGCCGAACGCTTTGTGCTGCTGGGCGGAGAAGCCGCCTTTGCTGGCACGTTAGGCAATACTCCAAGCCTGCACTCGAGTATGTCCCTGCTACAAAGGGTAGAGTTTTTTGAACGGGTACTGATTGAAGAAGCACTTAGCCACAACAAGGGCAGCATTAAGCAGACCATGGAGCAGCTAGAACTGCCCCGCAAAACCCTCTACGACAAAATGCGTAAATACGATTTAGACCGCAAACAATACATTAATTCCGATGACTAAAGGACATATTTAAGCTTTAGACTAACGCCCGTTTGACATGAGTTTGATGGTAATGCAAACGGGTGATTGCTAAGGCGATCAAGGCTAATAAGGTTAACGATCCCATCACCACACCGCGCCACTGCGCCTCATGCCAAAACATCATCAAATAAGGGCCGCCAATCGCAGCACCTAAGTAATAACAACATAAATAGAGTGACGTCGCCTTAGCTCGATCACGACTGGCCCGCATTGCAACAAAGGAATTACAGCAACTGTGGGTTAGGAAGAACCCACAGGCGGTCATTAAAAAACCTAAGCTAATGGTTAAGGTCGTATCAAACAGGGTCAGTAAACTGCCGAGCAACATCACGCACCAAGACCACTGATACAACTTATGTTGACCAAATTTGGCGAGCCATTTCGCAGTGAAATACGACGCAATAGTCCCGCTGGAATAACACAGAAAAATCAAGGTGGCTTGGAAACGACTCCATTCATAGGGTGGATCCATCAAATGCAGTTGAATAAAGCTAAATTGATTCACCATCATCATAAAGGTCAAGCCGCCAATCGCGTAGACCAAACGCATTTGCGCATCGGTCAGATGATGACTAAAGCCATGAAGATCTTGCGCTAAACGGGCGCGTTTTGATAAGGAAGGCTCAGTGTTACTGGGTGACATCGACTGCGCATCGGCAAGTGAAGGCAGCAAATAGTTCACTAAAGCCACCCCCGCTAACGTCACTAGAAACAGCAACCACATAGATTCTTGCCAAGATAAAAACTGCGACATTAAACCACCTAGCAGACGTCCAACAATCCCGCCAATACTGTTCGCCATAATATAAATACCTGCGGCTTTCAGCATAATGCTCGGTGATAATTGTTCCTTAAAGTACGCCATGGCAATTGCAGGGACAGCAGCGAGTAATGCACCTTGTAGCAATCGCACTAGCACTAACCCATTAAAATCCGGCGCCCAGATTAATAGTAAGTTAGACAATGCCAATAACCACAAGCTGACAATAATTGGAGTGTGTCGACCGATACGATCTGACAGTACCGCATACAAGAGCAATGAAAAGGCTAAGGAAAAACTGGTCACCGACAGGATCAAGGTTGCTTTAGAGCCTGATACCGCAAAATGTTCCGCAATCAGCGGCAACATGCCTTGCATTAAATACAAGTTGATATAGACCACCACTGAAGCGACGCAGAGCGCCCACATCAATCGGGTGTCACGCTGTTTATTGTCAATCATAGTATCTAATACGGCTTGCACGGGAGCCTCGACCAAGTATCACTCATAGGATAGACAAAGATTATCACTGGGCATAACATAACAATAATAGATAATATCTATCGTAATCATTGATTTTTGTTATAGAAATAGCGCGCCAAAAGTACACATCTTGCCACTGATAAAATAGTACGAGCCCGATTAATGGATATTCGCCAACTCAAACATTTAGATGCCCTTGCCAATACCGGCAGCTTTACCGCCGCAGCCAAGAAACTGAATATGGCTCAGCCCGCGTTAAGTCAAAGTATCAAGCGCTTAGAGGTCGCACTCGGCGTCACCTTAGTCAATCGTACGAGCAACAAGAATGATAAACTGCTCACACTCACGGCCGAAGGTATAGTCCTGCATCAACACGCCACTTTGATCCTAAAACAAGTTAAGCAGGCCGAAGCGCAAATCCGCGCCATGGCCAATCTCACCTCGGGAGAGGTCCGCATTGCCGTGCCGGGCATGCTGGGTTCTTTCTATCTCCCCTCGCGCTTAATGGCTTTTCGGCATAAATACCCCGAGTTGAAACTATCACTGTTTGAAGGCGGGACGCGGGATGCACTGCGCATGTTGCAACAGGAAGAAGTGGATATTGCGATCATTACCGCCCAAGACCTACAGCCCGAATTTGATAGTCAGCTGTTGATCCGTGAGCAAATGGTGATCGCCATGGGTGCTGAACACCCTTTAGCAGAACATAGCGCTGTGAGTCTACATGACTTTTTCGACCATGAATTAGTGATGTTCAAGACAGGTTATTTCCACCGTGAGTGGATACTCTCTCAAGCCAAAGAATTAGGCAAAAAGCCCAATATTGCCTTCGAGACCAATTTGATTAATCTGATTAAACAGATTGTTTCCCAAGGATTTGGGATCACCAGTGTACTTGAGATGGCGATAAGCTCAAAAGATGACATTTTAGCTAAACCCTTCGATCCACCGGTATTTTTAAACCTCCATATTGCATGGAAAAAGCAGCGCCCTGTCAGCCAAGCAGACCGTGCCTTTGTCGATTTTTTAATGTCAAATCGCTAACCCAAACCAGCAAATACAAAAAGGGCTGATATCAATATCAGCCCTTCTCTCTTACCATTAAACCTTCCGATTTTACTCTGAGGGTTTAGCCTTGTTTACGACGACCAAAAGCAAAAGGTAGCAACAACAAGCTTAACCAACCTAAGGCACCACCATCATCTTTCTTGGCTGGTGTTTCAGTCACAGATACAGACACAACACTTGAATCTTTATTGCCGTGGTTATCAGATACTGTCAGTTGGAATGAAACAGTCTGAGCAGAGCCACTCACGTTTGGTGCAACGAGATTAAGCTTGGCCGCATTAGCGTCAAAGTTAAAGCTGGTGCCCCCTAACTGAGTCCATTTGTAGGTCAAAGGATCATTGTTGGCATCCGACGACTTGCTCGCATCGATGAACAAAGGTTTACCTTCTTGGACAGTGGCAGGAGCTTCAATCACAGCGACTGGCGCCACTTCTGGAACATCAAATTGATACTCCTGCTTCAAGATTTCAGCCGAGTCGTTATTCACTTTGTTGGTCAATGCCACTATGTTGCCTTGACTCGCCTTACGTGGCACTAAGTCAAACGTGACATCTAATGCCGCAGCAGCAGAGGCCATTTCGATAGTCCAAGTGATCTTATTGCCCACTTGTGCGCCTTGATGGCTAATATTAGCCACTTCGTGACCTTCTGGTAATAACGCCTCTAGGGTGTAAACACGGGTTTCTTGCGTTTTGTTCGCTTCGATACGTGTCTTCATCACTTTAGCGGTACCAGGTGTTAATTCACCAGAAACAGTACTGCCTAGAGGAGGTAATACGTCATCACTAACGCGCTCAAATACGACCGGAATTTTAACAGGTGCAACTTTGTCATCAGTGGTGGTCAGCGTCAGCATAGCGATGCCAGCATCTCCCACTAGCATCGCTTGTTTCCATGCTAAGTTGACATTGAAATCTTTATGATCACCCGTAAGATTTGCAGTTAAGTTATCACCCGCTTCATCGTATAAGGTTACTTGTTTCAAACTAAAGGCATCATCCGCATCGGCTGCAGATGCCTGATAGTTTTGTACAACGACAATATACTCACCCTTCACTGGGTTCTTAATGGATACACTTTCCTTTGAACCGCCAAACGCAGAAGATGCCGCTATAGAAAGCTTGCTACCGTCTTTCTTATCGAGTATCACAAACATGTCTAAGTCAGGAGAGGTTGTATTACCGATTGATGCATTGAAATATAAAGCTTTATCTTCAACATTAAAGCTAAATACTTTTACGCCATCGGCCAAATCATCAAATGCACTATCGGTATTTGAATCCTGTTTCACACTTGATTCATAAGTAGCGCTTAATTTAAGTGCAGTCACTGTCGCCGCAACACCCGGTAGATCAACCGCTTTCAAGTGCGCCAAATTGCGTTCATCGGCATCACGTGAGGCTGAAACATTAACCAAAGCAGGTAAATCGCGTTTAGCTATCTTAGCTACGATCGGCATATTAGCCGTTGGGAAAGTATCGGACGTTAATACTAAGTTACCAAAGCCCCAACTTGCACCGACGTCAGTCACATCCGCAGTCACTGTAATCGTTTGGCTTTCACCTTTTTTGAGATTAAAGCTTTCTGGCGTCACAGTTAACGCGAATTTATCCGTTGCGGAAACGCCTTTTGCAGTCCAGCTACCATCAGCCGTTGCAGTAACAGTACGTGTCCAAGTACAAGTATCGATACAACGTGAATCAGCCATGCTTGGAATGTTTAGCTTACGTGGATCGCCACCTGTCGAAGGATTAGCAATCTCGTAGTTTAAGGCACTTTCATCCATCACTAAGCCCGTTTTTGCCGCTAAATCAACACGAATACGACCGGCTCCTACGTCAAACGGATCAGCAACGGTTTTACCATCGGCTTTTTTCATGGCTTGGGCTGTCGTTGACGTCATCATTAGCGCAGAACGAATGTTGTCTGGCGTCCAATCCTTATGCAGCGATTTAAGTAACGCACCAGCACCGGCAACGTGAGGACTCGCCATTGAAGTACCTGACATCAAAGTGAAATCAGCAGGATCTGTACCTGTTTCATCATGGCCGAATTGTTGGTCGGAATAAGCTGCGTAGATGTCACTGCCCGGTGCAGCGACATAGGGTACGAGTACATCGTTAGTCAGATTAGGTCCAATCAATGAACTGGCAGATAAAACATCCGCTTCTTTACTGGCAACTTTAGGGGTTGGAGACAGCGTGATTTCAAGAGCAGGATTTGCCGCCATAGCAGCAATCAATTCTAAGCCATCAATATCACCAATAAATACCGCTGGAATATTCAATTTATCCAGCCCCGACATAGTCAGACGCGCATTATTTTCACCATCTCTATTGAAAACAATCACACCCTTAGCGCCAGCGGCCATTGCGGCGGCCACTTTGATATCGAATGAGCAAACACCGCGTCTTAAAACGGCGATCTTGTCTTTAAAGGCATCGGCTGGGAACGGTTTACAGGCTTCAAAATTGGTCGCATCGATTGCGCCAGCATAAAGGGGCACACCTTTGAGCACTTCAGTTTGAACCGGACCAGAACCAGCAGTGTAATGATAGTTTTTACCATTAAATTCCACGGCGCGTACTATGTCACGGTTATGAGTCGAGTTAGCGACCGAAGTATACCAAGGTGCATTTTTAGGCGTAGAGTAAGGTGTTTGATTAATCGCAGGGCTCGTGCTTGTCGCAGCACGTGTGTTACCCGCAGCCACTGCAGCAAAAATCCCCGCATTACGCGCGGCTAAAAAACCTTGTTCCGTCGCACTATTCCACGGGTTTCCACCACCACTGATAGAAAAGTTCAGCACATCGACGCCATCTTTAATCGCATCATCTAAGGCTTTTAAAATCGGTGCGGTCGGGCAGCCAGAATAAGTGTCGCCCGCATTACCCGGATTACAAATTTGATAAGCTATAATGTTTGCATGTGGTGCAACACCTGAGATTTGTTTAAATTCAAGGCCTGTCGCAATGCCATCGCTTTCTAACTTACCTGTTTCACCTTGCACATAAGGCACATTCACTAGGATGTTACCTGCTGCGGTACTCGCAACGTGAGTACCATGCCCACCGTAATCCTCACCATTTTTAGCTGGAGGGGTGTCACCAAACACTTTTGCATCGTCGTAGTTATTTGTTATCTCAGAGTAACTGCGAACTCCAATCAACTTGTCATTACACATGCTCGCGAAATCAGTTTTACAATCACCAATATAGATGCCTTGACCTAATGGGTTTGTGTGGTCATAGCCATCTTGGCCAACATCAGCGAATGAAGCATGATCTGAGTTAATACCTGAGTCGATAATACCGACGATCACGCCTTCCCCCATGGCTTTCGTGCCCGTCGCGCTGCCATCCCATACATTAGGAGAACCGATAAGCGCTTGACTGACATCGGTTTCCATTTGCTCCATACGCTCGCGCTCAACAAACGCAACCTCAGGTAACTCAGCCATTTTCTTCGCTTGAGCTTGAGTCATGCGAACCGCCATACCGTTTAACGCATACTGATATGTCGTTAATGGTTGCAGATTGGTGCCAATAGCCGCACTCGCGTTAGCTAAAAATCGGTTCTGTTTTACTTTCAAATAACTAACATAACTTTTGACTTCAGCTTTAGAAGCATCAAGTTTACCGTTCACAGCAACTTTTGAAGTACCGTTTACCTGCACTCTTTGTGAACTAGTCGCTTTTAATCCTGGAATAGTTCCTTGGTAATTAGCAACCGAACTATCGCGTAAACGAACGATATAAGTATATTCACCCTCACCTAAATCTGCTTCTGGTACAAACTTAACCTCAGCTCCGGCAGCGTTACCGCGTAATGAAGTGACTTGTAATTCACTTGGAATATCTAACTGCAAGGTTTCACCCGTAGGTGATAATACGGTTTGTGCATTTGCCGCCGACGATAACAGTGCCATAGACACTGCTAATGCTATTTTAGTTTTCATTGTGACTTCCCTAATTCTTATAAGTTGTATGATTTATAAAACTCAGGTTTGGATGGCATGAAAACGCTGCGGCAACCAAAAACATCACCCGTAACTGACATTTTTTATGAATAACCATTCAATTTACTGTGATGATGATCACTGAGTTTTATCGCGACAATTTGTAACACGCGATGATACAAATTAAAACAGCAAATTAACAGAACGTAACTCAGTAAATGATGAACGACCTCATACCTTGTTAAAATAAATCCATAGAACCTTTATCAGACTGTTTTATGCCCCAACGATAATTCGTAGTGTAAAAATCGATAAAAACAAATAATACACATTAAATCATAGAGTTAAACTCAACACTTAAGTGTCATCTCAAAAATAGCATTAGGTTAAACAGAATAAATCCCCGTAAATAAATACTCTTTTTTATAAATATCATTAGTTACAAAATAAACACAAAAGACCCCAAATAAAACAATAAAGAATCAAAAATGAAACATTAAATTAACAAATTGTATGCATTTTGTATTTGTATAATATTTTACAAAATGATACCCCTTATAAAAATTAACTAACTTATGCATTAATATTCTTAATCCTGTATAGAGCAAATTAATACTTAATCTCACATTTACAGCATAGCAAGCGGATTATTGACCACAAAAAAGCCCTTTCAATATCGAATTGAAAGGGCAAAATCTTCATCAATATAAAAACAATATTATTGCAGTTGTGGCCAGTGGTTAATTCGCCATCACCGCCTTCATTAACACTTCTGTCGTGAACTTATCATTATTGATAACTGGGAACCTGTCATAGGTTTGGAAGATCACTTGGTCTTGAAACTTGATCATCGCCACTACGCCATATTGGATACTTTTATCGATCGATTTAGCGGGCAGTGTAAATTTAAATGGCACAGGTGCTCTGGCGATATTGAAGGTTTTTTGTGCGACGACGACACCTGGAGTATTCAAATCAATAATGGCAATAATGATTTGGCAGCCTTGAGGTAATGGGATCTTCTCTAGATAGCCAGCTGCGCCATTGATGATAATCGGTTGTTCAGGTGTTACAGTCACGCAGCCATTGAGCAAGACAGCCATGAGAGAGAACAATATAAACGATTTTATTTTCAGATACATACTAACGTCCTTTTACCATGCGTATCAGGCCTTCTTGGGTAGAAGAAGCCACTAACTCGCCTTGTTGATTGAAAAACTGCCCTCTGACGTAACCTCTGCCACCGCTAGCATTAGGGCTATCGATACTGTAAAGCAACCACTCTCCCATATTAATCGGGCGGTGGAACCACATCGCATGGTCGATCGTCGCCATTCGTACCCCAGGACTTAAGAAGGATACACCGTGGGGCTGAGCTGCCGTGACTAAAAAGTTAAAGTCTGAGGCATAGGCGAGTAAATATTCATGGATATGGGCATCATTTGGCATAGGACCATTAGCCCTCATCCAAACATAACGGTACGGCTCGGTTTCTTTAGGCGCAAAAGGGTGTAGTGGATTGACCAATCGCATCTCAATTGGCGCATCGGCCATAAACTTTTCAAGTATGCTCGGCGGTACTTTATCCCGCATCGTCAGCGCCAATTCCTGCTGATTCAACAAACCTTCAGGTCCGGGCACTTGCGGCATAGCGGCTTGATGACTAAAGCCTTCCTCAGGTTCTTGGAAGGAGCAGGTCATATGAAAAATAGGGCGACCTTTTTGAATAGCACTAACCCGACGAGCGCTAAAACTACCGCCATCACGCATATTTTCTACTTCGTAAACAATCGGCAACTTCTCGTCACCTGCACGTAAAAAGTAGGAGTGTAATGAATGGATCTTACGCTCAGCAGCTACTGTCTGTTTTGCGGCGCTCAGTGCTTGGCCCATCACTTGACCACCAAACACATGCCCAAAACCCAGATCTTGGCTTTGACCACGAAAGAGGCCAATTTCAATTTGCTCAAGGGAAAGTAATGATAAAAGATCGTCTAATACCTGACTCATGGGATCCTACTGCGTAATTAGCAATTAATCTTAAAGGGTAACTCAGTTAGCCTTAGGCTGACCAGTCTTCTATCGATTATTCACAATCAAATCATCACTCCAACGGTGAGGAATTAAACGAGGCACGCTGGATTATCATGTTGTTTATTGTGGTTAGCATCTACGGCCATTTACTGCATTTAAATCGCTATAGATGCAGGCTTAGTTCAAATACAAGCATGATGAATCAATCGATTTTAATGTGATGTTCTAGCGCACTTAACTTAGACCAAGACAACACTTTATCCTCTCCACAGGAGTGCAAAGTCACGGGGAAGGATTGGTGTAACTGTGGCCACTGCTGCGCGAGGTTATCTGGCGTAAAAAGACCTTCATTAAAATACATAGGCTGAAATTCAACAAACATGCCGTGGCTAACACTGCCCGCTCCGGCGAGTAGATGTTGACCATTTGGCGCCTGTTCACTCACCAAGAAAGCCGTAGTAGCAGTTAATGATTCAAAGGAAAATAGCGGCTGAATCGCACTCGCTAAATGTTTGGCCGTCATCGCAGTTACGGCCTGAGGGCATAAACTATTGACTCGAATATTATGGATTTCACCTTCTAATGATAAGCTATTCACCATGCCGACCAGCGCCATCTTGCTTGCACTAAAACCAACTTGGTGCAAGTCACCGAACAAGGCCGAGGCTCCCGTTGTCATCATTATCCGGCCAAAATGCTGTTGTTGCATATAAGGCCAAACAGCTTGAGTGAGATAAAAGCTGCCATTGAGATCGACATCCAATTGCCGTTGCCACTGCTCAAGTTTAATGTGCTCAAAGGGACAAGCACCATAAACGCCCGCGTTATTAATCAAGATATCAATGCGATGCCAGCGTAGGATCACCTCTTCAATCATGCTATTCACTTCATTTCGCTGACTCACATCAAGCACAAAATAAATGCAATCTCCACCGAGTTTAATAATGCTGCAATAGGTCTGCATTAATTCTAAGTTAGCTTGGCTCGTCTGAGCGCCGTCGGTGGAAATTGACTCATAAGACGATAACGGCTGGTCGACGAGTATCACTTTTGCCCCCCGTTCAGCCAACATGATGGCATACGCTCGACCTAACCCAGCCGCAGCCCCAGTGACTAATGCCACCTGATTGTCAAAACGCATCCAAATATGTCCTTATCGGCATTGTTGTAGCGGCAAAAAATAACGAGCATAGGGTAGCAACCGCCTATGCTATCTACTAAACAGAGTATTTAGCGTTATGCCTATGTCATGGACAGCACAAAGCCTCCATAAACATTAACTATGGAAACACAGACTTTTTTGATTTTCTTTGAACTTAACGACAAATCTCATCCTGCATCAGTGAACATATGTGCGCCAATTCAAACTCTGTTAAATGCGTTTATTAGATAGTGCTCACTTTCGTGTTAAATCTTGTTATGCTATGCGCTAATTGAGCCCTTGCTCGGTACCATTTCCATTTACCAATAACGACTGGACGCCATGAATCCTTGGATTTTAGCAATAAGACCCCGTACGCTACCCGCGGCCATAGGTCCCCTACTGATAGGCAACATTCTCGCCCTGCATCTTGAGAGTTACAGCTGGTTAATCGCTGCCACTTCAATGTTGTGTGCTGTCTTATTACAAATCGCCGTCAACCTCGCTAACGACTATTTTGATTTTAAAAACGGCATAGATACAGACGAGCGCTTAGGGCCCGTTCGCGTGACTCAAAGTGGTTTAATTTCACCAACAAGCGTTCGCAATGCCATGATATTTTGTCTCTTAATGGCGCTTGCCGTGGGATCATATCTGATTTGGCACGGAGGCTGGCCCATCGCCATTCTCGCCGCAGCCGCTATTTTAGGTGCTCTTGGCTACAGTGGTGGCCCCTATCCCCTCGCCTCCCATGGGCTCGGTGAAGTCGCGGCATTTGTCTTTTTTGGCTTAGTTGCAGTGGTGGGCAGTTATTATTTGCAGGCGGGCGATACGACTATTAATGCTTGGTTATTAGGCTGTGCAATTGGCTTATTCAACGCTGCGATTATGTTGGTGAATAACACTCGCGATATCCGTACCGACACCCAAGCGGGCAAGCATACTCTAGCGGTACGTATTGGCGAAGCTCAGGCAAAAGTGCTTTATCAAGCTTTAATCTATTTGCCCTTTGGCTTAGTCATCGCTGGCTTTTTATTCGGTATTTTACCCGGCTTACCAGTACTACTTGCGGGATTATCTCTGCTTATTGCCCGCAAACTCAGTAGCGATTTTTATGCAGTTTCTGGTGAAGCCTTAAATCCGTTACTCGGCCGCACAGCTAAGTTAACCATGATTTTCAGTACCTTGTTTAGCGTAGGTTTAGTGTTTACCGCATAAGAGTAAATCCGCTAAGCTAATGCTACACCACAGCTCAATGCTGAATATAAAAAGGTTCATATCTTCGATAGATACGAACCTTTTTTATTGGCCGCAGCACGACTCCAATTTGGCTTATTATCGACGAGGGAAATCCTACCCTCCATTTATTGCCAGATATAACCAGAGATCAAAGTGTTTAACAAAATACCATTAAAGTTGCGTTCGGCATGGGATGAACCATTATGGCCTGCACCAAAACACACATGTAGCGGTAATAAATGCTCTTCCCGCGGATGACTAAAACGCGCTTCAGGGGCTGATTGCCAATGAGTTAACGCTGTTTTTACCTCGGCAGAACTAACACTTGCCGTTAAAGTTTGCGTCAACCAATAATCAAATTCTGCACTGCGTCTTTGCACTGTGAGATCGCTTGAGAAAAATGCCCGCATATTGTGAAACGACATGCCAGACCCCACGATCAACACCCCTTGGTCCCGCAGCGGCGCTAAAGCCTCCCCAATCGCTATATGGGTTTTAGGATCGAGGCTGTGGACTAACGACATCTGCACCACGGGAATATTCGCCTCAGGATACATCAACTTAAGTGGTACAAAGGTACCGTGATCGAATGCGCGTTCGCTATCTAAGCGGGCGGCGATGCCCTTATCCGCTAGCATATTCGCAATCTGTGCGGCTAATTCTGGCTCACCGGGTGCAGGATATGTCAGCTGATAAGCCTCAGGTGGAAATCCATAGTAATCATACAAAATACTTGGCTTTGGGCTACTCGACAAAGTCACCACAGATTCTTCCCAATGGGCAGTGATCAACACAATCGCCTTCGGAGTTGGCATTGGCGCTGTTACTGAAGTTAAAAATGCACGCAACTCCCTATGATTAACATCATTGAGCAAAGGCATAGGGCCACCACCATGGGGCACAAATAGCACAGGCATACGACTCGCGTTAACTTGCATCATAATCCTCTCGTGTTGATTAACTTATATCTGTACTACTGGCTTTAAACTCAGCATTTCTCACTTAACTCACTGTTCTACACAACACTTCAATGCATGCTTAAAATGCTGAACGACTCTGCACCAACTGCCGCTGAAATCGCACTAAACGCTCAATAATTTCATCCAGTTTAATAATCAGAAAGAGTCCTGCCGATAAGCTCAATGCCGGCAGTGCATTAATCGGCGCTTCATAGTTAAAGTGGAAATAAATCGCCCCCAGCATAATCGCCAGTAAACCGCTCGCCGATAGCACTCGGTAGTCACGTAGACACAATCCAAGGGCGCCAATCACTTCCATCAAACCAATAAAATAACCAAAACCAGTGGGAAGATTCATTAATGTGAACGGAACATGGAACATAGACACGCCAAATAACTTGGCAAATCCCGAGATGAAAAACACTATGCTCATCGCCAATGTGACGGTTGCAGCGGCGCGATTGAGTGTATTGGCACAAAGGAATAACTTCTGTGTATCAACCTCTGCAACTAAGCCATTGATACTTGAACCCTTGGTATTACATAAGTTTGAAAATCGCATCGCACACACCCCATTAAACGTGATATTTGCCGTCAGTCTTGGGTATAAATTCGCAGACGACGAGCGAGAATGGAATCGATTATGAGCCGATAAAAGATAAATAAATATGGAATAAAATCTAATATCTCATAAACTAATAATTTACGACTTGCGAGCAATCCCAGTGACCTTAGACCAACTGCTGATGTTTAAAACCGTGGCTGAGGCGGGCTCACTCAAAGCTGCTAGTGACAAGCTACATAAAACCCAACCCGCCATTAGCCAAAGTATCAAACAGTTAGAATCCCAACTCGATCTTATCCTGTTTAATCGCGAAGGTTATCGACTCGCTATCACTGAGCAAGGTCGAAAACTGCTGCAACATACCCTGCGGGTACTGAATGAAGCGCAAGAAATGAAGCAAGTAGCGAAGCATTTAGCCAAAGGTAACGAAGCAAGCATCACCTTAGCTTTTGAAGCCTCCTTTAATCTCGCTCGAATTTTGCCGATTTTAGAGCTGACTCAAAATGAGTTTCCCTATACCCAAATTATTCTCAAACAAGAGTTTTTAACTGGTGCACTCGAAGCGCTGAATCAAGATAAAGCTGAAATCATCATCTCCGCAGGCGGAATTGAGCCCATACGCTCGAGTCATTTAGAATTAGCCTATTTATTTTCCGGTAGCCTTCTCGATGTTGCCGCGCCGCGCATGCTTGAGCGTCATCCGACACTGACCTACGCACGAGAGCTCGTTAATGAATACCAAATCGTGATCCAAGATACGGGCTCAGGCACTGCGAATATTGAGTTTGGGGTACAGGCGGGGCAACGACGTTGGTATGTTAATGATTTTTACACTAAAAAAATGCTTATTCAAAGTGGTATGGGCTGGGGCAAGCTGCCGCACTATATGATTGTAGATTCACTCAAACAGGGCGCGTTGATTGCACTGGATCTGCGTGAAAGGCAAAACAACATTCAACTCGATTACTATGTGATGCGAAAACCCCACTCACCTTTAGGCCCTGTCGCCCAAGCACTCTGGCAAAAGCTGATCGCCTTTTCATCTGAGCTGAATACTTAGGAATTCAAGCTTAAGATTTAACTTAGTGACTTAAAATGAATTGAAGTCAAAAAGTCATAAGCCGTTATAAAATCATCGACCATAAAAAAACGCCCCTTGATAAGGGGCGTTTTTCATTTTGTTAGTGGGCAGAACCTTAGACTAAACCTTAGCTAAGGTGCGCTCTTTAGCGCTCCAATCTAAGTGATATTTCTCGCCTGCTGGGGTATCGATACGTTCAAAGGTATGAGAGCCGAAAAAGTCACGCTGACCTTGGAGTAAGTTCGCTGGTAATGTTTCGCAGCGGTAACTGTCGTAATATGCCAGTGCTGAGCTAATACACGGCGCTGGAATACCTTGCATTACCGCAGTCGCTACCGCAGTGCGCCATAGGCCTTGCTTTTCAGACAAGGCAGACGCAAAACTGTCCGCCATCAACAGATTGCTAAGATCAGATTTGTCTTCATAGGCTTGAGTGATTGATTGCAAGAAAGTCGCGCGAATAATACAACCCGCACGCCAAATTTTTGCAATTTCAGCAAAGTCTAACTGCCATTTTTGTTCATGAGCCGTCATCGCCATCAACTGGAAGCCTTGGGCGTAACAACACACTTTCGCGCAATATAACGCGCTTTCAAGGGCTTCAATCAACAGTGCTTTTTGTGCGTCATCGATAACAGGTGCATTTGGCCCAGCCAATTTCTGGCTGAGTTGTAGACGTAAGGATTTTTGGGTACTTATGGCGCGCGCATACACAGCTTCAGCAATCGTCGGCGCCGGACAGCCAATTTGTAAACTGCTCACGGCCGTCCACAAACCCGTGCCTTTTTGGCCCGCTTTATCTAAGATCATTTCCACCAGCGGTTTACCCGTTAATGGATCGACCTGTTTTAATACTTCGGCACTGATCCCCATCAAATAGCTGTTTAAACTGCCTTTGTTCCAGCGTTCAAACACATCGCCCACTTCCGATGCACTCATGCCTAAACCGTCATGCAGCATTTGATACGCTTCGCAAATCAACTGCATATCAGCGTATTCGATACCGTTGTGCACCATTTTCACATAATGGCCAGCACCCGCGGGGCCAATATAAGTCGTGCATGGCTCGCCTTCTGTCACTGGATTACCCGGCTCGAAGCGTTCGATAGGTAGCCCAGTTTTGGTATCAACCTTAGCGGCAATCGCTTTCCAAATCGGCGCAACATGGTGCCATGCATCGATATCACCGCTAGGCATAAGTGAGGGTCCAAAACGCGCACCGACTTCGCCGCCCGAAACTGCAGAGCTGAAAAATACAAACTGCCCTTTGTAGCGCGCTTCACGCTCAACAGTGTCAGTCCATAAACTGTTTCCTGTGTCGATAACAATATCGTCGGACTCAATTCCGGCAGAAATCAAGGCACTACAGACACCATCGACGGGGGCACCAGCAGGAACAGAAAGCACAAGAATACGGGGTTTTGTGAGACTGGCTAACATTTCGGTAAGATTAGCACAGCCAAGAATGCGAGATTCGAGTCCAGCACGTTCCTGTTTTTCTTGCTGTATTACACCATTAACTTTAACAGGATCGAGGTCAAACGCGCTGACGTGATATTGGTTATCTGCGATGTTTAGCGCAAGGTTTTTACCCATAACACCAAGGCCAATTACGCCGATATCATTAAGATTGCTGTGGTTTTGCATTATATTATTCCCACGGGTCACAGAGGTTAGAGCTAACCAATTTTGAGGCGTAATTATACCGATCTTTGTAACTTAATTACCAGAGACATACGATTGGCAATTTCGATTGTGCCGAAAGTACCAATCGTTTAGGTCTCATTTTATCCAATATAAGCGTCAATTAATGGGCGAGTTTAAGCCCTAAAACCCCCAGTAAGATCAGTATCAAACTGGTGATTTTCAGTAAGCTAACGCCTTCTCCTAAGAGGATAATTCCCGCAATCGCCGTACCCATAGCACCAATGCCGACCCACACGCCGTAAGCCGTACCAATAGGCAAATGCTTAACCGCGAGTCCTAGTAGCAACACACTCACTGCCATCGACGCTACTGTAAAGATACTTGGCCACAAACGCGTAAAACCGTCGGTATATTTAAGCCCTATAGCCCAACCAATTTCAAATAAACCCGCAAGAACTAATAAGAACCAACTCATAGTGAACTCCCATAAAGGGGTCGTCCCCATGTTAGATTAGGCGTATTTAGGGTCGTCCCTAAGCCATTTGATTACAGTAAAACTGTAGGTGATATAGCTGTACGTGATGAGAATGCAAGACTAGCAAATTTGAGGTGAAAATTTCAATCTTTGATTTTGCCGAAATAAGAAATGCCATGCGCAAAAAGGCGATAGCAAGCTTGGTCAGTTTACTATCGCCTTAATATTTCAACTCTCTATAAGACCTTTACACTCTTCCTATAAAAGCCTTTACGCTCTATTTCTTACACTAAAGCATCGGCATAACCCATGCGAGTGAGCGCGGTACGCACTAACTCTAAGGTCTGTGGATCTTCTATAGTCGCTGGCGCGGTATATTGCTGATTATCGGCAATTTTTCGCATAGTACCGCGTAAAATTTTACCAGAGCGCGTTTTAGGTAATTTTTGAATCGCACTCACTAACCTAAAGGAGGCGACGGGACCAATTTCTTGGCGTACTAGGGTTATTAACTGTTTATGCAGCTCTTCATCACTAATCGTCACGCCTTTCTTGAGTACCACTAATCCGAGGGGAACTTGGCCCTTAAGCGCATCATCTACCCCAATTACCGCGGCTTCGGCCACATCAGGGTGTTGACATAACACTTCTTCGAAGCGCCCCGTCGATAGCCTGTGCCCCGCTACATTTATGATGTCATCGATACGACTCATAATGTAGAGATAGCCGTCTTCATCGGTATAACCCGCATCGCCAGTTAAGTAGTAACCCGGATACATAGACAAGTAACTATCTTGATAGCGTTGATCATTTTGCCACAGTGTCGTCAATGTCCCCGGCGGTAGAGGCAATTTAATCACCACATTACCCGAAGTATTGGCCGCAACTTGCTCACCTAATTCGTCCAGCACTTCAACCGCATAACCTGGCACAGGTAAAGCTGGCGAACCCGGTTTAATGGTAACTGGTGCTGTACCCATCAAATTTGCTGCGACAGGCCAGCCCGTTTCGGTTTGCCACCAGTGATCAATAACAGGTTTAGCGAGTTTAGTGTGTGCCCAGACTAAGGTATCGGGATCGCAACGCTCCCCCGCCAAAAAAACATATTTAAGACAAGCTAAATCAACACCTTGTAGATACTCACCATCAGGGTCTTCACGCTTGATTGCGCGAATAGCCGTCGGCGCGGTGAAGAAGCTTTTGACCTTATATTTGGCAATCGTGCGCCAAAATGCGCCGGGATCTGGCGTACCGACAGGTTTGCCTTCATACATTAAGGTTGTAGCGCCCACCAGCAGCGGTCCGTACACAATGTAAGAATGACCCACAACCCAACCCACATCAGACGCAGCCCAAAACACATCACCCGCTTGAATATCGTAAATATGCTGCATCGACCAAGCCAGAGCCACGGCATGGCCACCATTATCGCGTACCACACCTTTAGGCTGACCCGTGGTGCCTGAGGTATAAAGCACATACAAGGGATCGGTAGCCTTAAGCGCGACACAGTCGGCCTTAGGTGCAGTTGCTAATGCGGCTTGCCAATCTAAGTCACGGCCCTCAAGCAAATCAGCCTGATACTGGCTACGATTCAAAATTAGGCAGTGATCAACCTGATGCACTGACTGAGCTAACGCTTTATCTAACAGAGGCTTGTAAGGGATCACGCCCGAAGGCTCAATGCCACAGGATGCCGACAAGACCAATTTAGGCTTAGCATCATTGATCCGAGTCGCGAGTTCATTGGCGGCAAAGCCACCAAAAACCACCGAATGAATCGCACCTATGCGGGCACAGGCCAGCATAGCGAAGGTGGTTTCCGGCACCATAGGCATATAAATCACCACACGGTCGCCCTTCCCTATACCAATAGATTGCATAAAGCCCGCGAGTCGGCTCACTTGAGCCTGTAACTCCCCGTAGCTAATGTCGTATTCAGTATCAGTAACAGGACTCACATACTGGATAGCCACTTGGTCACCGCGTCCAGCCAACACATGGCGGTCAACGGCGTTATAACAAGTGTTCATCTCACCATCGGCGAACCAGTGATAAAACGGTGCCTGCGATTCATCGAGCACAGTTTGCGCCGGCTTAATCCAATCGAGCGTCTTCGCCGCTTCTCCCCAGAATTCGGCTTTATTAAGCAAGGATGCTTGGTGCAACGCTTGATGTTTTTGTTGGTTCTGTTTTTGATTTGTGGCTTGCGCTACAGATGCATTTTGCTGTTCGGTCAACATATGTCCTCCAATCAGGACTGCGACTCACATCGTCAGCCGCAATAACTACCCCTTCCTGCTTCTATTATTAGCAAGGAGGTCTAAAGCCCACTATTAGACGTTAGCCTATAACCAGAAGATATTTGTGGTTTTATGTGAGAACACTAATTTAAAGCACACGTTTTAATCTCGCTGCACAGGCTGATGGCAATTGGGATTGACACTTTTTTGCCAACAGAATAAAAGCCAAAATCTTTACCTTTACGTAAACTTCATATATCTTGCTTAAAACTGATTATTTAGGGTGCATGAATGAGCGCAACGAACACACCACAAACGACTTACTCGATCAGTGATCTCTCAAAAGAGTTTGATATCACTACTCGTAGTATTCGTTTTTACGAAGACCAAGGTTTGCTTAAACCTAAACGCCGCGGCCAAACCCGTATTTATAGCCTCAAAGACAGGGTGCGTCTCAAGCTCATTCTTCGCGGTAAACGCTTGGGCTTTTCTTTGGCAGAAACCCGTCGTTTGTTCGAATTATACGATGCCGACAAGAGCAGCACCTCACAGCTCAATACCATGCTGGCGCTAGTGGAAGAAAAGAAGTCCGCACTACAACAGCAAATGGACGACATCAAAGTCGTATTAATGGAACTCAATTCCGCCGAGCAGCAGTGCCGTTTAGCCTTAGAAGATAACAAAACGGCAAAAGCCTAAATCCCCGTTAACACAAAATCAAATCAATTTGATGGCGATAACGACTACGGATTTAAGTACAAGATTTAAAAGACTCAAGCACCTAAAAATCATAAAAACTATAACAATCTGAAATTAGAACATCTGAAAGGACACAAGCAATGAACTCTCTCTACACAAGTCTGAATTTTGGCCTAGGCGAAGACGTCGATATGCTGCGCGATGCAGTGCAGGATTTTGCCGCGAATGAAATCGCCCCAATTGCCGCGAAAGTGGATCACGACAATGCCTTTCCCAATGAACTTTGGCCTGTGCTTGGAGGAATGGGACTGCTCGGAGTAACTGTACCCGAAGAGTTCGGTGGCGCGAACATGGGCTACCTAGCCCACGTCGTGGCGATGGAAGAAATCTCCCGCACATCAGCTTCTATCGGCCTAAGTTACGGCGCCCACTCAAACCTGTGTGTCAATCAAATCAACCGTAACGGTAATGCAGCGCAAAAAGCCAAGTACCTGCCAAAATTGGTGAGCGGTGAGCATATTGGCGCTCTGGCCATGAGTGAGCCAAACGCGGGTTCTGACGTGGTTTCGATGAAGCTGCATGCCCGTAAAGAAGGCGACCGATTCATCTTAAACGGCAACAAAATGTGGATCACTAACGGTCCAGATGCACACACCTATGTCATTTACGCGAAAACCGACTTAACCAAAGGCACACACGGTATTACCGCCTTTATCGTTGAACGTGATTCGAAAGGTTTTAGCCAAGCGCAAAAGCTCGACAAACTCGGCATGCGCGGCTCTAACACCTGCGAACTGGTGTTTGAAGATGTAGAAGTACCAGAAGAAAACATTTTAGGCGGCCTCAATAACGGCGTAAAAGTGCTGATGAGCGGCCTAGATTACGAGCGTGTCGTACTGTCTGGCGGTCCGCTGGGGATCATGAATGCCTGTATGGACATCGTTGTGCCTTACATCCACGAGCGTGAGCAATTTGGCAAATCCATCGGTGAATTCCAACTAGTGCAAGGCAAGTTAGCCGACATGTACACAGGTATGAATGCCGCCAAATCCTATGTCTATAACGTGGCAAAATCCTGCGATCGCGGTGAAACCACCCGTAAAGATGCCGCAGGCGCCATTCTTTATAGCGCAGAACTCGCCACCAAAATGGCACTGGATGCAATTCAACTGCTAGGCGGCAATGGCTATGTCAACGAATACGCCACTGGCCGCTTACTGCGTGATGCCAAGCTGTATGAAATCGGCGCCGGCACATCAGAAATTCGCCGCATGCTGATTGGCCGCGAACTGTTCAATGAGTCGAAATAACGCGCGTTCAAATAATCTCTCACAAGTGAATGGGTAGCACCTCACTGTAACTTACAGTTTGCGCCACCCATTCGAGCAAGGTGATACCGAGTTTCCGCTTTATAAGGACAATCAAAGTGACGCAATTAAGCAGTCGTATCAACGCCCGTAGCGATGAATTTAAAGCAAAATCCGACGATATGGCCGCCCTAGTGGCCGATCTCAAAACTAAACTCAATAAAATCGAACTCGGCGGCGGCCCTGTGGCGCTAGAGCGCCATTTATCCCGCGGTAAATTACTGCCACGTCAGCGGGTTGAAAAGCTGCTTGATGCAGGCTCGCCCTTTTTAGAACTGTCGCAATTTGCGGCGTTTGAAGTTTATGACGAAGAAGTGCCCGCAGCAGGCATTATCGCTGGTATCGGCCGTGTGAGCGGTGTTGAGTGCATGATCATCGCCAACGACGCTACAGTTAAAGGCGGCACTTACTACCCGATTACCGTTAAAAAACATCTACGCGCCCAAGATATTGCCAGCCGTTGTCACTTGCCTTGTATCTATTTAGTCGACTCGGGCGGCGCTAACCTGCCTCGCCAAGATGAAGTCTTCCCCGACCGCGACCATTTCGGCCGCATCTTTTACAATCAAGCGCAAATGTCCGCTAAGGGCATCCCCCAAATTGCAGTAGTGATGGGCCTGTGTACCGCAGGCGGCGCCTATGTGCCAGCCATGGCGGATGAATCGATTATCGTAAAAGATCAAGGCACTATCTTCTTAGCCGGTCCGCCATTAGTCAAAGCGGCCACAGGTGAAGAAGTCAGCGCCGAAGAACTCGGCGGCGCCGAAGTGCACACTAAAATTTCCGGCGTAGCGGATCATTTAGCCCAAAACGATGAGCATGCGTTAGAGCTTGCACGCCGCGCGGTATCACGCCTGAATCATCAAAAAGAAATCAAATCACTCTTAAGTCCTGTCAAACCACCGAAGTTCGACATTAGCGAACTGTACGGCATTGTCGGCACTGATTTGAAAAAGCCCTTTGATGTTAAAGAAGTGATCGCCCGTATCGTCGATGATTCTGATTTTGATGAGTTTAAAGCCAACTATGGCGCAACCTTAGTATGCGGTTTTGCCCGTATTCACGGCTACCCCGTCGGCATTGTCGCCAACAACGGCATTCTTTTCTCTGAGTCGGCGCAAAAAGGCGCGCACTTTATTGAACTGTGCTGCCAGCGCAAAATTCCGCTGCTGTTCCTACAAAATATCACCGGCTTTATGGTGGGTAAAAAGTACGAACACGAAGGCATAGCCAAACACGGTGCCAAAATGGTAACCGCGGTGTCTTGTGCCAATGTGCCTAAATTTACTGTGATTATCGGCGGCAGCTACGGCGCGGGTAACTACGGCATGTGTGGCCGCGCGTTCGAACCGACCATGATGTGGATGTGGCCTAATGCCCGTATTTCTGTGATGGGCGGAGAGCAAGCCGCAGGCGTTCTCGCCACAGTACGCCGCGACGGTTTAGCCCGTAAAGGTGAAGAATGGTCACTTGAGGATGAAAAAGCCTTTAAAGCGCCAATTGTCGCCCAGTACGATAAAGAAGGTCATCCGTATCATGCCAGCGCCCGTTTATGGGATGACGGCATTATTGACCCAGCGCAAACCCGCGATGTGGTCGGCCTTGCCCTATCGGCAGCATTAAATGCTCCTATCGAAGACACCCGCTTTGGTGTGTTCCGTATGTAAAAGGCACATGTGAAAAACATATGCCACACAAGAAGATAGGAAAAAATAATGACAGACACATTAAACAGCGCTAGCGACGCAAAGGATTTAAGCAACTTGCAGCACGTGAGCCATGCGCTCAATCACGGCGTTGCCGAGCTTATCCTTGACCGCAGCGATGTGCACAACGCCTTCGATGAAGTGATGATTAGCGAGATGATTGCTGTGCTTAGCTATTTTGCTGAACACAAGCAATGCCAAGTGCTGGTACTCAAAGCGAACGGCAAAAACTTCAGCGCCGGCGCCGATCTCAATTGGATGCGCAAGCAAGCCAAAATGGACTTTGAGCAAAATCTAAATGATGCCAAAGCCTTAGCAAAACTGATGCAGGATCTTGATACCTTTCCTAAGCCCACCATTGCACTAGTGCAAGGTGCAGCCTTTGGCGGCGCACTGGGGCTGATTTGCGCCTGCGATATCGCTATCGCCACGACGCGCGCCAGCTTTTGCTTGAGCGAAGTGAAACTCGGATTAATTCCAGCAGTAATTAGCCCTTACGTTGCCCGCGCTATGGGTAACCGCACATCGCGCCGCTACATGCTGACCGCCGAGCGTTTTAGTGCAGAAACCGCATTAAAACTTAACGTCATTCATGAGATCAGCGATGACTTAGACGCCGCCGCAAAGCCTATGATTGACGCGTTACGAGCCAATAGCCCGCAAGGCATGGCATGGGTAAAAACACTGCTGTCGCATCTTGAAGACGGCGTGATAGACCAAAAAACCATTGATTACACTAGCGAGCGTATTGCCCGCATTCGGGTATCGACCGAGGGCCAAGAGGGCTTAAACGCCTTTTTTGAGAAACGTCAGCCTAACTGGCAACAAGCACACTCAACGCCCTCCAAGCCCGTGCAAAAGCCAAGTGATACCCAAGGAGCCCTTTGATGTTGACCAAGCACATGTTTACCAAACTATTGATTGCTAACCGCGGTGAAATCGCCTGTCGCATCATCAAAACGGCCCATGCCATGGGCGTTCGCACCATTGCCCTATATTCCGATGCCGATAAAGAAGCGCGCCATGTCGCCATGGCCGACGAATCCTTCTATTTAGGCGGCAGCGCGCCGGCAGACTCCTATTTAAAGGGCGATTTGATTATCGATATCGCCAAAAAAGCGGGCGCACAAGCGATTCACCCAGGTTATGGTTTCTTGTCTGAAAATGCCGACTTTGCCCGTAAATGTGAAGCCGCTGGCATCGCCTTTGTTGGCCCAGGCAGTGATGCTATCGATGCCATGGGCAGCAAAAGCGCCGCCAAATCCATTATGACAGCGGCAAATGTGCCCTTAGTGCCGGGTTATCACGGCGATGACCAAACCGATGCGACCTTAAAAGCGGAGGCACTGAAAATCGGCTTCCCTATGCTGATTAAAGCGGCTTATGGCGGCGGCGGTAAAGGCATGCGTATCGTCGAGAATGAAGGCGAAATCATGGAAGCCGTAAACTCGGCACGCCGTGAAGCAGCATCTTCTTTTGGTAACGATAAATTATTGATGGAGCGTTATTTACGCCAACCACGCCACGTCGAAGTGCAAGTGTTTGCCGACACCTTTGGCAACGCGATTTATTTATCGGATCGCGATTGCTCGATTCAACGTCGCCACCAAAAAGTGGTCGAAGAAGCACCTGCGCCCGGTTTAAGCGATGCACTGCGTGCCCAAATGGGTGAAGCAGCCGTCGCGGCAGCCAAAGCCATCGATTATGTTGGCGCAGGGACTGTGGAGTTTCTGCTCGACACAGACAATAGCTTCTATTTCATGGAGATGAATACCCGTCTGCAGGTTGAGCATCCAGTGACTGAAATGGTAACGGGCCAAGATTTAGTCAAATGGCAGTTAATGGTCGCCAGTGGTCAGCCATTACCCCTTAAGCAAGATGAAGTGCGGATCCACGGCCATTCCTTTGAAGTGCGTATTTATGCCGAAGATCCACAGAATGAGTTTTTACCCGCCAGCGGTAAGCTCAACTTTTTACGTGAACCCGAGCAAAGTAAATACGTGCGTATCGATTCGGGCATTCGTGAAAACGATGTGATCAGTAACTTCTACGATCCTATGATTGCGAAGCTTATCGTCTGGGATGAATCGCGCCCGCGCGCCCTGCAACGTTTAGTGCATGCCTTAGAGTCGTATCAAATCAGCGGTCTTAAGCACAACATTGAGTTTTTAGCGAACATTGCCGAACACCCAGCGTTTGCCAATGCCGACTTTAGCACTGACTTTATTGGCCGTTATGGCGACACCTTAATTGGCACAGCTTCAAGCGAAGCTGACACTGCCCTTGCCTTTGCCGCGCTGTATCAAGTGCTTGCCCGTAAAGAAGCCGCCAAAGCGCAAGCTGTCAACAGCGCCGATCCTTACTCGCCTTGGGGTCAAGTCAGCGGCTTTAGACTCAACAGCTGCAGCCAGCACAATATTGCCCTGCTCGATGATGCCCATGAATTGCAGCAGTTAGTGATGCTCGATTTAGGCGGCATGTATCAGCTACCGCTGCACGGACAAGATTGGTTGCTAAATGGCGAGCTGAAACAAGATTTACTGCTCGCAGAAATCAACGGCCATAAGAGTAAAGTGCCCGTTAGCGCCCAAGGTGATGACTTTACGCTGTTTTTATCCTCTGGCAGTTACCACTTTAAAGCAGTGCAAACACTCGTGGTCGAAGAACAAGCCAGCAATGCTGACAAGTTAAAAGCGCCCATGAACGGTACGGTAGTGACCCATTTAGTCGATGTCGGCACACAAGTGAAAGCGGGCCAAGGTTTGCTGGTGATGGAAGCCATGAAGATGGAATACACCATCGAAGCCCCCTTTGATGGCATAGTCACTGAGTTCTACTTTAAGGCGGGCGAGCTAGTGACCGATGGCGCAACCTTGCTTAACGTTGAGCCGTTAGAGACAGACGAGCCAACCGCGATCAAGGAAGCCTAAGATGTCGTTAGCCAATCTAAGCCAAGCAGCGAACGCCAAAGACACGGTCAGCATCTTCGAGATGGGCGCACGCGACGGCCTGCAAAACGAAGTCGCAGTGCCGACGGCAGCTAAAATCGCCTTGATTGAATCGCTGGCAGGTGCGGGGCTTAAGCGTATCGAAGCAGGCAGCTTTGTGTCACCTAAATGGGTGCCACAAATGGCTGATTCTGCCGATGTGCTCAAGCAAATACAGCGTCAAAGCGGCGTGGTGTATAGCGCTCTCACACCCAACGTTAAAGGCTTTGAACTAGCACTGGATGCAAAAGCGAGTGAGGTGGCAATATTTGGCGCCGCCTCACAAAGCTTTAGTCAGCGCAATATCAACTGCTCGATAGAAGAGTCGATTGAACGCTTTATCCCTTTGATGGAATTAGCAAAAAAACACAATATTCCGGTGCGCGGTTATGTGTCTTGCGTGCTCGGCTGCCCCTACGAAGGTGAGATAGCGGTCAGTGAAGTGGCCCGTGTGTCTGAAATCCTTTACAAAATGGGCTGTTACGAAATATCGCTCGGCGACACTATTGGTGTAGGCACGCCGCAAAAAGCCCGTAGAATGCTGCAAACAGTGGCTGAGCGCGTCCCAGTCGAAAAACTGGCGCTACACTTTCACGACACCTATGGCCAAGCATTAGCCAACATTTTGGCCTGCTTAGACTTAGGTGTGCGGGTGTTTGACTCCTCGGTTGCGGGTCTTGGTGGTTGCCCCTATGCCAAAGGCGCATCGGGCAATCTTGCCACCGAAGACTTAGTGTATATGCTGCACGGCATGGGATTCGAAACGGGTATCGATTTACAAAAACTCGCGTTAGCTGGGCAAGCGATCAGCACACAGTTGAATCGCAACAACGGTTCGAAAGTGGCCACTGCCCTGTTAGCAAAATAAAACAAAAACCATTAACGACACCAACAACCGTTATTAAAAACGCGCGTTATTTCCCGCGCGTTTTCTAAAGCATAAAAGGACATCACAATGGCAGGACTCAATAAAGTCGTCAGCAGCTATGAAGAAGCGTTAGCAGGCTTATCGGACGACATGACCATTATGGTCGGCGGCTTTGGCCTATGCGGCATTCCAGAAGGCTTGATCAATCAAATGGTTAAGATGGGCGTTAACGGCTTAACGGCGATTTCGAACAACGCGGGCGTTGATGATTTCGGCCTTGGCTTACTGTTAAAACATCGCCAAATCGCCACTATGATCGCCTCTTACGTGGGCGAAAACGCCACTTTCGAGCAGCAAATGCTCTCTGGCGAACTAAACGTGATTTTAACGCCCCAAGGCACATTAGCGGAAAAAATCCGCGCAGGCGGCGCAGGTATTCCGGCATTTTTCACCGCTACAGGCTACGGCACGCCAGTCGCTGATGGTAAAGAAACCCGCGAAATCAAAGGTCGCCATTACGTGTTAGAAGAATCGTTGACCGCAGATTTTGCCTTAGTGCGTGCATGGAAAGCCGATACCATGGGTAATTTGGTATTCCGTAAAACCGCCGCCAACTTTAATCCTATGATGGCGACCGCAGGCAAAATCACTGTGGTTGAAGCCGAGTTTATTGTTGAGCCGGGCGAGCTAGACCCAGATTATATCCACACGCCGGGCATCTATGTTGACCGCGTTATTCAAGGCAAGTTCGAGAAACGTATCGAGCAGCGCACGGTAAAAGCCGCGAAATAAAAGGCGCTAGCAAAACCTTGAAACACAGTTAACGCAATTGGCACTTAGATCTCTAAAGTAAAAACTAAGGGTAAAAACCTAAGAGTAAAGACCAAAGCGTCAAAGCCAAATAGAAAGGATAGATATCATGGCATTATCAAGAGAACAACTGGCTCAGCGCGTCGCCAAAGAATTAAAAGACGGCTACTACGTTAACCTCGGCATCGGCATTCCAACACTGGTCGCTAACTATATTCCCAGCGGCATGGAAGTCATGTTGCAATCGGAAAACGGCCTACTCGGCATGGGTGAATTCCCCACCGAAGACACCATCGACCCAGATTTAATCAATGCGGGCAAACAAACCGTTACCGCAGTCAAAGGCGCCTCGTTTTTCTCATCGGCGGAAAGCTTTGCCATGATCCGTGGCGGCCATGTGGACTTAACCGTGCTCGGCGCCTTTGAAGTCGATGTGAACGGCTCTATCGCCTCATGGATGATCCCCGGCAAACTCATCAAAGGCATGGGCGGCGCGATGGATTTAGTCGCCGGCGCTGAAAACATTATCGTGACTATGATGCACGCCGATAAATACGGTAATTCTAAGCTACTGCCCGTATGCGAATTGCCGCTGACTGGTTACGGCTGCATTAAACGCGTCGTCACAGATTTAGCCTTTATCGAAATCAAAGATGGCGCATTTCATTTGTTAGAGCGCGCGCCAGGCGTCAGCGTAGAAGAAATCGTCAGCAAAACTGCTGGCAAGTTAATCGTGCCAGAGCATGTACCAGAAATGGTGTTTTAAGCGTTCTCTAAAATGCGCAAGTAACGTATAGCGGCTAAGGTTGAAACTCAAGTTAGTTTGAAGCTTTAACCTAAAGAATTTTGAGCGTTAACCGACGTTTTACGATACCAACAAGGCCCAAAAAATGATTCTGGGCCTCGTTGCTTTTGTTGTCCCCACGAAGCGGAGAACCATGAGTAAAATTCACCACCAGCTTGTTCACTACAAACCTTGTTTTCTGTGAGCTTTTGCAGTCTAGGTACTTTTTGAGAGCTTATCGCCATAAACAGCACTAATGCTCTGGCGACACGCCGTAAACCCATCCTTGGGGGCTCAACGAAAAAGTCCCTTTTTCCGATGGTCGCCAACGCAAGAGTGCGGTTTACTCCCCATCCCAGCATATTCAATAATGAACAATGTCGCGCATTAAACTGATAACACCATATGTTAGCAAGGTTCTTTGCTGGCGAATGTGTGTTCACCATCGCTACAACGGAGTCGCTTAATGCTTGCTTCAAAAGTGCTACAGATAGTGATATTTAGCGCCGTTGCGGTAAACTTGCCGCAGCCTAAATAATAAGGATGCTCAAGATGTTAGCCAAGTTTCTCAATAAGCGCAGTCGCAGTCGTAAACATATGCGCGATTATGCCAAAAACGTCTTTGAATATGACCAGTATTTACTGACCGATTATATCGACAGTGGGATGACAGATGGTTTCGAGAGAGTGAAACAATATCGTGAGTTTGATGAGGATTTTCGCCAGTGGGAATTATTTGGAGCTGAGTTTGGTGTACCCGAGTGTCATTGGGGCTATGTAGCCCAACTTACCTATATTGAATTGGGCTTGCTTGAGCCTAAGCCGCTTATGTGCTCGCTTGCTTACGGTTATTTTGCAACCGCCATTGATTACTATAAATATTGCTCATCGCTAGAAAAAACTGGCGGGATAGCAAACGCTATGTGGTCTACAATCAGCGTGTTTCGGCTTGTGCTGATGCTGTTAGCTGGGCTTAAACGTGAGGCGGACGAGCTGTACCACGCTGATGCAACCGCGCGGCGTTCGGGCTGGATTGTTCGCTCCCATGGCTTTATTGGCGATTTTTTGGTGCTGCTGTATGGGCGCTATTTGGGCGTTATTGAGCCGCCTTTTGCCACGGAAGTGCAAGTGACACTGCGAAAAACAGCTCCTTTCTCCTATGCGTCATTTTTAGATAACTGGGATACACAGGATATCGAATTCATCAGCACTATGCTGCAAACCCTCTGCGATGATCAGGTAGAACAAGCGATCATCGGGGATAAAAAGTGTTTTTTTGAGTTCCACAATGGACATCTATCATACATACCGTTGACGGCGTTAATGCTGCTAAAGCTTCGTGACCTCAGGGGCTTGCCTAATCCGCAGTTCAGTCATCCGGCCTTTGGCGATATCACAGCTTTGTTTGAACAAGTCTGCACAGCGTTTAGCGACTATGTCGCAGCAGAGAAGATCCTGCGGATTGAAGATGCAGCCGATGAAGTGTTAACCAACACATTAACCAGAATGCAAAGCCAAGATTTTGATGCCCATGCTATTTTCGCCAAGCGACTGCCATCGTTTAGTGCTGGTTAAGATTTTGATTAACCAAATTTTCATAAAAAATGGATAACCAATAAATCATGATTCTATTCATATTGAGGACCCAAGGCTTAAAGCTGAGCGTATTCAAGCCTTAAGTCATCCACAATACAAGCCAGAGGAAAGCTTATGTACCAGATTGCGATTGTGATATTTGATGAATTTACCGATATCGATTTCTTCTTAATGCGCGATATTCTCGGCCGTACAAAAACCGATTGGACAGTAAAAGTACTCGGGACCAAACCTAGCCACATATCAAGCTTGGGGATGACGGTTGCAACCGATGGTCATGTGGCCGAAGTCGCTGATGCCGACGTGGTATTATTCAGCAGTGGTTACAAAGGCGTACCTGCGGCACTTGCTGATACTGAGTTTATGTCCGCCCTTAAATTAGATCCCACACGACAATTGCTTGGCAGTATCTGCGCGGGGTCATTCTTCTTTGCCAAATTAGGGCTACTCGACAATCTTTCAGCAACGACTCACCCCGATGCAAAACCTGCCCTAGTTGCCATGGGCGTCGATGTAGAAGACTGCGCCCTCGTGATTAATGGCAATATTGCCACTGCGGGTGGCTGCTTGTCCTCACTCTATTTAACTGGCTGGGTTGCGGAGCGCTTATTCGACAGTGCGAAACGCCGCGAAATTCACAGGCAGCTTATTCCTGCTGGGCAAACAGATATTTTTGAAGCATTAATCCAATCCTCCATCTCCGCGGCCATTCGTTAAAAGTGATGTAGATACTCTCGATGAATGAAAAAGATCCCATGATAAAACTTAAAAATCTTCTCGAGGCTATAAAAGCCGAGCATCAAATAACCACCCAGAATGAGCTTGTGGCCTTGCTATCGCAAAATGAATTACTCATTCAGCAAATCCAAACTGCTGATGCGCAGTATTGGGTCAATTTTGCTAAGAATACCTTCGATGGTTGGTATTGCATTCGAACACCTATGCTCAGTACCTTTCATGTTTACTACCAAGAACGTGGGCAAAACTGTTGGGGAGAAGATGTTTTTACCGAGCAAAGTGAAGCCATAGCAGCGGTTATTTTTATGTCTGGTATTTGGGACCAAGTCCCCTAGCACTAAGCAAATAAAAGCCTGCTCACTCATCCTATATTTTCACCTTCACGAATGGCGATATGTAACGAATCATTACGCGACTTTCAATATCGAAATCATCATGTTAGGGTGAGTGCTTAGATTGACTCATAATAACAGACACATTTTTAGCGCTCTGTTTAACTCTCTCATTGTCCAAAGGAGCGGTATCTATGGACTGGCTTATTATTGCACTCGCGGGCTTTTTAGGCGGCATGCTCAATGCAGTTGCCGGTGGAGGCAGTTTTATTACCCTATTAGCGTTAGTGTTTGTCGGGGTTCCACCGATTGCGGCGAATGCCACGGGGACAGCCGCGCTGCTGCCTGGTTATATCGCCAGCGCATGGCGTTTTAGAAAGGATATCGAATATCCGGCGAGTCTTAGCCTTAAGAATCTGATCTTAATTGCTTTAATTGGCGGCAGTATTGGCGCGGGTATTTTGCTGACCACCAGCGAGCAAGTCTTCGCAAAGCTGATCCCTTGGCTGATTCTACTGGCCACCGCGGCCTTTATTGTTGGCCCTTGGTTACTCAAACGAAGAATCGCAGAGCAAGGCGAAAACACCTCGACGCCAATGTTAAGTCCGATAACGGCACTGATAATGCTGTCGGCGGTGTGTATCTATGGCGGTTATTTTAATGGTGGCTTAGGCATCATACTACTCGCAAGTTTTGGCCTGATGGGGCAAACCAATCTACATGGGATGAACGGACTTAAAAATCTGATTTCAGCCCTGCTCACCGCCATCGCCGTTGTGGTTTATGCCGCGGGCAATGTGATTGATGGGCAATATCTGTTGCTGCTTGCCGTTATGGCGATTGTCGGTGGTTATGTGGGGGCGGCGCTGGCCTACCGTATTTCACAGCCCTTGCTACGCGGCTTTATTGTGATCGTCGGTTTAGCGATGGCCTTAGGCTTTTTCATGCGCTAGTTTTTCATGCGTTAGTTTTCATACGTTAGTTTTCATACGTTAGTTTTCATACGTTAGTTTTCATACGTTAGGCTTTTGATTTGTGAAGCTTAAACTCATAAAAGCTGGACAGACGAATTTTCGATACAAGGTCTCGCCGATAAATTGCCCTTATGTGACTGACTTGTTACTCTGATCCATCCTATAGGAGAACACTGTGATTAAGGATAGCGATGAAACTGAGGACCTTGAGACTGAGTAAATTAATGCCAAAGACCTTGAAACTAAGCACCTTAAATCTTGCCCTGTGTCTTATTGCATGCTCACCGGCTATTTACACCGAAACCGCTAGCGCAGCGACCATTAGCGTCAAAACGGAAACGGGTAATATTCAGGTAAAAACCATAGCCCAAGGGTTAGAGAATGTCTGGGGTATGGCATTCTTACCCGACGGCAGTATGCTCGTGACTGAACGCGCCGGCAGAATGCGCATTGTCAGCACCGCAGGCAAAGTGGGTGAACCCTTAACGGGTTTACCGCCTATGTATGCCAAAGGTCAAGGTGGTTTACTTGATGTCGTGCTTGCGCCCGATTTTGCAAGCAGCAAAAAAATCTATTTCAGTTATTCAGAACCCGCTGAAGGTGATACGCTCAATAGCACAGCGGTCAGTTTTGCCACGCTCAATGGTAACAAGCTTGAAAATCTCACCCGCGTTTTTAGTCAACAACCTAAAGTCAACAGCGGCCACCATTTTGGATCTCGTTTAGTGTGGGCGCCTGATGGCACACTGTTTATCACACTCGGTGATCGCTATAGCGAAAAAGATAGCGCACAAACATTAGACAATCATTTAGGCAAAGTGGTGCGTATTCATGCCGATGGCTCAGTGCCTAAGGATAACCCCTTCGCCAATACGGTTGGCGCCTTACCCGAGATCTGGTCTATCGGTCATCGCAATATGCAAGGCGCGGCCATTAATCCCACCAGCAAAGTATTGTGGACGGGCGAGCATGGCCCCCAGGGCGGCGATGAACTCAATATCGACCAAGCGGCTAAAAACTATGGCTGGCCAGTGATTACCTATGGTGAGAATTATGGCGGCGGCAACATCGGCGAAGGTACCCATAAAACGGGAATGGAGCAACCCGTCTACAAATGGGTTCCGTCGATTGCCACGGCGGGCTTTATGTTTTACACAGGTGATAAATTTCCACAGTGGCAAAATAATCTGTTACTCGCCAGCCTAAAGGAAAAAACACTGGTGCGTTTAGTGCTTGATGGCGACAAGATAATTAAAGAAGAACGGCTGCTGAAAACTGAATTAGGGCAAAGATTACGCTCAGTCGTGCAAGGGCCAGATGGACTGATTTATCTCGTAACCGATGAAGCTAAATCAAAAATTTACCAGTTATCGCCGCAGTAATCTTAATCGCTGCACTTTTATCACAGTGCTTTAACTAAACCATGTTAACCACAGCAATAAACTCAATCGATAGATAATTTAAGCCTTAAAACGACAAAGAGTGTTCATCTGGAACACTCTTTGTCGTTGGCGTGGCACTTATTAATTCATGCCTTTATTCGTTCACCACACACATGCCCTGCTCGGTTTGTACATAGGGAGCTAAAATAGGCATCATGCCCTTCATCACCTGCAATGGCAGCGCCGAAGTAAAACTAAAATCATCGGATTTACTGCCTGGCACGAAGGCGGTCAAAGTACCGAAGTATTTGTCACCTAGATAAAACACGAAGGTCGCAGTGCGGTTCATCGCCGTAGTCGCCACTTTTTTACCTTGCTGCATCTGAGTCACAATACGGTTATCACCGGTGCCGGTTTTCCCGCCTATGGCTAACATGCCACCTTTTTCATCGGTAAAAATGCCCTTTAAACGACGTGCGGTACCGTTTTGCACTACGTTCGCCAGCGCTGCTTTTAAGGCTTGTGCTACTTCATGGCGCATTACCCGCTCACCTTGGGTATTCTGATTCTGTAATCTCACTTCATAGGGCGTATCTGCGGCGAAATGCAGCTGATTGATACGCACTGTGGGCAAACGATAGCCGTCATTTTGAATAATGCCCATCAGCTCGGCTAAGGCTGCGGGTCGGTCACCCGAGCTACCCAGCGCTGAGCCTAAGGATGGCACCATAGAATCAAAGGGATAACCTAAACGCGCCCAACGTTGATGTATGTCGAGGAAGGCTTCAACTTCAAGCATCACTTGCACTCGTACGTCACGGGCGTTTTTATGCCTTGTCCTAAACAACCAACGGTAAACCTCTTGACGTTGTGCTTCACTCGCCTGCTTAACATCGTTCAAGTTGGCATCAGGATTATGATTAAGGTAATCCAGCACCCACAATTCCAAGGGATGCACCCGTGCGATATAGCCTTGATCTGGCAAATTATATTTATCCGGACCGTACTTGTTATATAAGCTCTTAATACGACCATCGGTATAGCTTACCTGCGGCAATCTTTGCTTCAAGAAAGCCTTAAATGCCGCCATAGGTTCATCGGGCAGTAAATAGCGATACGCCGCCGTCAACTGCTGCTCCGACTGGGACAAACCGTCAAAAAACATGTCAAAACGCTCATTCGCAGCCACTTTTTTGTACTTGCGATAAAACTTAGTAACGAAGGTATTACCTTCTCTATCAGCAAATACCCGCAGATATTCGTCACGGCGCGGATCTTTATCATTACGCAGCAACTGGGCCATATTGCCCTCGTTTTGCATACTACTGCTGTAATTCACGATATCGCGCATAAGGCGCACAAACGGCAAGTTAACCGAATCCTGCAGGGCTTGGTAAAGTGTTGGCGTTTTTAAATCTTCTGTTTTTTTAAAGTTATTAAACACATGCAACCCGCCACCGGTAAAAAATTGTTCACTGGTTGAGGCCGAATATTCTCGCTGTAACGCCGCATCTAACATGCGGTCTAAACGTCTGTCGGGATTCAAAATCAAGTAATCAATCGCCCAACGGGTTAAATGATCCCTTGGTTCGATAATGATGGATTCCAATTCAATCCCATGTTTCTTGGAATACTTGTCGTGGATCTCGGCAATGATTTCTAAGTAGGTCGCCATCACCCGCAATTTAGCGGTTGAGCCCAATTCCAACTTACTGCCCTCGTTAATATCAAAAGGCTGATCGGTGCTATCCGTCTGCACTCTAACTCGGTTGGCGGTCTCAGTGCGCTCATAAAGCGTAAAGCTATACAGTACGTTTTGCAGTTGGCTTGGGTCGAGTAACCGTTCGCCAAGCAGACCCACTTTCTCCGCGGTAGGCACTTGCGCCAGACTGCGTAAGTAGTGACTGACTTTCTGCTGTAAGTCACTGTGTAAGCTACTATTGACCGTCAAATCGAGCCTGTCTAAATCATACAGCCCCACATTTAACATGCCTGCGGTGCGAATGCGAACTGTGTTCACGCCCTTATCTGCGCCAGATTGGGTATTACGCTGCGGCTTGGCGACCTTAAACTGCAATTTCTGCGCGAGTGCAGCATCACGTAGACCACGATCAATCAAATAATACTGGCCGAGTAAACGGATATGGCTATCGACTAAGTTCTCAAGATCTTCATGACCTTGCAATAGATAGTAGGACGGACGACGTTGGGCGATCATCAAGGCAACAACTTGTCGGAATACTTGTCCGCGCTTGGTGGCATTACCTTTGATCTGCGGCGATGCTAACAGCTTGTTTGCAGTATCGAAATCGGTACCAAACCACGCCCACAATCCATCACCAATACCATGAACTTCACCATGATTTGGCGCCGAAGATAATGGCACGGTATTCAGATAATCTTGAACGATGCGCTTACGAGCAGGTTCAGTGTTTTCACCTTGTTGGTACACGCGCACACTGGCCGAGCCAATTTGCAGTAACTTATCCTTAATGCTCAAGGTTAAACCTTGGGAAGAATGGCGGAATTTCTCAATCTGAGTCGCGAGTGTACTGCCACCTGCGGTAGAGACATTCATACCAACCATTTCAGCAATTTGGCTCATGCCTGCCACCACAAAACGTGGCCAGTCGATCACCGGATTGAGTTTCTCTTCCGTCGTCCATAACTCGCGGTTTTCAATAAACAGTAAAGTATTAACGATTTCATTGGGGATCTTATCGTCGTCCTGATAAACCCGTTTAGGATAGGCAAATTCGTATAAATCGGTATTGCGGCAATCGAGCAGCGTCAACCCAGATTGAGCCTTTTCATGGTAAGGCGGAAAAAATCCAAGTTGAGCGTATTCCTGCAACGCTGGCGAAAACGCCACTTGTTGCGTTACCTGAAAATTTCGTTGCAGTAACCTATCAATATACTGAGGTAACTTACTGTAGCCATGGCGCTCATCGAAAGGACCATAACTAGGATAAATAACCGCTTGGCTCGGTGAGCTTTCTAATTCATAGGTGAGCGTCTTAGCATATTGATTGATGAATTTTGCTTGATAAAACGAAGTTTTAACCTCAAGTCCAATCAGCAATGCAGCGCAGCAAATCAGAATGAAAAATAAGAACCAGACCCTGCCCTTTGATCTGGCTTTACGCGGCGGCTTAACCTTAGCTTTAGGCTCAGGTTGTGGTGGACGAGGACGATAATTTTCGAACTTCATCTCTGATGTGGAATTAGGCAAAACAGCTCCAAAAAAACACTAAAATATTCATCTTTCATGCAACTCAGCAAATCCGTTGCCACTCAGTAAAGCAAGATATCAAACTCATCTAGCCATTATCCGGCTCTATTAATTAGTCTTAGTACCCATGATGTTCCACACTTTATCAAACCTAACTTCACTGTAAAGAAGGGTGCCTGTGACCCACAACCGCCACTAATCAATACTAATGTTAAGCTGATAGTACATTTTGCCAAATATTAATTTGTTGATATCAAGGTATTTTCAGCGATTAAGGCAACAGACAGTATGACTTAAAAACAAAACGAGCTAATTTAAGTCGCACAAAAAGAATGAGTCGCTCAATAATCACACGCGATTAACGAAGCCTCATCCCACATATTCATGCGCATCCCAGATAAATTCACGAAAATGTTTGCGACAGACAGACTCGTAACTTTCATTACCACCAATCGCCACTTGCTCACCCTCGCGCATCACCTTGCCTTCACCATCAAGACGCACCACCATGTTAGCCTTACGTCCACAATGGCAAATAGTCTTCAACTCAACTAATTTATCGGCCCAAGCTAATAAATAATGACTGCCGCTAAAAAGTTCGCCTTGAAAGTCCGTTCTTAGGCCATAGCAGAGTACAGGAATATCAATATTATCGACCACATGCGTCAGCTGCTTAACCTGTTCTTTACTCAAAAACTGACACTCATCCACTAGCACACAGCTTAATGGCGTGGCTTGATGCACATCGCTAATCATTTGAGTCAAATCATCTTGGCTACTAAATACCTGTGCTTCGGTTTCAATGCCAATACGTGAGGCCACTTTACCTTTGCCATATCTGTCATCTATGGAGGCTGTCATGACCAAAGTATTCATACCGCGTTCACGGTAGTTATAGGATGACTGTAATAGGGAAGTGGATTTACCCGCGTTCATTGCCGAATAATAAAAATACAATTGAGCCAAGACTTATACCCTTTAAAAACGTTAGCGCTTACGCGTCTGCTACCAGAGCCAAATTGAGCGCTAGTCTAACATTGCGCTTCACATCAGAACACTAGCAGCCGCTAAGCTTTTATCATGAAATTCTGCAATGACACCAACTTATCAATCATTTTAATCCCCAATCGCCTCCTGAAATATTTCTAGTCCACTTCATTTAATACTCTTCCCTGCAAAAAACATAAAAAACGCCCCGATGCCGTTCAATTGTTAATGAAAGCTTAACTGAAACTTAAATGTTGTTTCATAAGGAAAAATTAGTAAAAGTTAAATTTAAAAAGTGCGATCTACCTCCAAAGTAATAGGTATAAATGGGCTTGCGCTCAAAAAATAAACATAGCGTTAACAGTAATATTTCATTCGAGACAAAACGTGCTCAATTAAAAAAAGAAAAGTATTCGATAGCTTGCAAATTGAGACCAACGGTCAAAGCACTAATCTACCCTGCAAACTTTAGTGCTCCACTCCGTCCTTTATTCGCATATTGGATCAAATGGAGATTATGATGAGAATTTTCACCTCTAGAAAACTGGCATATTTAGTTGCCTTAGCACTAACTGGCGCCCTTGTTGGCTGTGGCGATGATGGTAAAGATGGTGTAGATGGAGCACCAGGAACGCCCGGTATCCCTGGAACACCTGGTGAACCTGGAACACCCGGTGAGCCTGGAACACCGCCCCCTGTCACCAGTTCTACTATGACTAACGTCAAAGTGATCAACTATAGCTTTGGCGAAGGCAGTATCACTTACGAATTTGAAATTACAGATGAAAACAATAACCTAATCAACGGACTGTTAAATGCTCAAGCCAAAGTGGCGGCACTAACAGATAAAGGCTTCATCACTAACCGCACCGAAGCTGATAAAAATGGTGTTGCAGATAACGTCCATATTGGCGGTGAAGCAACTCAAGCAACCGTCGGCGCTGAATTGACCGCTTTAGCTGATGGTCATTACCAATTTAAAGTACCAATGAAAGGGGTTAATCCAAGCACTGAAGGTATCGTTTGGTTACGTGTCGGTGGTAATAATGGTATTGCGACCTCTAAACCTCTGGTCGTTAACAAACCTGAAGGCACCCATTCAACCACAACTGATAGTTGTTACTCTTGCCATATCGACTATTCAACAAGCCCTCGTCGTCATGCAAGCTATGTCGCTACCGGCATGGACAGCGAAGTCACCTTCGTGGAAGGCTGTTTAGTGTGTCACGGCTCAGTTAGCCGCGCAGTTGTCAATGCTGAAGGTTTCTCTACGGGTGGCTATGCGACAAACACCCTATCTAAAATTGGTCATATCAATCACCAAGATTTTACTAAAGACTTTTCAGTACAAAACTGTACATCTTGTCACGTTGAAGCACCTAAAAACATCAACGTAGCTGGACCCGGTTGTATTGATTGCCATGACAGTGGTGGCGTACCAGGGGCTATTATCCCAAGTAATGGTGCGGATCTGCGCATTATGCACGAAAGCAAAGCGGGTATAACCGAACGCCAAGCGATTCGCGCTAAGTATAAATTGAGTCTATCAACACCTGTTAAAGTAGATGATATTTCTACCAAGACAGACCACTATGCGCCAACAGGTGCTGCGGCTGCAGTAACCGCCCCAGGCTGGTGTACAACGCTGACAGTGAAAGACACCGATGGTAACGTCTTTAGTATTAAAGACAACTTTAACTATTCTAGCCCGCTAGTATATGACGCTAAGAAACCCGTAGTTTATGCGGGCGCTTATTTACATTCCTATGAAAATGGCAGCTTAGTGGGTCGCCCAGGTAACCGTACTAACTACTACTATGGTTACAACACTGACGGCACTAAAAATATCTGTCATTTACTGACGGATATCAGCGCAGTGAATGCTAACTATGTTTATTCTGCCCGCGTGACATTCAGTACCGCTGGTTGGATGGAATATGATGGCAAGCAACGCTACCAAAGTAATGGCAGCCTAAGAGCGACAGGTTATGATGGTTCTATGGGCATATCCTTTACGGCTTACTCAGATGTCGTTAACCCTGTCACCACTCAAAAGGTCTCTGGCTTCGAACGTCGTGAGATAGCGAGTACTAACAGCTGTACTACTTGTCACAACGATGCCACTGCGTTCCACAAAAATGGTGCCTTCGATGAAGGTGGTAAAGCTTGTATCGCCTGCCATGACAACGGCATGGCACGTACATCAGCAGCCTTAGGCGCAGGTTTTGGTCCTATGGTACACAGCTGGCACTGGGGTAATGGCGCTAAAGTCGGTGAAGTTAAAGCTGATGGAACTCAAGCGCAAACCGCAAACGGTGCAGGCGCAATTGAAGCCTCAACTAGCTGTGTTGCCTGTCACGAAAAAGCGATTGATTTAGGCAAAGTGCCAAATCAATACATTCTTGAGCCAGGTAACAAAATGACCAGTCCTGTCACCGCTAACTGTTATGCCTGCCACACTAGCGATTCTGCTAAGGCGCATATGGCAAGCAACGGTGGTGAAATCAGCGTACCAAGTGTGGCTGATTGGTTTAAACAACCGACCTCTGAATCCTGTGCAGTATGTCATGACACAGGTAGAAGTTCTGGTATTGATAAATACCACAAGTTTACTCGCTAATTAATCATCTCATCATCGCGTGATTAAGAAGTAAGTAAAAAGCGGTACCTATTTTCCCTGCAAGGAAATAGCCAAAGGAGTCTCGCTAATGCGAGGCTCCTTTTTTACTTAGACATTACCCGATAACAAGCCATTTTCAGTCCTATTTAAGTTACTAACGTTACAGTCCTAAAAAAACAACAATTCAAAGGAAGTCACTCAATTATGCATAAAAGTTTTATTGCCATCGCCATCGGCGCCACTCTCACCGCCGGATTCATGGCAGGTTGCAGCAGCACAGAAACTAAAGCACCTAACGTTATCTCGGTACAAACCCAAAACCCGCTGTTCCAAGCCAGTAACCTGCAATATCAAGCCCCTGATTTTAGCCTCATCAAGAATGAGCACTTCGCGCCAGCCCTAGAGCAAGGCATGGCAGAGCAGTACCAAGAAATTCTCGCAATAGCCAATAATCCGGCAGCAGCAACCTTCGATAATACGATTGTGGCTATGGAGAAAAGCGGCGCCCTACTCAACCGTGCATCAAGCGTGTTTTATAATTTAGCAGGGTCAAACAGCAATCCAGAACTGCGTAAAATCCAAGGCGAAATGGCGCCCAAAATGGCGGCCCACTCAGATAATATCAACTTAAACCCAGCGCTATTTGCCCGTATCGAAGCCATCTATAACGACCGCACCAACTTAGGGTTAACCCCAGAAGCCGTACGTTTGGTTGAGGTATATCACCAACGCTTTATCATGGCTGGCGCTAAACTTACCGATGAACAAAAAATTAAAATCCGCGCGTTAAATGAAGAACAATCAACACTAACGAATGAGTTCTCTCAGCGTTTATTACGCTTAACCAAAGAAATCGCCGTTGTGGTGGATTCAAAAAGTGAACTTGCTGGATTAACCGACGGTGAAATCACTTCAGCCGCGAACGATGCCAAAGCGGCCGGTCACGATGGCAAGTATCTGATTAACATCACCAACACCACTCGCCAACCTGTGTTGGCATCACTGGAAAACCGTGAGCTACGCCAGCGTATTTGGGAAGCCTCAGCGAACCGTGGCTTAACTGGTGAAAACGAAACTGCGTCACTCGTATCTCGTTTAGCGAAACTCAGAGCCGAGCGCGCAACACTATTAGGCTATGAAAACTGGGCAAGTTATCGATTAGCACCGCAAATGGCCAAAACACCCGAAGCGGTTTACAGCATGTTTGGTTCAATGGTGCCTGCGGTAGTTGCTAACACAGAGAAAGAAGCGGCCGACATTCAAGCCATGATCACTAAAACCGGTGGGAAATTTGAACTGGCACCGTGGGACTGGGAGTTTTACGCAGAAAAAGTCCGCCAAGAAAAATACGCTCTCGATGCCAATAGCATTCGCCCATACTTCGAATTTAACCGCGTTCTCGAAGACGGCGTATTCTACACACTCAAAGAACTCTATGGCGTCACCTTAAAACCACGCCCAGATTTACCGGTTTACCATCCCGATGTGAAAGCCTACGAAATGTTTGATGCCGATGGCTCAAGCATGGCCATTTTCTACGCCGACTATTTTGCCCGTGAAGGTAAACGTGGTGGCGCTTGGATGAGTTCGTTCGTCGGTCAATCCTTCCTCGAAGGCACTAAACCTGTGGTCGTCAACGTGATGAACATAAAGAAAGCGCCCGAAGGTCAACCCACATTCGTCAGCTATAACGAAGTCACCACTATGTTCCATGAAATGGGTCACGGCACCCACGGCATGTTCTCTAAAGTGACTTATCCAAGTCTGGCGGGCACCTCGGTTTCACGCGACTTTGTCGAATTTCCATCGACGTTTGAAGAAGATTGGGCCGCCCATCCAAAAGTGTTAGCGAACTACGCGAAACACTATGAAACAGGCAAACCCATTCCCGATGAACTGCTGCAAAAACTGCTGAAATCAGGCAGCTTCAACCAAGGCTTTGACACTCTGGAATACATGGCCGCTGCATTAGTAGACATGGAATGGCATTCATTAAGCCCAGATACCCCGCTGCAAGATGTACCAACCTTTGAAGCCAATGCCCTGAAAAAGCACGGCTTAAACATCAGTGCTGTACCTCCGCGTTATAAGTCGACCTATTTTGCCCACGCCTTCCCCGGCGGTTACTCGGCAAGTTATTACGCTTATATGTGGAGTGAGATTTTAGCGGCGGATGCGTTTGCCTATGTACAAACCCAAGGTGGGCTCAATCGTGAAATCGGCATGAAGTACCGCAAAACGATCCGTGAAGTGGGTAATAGCATAGCGCCAATGGACGCCTACAAAAACTTCCGCGGACAAGAACCAACCACAGAAGGCTTACTTAAACGCCGCGGTCTAGATCAAGCACGCTAAGCTAAGAGTTGATAGCCTTAATGCGATAGGCTAGAGATAAAGACAAACTCAGCCTTAACCAAAAAAATCAGCCAGCATAATGCTGGCTGATTTTTTTTGACTTATTTGTCGTGAACGTTTGCAGTGAAAGGTTTCAATTAACGTCTAGCTAATTGCGCCTTTAGATTTGATTTTAAGTACGATAATACTGATCACAAATGCCACACTACAAGCCACTAAACCCGCGACAACCGACTCGGTAAATCCAAGTGCCACATAACCCACTAAGCTAATAAACGCCGCAATGAGTGCATAAGGTAGCTGAGTCACCACATGGTCGATGTGGTGGCAACTGGCGCCCGTAGACGACAAGATAGTCGTGTCGGAAATCGGCGAGCAATGATCGCCAAATACAGCCCCCGCCAGCACAGAGGCAAGCATAGGCAACATCATGCCAGTGTGACTTCCCATCGCCATATCAGCAGCAATCGGCAACATGATCCCGAACGTACCCCAGCTAGTACCAGTTGAGAACGCGGTAATACCTGCTAGCACAAACATTAAGGCGGGTAAAAACGCGAACGGAATATTTCCTGTTGCTAAACTCGCCATAAACTTACCGGTTTCGAGTTGACCAATCACACCTGCGATTGTCCAAGCAAATAACAGGATGTAAATCGCCGGCAGCATAGAGCGAGCGCCCTGCACTATACCTTTGACTATCATCAATTTCTCAACGCCTTGCACTAAATTCAATATCAGCGAAACCGCTAGACCAATTAATGCACCAAAGAAAAGTGATGAACTGACATCGGTTTTCTCAAAAGCAGAAATAATATTAAATTCAATCCCTTCCGCCGCGAGTACTTGAGCGCCACTGTTAATCATGAAATAGAGGGTTGCAAATACCAACACGGTAATCGGCAGGAACAGACCTAAAATCTTACCGGTTTCGGCTTCAGGTAAATCCGCGTTCGCCCCAGGCGGTAATCCTTTAGACTCATCGTATAAATTACCACGTTGGGCATTGAGCTCATGCTCACGCATTGGCCCAACATCTAGTCCCATAAAGACAACAAAAAGTAATAATAACAAGGAGAAGATTGCGTAAAAGTTCATCGGGATCATTTGAATAAAAATACTCAAATGACCCGTATCAGCAAAACCATGGGCAGTTAATATCCCGCCAATGAGTGCGATAATATAAGCGCCCCAGCTCGAAACTGGAGATATAACGCACACAGGCGCCGCAGTAGAATCTAATAAATAAGCTAACTTAGCGCGGGAAACATAATAACGATCGGTAACAGGTCGAGCGACCGAACCAACAACTAAACTATTGAAATAATCATCAATAAAAACTACGCAACCTAAAAACATGGTCAATAGTTTAGCGTCACGTTTATTACGTATATGTAAACGAGCCCAATCGGCAAAAGCCCGCGCGCTGCCACTTACGGTAATTAACGCTGTGATCATTCCCAGTACAATTAAGAAACCGAGAATATATAAGTTCCACGAATTTAGACCTTTATCAGTCCAAAAAAGCCCTTTAACGCCATTGAATACAAACTCACCCGTTGCTAAAGGTGAAAATTGATTGAGCAATAAAGCACCAATTAAAATACCTAACCCCAAAGAAAGCAGTACACGGCGAGTCAAGATCGCCAACACGATAGCCACCGCAGGCGGCAACAAGGAAAGTGCCGAATCGGCATAATTCATAACAGTCATTGATTATTATCTTCGTTAAATACGAATGGAGGGCGACTGAACTGGTGGGAAAAGGCAATAGATACCCAAGGTCACCTGTCCTATCAGTAGCGCTCCATAGTAACTATTCCCAATATCCATATCGGAAAATACTATGGCAGTGCTGCACCTATTAGGTACAACCCCAGCAGTTGATCGTGATAAATCGAACCACTTCGGCACCAAATCCTTTCGCAATCGATCAACGGAATCACCCTACTGATCACTACTAATATTTGGCGCGCCTCTACTTCTAAGAACGCCCTTGCACGGGCGTGAGGCACATAAAAACATAAGCGGCTTAGCAGATGCTACCGCAAAGCCACTTAATGTGACCTAGATCACAGATAAAATCAACTGAGACTTGTAATCAGCTCAGGAACCGCCTCAAACAGATCTGCAACGAGTCCATAATCGGCTACTTGAAAAATCGGCGCTTCAGGATCTTTGTTGATTGCAACGATGACTTTAGCGTCTTTCATGCCGGCTAAATGTTGAATCGCGCCAGAAATACCGACGGCAATATACAAGTTTGGCGCAACGATTTTACCGGTTTGACCCACTTGTAAATCGTTAGGCACAAAACCTGCGTCAACTGCAGCGCGTGATGCGCCAACCGCAGCACCAAGCTTGTCAGCAAGTTGTTCTAACATGCCGAAGTTTTCACCACTGCCCATACCACGGCCGCCAGAAACGATAATGCCAGCATTGCCTAACTCTGGACGGGCAGAAACTGTCAGCGATTGAGAAACAAACTGAGTTCTCGCTTCAAACACTTTATCAAGTGTCGTCACAGCCGCACTGTTACCTTCTGGCGCAGCGTCAAACGCACTGGCGCGCACTGTCATCACTTTAATGGCATCATGGCTTTGCACTGTCGCTAAGGCATTACCCGCATACACAGGGCGCACAAAGGTGTCCGCATTGACGACGGTAATAACTTCTGAGATTTGCGCTACATCTAATAAAGCCGCCACGCGCGGAAGCGTGTCCTTACCTAAACTTGAAGCCGAGGCCAGAATGTGACCATAGTTTGGCGCTAAGTCCACCAGCAATTTGGCAAAATTTTCCGCTAAATGCGCTTCATACACGCTGGCATCGGCAACGAGTACTTGGCTAACGCCTTGTAGTGCCTGTGCCGCTTGGACAACCGCGCCACATTGGTGACCCGCAACTAAGACATGTACTTCATCGCCTATGGCACGGGCAGCGGTAACAATTTTTGCCGTATCGAGTTTCAGTGCTGCATTATCATGTTCAGCTAATACTAAAATGGCCATTTAGATCACCTTCGCTTCATTTTTTAACTTTTCAACTAGCTCAGCTACCGACGCTACCATGATGCCCGCTTTACGTTCAGCTGGCGGAGTGACCTTCACAATCGTTTGGTGACTCTTTAACGTCACGCCTAAGTCTGCCACAGTAAATACTTCTAATGGCTTACGCTTGGCTTTCATTATGTTAGGCAATGAAGCGTAACGGGGTTCGTTCAAACGTAAATCGGCGGTCACAACAGCAGGTAAAGGCAGTTTAAGAGTTTGCATGCCGCCGTCAATTTCACGGGTGACTTGTAATGTATTCGCTTCTAATTTGATTTCTGAAGCAAAGGTCGCCTGTGGCATATCCATTAACGCGGCAAACATTTGGCCAGTTTGGTTATTATCACCATCGATGGATTGCTTACCAAAAATCACCAGCTCTGCTTGTTCTTTGTCTTGTACCGCTTTGAGCAATTTGGCGATAGACACTGGCACGAGCTCTTCTTCAGTATCGATATGAATTGCACGATCTGCGCCTAATGCAAGCGCGGTACGCAGTTGTTCTTGCACGGCTTTATTACCAATACTGACAACAACCACTTCAGTAGCGCTACCCGCTTCTTTTAAACGAACCGCTTCTTCTACTGCGATTTCACAAAAAGGGTTCAACGCCATTTTTAGGTTTGCAGTGTCAACACTTGTATTGTCAGCTTTGACCCTGACCTTCACATTGGCATCAACAACGCGCTTAACGGGCACCAATACTTTCATAGGGTTTCCTTCCTACACTTTCATGTACATGGACAAAACATTGGTTAATACCAATGCAGGATAGAGCAACTTTACGTCCTGTTAACGTTAACGTCAACCAAAGTCAAACGCCTGTTTGTATTTTTTAATCCGCTGCAACGGCCACTTTTTTGGACACTTATTTGAGGGAATAAGAAAAGTTCAAAAAATAAATAATATTTAATTTCCTTAAAACGCATAATTTTATTTGATTCGAGCTATATTAGTTTCTATCATTTAGGTGTTGTTCACCATTATCCTGTATTAAAAATAGAGTGGGACGAAAATAGATATGAGCGAATTTTTAGAGATATTAACTCACGGCCGTCGTTTTAAAGCTGCAGTAAAAGAACTTAGCGTTGAAGAGTTACGTGATTTAGCCGACAAATTAGATAAAATTTTAGTAGAACGCGAGTCTATGGCTGAGGAAGAAGAACAAGCCATGGCAGCTCGTAATGCTAAGATTGAAGAAATCCGTCAACAAATGGAAGCCGTTGGTTTATCAATTGATGACTTAGGTGGCGTAGCTGTTAAAGCTGCTGCGAAGAAACGCGCTCCTCGTCCAGCCAAATACCAAATTGAAGTTGACGGTGAAATGGTTCAATGGACTGGCCAAGGCCGTATGCCTACCGTATTTAAGAACGAGATCAACAAAGGTCGTTCTATGGAAGATTTCTTAATCTAATCCAACCAAGTGTGATGGCGCTAATTGCCAACACAAGTTTGCATAAAAGCTCGCATTAGTTGCGAGCTTTTTTATATCCATCAACCGTTTCAAACTTAAACGACAGCCGTTAATTCCGCACCTCACTCCCACTCAAATTACGTTACAATTCAGCCTTAGTATTTACATCTGCTTTCAGTTACTCTTTGTTCACCCTCACTCGATTGAATAAAATAATGCAGATAAACAATAAGATAATGATAAGCTGCAGCATAATCGCTAGCTTAGTATCACAAACAACATTTGCCCAACTCAATACTGGAACAACATCCAGTAAACTCACTGCATTTACCCATGCTGAATTAATTATTGCCCCGGGAAAGCGTTTAAGCGATGCCACTTTATTAATTGAAAATAATCGAATTAAAGCCATTATTGAGCACAACGACATTCCAGCTGGCGCATTTAGAATCGATTTGAGTGGTTATACAATTTATCCCGGATTTATCGATCCTTTTACCGATTATGGGATTGAGTTCGAATATCCCAAACTAAAGCTCACTCGCCCCGTCTATGATATAAAACGTATCGGTGGTAATGCGGAAAATGGTGCAATTCATTCTGAAAAAGAATGGTTTAATTACGTTTACCCCAATAAAGAACGCGCAAAAGAGTGGATTAATAATGGTTTCACCAGTGTGCAAAGTAGCAAACTCGACGGTATCTTCCGTGGGACGGCTGTCAGTCTGTCATTAGCGGACAAAACGGCTAATGAAGTGATTTATCGCGCCCGCAGTCAACCTTTTATGGCATTTGATAAAGGTTCGTCTGAACAAGATTATCCCTCATCATTAATGGGCAGCATTGCACTTATTAGGCAAACCTTTGCCGATGCAAATTGGTATAACCAAAATAAAAACAAACCTGCCAATGGCGCAATAAACAATCAAGTCGAATTTAATATCGCCTTTGAGCGTTTAGATAATTTAGCCGATAAGCAAATTATCTTTGAAACCAAAAATCTCAACGACCAATTACGTGCAGCCCATTTACTCAAAGAACATAAACTGCCAGCCAACCTACTTGGTAATGGTCAAGAATACTCACGCATCAATGAGTTAAAGGCGCTGAACTATCCGTTGATCTTGCCTTTAAACTATCCGCAGGCACCCGATGTCGGGACAGATGACGCTGATCGTGAAGTATCACTGGCGGATTTAAGACAGTGGGAACGTGCACCAACCAACCCTGCAGCGGTAGCTAACGCGGGTATCCCCTTTGCGTTAACGCAGTTTGGGATTAAGACCGATGCCTTCTGGCCGCGCCTACGCCAAGCCATCGCCCAAGGTTTAAGTGAAGAAAACGCTCTCGTGGCACTCACCACCCAAGCCGCAGAGATGACAGGCACCGCCGACTTTACCGGTAAACTCGCGCCCGGTTATATGGCTGACTTTGTTATCACTAAAGGCAATATCTTTAAAGATGGCCAGATCTACAGTGTTTGGTTACAAGGTCAGGAGCAAAGTCTGCGCTCACTTCCCCAAGCACGATTACTGGGAGATTACCAATTAAGCCTCAATAACCTCACGCTAGATTTATCGCTACATGATGAAAGTAAAAGTGATAAACCCAACATCCAAGGCAATTTAAGCAGTGGCGAACAAAGTATCTCACTCACTCAACTTAAGTTAAATGATAACGGGAAATTGAGCTTTACTGCCGATTTGAGCGCCGCAGGCATTAATGGCCTTAGCCGCTTTACGCTGTGGATGGCCGATGACGGCATTCAAGGTCGTATGGTCGATGCAAAAAGTCGCACTACAAATGTTGCCGGTGTCGCAATGACTCAAACTGCAAAGCTCAAAAAAGCAGACCAAGCAAGCAATCAAGCTCCCAAGAATGAAGCCAGCACGAGCCTACTGAGTCACCTCACCTTCCCTAACGTCGCTTACGGACTGAGCAAAGCCCCTAATGTTGAGAAGCTACACATCAAAAATGCCACCCTGTGGACATCGGATAAACAAGGCATTCTCGAACATGCTGATCTCTTGATGGCCAATGGCCGCATCGAAAAAATTGGCCAACAATTAAGTACGCCATCAGGTTATCAAGTCCTCGATGCAACGGGTAAACACCTCACCGCCGGCATAGTCGATGAACACTCGCATATCGCCATTAATGGCGGTACTAACGAAGGAACAGACGCAGTAACCTCTGAAGTACGCATTGGCGATATTATTAATCCCGACGATATTTCAATCTATCGTGCCTTAGCGGGCGGCGTCACCAGCGCGCAATTACTCCACGGTAGCGCCAACCCTATCGGTGGCCAATCACAACTGATCAAAATGAAATGGGGGGAGCCAGCTGAACAACTCAAATTTGTTAACGCGCCCGCCAGTATCAAATTTGCTTTAGGTGAAAACGTCAAACAGAGTAATTGGGGCGAGAAATTTGTTCAGCGCTTCCCCCAGACTCGCATGGGAGTAAAAGCGTTATTTGAAGAAACCTTCGACGCTGCTATCGCCTATGAAAAGGCGTTAAAAACCTATGATAATCTGCGCTCCAGCGATAAAAAGAAAACTGTCGCTCCGCGCCCAAGTTACCGTCTGCAAGCAGTGGCCGAAGTATTAAACCAGCAACGCGACGTACATATTCATTCCTATGTGCAGTCAGAAATCCTGATGTTTATCCGCTTAGCCGAGGCCTATCACTTTAAAGTACAAACCTTTACCCATGTGCTCGAAGGTTACAAAGTGGCGAGTGAACTGGCTGCCCATGGTGCTGGCGCATCGACCTTTGCCGATTGGTGGGCCTATAAGTTTGAGGTGTATGATGCGATTCCGCAAAACGCGTGTCTGATGCAAAACAAGGGGGTGATCACCAGCATTAACTCAGACGATTATGAAATGCAGCGCAGACTCAACCAAGAAGCGGCTAAGTCTATGATGTATTGCAATATGTCGAAGGAAGATGCTTGGAACATGGTCACTATTAATCCGGCCAAGCAATTAAGAGTCGATGAATTTGTGGGTTCACTTACTCCAGGAAAAATGGCCGATATCGTACTCTGGAACGCAGAGCCGCTGTCGATTTACGCCAAAGTGACGCAGGCATGGGTTGAAGGAAAACGCTATTTTGACCGCGACCAAGACCAAGTTGCCCAGCAAGCTGTGGTGGACGAGCGCGCCGCACTTATCCAAAAAATTCTCAGCAGTGATGACCAAACTAAAGCGGGTGAAAAAATCACGCCACTCAACGAGCCACAGTGGCACTGCGACACCCACTATCAGGCATGGGGCCACGCTCATGAGGGAGCCAAATAATGCAACATTTATCTAAAACCGTTTTGTTTGTGGCGCTACTCGGCGCAATTTGCATCACGCAGGCCCCAGCAATGGCCAATGATATCGTACCTACGCCTAAACAAAGCCGCAGCGTACTGATTAAAAACGCCACTGTGCACACAGTCACTCAAGGCGTGCTCAGCAACACAGACGTCTTAATTGAAAATGGCAAGATCACGGCCGTTGGACCTCAACTGACCAGCCAAATCAACAATGCAACTGCAGAAACCAGTGACACTCAAATCATCGATGCCAGCGGTAAACACTTGTATCCGGGCTTAATCGCCCTAGACACCAGCTTAGGCTTAGTCGAAATTGAAATGAGCCGCCCAACGGTCGATAACGCCGAGGTGGGCTACATCAACCCACAGATCAGCGCGGCCACAGCCTATAATCCGGATTCGGAGCTCATCCCGACCATACGTTACAACGGCATTACCCACGCACAAATCGTTCCGAGCGGTGATGGGTTAGCAGGACAATCGGTACTGGTGGATCTCGATGCATGGACGATTGAAGATGCAATGACACCAAGTGCTGGACAGTTCCATGTCTATTGGCCGCAAATCAAACGCATGCCAGAAGATGAAAAAGAGAAAGCCAAGGCCATCGAGAAAAATCAGCAGGCGATCGACAAGCTCAATATCGCCTTTGAAGATGGCTATCGCTATTTCTTAAGTGATAAGGCCAACGGCAAAGACAAAAACCAGAATGAAGATCCCCAGTCCGCGACCAACAACCTGCGCTGGCAGGCCATGTTGCCGCTATACCAAGGCAAAGCGACACTGTTTGCCCATGCCGAAAGTGTTGGCCAAATTGAGCAAGTGATCGCCTTGACGAAAAAATACCAATTCAAACTGGTAATTGTCGGCGGATACGATGCATGGCGTTTGGACTCAAGCCTAAGGGAAGTTAAAGCTGGGGTCATTTACCCTCATACCTTGAGTCTCCCTAAACGTAAAGATGAGCCAGTCGATTTACCCTTTAAGATCCCATCTTTACTCGCCAATGCAGGTATTCCCTTCGCCCTTGGGTTCTCATCGGACTGGAATAGCCGTAACCTCCCCTACGCCGCAGGTTACAGCGCCGCTTATGGTTTAACGCCTGAACAAGCACTTAAGTCCATCACCTTAGATGCCGCAAAACTGTTAGGTGTGGAGGATTTAGGGGCGATAGCGGTGGGATACCAAGGCAGTGTCGTGCTGTCCGAAGGGGACATTCTCGACCCTATGACCAATAAAATTGAGGCTATCTGGATTGAAGGGCGGCAGATAGATCTGAATAATCGCCATCAGCAGCTTTATCAAAAGTACCTTAAGCGGTAGAATTTACTCAGATAATAATATCGCATCAGCGCAGCCTACCAAGGCTGCGCAGTTTTCTCCTCAACCTCAGGTCAAACCATGAAAATTATCCTCTCAAGTGCATTAGTGCTCCTGCTCAGTGCCTGTGCAAGCGACTACAGTTTTAACAGTAATTTGGACAGTGAGGCGATTAATGACTATTTCAAGGCATCCGATGTCATCCTTTATGAAGGCGATACCTTACCGAAAGGCCATTATGAATTAAAAGGATTGGTCGAAGGTGAGTCCTGTCAGGCCGATACCAACGGTGCGCCCGCATCACTTGCCGACGCCAGAACCGAAGCCCGTCGCAATGCAGCAGATAAAGGGGCTAACGGCATTATCATCAAGCAATGTGTCATATTTGAAGAAGCTGCCCAAGGTTGTATCAGCCGTGCATTATGCGTTGGTCAAGCAGTAAAAACGGCTACAACAGAGTAAGCCTCACGCATATTAAGCATACTGCTCGCGGCGTGATCCTATAGTGTTCTAAGATTGCCCCTATCAACCGCTTAATGGCTAACGCTTCATGACCAACGCTGCATTATTAGCACACAAAGATGGGCCTTAATAATGAGCTTAGAATGATGAACTTAGGCGGTTGTTATACTTACCCTTTAGGTAATTTTTTGCATGACATTTACCAACCAAATTATCGCAGTGGCAACATGCCGCACACCCTATAAACAAAAATTTGGCATTCCAAGACAACCCGGACTTGTTGAAGCGCGCGGCTATGTCGAACTAGAGCCCCATGTGAATCATATCGATGCGGTACGTGGCATAGAGCAATATTCCCATCTCTGGTTACTGTTTTGCTTCCATGAGAATCTTGCCCAAGGTTGGAAAACCACAGTGCGCCCGCCGCGTTTAGGCGGCAATGAAAAACTCGGCGTGTTCGCCACTCGCTCCACTTTTCGCCCCAATGGTATAGGTCAGTCTGTAGTGAAATTGCACGGCGTAGTGCAGCGCAAGGGCAAAGTGTGCCTCGAAATTTCCGGTATGGATCTGCTCGATGGCACACCGATAATTGATATTAAGCCATACATTCCTTTCTCAGATTCGATTACCGATGCTGTAGGCGGCATTGCTCAAGACGCCCCAAAACTGATTTCAGTGGTGTATTCCGATAATGCCAAGGCACAGATTGAGCGTTACGCCGAGCAGGAAACCTACACAGATTTAGCCGTACTTATCCGCGGAGTGCTCGGCCAAGATCCACGTCCCGCCTACAAAAAAGCCAAGGACGATCCTAAGTTATATCAAGTCGCCCTCTATGATTTAGATGTGTTTTGGCAAATGGCAGTCGATGATAATGACCAAGAATACATCTTGGTATTGGAACTCAAACCGGGGAAATCTGGCTAAATGTCTGCGCCAACGCCTACATCAAAACCTGATTATCAAAACCAGCATAAAAAGCGGCTCTCTTGGATGCCGTGGCTGTATTTTTCTTTAAAAGAGAAACATTTAATCTGGGCTAAACCTTGGCAAGACGATATTCAAGCAAAACTTTGTGCCCTCGAAACCATCAACATCGGCGAGCAATGCTTTATCGCCCCCGAGGCGCAGTTATTTGCCGAACCCAATCGTAATATCCGCATGGGTAATCGCTGCATGATCGCCGCCGACTGTTTCTTACATGGGCCTATCACGTTAGGGGACGAAGTGGCGATTAATCATGGTTGCTCCTTCGATGGCGGCAGGGTCGGGATTCAGATAGGCAATCAAACCCGCATCGCCAATAATGTCACCCTTTACGCCTTTAACCATGGCATGGCGCCAGATACCCCCATATATCAACAAGCTGCCAACTCCAAAGGCATTGTTATTGGCCAAGATGTGTGGATTGGCGCTCAGGCAGGCATAGTCGATGGTGTGACCATTGGTGATCACGCTGTGGTGGGTATGGGCAGCATAGTAACGAAAGATGTGCCCGACTGGGCGATAGTGGCAGGCAACCCCGCCAAAGTGATTGGTGATAGACGGGATAAGTAAGCAGTAAGGATAATCTTGATACCAGCAGTGACGAAGTCACGCTCTAACAGCGCAGCGCTCTTCCTTGTGTTATCCGTTATCCGTTATCCGTTATCCGTTATCCGTTATCCGTTATCCGTTATCCGTTATCCGTTATCCAGCATCAAAAAATGCTATTTATCTCCCAGCTAGTTGAATTTAACCTAAATCCCTAGGTGACATCACCAAAGCAGGTGATAAAATGGCGACCATTCAACTCAAATTTGGACATCGGTAATGCGCGTCAGCAAGTACCTGCTATCAACACAGAAAGAAACTCCTGCCAATGCAGAAGTCATTAGTCATCAATTAATGTTACGTGCGGGCATGATCCGTCGTAATGCGTCGGGCCTTTATAGCTACCTCCCCACGGGCTTACGTGTACTGCGTAAAGTCGAAGCCATTGTTCGTGAAGAAATGAACAAAGCCGGTGCAATTGAAATTCTAATGCCTATGGTGCAACCGGCAGACTTGTGGGTAGAAACAGGTCGTTGGGAAAAGTTTGGTCCCGAGCTGTTACGCTTTAAAGATCGTCACAATCGCGACTTCGTACTGGGGCCAACCCATGAAGAAGTGATCACCGATCTGATTCGTAAAGAAGTCAGCTCATACAAGCAATTACCGCTGAATCTTTACCAAATCCAAACCAAATTCCGTGACGAAGTTCGTCCACGTTTTGGCATGATGCGCTCACGCGAATTCTTGATGAAAGACGCCTACTCTTTCCACCTTGACGTCGATACCATGAATGAAACCTATGAGGCTATGTACACAGCCTATAGCAACATTCTATTGCGCATGGGCTTAGCTTTCCGCCCAGTTTTAGCTGATACGGGTTCAATCGGTGGCAGCATGTCACACGAGTTCCATGTTCTAGCACAAAGCGGTGAAGATTTAATTGCTTACTCAACGGGCAGCGATTATGCCGCTAACATTGAAAAAGCCGAATCACCTATGCCAACTGAACCACGCGGCGCAGCCACTGAAGCATTGCGTTTAGTCGATACCCCAAATGCGAAGACCATTGCAGAATTAGTTGAGCAGTTTGATTTGGATATCACTAAAACCGTCAAAACCTTAATCGTAATGGGCGCATCAGAAGCGACGCCTTTAGTGGCACTGATTGTTCGTGGCGACCATGAACTCAACGAAGTCAAGGCTGACAAGTTAGACTTAGTCGCATCACCATTGGAAATGGCGCCAGAAGCGCTGATCCGTGACGCCATTGGCGCTGGTCCTGGTTCACTTGGCCCTATCGGTCTTAAAATCCCTATCGTTATCGATCACAGCGTTAGCGTAATGAGCGATTTTGCCGCTGGTGCTAACGTTGATGACCAACACTATTTTGGTATCAACTGGGAACGCGATCTGCCGACAGCGCAAGTTGCCGACATCCGTAACGTAGTCGAAGGCGAGCCAACACCTGATGGTTCAGGCACTTATGCTATGGCACGCGGTATCGAAGTGGGCCATATTTTCCAACTGGGCACTAACTACTCTAAATCGATGAACGCGACTGTACTTGACGAAAATGGCAAGTCACAGGTGCTACTAATGGGTTGTTACGGTGTCGGCGTGAGCCGTATCGTGGCAGCAGCCATCGAACAAAACTTCGATGACCGTGGCATCATTTGGCCAGAAGCGATTGCGCCATTTAGCGTAGGCATTCTGCCAATGAACATGCACAAGTCGCACCGCGTAACCGATATCGCCGAGCAGTTATACAAAGACTTAAACGAAGCGGGTATCGAAGTGTTATTGGATGATCGTAAAGAGCGTCCAGGCGTGATGTTCGCCGATATGGAACTGATTGGTATCCCACACACTGTGGTGATTGGCGATCGCAATATCGATGCCGGCGTATTTGAATACAAAAACCGCCGCACTGGTGAAAAACAAGATATTCCATTCGATCAACTGCTCGACTTCCTGAAAAACGCAGTTAAAGGCTAATCCTCAACGCGAAATGTAGACAAGCTGAAGATCAAAAACGAAACGCACTTGAGCCCAGCTTAAGTGCGTTTTTTATTGACCTTCATCGTTCACATTGGCTCGCGACATGACTTTTTATCTGTGGCTGTTTACCTCTGTATTTTTGGCAAGGTATTTTGCGCTAACAGGTACTGACTCGGAGCGACGCCCATCAACTGCCTAAACATATAACCAAAGGCTGAACCCGAGGCATAACCTAAGGATAACGCTGTAGTGAGCACAGATTCACCTCGGCTGAGCATTTGAATCGCCACCTGCAATCTAAGCCTTTGCAACCATTGGCTATAACTCAGCCCAGTTTGCTGTTTAAATAATCTCGCTAACGTGCGGGCCGAGGCACCGACCTCCCGCTGCCAATCAACCAAAGTGCGTTGCTGACTTGGATCGGCAAGCAAAGCCTCGGTAATGCGCAGTAATTTTTTATCCCTAGGATAAGGTAAATCCAAGGCGACCTTAGGGGCGAGTACCATAAAATCACGGATCACCATCAAGAGCCGCATGACGCGATCCTTAAAATCGGGATCAATTAGCCCAGCCTCACTCTTCACTAAGGCATTAACCTCTTGCAGTAATAACTGCAAAACAGGCTTCACACTCAAACAAGTACAGTCGGGTGGAAACCCGCCTATCCGGGTTTCATCCAAATACAGACTACTCAATTGCACCTGACCTAGCGCGATAACCTCATGATCGACAAAGGGAGGCACCCACACCGCTTGCTCAGGCGGCACAATGTAACGCCCCGCAGGCGTGATCACACTCAACACGCCTTGACTGGCATAAATGACCTGTCCCCAGGAATGACTATGGCGCTGCACATGTTCAAACGGCTTGAGTGTTCGCTTAAGCAACATGATGGAGGCACTTAGCCCTGCGGCGGCTAAACGTGAAGGTGCGACCTGCGTGTACTGAGTAATATGCAGCTGGGATAAATGCGTGTCAGTGACTTGATTCAAGATGTTATCGCCCAAAGTGATTTTTATATCGAAGCTTCTTTTCGTATTATCGAGCCTCTTCCCTATAGAAGCGCCTCTTTGTTTAGAAGCACCTTTTGTAAATAAGTGTCTTTTTATCTAGACATTAAGTCAATCTATCGAGCCTAAGCCAAAGCAGCAAACGCTAACATGTCATATCAGACTGAATAAATTGGAGATGACATGAGTATCCACATGGATAAAAACCGCGTAACGCCCGTTACATTACAAAAAATGAAAGGTAAAACCCCCATAGTTGCTCTCACCGCCTATGAAAAGCCGATGGCAGAACTGATCGATCCCCATGTGGATATGATTATCGTCGGCGACTCCGTCGGCATGGTGGTTTATGGGCAAGACTCTACACTCGGGGTTACCTTAGAAATGATGATTAATCATGGTCTTGCTGTCACTCGCGGCGCAGCACATGCCTGCGTTATTATCGATATGCCCTTTGGGAGTTATCAAGTATCGCCTCAGCAAGCCTTCAGACATGCCAGCCAAGTATTAATACGCACAGGCGCGCAGGCGGTAAAACTCGAGGGTGGCGCAGAGATACTCGACACCACTCGTTTTTTAACCCAGCGAGGGATCCCTGTGATGCCACACATAGGATTAATGCCGCAACACGTGAATCAATTGGGTGGATTTAAAACCCAAGCAAGGGATGCCGCCGCCATCGAAGCCCTCGTTAGTTTAGCGAAAGACTTTGAGCAAGCAGGCGCTTTTAGCATACTGATTGAAGGCACATCCGAGCTCGCGGCGCGCACAGTTACGGCAGGAGTCTCAATCCCAGTCATAGGCATTGGCGCCTCACCCGCCTGCGATGGTCAAGTGCTCGTGACTGAGGATATCTTAGGCTTATTTTCTGACTACACGCCTAAATTTGCTAAACGCTATATCGACTTAGGATCATTGATCACTAAGGCCTGCGCCCAATATGCCCAAGAAGTGAGGACGGGTGAGTTTCCAGCATCGGAGCATTGCTTTGGCCTCAGCAAAACGACCAAAGTTACAGCGGATTAATTGTCTAAAGCGAAATGTTCCAGCAATCGAATAAACGATAAATCGAAATTTACAACTAATTGAGTCTACCGACTTGCTTTTTATAGGGGGGCGTTGCTTTAATAAAACTATTAAAACAATAAATTGAGTCTGAAGATTGCCTACATCAACTGCATTAGTCTTAGGCGGTGGCGGCGCTAGGGCGGCCTACCAAGTCGGCGTGTTAAAAGCACTGGTCCAGCTTTATCCACGCAATCATGGTATTCCCTTTAAAATTATTTGCGGAACCTCTGCGGGTGCCATCAATGGCACCGCTATCGCTACCCATGCCTCTTGCTTTCACCTTGGTGTCAGAAAACTCGAATGGGTTTGGCGTCACTTTGAAACTCGAAAAGTCTACCGAGCTTCGATCACAGGCGTTCTCAGCCATCTAACGAAAATGGCCCTCAAAGGCATGCAAGATGATAAGGTCAATACCGATGCAGGCAGTCTGCTCGATAATGATCCGCTAAGAGGCTTACTCAATGAGCTTATCGACTTTAAACGTATCGACCGTAATATCCGTAATGGCTCACTGACGGCACTGAGTGTGGATGCCTCTTGTTATAATAACTCTCGCTCAGTGACCTTTTTCCAAGCCGCGAAAGAAATCGAAAACTGGACCCGTGCCCGTCGCAGTGGCGAACGTATCATGCTCAATACCGAGCACCTACTCGCCAGTTCGGCAATCCCTATGGTATTTCCATCCATTAAACTCAACCAAGCCTATTATGGTGATGGTTCAGTCCATCAGCTAGCACCGCTCTCAAGCCCTATTCATTTAGGCGCCGAAAAACTCTTAGTCATTAACTTAGAGAGCCCGCACAAGCACTTTCCTATGGAACTAGAATATCACCCAAAAACAGCGACAATAGCGGGTCATCTGCTCGATACCATCTTTTCAGATACCTTAAATAGCGACCTTGAGAGACTAGAAAGGATCAATAACACTTTAAGCCTGATTCCTGAGTCAAGCCGTAACAAACTCGCCTTGCATCCGATTAAAGCCCTAGTCATCAAACCTAGCGAAGATCTCAGCAAAATTGCTGCCCGCTTCTATGATGACATGCCATGGGCCGTTAAAACCTTACTCGGCTTCATCGGTATAGACAGGCAATCAGACTCAAGTATTGTGTCCTACCTACTCTTCGAAAAAACGTATACCAGCGCTTTAATCGACTTAGGCTATAAAGATGCCATGGAAAAAATCGATGAACTTAAAGATTTCTTTTGCTTAAAATAAGCTAACGACTTAATCAGTTTCTTCACTAAAAATCATGCAAAATGGATAATATTAGTGCCGAAATTCAAACTTTCGCATGAGGAAGAAGATGGATTTAACATTGATAATTTTGTTTGCATCGCTTACTATGCTGTACTAGATTATCAAAAAATCATGCACATTTTTTCAAAAAGGGAATCACGATGAAAAAAACTTCACTAGCACTTATCGTTGCAATCACAGCATTCAGCTCTATGGCTGCAAATGCAGTTGAAGGCGAAGCTGCAGGTACTGGTACTGCTGCAAGCACTAGTACTGGTGTTATCGTTGCTGGTAGCGTAGCTGCTGCTGCTGCAATTGCTGGCGCAGTTGTTATCTCTAACAGTTCTGATGGTAACCCAATTACCAACACAGGTACTGGCACAGGTACAACTACAGGCACTGGTAACTAAGCTATTGTTAGTATGCTTTTAAACAGCCGCCTTATGGGCGGTTGTTTTTTTTGAGTGTTTACAAAGTTAATTTCATAACTTGAAATCTGTCTGATACCTCTTTAAATTCGCTATTTAATCCTAATTGAGAATAAGCAACTCGGATGCGTATATATAAAAAATTACTGTCACTACTGACAATCTCGATTGTGTTAGTAAACACAACCGCTTGTAGCCAAAGAATCAGCGCACTTAACGATACTTTGAAGTTAGCCTTTATCGGTGACAAAGATACTCAATTGTCGGAACAGCAAGTTAATAATATCCCCTATGCCAGTATCTATGCTCGAATCGATGGTATACCTCAAGCGTTCATTGTACTTGCACTTGCAGAGCCTAAGTTCACCTTAACGCTGCCACCGACTCCTGCAATAACAGAGTTAAAATGGCTCTCTGCAGATAAAGCCATGTTAGTAACAATAAATGGACGATTGGTTAGGACGAGCAACCTATTAACAGGTGATTTAATTGCAGTAGAAAGCAATGAGCCAGATCCTATACTCTTAGGCTTACATTTAGATAGCACTCCCAAAACATGGACTCGAACGATTGATTGGCAACCCGGATATCACTTTGGCTACCGCGTAAATTCACATTTTAGTTTTATTGCTAAAGAAAACATTCTCATCAACGATACTCCAACCCAAGCGCTACATTACCTTGAATCAGTTTCGGTAGATAATCTCAATATTCAGTATCAAAATGAATTTTGGCTAACACCAGAAACAGGTCATGTGATTAAGAGTCGTCAAAAAATTGCCCCTAATCAGCCTTTTATCGAAATTACATTACTCAAGCCATTTGCGTCTTAGTGGAGTCCCAATGAGATCCTATTTAATGCCCTTAGCGCTACTGCTCAGTTCTGTTTTAGCGACAGTAGCTCAGGCTGAAACTCAATTGTTAGTTACAACGTCGTCAAACCAAGATGCACAAGTTGAATTACTTTATCCAACATCGATTCGTCTTGATAAAGTAGTACTGGACGGCTTACAACAACTTCAAATACATAATAAAAACAATCATAAAGAGATAACCCCTATTTATTGGTTGGGTGCAGCACTACTCGATATCCAAAACACTGCCGCTTTAGAAGCTAAACGCAAAGAAACCCTGTCCCAACTAGCACAAATGGGTCAAGCTGCAGATGACAGTATCTATACAGCAAAGCTTGCAAAACTTGCGCAGTTTTTACGACAAATCAAACTTGGACAGCGCGTAATGCAGCCATTACATCTTGATTTAATCAGGATAAATGACTCATACAACCCTCTAATTGATGGCCGTTTCGAACTTATCTTACCTCAGAGACCTACGACTGTACTTGTCATGGGTGCGGTAGCTAAAGCGGGAAGTTTTGAATGGCAAGTCAATAAAAATAGTAAAGACTATTTAGCGAAAGCAATTCCATTAGAAAACGCTGATAATAGCTTCGTATGGATAGTTCAACCAGATGGTAAAGCACTAAAACAACCAATAGCCTATTGGAATGCTCAAGCGCAAGATATTGCTCCAGGAGCTGTCCTTTATGTTGAATTTTCAGACTTAGTAGAAGACTACAGCACATTGAACGCCAATATTATTGAATTATTAAGGAATCGGGCTCTGTAATGAATAACGCTACCCATTCTAATCTTACGTTAAGTAAACTTTCAGCAATTGCTCTGGCTCTTTTCCCTTTATTCCATATCCAAGCCGATGAATTTAGCTATCCTCCACTCTTAGCCTCACAATCGGACTTTGGTGGTGTAGGATTAATGCAAATGCCTACAGGACGTATGGCTCCTGAGGGTGAGTTTAATTTTGCAACAACTTATAACTCTGAATACCAGCATTTTTCAGCTTCAGTGCAATTATTCCCTTGGTTTGAAACTACGGTTCGTTATACCCAAGTACAAGATCTACTCTACAGTAACGATCCGAGTTTCAGCGGTAACACCAAGTACACTGATAAAGGTATCGATTTTAAAGTCCGTCTAGTGGAAGAAAGTTACTGGTTACCAGAAACTTCTATTGGTATAAGAGATTTTGGCGGTACAGGCTTATTTGATGGCGAGTTTATTGCGGCCACTAAACGTGTTGGTCCAGTCGACTTTACCTTAGGGATAGGCTGGGGCTATATAGGAAATAGCGGTAACCTGACTTCGGATAAAAAAGATCTTAATGATAATTGTGATCGAGACACATCTTTTGGAGGAAAAGGTGGAACTGTCGACTACCAACGTTGGTTTAAAGGCTGTGCGGCATTATATGGCGGTATTGAATATCAAACGCCGTGGGAACCTTTACGAGTAAAAGTAGAATATGATGGAAATGATTATCTAGCAGATTTCCCCGTCACTGGTGGTGGCGTCGATATGTCACAAGACAGTAAATTTAACTATGGCTTACTCTACCGAGCAACAAGCTGGAGTGATTTCCACCTAAGCTATGAGCGTGGTAATACTTGGACGTTAGGTGTTAGCCTGCAAACTAACTTCAATGACTTACGACAAATTAAACGTGATACTCCTGCAGAGAAATATAAACCTATAGCAGCAGTACCTATGTCGGGTAAAAGAGTAACGCATGACGGTACAGAAGAAACAGCACAATCCTCTACCGATACGGCTATTTCAACGGTAACAACTCAGCCATTAGTAACAACTGAGTCATCAAAGTCAGAACCAGTTACAAACACGACTATCCACGCTGAAATGCCCAGCCAAACTGATTGGGACAGAGTAGCGACTGAGCTTAGTACTATCGCTGGTTACGACAATCCAAAAATCTATCTTGATAATCACATCGTGACCGTGGTTGCAGATCAAGTAAAGTATATGGACCGTAAAGAAGCCCACCATAGAGCGGCGACGATACTGGCAAATAACACGAACAAGCAGATAATTACTGAATATCGTCTTATTGAAACCCGTTATAAGCAGCCGATAACAGAGACACATATCGACGCTGATAAATTCGCTCAAGTAGCTACCTATGGTTATATCAATGCAGATATGGCGGATAGCACAGAAATCAGTGTACCAAGGTCGCCTCAAGGAACATTAGTAACCCAATCCCATGAGGATTGGTTGGATAAATTAAGTTTTGATATTGCCCCCACTATGGTGCAATCCTTCGGTGGTTCAGAAGGTTTCTATATGTTCAACATAGGTGTTACTGGCAGTGCAGCGTATCGATTTAATGATCGCTTGGAACTTTCGGGATCACTTTATTTGAATCTCTATGATAACTACGATAAATTTTTGTACGATGTTCCACCTGATGGTACCGACTTAAAACGCGTAAGAACGCTTATTCGTCAATATGTCCATGACTCAACGGTCAGAGCGACTAACTTACAGCTAACTTGGATGGATAATCTGAGCGATAACATCTCCTATCAAGCCTATGGTGGTTATTTAGAGATGATGTATGGCGGAGTAGGTACCGAATTCCTTTATCGACCGCTAAACAGTGAATGGGCATTCGGTTTTGATGTTAACTATGCGAAACAAAGAGATCCTGACAGCATGTTTGGTTTCTTCGAGGATGAAAATCAGTTTGACCCACTGACCAATCGCGCCTATCGAGTGCAGACAGGCGTAGTGACAGGACATGCGACCGCTTATTACCAGCCAAAGTGGTTCCCGAATACCTTGCTAAAAGTCAGTGCAGGCCAATATCTTACCGAGGACAAAGGCATAACTGTCGATTTCTCAAAACAGTTTGATAGTGGCGTTATCGTCGGTGCATTTGCGACTAAGACTAACTTGTCGGCAGAAGAATACGGTGAAGGTAGCTTTACCAAGGGATTCTATATTTCGATCCCATTCGATTTAATGACAATTAGACCGACTCAAAGCCGTGGCTTCCTCTCTTGGATGCCGTTGACCCGTGACGGTGGCCAAATGCTTGGTCGTAAATACAACTTATTTGATATGACTGATGCGCGGTCACCTTGGTATACCAGACCCAGTGTAGACCCCATTAAATAGTTAGTACGCAGCTAAACCTCAAAACGGGCAAGATAATTCTTGCCCGTTTTGTTTTCTGCCATTAGGACTAACTTACAATAGTAAAATCTGCACTGCCAAATTAGCTCACGACTCTATTGGCCATTTATTTAATACAAGTAGTGATTAGCTTTATGAGGGTGTACTGGCGAGGCTATCTCTGGTGGATAAAATCGGTGCGGCAATTAATGGCCAATCAATGGCAAACTCAGCACTGTTCCAAGCTAAAACGCTTTCATCTTCAGGATCATAATATTGAGTACATTGATAAATAACATCAGCATAATCACTAAGAACATAAAAACCGTGCGCAAAGCCCGATGGGATCCACATTTGCAGATGATTCTCTGCCGATAGCACTCGCCCAACCCATTTTCCATAGCTGGCCGAGTCGGCCCGTATATCAACGGCTACATCAAAGATGCTCCCTGCACAGACTCGCACCAATTTACCTTGTGGCTTACGCTGTTGAAAATGCAATCCACGCAGGACATTGTATTGCGAACGACTCTGGTTTTCCTGCACAAATACGGGAGGCTCAAATCCTCTTGCAGTAAAACAAGCATCAAAATAGGATTGCCTGAACGTTTCCTTAAAAAAACCACGCTCATCACCAAATACTTGGGGTTCAAACACCAATACTTCGGCTAATTCTGTTTCGCTATATTTCATCCAATACCTGCTTATAGAGTCATGCACGAAACAGCGAAATAGTAGGGTATAAAAAGGATCAATATATCCCGAATCTCAGCTTGCATCAGAGTGGCCAAAGGGTAATAAATCATTGGTTTATCATAAATGGGCAGTAATTGCTTACAGACAACCAGCGTCATAGGATAAAGACGCGAGCCAGTACCGCCCGCCAGTAAAATGCCTTTTCTCATTGAAATATTTAGGATTGATAAGCCATGTTGAAGTGCCAAGATTGTAGCATACAAAATGTCGCGAGCAGGAAGAACAGATAACAGGGCTGTTGGCTGTTAATGCAGGAAAAACAACGCAACAGAATATTAAACCGCAAAAGCCAGTACCATTTTGGCTCAGTAAGATTTCAATTCGTCTGTTACTTAATAAACATATAAGAAGACGCTAACCTATCTCAACCCTTACTACTTTCAGGGATCAGCATCTCAATACGTAACCCCTGATTAGGCGCTGAGAAGAGTGACACATTACCATTCAGTTTTTGTGTGATCAGATTATAAATAATCGACATCCCCAAACCTGTTCCACCACTCTGCCTTGCGGTGGTAAAAAAGGGCTCGAATGCTTTGGCTTTCACTTCATCTGACATGCCTACACCATTATCTTCATAAATCATCTTGATCTGCGAAGCCATTTTTTCAACTACTATCACAATTTGCTTATCACCGACAAAATCATCGGGAAAAGCATGACGAAAACTGTTCGCGACTAAGTTAGTGAAAATTTGTGCGATCGCACCGGGATAAGAATCAATAAAAATATTATCGTCAAGTTCAACTTTTAAAGTGATATTTTTCTTACGCATCAAGGGTTTTAATGAACTAAATATTTGAAAAATGTAATTCTTTAGATTAAAGCGCTCGCGTTCCAGTATCGATTGGTCTGCAGCAGTACGCTTAAAGTTATGCACCAGTTCTGCAGCGCGGGAAAGATTACGTTCAATTAAGCATAAACCATCCTGCATTGTATTGATAAAGCTGACAAATTTATCCTCATCGAGCTCGTTTTTCTCAAAGAGTCCTTTCAATAGGGATAACTCATCCAAACAATGGGTCACGGATGTGACAGCTATGCCAAGGGGTGTGTTCACTTCATGGGCAACACCGGCGACTAAGCTGCCTAAGGCCGCCATTTTTTCATTTTCAATTAAGTGTTTTTGGGTTGATTTCAAAGTCGATAATGCAGTTTCTAGCTCTGCGGTACGCAGCTCAACTTGATGCTCAAGATCGGTATTAATGAGCTTGAGCTGTTGTTGATATTCAATGATCTCTTTAGCACTCATGGCTCGACCAAAAAGGTCGGCCAGTGCCGAGGCAAAGGCCTTCTCATCCCGAGTCCATTCCCTCGCCTCGCCCTGATGTTCAGAACAAATAATCCCCACCATTTTTCCGTGGTGACGAATAGGACTATCCAACAAAGAACTGATCTGATTCGGTTTCAGATAGGTTTCGACAAATTCTTTAGTGGCGGGATCCGTTTGCGCCTTATTGGCGACAATTGTGCGCTCATTGTCGAGCAGGCTAAAGTAATGGGGAAACTGCGCGCGAGTGAGCACTAACGCTTCTTGTGGCTGCTGATTGTCGAGTGAATAATAACAAGTGATGCTCTGATTATCCGGACTCAACAACCAAATGCCCGCCCGAGAGATCAGTAATCCCTTACAAATTGAGCTCACGATAAGTTGTGATGCTTGAATGAGATCACCCTCATCAATAACCTGAGACTTACTGACATCAAATAAAATTCGATCAAGCATTCGGGTCATAGCGGCTCGTCCGGAATATGAATATGTAGGGAGGCAAACACATCTAACAAATCAAGGCTGGCTTCACATAACATGGGATCAAACTGTTTACCAGATTGCGCTAAGATGTACTCGCGCACCGCCTCAACAGACCAAGCCTCTTTGTAACTTCGCTTGGAAAGCAAAGCATCAATTACATCAACAATCGCCATCAGGCGGCCTTCAATAGGAATGTCTTCCTGCGATAGCCCACGGGGATAACCTTGCCCATCCCAACGTTCATGATGAGTATAAGCAATTCTAGCGCCCATTTTGGCAATGATACGATTTGAGCCAACCAACAAGTTATAACCCTTCTCTGCGTGGGTTTGCATAATCGCCCATTCCTCGGCATCGAGTTTACCGGGCTTATGCAAAATACTCTCAGGGATACCGATTTTGCCTACATCATGAAGAGGCGCCGCATAACGAATGGTTTCGATAAAGTCTGCCTTCATACCAATGGCAATCGCGAGCATTTCTGTCATGCGCGCTACACGGCGCACATGGGCTCCCGTCTCCTTACTGCGCTGCTCAATGGCATCTCCAATGATTAAAATTAGCTCCCTTTGTGTCTGCTGCACATTTTCGCGACCCGATAGGTTCTCAAAGGTTAAGCTCACATTTGCCGCAAATAGCTCAAGAATGCTGACTTGAAAATCCGTTAACTTAGTGTTGTGTTGTAAATAGAGAATACTGGTGACATGGCCACTAAGCTCATAAAATCCAACATAAATATTGTCACGGATCAGCGAGGTTTTTAGCGCTATCGCTTCAATAATATGTTCCCGCACATCCCCTGGCAGAGTCTCAACGCTGCCACCTTCAAAGTAACTGATCATATCTCCCGTGGCGGCCAGCAGATTCATTTGAGTATCGAGGTAAAGGTCTTGATGATAACTCGTGAGATAAAGAGCCGAGCTTTCAAGATTGAGCAGCTGCAAGGTCTGTTCGAGCACTGCACTACCAAAGTTATGCAATGTATGGCTCTTAAGTACAGAGGTGGAAGCAGCAATCACTTTTTCCATCCCCTTTTGGCTTTGCTCGATAATTTTTATATCGCGATAGGAGCGCAATGACGTGTACACACAAGACTTAAGCCGAGCCGCGGTGAGCTCTGTTTTAGCTTTATAATCGTTAATGTCAAAATCCCGAATAACTTGCTCTTCAGGTGCTTGCCCCGGCTGACCCGTACGTAAAATGATGCGGGTACTGTGGTTATTTAATTCAGTGCGAATTTTTTGGACTAGCTCTAAGCCTGCATGATCGGTTTCCATGACGACATCAATAAAGGCCAAGGCAATATCTGATTCAGTTTGAAATAATGTTAAACCTTCAGCAGCGCTGTAACAGGAGTAGAACTGCAAGACTCGATTATCTAAGGTCAGATTTTTTAACGCAAATCGAGTGACATCATGGATCCCAAGTTCATCATCAATAATAGCCACCTTCCAAATGCCTTGTTTAGGCTTATGGGATGTATCTTCGATAACATCAGCACTTTTCTTAAATAACGCCACAAAACCACCGTTTACGATGAATAGTTACGTTTTAGTATAGATTCAATCTTGAAAGTGACTAGTTTCAAAGGATAAATTATCATCCCGTTGATTACCGCTTAGGACTAACAACTAACATACTGGCCACTTAAAATCCACACAAAAACAACTTAAGTCATTGTTATAAAAATAGAAATAGCAAAAGTTAGCCTAACCTAGTCTTGGCGGGTATGATGAGAGCACTTAATGCATAATTCCCCAAATTTCTATTGGAGCTACTATGAAAAAATCACTATGTTACATCGCACTGCTGGCTTTATTCACCACGGCTTGCTCAGAAGCCCCAAAAGAAGAAACGGCAGTCAATACAGCCCAAGCTCAAACAGAAGCGGCAAAATCCGTCCCAGTAGGTGATACCAGCCAAAACTCACTCGATTGGGCAGGTAGTTATGAAGGCGTATTGCCTTGCGCCAGTTGTGAAGGAATGCAAACCCTAATCACTTTGCAAGCTGATAATAGCTTTGTTCAAGAAACAGTTTATTTAGGTAAAGATGAAAAGATTTTAAAACTAATGGGTAAAATGACATGGGACGAACTGGGCCAGAAAATCACCCTAGAAGATGGTACACAATATTTGGTCGGTGAAAATCAGTTGATCATGTTAGACACTGAAGGCAAACGGATCACCGGCGAACTTGCTGCAAATTATGTGTTGAAAAAGAAAGGTCTATAAAAGCAGAGCTGGCAGCTAGCACTCAGCTGCGGTATTAGATTATGAATAACGGCGGCTTTGCACTTAACGTAAGAGCAAAGCCTCCGTACCGTTATCCATAAGTCACACAGAAATGTTCTGCAACCGCAAAGCGACGTTCTAGAAGTTGTGAAGCTAAAAAAGGCGAAACAAACCTTCTTAACCAATAAAGAGGTTATTTTGAATAACAGCATACAACTGATCCGCTATCAAGATTGCCCATCAACGCCATGGAAAAATGGTGGTGGAAGCACAAAACAGCTACTCATTTCCCCCATCAATGCCGAACTTACTGAATTTGATTATCGGATCAGCATTGCAAGTATTAGCAGCAACGGACCTTTTTCATCATTTATCGACATAGACAGGCAACTGCTCATTCTGGAAGGTGATGGTGTTGAACTCAGCATCAATAGTCATGAAGGGACAAAACAGATAAATGGCCTTGGAGCTGGAGAAAAGATATCAGGAAATACAGATACAACTGAATATAAGCGACTCACGCCAGCTGATAGCCCATTCTGCTTTGCTGGTGAAACCTCAATAACAAGTCAATTATTAGGCAGTGATGTTATTGATTTCAATGTCATGACCAAACGCGGCGCATTTAAAGCGCATACGCAAAGGCTTAGCTTTGATGACATATTTATCGAAGAACAGATTGCAACCTCAAACAGCCACCCAAATGAACTGCAAAAAACTGAAGCTTACGTCCCTATCATCCAAATACTCTGCTGCTTAGATACCATGACATGGGAGCATAATGGCAAGCTTATCAAGATCATGCCCTATGATATTCTCGTTTTACAGCAAGGCGATGGTATAAGGTTAAAAACAACAAGACCAAGTCGACTACTTAAAGTGTCTATTACTGCCTGCAAGCCATAAAACGAGTGAATGATTACGAACTTCCCGAGTAAATCTTTAGTAAATCTCAAGTCCAATGTACAACCTCGATATGACAAAGTTCATTAGTGATACCAATATTGCAAGCCTCTCTCTGCCCTGAGTTACGATGCGCCGTAGGTACTAAATTACTCCTTATCCATAAAACCGTGCTTATAAACGAAAAAAGCCAAATCAAATTTGATTTGGCTTTTCAAATACCACAAAAAACTAAGAAACTAGCGGAACAACTTTATTTTGGCCATCAACAGCACTTAATTTTTTCTTTTGCTGCCACACTAAATCGCATATCCCATCTGTTGGGTTAAAACCTGTTGGTGCTGACAGTAAGATTTCTCGTATAGCTTCATGATTAAACTCATGACAAGCTTTATCTAAGCGATTAAGAATAACTTCTAGCTCTTTCCAAGAAAGATAGCTTTCATTGGCAGTCATAATACGTTCATGCTCTGTGCCAGTAACATCATCACCAATTAGTAATTCTTCGTATAATTTTTCACCCGGACGTAATCCACTAAACTCAATGGCAATATCACCATCCGGATTTAGTTCATCCTTCACTTCAAAACCGCTGAGACGAATCATTTTTGCCGCTAAATCGACAATTTTGACGGATTTACCCATGTCCAATACAAATACATCACCACCTTTACCCATGGCCCCCGCTTGGATAACTAACTGTGAAGCTTCCGGAATAGTCATAAAGAAACGGGTAATTTCGCGGTGAGTAACAGTAACAGGCCCGCCATTGGCAATTTGTTTACGAAATAATGGCACTACAGATCCAGAAGATCCTAATACATTACCAAAGCGAACCATGCAAAAACGCGTTTGATGCGGCTCTTTAGATAACGCTTGAAGTGCCAACTCGGCCATACGCTTAGTCGTGCCCATGATATTAGTTGGTCGTACAGCCTTATCCGTCGAAATCAATACAAAAGTTTCAACCTTAGCTGCAATCGCTGCACGAGCAGTATATAAAGTACCGAAGATGTTATTACGCACACCTTCAACGACATTGTGCTCCACCAATGGCACATGCTTATAGGCTGCAGCGTGATACACAGTTTGGACTTTAAACGATTGCATTACTGCTTGAACACGATTTTCCCGTTGTACCGAGCCCATGATCGGTAAAATTTTAACATCAAGCCCCAACTCAAAAGCTGTCGCTGAAAGTTCGCGCTCAATCGTATACAAGGCAAACTCAGATAACTCAAATAGCACTAATTTTTTAGGTGACTGTTTTAATATCTGTCGACATAACTCAGAGCCAATCGAGCCGCCAGCTCCCGTGACCATCACTACTTTATTGCGGATATTGGCAACCATTAAGTCGCAACGGGGAGTAACTGCATCACGCCCTAACAAATCATCGATTTCGACTTCTTTAATATCGCTATAAAGCTTATTACCACTAACCAGATCAGCCATTGCAGGTAAGGTTAATACTTGTACAGCCAAAGGTTCAAGCTTGACTAAAATCTCTTGGCGACGAGAGCGAGAGGCACTTGGCATAGCCAACAACACCTTTGTAGCGGCTTTTTGTGTGATGAGTTTTTTAATAATAGAAGGCGAATGAACATGCACTCCTTGGATGACAGTGCCATGCAAGGTCGCATCGTCATCAACAAATGCAAAGGGATAATACTCATGACTCTGTACCAATGAGGTCACCAGTTGGCGACCACTCACACCCGCACCATAAATAATCACAGGTTCACCAACGCGCTTTAGACCAGACCCCACTAACGAGCGCACCATAGCGCGAGTTCCACCTACAAATACCAAGGCAAAAGCAGCGTAAATAATTGGTACAGTACGGGGTAGATTCGCCTCGCTGTAATACGCAATTAACACTAACGATACTGTTGAGGCAAGCACACCAACAATAATAGCGGTAAGTGCTTGTAACCCCATGTATCTAAGCACAGCACGATATAAGCCCAGCTTAGCAAACACCATGATACTCACAGGCACAACCAAAACAATGAGCAACCAGTATGTGCTATTAGTTAAGACACTCACGGCATCTAACCGCACCAACAAGGCAGCCCAAAATGCGACTAAGAGAAATACCGAATCAATCGCCACACTCACTAAACGTTTATGTGCCCGTTTCAAAGAAAATAAACACTGCAAAAATTCCATTTTCCGCTCCAATTTACTCAAAAACTTCATAAATTCCATAATTAACAACACCGCCTCCATACTCAAGAGGCTCAAACAACAAAAACCAACAATATCACAGCACTGTTAAAAAATCTCTAACTAAGGATGCTATCTAAAATATGAGCAACAGCTTTAAAAGTATGTAAAATAATAAGATAGGGATAATCTAGACAAACTAATAACTTCTTGAAAACAACATTAATAATATTTATAGCGTAGAAAAACACGACCAATCGAATCGCTAAACATAAAATTGATAATCAATTACTTTGGCTTAACTGCATCACCACTACCACTCCCCGTAGCCGTCATAATAATATATTTAAAATAGTCTTTGATGGTTAATGACTCGATCATCTGTTTATCAGTTTCAGCCAATAGTTTAGGCGTAGACATATCAATACTTTGAACTTGGGCTAATCCTGTTACGCCAGGCAAAACATTATAAACCCCTAACGCATCACGCTCAGCAATCAGCTCTTCTTGATTAAAAAGATTGGGGCGCGGGCCAACTAAACTCATTTCACCTTTAAGAACATTAATAAGTTGTGGCAATTCATCAATTTTGGTCTTACGTAAAAAACCACCAAACTTAGTGATCGCAGCATTACTAGCAAGATGGCTCGCAACCGATGCAGTGTCCTTGCTCATAGTACGAAACTTAATCAGCTTAAACGGCTTTTTATTCTTTCCTACCCGAGTTTGTATAAATATTGGCGACCCCGTGTCAAATAAACCGATTATAGTCACCACTATTAACAGAGGCCAAAGCAATAAAATACCGAAAAGAGCAGCTAAAAAATCTAATAATCGAATCATTTATTATCCTTCAAAAACAGCATTGCTTGTTCCATCGTAAATGGCGGCCGCCATCCTAAAATTTTGTTGGCATAACTAGAATCAACTTCAAGGTTGCCCAATAGCTGTTCAGCCGCAGTCGATTTACCCAACAATTTTGCAACAAAATGCATTAACGGTACTGGAATAGGAAGCTGAATCACTTTTTTGTTCAATCCCTCAGCAATAGCATTGGTAAAGTCCTTAATAGAAACAGCTTTACCATCAGAGGCTAAAAAAGTATGACCAGCAGCTTCGGGATGAGTAGCACAAACAACTAATAAATCAGCTAAATTTTGCACAGCTATAAAATCACGTTTATTATTAACCAAGCCAAATGGCAGTAAAGGAAACATATTGATTAACTTAGTTAACATACCAAAATTACCAGGTGCATTAGCACCATAAACTAGCGTAGGTCGAACAATCACAACCTCAAGCCCAGTCTCTTCAGCGATCTTTTGTAAGCCTACTTCAGCATCATACTTTGACTGTGCATAAGAATTGTCAGGACGTATATCAGTATTCGCAGTAAAGGGCTGCGATGCTGTCGGTGTTCCATTTACCACAATCGAACTGACATATACAAATCGTTTAACGCCAACTGTAATTGCCTGTTGTGCTAACTTAATCGTGCCATCAACATTAACATCGCGGTATATATCAACACTTTTATTAGCTTTAATTGCTGAAGTACTCATTACATGAGCTAGTGCTGCACAGTGAATCACAACATCTACATCGCACAAAGCAACAGCATAATCCTCAGCACCACCAATGTTCCCAGTAATATGAACTGCATTAGGTATAGTGTTAATTTGTAGGCCAATAGGCACACGGCGACCATAAGTGCGGATAGCTAGGCCAGCTTGCTGAATAAACTGAGTAAAGACTGCGTGACCCACAAAGCCTGTGGCACCAGTTAATAAAATCATTACTAATTCCTATAATCAGTAGAGAACAGTAAACATATTATTTAAATATGCTATACCCCATATTTTTTTAGAGTGCTCATATACTGTTCAATAACTAACTTCTCATCAAACTGCTTAGCCATAAATTCTCGGCCAGCGTTTCCCATAGTGACCCGCTCAATGGCTGGCATAATAATTATCTTCTCGCAACAGGCAGAAAGCCCTTTTACATCTTTAACTGGACACAAAAAACCAGTTTGGCCGTGCAGTACAACTTCACGGCAGCCTGGGACGTCAGTAACAATCAAGGGCTTAGCCATCGATGCAGATTCGATCATGGTACGTGGAATACCTTCACGGTAAGACGGTAGTACCACACAATCGGCATTGGCAATAAATGGGCGCACGTCAGTCGTCGTACCAAGATATTCCACCCAACCTTGCGCTTCCCACTGGGCAATTTGCTCATGCTCAATAACGCTGGGGTTGGCTACCCCACAAGCTCCGAGAAGCTGAAAGATTGCTTGCGGATAATGGGCTTTAATCATACGCGCAGCTTCGACATATTCTCCCACGCCTTTATCCCACAACATCCGAGCGATTAGTAAAAAACGTACAGGTGGATTTAACATGGCAGCATCATAACTCACGGCCTGCAAGGGGGGGGCAAAATGATTTAAATCGACCCCTTCTCCATATAGTAAAGCAGCCTTATCCTTTGCCACCAAGCGATACTGTAAAAATACTTGACGGTCGTCCTCATTCAAAAACCACACTTCTTTTGGAAAACAGAACGCAAACTTATATAACACGCGCGCAACCTTGGCCACCAAGTTATTATTAACAAAGGTATAACCCAAGCCTGTTGTGATTGCTAACGAGGGAATACCTGCCAACTTAGCAGCTAAGGAACCATAAATATTCGGTTTAATACTGTAATGAATGATAAAATCTGGCAATATAGTACGATAATGACGATACAAATTTACAATTAACGCTATATCTTTAAAAGGATTAGTACCTTTGGCAGAAATAGCTAAATCGATGACGTCACAGCCCATATCCCGTAATTTATCAGAATACTCATCTTGTGCAGCAATAATTGTAACTACATAACCATCTTTAATTAATCGTTTTATTACACCACAACGAAAATTAAACATTGACCAAGCTACATTGACTACAAGAACAATTTTTTTGTTATTTTTACGCATAAATATTACTAATATAACGCCCAGGTTTATTAAAATTCAAAACTTTTGCAGGCACTCCAGCAACGGTAGCATCATCTGGTATATCGCGGGAAACCACTGCACCAGCACCAATAGTAACACGATTGCCAATTTTGACATCCTCGACGATACAGACATTGGGGCCAATATAAACATTATTACCAATCGTAGCGCCAACCCCATGATTTGAACCAATTGAAACAAATTGCGAAATATTGCAATTGTTTCCGATCGTTGTTAACGGACTAACAACAATACTTTGCGCATGGCCGATATAAAATCCATAACCAATTTTCGTACCAGGAGGAATGTCAATACCAGTCTTCCAAATTAAGAATTTTAACCGCACTTTAGCAAAAAGGTTAAGTGAACGAGATGATGAATGTGCTAAACGAAACCAAAAACTGTAATTAAAGCCTTGATTATAAAAATAATTGACCAAAAAAGTTCTAAACCCAGGTTTGGCATAACGTGTAAGATCACTTTTTATTGACTGAAATACATTTGCCATCAAAATACCTTATCTATAACACACTCAGTTAACTATAAAGCCCCAACCAACGCTCTGTTTGGGCACGTAATGAATAACACTCTACAATCCGCTTACGTGCAAATCGGCCCTGCGCACTAGCAGCCTCGGGCGTTAGAGCTAATCCCTGTACTAAGCCACCAGCTAAGGCAACGCTATTTCTTGCTGGCACCAAAATGCCAACATCACCCACCACCTCTTTCACCCCACCGCAATCAGTAGCAATAACGACCCTCTCGCAGGCCATTGCCTCAGCAACGACTAAGCCAAACCCTTCCCAAGCGGATGAAAGTACAAAGAGATCGGCAGCACTCATCCACTCATGAACATCATGGCGTAGCCCTAAAAAATGTACCCGTGCAGTTAGTCCAAGTTCTGACACCATCAAATTTAATTTTGCCTGCTCTTCCCCAACACCTATTATGGCAAGTTGTACATCTTTATAAGGCTCAGGCAACTGACTGAAAGCCGCCAACAGATTGGGATAATCTTTAGCTTCAGTTAAACGTCCAACTGCTAATAATAAAGGGGCATTGGTCAAACCTAACTCCGCGCGCATTCTTACTCTGCTCTGCTCATTAAAAACAAAGCGTGCAGTATCAATGCCGTTATGCATAGCAATAATACGCTTTACAGTCACCGCACCACGTTTAACCATTATATCCACCGCCTCTTGGCTGACATTAGTGCTTAGATCACACAAGCTATCAGTTAACCTATACGCTAGCATACGGCCCACCCCACCTTCGTTGGAGCTGTGTGCAGTAGAAATCAATTTAGGTAAATGGATACTTAAACGTAGCAAGCGGGCAAATAAATTAGCGTGAACCATATGGCTGTGAACTACATCAGGATTAAAGCGTTTAATTAACTGACGAGCTTGCCAATAAGCTTGTATAAACCCCAATGGATTTTTAACCATATTAAGCGCAACGACCTCAACCAAATTAGTATATGGTCTATTTATCGTTTCACCAGTCATGGATATTAGCAATACCTGATGACCTAGTGCAGCGAATTGAACAGCTAAATCACAGACTTGCCGCTCAGCCCCTCCCATGCCGAGACCGGTAATTATTAATACAATATTCATCTAACGTTTCCTATTAACCACCCAATAGGTATATTATACCTTGTTCAGTAAGACTGTTACTTTCGATAGCCTGTTTAAATATAAAAGAGTTTATCAAAACAAAAAATGATAATAACAATAAAGCACGTTTATTCCCGAAAGAACACATAAGACAGATTATAAATGGCATGAATGTAGTAATAAGCCTACCTGCAAAAGGGCTTAAAAAATACATTCCCAAATAAATCGAAACTCCTAGCATCGCTATAATATACAACCCGTCATCAGTAAATTTTTGTTTACTTTGCGTCAAACTAATAAATAAAACAATAAGATACAATATAAAATTACCACCACCACCACCACTAGTTGCTTCGTCATACTCGGACGCTTGTCTTAGTGCCAAAACTTCTGCGATTGGCAATATCATAAAGCTAATGAATGCTGAAACAAAAATAATAAATGAAACGCGTAAAAAAATATTTTTTGTAACCGTAATTGAAAACAATTTATCCAAAATCAAAAAAAATAAAACAATAAATGTTGAAGAATGGATAAACCCCAAACAAAAAACTAAAGGAAAAAAAAGTTTAGACTTCCAAAAGTAAAAAACAAACCACATTAACAATGATGCAGCAAAGGCTTGACGTAAAACGATAAGCAACATATGAAATGATTGTGGAACCAAAGCCAGAGCAAAAAAACCGAGCAACACTAAAAATATATTTTTGCTCCTAAAAAAAATAAAAAAACTTATGGTGAATGCAATGAAAAACACAAAAAAAAGTGGAACAACATCAGGCTCAAAAAAAAATGAAAGGGCACTATTCAATAGCAAAAATAATGGTTCATTTGTAAATAATGCTATGCCATCATACCGCTCCATTATATTCAATGAGTCTTTAGCATAGATAATATAATTAGCTCTATCTCTAAAAAGCTCATTTGGTAACAACGTCAACAAAAAAGCAAATACAGCAGAGAAAATAAAAAAGACGAAGACCTTAAGTTTAGTTAAAGGTATACGCATGAAATCAACCTTTTATAATAGCTTTAACCAAGTGTCAATGATAACTTTTGGCAAGAAACGCTTTATGTTTTGAGCTGATAATTCAGATAGTTTATTATAGTCTGATACCACGTCAAATACTTCAATAGCGGTACAAAGCTGTTTAGTTAAAGCTTGTATGTTGCCAGTTTCGCACAACCAACCGGTTTCGTCATGTATGATAATTTCTGCAGGCCCTGTATCACAGTCAAATGAAACAATCGGCAAACCGTACGCTTGCGCTTCAATTAGTACTAATGGTAAACCTTCAAAACGTGAACTCATAACAAAAAATGCGGCTTGCAAGTAATGAGCAGCAATGTCATTAGTCTTAGGCACAAACTCGGTATTAGATTCAATATTTAAATCTCGGCGTAATTGCTCCAACATCGCTTTATCTTCACCATCTCCAACAATCCGCAAGCACCAATCAGGATGTAAAGTAGAGACATTCGCCCACGCTTTCAGTAATAAATCGAAACCTTTTTGACTAGTTAAACGACCTACTGCCAAAAATAATTTTTCCTTTTGAGAATTTATCTCACTAGGCAATGCAATTGTTACCGGATTAGGGATTGCAGTAATATCAGCATTACAAGTGGTATTGGCTAGCCACAATGCTTTATCTCGCTCAGTAAGCGTTACAACATCATCAGCAAAACGAGCTGCTAATTTGCGCGCCAAACGACGTGCAGTTTTACCCAGATCGACATGGTAATTAAAATGTTCCCAACAAATATGTCTGATACCTAGACCAGCAATTGCAGGTATCGAATATAGTGCTAACATTGATTCAACACTGATTAGAATATCTATCTGATTCTGTTTTAAATAATTTCTAAGATTAGCTATTGCGGACGGTAAACGGAGAAGACCACTGCCTACTGAATTAAAAAGAGAAGAATGTGTAATATCCACAGAAAGTTCAAAGAATGGTTCCCCAACACTTTGTAAACTGAGCATGTGCACGTTATATCCACACAAGCTCAAATCATTCGCAATAACAGAAGAAACTCTTTCTGTTCCTCCACTATTACTTAAATCACCAACAAAGAAACATAAATTCTTCATAAAACCCTAAAATGAACTTAAAATTAACTTAAAACTAAAAAACAAATATAAATTTATTAACTTACTTTTAGATTTCCCAAAAGCATATGGTAAATAAATCTGACTCGAGCTTTAAATAAGAACAAAGAAATTAAAAACAAAACAGACCATAGTAGGGTACTCGTAAGGAAACTGACATGATAAAATTGGAATAAAATAGACAATGATACATATTGAAAAAGTATTACATATACTCTTATTCTAGGAAATGATTGCCAAAGAAACACACTTGATTCAGTCCGTACCATAAAAAAAATGACAAATGATATTAATGTTGCAATAGCCGCACCTGAAGCTCCGAAATCGGGAATGAGTAGAATATTCAAGATTACATTTAATAAAAGCGAGACCACAGAAGCTAAAATTGAAAAAGAGGTACGTCTTGAAATACCAATACCGACCTGCGTCACTTCGGAAAGCATATATATCAATGGCACTCCGACACACGCCATAAATAAATAATTTAAAAATTGATAATCATCAGGAACAAAATAGACTAAAATAAATGAAAACATACCTAACAACGACCATACAAAGCTAAGAAACAAAGTCATACATTCAATTGACATTATAATCTTAGGCATTTTAACACCTTCATTTACCCAGCGATAAACCAGTGGATGCCACATACTAGAAAATATGGAGGAAAAAATACCTGTTACACTAGCAAAACCAAGAGCAACAGCATAAACACCAACTTCATGTAAAGTAGATAATGACTTCAATACATAACGATCTAAGGTTGTAAGACCTGTATAAGCTAAACCAGAAATAATTAGTGGCAGTCCAAAGCTAAGCATTTTTTTCAGCATATTCAAATCAAAGTTTAATTTTAATATATTGAAAACACCCTTATCAACGAAAAATAACATCACAAGTGTCGAAGAAAGGACTGATAGAAAGAATGAGTAAATTAAATACCTGAATTCAAATATTTTAAACACATAAACAGTCATTAGTATAAAAATGAATAACGTAACCCGTGGGACAAGTATAGTCAGTGAATAAACAAAACCTCTCTCTTCCATCCTAAATAAATAGCCTAGCTGATTATTTAGCATAAAAAGACATAATGACATAGCTATTAGAACAGAACTTATATCGTCGTCAAAATCAAGTAATAGAGTTGTCACTGGCGTGAAACAGAAAATCAGTATTAACAATGGAAAGAAAATCACATTTGGCAACATCATAAATCTAAATAGATCAGGTTTATTATCACACTCGTGGTACTCTCTAACAAATGCCTGATCTAAGCCAAGAGAAAACAACATAACACCAATAGCAATACTTACTTGAAGAATTGAAAATCTACCTAAATCTTCTACAGAGAAAAAATTAGCAATTAAAGGAAGAGTTATAAATGAAAATAAAGCACCACCTATAGGACCAAAAGAATAAGATAATATCTTTTTGAACATCATTGAAATACCTGAACAGTTATCATATCAATCAAACATCACTTATCAGAATAAAAGTTGTTTTGTTTACTAATCGTTGATTCTAAAGAAAATAAATCATTTGCTAAAGTTACATTGCCATTTAAATTACAAATATCTAGATTAATATTCTCGTAATCAAATATATCAAAACCTAAAGATTCCAAATAAGCCCAACTAGTACTACTTGGATTCAAGTAAACTTTCACACCTAGAGATAATAAGTTCAAAATATTCCCCATACCCTGCTGCCCATCATGCCCGAAAATTGCTACATCCATCCTAGATAAGAATATTCTATATTCATTAGGTTCAATAAATTTTTTTAATATCTCTACATTAACCTTACCTAACTTTTCCAGAGCGTAGGATTCAATATATCTAGCATATTCTGAATCTCCATAGGATAAAGGGATATAATACTTAATGTTAGTATGGGCACTATTCAAATAAGAAAGACGGTCTATTATCACTTGATGTGCATTTCGCTTTATAGCCGATGCTCCAATCATTATATTAATTTTTTTTGGTGCAGTGGCAAATTCTCTTTTATCTCCGATAACAATGTTGCTAGGATAAAAAGATCCAACGTTAATCAATTCCGCATTAAGATTATTTGACTTCTTTCTTGCCAAATCATAATCGTCAACAAGATAAGTAATAAATCCATGCATGACCTTTAGGAATCTCATTGAAAAATAATATATTATTTTACTTTTATAACTATTATTTTCTATAAAGTGCACCTCCCCGCCCCACAAAGCTAAATAATATTTAGACTTAAACAACTTCAAAAAAAAAGGCATCAATATTATATAATACGTTGCCGGTAAAGTATGAAAAACTACCTTATCATAACTTTTTATAAAATATATCAACCTTAATACATCAAATATAGAACTTTTTAATATCTTGAAATTATATCCTCCACCTAAGCCTGAATTATCACCAATAAAAATAAAATCATGTTCAGCGCCTCTTGCATGTTCTGTTAGCATAGATGCGTAATCTGGAACGAATTTATTTCTAAAAGTATTACTATTATTAGCTACATGAAGGCATCGAGGATTAACACTCACTTTACATTACCTTAGAGTTTTGGGTGGGGGTAAACAAAAAAACTATATTTATAAATTATATTATAAAACCAATGTGGCTAAAATAGTTTCACAAATTTTATCCACTTGATCATTAGTTAGTTCATAAAACAAGGGTAAACGAACCAAATTGTCAGTAAAAAAATCAGAATTAGGTAGCTTACTTTCTATACTATGGTTAAACTTTTGATAGTACTCACTATTATGAAGTGATAAATAATGAAATACAGCATGGATTTCATTATTTTTCAAGTGCTGGATCAGTGCTGTACGCTGCTCTAAATTTTCGCACACTAAATAAAACATATGAGCATTATTTGTTGAATAGTCAACAACGTTTGGCAATTGTATTTTACTATTTTTAAGTGGCGTACTAAGATTATCGTAATAGCGTTGCCAAATTTCTTTGCGTCTACCTTGAATTGTATCAATATTCTCCAACTGAGCAAAAAGGTATGCTGCAATAATATCTGATGGCAAAAAAGATGAACCAATATCTACCCAACCATATTTAGCCACTTCACCGCGAAAAAATGAAGATCGATTAGTACCTTTTTCACGGATAATTTCAGCACGATGAATATATTGCTCATCATTGATAACTAGTAAACCACCTTCACCTGCAATAATATTTTTAGTTTCATGAAAGGAGAAAGTCCCAAACGTGCCGATACTACCAAGCGGTTTACCCTTGTAATAGCTATCAATAGCTTGGGCTGCATCTTCTACTACAGGGATGTTATGTTGTTTGGAAATCGCCATTATTGCATCCATATCACAGGCAATACCAGCATAATGAACTACTACAATAGCTTTTGTCTTCGGTGTGATTAACTTAGCTATTTGTACAGGATCAATATTGGGATGGTCAGGATAACTATCGGCGAATATAATATTCGCGCCACGTAAAGCGAATGCATTCACAGTTGATACAAACGTATAAGAAGGTGCAATTACCTCATCATCAGGTTGAATATCTAGCAGAATTGCGGCCATTTCCAATGCATCGGTGCATGAAGTGGTCATCAACACTTTTTTAAAACCATAACGTTGTTCAAAAAACTCATGACATTTTTTGGTAAATAAACCGTCACCAGAGATTTTTCCTGATGCAACAGCTTGGGCTATATAAACTAATTCCTTACCATGTAGGTAGGGTTTATTAAATGGAATCATTTATTAAAATCCTAATGCATGTAATATTTCATTTTGCCTATTTAAATTTGCAGTAATTAGTATATGACCAAGCCTATCTGCACTAGATGCAATTTTTATTTCACTGTCAAAAGAACTACTCATTAAATTAGAATGGACTACATTAATAAAATTATCATCAAATAATCTACGCGACATATTCAAATCATTTTCATTAAAAATAAACTTCACAATTGAAACCTTAGAGTTTAACTTTTCTAAATAATAATCATTTAAATTAAAAAATTCTCCCATAGAGATTGCCAAAACTGCTTTAGTAAAATCAAATCCAGTGCTGTGTAAAACCAAATCAGAACCTATATAATCTCCTCCCATCCGAGAGCCAATTTCAATGATATATGCATCACCATTTTCATTGATTTTCAATTCAGTATGCGCAGCACCATTAGCCATATTTACAGCAACAAGCGTTCTATAAACCAAGTCATTTATTAAACTTCGCTCTCCAGCAGTAATTCTAGCAGGGCAAGTATGTCCTCTTTCTATAAAATCAGGAGAGCCCGTTGTGAACTTTTCCGTAATTTGAAGTATTTCGTGAACCCCATTGAAGCTAATGGATTCAACACTGAATTCTCTTCCTGTGACAAACTCTTCAATCAGAATTTCCTTTGAAAAGGATTCTTCGAAAGCTAGCTTTATAGCTGTACTAAGATCGTTTACTGAATCAACTAACGAGATCCCTCTACTGCCAGAACGATCTACAGGCTTAACTATGACAGGATAAACAGGTATGCTCACACTCTGAATATTATTCAAAAAAGTAAAATGAGGAACAGGTATTTTATTCTTTACAAGGCGCTGACGCATGCTATATTTATTTGTTGTGTACTCGGTACATTCTAAACTGTTACCTACTAACCCGAGATGATCAGCAATATAGTTAACAGTTATATTAGCTAGATCTGAGCCTATCGAACAAATACCATCAATCCCAATTATTTTGCATTTATCTAATATAGTTTTTTTTTCAGTAATACTTATTTTATAGAAATAATCACCAATTAACTCGTTGCCTCCCCAAGAAAAAACATGAGTTTCAATACCCTGCATTTTGGCTAATCTAATCAATGGGAGTTGGAACTCACCAGAACCAATAATTGCAATTTTTTTCATGCTACGTAGACTCCAAGTTTGGGATCTATACTATCAATAAGCCTTGCAGGTACACCATAGCATTTTGAGAAGTCTACAATATTTGAATTAATCAAACTACTTGCCCCCACTAAACATTCACTACCAACGGTAATAGAATCAACCAACGTAGCACTAAAGCCTATAAAAGTAAGCCTACCAATTTTTGCAAATCCACCCAAAGTAGCATTGGCAGCAATGAAACAATGACTATCCACTTCTACATCATGACATATAGTTACATTAGACCATATTGTCACATTATCATGAATAATTGCGCCCTGCTCAATAACAACACCATCAAATACAATAGTTCCATGTCCAATAATATCACTAGACACGCTTGCATTAGGAGAAATTATTGTTGCGACTTCTCTATTGCATGCTCGCAACTTTTCATATGCAGCCTCTCTTTTTCGCATGCATTTGTAACCAATAGCCAACACGTAAGATGCATCTGGATACATTTGTATGGCATCGTTGAAACCAACAACTTTTAGCTCGCAAAATGTCTTTGGCAAACTAGAAAGATATTCCTCATCAACACATATGGCTACAACCTCTATTTCATCAATTTTATTGCAAAGAGAGATTATGCTATTCGTAAATGAAGAACATCCAAAAATTACTAACTTTTTCTTAGAAACAATTTTCATTTTTTACCTATCTAATTAAGGATTTAAGGTACGTTCCATAACTATTTTTAGACATCTGAATAGCAGTTTCAGTTATATTTTTGTCTGTTAGCCAGCCAATCCGCCAAGCTATCTCTTCCAAACAAGCAATTTTATAACCTTGCCTCTTTTCAATAGTTTCAACAAATGAAGCGGCCTCTAATAGACTTTCATAAGTGCCTGTATCTAACCAAGCAAAACCACGTCCTAAAAGCTCTACGTTTAATTCACCCATATCCAGATAAGCTTGATTAATACTAGTAATTTCTAATTCGCCGCGTGATGATGGCTTAACATTCCTTGCAATATTCACAACTTGATTATCGTAAAAATATAAGCCTGTCACTGCATAATTAGATTTGGGTTTTATGGGTTTTTCTTCAATACTGATGGCCTTTTGATTTTGATCGAATTCAACCACACCAAAACGCTCAGGATCTTTAACTTGATAGCCAAATACTGTTGCTCCCGTTGATCTAGCAGCAGCTTTTTTAAGTATGGGTGAAAAACCTTGTCCCCAAAAAATATTATCCCCAAGGGCTAAACACACACTATCGCTGCCAATAAACTCTTCACCAATAATAAATGCTTGCGCTAAACCATCAGGGCTTTGCTGCACGGCATATTGCAGATTTATGCCAAAGTCACTGCCATCACCAAGGAGACGTTGAAATGAAGATTGGTCCTCAGGCGTAGTGATAATTAAAATTTCCCGTATCCCTGCCAGCATTAGTACAGAAATGGGATAATAAATCATGGGTTTATCGTAGACAGGTAATAGCTGTTTCGAAACCCCTTTAGTAATCGGGTACAAACGAGTACCAGAACCGCCAGCGAGAATAATTCCTTTCATAGTAAAATCAGTTCCTAGATAAAGAGATCCTAGGTTTAAAGAAAAACTAGGACATAAAACAAAATAATAAAAGAGATTAAATGCCTAAACGCTCTCGCTGATAGCTACCATCTTGGACATGCTGACACCACTCTTGATTCGCTAAATACCATTCAATGGTTTTACGAAGGCCTGTTTCGAAGGTCTCTTCTGGTTGCCAGTTAAGCTCATTACTCATTTTCGTAGCATCTATGGCATAGCGTCGATCATGGCCGGGTCTGTCTGTGACATAAGTTATTTGCTCGGCGTAAGAAGTATCTTTAGGCATTAGAACATCTAAAATACTGCAGATGGCCTGTACCACTTCAAAATTCTGCTTTTCGTTATGACCGCCAATATTATAGGTTTCACCGACTTTGCCACTTGTAACAACTTTATAGAGTGCACGAGCATGGTCTTCTACATATAGCCAATCACGGATCTGATCACCTTTGCCATAAATAGGTAATGGCTTTCCTTCTAGTGCATTAAGGATCACTAGCGGGATCAGTTTTTCAGGGAAGTGATAAGGACCATAGTTATTGGAGCAATTAGTCACTATGGTAGGTAAGCCATAGGTACGTAACCATGCACGAACTAAGTGATCACTTGATGCTTTAGAAGCTGAATACGGACTGCTAGGAGCATAAGGTGTTGTTTCGGTGAAAAGAGTTAACTCTTCTGGAGTCTCAACTTCATCTGGATGAGGTAAATCGCCATAAACTTCGTCAGTAGAAATATGATGAAAACGAAAAGCTTTCTTTGCTTCTGTCGATAACTCGCTCCAATATGAACGCGTTGCTTCAAGGAGCGTATATGTACCAACGATATTGGTCTGAATGAAATCTGATGGGCCAGTGATTGAGCGGTCAACGTGGGACTCTGCCGCTAAATGCATTACCGCATCAGGTTGGTACTTATTAAAAACTCTATCTAGCTCTACTCGATCACAAATATCCACTTGTTCGAATGCGTATCGTTGATTTTTTTCAACACTAAGTAGTGATTCAAGATTGCCAGCATAAGTTAACTTATCAACATTAATCACACTATCTTGAGTATTGTTGATAATATGTCGAACAACTGCAGAGCCGATAAAGCCAGCGCCACCTGTAACCAGAATTTTCACTAAAAAATACCTCGATAAAATATAAAATGTAACGCTTGCGAAAGTTAAAAAGAGGTTGACGGAACGCTTCGCGGCTAGAGCGTCGCTCGATAACTGCTCCTGCGCTCTTATTAAAAAGCGTGCTACCTCCTGCATCTGACCACGATGAATGGTGGAAATGTCAGATTTTGTATGGAACAAAATTGACCATGCAGTCGTTCGCTTCTTCTAGAGTCTAGTGCAGCGCTTTTTACTGCGTCCTAAGCATCTTTCCTCATAAAATACCTAACCAACACAAACATCACGCCTAACATACCGCCAAGCAGTGTACCTAATACGCAAATTAGAGCGCGTTTAGGCTTTGCTTTTTCTTCAGGCACTAGAGCAGGGTCAATCGTTTTAAAAACGTATTCATCACGCACTTCAGCAAACATGATGGTTTTAGCTTGTTCTTCTACTAGTTTATACAAAATGGTTCGAATATCTGCCACATTAGTTAAAGCAATTTGTTTATTTAAAAACTCACTGCTACGATTCGCCTCAGCTACATCGCGGTCTTTCATTACTTTATTAATATCTTGGATTAACCAAGCAACCCACTGCTGCGCAACAGCTGGTGATAAATGCTCAACTGAAATAGTGACCATTCCAGTTTCTTTCGCTTTATTAACAGCAATCATTTTGCTAAAGACTTTATAGGCCTCCTGCATTGATGGTTCTGGTTTAAATGGCACTTTAGCTTCACGTACCCAAGTATTGGTTTGCTCATTATAAAGCTTAGGATCATAAATTAATTTATCAGCATCCCGATCCCATTTTTCAGCGGCCATTAAATCAGCGAGGATATTGTGCTTTTGAATAAACTCGCTGGTAAATTGGCGAGACTTTAATACTTGAATTGCCAATTCAGTTTTATCAGTACCACCTTTACCACCGAGATTTACACCTGCAAGGCTAGCTAAACCGCCAAACTGAGACGCTAACGCACTTAAACCGCCACCTTGCTCTTCAGATGCAGGCGCAAGCAGGGCTTCAGATTTATAGATATTTGGCTGTTTTATGGCAAAAATAACTGCACCAATAGCGAATACAGCTGTAATGGCAATGATTAACCATTTGCCTTGCCAGATGACAGAGAACAATTCACGAAGATCGATTTCGTCATCGCTTGTGGTTTGAGGGAATTGCGCGTCTGTTTTATATGTATTTGGATTTTGAGTAATTTGTGTGTTCATTTTTTTAGGTTATAGGTCCTAGATCCTAGGTGCTAGACCCTAGGAAAGCTTAAAGATATTTAAAGAAGGTCCTAGATTCTAGGGCCTAGAGCGAGCTTGCGAGCGTCCTAGATTCTATGTACTTTTATAATCTGCGGACTCTTCTCGGACACTGCCTTTTCGTATTTTTATCAAAGAAGCAATCATTGCTGAAATTTCTTTAGCCTCTTTGATAAGAGTCATTCCGTTTTGCTTGTCTATCACACCAATTTCTATCGCAATATATATTTGCGTTATCAGTTCGCCTGATGAGCCTTTTGCAAAATAAAGAAACCTTGCAGATTCAGCGGTTGATTCACGTTCTTCCCCCTCTGCAATGTTTGAGGGAATAGAAACTGCCGCTCTGGTCATTTGATCTCTGAGCCCATAATCTCGGCAATTTTTAAGTTCCTTATAAACATCACATGAAAGGCGACAAGCGCGTTTCCAAACATCCAGTTGTTCGAATCGCATGATGTTCCTTAATTAGAGAAGGTCCTAGAGGCCGAAGGCCGTTCTAGATTCTAGGTCCTAGATTCTAGGTCCTAGGTCCTAGGTCCTAGAGCGAGCTTGCAAGCGTCCTAGCATCTTCGTTTTAAAGCCCTGCGATAACTGATACAGCGACGGCGGTGTTATAGATAATGCCCGTGATCTGTGTCCAGAGACTTAGGTTATCTTTATATTCCGTATCTAATGGCACAATAATGGTATCACCCGGTTGTAATTGGTCTTCACTACTAAACCAGCTCGAACGACCAGGCATTAGCACTGAGCCATTTGCTTGGATAACGTAAGTGCGGTCTTCATCAGCGCGTTTACGCGCACCACCGGACATAGCTAAATATTGGTCTAAAGTTAAGCCATCTTTAAATCTGTGAGTTGCTGGGTGCTGAACCTCTCCCATCACTGCAATGGTTTGCTTAGTCGATGGAACATAGAGAATATCGGCATCTTCAAGCTGTATATTCGCCTGTTCAATCCCTAATGAAATTGCCGCTAAATCGACAACAAGACGTCCTACCGCTTTGATATTTTCTAAATCAGCCAACATCAATTGCGCATCTGCATAATTGACCATAGTGCCATCCTGCGATACACCTCGTGTGGCTATATCTCGACGCAATTGATCGGCTAACTTTTTAATCTCAATTTGCTCTTGCTTACGAACAGACTCGCGCACAAATACAGCTGATGGCAAATAAGCATATTCAGTAAACCCACCCACACGAGCGATTAAATCGTTAAGTGTTTCACCGCGGCGGATATTGTAGCGCCCAGGGAATTTTACTTCGCCTCGGATTTCAACAACTTTAGATTCTTGCCAATCAGGAGTCGTCATCACTGTTAACATGTCACGCCCAGTTAAACGGATATTGGCACTTTCGATTCCTTGCAAAGCTTGTGTTAAATCAAGATTATTATGCTTAATTCTAGAGCCATTGATATCGGTTGAGGTAGTGGTTAATTCAGCTCTAGCGGTATAAGCACCTTCTTTTAAACCACCTGCAGCGATCACTAAATCATTCACCCGAGCACCCACAGTCAGTGGATATACTCCTGGTTCTCTTACCTGTCCATCAATAGCAACAATTTGAATACCAGAGCCTGCTCGCCCTTGGCTATTTAATTTAACCATTACTGGGTAGAGTAACTCTTGACGGCCCATCTGATTACTGAGTTTAAGTAGTTCTGTATCGTCAAATAAATTAGCCAACATTTTATTGACTACGCCTTTAACAACCTCAGCTTCTTCAGACTCCTTCTTATCTGTTAGTACTACACCAGCAAGATCGGTACGTTGCGATAACTTAGTTTTATCGAGTTGCACAAAGCCCGCTTTAAATAAATCTGAACCTAAAAGATTACTTGTATTTAAAGAAGTGACTTTTTCAACACGCTCTTTTACTAATTTATTTAGCTCATAGCGGTTCTGTATATCATCTGAAAAATTAAACAGGATGATTTTATCACGCGCATTTAAACTAAGGTCTTGGCCACTTTCTTTAGCACTAATTGCTTTCCCTGGTGAGAATTGATGCACTTCAATATCGCCGTATTGATTCACTTCCCGGATCACGATTGCGTAATCGAGATCAGCAGAAGCCGCTAAATCTCCCCATAGAGAAGGTAATACGTCACTCACTTTTTGACCGGCAAACCATTGATATTTACCCGGACGAACAACAGCCCCGGCTATAGTGATGGCACTCTCGTATTGCTCCGACGCACTTTTTACACGAACAATGTCACCAGCTTTGGCTGGTGTATTTCGACCTTGCTCAGAAGTTAAGTCTACATTCACTATGCTTTTCAAAGATTTACTATTATAACGCTCTATTGAACTGCTTTTAGGATATGCTCCTGTATTTAACCCTGCGGCCATTGCGATAACGTCAGCCATGCTCTCATTGTGTTTTAGCTCGTAAATGGCTGGGCGTCTTACTTCGCCAGTTACGCTTACAAGGCCACCGATAGAAGGAATAAACACCACATCACCAGAATGGAGTCTTAAATCCCCCGAGGCATCACCTCGCATTAACAGGTCATAAAGATCTAAAGTACCAACTAGTTTGCCATTACGTTTCAGCTGTACATTACGTAATGAACCGATCTCGTTAACACCACCAGCGACAAACAGAGCCTGAGTGATAGTTGATAAACTTGAAACCGTATACGAACCAGGTTTATAGGCATCACCGGCCACAAAAATGCGTATCGAGCGCAACTCACCCATAGTGATGTTGGACTCAATACCGATCATTTGCTCACTAATACGCTGGGATAAAGAGTCTCTGAGCTCAGAGAAACTAAGCCCCATGACTGGTATTGGACCTAGCTCAGGGAACTGGATAACCCCCTCACGGTTAATGACGAGGTCATACTCTTTATTTTCTTTACCATAAAGCTGAACTTTAATGTTATCGCCTGGACCGACGAGATACTCTCCTGGAACAGGGACGTCTGACACAGGTGCAAATGTGCTTGGTTCACCAGCAAACATCTCATAACCGAAACGACGCAATTTTATTTTGCTGGGATCTTCAGAAAAATCTAACTCCGCTTTAGCCGCTTTTTTATCGGCATCAGACACACGAGGATTGGTGTCTCTTTCCCCTACGACTTCAGGATTTGTAACCTGAGTTTGGGCCTGAGAACCTGAAAGCATATTAGGATCAATACCGTATTGCTTAGCAAGCCTTGCCTGTTCAGATTTCGGTAATTGCTTGAACTGCTCAATCATTTGTGGAGATGGCGTAACGGCATGAACCTGAGCGCCCATCAATATTGTGGCGCCAAGGCCTACTATGATGAATTTTTTGATTTGTTGTAACACCAGATATCTCCGATTGGATTTAAAATGATAAAAAGCAGAGTTGCTAGAAAAAAAAGAGCGTCGCTCGCTCCTTCTAGAGTCTAGGACGCTATGCGGCTAGAGCGGGCTACGCCCTGCTAGAAAAAGCAGAGCATCGCTGCGCTCCTTCTAGATTCTAAAGCAAGCCTGCGAGCGTTCTAGAGCGAAGCGACCTAGAGCCACGCAGTGGCGTTCTAGCAGGCCGAAGGCCGTCCTTTCTTTGCTTTCAGACACGCTACCGATCCGCGTGGCGGCCCGAGGCCTTCGGCGTCCGCTTAACGAATGAAACTATTCATTCGATGTCTTTCAGGCACGCTACCGCCCATAGATTGCGGCTTCTATATTGCCCTTCGCGATGCGAAAATTCATATTTTTCATTAACATAAAACAGTGTTACAAGAATAGTTAAGCTCTACACTCGTTCAGTTACAGGACGTAACTAAATCTAGTTACGTTAGTAAAATACCTTAACCATAGGATGCAAACACTTAAGATAAGAGCTTATATTCTAACTTTATGATTACAGAATCTTACTTCAAAGATTCACTACCGATAGAACATTTAATGTTCAAACGGCCATTTTTAAGATCACACCTTAACAGGTTGCATTTTAAAAATGTAACTACAAACCCTAAACAAAATCAACAAATTGATTTTTAAGTAAATATTAAACACCTTGTCGCTTTGGTAAATACTTTATCAACTTCAAGGATAGCTAATATCTTACAAAATACTGAGCATTACTCTTACAACAGGTTTTGTACTTATGCACTTAAACACAAATTCGTTCTACACTTTGCTGTGGAACAGTCACTGTCTTTATCTGCCCCATAATGTTAAATAGTACATGGCAACGTTTGTTTGGGCATTTTTCTTGAAAAATGCCTTCAAGATCAACAAAGGGGCCATCTGTAAAACGAATTTTCTCCCCCGTTTTTAGCTCTAATTCTTCGGCTAATACTGTTTGGGAAGGCGTTAGTTCTTTCATGCGAATGGCATGGATAATTCTGTCGTCAATGGGCGTCATTTTCTCTTGACAATTAACGATTCGATTCACACCACGAGTAGAATGGACCTGCCTGACACTTGTCTGACTTGGGTCAAAATTGATGAATAAATAATTAGGAAAGAGTGGTACACGACAGACTTGTTTGCGCCCGCGCTGAGATTTCTCTTCAGAGACCATAGGCAAATACGTCTCTAAATTTTGAAGTGCTAAGTTCTGTTGTGCTCTCGCTTCACTACGAGGTTTACAATACAAAAGGTACCATGCCTTCATAAGCTAATCTCACTACCCTATAAATAAGTGACGTCCATTCACGGGTCGCAATCATAGCAAAGATGCTCAAGTCGGTGGAAGTAATTTTTCGACTATTCCTGTCTCTCGCTCGGTATGCATACAATGACGCTCACATTGACTAATTCATAATTAAAATCACAACACTATACTGCTGATAATGTCACCACTTAGCTTACCAAAATTGACTTTGGTTGCTTTTAAGGGGTATATAAGGTGGGATTTTAGCGAAAATACTCATTTTACTGCTAAACACATTACTTTTATTATAAGAACGTAACAATAACCCATACGTAACTAGCGGTTATTCAACAATTAATGAATGCTATAGCGGGAATTAATGGTTGATTAAATCTGCAGGCGATATTGGGACGAGCAACAACCATTTTTCTGTGGTGACATCATCCTGTTTCAGGGGCCCACAGGCAATCACGAGCTTAAGGTGGAAGACTTCATGAGCGTAGCAAAACCACAAGGAACGATGCTTGGGCATCCCAAGGGATTGTTCCTGCTGTTTACAACAGAACTTTGGGAACGATTTAGTTATTATGCAATGCGTGCCATTTTGGTGCTTTATTTAGTTGATCAGGTGGGTAAACAAGGCGGTGGCGGCTTAGGATTTAGCCAAGCTGACGCTTTATCCTTATATGGTACTTTTACTGCGTTAGTGTATTTAACGCCGCTGATTGGTGGTTGGTTAGCTGATAATTTTCTGGGACAGCGCAAAGCCATTTATTTTGGTGGCGCGTTAATGGCGGCAGGCCAATTTACGCTAGCTGCGCCTCATGCTTGGTTTCCTGGTATTGAAACGACCATTTTCTATATCGGTTTAGGTACCCTCATTCTGGGTAATGGTTTGTTTAAGCCGAACATTTCCACTATGGTGGGCGATCTCTACGAGGAAGGTGATCACCGTCGCGATGGTGCATTTACTATTTTCTATATGGGAATCAATTTAGGTGCGGCATTATCCGGCTTTATTGTTGCTTGGGCTTATACTAGCTTTGGCCACACTGAAATGGTTAATGGCCAAGAGGTTTTTGTTAATAACTGGCAGGCAGGTTTCTTCTGTGCTGGTATTGGTATGCTGCTGTCGCTGGTGATTCAATTTTTATTTGCTCAAAAACTGTTAGGTAATATTGGCACCGTGCCTGCGGCCAAGCTTGAACGTGAACGCCAGGCTAAGCTAGGCAATACCCGTAAAGAACCACTTACTAAAATTGAGCGTGATCGTCTCAAAGTAATTATGGTGCTGGGTTTGTTCACGATTATTTTCTGGGCGGGCTTTGAACAAGCGGGCGGGTTAATGAACTTATTTACCAATGAGTTTACAGACCGTTACATAGGTACTTGGGAAGTGCCCACGACTTATTTCCAATCGCTAAACGCTATTTTTATTGTGTTATTTGCCCCTGTAATTGCTTCTATCTGGATCCGTTTAGGTAAAAATGAACCTAACTCGCCAGTGAAATTTGCCTTAGGTTTGTTCTTATTGGCGATTGGCTTCTTGTTCATGATTGGCGCTGTGGTTGAGATGGGTAGCGATCCTACAGCTAAATCAAGCATGTGGTGGTTAGTGGGTGCTTATTTCTTCCATACTATGGGTGAATTATGTTTGTCACCTATTGGCTTGTCTATGGTGACTAAGCTTGCTCCACTGCGTATTGCCTCTTTGATGATGGGCGCTTGGTTCCTGTTTATTGCGATGGCGAACAAGGTTGCTGGGGTCGTAGGCTCTTTGATTGGTCACGGTGGTGGCAAAGAGGAACAACTTGCTAATGCTATGTCAATTTTTGCTGGTATCGCGATTACAGCGGCTCTGTCTGGCGTGATCCTGTATTTTATGGCTGACAAATTAGTCGATTGGATGCATGGCGCAGAAACCAAGCATCACACTGAAGCTGAAGCCTTAGAAAGCGAAATTGCAGTGACGGCTGAACATGAAGCGATAAAACGTTAATAATCCTGTTCGACTGTTTTTAATTGTTAAAACAAAAACGCCTTACTCGCAAGAGTAAGGCGTTTTTGTTAAGTCAGCTATATACTCAATTTCGTCAAAGCGTCTAAAAACTAAAGGCTTAACTGTAGAAAACCACCAGCAGGTAGCGTTGCATCATAGACTAAGCCCTTAAACTTGTTATCAAGTAAAGCTTGTTTATGCTCAGGCTCACTTGTCGCAATACACAACTGTTCTTGCGGTAAAATACTGCGGAACTGAATGCTCGGTTTACCCCAGTCTAACACGCCAAGCTGAAGACTCTCAGACAGTGCTAACGGGCTTAATCCCTCGTCATTACGCAGATAACAACGCAGCCCCTTACCCGCCTGTGCAATAGCAGCACGGTACTTAGTTAGCTCAATAGCAACGTAAATCATATCGGCTTTGATATCGAGACCAGATTTCACTAAACGCTCGTTCAAATAGCTCATCATGTTAAAGGGTTCAATAATGCTCTGACTCTGGCCATTCCTAAAATCTTTAAGCTTCTGATTAACAAAACTTCTAAGCAGAACGCAAGCAAACGCGGCTCGATTATCCTCTGGGTACAAATGGGCCATGTACATGATCAGGTGATCGCTACCAACCATAGTTGAATCAATGAAATAACTGCTTATATCGCTATTTTTATAAAGGCTATAGTCAACCTTGGCTGCCGGATAACTAATATTTGAAGCGGGAAAGAGTTGTTGCTGAACTTGTTTTGCTGCAGCAACACTTTGCTCAAGCAATGCTAGATTATCACTTAATTCTTGGTGGGATAGCGCGTCAAAATCTGAGGCTTGAGTATCATCAATGTAGGAACTATGAAGGCTTTGTTTAATGGCTTGTTCAATAATAAATAAATCAGATACTGGCTTAACGAGATAATCACTTGCGCCAATGCGTAAGGCTTCAACGACGTCAGCCATGACATTATTACCCGAGATCACGATAGAAGGCACTAAAGGTGCTAACCTTGTCATTTCCTTAAGCATATCGAGTCCACCGAGCTTAGGCATACTCAAGTCTGCAAGAACAATATCGAAGCGCTGCGATTTAAAAACTGACAATCCTTGTTCACCATCACAGGCTTGTGTGACTTGCGCACCTCTGCTATCGAGAAAGCTTGCAACAATCTGCCTAAACACGGGGTCATCTTCAACTAAAAGAACCGCAACACCATTTAACGCCATAAAGGTTCCCGAATAAAGTTCATCGCATAGCCATTACTCAAGTGAATATGCCAATAACAAAATTTAACAAGGCTAGCATTTGATGACTAAAGACAAATGCTGTCAAGTACGGCCAATAGGGTTACTCAAGCTCCTGCATATACTGATCGAGCAACTCATCATCATCTTGCTTTTGAGGGACATGACCATCATAGACTTTATAGTCCATGTGCTGTAAATATGCATCTTTGACAAAGGCATAGGGATCGAGTGCATTATCAACAAGTCGCTCTTGATCGATTGCTGATGCTCTAGAATGAAGGTTTTTAAGTCCCCATTTAACAATGGATTGCCACATTGTTAACTCAGACAATGGGAAGTATAGACCATCAACCCAATCAGACGCGAGTTCTCGCACAACATAAGGACCCGCAAATGGCGCCATGAAGTAAGGTCCATTAGGCACCCCATAATAACCCAGCACTTCATTAAACTCATCTTGCTTGCGGCTCATACCCATCATGTCAGCGACATCAATGACACCTAATAAGCCGACAGTAGAATTGATTGTAAAGCGTCCACCGGCATTAGCTGCCCAGCCCCACTTACCCTGCAGCACATTATTTACTAAGCTGCTAGGTTCCTCTAAATTCTGCACAAAGTTATTGATACCTGTTTTAGCAGGCGTAGGAATATAATCGTTATAACCATGGGCTACAGGACGATATAAATATCTATCTAGGTAGAGATAGTTGAAGTCCCACATAGCTCGGTTAAAGCCTTCGAACGGATCGCGGGGATCATCATAAGTAATTTGTACCTTAGCAGGTGTTTCCTGCTGAATGGTATCTGGTAGGGATACTTCAGCCGATTGCACTTTAGGCAACAGCATTAACCCCAAAGATAATCCCATCCATTTTAACTTCATATCGCTCTCTTAATATAAATGTACAGTTTAGACATCAAATTTTCGCTAAAGTGACAATACAAAAATGACGATATAAAGATAATTCGTCTTAGTGGCATACTATCCAGTATGACAGTTCCTTTGTCACAAGGCGCATAAGCATACTTGGCAAAAAAAATTGGTCAATTGTTAATTTTACTAAACGAATGTATCGCAGGATAAACTATATAAGGTCATTAAATGGAGTCGATTCCACTTGTCAGCAGTCAAAATTCGCAGTTACATACTGCGATGGCCCACACTGATGCCCTCAATACTACTCCACGCCCCATTCCAGCTCAGGTGCAAACATCACCTGAGGGAGATAGTATTATTCTAAACGGTACAGAATATAATTTAAAGCTAGTTAATGCTCAACAGCGGCAAATATTGTTGACTGCTAATAGCTTTTTAGTCGCGCCCAATGCGCAAAACAGCTCAACTCCAACTACGATAGTGCAAAACTCCACTAGCCAACTACTTGCGTTAGCTACACCTCTCGTACTGAAAATCCCTGAGGCAGTGATCAATCTGGCGCAACAAAATGGCATATCTCAGACGCAGCTTTCTGCACTCGCGGCTCGCACACAGGGCTATCCATTACCCAACGTCACTATAGTTAACAAGGAGCTTCAATTTGCTAATGGTACCGTTGTAGCACAAGATCCTGGACCCCAGCTGAATCAAGGTGAATTCATCGCTAAAATAGCCTTTCAACAAGGGCGCCCTATTTTATTACTCACCCCAATACAGAGCAAACTCGAAATCATAATTGGGGCGCCAGTAAATGAAACTCAGGTTCCCACAAATAAACCATCTTCTGATCTTGTGATCGCGAAAATTGAACCAGCACAGATCATTGCCTCCTTTCTAAAAAAACTCGAAAATATCAACTTTCTGCCTGAGCCCACAAAACAAATGGTCACGGCCAAAGTCGATATAATGCAGCTTCAAAGTAAAGTAGATATTCCATCAGCGCTTACTGCGACTGGCTCACAGAATATCTCTAACGCGCAAGTCATAACGCCAACAACTAAAGACTTAGGTCAGATCAGCACTCAACACTCAGCCCTTGAAAATCGGCTTGTGGGTCAATCACCGGCATCACAAATGGGTAAAAACGTAAATAGCAAAAACGGGTTACCTCAAGGCTCAAAAACGTCACAAGAAATCCTAAGTGTGAGTCCTACAGACATAAACAAACTTAATAATATTTTAGGGTCCAGTAGCCAAAAGAGTGAACAACAAGGCAATGATGCTAAGACTGATACTTCGATAAAAGTAGCTGATGTCTTACAAAAAGCGTTCAATAAAGCGGGGGCACTTCCTATTGAGCTATCTCGTTCTAATAGCAACTCGAATTTAGCATCTGAGTTATTGAAACTCCTACCGCATTTAGGGCTACCACCACTGAGCCAATTAAATGATATCGATGAGCTCAAAGCCAATATTCTCGGTCTAGCGAGTCTAAATCTTGCTACGCCTCAATCAAATCAAGCCTCAATGCTCATGAATGGGAGTGCAATTACCTCACTTTTTCAGCTGCTACTTGGCTTTAAAGCCAATAACAATTCGAATTCCGTGAGCAAAAAGCTTGCCGACTACCTTGAACAGTTACAAGCTAAAGTGGGCTTCTCCACTAAACTTCTTGGGCAACTGAGCAAAGCAGGAGGCCTTGATAGCATGGGACTATTAGCCTCTAACCTGCATTTATACCAACAGGCAAGTAATGAGAGCGCTGGCAATTTGGTGTGGTTCTTTGCCCTTCCCTATGGCATTAACCAACGACAGGAGCAACTGGAAGGGAAATTTGAGCAAGAAGCCGATCCTGATGACCCAGATAAAAAAATGGGATGGCGTTTACAACTGAAGTTTAATCTAGCACAAGGACCTCTGCTGATTTCAGCCCAAAACCACAATCAACAATTAGATATCCAGTTCAAAGGCAATAGTCAGATACTACTTAATAAGGTTAATAACTTTTTAACGCCCTTAAGCCAAAAACTATCACAACTGGGTTTTACGCCTGGTGAATTATCAACTCAAATAGCGCAAGTACCAGCAACCTTATTACCTGGTGATCATTTCCTCGTAAAGACAAAAGCTTAATGAGTGACAATGTTCCAACACTAATATTGAGTTCATTATACAAAACATTGGGAATAACGATATGAGCGAAGAGAGTGAACCTAAACAAGCTGTCGCACTGAGCTACGATGGCCGTAACGCTCCTAAAATAGTCGCGACTGGTGAAGGGCTTATCGCAGAAGAAATTATTGCCTTAGCTAAGGCTAACGGCGTTTATATCCATCAAGATCCTCATCTGAGCCATTTTTTGCAATTGCTAGAGTTAGGAGAAGAAATTCCCAAAGAGCTTTACCTGCTTATCGCCGAACTGATTGCATTTGTGTATATGCTCGACGGTAAATTTCCTGAGCAATGGAATAATATGCATAAAAAAATTGTCGAGAAGGCATAAAATAAAAAAGCTAATTCAGAAAAATTAGCTTTTAGTGTTCAATTGGCTACCGATTACTTACGATGCAGACGGATCAACAGCTCGGCTTCAGCTTTAGGTAATTCGCATTCCTTAATCAACTCGTCAACGCCAGCACCAAGCGCGACCATCTTCATGGCTCGAGTATAAAGTTTTGCCTGTGGATCCTGTTGAGTCGTCTCTTCAATCCGTTCAGACTGTTGCAGTATGCGTTTTTCTAATTCAATAACACGACGGCCTACACCGATTGTGCCACTGCGTAATTCTTGCAATTCACGTTTAAAAGACTCTCGCTGCCGATCGCCCTCTTTAACTAACACAGTCAATGCATCAACTTTGCTTCTTAATTTACTCAATTGCTTTTGTAAAAAGAGTACTAACCCTAAGCATGCGATGACATAGACTAACGCTGCGATCAAAAATTCATCGCCCATCAAAAATCCTTATACTCACTCAAAGCCATAGATTAGGAGCTGGCTTACAATTAAGTTATCTATTCCAAAGTGCTTCACTTGACGTCACCAATATCATTGGCCATTGTTCAAACTATGATAAAAAAAGACTTCGTCTATCCATAAATCGTAAATACTCAACATCATCGATTTCTTCGCAAACAAACAAAATGGCTGAATGAATTCTAATCATTCAGCCTTATCACACTCATTGATTAGATCTGAGTCAACTCAGCCCATTCTTCATCGGACAATAATTTGTCGAGATCAACTAAGATAAGTAATTCATTGTCGCGATTACTCACGCCTTGAATAAACTTAGCACTCTCTTCCGTTCCAACATTAGGCGCATTGTCAATTTCAGAGCGGCGCAAATAAACCACTTCTGCAACACTATCAACTAAGATACCAATGACCTGCTTTTCAGCTTCGATGATAACGATTCGAGTTGAATCATCAACTTCAGCAGACTGCAATCCAAAACGTGAGCGGGTATCAATTACAGTAACGACATTACCACGTAAGTTAATGATGCCTAGTACATAATAGGGGGCACCGGGTACAGGAGCTATTTCAGTATAACGCAGCACTTCCTGCACTTGCATTACGTTGATACCGTAAGTTTCATGGTCCAACTTAAAGGTAACCCATTGTAATACTGCATCATCTTTACTTGCAGCGACTGCTGCTACATTTCTTGTATCTTTCATGTTTACCTCAACCAATTGAGTCCTGACAACCTAAACCCGCATTAAGCATTTCAACTAAGGCTTGTACGTGCAAAATGCCACACATCTGTTCTTTCACTACACCCGCTAACCAAGGGCGTTTACCCGCTTGACTACGCCAGTTGACTTGCGACTTATTAATTTTTACCGCATTGACCAAGGACTCACAAGTCAATCCCCAGTTACTGCCTTCTAATAATACAAGATATTGATAATTTACTGATTGCGCCAGTTTATCTGTGTATTTTTCTGGCATAACCCACGCACAAGTATCAACAATGTTCAATTGCTCCTCCCTATGCGTCTGTACACCAAGAAACCATGCGGGTCGACCAAAGATGTGGTTTATCCGCTCAACTTTTACTATTCCGCCTAAACTCACCAAAGGCACAGCCAATGTCAGCCCTGCTACTTTAAAGAATAGTACCTGAAACTCATCATCGAGCACTTCTTGCAAATCTTTTGTCACACTAGGAGGCGTAATGCCGACTTGTGTTTCTGGCACAACCACTGGCTCAACGATTTCATCAGCAACGGTTTCATTAACAACAGGCTGAGCTTTTGGTACTTCCACCACAACGGGTTGAACATCAATAGGTGGCGCTATCTCTACTGAAGGTGGTATCGGTTCTAACCTTGCAGTCTTTAGTACTGGCGCTAATAATTTCTCTAACGCTTGCTTATTCACTTGAGCTACAACCTGGCTTACCGGAGCAACAAACTCATGTTGTCTTGGCGCCGCTTTTGGCTGCAACTGCGCAATAGGCGTTATGGCCTTCTCTACATTCTGCGGTGCGGCAGTGCGACCATTTTCAGCCAAAATTGCCGCATCGAGCAATGCTGCCTCCGTTTGATTAACGGCAACATTTTGATTTGAGTCTGCTTTTACAATGCTTTGAGGGGAAACAATCTGGTTTGGACTGTCGTCTTCCTGCAGCAATAATGCGAAAAAATCAAAAACAGTTTCATCAACCGATTTTGACATGGCCAAACTCCCCAACTAATAAGAAATCTAATAATCTTTCATAGGCTTTAACGCCGCGGCAACCACTCGCATAATGCGATGCTGGTAAATGTGCCAAACTGGCATCTCTAAACTTAGTGTCTACTGGAATAACGTCTTTCCACAAAGTATCACTGTATTCGGCACCAAGAACTTGCAAAGCCGCAGGTGATGCTTTGGTGCGTTTATCGTACATGGTAGGCACAACAGTGTAACTGTAGCGCGTCTTCTTAGATCGGCCCATTAACTCCATCGTTTTAATCATCCGCTCTAGCCCTTTAATGGCAAGAAACTCCGTCTGCACAGGAATAATGATATGCTGACTTGCCGCAAGCGCATTGACCATTAATACCCCGAGTACGGGTGGGCAATCAACGATAGCAACATCATAATCATCAGCAACCAGTGCTAATAAATTACGTAGTACTAATCCCATTCCCTCTTGATGACCTAAGGCTCTGTCCAAGGTAGCCAATGCCATAGTTGCAGGTAATAAATCCAAACCATCGACTAAGGTTGGCACTACATGGGATAAAACGAGTTCCTTAGAAAGGTTTTTATGGGCAAGAAAAACATCAAACAACGAGCCTGGAACCTCTTCAGAATCAATACCTAAGTAATAACCTAACGAAGCATGTGGATCGGTATCTATCATAAGAACACGCTTACCACGCTTAGCTAATGTTCCCGCTAAACTCGCTACCGTCGTGGTTTTACCTACGCCACCTTTTTGATTCGCTATGGTCCAGACTTTCAAGAAGTGACCCCTACCTATACTGGTTAATATGCTAATGAACTAGAAAATTGTGAGTTCACAAATTCTAAAAATTACTGCTCTTTTCTGGTCGTGACTCGAATGCCGCCATTGGGCAAACTAATCACTTTGACACCATCGGCATTCTCAGATATCACCACGGGCAGCATCTCTGCATTTTGGGGGGCAATTGTCTGAGAAACAGCTTTAACCTCTTTTTCTGGCGCTTGAAGCTGTTTAGGAATAGAGGATTCCAGATTAGTTTTTTCCTTCGCCGTATCTATTTCAGTATCTGGTTTGCCCAGCAAAGGCGGAATGCTATTTTGTACCGGCTCAGGACCAATCGCTACAGCCTTCTGCTCACCAGGAGCCGCTAATTGCAACATTGCTTTAGTCTGATCGGGATGAGACGCTAACCAAGTTGCAATGGCTTCAGCCTGTTCGTCAGGTACCATTAACAGCACCTGAGTCGATTCCAAACGTTTTATATCCGCCTGCAGCAAACTATTCTTACGCTTGTAATCAAGGCTTAAGGCACCAAGAACCAAAATGGCTATGCCCATCAACAAGATGATGAGCACACTATTTGTGCTCATCGGATATTGATTTTTAGACACGAACAGACTCTTTTAAAATACATTCGGCCATGTTGTCTAAGGCTATTGACTGGGTGGCAATCCCTGCACTCGCAACGGCTTGTGGCATACCATAAACCACACAACTGGCTTCATCTTGCGCCCAAATGGTAGCGCCTACAGCTTTCAACATCCGTGCGCCTTCTCTGCCATCCGCCCCCATGCCAGTTAATACAACAGCAAGCACATCACCACTAAAGGCTTTAGAAGCAGAAGCAAAGGTGATATCCACACAGGGCTTATAATTCATATCAGCACTGCCAGCGATAACTTTTAATCGGCCACTTGTTCCAGTACGTTCAACCATCATTTGCATACCACCCGGCGCTAAATATGCACAACCCGGTTTAAGCAGATCGCCATTAGCGGCCTCTTTTACTTCAATCTTACATAAGCCATTTAAACGACTCGCAAATGCAGGGGTAAAGGCAGCAGGCATATGCTGGATTAATAAAATAGGATGCGGATAGTTTGCTGGAAACTGCGTGAGTATTTTTTGCAGCGCAACCGGACCACCAGTAGATGTACCGATCAGCAATAATTTATACTGCTTACCACTTGCACGAATCGTCGTTGCCGTTGAGGTTCTAACAGGAGCTGCGACAGGCGTATGAGCCGATATACTGGTTGTACCTAAAACGCTACCTGTTGGACTTGGACGCGCGCTAGTTGTTGGCGAGACCACCGGACGTGCAATAGGACGAAACATTCTGCGTCGTCCCAATGCCTTAACTCTTTGTTGCAACAATAAAATGGCATCATCTTTGTTGGTCGCAATATCTTCAAAACGTTTAGGTAGAAAATCTAATGCACCAGCATCTAAAGCGTCTAACGTTGCTTTAGCGCCATCATGGGTTAAAGAAGAAAACATCAAGATCGGAGTCGGACACTTAGCCATGATTTCACGAACAGCAGTAATACCATCCATGACAGGCATCTCAATATCCATTGTGATAACTTGGGGATTAAGCTCAGCAGCCAACTTCACCGCTTCGGCCCCATTTGAGGCCGTCGCGATAACTTCCAGTTCAGGATCTTGATTGACTATTTCACTAACACGTCGTCTGAAAAAACTTGAGTCATCAACGACTAATACTTTAATGGCCATTCCATTCCTTAGCTTGGAAACTAATTCTTACTTTTCGCATAATGCTTTAGCAATCCAGGAACATCTAAGATCAGTGCAATACCACCATCCGATGTAATTGTCGCACCAGCCATCCCAGGTGTGCCATGTAACATAGCGCCAAGAGGTTTAATAACGACCTCTTCTTGTCCTATTAAGGCATCCACTACAAAACCAATTTGCATCATGCCTAATTGCACGATAACCACATGACCATGCTTTTTATCGCCATGTTTAAAGGTCGTTTTGTTTCTATGTAGCCAGTGTTCCAAATAGAACAAAGGTACTGCCTTATTACGCACTATGACAGTCAGTTGCCCATCAACAATATTGGTTTTTGTGAGATCGAGATGGAAAATCTCATTCACGCTAGATAGAGGTAATGCAAACACTTGTTTAGCGACATCGACCATTAAGGTAGGCATAATCGCTAATGTTAACGGTACTTTAATCTCAAGTATCGTTCCCTTACCTTTCATAGAATCAATATGTACAGTGCCATTAAGCTGGGTGATACGAGTTTTTACCACGTCCATCCCAACACCACGGCCTGAAATATCTGAAATCTCAACTTTAGTTGAAAAACCTGGTGCAAAAATCAAATTATAGGCTTCGCTGTCTGTCATCCGCGAAGCAGAATCTTCATCGAGTACACCACGTGTTATCGCGATTTTTTTAAGTTTCTCAGGATCCATTCCTGCGCCATCGTCTTCGATTTTCAGCAGTATATGGTCGCCTTCCTGACTTGCAGATAAGGTAATCGTTCCCGTTCTTGGCTTACCACTGGCTTCACGCTCGTTTGGCATCTCGATACCATGGTCCACAGAGTTACGCACTAAGTGGACGAGTGGATCGGCAAGCGCTTCAACAAGGTTTTTATCTAAGTCAGTTTCTTCACCGACCATGATCAAATCAATTTCTTTGTTTAGTGTACGAGCAAGATCACGTACCACCCGAGGGAAACGACCAAACACTTTCTTGATCGGTTGCATACGGGTTTTCATCACAGCGCCTTGCAAATCGGCAGTAACGAGATCTAAGTTCGCAAGAGCTTTCGACATCTCCTCATCATCACGGCTGATGCCTAAGCTCACCAATCGATTACGCACTAACACTAACTCACCCACCATATTCATGATCTGGTCGAGTCGTGCGGTATCTACACGTACTGTTGTTTCACCCTGAGGCACATTCGCAGAGCTAGCCTTAGCAGGTGCTTTATCGACAACCGCAATTTCCACCTTAGGTTTTGCAGCAACGACTGGAGCTGGTACTGCGGCTTTAACTGGCGCAGGAGCATGTAGTGCAGCAGTAGGTGCTACAGTCGCAACAGGGGGCGTAGGCGCTTTTACTTCAGCTTTCGCAGGTGCTCCGCCTTTCCCATGGAGTTCATCAAGTAATCGTTCAAACTCATCATCGGTAATTTCATCAGCATCTACAATCGGTTGAGGCGCAGGTGTTGCCACAACCTTAGGCTTAACAGGCACTTCAGCCTCAGCTTTAAATTTACCTGAACCATGAAGTTCATCCAGTAACGCCTCGAACTCATCATCAGTGATGTCATCACCTGATGTTGAAGGTGTTTTAGTTGATGCAGCAGGCTTTGCAGCAACTGGCTCAGATACAAATGTGGTAGCAGCGACCGCAGGTCCCTTTCCTGAACCATGAAGCGCATCCAATAAAGCTTCAAATTCAGCATCATTGATATCATCGATACTTGAAGACGTATTTTCAATGGAAGATGAGTTATCACTTATATCAGCAGGGATTTCTTGAAGGGTAGGAGTATCAATAATGACTTCAACAACAGGTTCTGGCTCTACAACCTTGGCAGAAGCGACTTCAGATGGCAAAGGCGCACCTGAACTGAGCATTTTAAGTCTCGCTAGCAAACCTGAATCAGCGGGGTCTTGTTGCTCGCCCTGCTGGGTTTGCGCAAACATGGTATTAATTGCATCAACAGCCTGCAAAATAATATCCATCAACTCTGCGTTAACGCTACGCTTGCCTGTCCGCAATAAATCGAAGGTATTCTCAGCCTCATGACAAACATCCACCATGGGAGTTAAGCTAAGAAAGCCAGCACCACCTTTAACGGTATGAAAACCTCGAAAAATGGCGTTCAGCAAGTTAGTATCATCAGGATTATTTTCAAGCGCAACGAGTTGCTCTTGCAGAAGCTCTAAAATTTCACCGGCTTCGATTAAAAAGTCCTGGAGTATCTCTTCATCTACATCAAAGGCCATCAAATTGACTCCCAGTTAGAAACCCAGACTCGATAGAAGATCATCCACTTCGTCTTGACCCGTTACCACATCTTGACGAAGCTCGGCATTCATTATCGGGCCTTCTGCTTCAATATTATTTTTCTGAGCAATCTGACTTTCAATCATAGGTTGCTCACCAAATACCGTCAGCATAGAAACCAGATTACTTTCTACTTCCATTACTAGATCAATAACACGACGTATTATTTGTCCTGTTAAGTCTTGAAAATCTTGCGCCATCAAAATTTGATTAAGCAATTCACGTAATCGAGTCGAGTCATTTGCACTACGAGACATAAGGTCTTGTACATCGTGACAAAGGCCCTTAAATTCAGTCAGCGCTATCTCGCGTCGCATTAATCTGTCCCAAGATGGCATGACATTTTGAATATTTACGGTCACGGCATTAGCCAAAGGTAAACATTCTTCAACCGCATCCATGGTTTTATTTGCAGCTTGTTCGGTCATGTCAATAACGTAATTTAAACGTTGCTTGGCATCGGGGATCTCTGTATTGGCTAATTCAGCAAGACGATTATCAACTTGAAAATCCATCAGCGCACTATGAAGTTGCCGAGTTAATTTACCTACTTCTTCGAATAATTCTCGTTGCAGTGGAGCAGCAAGCTCCCGAAATAAATCATCTGCCTGACTTTGCTCACCTGCACTTAATAATTCAACTAAATGCTGAGCTTGCTCGAGCGTGATGAGCCCTGATGTTTGTGACTTCATAGCTCATCCTTGCTCAAGCGAGTCGTTCGAATATTTTATCTAACTTCTCTTTCAGCGTTGCAGCGGTAAAAGGCTTAACCACATAACCATTCACTCCCGCTTGAGCGGCAGCAATAATCTGTTCACGTTTTGCTTCAGCAGTTACCATTAATACGGGTAAATGCTTTAGCGAATCATCAGCGCGAATTGCTTTTAACAGATCGATTCCTTGCATACCAGGCATATTCCAATCTGTAACAACAAAATCAAAATCCCCCTTTTGCAACATCGGCAGGGCTGTTGAGCCATCGTCTGCTTCTTGGGTGTTATTAAACCCCAAGTCTCGCAACAAGTTCTTGATGATACGCCTCATTGTCGAAAAATCGTCAACAATGAGAATCTTCATATTCTTGTCCAAGGTTTCCTCCGGTGAGCTGACATTCTGTGCTCGATTAATAATTATACTTATGTCCAGTGCTTGAGTTTAGCTTTCAATCGCAACATTGCCTGACTTAATATCTGGCTAACCCGCGATTCACTGACTTCAAGAATGGCGCCAATCTCTTTTAAATTCAATGCTTCATCGTAGTACAGGGATAACACTAATGCATCTCTTTCAGGCAATAATTTAATTGCCTCAACCAGAGCAGAATGAAATTGGTTCTCAGCTAATGCTTCAAATGAATCATCATCGGACCGATCACTCACTGTAAGTATATCCTGAGATACGCCTAAATCTTCTATCCCTATGATTTTTCCGACAGAAACATCGTTAAGAATATGATGGTACTCATCGAGCGTCATATCAAGTTTTTCTGCAATTTCTGTGTCGCGTGCATCACGGCCCAGTTCTTGCTCTAACTCATCAATAGCGTGTGCAACCTTACGATTGTTACGATGAACGGAACGAGGGACCCAGTCGCCACGACGAATTTCATCTAACATGGCTCCACGTATGCGTATGCCGGCGAAGGTTTCAAATTTCGCACCCTTGCCACCATCAAACTTGGATGATGCTTCTAGTAACCCCATCATCCCAGCTTGGAGTAAATCATCTAACTGCACAGATGCAGGTAGTCTGGCGAGTAAATGATGCGCAATTCTTTTAACCAACGGAGCATACTGTTCAACGATCGACGATTTATTGTCTAAACAAGTATACGCAGCGGCTTTATTCACTCGTTTTTTCCTCTTGAAAATCTGGTCGTTGTACTAAACGCTCAACGAAAAACTCCAAATGCCCACCAGGTTGCTGCGGCACAGGCCAGCTCAAAATTTTATTTGCCAATCCTTGATAAGCAATTGCCGCTGGTGATTTAGGATAAGCTTCAACCACCAATTTTTGTTTACGAACAGATTTACGTAAGTTTTCGTCAAATGGAATCGTGGCGACTAATTCAAGTGCAACATCTAAAAATCTGTCGGTCACTTTACTGAGTTTAGCAAATAATTCCATACCTTCGCGTAAACTACGCACCATATTGGCAACTATTTTAAAACGGAACACGCCATGCTCACGGCTGAGAATTTTAATCAGGGCGTAGGCATCGGTAATCGAAGTGGGTTCATCACAAACAACGACTAACACATCCTGCGAAGCACGTGAGAAACTGAGCACCATATCTGAGATCCCAGCCGCGGTATCTACGACTAGAATATCAAACTGAGTCCGCATCTCGCTAAATGCTCGGATTAATCCAGCATGTTGTGCAGGGCTTAATTCCACCATCCCCTGTGTTCCTGAGGTGGCTGGAACTATGCCTATCCCCTTTGGACCACGCACGATAATATCGTCAAGCTCTGCATCACCAGAGAGCACGTGAGAGAGGTTACGCTCGGCACGAATACCCAGCATGACGTCGACGTTTGCTAAGCCAAGGTCAGCGTCAAGTACCAAAACACGCTTGCCTTTTTCGGCTAATGCCACAGCAGTATTAATAGAAACGCTGGTTTTACCCACGCCTCCTTTGCCACCAGTGACCGCGATTACTTTCACTTTTTCGTTATAGGGTTGATTCATCATACGTAAACCACTTGCTTGATCCAGGGTCATAAATCTACTCAAATGCACAGGCCATATTATCTGACCACGCTGTGTCTTGTAATGATTGTTGTTCTGTACTATCTAACGCTGCGAGTGCCTGCTGGGCTAAATCTAGGGTATCCGCAACTTTCATATCTTCAGGAACTCTTTGTCCATCAGTAATATAACTTAATGGTAATCCGTTTTGGATCAACACACTTAATGCCCCTGCTAACGACACAGATTCATCGAGTTTTGTGAGAACGACACCAGATAGGGGAATGCGTTTAAAATGATTGACTGCATCTTGCAGCACACGGCGCTGCCCTGTCGCAGACAGTACCAGATAACTGCGGATAGGTATCCTGCTATTTGCAGTTAAATTATCAAGTTGCTGGTAAAGGCGCATATCTCGCTGTCCCATGCCAGCCGTATCTATCAATACTAGCTTGCGATTCCTAAACTGATAGAGAATTTGCTCTAATTCATTTAGATCATGAGCTTGCTTTACTGGGCAGCCCATTATTTTGCCATAAGTTGCTAATTGCTCATAGGCTCCGATGCGATAATGATCTGTGGTAATTAAAGCAACATGTTCAGCACCATGATGTGCCGCAAAACGGGCAGCAAGTTTAGCTAATGACGTTGTTTTACCAACCCCAGTAGGACCAACTAATGCAACCACTCCGCCCTGCTTAACAATGTCATCGCCCTGATTATCAAGCATATTAGCGAGACTTTGTGGTAATGCTCTGACTAATTCAGCCGGCGTATAATGCTGACTCAGCGCGGCTAATTTATTTGCAACGGCAGGGGAGAATTCAGCCTCAAGTAATTTGGCTTCGAGCATAGCACCGACGGGATCGATGCGTTTTTTATGTTCCGTCATCAAGGAGGATACTTGATGTGTCAGTAAATTACGCAGTGATGCTAATTCATCACGCATAGCTTCAATATCAGCACTTTGTTTCTGTGATGTTTGTGGCTTTTTATCAAACGAGGAAGGCGCTTCACGACGTTCTGGTTTCACAGCAGTAGGGGCTTGTAGGCCCTTAGCCCATGCAGGTAACTCAGCATCAACTTGCTGATGTGACATTTGTTGATTCAAACGGCTTTGCTGCTTCTCAAGTAAGGCTTGTAATGAGTCTGCAGGTGCGGCTGGCTTAGCGCGAGTTTCTACACGGACTGGCTGCTTAGCACCGAGGGACACGAGATCGTCGCTCACGTCCATAAAGGTCGGTGCTGGCGCAGTGGCTGCAGTTTTTGCTTTAGGTTCGTCATAGTCAACGGCAGCGACAATTTCGATGCCACCGTTCACTTTTTTATTTGACATAATGACGGCATCTGAGCCGAGTGTTTCTTTCACTTGGGCCAGTGCGGCGCGCATGTCTTTGGCAAAAAATCGTTTAATCTTCACTTATGCGTCCTCTACTGGCCGACTGCAGATACGATACGTATTTGCTTCTCATCAGGTATTTCTTGATATGAAATGACTCTGAGATTAGGAATAGTATGTTTAACAAAGCGTGACAGCGTCGCGCGTAACATACCTGACGTCAACAATATGGCGGGTTGTCCGACCATTTCTTGCTTTTGAGCCGCATCGGCAAGGGACTGCTGCATGCGTTCTGCAAGACCGGGTTCAATATTAGGACCATCACCACCGGTTGCTTGCATTGACTGATGCAACATCTGTTCCAACTCTGGCGCCAAAGTAATGACGGGGATTTCGAGCTCTGGGCCAGAGATTTCCTGAACTATCATACGTTTCAAAGCGATACGTACAGCGGCAGTCAAGACTTCAGTGTCATTGCTCTTAGTGCCATATTCTAACAAAGTTTGCACTATAGTACGCAAGTCTCTAACTGAAACCCCTTCATTTAATAGGTTCTGCATCACTTTTACGACATGTCCTAGTGGCATAATATCTGGAATAAAGCCATCAACCAGCTTAGGTGAGTGTTTCGCAAGCATATCCATCAGTTGTTGCACTTCTTCGTAGCCTAACAACTTAGCGGCATTATTTGTGAGTAATTGACTAATATGAGTTGCAACAACAGTGGCGGCATCGACGACGGTATAACCTAATGTTTGTGCGTGCTCACGTAACTCAGGGGCGATCCATACGGCTTCAAGGCCAAAGGCGGGATCGCGCGTTTCGATACCATCGAGTTTGCCATAGACTTGACCAGGGTTGATCGCCAATTCGCAATCATGACGAATATCTGCCTCTCCGACGACGACGCCCATTAATGAAATGCGATACGCATTAGGCGATAAATCTAAGTTATCGCGAATATGCACCGCGGGCACTAAGAAGCCTAGTTCCTGAGACAACTTTTTACGCACGCCTTTAATGCGGCTTAGTAACTCGCCACCTTGGCCCTTGTCTACCAGAGGGATCAAACGATATCCAACCTCAAGACCAATAGTATCAACATGATGTACATCGTCCCAACCTAGCTCTTTAGGCTCTTTATCTTGTCTTTCTATTGGACCCGATTTCACTTGTTCTAGCGCTTTAAGACGTTTGTTTTCATTTCGTTTATAAACAAAATAAGCTGCACCAGCAGTCATAAAGGCAAAGCTTAAAAACGCCATGTGCGGCATACCAGGAACAATACCCATTACAAACAGGACTCCGGCGGCGATACCCAATGACTTATGACTGTCAAACATCTGACTCATCATCATTTGGCCCATATCACCTGACTCGTTTTGACGAGTCACCATCAAGGCTGCGGCGATTGACAATAATAGACCAGGGATCTGCGCCACTAAACCATCACCGATAGTCAGTAAGGTATAAATTTCAACCGCTTCAGAGAAACTTAAGCCATGCTGCACAATCCCTATGATGAAACCACCTACGATGTTGATCACTAAGATCATGATACCGGCAATCGCATCCCCTTTAACGAATTTGGACGCACCGTCCATCGCACCATAGAAATCGGCTTCACGGGTCACTTCGGCACGGCGTATTCTCGCTTGGTCTTGATTTAAGGTTCCAGCATTTAAGTCAGCATCGATTGCCATTTGCTTACCAGGCATAGCATCCAAGGTAAAGCGGGCACTGACTTCTGCGATACGACCTGCACCTTTAGTCACCACCGCAAAGTTGATGATAATCAAAATGATAAATACCACTAGACCAACGGCATAGTTACCACCGATCACCACAGAACCGAAGGCTTCAATCACCTTACCCGCGGCATCACCGCCATTATGACCCTCAAGTAAAACCACACGAGTAGAGGCAACGTTGAGCGCAAGACGTAATAACGTCGCCACCAGTAACACAGTTGGGAAGGCAGCAAAATCTAAGGGTCTATCGGTATAAATAGCCACCAGCAATACGATGAGAGCTAACGCAATGTTGAATGAAAAGAGTATGTCTAATAGAAATGGAGGGATAGGTAAAACAATCATGGCCAATGCAGCAAGCACAACCACCGGCGTGCCAATGCCTTTAAAAGTGCTGAGCCTAATTTGTTTTACTTGACCAAGAGTCGCTTTAACATCCATTCGCTATAACCTAAACTTTGACGTGTAATAGCGTAAAGCAAAAAACGCGCCAACAAGATTAAAGCCATTAATGAAGGAAAGATATGTACTGTGACTGATTGATATACATAAAATTAGCTATAAAAAACAAATGAACTCGACATCATCAGCTTTACCAATGACTACCATCTGAGACTAGTGGTTCAATATTTCAATTCATCTGGTATAGGTTGATTAAGTGGGACAGGAATAGGTTTACGGCCGCGTCCTTTTTGATATTGGCGCAGCTGGAATACATAAGCCAAAATCTGTGCGACAGCAGTAAACAAACCTTCAGGGATCTGCTGGTCTAACTTAGTCGTATGGTAAATCGCCCTTGCAAGTGGTGGGGCCGAGACAATCGCAATATTGTGCGCGCGGGCAATCTCACGTATTTTAAAGGCCACATCATCAACACCTTTCGCTATCACAAAGGGAGCCGCAGAGCGCTGCACATCGTATTTAATCGCAACGGCAAAATGCTCAGGGTTAACGACAATCACATCGGCATTTGGCACTTCAGCCATCATACGCCTTTGTGCTAGTTCACGTTGCATCTGCCGTATATGCCCTTTCACCTCAGGTTTACCCTCAGTGTCTTTATATTCATCTTTTACTTCTTGTTTGGTCATCTTAAGTTGTTTGTTGTGATTCCAAAGTTGAAATGGCACATCGATGACGACAATAAACAAAATCGAGGAACATAACAGGATAAACATCCAAACCAACAAATCTAATGCATGGTAAACATTACCAGGAAGATGGTCGCTAGACAGCAACATGATGTCATTGAAGTAGAAGCTTAATAAAAAATAAGCAGAAAACGCTACTACCGAAAATTTTGCAATGCCTTTGGTGAGTTCAACCAGAGCCTGTACGCCAAACATGCGTTTAAAACCAGCAAGGGGACTCATTTTACTGGCTTTTGGCATCATAGCTTGGGTCGAAAAATTGATCCCTCCAAGAGAGACGTTACCGATAAACGCAACAACCACAATCAGTAGCATAATTTTAGCCATGGGCCAGGCTATTTCACTCGCAACAACACCCCACACGTTGAACATTTCATTAGTATCAAAAATTTGCGCCCTATCCATGGTAAATACAATTTCAAACACCCGAGTTAAGCTAATGGCCAAACTCGGGCCTAGCATATAAAACCCACATGCCGCCGAAATCAATACCGCTGCAGTCCCGAGTTCTTTCGAACGTGCAATCTGTCCTTTTTCCCGCGCCTGTTCTAGACGCCTCCCCGTGGGTTCCTCTGTACGTTCGCCACTTGATTCTTCAGCCATGGGCTTCTCCTAATCCCATCATATCAAGCCATCAGCGTTACATTGGAGCGCTAACATATCGCAAAGCAGCAATTGAGCCGTCGACCATACTTCATCGAAGTGTGCCATTACCGGTGTTAGGGTTAACCACAGAATAAACAGCCCACCAATCATAGTGATCGGAAAACCAATAGAGAAAATATTTAATTGCGGCGCGGCGCGGGTCATGACCCCGAAGGACAAGTTGACTAATAATAAGGCGATAATCGCAGATATCGACATAGTGAGTGCCGCACCAAACATATACGATCCCCAATCAGCCAACGATCGATAACTTGTCAGTGTTAAGCCTTGATTAGAAATCGGCAAAGTTTCAAAGCTTGCCACTAGCATACGGATCATCAAAAGATGGCCGTCTACAGCTAAGAAAATCAATGTCGCCAATAAAAGAAAAAAGTTACTAATAACGGGTGTTTGTTGGCCAGAACCAGGGTCAACCATAGAGGCAAAGCCTAAACTGGTCTGCATACCAATGATCTGTCCAGTGAGCACAAAGACTTGCATCACCATTTGAGTCACAAACCCCATGGCAACACCGATAATAATTTGCTGCGCCGTGATGAATACTGCGCTTAACGAAAATAAATCCACATTTTGAGTTGGAGGAAGAACGGGTGCTATCGCAAAGGTAATTGCCATCGCCAATAATAAGCGAACTCGTGTTGGTGTCGTTGCCGCCCCAAATACCACCATGACCATCAACATGCTCGCGACGCGAAACAATGGCCAAATATAAGCAGCAATGGTTTGCATTAAGGTATCGAGCAGCAGCTCCATCGCGTTAGCCTATCACTTGAGGAATGCGATTCACCATCTCGATGAAAAAGTCCATCAGGGTTTCAACTAACCAATGTCCCATAAACATTAGGCCAAAAAGTGTCACTAACAAACGCGGAAGGAAACTTAAGGTCTGCTCGTTAATAGAAGTCGCCGCTTGAAACACAGCAACAATTAACCCAATTCCCAGCCCAGGCAACACAATAGCAGACACCATCATGACGATAACAGCGAGAGCTTCACGAAAAATATCAATTAGCGCCTCAGGACTCATGTGTTTACTCTCCCTTGGCTATCCGAAACTATTCGCTAATGTCCCGAGGACTAAGCTCCAACCATCGACGAGCACAAACAACATGATCTTAAACGGCAGCGACACTATCATGGGGGATAACATCATCATCCCCATAGCCATCAAGATACTCGCCACCACTAAATCGAGTACTAAAAAAGGCACAAATAGCATAAAGCCAATCTGAAATGCGGTTTTTAACTCACTGGTAATGAAAGCGGGCACTAACACACTCATGGGTGCTTCTTCGGGAGACTTAATGTCCTTATAGCCAGAAATCTCAATAAAGGTCTTTAAATCCGTCGTTCTTACTTGGCCCAACATAAAGCCTCTCAGCGGCTCTTTCCCTTTATCAAACGCTTGCTGCAAGGTTAATTGCTCATCGATATAAGGCTTCACCCCTTCATCATAAATCCGGTCGAATACCGGTGCCATGATAAAAAAAGTCATGAACAAACTCATGCCAATTAAGACTTGATTAGATGGAGTCTGTTGTAATCCAATGGCTTGGCGTAATATCGAAAGGACAATGATAATCCGCGTGAAAGAGGTCAACATGATGAGCATCGCAGGTAAAAAACTCAGCGATGTCATCAGCAGTAAAATCTGCATTGTGACCGAATATTCCGTTGAGCCGTCTGGCGCCGTTGTTACTGTTACAGCAGGTAAGACGCCATCTGCGGCCCATGCTGACGGCATCAATAGCAGCATAACTAACCCAACTAACGCGAGGATACGTGTTGTCATTGTTTTAATTTCGCCTGGCGTAATCGACTCGCAAACGAATCAGCTTCTAGATGGATAGGTTCAGCTAACTTATCAATCAAACTCACCTGCTGCGAGCTAACCCCAAGCAAATATTGCTGTTCCCCCACCTGAACCAAGACTAAACGCTCTTTTTGACCGAGGGAAGTCACAGCAATGGTCTTTAGTACGCCATTGGTCGTGGGGACTAAATTAAACCTTCTCAGTAAATAAGCTAACGCGAAAATTAATAATAAAACCAGAATCAAGCCGCCTAACATACTTGCTAAGGTCGCAACTTGAGAAGGTTCTGCCATGTTTGCAGCAGGCGCTATTGAAGCAATATTCGCTGCGCCTTCCCCACCGAGGCTATCGGCACTCGCTTGAACCGCTACCACTAAACTCTGTATTACCGATGTGCTCATTTAAAGTTCCAACGACTTTTACATCTCGAATTATTTAAGCTTTTTAATTCGCTCAGTTTGACTGATCACATCCGTTAAGCGAATACCGAATTTATCGTTTACCACCACCACTTCACCGTGAGCGATAAGCGTGCCATTGACCATCACATCTAACGGTTCACCTGCAACTCTATCTAACTCAACCACAGAACCTTGGTTAAGTTGTAATAAGTTTCGAATACTAATATAGCTACGGCCCACTTCCATCGAAATGGTGACAGGAATATCTAAAATTGTATCTAACTTAGCCGCTTCTGCCTTAGAAATAGGTCTTGAATCATCAACCAGCTCATCGAGTTCAATTGCGTTGGCTTCTTCTAACGCTTGTTCTGCCATTGCTGCAGCCCAATCATCCGTATCGTCTGTGCTCATCTTACTTCACCTTATAATTCTGATATATCACGAGATTTACCCTTACGCGTCACCAATTGCAGCTCAGATTTAACTGTCTCTGGCCGAGGGATTTTCTCACATATTTTAAGCGCTAGGTTATCTCTAGAACGGCCCATTTTACAACGATATGTCGGTAAATCCTCGATTTTCATCATGATAAACTCGGGTAACTCAATAGGAATAATATCGCCCGCTTTAAAATTCATAACCTCTTTGAGCGTTAATTCATGTTCAACAATATTGGCATCGAACCCGACCTTCACATCCATGATTTCATCATGCAATGCCTGTGACCAACGCATATCAGTATCTTGCTTGTCACTTTGCACACCCGCATCGAGTAACTCTCGGATAGGTTCAATCATGGAGTAAGGCATAGTGATATGAAAATCACCACCGCCTCCATCGACTTCAATATGGAATGAATTAATCACCACAACTTCGGTAGGACTAACAATGTTCGCCATGGCGGGATTGACTTCAGAGTCCAAATAATCAAACTCAACATCCATTACGGGCGCCCAAGCATCTTTATAATCTTCAAATATAATCTTAAGCAGTAACTGTACTATTCGTCTTTCTGTCGGCGTAAATTCTCGCCCTTCAATCTTGGCATGGAAACGCCCATCGCCACCAAAGAAGTTATCCACTAGGATAAATACCAGTCGCGCTTCCATGGTGATCAATGCTGTGCCTTTGAGTGGGCTAAAACGCACCATATTCAAGCTAGTAGGAACAAAAAGCGTATGTACGTACTCACCAAACTTGAGCATCTGTACACCGTTGATCGACACTTCGGCCGCTCGGCGCATCATATTAAACATGCTGATGCGCAAATGGCGCGCAAAACGCTCATTCACGATTTCCAGCGTCGGCATACGCCCACGAACTATTCGATCTTGGGAAGAGAAATCGTAGGAACGGGCATCTTCTCCAACAGCGTCAATTTCGTCATCATCGACGTCATCAACCCCGTGCAATAGCGCATCAATTTCGTCTTGGCTTAATAAATCACTCACTATATTGCCTTCGCCTCTTTTGGTGCTGAAGTTAAAGGGTTATTGCATTACAAAACCGGTAAATAGTACTTTCTCGACAACTTTACGCCCAGTTACTGACTGTAGAGTATTTTGCACACTCAGAAGTGCTAACTGCCGTAACTCATCTTTCCCCGCTTGCGTGCTGAGCTTTTGCACATCTGCACCACTAAAGGTCGTTAAAAGCGCATCTTCAATCAGCGGAATATGTTTTTGTGTTAGCACATCATCATCGGTACCACGCACCATAAGCTGCACTTTAATCTCAACTAAACGAGCCCTATCAGGCCCAGGTAAGTTGAATAAGAAAGGACGCGGCATAGGTACGTATGATGCGGTAGCCACTTCTCCTGATGCTGGGACTTCAGCCTGAACAGCACTATCTGCTGCTACGGCGGGAACCTCTTCGGTACTGCTTCCCATAAAGAACCAGACACCGCCACCGATTAACAGCGCGACTAAAACGCCTACACCAGCAAAAATAAATAGTTTCTTCTTACTCTTAGGCTCTTCAGTACTTTCAAGTTCTAACGATTCTTCCTTAGCCATCACTATTCTCTTTAATTTAGGCGGAAACTCATTACAGTTTTATTTGAAACGTAATTATGTCAGTCATTGCTATAGGTTACCTGCTTAAGCGTAATAATCTATACCTGAAGTTACACTAATCGCTTGATTTAAACCTAAATGTAACTCTTCTGCCGAGATTTCATTCATATCAGCCGCATTTGAACTGCTGCCATCACCGAAACTACCTTCCCGACGCTCACCTTGATCGCCTTGAGAAACATGGCTGTCAGCCAACTGCATCCCTTGCTCTTGCAATAACTCACGTAATCTTGGCATAGCTTGTTCAACCAGATCACGCGTTTGCGGCTGAGTAACATGGAACTGTACTTGGGTTTGGTCGCCATGCACTTGGATCTTTACCAACATATGCCCAAGCTCAGGGGGATCGAGCCGGATTTCCGCATGTTGGATGCCTTGACTCACCATAGTAATCAATTGCTGCTTCATCACAGGTGAAAATCGTTGGATCATCTCCTGCATTTGGTTTTGCTGTTCTACTCCTTGACGCAATGACAGCTGAACTTGCATGGTTTCTTGGCGATTTAATTGTGACATCGAGAGTGTCTGTATGGATGATGTCGACTTAAGTTCTGAGAAAGTATTACTATCATCCATAAAACTTTCGTCTCTGGGAATATCCATTGCAACCGTCAATTTAGCATCTTTCAGTAATAGGTTAGCAGCCAAATCGGAATTGGGACTCCCATCAAGATCACTTTCTGTTACAGATGTTGTATCTAATGGTTCAGATGAAATTGAAGAGCCTAAGGTATTCAGGTCGAAAGTATTTCCCGAGGTAGCGATATTACCCGTATTGGGACTATTCACTGTCGAGCTGCTAGTCGTTGCTTTTGCCGCAGTGTTGGTTGCCGACTTTATCGTTGCACTGTTCGCTAAGCCCGCTTGATTAATCACAGCATTAAGTGTGACATCATTCTCAACTAAAGACTCATCTATGCTCACCCCGACTTCAGTGGCAGAGACAAGCTCAGTGTCTTCTAAAGGTAATTCTGAAGCGTCATCGGTCAAATTTGGATCAATCACAGCATCACTATCCGCTGACGCTTCAAGTATATTTGGGTCTATGGGAAGAATATGTACGAGTGACTTATCAGTCAAAGAAGATGGTTTCACGTCATCTGCGATTGAAATTGCTGCCATATCTGGGCTAGTAGAAACTAACTTTTGTAATTCAGCAGAAAAACCCGCTTCATCGGCATCTATATCTGATGCCAGTTCAATCTCAGCAGAAACAGTAGATGCCAATGCTGAGCCGGTTAATAAAGCTGATGAAGTATCAATATTTTCTTCACCAGTTATATCTTCTTCAGCATTTAAAAATGCTAGCGGCAAACTATCTCCATCTGATGCCGTTTTCTTCATATCATTTGCCATGCTAATTTGGGCAAAAATGAGATTCACGTCGGCGTCATCAGTTGATATATCGTCATCTTTTACTTTATCAGCAGAGGTAACCTGCACAGCATCATCAGTGTTAGCAATGGTTTTTTTAGACGCAGAAATAGAAAATGAGCTAGCGGTGACTGACGCAAGTGTAGATGAAAAGTCTTCATTATTAGACTCTTGGGAAGATGTCTTAGCGGAATTGGCCGCAGAGTTGCCTGTTTTACTTAACAGGATATTGGTCATTTGTTGCATAAGTGCTCCCAAACATCACCCAGCAAAAAAAGAAATGGCTAGGTAGAAACGTCAATTAAACACTGCGGTTGCAGGGTCATGGACTAAATCAAAGCAAATAAGATGCCAAAACATCAGATTTTACGACAGCATATCGAAAAGAATTAACACTGAGAGGTGCCGAATTGATGCTTATGCCATCAATACAAAAAAACTAAAGAGCCTATCCGGCTAGCAAGCAGTAAAGATGCCTATCATTTCACTAACGTTGATGACGGCGATAAAATTGCTGGGAAGCAAATTCATCGGTCATTTTTTGCTCCCTTTTTTGTTCAACCACTTGACGCTTCTTCTCTTTACTGGCTAAGAGTAATTCTACTGCCTTACGTTTTTTTTGCTTTTCCAACCAATGTTGTTGTCGATATTCTTTTTGCTTTTCACCGTCGGCTACGACGTGATTTTGCTGGATAATAGCGTCATCGATCTGACGAATAAAACGGTGAAACTGGTGATAGTGACTAGCACTGATGGCTTGACCTTGCTGGGATTGCATTTGCTTCATGTATTCTAAGCGATAGTTATTCAGAGCACTGAGTTGATTCAACCGTTTTTGACACTCTAACTGCGCAGATTTTAACAATAACGCCGCTTGTTCTTCGGCATCATTGGCAAGCTTTAACACTAACAGCAAGGGATCGGCGTTAGCCATACTAGACCTCGATTAATTCGATGACGCCATTATTTGCACTGTGCAGCAAGTTGCCCAAGCATGACTTGGCTATCGGCAAAGCTAAATGCATCACGCATGGTTTGGCGCAAAAAAGCATTCATTGCTGGCTGCAGTCGTATCGCATTATCAATGCGAGGATCGCTTCCTTGGGCATAGGCCCCAATAGAAATCAAATCTCGATTTTGCTGATACAAGGAATAGGTTTGTTTCACGCGGCGCATGGCTTCCAAATGTTCATTGGAGATCACCATAGGCGCGACTCGGCTAATAGAAGCTTCAATATCAATCGCAGGATAGTGCCCCGAATCCGCAAGCGAACGTGACAAGACTATGTGGCCATCGAGGATCGCCCGCGAAGCATCGGCAATCGGATCCTGTTGATCATCCCCTTCCGTCAGCACAGTATAAAATGCCGTAATTGAACCTTGTCCAGGGCCACCGTTTCCGGCGCGCTCAACTAAACGTGGCAATTTTGCAAACACAGAAGGCGGATAACCTTTAGTCGCAGGCGGTTCACCCACAGCCAAAGCAATTTCCCGCTGCGCTTGGGCGTAGCGCGTTAAACTGTCCATAAGCAATAAAACGTTATAGCCTAAATCGCGGAAATATTCGGCAATACGAGTCGAGGTTTCACAGGCGCGAAGACGCATCAGAGGCGATGTATCCGCAGGCGCAGCAACAACGACTGAACGCGCTCGACCTTTCTCACCAAGAATTTCCTCAATAAACTCTTTCACTTCCCGGCCACGCTCACCCACTAGCCCAACCACAATAATGTCGGCGGTAGTACCGCGAGTCATCATACCTAAGAGCACACTCTTACCTACACCTGAGCCCGCAAACAAGCCCATACGTTGGCCTTTGCCCACAGTCAGCATAGCGTTGATAGCGCGAACACCAACGTCCAGCGGTTCAGTAATGGCACGGCGAGATAGAGGATTAATGGCAGCGCTATGTCTTGGCGCTTGTTGGTCGGTCTGCAAAGCGCCTAAACCATCTAAAGGCACACCGTTACCATCGAGTACGCGTCCTAGCAGGGATAAACCAACATTGAGTCCAGTTTGTTCCCCTAAAGGCACAACCCGCGCACCGGGTAATACCCCACGTAATTCTTCGATAGGCATTAAATAAAGGAGTTCGCCATCAAAGCCTACAACTTCGGCGATTAACTCGCCCGCCATGGTTTCAATCGAACATAAGCTGCCCACAGGCGCACGGCAACCGCTTGCTTCTAACGTTAAGCCAACAACACGCACCAGTTGACCACTGGCCACTGCGCGAAATGGTGGCACCTTACCCTGATGATGATTAAGTCTATTCAGCAGTTGATGTTGGCGATTTTGCATCTGATTTTGCCTCTAATTGCTCACCTGTGTTTGAGGCAAATTGTATATCCTCAGCATGTTGAGAAACCGTATCGACAACCTGAGCATCAAGCTCTGATCCCACGGCCTCAGAAGCCGCAACGTGTTTAGCGGTATCTTCAACCTCTATCGCCTCTTGCAGTTGACGCTGCTTATCACTTAAGTGAGTATGTTGGTTCCGTAAGGACTCAAACACAGCATCGATGCGCGATGCGAGGGTCAAATCGACTAAAGAACGATGACTACTGAGAATACAGTCACCAGGGCTTAAGGAAGGGTCAACTTCAAGTTCCCACTTACTGCGGGTCAGTTGGGCGGTGGAATAAAGTTGTTCGACTAAAATAACATCGTCAGGATGCAAGCGGATTGTGATCGTTTGTTCTTTTATCGGCAGCGATTCAATACCTAAACGCAATGCCGAAAGCACTTGTTCTGGATGAGTTTTTAATTCGTGGCCAATGACAGATTTCGCTAATGTCATACTCAGGTTCATTAGAGAGAGTTCAATATCGCCATCGAGCAATTGCAATGGTTTTTCAAATTGGGCTAATAAGGTTTCAAAACGCGAGAGCAATATTTTTGCTTGGGCTAAACCGGTTTCTAATCCTTGCTCATGCCCTTGGGCGAGCCCTTCAGTATGGCCCTGCTCTAACCCTTCTAAACGCCCTTTTTCTAGCCCTTGCTCATACCCTTGCTGCTTACCTTCGCTAAAGCCTTCTTCTTCGGCTTGGGCACGAATGTCTTCAATCTCAGCCATAGTCGGTGGAGAAACACTTTCCACTGTAGTCGACTTAGCGGCTTGATGATTCGAATGGCCGAACAGATTTGAGATAGAATCATCATCGGCTTCAGTCACATCTGGCAGCGCCCAGTGACTAAATTCGACATCTCCTTCGCTCAAGACCTTATTCAACAATTTATTGTCGCTCGGATTAGAGGAACTCATCGCCACCACCGCCGCCTAACATGATTTCGCCGCTGTCACTTAAGCGACGAGCAATAGACAGGATTTCTTTTTGTGCGACTTCCACTTCACTGATACGGATTGGGCCCATAGCTTCAAGATCATCACGCAATAATTCAGCGGCACGTTTTGACATGTTACCCAATATTTTTTCTTTCAGCTGATCATCTGTGCCTTTGAGCGCCTTCATCAGTACATCTTGCTGCACTTCACGCAACAGGGCTTGAATACCGCGGTCATCGACATCGATTAAGTTTTCAAATACAAACATCAAATCTTGGATTTGCTGCGCCATTTCTTCATCAGACTCGCGCATGGTTTCCATCAACTGGCTTTCGATACCCGTGTCTAAGTAGTTCATTATGTTGGCAGCCGCTTTTAAGCCACCCATTTTTGCGGCCTGTGCGCCACCTTGACCGGCGAACTGTTTCTCCATGATGTCATTCAGCTCTTGCAGTGCAGCGGGCTGCACTTCTTCAAGATTTGCAATACGCATCATCAAGTCTAAGCGGGTATTCTCAGGGAATTGACCAAAAATTTCCGCCGCTTGATCGGGTTCTAGATAAGACAACACAATCGTTTGGATCTGGGGATGTTCGTTTTGAATAATGGTCGCCACTTGGCGTGCATCCATCCACTTCAACGAGTCCAAACCTTTAGCGCCACTGCCCATGATAATCTGTTCAATCAGATTACCCGCTTTATCTTCACCCAGCGCGGCGGTTAAGGCTTTACGGACGAACTCTTCACTGTTGAAACCAATTGAAGAATACTTTTGAATATCATCAAGAAACAGCTTATGTACCCCGATAACTTTTTCCTGACCAAACTCATCCATTGCCGCCATGGCCATACCCACTTTTTGCACTTGCTTCGGCTCTAAGTGTTTTAAAATGGATGCAGCATCAGCCTCACTCAAACTGAGGAGTAAAATAGCGGTCTTTTCAACGCCACTAATATCTTTGATATTAAAGGCAGGTGCGGCCGCAGGAGCCACTTCTTTCGTTTTATTCTCAGCCATTGTCTTGTAACCAGTTTTTCACGACTTGAGTAGAGAGCTCAGGCTCATTCGCCACGAGCGCACGGATAGCTTTAATCATATCATCATCTTTGTGAAGATTAGGGATATGAATTGAGCCATCGTCAGCATAACTGTATTCCGCCTCTTGAGTATTGAGCATCCCTAGCGTATCAGCCGCATATTGGTCCTCAATTTCGGCTAATTCATTACCTAATCTGCCATCCTCAGGCATATTCACACTGTCAGGATAGATCAAGCGTTTCAGCATAGGACGTACCACAGCTAGAATCAGCACCAAAATCACTAGCGCACCAATCCCAAGCTTAATCGCACGCCAAAACCAAGGTTGCTCCCAAAGTTCAGGTGCGGGTAAATCTTCAACCAATTGATCCATAAAGGGAACAGTTACCACTTCCAGCACATCACCCCGTTGTGAGCTAAAACCAACCGCGCCTTCAAGCAAACGACGGATATTGGTCAGTTCTTGTTCGGTACGGGCAACACGGGCTACTTGACCATTTTCTCCAGCGGCACCAGGTTTAAAGTCCACCGCGACTGACACACTAATGCGGCGCACTGCACCAACTTGCTGGCGGGTATGGCTAATGGTGGTATCTAATTCAAAGTTACGGGTCGCTTCGCGGTGCGAATTACCTGCTGCAGCCGTTGCTGACTCTGCTGCTTTTGTTGCATCTTCTGGAATATTAGACTCCATTGGCGGTTGATTGGATAACGCGCCAGGGATCCCACCAGAAGAGCCGCCAGTGGTGTTATTTTCAACGGTCATTTCACTGCGCAGTGCTGGTAAATCAGGGTTAAAACGCTTTGATGTTTGCTCAACAGCAGTAAAATCCATACTGACGTCGACTTGAGAGGTAAAATTATCAGGACCTAGAATTGGCACCAGAATCGATTCAATCTTAGTGCGATATTCAGCTTCTTTTTGCTGTACTAATTCAAGTTCACGGCGAGCCGTCGCAGACGCGCCATCTTGGCTGCCAGAGTTCAATAAACGGCCGTTAGAGTCAGTTACCGTCACCCTTGATGGTTCTAAACCTTGTACTGCAGAAGCAACAATATCGACGATAGCATCGACTTCACCTTGACCTAAGCCACCGCGACGGGTATTGATCACCACAGTTGCACTCGGTTTAGAGGCATTGCGGGCGAAGACGTTTTCTTTAGGTAACGCAAGAATGACTTTGGCACGGCTGACACTTTGTAGTTGCTCAATCGCACGGGCGAGGTTTTCTTCTTGGCTATGCTTAAGACGAGCTTGTTCCATGCGTTGGCTGACACCAAAGCCACTGTCTTTATTCAAAAAATCTTGGTTGGCTGCAGGACTGTCGATACCAGCACGGCTCAACATCATTTTGACTTCTTGATATTTATCTTCAGGAACTTTAATAACGTCCACGTCGATTTGGTACTTAACTTTATTTTTATCAAGTACATCTAGCACTTGAACCATTTCCTGAGTTTCCATTTTACCCAATGGACGATACTCTGGCTCCTGCGCCCACAGCATGACAAATACCGCCAAGGCTAAACAAATCGCTAAGGCTAAAATCATAGTCACTTGGCGCATCATATCGACACCACCAAGATTTCCCATCATTCCTGACTTATGTTCTTGCTGGACACCTTGGTCAGCTAAACCGGAATTGGATCCGACAATCATTTCTGTACTCACGATTCGTACCTGCTAATTGGGTTATTCACTGGCCTAGACAGGCATGCTCATTATTTCTTTGTAGGCTTCGACAAGCTTATTACGCACTTGCACTGTCGCCTCGAAAGCAACACTCGCTTTCTCACGGGCAATCACAGTGTCCGATAAAGAAACGGTAGTATCACCCATCTCTAAACGTGTCGCGAGGTTTGACGATGCAGACTGTAAGCCGCTGACATTGCCGACGGCTTGCGATAGCAACTGACCGAAGTCTGCACCACTGGTGTTATTCACTTGCTGCATGATATTTGGCTGAACGCCAAACGACGGCGTTATTTCGCCTTGGAGTTTCTGCATTTCCTGCAGGAATGAATTTGCGCCTATTTGCATGCTGAGCTCCCAGTCGTCGAATTCTTGACGATCAAAATACCGATAACGGGACAATGCAAAATAACGGCCAAGTTTTCAGATGGTCGTGATTGATAATAAATTGACGGGATAAGAAGATGTCAATATCTAAGGATTTTGGATGAAATGAGCCACTTTTACGGTTGTGTATTTTAATAAATACAGCCTCACACTCAATGTGGAGGCTGCGAGATGATAACTTGAATTTATAGACTAATTTGGCAGTTGGATCCCCATATCACGCATCCTTGCCATCTTGTATCTTAGGGTTCGTGCGCTAATTCCTAGCTTTTCGGCGACTAACTTACGACTTCCTTGGCATTGATTAAGGGTCTCTAAAATAATCACATGTTCTTGAGCTTTGAGCTCTTCACCTAAACCGTCTGGCTCAGAAGAAAATGGGTCTAGATCTTCACCGCTTAAAATCACATCCTGCGCATCGATAATAATGTCATTGGCAGTGATCAATTGACCGGCTCTTAATATCAAAGCACGCTGGATCACATTGTCGAGTTCACGTACGTTCCCTGGCCAGCGATGACTCAATAAACGTCGACGCGCATTCTCATCCAACTCAGGCACATCGGCAACATTCAATGCCTTAGCATGTTTAGCCAGTAAATGACGCGCAAGAGGTAAAATATCTGCAGGACGTTGACTTAACGCAGGCCAAGCTAAAGGAAATACGTTAATTCGATAGTAGAGATCTTCCCTAAATCCGCCAGCTGCGACCACTGCCTTTAAATCACGATTGGATGTGGCAAGCACGCGCACATCCAATTTAATTGTTTTACGGCCACCTAAACGCTCAACTTCACGCTCTTGCAAAACCCGCAACAACTTAGCTTGTAAGCCTAAATCCATCTCAGAGATTTCATCGAGCAGCAAAGTGCCACCTTGAGCCTGCTCAAATTTCCCCGGACACGCTTGATAAGCCCCCGTAAATGCACCCTTTTCATAACCAAAAAGGGTGGCTTCGAGCATGTTCTCAGGAATAGCGGCACAGTTAATGGCCACAAAGGCTTGATTAGCACGGCTACTGTGTTGATGAATATAACGGGCCAAAACCTCTTTACCCGAACCGCTAGGACCTAAGATCATGACAGAGGCATCGGAGGCGGCAACCCGTTGAGCAAGTGCTAATAAGGCTAAACTTTTTTCATCAGCGACGACGGGCTGATCCACATTTTGTTTTAATGGCAAATAGCGTGAGACTTGATTGAGTAACACTTCTGGTGCAAAAGGTTTGGCTAAATAATCAACAGCGCCTAATTTTATAGCGTTCACCGCGCTACCAATAGTCGCGTAGGCCGTCATCAACAGCACTGGCAACTTAGGATGATGCTGCTGCAGGTAGTTCAATAAACCTAAACCACCAATACCTTGCATCTGCACATCGCTAATAACTAAATCAAACTGATGTTGTTTCAAGGCTAAAATAGCGTCTTCACCGGAGGCAACATCAACACACTCATACTGAGCCAGCATTAAAGTATCCAACAAGGCTTCACGTAATGAAGCATCATCCTCAACGAGCAATAACTTTGCTTCAGACATGGGTAATCTCCAAAGGTAATATCACCGCGGATTTAGCCCGAGGGAATACTAAAGACACAGTACAGCCTTTATTCGGTAAACAACTGAGTTGCAGTTGTCCTCCATGATTGCGCACCACAGATTGCACAACGGCTAACCCAAGCCCAGTTCCCTGCGACTTAGTCGTAAAGAAAGGTTCAAATACCTTCTGCTGCATAGTGGCGTCTAAGCCTTTGCCATTATCGATTACATCTAATAATAACCGTTCGCCCTCTTCCTTCGCTTGGATACGAATTTCAGTTGCTCCGGCTTCTATGCTGTTCATGACTAAATTATTAATCGCCGAGCTTAATGCATTGGAATTAGCTAACATCGAGCTGCTTGATGCATCATCAAATGACAAGTCACAGCCTTGCTTTGCCGCTATCGGCTCACAATTTGCCAAAACATTGTCGATAACCTCAGCCAATGAGATTAGATCTCCAAGTTCATCCTGACGACCTTTAGCCATCAATAGCATGTCGTTAACCTGCCGCTCGAGTTCATTGAGTCTATCAACAAGTTTTTGTTGAAATTTCGCTTTAGCAGCATCGGATAACTTAGGACTCGCAAGATTTGAAGCATATAACAAAGCGGCTGATAAAGGCGTGCGCACCTGATGAGCCAAAGTTGCTACCATCTTGCCCAGTGCAGATAAACGTTGTAAATGGGAGATATTTTTCTGTAATAACCGAGTTTCAGTCAGATCAGTTAACACAATTAATTGACCAGGCTCTGGCGTCAATGGCGTAATAGCTAATTTAACGCGACGGCCATTACGCAGCGACACTTCGTGGCCATCATCGTCCTGCGGCGCAAAGGCACTGTGGATCACATCAATCCAGCGAACGCCACATAAGGAGCGCTCAAGTAATTCAACTGCTACCGGATTGGCATCCGTGACTATACCGTCGCCATTGATAATCACCACGCCGGATGGCATAGCCTGTAAAATATGCTCCATTCGATTGGACATATTCGCGGCCTCACGCAGTTGGTTCCATTGTTTGCTAGTGTGCTTGAATGACTCAATTTGCGCTAGTGGGTTGGCTGACATAGTCACTCCGTCAAAAAATTGCTTATGACGGGGTGACTGCAGTATCTATGCCAAATTGGAAATTGAACTTTAGAGGTTAAAACAACTTATATAACAATAAAATAGAAAACTAATCTTTTGTCATTCCGTACTTACGCATTTTTTCTACAAGCGTTGTACGGCGTATTCCAAGCATTTCAGCAGCGCGAGCTACGACATTATCTTGTAGCTCTAGCGCCTGACGTATCATGTCTATTTCTAGTTCTGCTAACAAATCCTTAAGGTTCACACCTTCAGGCGGCAGCTCACTAGGGAAACGCGTTTCAGGGATTTCAACCGGCTCTTCATCGCTAAAGATAGAAGCTAAAGCATCACGTTCCTGTTGCTCTTCACTCATCTCTACACAATATTCGGGCACATCGATATGGCGATATTTGACAGGTAAATCGTTAACATCAACCAGTCCACCCGGATATAAAATGGTGAGGCGTTCGACTAAATTAGACAGCTCGCGCACGTTGCCCGACCAAGCATGTTCTTTCAGCGACTCTATCGCACGCTGCGTAAAACGCACCTTACCACGGCCTTCGTTATAGACTCGGCTAACTAACTCTTGTAATAGCAAAGGCACATCGTCCTTGCGATCACACAACGCGGGCATTTCAATCGGGAATACGTTTAGGCGGTAATAAAGATCCTCACGGAACTCATTAACGCTGATCATAGTTTCTAAATCTCTATGTGTTGCAGCAACTACGCGTACATCAGCATTAATAGTCTTAGTACCACCAACGCGCTCAAATACCCGCTCTTGCAGCACACGGAGTAATTTAACTTGCATTTGTAGTGGCATGTCTCCTATTTCATCGAGAAATAGTGTTCCACCTTCAGCTAATTCAAAACGGCCTTTACGAGAACAGATTGCCCCAGTAAATGACCCTTTCTCGTGACCAAATAGCTCACTCTCTAATAACTCAGGCGGTATAGCACCACAGTTAACAGGGATAAATGGACCGTCACGGCGCTCAGACAAATAATGGATATTACGGGCGACCACTTCTTTACCTGTACCCGATTGACCCAGAACAAGCACGGTTGCCTCAGATGTTGCTACTTGATTTATCAAGTGCCTCACATTCGCAATACCATCACTGCGTCCCACTAAGCTTCGGAATAACTTTGTTTGATTCGCACTAGTAGGGACTTGAGGCCGTTTAACTTGACCGAATACTTGGCAAAAGTGTAATAATTCAGTGAGCTGAGGATACGTTAAAGGTTCTTCAATATGCCCAAGAATGTTAGACACTTGCAGATCATCAACATTGCCAAGCAACAGCATAGGTTGCCATGGATGTTGACCTGCGATGTTTTTAAGCCCATCAGCATCCATAACATCAGTTAGGATAACTAAAGCTCGAAAACGGGTATCTTGGAGGCTAGCACTTAATTTTTCGGTGTCAATTTGTACAAATTGCTCACCTAAAAAATCCAAAATACAACACAGGCGATTTAATCGCTCTGATGGAGGGCCGATAAGTAAAATTCGTTGATCTGTTTGCATCATTCAGTAGGCCGTAAAGCTCTAATATGTATTAATTCGCATTAATTATTTATGATTAGTTGCTGTAAAAGCTTAACAAATTCAATGTAACAATCTGTGCCACCATCACTACTTGTGATGAATATTGTATTATCAGCAGACGAGAAGCAAGCCTCAGATGAGGTTTATGCCAAACTGAATTGATTTTAGTTCATTTACATCATGATTCTAGTCTAAAACGTCAATACTTTGACTTTAAGCCAAAAAAAAGACGCAACCAGTGCGTCTATTTTTAATAACGAAATAAGATATTAACCCGCTTCAGAATGCGCAGAAATATTATGTTTATCTGCAGGAATTGCATCCCAACCTTCTTTGATAGTACGTAAAATATCACATACATCATCAATCGCTTTCACATCATTATTTACGTTAGCTTCAGAAATTCTACGCAACATAAAGTCATATAAATCACTCAAATTTCTGGCTATCTGGCCACCAGCATCCATATCTAGGCTATTGTTTAAACCAGTAATAATCCCAATAGCTTTGCCAATGTACATACCTTTATTAGACAAGTCATTTTGTTCAATCGCAAGACGACTTTGTGCTAAACGTTGCAGTGCCCCCGCAAACATAAGCTGAATAATACGATGTGGTGACGCAACAGTAATTTCACTCTCTAAAGACACCTTACGATACGATTGCAGTGATCCTCTCATAAACACCTACCTGTTTAAATCTATAGTCTCATAAACACTAATCTGGCGCTTATTCTTATTACCTGCATGTAATAATGCTTGCCTATCTGCCATAACAACACTTGCTTTACTTGTGTACTCTTGAGTAAGTTCAAGCTGATGTTGAAGATAATCAACATCTGTCATATTAGCATCAGCCACTAATACATTGAGTAAAATTTGACGCTCTCCAACCAGTACTTGCAAGTTCGACACCAACTCGTCAGATTGAGGCTCTTCAGCAGGAAGCTGAGTCAGTTTATTTAAATTTTCACTCAAAAGGACATTAAGCTCATCGAGTTGTTTCACTTATACTCCCCTTACTCATTTATAATTTCACTATCGTTTTTTAACAGCTCCAGGAAGCGAATTCAAACGATCAACAAGACCACTGCTCTGCTGATTTAGTTTTCCAACGACTAGATCCATTGCATTAAATTGCTTTGTTAAACGGGCTGTTAGTTGATCCATCTTAAGCGTGAAAGCTTCTCTTCTATCAGTAAGCTGGCTTTGTTGATTAGTATATCCGGTTTGACGTGACGCAATTAATCCTCGAGACTTGACATAACTATCTGCAAGATCATTAAAGCGATTAGCAAGCCCTTTATCTGGTGTCGAGAATAATGCCTCAACACTGGCCATATCTTCAGAGATGACTTTATTAAGTTTAGTATCATCGACAGACAACTTACCATATCTATCTGTTTTTATACCAATATCATATAATGCTATCGAACTGCCGCTATCAGTTGGCACTCGTTCACTCGATATACTTCGGAGTTGCGATTCTATAGAACGGATCATAGAGTCGCCCTGTAATGCAGCTGCTGTTTTTTTCTCTTTATCATAGGATGACATTTTATCAACTGCAGTCGCTAAACTATTATAGGCATCGACAAAAGCTTTTACATTTGCCTTTACTGCATCATCATCTTGTTCAATTTTTAACGTAGTCGTCTTAGAAACATCGGCATCAGTTAAGTTTAACGTCACCCCTGCAATAGCATTTTTAACTTCATTAGTTTGTGAGGTAACTTTCTGATTATCGATATAAACAACTGCATTTTTAGCATCTTGAAGCGTGGAGATATTTCCAGCACCGAACATATCATTGAGTCCAGTTCCAGTAGTGTCATTAGCTGTAATACTAATTTGATTGTCTTCACCTGACTTATCTGAACTAAAAACCAATCGACTGCCTGCATCACTGGTAATAACAGTTGCAGTTACGCCCGCATTATCTGGGGATTCATTAACTTTTTTAGCAATGGCAGCAAGTGAATCGGTAGCCGAAACATCAATGGAGAAATTCTTACCATTGATACCAAAATCAAGGCTCCCTTCACCTACAGGTAATCCAGGATCTGCAACGTTTTTTCCAGCAATTTTATGATTTACCGCAAGTTGCTCAACTTTAATACCATAGCTACCCGCTTGTGCGGTTTTGTCTGTTGTTGCTGACAAATAAGTTTGATTACTAACAGAAACCTTACGCAGATTGAGGGCATCGCCAGTTTGAAGTTTTTTTAAGGCATCTTGAAACGTAGACAACGCACTTTTTAAGGTTCCCATAGCTGAAACTTTTGCTTTGATGCTGTCTTCCGTTTTATTAAACATCGCTTCTTTCGGTGTTTTTTCGGCATCAACTAAAACTTGCACAATTTCACTAATTTTAAGGCCAGATCCCATGCCTGTCGCTGTTAATGCCATATAGACCTCTCAATCAAACGTACTTACAAATATTTATGCTTCTGTTTTCATCAAAAGCCCTGTGACTTCTGATAGTTTTTCTGCCAAGGCTAATGCTTCTTCACTCGGCATTTGTCTAATCACATCACCAGTATCTCGGTCAAGTACAGTCACAACAGCTTGTCCAGAGTTCTCATCAACCTTAAATGCTAAACCTTTACGCATCATAGACATCATATCAGACAACTCTGTGGCAACTTGAGCCAGCTTACTTGGATTCTGTTCATTTTTCGTTACATCTTGTTCCACAGCTTGTTCAATAGCCGTATTTCGCTTTAATTCAGCATCTGGAGCAGATGCTTTTAGCGGCGTTTGAGCTAAATCAACCTTACTGTGAAGCATAGAAGGTGAACTTGCTATATTGATATCCATAGCCATACCTCAGCAAATTTAGTAATAACTTTAAATGGTTACATTAAAATTACCCTATAAAACTACATTAACCTTTTAAAGTGGCAAAGGGAGATCCGTTACCGAACCTCCCTTATCACTTTCTCACTATTCTGCTTAAAACTACAGCAGTGACAAGGCCACTTGAGGTAACTGGTTGGCTTGGGCCAACATTGCAGAACCCGTTTGTTGCAACACTTGGTTCTTGGTCATTTGTGATGTTTCTTTCGCGAAATCCACATCCACAATTCGACTCTTCGCATCAGCAACGTTGGCTTGAGTATTAGCACTGTTACTAATGTTGTATGCTAGACGGTTTTGTTTAGCACCTAAGTTAGCACGCTGACTATCAATCGTTTTAATGGCAGCATCAATCGCAGCGAGTGCAGTTGAACGGCCAGCTGAACTTGCAACCGACAAACTATTAACAGATAACGCACCAGCATTCGTTGCTTTTACTGAAATCGTAATGTCTTCGCCTTCTTGGTGTCCGACTTGGAAGGTCTTACCTGCGGAGAAATCACCATTCAGTAATTTTGTGCTACCAAATGCAGTTGTATCACCGATTGCTGTAATTTCTAATGCCAGTTCATCAATTTCGCTTTGCAATGCTGTCAAATCGTCAGTACTGTTAGAACCGTTCTCTGCTTGTACTGTCAAATCACGCATACGTTGAAGCATGTTAGTCTGTTCTTGCATCGCACCTTCAGAAATCTGGGCGATTGAAATGGCATCGTTAGCATTGCGCATACCAACATCAAGGCCACGCACTTGGCTGTTTAGTCGGTTCGATATCGCTAAACCAGCAGCGTCATCTTTGGCACTGTTAATACGCAGACCACTGGATAAACGTTCCATAGATGTGGCCAAACCGCCTGCGGAAGTATTTAAATTCTTTTGAGCTTTTAATGAAGTGACGTTTGTGTTTACTGTAATGGCCATGATCGTTTCCTCTTTATACCTGGCTTGTGAACTTGCCTGTCTACTTAAGCCAGGCGGGTCTTAGTGGTTACAGTATATTTAACGGCAGCATCTTTTTTAACTTTAGAGTTATTTTTTAAAATATCTTGATTTTAAAAAATAACTCTAATTATCATAAACATAAATATCAACTCCTATAAAACTTTGCCTACTTTTCTAGATAATTCTAGAACAAGTAGGCAAAAGTGCTTCATATAACATCACGCAAATAACATTAACCAAGAAGAGATAATGCAACTTGAGGTAACTGGTTAGCCTGTGCAAGCATTGCAGAACCCGTTTGTTGTAACACTTGGTTCTTAGTCATAACTGAAGTTTCCTTCGCAAAATCGACATCCACGATACGACTCTTAGCATCAGCAACGTTGGCTTGAGTATTAGCACTGTTACTAATGTTATAGGCCAAACGGTTTTGCTTCGCACCTAAATTGGCTCGTTGATTGTCAATTGTTTTAATGGCAGCATCAATATTCGCAAGTGCAGTTGAACGACCAGCAGAAGTCGCTACGGATAGCGAATTGACAGATAAACTTGCAGCATTGGTTGTCCCTACCGAAATAATGACATCCTCAGCTTCTTGGTGCCCTACTTGGAAGGTTTTACCCGCAGAAAATCCACCAGTCATTAATTTGGTATTACCAAACGCCGTACTATCACCTATAGCAGTAATTTCTTCTGCTAATTGATCCATCTCTTTTTGCAATGCAGTTAAGTCATCAGTGCTATTCGCACCGTTTTCTGCTTGAACAGTCAAATCACGCATACGCTGCAACATATTGGTTTGCTCTTGCATCGCACCTTCGGCAATTTGAGCAATTGAAATCGCATCATTTGCGTTACGCATACCCACATCTAAACCGCGCACTTGGCTGTTCAAGCGGTTAGAAATGGCTAGACCAGCGGCGTCATCTTTCGCACTGTTAATGCGTAGACCACTGGATAAACGTTCCATTGAGGTCGCTAAACCGCTACTGGAAGTATTTAAATTCTTTTGTGCCTTCATTGAAGTCACGTTGGTATTTACTGTAATAGCCATGTTGAGTTCCTCTTCCTAGTTATACCGCCAAGGCTTGGAGCTTGGCTAAATTTTTAACAATTTATCTTACAGATGGATAGGTACTTGCTTTCTGTTAAATAAAGTCGAACAGGGAAACAGAACCCACCTTACTAAACACGCTAGAGACTGCGTTCAATGCAAGCTGTTGCTTTTCAAATTCCGTAATCGCTGATGCATAATCGAGATCTTCCAAGAGTGATAGCGCTGATGAGTTCACCACTTTCTCCTCGGTATGAGTCTCTTTGTAACTCTCGACAACTTTCAGATTATTCCCCGCCACACTTCTGGCAGAACTAATTTGATTGACGCCACTATCGATGTTATTCAATATCTGTGCCAACTGAGCTCGACCTTGGGGAGTGTTGGCAGAATTAGGGTCTTCAATTAATGCAATCGCATTACTGATCGTATCGAAAATACTGACTTCGGCCTGCGGCTCCATGGTGAAACTATCGCCAGCGCTGGGTTTTCCATCAATTTTAACTTCTATACCATTAAAACTAATGGGATTAGTGGCATCGAAGTTAGCTACGTTTGCGACAGGATTACTTGCAGAATCGAGCACTTGCAAGTTAGTACCGCCGGCACCATTGTCAGTGAAGTTAAATGTATATGTATCAGCAACATAAGTTGCAGCATCAGCAATTTTTGCTGTTTTAACGCTAAACTCCCCCTGCTGGCTGGCCAAATAATTGACGCTATAATCACCAAGTCCATTGGGTGCTTTCATAAACGCGCTATCGCCAGGGATGTTTGTCCCCATGGCAACACCCGTTTGTACTAAACTATTTTTGACGCCAGAGTCGCCGCTATACACTATTTTAGGCGGCGTCGAGTTATCAAAAGCAAAAGGTTCTTTATCGGTACTGAAACCAGAGAACATATAATTGCCAGATTCATCCTTACTATTGGCAATAGAGAGCAATTCTTCTAAGCTGCCTTTCATCTCTTCGGCAATCATTTGCCGCTCAGTTCCTGATAGTGTGCCGTTTATCGCTCGCATAACTTGCTCACGCATAGAGCCAGTTAAATCTTCAGCACTACCGAGTTTACTTTCTGCCACAGCAAGACGATTTGTCGCATAGTCAATATTTTTCATAAACTGATCGACTAGCGCATTTTTCTGATTCAGATTATCAATACCCTGTGACGCCACAGGATCATCACCAGCAGTATTGACTTTCTTACCACTGCTCAATTGGTCAAGAATTTTGCTGGTCGCCGTTTGCTTTTGCAGCACACTGGTAATGCTTTGATTAAAAATCTGCGCGGATGATAATCGCATAGTTAAATCTCCTAACGCACTGAGGATAATAAGGTGTCAAAAATCTGCTGTGCAGTCGTCATGATCCGCGCAGAGGCTTGATAGGCTTGCTGAAAACGCATTAAATTTGCCGCTTCTTCATCTAAGTTCACGCCCGACTCACTCTCAACTCGCGCATAAGCTTGTTGATACACGGCCTCTGCCGAACCAACACGCACTTCAGCCGCTTTCGTTTTACTGCCTACCTCGAGCTTAGTGTTCTCGAACACATCAGCTAGGGTCGACTTTCCCCCATTCATCACCTTACTTTCGCTCAACTTAGCCATAGCGACAGCATTAGAGTTATCCCCCTCTGCGAAGGATAAATCGAAGGTAAATCTGTCATTGCCTGCAGCCGCTTTGCTGTCAACTTCAAAGGTAAAACCAAAAGCGCTAATACTCGGAGGCGTATAAGGGGCTGCAGCCCCAAGGGATGTTCCCGCGGCGTCGAATGCTTCATAGGTTGGAGGCACAACTGTGGTATCGAGCTTTATCGTCAACTCACTGCCCGTTACAGGGAAATTTGCGGCATTACGATTGCTAATTTGAGTCAACTTCACTTGGGTATTGCCCGAGTTAGCGGCATCTGCAGTAATCTTTGGTGATGCGGCGGCAATGCCTTTAGGGTCTTTCATGACCACTTCAATGCCATTTGAAGCACCTGCTGTCGGGCGAATGGCAAAACGATCGCCAGACGCCATAGCGCCCGCTTTTATATCAATTGAAAATCCAGATCCACCCGATAAAGTCGAGCCAGTTAACGTCAGTGGCGTAATTGCCCCCGTTTTCGAATCTCTCAGCTCATAAGTTGCAGGCGCGGTAAATGACAGTTCGTAGTCACCACCAGTTAATAAACTGGTGTCATCTATGGTGACGCCTAACGTTGCATTACCTGTATTACCAGAAAAACCTGCTGCACGGCCCAAAGACATCATAGGATCGTTGATATCTTTGAAGATATTGGCACCAACTTGCCCATTGAGGTCAATACCTTGTGCTTGCATTTTATTGAAGTTATCAGCCACGCCCAAGGCTAATTGATCGAGCTCATGACCCGCGGGAATTAACGTTTGATCACGATAATCAAAAATGGCCCCTAACTGACCGCCAAGTTTACTCGGATCAACAGTGACACTTTGCGAACCAATACTTGAAGTCAATTGGAGCTCATTCGGAAATGGATCACCCGCTTGGATTCCCATCGTCATAGCAATTTCACCAGAAACCAACATCACTGAGCCACCGAGCATTACGCTCTTAGCACCATTTTCTAATGGAATAACATTCACTTGAGCGTACTGGCTTAACTCTTGAACAAGTGCATCTTGCTTATCAAGCAACTGCGCATCCTGATTCGGCGACTTCATTAACTCTAGGTTTAAATTTGCCAGTTCTGTACTGATCTCATTGATACGCTTAGTCATACCAGTGATCTGGTCATTGGTCTGATTAAGCTGGCCATTCAAATACGACTGCATCTGATTAAGACTGCTGGCAACTTGCTGTGCGTTTGTTAGGGTCGAACTCCGAATACCCAAATCTGCAGGCAAATCAGCCACACTATTCAGCCCCGAAAACAGGTCATTCAAGCTTTGTGGCACAACTTTACCTACCTGTGAAAACAGCTGATCTAGCTCACTCAATTTACCGTAGCTGGCTTCGGCGGCACTTAACGTTGTTTGGCCAATGCGTAACTCTCTTGCGGCATAGTCATTGTAGATACGCTTAACGTCATTAACGTAAGTTCCTGTGCCATAAAAACTACTACCAAAACGCTGCGATTCAAGAGTCGACTGGGTTGCCACTTGTCTGTGGTAACCAGCGGTATTGGCGTTAGCTATGTTATTACTGGTAACACCCAGTTGCGACTGGGAGGCAAGCACCCCAGTTCGCGCTATATTCAGTAGATCAACGGCCATTAGTTGACACTCCTATGAACAAACAGGGTTGTAAGATTCATCATTTGTCTTCTCCTGGCAGAATTGATTTCAGTTCTTCACTGATCGACTGCATCACTTTAATCACTTTTTCAGCGTATCGAGGATCAGTGGCATAACCCGCATCCTGCAAAGCTCGGATGAATTGGGTAGGGGAAGCGGCCACTTTTTTCGCATCTTGATAACGTTCACCTTCGGCAATGAAGGACACAAAATCGTTAAAGCTATGCTCGAAATCACTATAAACTCGGAAGTCAGCTTTTTGCTGAACAGCAACACCGTGCTCAAATTCTAGGGTACTGACGTTAGCCTTATCGCCTAACCAACGACGATCAGCTTTAATGTTGAATAGGTTATGACTCGGCGCACCGTTATTGCCGCGGACGATTTTTTGTCCCCAGCCAGTTTCCAGTGCTGATTGCGCCAATAATACTTCTGGTTGGGTACCTAATGTTTTTGCGGCTTTTTCAGCATGTGGATATAAGGTCGCTAAAAATTCTTCTCGACTACCAAACCTGACAATCTTTTGGGTTTCCCTAAATGCTGCCGTCGGCAAAACTTGGCCGCTAATCACAGGTTCTACCACTGAAAGTGATTGTTCACTCCAGCTCGGCTTAGGCGTATCGATAGCCAGTGAACGATTAGGCGCATCAATGTCCATTGATGAATTGGCATCTTCAGCTCTATCCGGTTCAAATACAGGCCGAGCGATAGCAGCCGGCACACCATGATTTACAACTGTGGGTTCAACCACAGGAGCGGCTGAACTCTGCATAGGCACATTAAGCGCTTTATCGTCGTGGAGCATTTTCATGCCACCATCGTCACGCAATACCGATGCAGGCGTGAAATGACTTGTTTCGGGAGAGAGTTGCTGCACCATCATATCGGCAAGGCCCAATACACCTTTGTCAGATAAATCGACCGATAACTGCTGATCGCGCATCTGCTCGTAAAACTGAGTGTATTGGCTATTGAGTGGACTATCAGACTGAAAAACCGCATTGGCATCGCGCATACTTTTCATCAGCATTTGCACGAAAATACCTTCAAATTGTTGGGCGACCTTTTTCAAGGCGCCCTTCTCATCTTTCTGAGCCTGGGCGCGGAGTGAATCTAGCCCGCCCAGGTCAAGAAAATGTGATGAACTTGAAAGCTTTTCCATGATTTTCCCGACAGAAATTAGATGATGATAAGTTCACCATGCAAAGCTCCTGCCACTTTTAATGCTTCAAGTATTGCTAACACATCTGAAGGGGCTGCACCGACTAAGTTAACCGCTCTAACCAGCTCATCCAGCGTAGTGCCTGGATTAAACATAAACATACGACGGTCACTTTCTGTCGCTGTGATCGTACTATTACTCGTGACGGTTGTTTGACCATTAGCCAAGGCATTTGGCTGCGAAACCTGTGTCGCCTCCGCAATCGTGACAGTCATGCCGCCATGGGTAATCGCCGCAGGGAGTAAGCGTACGTTTTGCCCAACCACTATGGTTCCAGTACGTGAATTAACGATCACTTTGGCAGATTCCTCTGCGGGAACAACATCAAGGTTTTCAAGCGTTGCTAAAAAGGAGACCCGTTGTGATACATCACGTGGAGCAGTTACCTGAACAGACGTCGCATCTAAAGGACGCGCCATATCAGGACCTAATAGATCATTGATCGCATCGGCCATTCTCTGCGCAGTAGAGAAATCCGAACGACGTAGGTTAAACGTCAAATAATCGCCAGTTGAAAATGGGGTTGCTACACTACGCTCAACAATCGCGCCATTCGGTATACGACCTACAGTTGGCGTATTTTGAATCACCTTTGAACCATCTAAACCATCGGCACTAAAACCACTCACCACTAAACTACCTTGGGCTATGGCATACACATTACCGTCTACCCCTTTCAAAAAGGTCTGTAATAAGGTGCCACCGCGTAAGCTTTTGGCTTCGCCTAAGCTAGATACTGTCACGTCAAGATCTTGACCAGGTTTGATAAAGGCAGGCATATCCGCGTGTACGGCTACCACTGCAACGTTTTTAATTTTCGGTTTGACGTTGTCAGGAAGATTAATCCCAAAGTTTTTGAGCATAGTCATAAAGGTCTGCTCGGTATAACTGGTTTTTTCCCCAGTTCCCGGCAAACCGACCACTAAGCCATAACCAATCAACTGGTTACTACGCACACCTTGCACATTGGCAATATCTTTAATTCGTTCAGCCTGACTAGGTAGAGAAAACACTAGCATGGCAACGGCTAACACCAGTTTATATTTCATGATACGACTCCTTAGAAGGGCCACCAGTCGCTCATAAAGAACTGGCTTAACCAGCCCACTTTTTGAGCATCTGCGAAAGTGCCTGTGCCACTGTATTGGATACGGGCATTAGCCATTCGCGTTGAATCGACAGTGTTATCGGGTTTAATGTCCTGCGAGCGAACGAGACCAGTGACACGAATAAACTCATCACCATTATTAATTGAAATCCATTTTTCACCACGGATCACTAAACTGCCGTTGTTTAGCACTTGCATCACGTTTGCCGAGATGCTGCCATCTAGACTATTGCTCTGATCCGCATCCGATTCACGCTTAGTGTTCATGCTATCTTTGTAACGCAAATCAATTGGCACTCCGCCAATGGACACATTACTACCACCTGCAAAGATGGGATCTAAGCTCATGTCTGAACCTTTTTTGATCTGATTGCCTGCACTCTTCTTAGCTTGAGTCGATTCCTTCAATACGATAGTGATAATGTCACCGACTTTGTGGGCGCGTATATCCGAATACAAGCTAGATGCTTGGCTGTCTTGATAAATAGAGCCAGTTGCGGCAATTTTTGTCGGCGGTGCCTCTGGGTATACCGGCGCGTAAAAGGGATCATCCGCAAGGGGTTTCTTTTGCGTCGAGCTACAAGCTGCAAGCAATAACGCGACGGCCAACACAAGATATCTAGCCATGATGTTTGCCTCTATAAATTCTGAGTCACATAAGACAGCATTTGATCTACCGCTGAAATCACTTTTGAGTTCATCTCGTAAATGCGCTGACTTTCGATAAGGTTCACCAGTTCCTCGGTCACGTTCACGTTAGAGGTTTCTAAGGCGCCTTGACGAATAGCACCCATACCATCTAACGAAGCGGTACCTTGAATGGGCGTGCCGCTCGCACCAGTTTCCGTATATAAGTTTTGTCCCATAGGATCTAGACCCGATGGATTAATAAAATCCGTCATAGTCAACTGACCCACGACTTGGTTCTCAGCGGTACCCGGCGTTTTTACTGAAACTTCACCCTCTGCTGAAACGGTAATACTGGTCGCATTATCAGGAATAGTGATCGCGGGTTGTAGCAAATAGCCAGAACCTGGCGTCACAATCTGACCCGTATCGTCTAAGGTAAACTGACCATTTCGAGTATAAGCAGTGGTTCCATCAGGGAGCTGGATTTCAAAAAATCCAGGACCTTCAATCATGAGATCCAGTGAGTTATCCGTCGTCAGCATGTTACCCTGAGTAAACATTTTTTGAGTGGCGACGACTTTCGTACCCGCACCTATGTTTAATCCGTTGGGTAGCTTAGTGTTAGATGCACTAACACCACCCGCTTGGTTAACTGTTTGATAGAGTAAATCTTCAAATACTGCGCGGCTTTTTTTGTAGCCCACAGTGCTAGCGTTTGCTACGTTGTTTGAAATCACTGAAATATCAGTTTGCTGTGCGTCTAAGCCAGTTTTACTAATCCATAACGCCGGATGCATAATCTATCTCCTAACTAATACGCATTAATGAAGATGAAGCGCGATCATTCTCTTCCGCGGTTTTCATCATCTTGACTTGCAATTCAAACTGCCGCTGAAGATCAATCAAAGACACCATTTCATCAACAGGGTTAACGTTACTGCCCTCTACGGCACCACTTTCAACTGCGACGAAAGGGTCAGCTGGTGCTGGTTCACCTGACATTTGTCGAAATAATCCATCTTCACCACGCATCATCTGCGCATTGCCGGGATTAACTAACTTCAATCTCGCCACTTCTTCTATCACTTCAGCAGTCGCCCCTTGAGGGCGAACAGACACTATGCCATCCTGTGAAATTGACACTTTATCAATAGGTAATGGCAGCACTATCGGGCCAGCATCCCCAATCACGGGATTGCCTCTGTCGTTATACAACATGCCCGTCGCATCGAAACTGAGACTACCGGAACGGGTATAAGCTTCACTGCCATCTTTCGCCTGAACGGCAAACCAGCCATCGCCTTTAATGGCAACATCGAGATCCCGTCCAGTGGTTTTTATCGGACCAGAGCGAAAATTAGCTGACGGAGATTCTGTCATCGCAAACACCCTTGAAGGCAACCCTTCACCGAAGGCTTGCATCGATCTGGCCTGCGCCATATCTGATTTAAAACCATCGGTATTAGCATTGGCTAAGTTGTTCGCACGGAGTGCCAGCTCATTCATATTTTGCTTAGCGCCACTCATGGCGACATAAAGGAATTTGTCCACAGACTGCTCCGTCAAATTTTCTACATGACGATATCAAAGCAAGCATCGTGCCAATAAAAATTAATTTTAATTTACTGATAAATTTGAAGAATAAGGAAATGAAGTGAGTTGACAGCAGGATAAAGGCTAAGTGTTGCCACTGGCGGCAACACTTAGTTAAATAAAGTAATGATTAGCGGATTTGTAATACGGTTTGTTGCAGCGTGTTATTCACTTCAAGGGTACGGGAGTTCGCTTGGAAGTTACGCTGCGCCGAAATTAAATCGACCAGTTCAGTCGTTAAATCGATGTTCGATTGCTCTAACGCAGATGAACTGATGCTACCAAAAGTTCCACTATTTGCCTCACCCGCTAACGCAGGACCTGAAGCTAAACTGGCTTTCCACGACGTATTACCCACTTGCGTTAAACCTTGTTCGTTAGCAAAACGAACTAAAGCAACCCGTGCTAAAGGCACGGTTGAACCATTAGAATAACTCGCGGTCACTAAACCATCTTCGCCTATTTCAACGTTAGTTAAGCGACCTACAGTCGTACCATCTTGCGTCAACTCAGTTGCACCAAAAGGAGCAGCATATTGCGTTGGGGCATTAAACTTCACAGTCAACTCTTGAGTACCATCGGCACCTGGCCCTAAAACACCCGCACCACTGACGCCCAAAGCCTCAGTCTTGACTATAGCAGGATCGCTACCTGTGTAGACACCAACAGAATTGAACTTGAGTACAGAGCCTTTCCAACCACCAGCAGTTTGAGCTGTGCCCGTTGCATCAGGTGTACCATCGCCGGTGGTATCTGTTTGATAAGTACCAGCAGGACCGGCTAGATCGACTTGCTTTCCATCAACAGCATAGTAAGCCACCCAATTGTTCTCACCATTGTACGAACCGTCTTTGGGCTTAACAAAATAAGTGGTCATAATATGTGGCTCACCGAGTGAGTCATAAATTGTCATTGAAGTAACGTTATTGTAGGTTTTTGCATCTAGAGGATCGAATGCCGCGGGGTCGAGTGCACTTTCCTTAGCATTTAAGTTCATTTGTAAAGTAACATTCTCAGTCTTTACAGGGCTACCTGCAGTGTCTGGTATTTGTACCGGCTTAGCCGTCGTTAAACTCACTGATGTTGAGTTCCCATCTTTATCCACTGGGAAAGTTTGCAAATAATTACCAGCAGAATCAACCATGTAATTATTTTTATCGACCTTAAATGCTCCAGCACGGGTAAACGAGTGGTCTAATGTACCCAGTTCAGAGGCAGTAACGAAAAAGCCACCACCTTTAATCGCCATATCAAGGGAGTTATTCGTCAACTGTAAGCTACCTTGATGGAATTGCTGTGCCACTTGACTCGTAGCAACACCACCACCGACAGCAGTTTTAGCATTTGAAAAAATAGAATTAGCGTAAACATCCGCAAATTCAGCACGGGACTCTTTAAAGCCAATGGTGTTCGCATTAGCAATGTTATTCGCCGTAGTGTTTAAATCTTTCTGCGCGGCAGAAATGCCACTCAATGCAATGTTAAACGACATAATTCACCTCTACACTTGACTCAATTCATTTATGAGCAACTTACGCCCAATTCGGATACTGCAAAAATTCTTTTATGCAAACTTAGGTTTCAGACACAGCTAACACATCGGTTAACTTGATGCCCATACCGCCTCTCAAGTTAAGAATCGCGCCAGTACTGGCCGTACCGAGAGAAACGCTGGTCACATGAGCATAGGTCGAGACTGGCAATTCTTGGGATTTCCCATCCACTAAACCACTCGCCTTGATCGTATAGTTACCTGCGGTTACAGGGTTTCCATCTTTATCGAGGCCATCCCAGTTAACATCGACATTTCCCCCCTTACTGCCATCAACTTTAAAGGTGGTCACAACTTGGCCTTTCTCATCCTCAACACGTACAGTAACTTCAGGAATTTTAGCTGGCGTGCTAATCACACCTTTTATTGTTGGGCTTTCAGCTGAAATGTTACCTGTATCAGTTGGGATCAACACCTTGCGACCAACAAGTCCTGATGCCTGTAATGCTTGGCTTGATGTCATAACACCGTTTAAATTAACGATTTCCTTATTCAACTTAGTAATACCATCAACCGTCGAGAATGATGCCATCTGCGCAATCATTTGGTCGTTGTCGACGGGCTTAAAGGGATCTTGCATCGATAACTGTTGGCTTAATAACGAGAAAAAGTCATCTTGAGTTAACTGCTGGCTTTTTGCTTCCGGTACTATTGACTCTTTTGGCAAACGTATGCCATCAAGAAACGGATTACCCGTTGAGCTGGTTGATGAATTCGTCGTAACGGCATTTGGCTGACTCTTATTTTGAGCCGTCTGCGCCGACGCTTGGTTAATTTGATTAATGAGGCTCACAGCTTACCTCCTAAGTAACACATGTTATTTACCCATCCCAAGTGTTTGTTGCAGCATAGACTTAGCTGCTTCAGCGACTTGAACATTCATTTGATATGAGCGCGAAGCAGAAATCATATCTGCCATTTCTTCCATGACATTAACATTCGGTTTATAAATAAAGCCGTCCGCATCCGCCATTGGATGATCGGGCGAATATTCTTTCAGTAGTGGTTTATCACTTTCTACAATGCCTTTTACTGCAACGCCTTGAGAAGCTTGTTGCTGACTTTGGGCTTTAGCCATTTCGGCTTCAAAAATGGGATGACGAGAACGATAGGTCTTATCTACACTACTCGAGACGGAATCCGCGTTGGCTATGTTGCTCGCGGTGGTGTTTAGCCTGACCGATTGAGCAGACATTCCCGAGCCAGCAACATCAAATATGCTAAATAAACTCATGATTAATCCCCTCTCAACGCTTTCTTCATGCCACTAAACTTACTGTCTAAAAAACCTAGCGACATTTGATATTCAAGTGCATTTTGCATGAATGCCGATTGTTCCTGTTGGATATCAACAGTATTACCATCACCGGTATCGGGTTGATTTGGCACACGGAACTTAACAAATTGCCCAGTCAACTCCGCAAGCCCAAAATGCTTATCTGGCTCTTGCATTTCAAGACTATTTCGCTGCTGCTGTTGGCCTCGAGCGGCCTGCATTGCCGCAGAAAAATCAACATCGCGGGCTTTGTAATGTGGCGTATCTGCGTTAGCGATATTGCTTGAAATAACTTCAGCCCGCTGCGCTCTAATACCGAGAGTGTATTGATGCACACCCAGTGCATTATCAAAATTGATCGCCATAAAATTGCCTCCTCGTGTTCTCACGAAAATAAAGCAATTCATGTGCCAACATCAGGAAAGTTTTGAGAATAACAACAAGGATGAGCAAGTGATGGGTAAAAAATTACCGACAATTGTCGGTAATTTTCTTTAGAGCGGCTGAGTTAAGTCTTTTTCTGGTAATAAATGCCAGGGTTACAACGAACCATATCAAACTCGTCCGTTAAACCAGCGATAGATTCTGATGCACCGAGAAATAAAATCCCTTTGGGATTGAGAGCGGCAGCGAATTGCCGCAAAATTTTTGCCTTTGCCTCTGGTGCAAAATAAATAAGCACATTGCGGCAAAAGATAATGTCGAACTTGCCAAGCAGACTATAACTCTCAAGCAAATTATGCGCTCTAAAGTTCACCAACCGCTTTACATTATCCTTTAACTTCATATTGCCGGAAGGTAATGCATCAAAAAACTGACGCTTACGTTCTTCAGATAAACCACGCGCTAATGCCAAACTATCATACTCGGCATTTTTGCAGCGTTCCAACATGGAAGGAGATAAATCCGTTGCTTGAATCGAAGCACTACCAGCCAAGGCACCAGGCTTCTTCTGTTGATACTCAAGAATAGTCATAGCCAATGAGTATGGCTCTTGGCCTGACGAGCAAGCCGCAGACCAAATTTTAAGCGGACGCCCCAGACGACTGTATTCAGGTAGTAGGACATTATTCAACAACTCAAATGGATAACGATCACGGAACCAAAGGGTTTCATTGGTCGTCATAGCATCGATCACTTCAGCTCTGAGCGCACGCTCAGTAGGCTTCATCGAATGCTTAACCACATCAGATAAGGATGGCAGGTTATATTTGCCCATCAAAGGAGCAAGACGACTGCGCACAAGATATTGCTTATTTTCACCCAGTACGATGCCGCTGTGTTGCTCTAAGAACAACCTAAATTGATTATATTCAGCCTCAGCGAGTGATTTATTTGGCACATTCACATCCTAAATCCTATAGCAAGCACCAAAATCAGTGCGAAACCATCATGTTATAAAGTCGAGATTATAGCGTAAAGCGTATCTAGGTACTAACCTACAGCAATTACAAACTTAAATGCTTATTCACAGCAGCAGCCAGTTCGTCGGGATTAAACTTAGCGATAAAGTCATTAGCCCCCACTTTTTGAACCATTGCCTGATTGAATACACCACTTAACGAAGTATGCAGTACCACTTTAATATGCTTAAGCTTAGGATCATCTCGGATTTCAGCGGTCAGGGTGTAGCCATCCATTTCAGGCATCTCAATATCAGAGATTATGAGGGGGATCTCATCGGCCACATTATCCATCTCTTTGGCGATCTCTTTAAGCTTGTCTAATGCTTCGCGACCATCTTTTGCGGTATCAATTTGTAAATTCAATGACTCGAGTGAACGAATAATTTGTTTACGCGCCACGGCAGAATCATCAATAACCATAATATGATAATGCTGAGTTCTGTCGAGGGTCAGTTTTTCATTGGCTTCTTCACTGATAGCCGTTTTAACTGGTGAAATCTCATCTAAGATTTTTTCCACATCGAGAATTTCAACTAATTCACCTTCAATTTCAGTCACAGCTGTCAGATAAGAATAACGGCCAGCACCTTGCGGCGGAGGCATAATCGCTTCCCAATTCATGTTGATGATCCGCTCAACAGAACTGACCAAGAAGCCTTGAACACTGCGGTTATATTCAGAAATAATGATGAAACAGTTTTCAGTGCTCGCTAAAGGTTTTCCCCCTGTTGCCGCACTCAAATCAATCACTGAAATGGTTGTTCCACGAATATGAGCAACACCCTTCACATAAGGATTAAGTTTAGGCAAAGTGGTCAGTGGTGGACACTGCAGTACTTCTTTCACCTTAAACACGTTAATCCCAAACCGTTGACGACCGTTTAATTTAAAAAGCAGTAATTCTAAACGGTTTTGTCCAACGAGCTGGGTTCGTTTGTTGACTGAATCAAGAATACTCGACATAACTCTGCCTTGTTGTTCTGTTTATGTTCGGCCCTATAACTCAGTTGAGTATAGGCATATTAATTGCTTACGTCTTATCTATCGATAAACATAGTCGAAACTGAGTCAATCTTCTGACAGTGATGCAAATTATTATTACAGTGGTCAGCTTCGAACTTAATAAAAGTATAGGTGCATTCTGGCGTTACAAGCTAGTCTCTTCATTATGAAAGTAAATTTAGTCTGTTTTTTTAGTCTTTTCACCCTCTTCATGCCCGCTTTTGCGAGTGCAGAGCCTATTGTCCCCACCGTATCGGCAATCTCAGAATTAGCTAAAGCGCTTATTTCAGAAAAAATATCCGTTCCAGAAAATGCCAAAGTAAATATTTCGCCACAGATGGTTGACGCAAGAATGCTGCCGTCACAATGTTCGTCTCCAATGAAAGTTGAACTGGCTAGCGATAGGGAAATTAGCCGTAATAACACCTTAAAAGTCAGCTGTGATACGCAAGACTTAGCTTACCCTTGGCAAATCTATATCTCGGTTCGGGTGGATATCTTATTCCCCGTTGTTGTCTCAACCGAAATCTTAGCACCAGGCGAACTCATCTCTCCTAGTCAAGTAGAAGTCCGTTACATTGAACAAAATAGCTTGAGAGGTGCCGAATTCGATGACCCGAGTAAATTGGCTGGCGTGCGAGTAAAACGACGAGTAGCAAAAGATAATCCCATATTAAGCAACAACTTATGCTTCGTTTGTAAAAATGATTCGGTCTCTATCTACGTTCGTTCTGGCTCATTCGAGCTAAAAACAGTGGGCGAAGCCCTACAAGATGGCAATAAAGGTGATCGGATCAGAGTCAAAAATAGCAGTTCAAACAAAGAACTAGATGCTATAGTCACAGGCATTGGCGAAGTTGAAGTAAGAATGTAAAATAATCTAAAGCTTTTTTGTAAGCTGCCGATACCCCAGTTAAGAAATCCCGTACACACGACGCTGGAGCCTAAAATGGCAATTGATATTAGCAAACTCAACACTGCAACGACTGCGCAAGTTCGTTCAGGCGCAACGAAAGCGAGCAGCGATCAATCTGCTCAAGTTGCTACAAAATCGACAACACCACAAAGAAGCGACTCTGTGGTCATTACGGCCCAGGCACAACAACTTCAAGGAGCTCAGACTAAAATGGCTAGCCTTCCTGAAGTTGATCAAAAGAAAGTAGCAGAAATCAAACAAGCTATTGCCGAAGGTCGCTATAAAATTGACCCAGAAAAGTTGGCTGCCAATATTGCAAGTTTTGAAGCCGAACTTAATGACTTAAATAAAGAGTAACTATGACTGAAATAGCTAAACTGGTAGATCTACAACACGCCCATTTGGCTGTTCTTAAGCAAATCATACTCAAGGAAAAAGGCGCTTTGGTTGACCAAAACGCCGATTTACTGCTTTCCCTTGCTAACGAAAAATCGCAATGTCTCAAAGAACTAAAGACTAATGATGATATTCTGGCAAAACACAGTGATAAATCGCTACTCACTCAGCAAGTCGAACTCGTGCATAAAATGGCCGAGATCAAAGACGCATTGACTGAATGCAAAGAATTAAACGAACAAAATGCTAGTTTAATTGAGATGAATTTAGCGAGTTTAAATCGCTTTGCTCAAGCTTTACAAGCCAGCAGAAACGCCTCCAGCCTCACCTATAACGATAAAGGCAAGACCTCGACTATCTCAAGTTTAGGCAATGATTTAAAGGCCTAATAAGCGCATCACTCCCACTTAGCATTCCCTTTTCTAAGCTCTGATTAGATATTAATGTCTTGTACAAAAAGAAAAGCCGCGTAAATACGCGGCTCAATACATGCTGTTGAACATACATTCAATAACGCTAGAAATACGTCACTTCCTTCACTCGTTGTGGACGGTTCTGTTGTTGATAAAGCGCCCAAACCTGTGAAAAATCAAGTTCTAACTCAGTGACATAATGCTCGCCTGCTGGATAACTCTTAACGACTCGTGCGCCGCGGATCACGCCAGAAACTGACGCTTTGACATTATCGTCCGTCAACATCCAATCACTGACACTGCTGTTTGCCGTTATTTTCTGCCCATAAACTTGTTCCGCTAATTCACGATAAGCCACAATTTTTGATGCCTGCATAGCCATCAACACTCTTTGTGATTGCTCTTTAGCAGGTTGAGTCGCTAACGGCGCATATCCTATAGCCGTTAACTTAGGAAAACTCGGCGGCGGCACATCTTCCCATTGCACATATCTATCTTTAGCAGCGCAGCCAGTTAGCATTAGCGCCACAATAACTAAAAGGTAGCGTTTCATTTTCCATCTCCTAAAACACGCACTTCATTCATACCTGGACTCGCCTGACGATATAAGATGCCATTTTGTGACACAATTTGCTCCGAAGGCTGCATGTAGTTTGCCAACTCTTTTTGAGTCACAAAAGTTTGAGATGCCGATACCACGCGATTGTTACTAATGTTCACAATCCGAGTATTGATCGCCATACCATTGGTTACTACGCTCATAGTCGAAACGACAAGATGTTCAACAGGAAGATCTTTCGACAATTTTTGCCAATCTCTCGTCAAAATAAAATCCCCGTCAGATGTGACTCTCAAGCCATCAGCTAAGTTTAAATCCACCACATTAAACTGAAAGCTATGGAGCGACGTCATTAATCCTTGCTGTAACTGTTGCGCTAACGCATTAGTGCCATTCAAATCGCCCACTAATACTGGTGTTGCAACTACGATAGGTTGATCAGAACGCAAAGCATCATTTTGCTTAACGAGCTCAGTCACTATTCGCTGTGCTAAATGGTTAATCACTGCCGTTGGCGGCAACCCATTGCCATCCACTAAACTCGGTTTGGGCGGCGTAACCGGTTTAGCTACACATCCACCTAACATTATCAATGTTAAGGGAATAATCACACGCTTTAGCATTGGATTTACCTCATCTATGGGTGCATTGGCAGTCAAGTGACTCACTTTCTAAGCTTCAAATTTTTAATGAGTAACAAAAACCAGCAATCTTCAGACCAATATTAACCTCAGTCCGACAATATTCTTCTATTACGCAGTATATCGACTGTAACAATGGAAACTTTATCAAAAGTTCTCATACTCAGGCACGAAATTTGCTTTATTGCCATATTAGATTAAGAGTCAGAAAACTGGCTCGATTAGTAATATCGCCATTAGCTTAGCGATAAGGATTGAATTGATGCACATACCAGGTTCAGCTTCGCTCATCATTTTGAGCCTTTTACTACTTTCTTTGCCCACCAGAGCCGAATGGATAGAAGCCAGCGGAGAAGCAACTATTATCAATGGTAATACAGCTCAAGCAAGGGAAGAAGCAATTAATCAAGCTGTTAGCTATGCGACATTAAGCACAGGTATTCAAATATCCAGTGAGCAACAAACCTCTAATGGTAACCTCACACAAAATAACTTTGCGATAAATCGCAACGCCCAAGCCATAAACATCCAACTCGTTAGTGAACAAATTCAGGGAAATAAAATATATGTATCCCTACGCCTCGATCTAAATGATGATCCAACACAACAGTGTCCTAATGGCCAATTAAAGGCCGCTATTTTAATACCTCAAACACAAATAAAAGATCGTTCTCAGCTTAGATATGGACAACTTTCAGGCTTTGAAGAGGTCATTTCAGAGGCGTTAGGGAACACTATAGAAGATTACTCTTCAACTGGCTTTAGTCACATCCATGCTAACGAGCGACTCGATATTGAACAAGACCTAGTGGATATTCGCGGTTATAGACTCCCAAGCTGGCTCAGTGAAATTACCGACAGCCAATATATTCTTCAACCGCAGATCATTGATATATCGATAGAGCCTGTACAACCCACCTTCTTAGGATTTTGGGATGAAGCTCCGCTAAGGCAATTTCAATTCAAACTCAGCCTCTATCATGGGATCAGTGGCGAAGAGGTCTGGAGCAAAAGCTACAGCACATCGGCCCCATGGGAATTTGAAGAACAGGCTATCATTGCTCCCAACAGTAATAGATTCTGGCGTTCCTCCTATGGAAAAAGTATTACTCAATTAATATTGCAAGCTACCCGAGATTTAGACAGCACACTTAATTGCAGGCCATTACTTGGCCAAGTCGTTAGCCGACAAGCAGGCAGGATTATATTAAATCTAGGCCGCAAACATGGCATTCGTGTCGGTGATAAATTCCAAGTAGTATTACAACAAAACTTACCCGATAGACTCAATGAAATGCGCGCCGTCGCGACCAAAAGTCGTGCAACGGTAAAAATAGAGCAAGTAAGCGAAGAAAGCGCCACCGCAGTCCTTGTAGACCAAAATGCCGCCTACAATGTACAGATAAACGACATAGCGCTTAAGATTTAAGCAACTAAATCATAAGCCTTTTAATCAAAGATAAAACCAGTATAATCACTGTTGTCTCTTCATAGCTCAACAGGATAGAGCAGCCGCCTCCTAAGCGGCCGATCGGGGTTCGAGTCCCTGTGGAGAGACCAGATAGTGACCTTGGTGATATCAAACTCCCAGAAATCTTCCGGAGAAACGGAATGACCGAGCTATTTGCGTCTAATCTCAATATTATCGTCAAGCGTTGGCCTATCGTAGCAGCTGCGATCAAAAGCCAAACCATCAATGAATTAGATGCCCACCTTGTCAACGGTCGCAATCAAACTATCACTGTCAATGGCATTCAACTCAGTAGTCGTCATGACCGCATCGCCGAAGCACAGCTCTTTATCAGTACATTACCTGCAGATGCAACTCACGTAACCGTCTACGGTGTCGGTATGGGAGATGTACCAAGTTTACTTATCGATAATCCACAGTATCTTTCAATTGATGTTTGCATTTTAAACCTCAGCGTTTTTGCCCTCCTCATCAGTTACACAGATCAAAGCGAATGGTTAAGTCATCCGAATGTTAACTTAAAAGAACGCGCCGAGAGTAGGCTTGTGTTACCCTATGTTGGAATAACACCAGATTTAGTATTAACCAGTAATGAGAATGCAATCACTCGAGATTTACTGGTTTATGAGCTTAACCGTAATTTTGCGAATCAAAAACATAATATTGATGAAGTTTCGTTAGCAAGATTAAATGCAAATATTCCAAACTTACTCAATGACCCCGATGCATCACTTCTGTTAAACACTCATCATAATGCTAACTGCGTAGTTATTGCATCTGGCCCAACACTTGAAGATCATTATCCCTATTTATTTGAGCTCACTCAAAAATCTAAATTCTCAAAACCACTTATTATTGCTGTAGATACGGCATTTAAGGCTTTATTCCAACATAATATAATACCTGACATAATTCTAAGTATTGATCCTAATATTAGACCAGATCATTTCCCGATGGAACATACGGAAAATGTCATATTAGTTTATTTCCCCAAGATCAATCCTCAGATAATCGAACAATGGAAAGGTGCAAAATACAGTGCATACTCTACTAGTCACCTCTATGATGAGCTAGCAAATAAATATCCTAAGTTGAGACTATTTACTAATGGTAGTGTAGTCCATCCTGCAATCGATCTTGCTGTTTATTTAGGAGCATACCAAGTATCACTCTTTGGCTGTGACTTCTGCTATACGAATAATAAAACTCATGCGTTTTGGCCTGATGGCCATTTAGGGCCAAAAATCAAAAATGCCAAACATTGGTTAATTAACGGGCATGGCGAAAGAGTACCAACAGATTTAAACTTTAGGGGTTATTTACGTAGTCTTGAAAAATATATAAAACTTAAAAAAAATATCAAGTTTTACCAATCAAGTTTAAATGGGGCGAGAATACATGGTGCACAATACAAGGATTTTTCACAATGAAAGACCAAAAAAACCAACCACTTATAAGCTTATTAATTTCAGCAGCACATAAATTTCGGTTAGGAAAAGAGGCTGAAGGATCGGTACAATTTCGAGAGTGTATTAACCTGTTAGAGCCAATGCTTAACAATTCAATCAAAGAGAATGAAATGACTCTTTTTTTTCCAGCAATGTTAGCAGCTCAGGAACGCTTCGATTGGCTTTCGCTTGCTGATTATTTGGAATTTGATATTCCATCTATTTTAAAAAACGACTAGATCTAAATCATTTTAGATCTTTATTCTCGGTTAATCGTCGATAGATAAATCCAGCAAATGACAAACAGTTAAATTATCAAGAGTCAAAGCAACACTCCCCCAAGACCAACCCACTCCAAATCCTGAAAGTAGTAACTTGTTATTTACTCTTGTTAAATCTTTAGAGAGACTTAAGCAAAGCGCTAGAGGAATTGATGCAGAGCTAGTATTGCCAACTTCACCCATTGATATAACTAATTGCTTATCTGTAAATCCCATTTTATCCCCTAAACGTTTCAACATCATTTCATTTGCTTGGTGCATAATACAAAAATCAACATCACTGATCTGCCAACCCTTTTCAACTAGACAATCATGCATGGACTTTGGAACTTCTCTTAAGGTAAATACAAAAACCTGCATTCCATCCATAAAAAGTTCTAGCTGAGAATTAGGATTCTTAGCTCCACCAAAAGGCTGAATCAAATAAGGAGCCCCAGACCCATCACTACCTAATGAAAAGACCATATCATCACAACCTTCACTCTTCTCTATTGCTATGGCGCTAACAGCATCACCAAATAAAGGGGCAACGGTACGGTTTGACTCACTATATTGCTGACTTGTCGTATCACCAACAACTAATATTGCCTTACTTCTGTTCAAACTAGCTAATAATTGGGAAACTTGCCATAAGCCGTAAATAAAACCAGAACATCCTAAATTGACATCAAAAGCTAGAGTACTCTTGTCTAAACCGAGTAAATACTGCAGTTGAACTGCGTTTCCTGGTAAGGGGTAATCTGGAGTCTGAGTAACAAAAATGATCAATCCAACCTCATCACTCTCCCACAGCATTGTACTTATAAGCGACTTACATGCCTTTGCTCCTAACTCTAATGCTGTTTGTCCTGGATTCACGATACGCCTGGCATGTATTCCTGTTGAAGAAACAATACGAGCCATTTCTTGTGCTCCAACACTTGATAACAGATCTGCATTCACTTTTTCCAATGCAGGTAAAACAGACACAATGCCAGATATAGTGATATTTTTAACTCGGACTGTAGTCATCTTCTATCCTAAAATTTTCAACTATAATTCGCGAAAGTGTATTGCACTCCAGAGGAGTGCAATACACTTTCAAGCTATATTATTCAATGTTATAGTTAAAACCAATATTAATCATTAATTTCAACAAGGCTATTTATGGAAGCAGTGATAAAGTCAGTCAAAATTGCAGGAATGCAAGCTGCAGTACCTCCCCACAGACACTCCTATGTTGAAACACCTGGTATTTTTACCCAAGAAGAAGCTGAAAAAATTTATTTAAGCACCGGCATACATAGCCGACGAATATTACCTTCACATTTATGTGCATCAGACATGTGTATTGCTGCAGCAGAAACCTTACTTCAAAGACTCAATTGGCCACCTGAAACTGTTGATGTACTGATCTATGTGTCTCAAGATTCTGATTATGCACTTCCCGCAACAGCATGTCTCATGCAGCATAGGCTTGGATTACCTCAATCAGCTGCTTGCTTAGATATTAGCTTAGGGTGCTCTGGTTTTGTCTATGGTACATGGATAGCAAGTCAGTTACTTAATAGTTCAAATGGCAAGCGTGCTTTGGTGTTATGCGGTGATACATCCAGCCGTCATTTACTACCAGATGATCGTGGAACACTTCCTTTATTTGGTGATGCAGGAGTCGCAACAGCACTCGAGTATGATGAAAGCTGGTCAGATTCTTATGCTGTTTTTGGAACAGATGGTACTGGTGGGCAGCACATTGCAGTAAAAGCTGGAGGTCGGCGAAATCCGACAATGCCAGAGTTATCGCCCCGCACTAGCGACGAGGAAGATAGGCTCTACAAAGAGTCACGGCTGTATTTAAATGGTGCCGCAGTATTTTCTTTCACTTTAAAAGTGGTACCTAAATTGGTAAAAGATGCTCTCGCACTAGCACAACTTGAAGTAGATGATCTAGATATGGTTGTAATGCATCAAGCCAACCATTTCATTTTGGAACACTTACGTAAAAAAGCAAAAATGTCGGTTGACAAATACTTAATTGATATGAAAGATTTTGGTAATACCTCTAGTGCTTCGGTGCCTTTAGCGATCTGTCATCAATTAAGCGAATTTTTTTCTGAGAAAACTAGAAAAGTTATGCTCGGCGGCTTTGGAGTGGGTTGGTCTTGGGGAGCCATTATCACAGAAATTGGACCAATTATTGCGCCAGAGATTATCGAGATTAAAGATGATTTCGAGCCCCTATCACTAATTCAGCAGTAATTATGATGGATTTAAAAAATAAACTATATATCGTTACAGGGGCTTCATTCGATTCTGATATCGGTCTTGCCATTTGTAAAAAATTAGATGCCCACGGTGCAAAGCTTATATTGATAGGCCGACGAAAAGATGCTCTCGAAGCAACAAAATCACAGTTAATTGGTATTCACCATGTTGTTCCTTATAATTTAAGCCAACTCGACGATATTCAGTCTTGGGCAAAAACTATAAACGAGAGATATGGACCTATTGATGGATTAGTTCATAGCGCAAGCTTCCAAGGTTACAGTCCCTTGCGTAGCATTTCAGCAAAGCAAATTAGCAACTATTTTGATGTTAATTTTTCTGCAGCCGTAATGTTAACCGCAGCGTTTTCAAAAACGAAATTTTATTCCCATAATGCTAGCTTTATATATATAGGTTCTGTCGCAGGACAGCGTGGATTGAAAGCTCGAACTTTATATGCAGCATCAAAGGCTGCACTCTCTTCAATGGTTCAATCTGCAGCACTAGAACTTGCTATTAAGTCCATAAGAGTAAACTGTGTTGCACCTGCAGTAGTTAGCGGGACAAAAGCAGATAAACAATTTCAAACCATTGGTGACCAACAATCCCAAGCACTGATCGCTGCCCACCCTTTAGGGCTCTGCTCTCCAGAAGATGTTGCTAATAGTGTATATTTTTTGGTAAGTGATTTGAGTATAAAAATAACTGGCACTACATTAATTGTAGATGGGGGCTTTCTTGCAGGATAAAGCACGTATCGTTTTATATGGTAATAGTAGTCAGCAAATTGGCGCTGGCCACATTATGAGGTTGTTAGCATTAGCGCAAGCGGCACAAACTCAATTTGAAATAGTATTTATCTATAAGACATGCTCAGACCTGCTATTACAGAAACTACACCAACAAGGTTTTTCAACTCATGCAATAAATAATCCATTAAATAGACGTGAATTAATGGATCTGAAACCAACGGCACTGATTGTTGATGATTATTATTTAACCGCTTCAGAATGGCGCATACTAGAAAATTTAGATATCTATCTTATTAAGTTAGATGATGCGCTAGATAATAATACCTTTACTGCAGATCTTATCATCAATCCAGCACCTAATGCTCCTGTAGATAGATACAAACAATTTGCACCAACAGCGACCCTTTGTTTAGGAACAAAATACACCTATTTACGCCAAGAATTTACATTATGTGACTTCATCCCCTTAGCTAAGCGAAAAAATTTACTCATAACCTTAGGTGGAACAGACAGTAAATCTTTAGCACTCCCCATATCCAAACTGTTACTTGATAGCCTCCCAGAAATAGAAATCCAGCTATTACTAGGCACAGTTCACCAACATCAGTTGTTACTTGAAGAATTGCAAAAGGAACATGCTAATTTTCACTTAATCTATAATCCTAAATCAGTTGCAGAAATAATGTCACTTTCAGGTTTAGCTATCTCATCTGCAGGGGGAACACTTGGCGAACTTGCATCAATGGGCGTACCGACCTTAGCATTGATCACTGTAGATAATCAGTTACCAGCTTTAACCTCGCCACTAAATAATACTTGGTATTATGCTATAGATCTTAGAAACTTCGAGAATGAAGATAGTGACACATCACAGAATCAAGACATATTGAACAAAATCAAAGAACAGGTACTTATTCTTTGGCATGATACCTGCAAAAGGATTCACATGAGTGAACAGGCTCGCCAATTGGTTGACACTAAAGGTTGTCAGCGGATCATCGAACATTTGATTATTGGCCTAAAGAATAAAATGGAACAGCAATGATTTCGTCACTATCCATACATCCAAAGCATTACTATCATTTACAAACGTTCAAACAAGAACTTAGTCGTGTATTTGAACAAAATTGGATTTTTGTCGGCTTTAAAGATGATCTCTCAAAAAATAATGACTTTATAACAATCACTATAGGCAATACTCCTGTGGTCGTGCAAAACTTTAATGGCCAACTAAGTGCACTGTTAAATATTTGTAGCCATAGAAAAGCAACTCTTCAACAAGATGTTCGAGGTAATCGCCCACTGAGATGCCCCTATCACTGCTGGAGCTATAAAAGCGATGGTGTACTAAGTGGTGTACCTCAAAATAGGACTGATTTTGGCCTAGATGAAACAGAAAAAAAACACTTAGCTCTAAAGCAATTTGCACTAGATATGTGTGGCGAACTCATTTTCGTACGAGTTACTGATACAGGAACTTCTCTAACTGAGTTTTTAGGACCCTATTTCAATATATTACAGCGAATATCTATAGATTTTACAGATCGTGTCCAAGAAGGTAGCTACCTTTGGAATACTAATTGGAAAATTGCATGTGAAACAGTCCTTGAAGTCTATCACGTCGCAGGTACTCACCCAGAAACCTTCGCAAACTTTGCTAAAGCAGAATGTGAAATAGAGTATTTCAATGGTCACACTACAGGAAACACCCCATTACAAGATGCCACCCACAAATGGTGGGCTGGTGCAAGAAAACATTTGAAACTTGAACAACATCCTGATTATAAAGATTATAATCATTTCTTCATTTACCCAAATCTTGCAATTGGTCTAACTAATGGCTCTTTAATGTCACTGCAAACCTATGATCCTATAGATCCAACACACACAAAATTAAAATATCAATTAAGAATGATAAAGCGATCAAACGGCAAAGCAACAAGTGAAGCCGTCAAAATGGCCGTCAACATTAACTTTACACAATTTAATCATACGATCTTAGAAGAAGATCGTGTAGTTGCCGAATCTTGTCAAGAAAATATGGCCCGCAGTAATACCCCAGGCTTACTCGGTAAATGTGAAGATAGGATCCGTCACTTTCATAATGAGTGGCGTCTTGAGCTAGATGAGCTATTAGAGGGGCAAAGCAATGTTTGATGCTACAATTTCGATCAATGACCGTAAAATTGGACCATTACATCCCCCTTATGTCATTGCAGAATTATCAGGCAACCACAAAGGTGATTTGTCACAGGCATTAGCAATGATAGATGCAGCTGCGGCAACTGGAGTGGATGCAATAAAAATTCAAACCTATAGCGCAGATACTATTACACTAAACCATGATGGCCCAGAATTTAGGCTCGAAGGTGGATTATGGGCAGGTCGGACTCTGTATGATTTATATCAAGAGGCGCATACTCCTTGGTCATGGCATCAGGCACTTTTTGAACGAGCCCAAAAGAACAATATTACCTTATTTTCTTCACCATTCGATAAAACTGCTATCGAGTTACTCGAGTCACTTAATTGTCCTGCGTATAAAATTGCTTCCTTTGAAATTAATGACATTGGGCTAATAACAGCCATAGCAAAAACTGGCAAACCTATAATAATGTCCACGGGGCTCGCAACACTTGATGAAATCAACGAAGCAGTCAGCACTATTGCCAATGCAGGTGGAACACAACTCGCGCTATTGCACTGTATAAGCGGCTACCCAACACCAATTGAAGATTGTAATTTACGTACTATTTCCGATCTATGCCGTAGATTTGACTTTCCAATAGGCTTGAGTGATCACACTATTGATAACACTGCAGCGATTACTGCAGTAGCCCTTGGTGCATCAGTGCTAGAAAAACATTTTACTCTTGATAAAACTGATGGCTCTGTCGATTCTGCATTCTCACTTGAACCGAATGAATTTGCAGTGTTAAAGCAAGAAACAATTAAAGTTTTCAAAGCCTTAGGTATTGCAGGTTATGATGTAAAACCAAGTGAGGCTGGAGGCAGAGATTTTCGCCGTTCTTTATACGTGAGTAAAACAATAAAAAAAGGTGAACCTTTTACAGAGGAAAACATTCGTTCAGTTCGTCCAGCAAAGGGACTGCACACTCGCTATTTGCCGCAAATATTAGATCAGCGAGCAATTGTTGACATTGCATTTGGTACCCCCTTATCTGAGCTACATCTTTCAATACCTTTGAAAAAGCAGAATTCAAAATGCAAAGAGTGATCTGCATTACACAAGCTCGAATGGGTTCGAGCAGGTTACCGGGTAAAGTATTGGCTCCAATACAAGGTAAGCCTATGCTTGAATATCATCTCGCACGAGTTCACCAAGCTAAATTAGTCAATTCACATATCTTAGCTACAAGTGATACAGAGATTGATAAACCTATAGTTAAATTTTGCCAGCTAAAGAAGCAGCCATTCTTTTGTGGAAGTGAGTCAGACGTTCTTTCACGCTTTTATCACGCTGCTCTGCAAACAAAAGCAACACCTGACGATATAATCGTTAGACTTACGGGCGACTGTCCATTAATTTCAGCTACCTTGATTGATGAAGCAATTACAAAGCATCGGCAAGGGGATAATTCACAATACACACATATTAGTTTGAATTACTTTCCTAGAGGCTTCGATGTTGAAGTTTTTAGCATGGCAAGCCTAACCAAAGCTTATCAAAATGCGACTAAAGCAGCAGAGCGCGAACATGTGACGCTTTACCTTTATACTCAGCCTGACTGCATTATCGTGCCTGTTGAAACAGGCCAATTAGATTGGCATGAATTCCGACTGTGCGTTGATGAAAGTGAAGACTTACAATTAGCGACAGCATTGATAGGACTATTAGGGGAAAATTGGCTCAATGCTTCCCCCCGAAAAATATGTCAACTATTACAACAACATCCTGAAATAGCTCAGATTAATGCCAAGATCATACAACGCGCGCCACACTGACCTAATGCAATCAGCTGTTAAGCCGATAACAAATTAGAAACGATAAAAAACCATACTCAGAGGTAAATAAAATGAATAAACAAGAATTTTTAAATCAACTTGAAGATATCCTAGAGCTTGATAACAACACTTTACAAGGTGATGAAGTACTGATTGATATTGAACAATGGGACTCTTTAGCCTTTCTAAGCGTTATAGCCATGGCAGATGAACATTTTGATATTGTGATCCAAGGCGATAAGTTAGAACAAATAAAGACTGTTAATGATCTTGTTGCATTAGTACAAGAACATCTCACAGCCTAGGATTGTAATCAGAATGGTATTAAATAACCCAATGGAATTTAGTGGTAAACGTGTACTGATTACTGGTGCTTCTGCTGGTATTGGTAGAGCGTGTGCCATTTTGCTTTCACAACTTGGTGCGAAAGTCATTATCAATGGACGCCAACTTGAAAGCTTACAAGAAACATTAAACCTAATGTCAGGGGATGGACATGGCATTGCTGTATTTGACATGGCCAAAACTGACGAGCTCTGTGAATGGTTTAAGTCTCTGAGTAAAACAGAGGGTTATTTTGACGGATTTGTGCACTGTGCAGGTATGCAAGTAACCAAACCGATACGCTTGTTTGACCAAGAGTTTTTCGATGAAACCATGCATGTCAACCTTGCTAGTGCAATGGCTATTACTAAGGGATTTCGTCTCAAGCGAGATAGAAATAAGCAAGGCGCTATAGTATTTGTTTCCTCTATCGCTGGTCTAATAGGCCAGACTGGGAATACTCTATATGGTGCAAGTAAAGCAGGATTAATGTCATTAACCAGAGGGTTATCAATGGAGCTACTAAGAGATAATATTCGGGTTAATTGTGTGGCGCCTGCGTTAGTTGCCACCGAAATGGCGCAGCGGACAAAAAACAGCATGACGGAAGCTCAATTTCAGCACATGCTAGACCAACATCCCATGGGCATTGGTCAACCAGAAGACGTCGCAAATGCCGTCGCTTTTTTATTAAGTGATGCAGCGAAATGGATTAATGCGGTAACCTTACCCGTTGAAGGCGGTTATCTCGCCAATTAAGAAGTAAAACATGGCACTCAATTTTAAGCGCATTGATATAAATGATGCTGAACAGCTATTGAAATGGCGTACATCACCAGAAATTACCCAACATATGTTTACTGACCTTAAAGAACCATCACTTAAGAAGCAGCAAGCTTGGATTGAATCTTTACAAGACCGTAAAGACTATAGAGGCTATATGATTCAAGACGATGGAATGTCTATAGGTTTTCTCTGTTTCAGCGATATCGACTACGTACACCAACGCTGCAGTACTGGCTCATATATTTATGAAAGAGCTGCAAGATTGAAGTATGGTGTAACAATGCATACTTATATATGTAATTATGTCTTCTATCAATTAAAAATGAATAAAATTGTTAATCATGTGCTCAATGCAAATGAGAAAGTCGTTAAACTACAAACTTTGCATAAAACAAGATTAGTGGGTTTTTTAAAGCAGCATATATTTAAAAATGGCCAGTTTTTAGATGTTTATATTTTTGAACAACTCAAGGAGGATTGGCTTAGTCAGAAACAGCATTATAGTCTAGAAAAAATTTCAGCCGCATTTAACGATTGGAACTTCGTATGAAAAACCTAAATACAACCATCATTGATGAAACACGTCGAATTATTGAGGCTAAAGGTGAAATCTGTCCTAATATCTCACTCAATAATCATTTTTTAAATGATTTGCCGATGGACTCCTTGGACCTTGCAACTTTAATAGTTAGCTTAGAGATGTCAACGGGGATTGATCCATTCAGAGAAGGATTTAAAACTTTTCATACAGTTGGAGAACTGATTAATCTTTATGAAGGTATGTTAACCTAATGTTTGAGTTAAGTAGGGAATTCAGACTAATTGAACATAAAGTTTGCTATACAATAGCAAACCTTGACTCAATGATATTTGATGAACAACTTGATTATATTGAAGTAAGTAGTAAACCCGAAAATAATGGCCCATTAGTATCTAGAATGCTTAAAGCCCTAGTGATAGGTCAACAACGGGATATTCCCGTTATATTTAACCGAAATGCTCAAGTTTTTGACAGTGATAATTTGCCAAAAAAATTTGAAGTCGGTTTATTCACTTCGGGAACAACAGGAGCTCCGAAGCTTATATTTCACTCCATTGGTAGTCTACTCCCCAAAAATAGTAAATCTCATTCAGAACAGACTCGTTGGCTTTTATGTTATCACCCGATGAGTTTTGCCGGTTTACAAGTTATATTACAAACAGTAGTGTCTGGTGATACTTTAGTATCCAACGTCGATGCAAATATAAAGCAAAAAGCAAAATTGGCCTCCGACTATATGATCAATGCCATAAGTGCAACACCATCAATGTTCCGTGCAATGCTACTTGCTTGGGGAGATTCCCTCCCCAATTTTAAACTGATTAGTCTGGGAGGTGAAATAGCCACACAGTCTATTTTAGATGACATTAAAAAATTTTTCCCTAAAGTAGCACTGAGGCATATTTATGCAACAACTGAAGCTGGCGTTGTCTTTACAGTAAAAGATGGTTTAGCAGGTTTTCCTAAATCCTGGCTAAATCAGTACCTTAATGGTTGGCAATTAAAAGCAACACACACACTTATATTGAATAAAGAAGGTCTGCAGCTAGATACTGGTGACAGTATTATAGAGAGGGGGGATCGAATCTTATTTAATGGGCGTCTGGATAATCTAATTAATGTTGGTGGAGTTAAAGTTAACCTTGAAATCTTAGAGCAAAAGATAATAGCACTAGAACATATTATTGATGCTCGAGTATTTGCTAAAGCGAATCCCATTACTGGTGCATTAGTCTGTGTTGAGCTCTGCGCGAAAGATCCACAATTGGCTAGAGCTGAACTAGATACTTTTAGTTATCAGCTAGAACCGGCTGCCAAACCTAGAATTATTATATTCTCTGAACAGATAACATTAACTGATGCAGGGAAAAAACAGAGAACGATTAAATGAAACATGTCATTGTCAGCGGAGGAAGCAGAGGACTTGGGCTTGCAATAGTCAAAACTCTGTTAGAAGAAGGCTATAAGGTGTCAACTTGCAGCCGAACAAAAACAGCTGAAGTTGATCAACTCATAGCACAATATCCATTTTTTCAATGGTTTTATGCTGAGATAGGTAATGCAGAACAGACTTCGCACTTTGTAAAACAAGCTTGTGATTGGGCCCAAGATACTCCTCTGTGGGGCATAATTAACAATGCTGGCATTGCTAAAGAGGGAATTTTAGCGACGTTTCCAAATATTGAATCCGATACTCTTCTGCAAGTCAATCTACATGGTGCACTCTACTTAGCTCGTGAAGCATTACGGGTTTTCTTACGGCAAAACAGTGCAGGAAGAATTATCAACATCAGTTCAATTATCGGCAACCGTGGCTATACAGGTCTTGCCGCATACTCAGCATCTAAAGCTGGTCTTGATGGATTAACACGGGCTCTCGCCAGAGAGAATGGCCGCAGAAATATTACCGTAAACTCCATAGCTCCAGGCTATTTAGACACTGAAATGTCATCGACCCTGACAGACAAAAAGCGTGACCAAATCATCCGCAGAACCCCAATGCATAGGCTAGGTACTGTGGACGACATCACTCCAGCCATCAGCTTCCTTTTATCTGATGGCGCAGCATTTATTACCGGACAAACCTTCACTATTGATGGTGGTATCACTAACTAGGACGACCTCTATGCCCACGGCTCAATGTCAACTTTGTTACACTCAACAATGGCAGATATTTTCTCATATCTCATTTGGGATATGGGACGAAAGCGGCCAAGTACTGACTCGTAAATCGTCAGATTATCCGCTGTCAACATGTCAGCATTGTGGGCATGTCCAAATCAGCAGTAAATATACATCTAAACTGTTTAAGAAATTGTATTTTCACTCCAAGCAGGAGGCAGTCATGTGGCATGAATCTCTTGTAAATGATAATCGTCCCTATGAAGAGATGATTAACTTTGCATTAGGTGATTCTGCGCCTGAAATAGTTGTCGATTTGGGTTGTGGCGAAGGGAAGCTTTTAGAAGCAGCGAATCGCGCAACACCAAAGAGTACGCTAATAGGTATTGATTTTAATAACCGTTTTTCGCAAAATAATATTCGCTATTTATCATTCGATCTAAACCATCTTAACAATCTACCAAATAATTATTGGCCTAATGGGATCGATCTTGCGATGGCGTCTCATGTATTAGAGCATGTAATCAATCCCGTTGAATTTTTGCGGCAAATAAAAAAACAATTAAGTCCAAACGGGGTTATTTTCATCGAGGTGCCAGACTTTTCAGAACGACATAACATCGATTCAATTGGTATGAGTAACTTGATCAACTTACAGCATATTCATTACTTTACAGCAGATTCACTTACTTATGCAGCACAACTCGCTGGTTTGGAAGTAACAAAACTAACAAGAGTAACGACAGGGTATATCCCTAGACTACTAGTGCTACTATCACCAAGTCAACTCGAACAGATCTGCATTTCAGCTTTAAAATTCAATACCGCTGATGTTATATGTCATTATCAGGCGCAATGTCGTGCACTCCGTTCGCAACTAGCTAACGTACTACGCGAAAAAATAAATCAACAAGGCAAGGTTGGCCTCTGGGGAATTGGTGCTGATTTTTATACTCTTATTAATGAAAATACCGATCTTAATAAACATATTTCAAAAGGGGATATAGTACTTTTTGATTATGTACTCAAAGACAAAGAGATTCAATCTCAAAGAATATTGTGTAGTAGCAATATTCCAACTTTCAACTATAACGTATTTATGAGTCCTATACTTGCAGAAACACGCATTAAGATGCGAGCAATATCCCGCGATTGGCACAACGTTATAGACTACTATTTTAAGGAGAATGAATAAAATGAGTACTACTTTCACTTCGCAAACATCGTGCAAAATATGTTCTCATAAAAATTGGAAAATCATAGATACACTTATTTCAGGTATTTGGGATAAGAGCAATACCGAACTCGTGAGAAAAACACTTTTTTTTCCAATCGGCCAGTGCCAACATTGCCATCACGTTCAAGTCACCATTCCTTATACTCCTAAGGTATTTAGTGCACTTTATTTTTCAAATAATCTAGAACCTGACATGTGGTGCGATACACCTGTAGGCAATAAATCTCCTTATGAAGAAATGGTAGACTTTATCGCTGATTATATTACAAAAGGTATTCATATAGTAGACTTTGGTGCTGGAGCGGGGAAAACCTTAAAACATATTGAACTTGAGTACTCATATCACTCATTGAAATTATCAAGCGTAGATTTCCATAATCATATCCATTCAAGTACAATTGATCATGTCGGTGCAGATTTAAATCAGCTAGATACCATAAATAAACACTTCAGTAATAAACCTATCTCACTAGCAATAAGTACTCATGTATTAGAGCATATTATTGAACCAGTTAATTTTCTGAAAAATATAAGTAGTTGTTTAACTAATAACGGTTACATATTTATAGAAGTCCCTGATTGCAGCCAAGATGCATTTCTCGACAACTTAGCTGTAACTAATCTCGTGCATGGTCAGCATATTCATTACTATACAAAAGACTCTATGACATTACTGACCCAAGAAGCGGGATTGAAAATTGTTAAACAGCAACAGCTAACAACAGGGAACATTCCAAGATTGATGCTTTTATTAGAAAGATCTACCACTACAGAGTCTATAGTCAGTCAAACGATCGTAAACACAGCAACGTCCGCGATAGTAAGACGATTCAGTAAATACCAGCAGTATCAGAGTGCTCTTTTTGATGCCGTCCAGCAGAGTTTAAAAAACAATAAAAAAGTTGGAATTTGGGGGATTGGTGGGGATTTTTATCTATTAACTGAATTTTATCCAGAATTGATTGATGCAATAAAATCAGATTTAATTTTACTTTATGATTACGAACTATCTGGTCATACTTATAAAGAAAAAAACATTTCATCAAGTATAGAACTTGCTAATAGCAACATTCCAATCTATATAATCCCTACTTATGCCCCAACACGCGGTAGAATGAAAGAAATATCTCAAAAATGGGGCACTAATGTAATAGATATCTTTGAAAAAATAAAATGAAAGAAATATTTATTATTTATTTATAATTTTTACAAGCTCATCAATGATAAAATCTTGTTCAATTTCATTCAACTCTGGAAACAGTGGCAAGGTAAGACAGTTAGCATAGTAGGCTTCAGCCCCTGGACAATACCCTTCTACAAAGCCCATCTTCATATAATATGGTTGAAGATACACTGGAAAATAATGCACATGAACACAAATGCCAGCCAAACGCATTAGGTTAAATGTTAACTTACGATCAATATACGTTGGTAATTGTATAATAAAAAGATGATAAGCACTCTGACTATCAGTAAGAGGCTGAATAAATTCAATATTTAAATGAGTAAGTACCGACTCGTAATGTTTAGCGAGCTTATTTCTTTTTTCTACAAACTCATCCAGTCGCTTAATTTGGCTATTACCTAATGCCGCCTGGAGCTCAGTCATGCGGTAATTAAAACCTAAATGATGTTGTTCATAGTACCAATCCCCTTCGTCGGGTCGTACCAATACTCCTGCAGATTTAGTAATCCCATGACTCCTATAACTCTGCATTACTTGAGCTAATTGTGTATCATTAGTCGTAGCGACGCCGCCTTCTGCAGTGGTAATAATTTTAACTGGATGGAAACTAAACACAGTGATATCACTATACTGACATGAACCTATTTTCTGCGATTGATATGAGCCACCAATACCATGGGATGCATCTTCAATTATCTTTACACCATATCGCTTAGCAAGTTGTCCTATCGCTTGCATATCACAGCTATGACCAGCCATGTGCACAAGTATAATAACCTTCGGGAGTTTGTTAGCTGATTTGGCTACGATAAGTTTGGCTTCTAATGCTTGAGCACACATATTGCCAGTTGAAGAGTTAACATCAACAAAATCGATCTTGGCACCGCAATAAAGCGCACAGTTTGCCGAAGCAACAAAAGTGATGGGGGATGTCCAAACAATATCACCGATACCAACATTAAGTGCAAGACATGCAATATGTAAAGCAGATGTCGCACTATTAACTGCAACTGCATAATTTGCAGCGACATAGTTACAGATAGCTTGTTCAAACTCAGGCACATTTGGCCCCTGCGTTAAATAGTCGGAGTTAAGCACTGCAACAACGGCATCGATATCATCTTGATTAATATCTTGTTTACCATAAGGGATCATACAGTCGCATCCATAGCAAGGATTTCATCAACAGTTAAAAAGTGTGGATTATTACCTGAATGATATTCAAAACCTTGTTCGACTAATCTACCCTTTTCACCCAGTAAATTAGATGTGTAATCATTTTCACGATTGAAGAATTTAATACTAGGGGTTATGACAAAATGATCCTCAAACTCAATAGTATGATGTGAATCATCGCCAGGACACATCACTTCATGCATTTTTTCACCAGGTCGTATACCCACAATTTCCTGTTTAAGTTCAGCGCCATAGGCCGTTGCAAGGTCGATTAATCGTATGGATGGGATTTTTGGCACAAAAATTTCGCCACCTTGCATACGAGAAAAATTTTTAAGCACAAAATCCACTCCATCTTGCAACGTAATCCAAAAGCGGGTCATCTCAGGATGGGTAATAGGCAAAGATGTAGCACCATTGGCAATTAACTGTTTAAAGTAAGGAACGACAGATCCACGCGATCCGACAACATTACCATAGCGAACCGCTGAAAATCGCGTTTGACCGTCACCAACAACATTGTTTGCCGCTACAAATAATTTGTCAGAAACTAGTTTAGTCGCACCATAGAGATTAATTGGGCTTGCCGCTTTATCCGTCGACAAAGCAATCACTTTCTTTACATTGTTACTGATAGCGGCTCGAATGACATTTTCAGCGCCATGGATATTTGTCTTAATACATTCCATTGGATTGTATTCAGCAGCAGGAACTTGCTTTAACGCAGCAGCATGAATAATATAATCAACATCTTTAAATGCTTGTTTTAATCTGTCACTATCGCGCACATCACCTATAAAATATCGCATGCATGGCGCATTATATATCTGTTGCATCTCGTATTGCTTAAGCTCATCGCGGGAGAAAATAATAAGTCGTTTAGGCCTGTATCTTTCAAGAATTGCTTTGGTATATTTTTGCCCAAATGACCCTGTGCCACCAGTAATCAAAATCGTTTTGTCATCAAACATAGACTTTCCCCACTAAACTATCCAAATTTTCGATTAGCAACATGAGACAACAATAAGTAAATTTGTCAATACTGCATCTCTAAGCATAATTTGCGCCAAAAAAAACTTATGGTGATGACACAAGAACATCATACGACTTAAGATATGTGATTATAGACAAGTATAGATAAAATATGAAGATTTTATCTATCCATTACTGTAGATGACTTTAAATATTACATTTATGCAACAAAAAAGCCAGCTTCATTGTGTCAAAATATTGTTGGAGCGAAATTTGCACCGCTGTGTCGTTCTTGCAATGAACCTCAGGGAAGTGACACTATAGTTATTACTCTGAAAGCACACTTTTAAGTTGTTCGTAAGAAAGAGGAAAACATGCAACTACATACCTACATATTGAATAACTTTGCAATAAGTCGCTTCAACGAGTACTACTTGCCCAGTGTAAATCGCCATACTTTTGAGAAAGCTGACTCAAAAACAATCTATAGTAAAAAATTTAAAAATTCATTCAGTAAGAAAGATAGACTGAACATTATCATTGGTATGGACTCTGGGTTATTAACAAATTTCATACTTGAAAATAACATTCCTGACGGTAGTAAATTTGTCTTTATAGAACTCTCATCAATCACTCCACTTTTGGTTATTGACATTCCTACAGAACTTAAGAATAAAATAATTATTATCGATGAATCTGGCTTAGATGAGCTATTTAGCAAAGATGATATTAAGCTATTCATAGCTAAAGATGAATGTTATCTTTATGCCTCTCTTGCCGTTGCCGCTCGGCACATCGAAGATTACAATGTTCTATTTAACATTTTAGAGTTAAGATTACAAAGTGAGTACTTTGATAACCGAGTGAACTTTACTCAAAAAATATTTTTCCATGCACAACTAGATAATATTGCAGACAATCACACTCAATCTAAGTTGCTGCGAAATACATTTAAAGAACAAACCTGCATAATTATTGCAGGTGGGCCTTCATTAGATGAAAACATTGACTGGATTAAAGATAACCAAAATAAATTATACATAATTTCAGTTTCACGTATTGCAGGAAAACTAGCTAATTCAGGGATAGTTCCAGACATTATCGTAAGCGTAGACCCACAAGAAGTAAGCTTTGATGTAAGTCGTGGTATGTTTGATTTACATGATAAAACACTTCTTGTTAACTCGTATCATATTAGTCCAAAAATTTTATCTCAATGGCAAGGAAAGTCTCTTTACATGGGCCAAAGGCTCCCTTGGAGCAATAAAATTGATAATGATAATATTCCTACAGTTGGACCAACAGTAACTAATAGTTCTGTGCGTTTAGCCATTGAAATGGGATTTTCTAGAATATTACTAAGTGGTGTTGATTTTTGTTACTCAAAATCTGGTTACAGTCATGCAAATGGTACAATAGAGGCGAGTCTTGGCCCTAGTTTAGGACATAATACAATATGGGTAGAAACCTATGATGGCTATCAAGCGGAAACATTATTACAACTCAAACATGCCATGGAGTCTCTTGAACATGAAGCAAGAGTCTATCTTGATGTTGAAATAATTAATTTATCCAACAGTGCGGCAAAAATACAAGGCATATCTTACAAAAATAAAAATGAAATTAACCTTACTAAATATGAATCTAAAAAAACAAACTGTACAGACATATTTATTGAAAATAAAAAAAATGATTTACTTAATGTACTAGCCGATTGTTTAACAAAAAAAACTGAACTATCAAAAGCATTGGAAACAATTAAAAAAGCACAAAGACTTTCTCAAACCTTAAATTTAAACTCTAAATCTTCCGCATTGACTCTTAATAAAATAAACATGATAGAAGAGGAACTAAATAATAAATACGGTGACTTATCAAAAATAATAAAAGTATACGGCTATTTTGAGTTTTCAAAGTTCTTGACAACTAGAGATACTGAAAGCTGGACTCAGCATCATATAAACACTATGTCAATTAGATACTATAATGCTTTCTCATCAATTTGCTCGATTATTCTAAGATTGGTTGAAAATGCATGTCAAAAACTCCAATTTAGATTAAACGAGATCAGTAATACCCCTCTGATAGAATTAGCTATAAAATGGGAAGAGGAGAATCAACCGGGTAGAGCTTTTATATGGAAAAAAATGCACGAGTCTCATATTTTTAATGCTGATGAAGAAAATATATTATCAAAACTTAATCTGTTATATAGCAATAATCTTACCCAAGTCAGACAAGCCTACGTCGATAAATTGAACTCAGGTGACGCTCTAGAGCATGTTTACACAAAAATAATACGACTAAATCAGTCCAAAAACAGTTATGGTTTAGCCATAACTGTGAGTAACTTGCTTCCATTCATTGAAAAAGATAACGAAACAAAAAGATTATATCACCTCGCCTTATCATTCCAACTCAGCCTTGAACAGCAGCCGCAACAGGCATTAGATACTTTACTTGCTCTGCCTGAAGAACTTTGTACTGAGATGGAGTTAAAACATATTATTTTACTGGCGCTCAAACTAAGTAACCTTGAGCTTGCAACAGCAACTCTAGTCAAAATTTTGGCTTATAGTGATGAGTACATGCCTCAGTATGCGCATATTTTAAAACTCCAAGGCAAGATTCAAGACTCAGTTAATGTCTACCTAGATTACCTAGAGAAGTATCCATCGGATACACAAACATGGATAAAACTTGGATTATTCATGTTTGAAATCAATCAAGTAGAAGCTTCGCACACTGCATTTTCTAATGCAATTAATGCCGATCCCGATAATCAAGTGGCACGTGATTACTTATCTGAACTCACAAGACTAATGAACGTCTCACAATAACAGGCTCAAGATCACCGAACTCGCATATTCGTGTTCGGTGATTTCACTATTACCTCGCTAGACCGTATAATTAGCCTCGTTTCAGCATTGCTCATCTGCATATCCTAGGAGATTTTGTTTGGCTCATACCTATATACCTTTAGAAACTTACCGCCGTAAGTGGATTTTCAACCACAAAGACTTGCCTGTCACCGACGAGGACAAGACGCATATCCTGCCGTTAACAGATAAAAGTGCGATGGAAATCTGGAATCAATGGATCAGCAACAAGAGTAGTCGTGCGGAGCAATTTACTAAGGGAGATTGGGCGGCGAAGGCTGATGCTTGGGTGGAAACAGATCATTGGCAGAGCGCTTGGGATAGTGAAGATAGCAGTTTACCCGCCATGTTAGCTGAGTTTATACAATGGCCCGATGAGACGCCGGTGTATTTTTGCTATGAAAAATATCAGATTATTGAAACTCGTTGGGATGTGTTCGTCCGCAATTGGAAGTGTTTTCTTTTCTTTGACGACGGTCCCATTTTGATCTCGCCAAAACAGAAACAAGCAGTGATGTTCGAACAGAGTGGTCAATACAAGCTAGGCACTCGCGGATAATTTATACAGGGCGCTTAACGCTGATGATTTCCCATCGATAGCTTTACGCCAATACTTTTACGCAATAGTTTAGCGCGAGGAGTCATCTCGTTGGCATGCTCATACTTAATGATGAGTATGCCATACTCGAAAGATACTTAAGCACAATTAGCCTATCTCTCCCCTCTTCTTTAGATTAACATCCATTTTCGGTGCCGAGTATTTGAGAAGTTGGGGTCAACTTTTTGCTGTAAATACTCATAAAAATCTGCTTAAAACCCAATAATTAAAATAGAAAAATGAGGTGTATTATGAAGTTACTCTCCACTCTTACCCTAGCAAGCGCGCTGTTATTATCCCACACATTAATGGCCAAAGAAGTCTCAGGAGTGCAAGTCGCCGAGACAGTGACATTAGATAGCCAAACATTACAGCTCAATGGCGCGGGCGTTCGCAGTAAGTTCTTTATGGATTTATATGTAGGCAGTTTGTATTTGCCAGCAGCATTAAGTAGCACTGCAGCGGTTATTGATGCACCAGTTGCAGCGATACGCCTTAACATTACCTCAGGCATGATCACCTCAGAAAAAATGCGCGATGCGATCACTGAAGGTTTTGAGCAAGCGACGGCTGAAAACACCGCCGATATTCAACCGCAGATAGATACCTTTATGGCGCTGTTTAAGGAAGAAATTAAAGAAGGTGACCAATTTACCTTAGTCGCCAATAAAGCCCGCGGCGTGACGGCCTATAAAAATGGTCAGGAACAAGCCACCATCGAAGGTGAAATGTTCCGTCAAGCACTGTTAAAAATTTGGCTAGGTGATAAGCCAGCCCAGAAAAGCCTCAAAGAGGCCATGCTGGGCAAATAACTGACATTAACGTTAGAATTTGAATTCGATATCCAAGGCCGCTGCGCCTTGGTTATCCATTTCAAGCGCGGCTTGATTTGTCACTTCTAACTCACCATCAAAGTAATAACCAGCATAGAGATTTACGGTTAAAGCAGGCGTTGCTCGCCAACCGCCACGAAGATAGCTCACCCATTCGTTCGTTTCTACAGCAATATCATCATCCTCAATAAGGAATCGCTCAGTACGACGTGAACTACCCAAACCAATATTCCAATCAGGATTGAATTGATAACTGAGCTCTAGTCCTGCTGGACCACTAAAACCGGCTTGGAATGGATTAGCCAGTGTCCAATGTTCATCTATCTGCCAACGCATGGCAAGATAAGGCACAGTGCGAACTTCATCGATATCATTAAGATACGCGACCCCAAAGCCAATCATGTTTCCCGAATCAAATGCATACATGGCCGATGCCACAATACCGTAACTCTGAGCTTGGCTAGCTGATGCAGTATCGGCGTAGGCATATTGGATCTGCGGCGCTAAAAAGAAGGCCCAATGTTTATCCATGCGATAATTTAACGACACTCCGGCACGGTAACGATTAATATGATCCCAATTCTGTCCGTCGGTGCCAAACAGCGGTGCGACATTGTTTGCGCCAGTAAGCGTGATGTTACGCCAGTCATAATCAAGTCGGTCATAGCCCACACGAAAGCCTAGCGACCATTGCTTATCCAGTGATACATTCATCCCAGCATTCAGTAATAAGCTGTCCCTTTGTAGCTCAGTATTGCCATTAGCTACCTCGGCGCTTTGGGTGCTGATCTGTGTGACACTTAATCTAAAAGGTTTGTATTCCTGCGAAGGTTTATCCGCTGCAATAGCGGCACAGCTCATTAACGGTAACAATAACAAACTGCCTTTCAGCAACCGCTGTTTTACGCTTAATGGTGCGAGTTCTCGATTAGCCACGCTAGCTCCTTGCATTTAAAATAATGAATAAATTTTTGTGCATAATACGCGCTATTGAATAAAAAGGTTCACACTTTCAAAATGAAAATACAAACTAATACCTCTAAAACAAACAAGCCTTCACTCTACCCGATGCGCCCTCAAGAACATGTCAGCACAACCCAATATATAATGATTCCTGTCGTCAAAAAGTTCATCGGCCACTAATCCCAATTCTAATTTAAGTTTTAACTCACCAAACAACATTAAACATAAACGCACTGCACTATGGTGAGCATTACCAAATCGATATTGCCCTAACGCTTCTACAGCGACTAAATAATCCGCCAATAAGCCCACTATGTGTTTAGGGCCTGCATCAAAGAACAATCGCGACACTTCAGGATGACTTTCGGATTGCGCCACACAGGCTTTGAATACAGTAATAGCTTCAGGACTGACAATCATCTCCCCAAATTGCAAAGCAAATTGGGTTAATGCCGATTCCGGCTTAGTGGGATCACTTAACAAATCATCATTAAGATTATGGCCAACACACTTAGATTCAATTGCCGCAACAAATAATTCATCTTTGCTGCCGTAATGGGAATATACGGTTTGTTTCGACACGCCCGCAAGCTTTGCAACCTCATCCATACTGGTATGAGGGAAACCTTGACGACAAAACAAATCAATAGCAGCCACAAGGACTTGCTGACGTTTTTGTTCACTACGGCTCAAAGGTAATTGCGTCTCAGAGGAATGCGTCATATCAACTCTCAAATAGATAGACATAATTAATTGGCATTAGTTAAGCACAAAATAGACTAGACAGTCTAGTTTCGTACAACTAGACTGGAAAGTCTAGTTACATAGTATTAACGTTTAACTTACAGCGGAAGCCTTTAAAATGGATCGAACTGCCCGACTTTCTTGGCGCACTCTTAGCGTCTGCGTGTTTGCTTTAGCCACATTATCCGCCTGTCAAAAGGAAGTGACTGAACACGCTACGACAGCCACGCTACCCACAGTCACAAGCCAAGCGTTGATCCAGACCCCAAGTTATGAACACTTTCAGACCTTCACTGGCACTATCCGTGCAGGTAACACCACAGGTGTAGGCTTTGAACTAGCAGGAAAGTTAAACAATTTACTGGTCGATTCTGGGAGTAAAGTTAAGCAAGGACAAATACTTGCAGTTCTCGATACCCGACTACTCGAAGCCGAGCGTCAAGAGATCCAAGCAAGTCTGGCACAAACCCAAGCCGATGTTGATCTGGCCACCAGCACTCTAAAACGTAATCAAGAATTAAAGAAATCGGGCTATGTCTCTGAACAGCTATTAGATGAAAACCGCTCACAATTAAATAGCTTAGCCGCAGCGAAAAACCGTCTACTCGCTTCGCAGCATGCCAATCAACTTAAGCTCGATAAATCCATCTTAGTAGCGCCCTTTGACGGCACCATCAGCCAAAGGCTACATAATCTTGGCGAAGTGATTGCCGCGGGCAGTCCTATCTTCACCTTAGTGGGTAACATCAATCCTGAAGCTTATATTGGTGTTCCTGTTGCGCTAGCGGAGCAATTTAACACCAAACAGCAAGTGCAAGTTAGTGTACGAGATCAAACCTTTACTGCTGAAATTGCCGGTATTAGCGCTGAAGTCAATCCCATCAGTCGTACCCTACAACTGAGAATAAGCCTGCCCCAAGATGCACATGTAATCAATGGCGAAATTGCGTATCTGCATCAACAACAGCAAATCCCGCAACCGGGCTACTGGGTACCCATTTCCGCACTGACGGATGGTATTCGTGGATTATGGAATCTCTATGTCATCGCAAACTATGAACAGCAATCCATCATAGAGCGCCGTGATGTGGAAATCCTCTACACCACCCAAGACATGGCTTACATTCAAGGCGCGATTCAGCCTAATGAAATCTATGTCAGCCAAGGGCTGCATAAGCTGGTCGTAGGCCAAACTGTATCTCCCATTGCTGCAGTCACGAGGTAATTATGATTAAAGCCTTTGTTGAAAACGGCCGCTTAGTCAGCCTCGTTATTGCGCTATTACTTGTCGCAGGCTTTGGTGCGATATCGAGCCTACCGCGTACTGAAGATCCCCACATAACTAACCGTTTCGCCTCTGTGATCACCCCTTATCCTGGCGCCTCAGCCGAGCGGGTCGAAGCCTTAGTGACTGAAGTCATTGAAAACCAGCTCAGGCGTTTGGAAGAAATTAAGTTGATCCAATCAACCTCTCGACCAGGGATTTCAGTTATACAGTTAGAATTGAAAGATACAGTTAAAGAAACGGCTCCCGTATGGTCTCGAGCGCGGGATTTATTGGCCGATGCGAAAATTAATTTACCTGAGGGCATACAATCTCCCACACTCGATGATCAAATTGGTTATGCCTACACCGCCATCTTAAGTTTAGTGTGGAATAGTAATACGCCCGTACAAGTCGACATGCTAAACCGCTACGCAAAAGAATTACAGAGTCGGCTCAGGCTGTTATCGGGCACGGATTTTGTCAAACTTTACGGCGCACCGACCGAAGAAATGCTAGTGCAGCTTGATGGTAACAAGATGAGCCAGTTACAGCTCTCTCCTGCGTCCATCGCCTATATTCTCAGTGGCGCCGACAGTAAAATTGCTGCCGGTGAAATCAACAACCGTGAATTTCGTGCCTTAGTTGAAGTCTCCGGCGAGCTTAATTCTTTAACCCGTATTCGCCAAGTGCCGCTTAAAATTGATAGCCAAGGGCAAATTATTCGCCTCGGCGACATAGCAACAGTGACTCGCCAAGCTCAAACCCCAGCGGATAGCATAGCGTTAGTCGATGGTGAACAAGGCGTAATGGTTGCAGTACGAATGATCGATAATACCCGTGTTGATCTTTGGCAAGCGCAAGTCAATAACGTCGTTGACGAACTCAATCGCGACGTCCCCGCCAATATCCAGATCCAATGGCTATTCGAGCAAAACAGTTACACCAGCGAACGACTTGGCGGGCTAGTGGTTAACCTGCTGCAAGGATTTGTCATCATCTTACTGGTATTACTCCTCACCCTAGGCTTAAGAAACGCCATCATAGTGGCGATTTCATTGCCGCTCACAGCGCTGTTTACCTTGGCCTGCATGAAATATATCGGCCTGCCGATACATCAAATGTCGGTGACAGGACTCGTCGTCGCCCTTGGGATCATGGTGGATAATGCGATAGTGATTGTCGATGCCATATCGCAAAGGCGTCAGCAAGGAATGAGCCGTTTAGCCGCAGTGAGCGAAACCTTACACCACCTTTGGCTGCCCTTAGCGGGATCGACTATCACCACTATTTTGGCTTTTGCGCCCATAGTACTCATGCCCGGTGCTGCGGGGGAATTTGTCGGTGGTATTGCCATGTCAGTGATGTTTGCGCTGCTGGGCTCTTACGTGATTTCCCATACGTTAATTGCAGGGCTCGCGGGACGTTTTAGTCATGAAGGTAAACAGGATGTCTGGTACCAACACGGGATCAACCTCCCGCTAGTGAGCCAATATTTTCAAGCGAGCCTGAGAATTGCCCTTAAACGCCCCATCGTCAGCGCGCTGCTTATCGGCATTACGCCAGTATTAGGTTTTTTAGCCTCGGGTAAGATGACGGAGCAGTTCTTTCCGCCATCGGACAGGGACATGTTCCAAATTGAAATCTATCTTGCGCCCCATGTGAGTTTAGAAAACACCTTGAACCAAGTGCAGTTGATGGATAAAAAACTCCACGCAGTCACAGGGATCACTCAAGTCGATTGGGTGGTCGGCGGTAATACGCCCTCATTTTATTACAACCTGACGCAGCGCCAACAAGGGGCGACTAACTATGCACAGGCCATGGTAAAGGTGACTGACTTTGAGCGTGCTAATGAGTTAATCCCCGAATTACAACAGCAATTTGATAGCGCTTTCCCCGAAGCGCAAGTACTAGTACGAAAACTCGAGCAAGGCCCGCCCTTTAATGCGCCAGTGGAGTTAATGATCTTCGGCCCGAATCTAGATACTTTGCGATCATTGGGCGACGACGTTCGTAATATTCTCGCGCAAACGCCGGACGTACTTCACACACGTGCAACCTTAAGTGCCGGTGCACCTAAGCTGTGGCTACAGGTAAATGAAGATGCCAGTCTAATGAGTGGGTTAAGCCTGACGGACATTGCCAAACAGATCCAAATGTCAACCACAGGCGTTATCGGTGGTAGCGTGCTTGAGCAAACAGAATCCTTACCCGTACGAGTTCGCCTTGCTGATGACAGTCGCGAGCAGGTGAGCCGCCTTTCTGAAATTCAATTAATGACACCTTCGGGTGAGTCTGTTGCATTATCCGCCCTCGCCCACAATGAAGTACAAGTGAGCCGCGGCGCCATTCCAAGGCGTAACGGCCAAAGGGTTAATACCATAGAAGCCTACATTGTCAGTGGGGTATTACCTGCTCAAGTACTTAATGATGTTAAAGATAAAGTGGCTCAATTACCGTTGCCATCGGGTTATCGCATTGAAATCGGTGGGGAAAGCGCTAAGCGTAACGAAGCAGTCGGTAATTTACTGTCCAATATGATATTGGTCGTCACCTTGTTATTAGCCACTGTGGTGTTGTCATTTAACTCCTTTAGGCTCACGGCGATTATTCTATTGAGCGCGATACAATCAGCAGGACTTGGCCTATTAGCCGTGTTTGTATTTGGTTATCCCTTTGGATTCCCGGTCATCATAGGACTGCTTGGATTAATGGGACTTGCCATTAACGCTGCGATTGTGATCTTGGCCGAACTAGAAGATATGCCGAGCGCTCGGCTCGGCGATATGGAAACCATAGTCTCTACCGTCAGCAGCTGTGGCCGTCATATCAGCTCAACGACTATTACCACCGTGGGCGGTTTTATTCCGCTCATCATTGCTGGCGGCGGGTTTTGGCCTCCCTTTGCCATTGCTATCGCGGGCGGCACGCTGCTAACGACTTTACTTTCTCTGGTGTGGGTTCCAACCATGTATTTGCTGCTGATGAAAACCCGTACGGCGAACAACCCATCCGCGATTCAAGCTCAAATCGCATCATGAACTAGATATTGATACAGTTTATCTTTAAGGTTTAATCGCTCTAATTTTAACGCTAAAAAGTGCTCATCGGCGGTGGGCACTTTTGTTAACTCCAGCGCCCTAATTTTATTATCGAGTTCATGGTAACGACTAGCCATGGTCGCAAAGGCAGTATTATTGACTTTTAAATGCTTAATTTGATCGACAAAATCAGGAAACTCATAAACCAACGCATGATTCTCACCTAGCATATACACTTCTCCTATAATGTGGTTCTAACACTATGAACTCCATTCACCTTAAGCAGCTTAGTCTATACCCTCAGAATACAGCCAGTACTTGGGCATGTTATCTGCTAACATTTCTGCAAACATTTCTGCAAAATAAGCCGATGAGTCCAAGTCTAAAACTGCAAAAATATCAACGAAATGAGTTTAAAATTGCAGAAGTTTTAGACCCACATCAAGACTACAAAGTAAAACTTAGGCTACATTGATGTAACCGTTACCTATAGGATCTTACGATGAATTATAAAAATTGGCCTATTGCAAAACAAATTGGCGCCCTCGCGTTTATTCTCACTCTTCTCATCTTTGGCGTATTGAGTACCGTCTCCTATAAAGCCGCTTCAAATGTATTAGAAGATAAAGGTATCAGTGCCATGAAATCTGAAATGCGTGCAGTTTCAGACATGTTAGAGCTGCAGTACGATAGTCTTCTGCAACTTGCGAGACGCAACGCCGATGTTTTTAAGGAAATGTATCCTGGACAATTTAGTCTGCAAAATAAAACTGTCAATGTGATGGGAGTTGGCTCTCCAGCCCTAATGCACGAACAAGAACAAGTGAACTCATCAAAAAGTAAAGTCGATCGTTTTGCTAATCTAACTGGCGGTACCGCTACGGTATTCGTACGTGATGGCGATGACTTTATGCGAGTTTCGACTTCGCTCAAAAAAGCCGATGGCAGCCGTGCACTAGGTACTTCCCTTGGCAAAACACATCCAGGCTATCAAGTGCTGCTCAGCGGTAATGAATACGAAGGTTATGCCAAACTTTTCGGCAAAGACTACATGACAGTCTATCGTCCAGTGAAAGACACACAGGGCAAAGTTATTGGTATCTTATATATTGGCTTCGACATCACCACTTCCTTAAAACAATTACAAGAAGCAGTTAACAGAATCACCTTAGAAGAAAGTGGCCATTTTCTATTAGTACGCAAAGCGGACAATGTGTTAGTCGCCCATCCTAAGTTCAACGCAGGTGACATCATCACCGAAAGTATGCTTGATGGCTTAAGTGTTGCGTATGCCACCCAAAATGATGCGGAATCCCATTACAGCAATAGTAAAAATGAGCCAATGTTTGCTTATAGCCAAACCGTAACGGGCTGGAATTGGGTGCTAGTGGGTCAAGTCAAGGCAAGTGAGCTTAATGAAGAAAGTATGCAATTGCTCACCATCAACGCCATCGTTGCTATCACAGGGATCGCGCTGATCACAGCGCTATTATCAGTTGTCTTAATTCGCGCACTCAAACCTTTGCATGCCCTCCAAGTGCATATGGAAAATTTAGGCAGTGGCGATTTTAGCCATCACTTAGCGCCATCAGAACCACAAAGTCAAAACGAAGTAGATCGAATTACGACCAGCGTATCAACTATGTCCTCAGAGCTCAGGCAATTGATTATTGCATTACAGGATTCAGTCATGAGTCTAGAGCAACAGGCCTCCAAGGCACAAAGTATCGCGAAGCAAAATGGTGAAGAAGCTCAAGCTCTAATGCTACAAACGGATCAAATCGCAACTGCCATCGAAGAAATGTCGACCTCGATCCGTGATGTGGCTAATCATGCCCAAGATGGCGCAGTTCAAAGCCAGCAAGTGGATGCCGCAGCCAAAGAAGGTCAAAACCAACAGACTAAAGTGGTGCAGGATTTACTCAAACTCAGTCAGCAACTCAGCAACAGTCATCAATCGGTTGAAAAAGTCAGCCATGAAAGTGAAGCGATCAGCAAAGTGACCGAAGTCATTAACAGCATTGCCGAGCAAACTAATTTACTCGCATTAAATGCAGCGATTGAAGCGGCGCGCGCAGGCGATCAAGGTCGAGGCTTTGCTGTCGTTGCCGATGAGGTGAGAACTCTCGCCCAGCGGACCCAGTCATCCATTGTAGAAATTGGCCAAACAATTGAAAAGCTGCAAACTCAAGTGAAAAGCACCACAGAACAAATGAGCCAAAGTCATCAATTAGGAATGGAATCTGCAGCACAGGGTGAAGCAACGGGTGAACAACTGAAGGAAATCACCCGTAGGATTGGCGAACTCGCGATTAGCTCACGCAATATTGCCTCGGCTACTGAGCAGCAAAGCAGTGTTGCACAAGAGATAACCCACAATTTGCATCAGATCAGCGAACTCGCTAACGAAGGCGAGCACCGTGCCACTGAAACAGTGCATTCTGCCAATGAACTGTCTTCCTTAGCCGCCGCCTTAAAACGCCAAATAAGCCAGTTTAAGGCCTAACTCAAATACGGACTTAGATAACCTGAGCTCGGGATAAGCAGAGCCGCTGAATAGGCATCTTTTCGGGCCTCTCTGCGTTGCTCTGTCTAACCATAGCTCGCTATGGCGTACGACAGAGCGCCTTGATATGCGCAAAAATCTGCGCATTCAGTCAGGAAATAGATTTTTCGCTTTAAACGAATAATTTTATACCATTGATTTTATTTGTTAAATTTAGATTTTTCGACACTCGTTATCCCGAGTTCAGGTTAGATACAGAGTTAGTGCTTTATCAAACGTTAAATGCCGCCCTAACAGGGCGGCATTTTTTATAACAGCACTACATCAAAACGATAGGAGCCACATTTAAGAAATGGGATTTGGGACTTTGATTTAGGATACTGACGTAAAGGAGTAATGGAGAAAATATCTTAAGCCATGCAGAGCAAGCATCTGCAGAGAGCACAATCAAAAAACAATGATATCAGGCCTATTCGCTGCAGTTACATCAACACTCTGCTGCGAAGTTAACTGCTTGGCCTAATACGATAGCCTAGCTCTGCCTCAAATTAAAATAACCTCAGCCCATCAAAAAATCGCAATAAAAAACCCCGCTGATGCGAGGTTTTTAAATCGAGTTTAGACGTTACTCGGCATCTTCTGCCGATCTGTCCATGTTCTCTGTATTCTCAAGCCACAGGGCATTGATAATCCCGAAAGAACAGGCCAACAAAACCCCTAATATCCACGTAAAATACCACATAGCAGATGCTCCTTAATGCCTAATAGAGTGAGGCTTTGTTATCTTCAATATGCTTACGGCCGATACGGCCAAACATCTTGTAGTAAGTCCAGACAGTGTAGCTCAACACTATAGGTACGAAAATCGCTGCAGCAGCAGTCATAACACCTAAGGTCATTTTACTGGCTGTTGCATCCCACATAGTCAAACTGACGTTAGGGTTAAGTGATGATGGCATGACGAATGGGAACATTGCTGCACCGCAAGTCAAAATCACCATAGCCACTGTGAGTGAGCTGAATAGGAACGCAAAACCTGAACGGTTAAAGCGGCTAACCAAAATCACTAGCAGAGGCAATGCCACACCTAAGATAGGGAACAGCATAGTGATGGGGTATTTGTCATAGTTGGCAAGCCAAGCACCCGCTTCAATTGCGACGGTTTTCATGGCTGGGTTAGAAACCGCATTATGATCCAGTACTGAAGTCACTACATAACCATCAATACCATTGGCTAACCACACACCCGCAGCAGCAAACAACACAGCCACTAACAGTGCGAAGAATTGCGTGGCTTTCGCAGCACGAACACGCAGCTCACTGTCAGTCTTCATTTGTAGCCAAGAAGCGCCTTGCATCATAAACATGCTCACGCTCACAAGACCTGCCAGCAAACCGAAAGGATTCAACAGGCCGAACAGACCACCGTGATAAGTCGCACGTAGGAACTCGTCGAATTCAAAAGGTACACCTTGTAACAAGTTACCAAAGGCCACGCCTATGATCAGCGGAGGTACAAAACCACCGGCAAACAAGGCCCAATCCCATGACTTACGCCACTTTGGATTTTCGATTTTAGAACGATAATCGAATCCGACTGGACGCATGTAGAGGGCAAACAGCACTAACATCATGGCGACATAGAAGCCAGAGAAAGACACTGCATACACCATAGGCCAAGCGGCAAATAACGCACCGCCTGCTGTGATTAACCACACTTGGTTGCCGTCCCAATGGGGAGCAATAGTGTTAACCATGATACGGCGTTCAGTATCGTCTTTGCCTATAATTGGCAGTAACGCACCGACACCCATGTCAAAACCATCAGTAACCGCAAATCCGATGAACAGTACGCCGATCAGAGCCCACCAGATAACTCTTAATATTTCATAATCAAACATAATGAAATCCTCTGCTTAGGCTTCTAGGTTCTCGAAATGATAACGACCAGTTTTCAAACTGCTCGGACCAATGCGGGCAAACTTAAACATCAAGAACATCTCAATCACCAGCAGTACAGTGTAGAACAAGGTGATAGAAAGGATACTGAACCATAAGTCGCCAGTCGTTAAGCTTGACGCAGACATAAAGGTCGGTAATACCTCAGAAATCGTCCAAGGTTGACGACCATACTCAGCCACAAACCAACCACACTCAATCGCGATCCAAGGCAATGGCAAGCTATAAAGTGCAGCTTTAAGTACCCATTTTTTCTCGGCAATTTGATGACGTGTGCTTTGCCAGAATGCCGCAGCAAATACGAACAACATGATAAAGCCTAGACCTACCATCACACGGAAGCTCCAGAAAATCGGTGCTACGTTCGGGATAGAATCTTTAGCTGCTGCTTTAATTTGCTCTTCAGTCGCATCAACCACTTTGTCTGTGTAGCGTTTTAGTAAGAAACCGTAGCCTAAGTCGACTTTCGCTTCTTCAAAAGCAGCACGTAGTTCAGGCGTTTCTTCACCCGCACGCAGTTTCACTAGCATGGCATAGGCTTTCATACCGTTACGGATACGCACTTCATGCTCAGCAATCAAGTCATGAATACCAGTCACTTCTTCATCCAACGAGCGTGTTGCCACTATACCCATCGCATAAGGAATTTTGACTGCAAAATCTGTTTTCATGGTTTCTTGATTCGGAAAACCGACAGCAGTAAAGGCTGCTGGAGCAGGCTCTGTATGCCACTCAGCTTCAATCGCGGCTAACTTAACGCGCTGTGCTTCACCCACTTTATAGCCAGATTCGTCACCTAACACGATAACCGACAGAATCGCCGCCATACCAAAGCTTGCCGCAATCGCGAATGAGCGACGAGCAAAAGGTAAGTCACGTTTCTTGAGGATGTAATAAGCACTGATCGCCAGTACAAACATGGCACCCGCCACATAACCCGAAGCGACGGTGTGAACAAACTTAACCTGCGCGACAGGGTTAAACACAACCTCAGCGAAGCTGGTCATTTCCATACGCATGGTTTCGTAGTTGAACACTGAACCCACAGGGTTTTGCATCCAACCGTTTGCCACTAGGATCCACAATGCCGACATGTTAGAACCAAAGGCCACTAACCAAGTCACGACTAAATGCTGACGCTTAGTGAAACGATCCCAACCGAAGAAGAACATACCCACGAAGGTAGATTCAAGGAAGAAGGCCATTAAACCTTCAATAGCCAGAGGCGCACCAAAGATGTCCCCTACGTAATGCGAATAGTAAGACCAGTTAGTACCAAACTGGAATTCCATTGCCAAACCTGTGGTAACCCCCAAGGCAAAGTTAATACCAAATAACTTACCCCAGAACTTAGTCATATCTTTATAAATTTGTTTATCTGTCATCACATACAGTGATTCCATGATAGCCAGCAAAAATGCCAACCCCAAAGTCAAGGGAACAAATAGGAAGTGATACATGGCTGTCAGCGCAAACTGCAACCGCGATAGCTCAACAACCTCTTCAACAATCATCGGTGACTCCTTACTTGGTGCGTCCAATTGCTATGACAAAACCCGCGTCAATCACAGCAAGTGCCTTTGTAGGATAGTGAGTTTTCATTTTGTGTTTATATCTGCGACAACAGTATAAACCGTTAAATTTAATCTTTTGCATTAGTTCGAAGCAGCAAGGGCTAAAAAGTACCAATATCTGTTGCATATTGAGACGCGAGTCACACTATCACAAGTAACTGAGACCGACACCCTACCACTCACTCAATCAAATGATTTCATCGATATAAATATCAGATAGTTAAGATATTTATTCATTTTCATTTGTGGCTATTTTATACCACCTCGCTTTGATGCAAATCAATCAAACTCAGGGGTTTAGGTGGGTTTTGCGGTGAGGAACACACTTCCCCACCAGAGAGGATTGACAATCAATAAAAACAAGAGTAGTGAGCAGCCATTAATTAATATAAAGTCATACTTTTACCAACTAGGCAGTAAAAATCAGCTCTAATCATCAAAAAACCAATAAATAAATAATGTTGCAACAAATTAACTAAAAAAATATTGTCACCAATTTAAGTGAACCATAATTTAAAACCTTTAAAATCAAATATAAATACATATAAATATAAAAAATCACAATCGAACAGGCTAAAATACATTAGTTTTAATAATGAATATTTGTATTTTTTCTCGTTTGAGAAGCTAACCTAAGTTGTTTAATATATGTCCTGTGTTAAGGAGACAATTTGGTAGAACTGGTGTCGTAGCCCAGCCAAGACCAACTTCGCGCACATAGGTACTAACTTTTGGTGTGGAGATATCGATATGACTAAATTATTTGAACGTCTGGTTAACAGCTACAAGCGTGTTTTTGTTGAACTTTATACAGCTAATGAGCTGAAATAATCCCCAGAATTACTCGTGAAATTGATTGCATTTATGTGAAGTTTTGTTAGCGCAAAACGGGCCCCCATCTCCCTGAGATTGGGGGCTTTTTCTATATTAAAACCCTAGCCCCCCCCAACAACTCCAGAACCCCATAAAACACCACGCCCCGTATCAAATGCGCAACATACCTATTAATAGGTATTTACCGATTAAAGTGGCTATTTTGCCACTTTAGTCCATTAGATTATTTGCAATAAGCGTTAATAATTTAAAATACAATCACTTCCATAAAATGCATTTTATATATAAAAAAAGGAGCGAAATTATCGCTCCTTTTTTACGCTTTCATTAACCTGCTTTTGCCCCTCAACAAAGGCAAAAGCCGTTGACTTTAAACGCTTAACCTAAGGTCACTCGTGCATTACGGAACATACGCATCCAAGGGCTATCTTCACCCCAAGCATCCGGATGCCAAGAGTTCGCCACAGTTCTGAACACACGTTCGGGGTGCGGCATCATCAAGGTTACGCGGCCATCGGTGGTACAAATCCCAGTCAAACCATTTGGCGAGCCGTTCGGGTTTTGTGGATACTGAGTCGCGATATTCCCCTTACCATTGACAAAACGCAGCGCAATCGTGCCTGACGCTTCGGCAATCGCCAGCGCTTCAGGGCTAGCAAACTCAGCCAAACCTTCACCGTGGGATACAGCAATGGGCATACGTGAACCTGCCATACCTTGGAAGAATAACGACGGGCTCTGTTGCACTTCAACTAAGCTAAAACGCGCTTCAAAACGCTCTGAGCGGTTACGCACAAAACGTGGCCAGTGCTCGCTGCCTGGGATAATTTCCTTCAGGTTCGACAGCATTTGACAACCATTACACACGCCAAGGGCGAAACTTGAGTCACGTTCAAAGAAACGAGAAAACTCATCGCGAGCACGCTCATTAAACAAAATCGACTTAGCCCAACCTTCACCCGCACCTAATACGTCACCGTAGGAGAAGCCACCACAGGCCACTAGGCCTTGGAACTCACCTAGGCTGATACGGCCAGATAAAATGTCCGACATGTGTACGTCGCGGCTTTCAAATCCGGCACGATCAAAAGCAGCGGCCATTTCTACGTGGGAGTTAACGCCCTGCTCACGCAAAATCGCCATCTTAGGCGCAGCGCCCTTAAGAATATAAGGCGCGGCAACATCAGTGCTTGGATCAAAACTTAAGTTAACGGTTAAGCCTAAATCGGTTTCGTCTTGCTTAAGTTTGAACTCTTCAAGCGCGCACGCTGGGTTATCACGCAGAGCTTGCATACGATACGTGGTTTCTGACCACACAGTACGCAGCGCTACACGGGTATCACTGAAGATTTCACGCGCGCCATCTTTAATGGTGATGCGTTGATCGTCGGCTAGAGTTCCGATCACATGGCAAGGCACGCCAGCGATAGCGAACTGAGCGGCAATTTTCGCAGCATTGTCACGGCTCACTTGCAGCACAGCGCCGAGCTCCTCATTAAAGAGTCGTTCTAAATCAGTGCCCTGCAAGTCTTCTACATCTATGTCTAAACCTGTATTACCGGCAAAAGCCATTTCCACTAAGGTAGTGAATAAACCACCGTCGCTACGGTCGTGGTAAGCGATAACCGACTTCTTAGCCACCAGATTTTGCATCGTTTCGAAGAAACCGCGCAGCAGTGCAGCATCGTCAAGATCCGGCGCAATATCACCCAGCTCACCAAACACTTGGGCTAAACAAGAACCGCCTAAACGATTTTTGCCCGCACCTAAATCCACTAACAGTAAAGACGTTTCGCCTTTATCTGTGCGTAGCTCTGGCGTCACTGTATTGCGAATATCTTGCACCACACCAAAGGCAGTGATGACCAATGACATAGGCGACGTCACGGTTTTATCCGCGCCATCTTGTTGCCATGCGGTCTTCATCGACATAGAGTCTTTACCGACCGGAATGGTCAGGCTCAGCTCTGGACACAGTTCTTCACCTACGGCTTTCACCGCTTCATAAAGACCCGCATCTTCACCAGGGTGACCCGCGGCAGACATCCAGTTGGCAGAAAGCTTGATACGCTTAAATGAACCGATATCGGCACCGGCGATATTCATGATTGACTCAGCCACAGCCATACGGGCAGAGGCGCCAAAATCAAGCAGTGCTAGCGGTGTACGTTCACCCAGTGACATAGCTTCACCGGCGTAGGTATCAAAGCTTGCCGCAGTCACCGCGCAATCGGCCACAGGCACTTGCCATGGACCCACCATTTGGTCACGGTTCACTAAACCCGTGACGGTGCGATCGCCAATAGTGATAAGGAAGGTTTTATCCGCAACTGTAGGCAAGCTCAGTACGCGTTTAACCGCTTCTTTAACATCAATCTTGTTTTGTTCGAGCGCTGGCGATACGGCTTTGGCCGATACCACATCGCGGCTCATCTTAGGCGCTTTGCCTAATAAGACTTCGAGCGGTAAATCGATAGGATTATTGTCGAAATGGCTGTCGCTAAGCGTTAAATGTTTTTCCGCCGTCGCTTCACCCACCACCGCAAACGGTGCGCGCTCACGCTCACAGATGGCAGTAAATAGCGCGAGGTTTTCAGGGGCAATTGACAGCACATAACGTTCTTGTGATTCGTTACACCAGATTTCCAGCGGACTCATGCCAGGCTCATCCGAAGGCACATTACGCAGATTAAACAAACCGCCGCGCTCGCCGTCATTCACGAGTTCAGGGAAAGCATTCGACAAACCGCCAGCGCCCACATCGTGGATAAATTGGATCGGGTTTTTATCGCCAAGCTGCCAACAGCGGTCAATCACTTCCTGACAACGACGTTCCATTTCTGGGTTTTCACGTTGCACAGAAGCAAAATCTAAGTCTTCACTCGATTGACCCGATGCCATAGACGAAGCGGCGCCGCCGCCCAGACCTATGTTCATCGCAGGCCCACCCAGCACAATCAGCTTAGCGCCAACAGTAATTTCGCCCTTTTGTACATGTTCTTCACGAATGTTACCTAAACCACCGGCTAGCATAATAGGCTTGTGGTAACCGCGAACTTCAACGCCGTTGTGGCTGCTGACTTCCTGCTCATAAGTACGGAAATAACCGACCAATGCCGGACGACCAAACTCGTTGTTAAATGCCGCGCCGCCCAGTGGGCCTTCGGTCATGATGTCCAGCGCGCTCACGATACGTTCTGGCTTGCCATAGTTACCTTCCCATGGTTGAACAAAACCCGGGATTTTTAAATTGGATACACTAAAGCCTGTTAAACCCGCTTTAGGTTTAGAACCACGACCCGTCGCGCCTTCATCACGGATTTCACCACCTGAACCGGTTGCGGCGCCAGGATAGGGGCTGATGGCGGTTGGATGGTTGTGGGTTTCCACTTTCATCAGGATGTGCATAGGTTCAGTGTGGTAGTTGTATACCCCATCAGGATCGGGGAAGAAACGACCCGCAACCGAACCTTCCATCACAGCGGCGTTATCTTTGTAGGCAGATAACACGTGATCAGGCGTGGTTTCAAAGGTGTTCTTAATCATTTTGAACAATGACTTAGGCTGAACTTCACCGTCAATGGTCCAATCTGCATTAAAAATCTTATGACGACAATGCTCAGAGTTCGCCTGAGCAAACATCATCAATTCGATGTCATGGGGATTACGGCCTAAACGGACGAAGTTCTCGACTAAATAGTCGATTTCATCTTCGGCTAAGGCAAGCCCCAATTCAGTGTTAGCCACTTCAAGTGCGCGGCGACCTTCGGCAAGAATATTGACGCTCTTAAACGGCGCAGGCTCAGTGCGTTTGAACAGCACATCGGCTTTGGTAAAATCATCAAGGATAATTTCAACCATGCGATCGTGCAGCAACGCATTTAAGGCTTGTTGCTGAGGCGCTGTCAGTGCATCTGACTCGACATAATACGCAACGCCTCGCTCCAAACGCTTCACTTTACCAAGGCCACAATTGTGCGCGATGTCAGTGGCTTTTGAAGACCAAGGAGAAATAGTACCGGGGCGAGGAGTGACAAACAGGAGTGAACCTTGGGGGATATGAGCTTCTATCGCAGGTCCATAGGTGAGAATTTTTTCAAGTTGCTGGCGTTCATTTGTGTCGAGCAACTCGCTCAAATCCGCTAAATGGACATACTCAGCATAGATTTGTCGTACCGGAAGCGCCGCGTTTTCGCAGGCCTCCATCAGCTTTTGCACCCTAAACGTCGAGAGTGCAGGGGCTCCGCGGATGATCTCCATCACGTCTATTCACCTTATTATTTATTATTGCAGGGGTCAGAGGTGGCGCTATTATAAGGAAATGTCTGTCACAAATCACCTGCGACCTTACGCAAAACAGTGTTTCCTGTGATATAAAAAGCCCAGTATTGTGTCGGCTGTACTTTCCCCCAGAATGATTTTTTTTCGAAATCGCAGACAAACGGATATAATCCCACCAATGTCAGCCAGTTCACCACTAATGCCCCACTGTTAACTCGCTATCTATAATATTGATTTTATTTACTATAAGTACATTTAATGACTCGATTTCTGTTCGCTCTTATCTTAGGTTTCCTACTGACTGCCTGTCAGCAGGTAACCGTGGACGAAACAGAATTCGTGCCGAAAAAATTAACTGAGCTAAGAGTCGGTACACTTTACGGCCCACAGATTTATATGACCTCGGGCCAAGGTGATAGCGGTTTCGATTACGATATGGCGGTATTGTTTGCCGAATACTTAAATGTGCCCTTAAAAATGGTGCCCTACACAAACCGTATCGAGCTGTACGAAGCCCTCAAAAAGAATGAAATCGATATTATTGCTGCAGGCATGACAGAAACGCCCACAAGGCGAGAACAGTTCCGCTTAGGTCCACCGCTATACCGAGTGAATCAAGTGTTGGTGTATCGCGAAGGCATGCCAACTCCAAAAGACATCAGCGACTTAAAAGGCAAGATCACCGTTATCGCCGACTCTTCCTTCGTCGAGACCTTGACCCAGTTACAAAAGCATTATCCAACGCTGGTGTGGGATCAAATTACCGACAAAGACAGTGAAGAGTTGTTGGCTATGATTGCCAACAAAGAAATTGACTACACTATCGCCGACTCCAGCAGCGTACAGATCAACCGTCGCTACTTGCCCGACTTGCGCTCAGGTCCTGTGCTAGAAGAAAAACTCGATGTGATCTGGCTGTTACCTCCCACTCACAGTGATGAACTTATGAGTAAATTGCTGGCCTTTTGGCACCAAGAGAAGCTTGCCGGTACGCTGGATCATCTCAACGAGAAATACTTTGGTCATGTAAAACGCTTCGATTATATTGATACTCGCGCATTTATCCGTGCCATTGAGACAGTATTGCCGCGTTATCGACAATTATTTGAAACCCATGCAGGCAATTTAGATTGGCGTAAACTGGCAGCAACCAGCTATCAAGAGTCACATTGGAATCCTAATGCCCGCTCGGCCACAGGAGTGCGTGGCATGATGATGTTGACTCAGCCAACCGCCAAAGAGATTGGGATCACCAACCGACTCGATGCCGAAGAAAGTATTCGCGGCGGCGCGGCGTATTTAAACGATATGATCAATCGCCTGCCAGAATCGATCCCCGAGAGTCAACGCATGTGGTTTGCGCTGGCCTCTTACAACATAGGATATGCCCATATTGAAGATGCACGTAAGCTTGCGGAATCGATGGAGTTAAATCCCAATGCTTGGCGAGATTTAAAAAAGGTACTACCGCTACTGCAAAAGCGTAAATATTATCAAAAAACACGTTATGGTTACGCCCGAGGCAGTGAAGCCGTTCATTACGTCGACAGCATCCGTCGCTACTATGACACGTTAGTCTGGGTGGATAATCAGTCGAAACAACCTGACCCCGATGATGACTCGAGCGACCTTACTGTGGAAGAACCCGTACTTCCAGCGGGAACGTTAAGCCCTGATCAACCTAAATAGCTTAACTCGTTAGCGCTCAGGTGCATGGGCCAAACGACAATCCAACAACTCACTTCTTATATATCAAGTACAGAGTTTTACGTAACAAGAACACCAACATAAAAACTCAAGATGTACGTAGATGTCTTCAACAAGGTCAGATACTAAGCAACAGGCAAGCTGAATTAAGGTTTATCAACCTAACTCAAATTTGCGATGAAAAACATCGCTTAGTTCAGCTTATCTGACCAGTGCTATTGCTGCACTCCTGTGCAACTGCTACTGTCTTGGGTTATGACCTAAGATAAATCTCTGTAGGGCATCGATAATAACAATTAATGGGGTCAATATGAGAAGAAAAACCATCAACAATACCGTTGCGCGTCGTCGTACTTTGCTAAAAATTCGTCATCGCCGTATTTTAAATCGTCAAAAACTCTTCTTTACTTTTATTCAGTCTCAGGATTAATCCTGTCACGTTAATCGTCACTTACCCAATAGCTTGCTGCGCCTTTTGAGCCTGTTTCAGGGCTTTTTTCTCTTCCCTGCGACGTTTAAAAAAACGACTCAATTGCGCGCTACAAGCATCGGCCAGCACACCCGATGTCACTTCAACTTGGTGATTAAACGCCGGATGTTGCAGCAAATTCAGCACAGTACCCGCTGCACCCGTTTTCTCATCCCGAGCACCAAATACCACACGAGCAATTCTGCTATGCACCATAGCGCCCGCACACATAGCGCAAGGCTCGAGGGTAACATATAAAGTCGCATCTAAAAGACGATAGTTTTCGACCAAACGCCCTGCTTCCCGCAAACATAAAATTTCCGCATGGGCGCTAGGATCGTGTTGGCTAATGGATAAATTGTAACCCGTCGCAATCTGCTGACCGTCTTTGACCAATACCGCACCCACAGGCACTTCGCCCTCGGCTTCAGCTTTCTCGGCCATCAGCATCGCGACTTGCATCCAATGTTCATCTTGCTGAGATTGTTCGTCTTGTTGCGTTTGCACCACTTACACCTTATCTCTTTTAGCAAAAAATAAAGCCGGATTATATCAGTCAAGCACAGATATTTCACGGCTGAGCCATTCAACCTAAGTTAATCCATCAAACAACAAAAAAGGCGCACTCGGCGCCTTTTATTCGTTAATTCAAATAATTAACTTATTCCCATTCGATAGTCGCTGGCGGCTTGCCAGAGATATCGTAAACTACGCGAGAAATGCCATCGACTTCGTTAATGATGCGGTTTGATACGCGACCTAAGAAATCATAGGGCAGATGTGCCCAATGGGCTGTCATAAAATCGATTGTTTCAACTGCGCGCAGTGACACAACCCAGTCATATTTACGGCCATCGCCCATCACGCCAACTGAGCGTACAGGTAAGAACACGGTAAAGGCTTGGCTGACTTTATTGTACAGATCGGCTTTATGCAGTTCTTCGATAAAGATTGCATCGGCGCGGCGCAGCAAGTCACAGTATTCTTTTTTCACTTCACCTAATACGCGCACACCAAGACCGGGGCCTGGGAACGGGTGACGATAAAGCATGTTGTATGGCAGGCCTAACTCAAGACCAATTTTACGCACTTCATCTTTGAACAGTTCACGCAGAGGCTCGACTAAACCGAGCGCCATATCGGCTGGCAAACCGCCAACGTTATGGTGAGATTTAATCACATGTGCTTTGCCTGTGGCACTACCGGCAGATTCAATCACGTCTGGATAAATCGTGCCTTGCGCTAACCATTTGGCATTAGCGCATTTTTTCGATTCTTCATCGAAAATTTCCACGAATACGCGGCCGATGATCTTACGCTTAGCCTCTGGATCGGCTTCGCCTTTCATCGCATCGAGGAAACGGTTTTCCGCATCAACGTGAATAATATTCAGGCCGAAATGATCGCCAAACATTTCCATCACTTGCTCGGCTTCGTTCAAACGTAATAAACCGTTATCAACGAATACGCAGGTCAGTTTTTTGCCGATAGCGCGGTGCAGCAACATAGCCACAACAGAAGAATCAACACCGCCCGATAATCCTAAAATCACTTCATCATCACCGATTTGCTTCTTCAAGCGCTCAATCGCATCTTCGATGATAGAGGAGGGTTTCCAGTTAGCCGCACAGCCACAAATGTCTAAGGCAAAGTGCGATAACATGCGCATACCTTGGCGAGTGTGGGTCACTTCTGGGTGGAACTGTACGCCGAAGAATTGCTTCTCTTCGTTTGCCATAGCGGCAAATGGACAAGTGTCCGTTTTAGCGACCGCCACAAACCCTTCAGGAATAGCCGACACTTTATCGCCGTGGCTCATCCATACGTCGAGTAAGGGTTTGCCGTCACTGCTAACCGCATCTTCAATGCCTTTGAATAGCAATGAATCTGTCAGCATTTCAATTTGAGCGTAGCCGAATTCACCTTCGCCCACACCTTGGATCACTTTACCGCCCAACTGCTCAGACATAGTCTGCATGCCGTAACAAATGCCCAGTACCGGCACACCTGCGGTAAAGACGTATTCAGGCGCACGCGGCGAGTTTTCAGCCGTGACACTTTCTGGTCCGCCCGCAAGAATAATGCCGTTCGGGGCAAATTCGCGGATTTGGGCTTCGGTAACATCCCAAGCCCATAATTCACAGTAAACGCCGATTTCACGGATACGACGGGCAATCAGTTGAGTGTACTGGGATCCAAAATCGAGGATCAGTATCTTGTGCTCATGAATATCGCTCATGGGTAACCTTTATCTCATCTATTGTTTTAACATTGCTCAAAGCAGCGACTGCCAGCTTTAAGTATTGGATCATACGCTTTATAAAGAGGCGGCTTACGCCGCCCTTCTTATCAAACGATTAAGAACCTGAACGGTAGTTCGGCGCTTCTTTAGTGATAGTCACATCGTGTACATGGGACTCGCCCATGCCCGCTGAAGTCACTTTCACAAATTGGGCTTTTTCATTCAGCTCTAGAATGGTGGCGCAGCCCGTTAATCCCATACAAGAACGTAGGCCGCCCATATGTTGATGGATGATTTCCTTCAACTTACCTTTATAAGGCACACGCGCTTCTACACCTTCGGGGACTAACTTGTCTGCAGCATTGTCCGATTGGAAATAGCGGTCAGATGAACCTTGAGACATAGCGCCTAATGAACCCATACCACGGTAGGATTTATACGCACGGCCTTGATATAACTCAGTTTCACCTGGTGCTTCCTCAGTTCCCGCAAACATTGAGCCCGCCATGATGCAAGATGCACCCGCGGCTAATGCTTTGGCTAAATCGCCAGAGAAACGAATGCCGCCGTCGGCAATCACAGGAATACCTAGGCTCTTCATGGCTGCAGCAGCATCGGATACCGCGGTAATTTGTGGTACGCCCACGCCTGTCACGATACGAGTCGTACAGATAGAACCAGGGCCAATACCCACTTTAACTGCGTTAACACCCGCTTCGACTAAGGCTAATGCACCTTCTGCCGTGGCAACGTTACCGCCGATAATTTGCAAATCAGGATGTTTAGCGCGCGTTTCACGAATGCGTTGTAAAACGCCTTCGGAATGACCGTGGGAAGAATCGATAAGTAAAACGTCAACACCGGCTTTAACCAGAGCGTCAACACGCTCTTCATTACCAGCGCCCGCACCTACGGCGGCACCAACACGTAAACGGCCTAACTCATCTTTACAGGCATTCGGTTTACGTTCGGCTTTTTCGAAGTCTTTAACTGTGATGAGGCCTTTCAGCTTATAGTTATCATCAACCACAAGAACTTTTTCGATACGATGTGAGTGCATCAATTTTTGCACTTCATCTAATTTAGTGCCTTCGGCAACAGTGACTAAACGCGCTTTAGGCGTCATCACTTCTTCTACCGTTTTGCTCCAATCTGTCACGAAACGTACGTCACGACCAGTGATGATACCGACCAGCTCGTTGGCTTCGTTGACCACGGGATAACCCGCAAAACCATTCTTCAGTGTTAACACTTTCAGATCGGCTAAGGTCGTTGATGGGGTCACAGTCACAGGTTGTTGAACCACGCCCGCTTCGTAAATTTTTACTTTACGAACTTCTTCGGCTTGTTTTTCAATGCTCATGTTTTTATGAATAAAGCCTAAGCCGCCTTCCTGCGCCATCGCGATCGCAAGACGAGCTTCGGTAACTGTGTCCATAGCGGCAGACACAAGTGGGATATTCAATTCAATGGTATTGGTCAGGCGAGTTTTTAGAATGGCGGTATTTGGGAGTACAGTCGAATGCGCAGGAACAAGCAACACATCGTCAAAAGTAAGCGCTTCTTTAATTAAACGTAGCATATGCAACATCTCCCCAGTTGAGTAGGATTTAGAGGTGAAATATTGCGGCGGGATTATACCTTGCATATCGCCACTGGTAAATGGAAAATAGTAAATATCCCCATTTTATTGAGTTATTCGATGCAAGGCACCAAAAACAACATTTATACTGTCTCGCGGCTCAATGGTGAAGTCAGACAAATTCTCGAGGGACAACTGGGTAAAATTTGGCTTAATGGCGAAATATCCAACTTTTCCTCCCCCAGCTCAGGTCATTGGTATCTCACCTTAAAAGATCACTCTTCGCAGATCCGTTGCGCCATGTTTAAAGGCCGTAACCAAACGGTCAGCTTTAAGCCCATCAATGGTCAGCAAGTGCTGGTCAAAGGCGCGATCAGCGTGTATGAACCCAGAGGCGACTATCAATTATTAATTGAGTCCATGTTACCCGCAGGAGATGGATTACTCGCCCAGCAGTTCGATGCACTCAAGATGAAGCTCGCCGCCGAAGGCTTATTTGCCGCCGACACCAAAAGATTGCTACCCAAAAATATTCAACGCATTGGCGTTATTACGTCACCTACGGGTGCGGCGATCCGTGATGTATTACATGTATTGGCAAGGCGCGATCCTTCGATTGAAGTCATTATCTATCCGACTCAAGTTCAGGGCGAAACCGCAGCGCAGAGTATTTGTCAGGCAATCAATATCGCCAACCAACGTTTAGAAGTCGATGTATTACTGCTCACCCGTGGCGGCGGTTCGCTTGAGGATTTGTGGTGTTTCAACAGCGAAGCCCTCGCCCATACGATTTATAACAGCGCCCTGCCCATTGTCAGCGCCGTCGGCCACGAAGTTGATACGACTATCAGTGATTATGTTGCTGATATCCGCGCCCCAACACCCTCTGCAGGCGCGGAGCTATTATCACAAGACAGTGATAATAAGGCGCAAAAACTCGCCACAGCCTTATCGCGCCTGCAACAAAGCGCGAAACATTATCAGCTTAAACAAGAAAGACGACTTAGTTTGCTAGAGCACAGACTGCAACGCCAAGACCCTAAACGGACTTTGCAGCAGTTCGAACAAAGATTCGATGAGATGCAATTACGACTAGAGTCCGCGCTGTCGAATCGCTTGCATCTGCTCAGCCGCCGTCAGCAGTTGCTCGCAAGCCGCCTTGAACAGCAATCTCCCAAGCATAAACTCGCCATTGAGGGTAACCGCTTAAGTTATCTTGCGAGCCGCTTACAGGATGCATTGCAGGACAAACTCAGCCAAAGTGAGCAACGGATAAAGTACGCGGCCCATCAACTCGAAACCGTCAGCCCGCTTGCCACTTTAAGCCGTGGTTACAGCATTACCACTGACATCCACAATCAAGTGGTCGACTTTGCCGATAAACTGGCCATAGGTGATAGTTTGCAGACCCGCTTGCGCCATGGACAAGTGATATCAACCGTCACTCAAATAAAACCGCTCGAATAAATCTACATGACGCTGAAATAGTCTTAAAACACAAAAGGAACCCTAAGGTTCCTTTTGTTTCAAATGTGTCTGGTAAAAAACACTATTTGGTTTTTCTGTCTTTGATATGGCTTTGTGCGCGCTTGCGACGGCGCTCTTGGCTCATAGTTAACTTCTCAGTCTTGTTTTCAAATGGGTTATCACCCTCTTGGAAACGCAGCTGGATTGGCGTACCCACCACTTTCAACGAACGACGGAAGTAGTTCATCATGTAGCGTTTGTACGAGTCAGGCAGTCTACTCACTTGGTTACCGTGAATAACCACGATTGGCGGATTGTAACCACCGGCGTGAGCGTATTTAAGCTTCACACGGCGACCATTCACTAATGGCGGCTGGTGATCGTCCTGCGACATTTGCATAATACGAGTCAACATAGAAGTGCTGACGCGGCGTGTAGCACTGTCGTAAGCTTCTTCAATCGATTCAAATAAATGGCCAACACCAGTACCGTGCAGCGCCGAAATAAAGTGAATGCGGGCAAAGTCGATAAAACCAAGACGACGGTCAAGCTCGCTCTTCACGCGATCTTTAATGCCTTGGTCGATACCATCCCACTTGTTGACGGCAATAACCAAAGCGCGACCCGCATTGAGTGCGAAACCTAACAGACCTAAATCTTGCTCGGCAATACCTTCACGGGCATCGATGATAAGCAAAACCACGTTAGCATCTTCAACCGCTTTCAAGGTCTTGATCACTGAAAATTTCTCAATGACTTGATGTACTTTACTGCGGCGACGAACACCCGCAGTATCGATAATCACGTACTCGCGACCTTCGCGTTCCATTGGAATGTAAATACTGTCACGGGTCGTACCTGGTTCATCAAATACCACGACACGCTCTTCACCTAGAATACGGTTAGTCAGGGTTGACTTACCGACGTTAGGTTTACCTATGATCGCCAGCTTGATAGGCAAATCTTGCAGACGCTTTTGCTCAGCTTCGGCTTCTTCTTCGGTATATTCACGCTCTTCAGTAACTTCGTCTTCACCTTGACGCACAATGCCCATCGCTTCGGCATAAGGAGTCAGCGCGTATTCGATCATATTGGTCACGCCGCGTCCTTGGGACGCCGCCATTTGGTAAACTTCACCAAGACCTAAAGACCAAAACTCGGCACAAGCTGAATCGGCATCAATACCGTCAACTTTGTTAGCAACCACAAAGGTGGTTTTTTCACGGCTACGTAAGTGCTGGGCAATCGACAGATCCGCAGCGGTTAAACCCGCGCGCGCATCGGTCATAAATAGAACGACATCGGCTTCTTCAATGGCAGCAAGGGATTGCTCAGCCATTTTCGTCTCGATCCCTTCTTCAGTGCCATCGATACCGCCGGTATCGACCACAATGAACTCATAGCCGGATAAGAATGCTCGACCATATTTACGGTCACGTGTTAGGCCAGGAAAGTCAGCAACCAGCGCATCACGCGTGCGCGTAAGACGATTAAATAGGGTGGATTTACCGACGTTCGGCCGACCAACAAGGGCCACTACAGGGATCATGATTTTGCCTCTAAAAAACTTTTCAATAAAAAGCCCCCGGAACACACTTCCAGGGGCTCAGCAAGGATAACACTTTTAACTATGGAAGTGTTACAACAGCCAACTTTCCGCTGCGACCTTGAACATAGATTTTATCATCCACCACTAACGGCTGGCTGTATAATCCTGAGCTGTCCACTTGGACACGACCCACAATCGTCCCTGTACTGCGATCGATGAAGTGCAAATAACCTTCGAAATCACCCACAACTAAATAGTCTTTATACACAGCCGGAGATGTCAGAGTGCGGTTAGCTAACTCAGAATTACTCCACAGTTCCAAACCGTTACGTTTATCAACTGAGTAGATACGGCTGTGATCGTCAACTAAGTACAAGCTTAGGCCCGCTGATGCTAACTCGTTAAAGCTAGAATACTTACGTGTCCACACAACTCGACCCGTGCGCAGTTCCATCGACACTAAGTTACCGTTGTAGCTCACCGCATATAAATTGTCGCCAAGGATCAAGGGGGTCATATCCACGTCGGCCATACGCGTAAACTCGTTACCGCCAGTTGGATTGTAAATCGCCTGTTCCCACGCAGCTTGACCATTGTTTTTAATCACAACAGCCACTTTGCCATCGGCGGTACCTATGAAGAAACCACCCGCTTCGTAAGCTGCAGAACCTGTACCGCGCAGGGTCAGATTCGGCAATTGCATTTCATACACCCACAGCTTGGCGCCAGTATCAACGTTAAACGCTTCGAGTGAACCAGAGCTGGTACTGACCACCACGACGTCATCGGCCACAGTGGGAGCAGACAGTAATTCACCGCCAGCAACGACATGCCATAACACTTGACCATCTTCAGCGTTCAATGCAGCAAGCAGCCCACTTTCGCCACCTAAAAAGACTTTATTACGCGCAGCAGTCACACCAGCAGCAATACGCGCACCTTTATTTTTCGCTAAAGCGTTATCACGAAACTCTTCGCTGAAATCTTTAGTCCAAACGCGCTCGCCAGTGGCCTCATCGAAGGCAACCACTTCACCATAACGGTCGGCGGCAAAAATTTTTCCATAACTAACGGCGGGGGCGAGGCGAGAATAATAATCTCCAACACCATTGCCGACAGAGGTGCTCCAACTCACTTCAGGAAACACTGTCGCCTGAATGGCAGTTAACTCACTTACCGGTTCTTCTTCGACATCGCTCGACGAACAGGCGGATAACATGGCCAGACTTAATCCAGCGGCTAGCAGGTTTTTGCACCAAGACTTCATCAAGGGATCCCTTATGCCTGATTTAGGCTATCAAGTTTGATTTTAAGCGCAGGGCTTGTCACCACACCACCATTGTCCATGGCAGCTTGATAAGCTGTTTTTGCCTTCTCAACTTCACCTTGACGAACTAAGAAATCACCTTTCAACTCATCGCGCTGAGCGAAGAAAGCTTTATCTGTTACTTGATCTAAGGTCGCTAGAGCTGCATCAATTTGACCTTGCTCTGCTTGTACTCGTGCTAAACGCAAAGTCGCAATCACATCTAAACCAGCACCAGGTTTAGCCGCAATCACCTTGTTCAAGGCATCAATCGCTTTTGGATAATCCTTCGCTTCTACCGCAGTTTTGGCCACGATCAGTTCTAACAAGGCTTGATAGCCCTTTTGATCGTGATTTTTAGAAAACTCGGCGACACCCGCAAGCATTGCGGCTTCATCGGCAGATTTAGTGGTCAAATTTTGGAACGCTTTTGAAGCTTCTTCCGCTTGCGCCACTTTAACGTCAGAATAATAATTCCACGCATATAGGCCGCCTAAACCCACTACGGCACCGATTAAAATTGAATTTCCGTAATCTTTCCAGAACTGCTTGATAGCATCAACTTGTTGTTCTTCTGTGCTATAAATTTCCACGCGCACGTCCCCTTTATTTGATCAGTTCAGCCAAAAATGCGCCTAAGGCACTTCGAGCTACCCGTTGTTGTTCGATGTCATTGCGTAAATGTTTAACCGTAACCATACCTTCGGCAAGTTCATCTTCACCTATCAGTAGTGCCACACTCGCACCGCTTTTGTCGGCACGCTTCATTTGTTTCTTCACGTTACCGCCGCCACAGTGACTCATCACTTTAAGGTTTGGCAGTGCGTTACGTAATTCCTGCGCGACCTTGATGGCTTCAACCAGACAGCTATCACCCATGGTCGTGACATACACATCCACTTCTGGCGGAATATCTTTGGTCAGCTCTAAGGTTTCAAGCAGCAAGACAATGCGCTCTAAGCCCATAGCAAAACCGACCGCTGGAGTATCTTTACCACCTAACTGGGCGACTAAACCATCGTAGCGACCACCCGCAAGTACAGTACCTTGTGAGCCTAAACTAGATGTAACCCATTCAAATACAGTGCGATTATAGTAATCTAAACCACGTACTAGACGCGGATTAATGGTGTATTTGATACCCACAGCATCAAGTAGTTCACGCAATTGTGAAAAATGTGTCTTCGATTCTTCACCGAGAAAATCCATTAACTCAGGTGCATCAACCAATATGGCTTGGACATTTTGATCTTTTGAATCCAATACTCGCAGTGGATTGCTGTACATGCGACGCTTACTGTCTTCATCGAGCTCATCTTTATGCTGCTCTAAAAACGCTATCAAGGCATCACGATAAACAGCGCGCTCAGCAGGATCACCTAAGGTATTTAGCTGCAGCGAGACGTGCTCGCTAATCCCGAGTTTTTCCCACAGGCGTGCCGATAGCATCAAGACTTCAGCATCAATATCAGCCGAGCCAATGCCATACACTTCAACGCCAAATTGGTTAAATTGGCGATAGCGGCCTTTTTGTGGACGTTCGTGGCGGAACATAGGCCCCATATACCAAAGACGTTGCTCTTGGTTATATAGCAGACCGTTTTCGTTACCTGCACGCACTGTCGACGCGGTACCTTCAGGGCGTAGCGTTAAGCTGTCACCGTTATTATCTGCGAAGGTATACATTTCTTTTTCAACAATATCAGTCACTTCACCGATAGAGCGTTTAAAAAGATCTGTATTTTCCACTATTGGAGTGCGGATTTCGCTGTAACCGTAAGCACTGACGCTCGAACGTAGTACCGCTTCCACTTTTTGCCATAGAGGACTTTGAGTTGGCAGAATGTCATTCATTCCGCGAATCGCTTGGATCTGTTTTGCCACTGTATCGACTCGTCCGATTTCGCTAAATTAATAAAAATGTCACGCATTATAGGCTTTTGAGCGTAAAACGTAAAACGACCCCGTCGGTTTCGGGGCCTAGCTCAACATCATTAGGCGTAATCTATGCACAAATGCGGGTACATATTACTCAGTTGTGTCTTTGATTTGAATACGGTTCGCCATTTGACTGGCTTTTGCACGAATTTTCGCTTCGAGGGAATCGACAATGTTATCGTTGTCAAAACGTTCTTTTTGACGTTCACCCTCGTCGTAATATCCGCTCTTATTATGCCCACCGGTTAAGCCGATATGCGACACTAAGGCTTCACCAGGGCCGTTAACTACGCAGCCGATAATAGACACATCCATGGCGGTAGTCACGTCTTCGAGGCGACGCTCTAACTCATTGACTGTACTGATCACATCGAACTCTTGACGAGAACAAGATGGACAGGCAATGAAATTAATGCCACGGCTACGAATACGCAGTGACTTTAAAATGTCAAAACCGACTTTGATTTCTTCGACCGGATCAGCGGCCAAGGAAATACGTAGGGTATCACCTATGCCTTCGGCCAATAACATACCTAAGCCTACGGCCGATTTCACTGAACCCGCGCGCGCGCCACCGGCTTCGGTAATGCCTAAATGCAGGGGTTGACGAATTTGTTTTGCTAATAAACGGTAAGATTCGACCGCTAAAAATACATCGGAGGCTTTAACGCTGACCTTAAACTGGTCAAAATTCAATCTATCCAGAATATCCACATGACGCATAGCTGATTCAAGCAAGGCTTCAGGTGTGGGTTCTTTATACTTGTCCATTAGATCTTTTTCTAATGAACCACCATTCACACCAATACGGATAGGAATATTATGGTCACGGGCACATTCCACCACGCTACGAATACGCTCTTCATTGCCTATATTACCCGGATTGATTCGAAGGCAATCGACACCGTACTCGGCAACTTTTAAAGCAATGCGATAATCAAAATGAATGTCGGCCACTAAAGGAACATTGACCGCTTGCTTAATGAGTTTAAAGGCTTCAGCCGCATCCATAGTGGGTACAGAGATACGCACTATATCGGCACCGACTTTCTCTAAGGCACGAATTTGAGCGATTGTCGCTTCAACATCTGTAGTCTTAGTATTGGTCATTGACTGAACAGCAATCGGCGCCCCATCACCAATCGGTACATTACCCACATAAATGCGGGTGGAAGGACGTCTTTTTATGGGAGTTTCATTATACATGCTTAATACGCTCTATTTCGGTACGTGCTGCAGATCATTACGCGGTCGTTAGACTTTAGGCAAGGTTAAACGCGCGACTCGTCCCTTGGGGAAATCCGCTAGGCTAACAATTTGACCATCTAAGCTTAAGGTCGCTACATGGGGTGCACCTAAAATGACTTTAAACGGTGGCACACCGCTCACTTGCACTGTTGCGCCAGCGCCTTTAACACCATCGACTAACGCTTTACCTTTAGCATCAACAATGTTTATCCAGCAATCACCCGTCAACTGGACATCTATAATCGATTGTCCTGCAACAGCAACCAAAGTACTTGCTGTAGTGGCAGTGGTCGGTGATGTTGTGGTCGGTGAAGGCGTTGCACTAACAGGCTGTTGGACTACAGGAGCTGTCGTTTGCGGAACCGATGGCATTGTCGTAGTGGCTGCGATTGCTGAACCGCCATCTTCATTACTCGTATCAACGGTCTGAGGATAATTATTGTCCGTTGGTCCTGTGCTGACATCAATAGTGCTTGCATCAGTATCTTTAATTGGACCATCGATAGACATTGAGCCGTTTGCGGCAATCTCAGTCAAACGAGGACTGGCATCCGTTTCGGTCAATAACACATCACCTGGCAGCGTCTGATTCGCTGCTGCGACCTCTTCAGCCGTGGGTTGCGACACATCAATAGTGCTTAGCAAGGTGGTTTTTTGCATCCACCAGACGACTAACGAACCGAGTAACACTATGACGATAAAAATACTCAGCCAAGTTAAACGTGTATCGCGAGCTTGATATGTGGTTTTGCGTGAAAAACTTTGCATTGCAGGCTCAGTCACAACTGGCACTTGCTGCACAAGACAAGCTTCAATCAAAGCCGCATCGGCACTGACCATACGCGCGTAGTTTTTCACATAGCCACGTACATAAGTCGATGAGGCAATATTGGTAAAATTGTCAGCTTCAATATCTTCAATAATACGAGGACGTAGATGCAGCTTTACAGCGGCATCTTGAATACTAAGGCCCATTTTTTCGCGGGCGGCTTTTAATAAAGTACCAAGCGTGACATCTAGCGCGACTGATTGCGGTGCTACCGACTCAACTGGCGCATTGGTTTCATGATCTTTCATTGATGCAAATTAACTCTGTATTGCTTGGCCTGAGGTGATGCTGGGAATTTGGCAAGCAATAAAATACCAAATCTCTTCACAGCGGCATCATCATTCACTGCCTGCTCTATTTTGATCCCGAGCGCTAAACTTTCTGGAGTTTGCTCAGCCACTTGGTGATAGCGCGCTAATTGGTTTCGCGCCTGAATAAAATCACCTTGATCGACTTCTAACTCTGCCAACTCCAGTAATGACACCGAGCGTCTCGGGTCATACTTTAACGCCATCTGAAAATACTGTCGTGCCTTTTCTGCTTGTCCTGCTTCGCGACTACAAAGACCTAAGTTCTCATAGCTTGAGGCAGTGCGCGTATATTTGGGCATTTCAATTGCGGCCAAAAACATTTTTTCAGCTTTGTTGTATTGCTTTTGTTGGCACAAAAACACCCCGAAATTATTCATGGAATCGCCAGAGGCGTCCTTAGTACTAATGGCATTCATGTACGACTCTTCGGTACGCACTAAATCGCCCACGGTTTGATAGTAATAAGCCAGAGCGGTATGCACATCTTCGAGCTCTGGAGCATATTCTAATGCTTTATCAAGATTGTATTTGGCTTGTTCCGTGCTACCTCGATTTAAATAGGTTAAACCGAGCTGCATCCGCTCTCTTGCGGCGGCGACTTTGTCTAACTTTCGTTCCGAAACAGGAATATCTGTCCCAGTATAAGTACGCTCAGTGACGCATCCTGTCATCAATAATGACAGGCTTAAAATCAACGAAAACCTTGGCAATCCATGCTTCATGGGCAAGCCTATAAATCTGTGCAAACAAAGAGTTAATTCATTGTGACTGAAATCTGGTTTTCTTGCATGCGTTTTTTCGCTAAACGTTTCGTTCTGTCGCGAATATCGCCAGCTAACTGACCGCAAGCGGCATCAATGTCATCACCACGGGTTTTACGTACGATGACAGTAAAACCGTATTCCATAAGAACCTTAGAAAAACGGTCGATACGTGAATTAGATGAGCGGCCATAAGGCGAGCCAGGATACGGATTAAATGGGATCAGATTCACCTTACATGGCGTATCTTTCATTAACTTAGCTAACTCATGGGCTTGGTCTGTGCTGTCGTTGATATGATCTAGCATCACATATTCAACCGTCACGCGGCCGCGGTTAGCATTTGATTTAGCAATATAGCGACGAATACCCGCTAAAAACTCATCCAGCGGATACTTTTTATTGATCGGGACCAGAATGTCACGCAACTCATCATTCGGTGCATGAATACTGACAGCAAGTGCCACATCGATGGCATCGCCCAGTTTATCTAACGCTGGCACTACGCCTGATGTTGATAAAGTCACGCGGCGCTTTGATAAACTAAAACCAAAATCATCGAGCATGATGTCCATCGCAGGGATCACATTGGCTAAATTGAGTAATGGCTCACCCATGCCCATCATCACGACGTTAGTGATCGGACGCTCGCCCGTGTCTTTTGCAAATCCTAAAAAGTGCGACACGCGCCAGATTTGGCCGACGATTTCAGAAACCGTTAAGTTACGGTTAAAACCTTGCTGACCCGTCGAACAGAAAGTACATTCCAGCGCACAGCCAACCTGTGAAGATACACACAAGGTCGCACGATCATCCTCAGGAATATAAACCGTTTCCACTTCTTGGCCTTGGCCAACATTGATTGCAAATTTTATCGTACCATCGGTCGATTTTTGGAAACTCGAAATTTCTGGTGCAACGATCTCGCAGCGGGCCGCCAACTTTTGACGTAACACTTTGTTGATGTTGGTCATCTCTTCGAAGTCACTGACACCGAAATGATATAGCCATTTCATGAGCTGATCGGCACGAAAGGGTTTTTCACCCATTTCCGCAAATAATGCGCGCATCGCCTTACGATCAAGGTCTAATAAATTGATCTTCTTTTCACTCATATAGCTAACCTCAACACCAAAAACCGGATCCTGCAACAGGGCGGCGAATTATACAGACGCAAATAAATTTTAGCCAGTAACTCAATTCACCTATGATAGAATCTCCACGGGCTAATATTGGCCTAAAATACGGAGTTGTAATTCCACCTATATGTTAACCCTCATCATTATAGTGCTTGTCGCTGTCGCTGTTTCTTTTCTGTGCAGTGTGTTCGAAGCTGTTCTGTTATCGGTTACCCCAAGTTATATCGCATCACTCGAACAAACTGACAGTGCCGCAGCCGCGCGCTTACGTAGATTGAAAGAGAATGTCGAAGCCCCTTTGGTGTCAATCCTTACCCTAAATACTATCGCTCATACCGTCGGTGCCGCCGTTGCAGGTGCGCAAGCGGCTAAAGTATTTGGTGACGATATGTTAGGTGTTTTCTCGGGCGTATTAACCTTTATTATCCTGTTTTTCTCAGAAATCATTCCTAAATCATTGGGTGCAAACCATTGGCGTCGCCTCGCACCAAGTGTTTCTGTTGCCGTGCTGTGGATGAAACGTACCACTAAACCGCTGATCTGGATGTCACAGCAAGTCACTCGCCTAATGGGCAAAGGTGATGAAGGCCACTACATACGCCAAGAGATGAGTGCTATGGCCAAAATTGGCCATGAATCCGGTGAGCTTGATGAGCAAGAGTCAAAAATTTTGACGCAAATGCTGAAGGTGCGAGATATGCCAGTTACGGCAATCATGACGCCGCGCACTGTGATGTTTTCTTTACCCATAGATCTCACCCAAAATGAGTTTGTGCGCCAATACCGCGACAAACCTTTTACCCGAATTCCAGTTTACGACCAAGATCATGATGATGTGATTGGTTACATTACCCGCACCGATGTATTGCTAGCAGAGCGTTACACGCCAGAAGCACCGATTGGTGAACTTAAACGGAGTTTATTTGTGGTGCCTGAAACCGCAAAAATTCTGCCACTTTTTGAGCGTATGATTAAACGTAACACCCAAATTGCGATGGTGGTCGACGAGTACGGCAGTAGCCAAGGTATCGTAACTCAAGAAGATATCATCGAATCTATGTTAGGATTAGAGATTGTCGATCTAAACGACCCCGCGACCGATATGCAGCAATTGGCACGTAAACTTTGGACTAAGCGCATGAAGCAAAAAGGTATTCGCCTATCCGATGACGGTGATTTTGAAGCCGCATCCGATGATGATGAAGCCAAATCCGGCTGAAGGCTAACCAAGTTTAGTGCTTGTTAATATAAAGGGAGCCTAGCTCCCTTTATTCTTTTAGAATGCGGATGACTCAGAACCCTCTGAAACTCGCATTTTCAGGTTGCTTGGGTATATACTCACCCGCCGTAATAGAGGTAAGTTATGACACAGAGCTACACACTCTCACTCGCGCACATTAATGACACCCATTCGAATTTTGAACCCTGCCGCGTCCAATTTAGCCTTAACATAGGCCAACATAAGCTAGATGTGACCAGCCATAGCGGTGGTTATGCCCGCATCGGCCATCACATCACAAAAGCGCGTCACACCGCTGCACAAACCAATACTCCTTTTATTTTCCTGCATGGTGGTGACAGCTTCCAGGGCACGCTGTATTTCAGCCATTTTAAAGGTAAGGCCAACGCCCACTTACTCAATCTGTTGGCACCTGATGCTATGGTCATTGGCAACCACGATATCGATGAAGGTAACGCCAGACTTGCCGAGTTTGCCAAGCAAATTGATTTCCCATTGCTTGCGGGCAATATGGATTTAAGCCAAGAGGATCTAAACAAACCCGGTTGTCTGCGGGGTTTGCCTAATATCTTGGATTATGATCATGAGCAAAAACACGCGAAATACCTGCTTAAGCCCTTCCACGATAAGACATTAGCCATTGTCGGTATTACCTTAGATCAGATGAAAGAGATCGCTCGTCCCGATCCCGACACACATTTTGTCGATGCTATCGCCACTACCGCGCGCACGGTTGAGCACCTTAAAAATCAAGGTATTAAGCATATTATCGTGCTCAGCCACTTAGGCTTAGATCAGGATAAACGCCTCGCGGCCGAAGTCGATGGTATTAGCCTTATCGTCGGCGGTCACACGCATACACTACAGGGGGATTTTCGCGCCTTAGGTTTGAGCAACCTGCCCTACGGTGAAGTTATTAATAACACGCCCATAGTGCATGCGGGTAAATATGCCGAAGTCGTCGGCTTGGCCGAGGTAGTATTTGACGCTGAAGGTAAAATGCTGAGCTTAACAGGCGGCAACTACTTCATGCTAGATCAACACTTTATCTTAAGTGCTAACACAGCTGTGGATAATCAAGATTACCAAGCTGTGCGCCAGCAGCTTAATCAGCATCCGAATATCTTTTGGGATGATTCCGATGCCGATATCGATGGCGTGATCCGAGATATCTATAAACCCGCTATCGCAGAGATGGAAAACAAAGTGTTAGCACTGGTGCCGAAGAACTTAGTCCATACCCGCTTACCCTCTAAAGCCCTGCCCCACGGCAGTGAAATAGCACCTTGGGTGAGTCGCAGCATGTTCCAAGAAGCTAAGCTTGTCGACCCTAGGGTGAACTTTGCTCTGCATAATGCTGGCGGTGTGCGCCAATCGGTGGCCCAAGGCCAATTGACACTAGCCGATGTGATGGGGCAATTACTCCCCTTCGAATTACCATTAGTTAAGTATGAAATTCAAGGTCAGTTTCTCTATCAAGCGCTCGAATCGGCGATTAACGCGGCAACCAACAACAGTGTCCGTGGCACAGGTGCAGGCAGCTTCCCCTACACTTACGGCCTACGGTATTACTACGATGGGCGACGCCCACTGGGTGAGCGTTTATTTAGATTGGAGATGATGCAGCAGGACAGCCAATCACTATGGTATCCCGTTGAACCTGAGTCACTTTACGTAGGAGTTTCAACATCTTATACCGCCGCTGGTAAAGAAGGTTATTCTCCATTGCTGCAAGCCCGCTGGCAGGAGTCGATGGAGTCACTGACTTTGCCACAGGCCTTTATTCGATTCTTGAATCGCTCACCGAATCTGTCTGATTTATTGTCACAGCATGTGCATTACACCAGCCACAGCCAACGTATAGGTTAGGCGCTATGCTCCTCATGGCGTAAACATTAATGCTGTGAGGTGCAAAGTGAGTGGCAACTTACAAAGCACTAAACAAACCTGAGCTTAAAATTGCCAATCACATTGCGGTAAACGCGCAGTAAACCAATCCTGCGCCTTGCCTTCAGCATATTTACGCCATGCCATAAACACAGCTTGCGTTGGGCGCGGCATTTCCACATGACAAGCCACTAGGCTTCCCGCCGCCAACGCATCTAAGATCAAGTGCTTTGGAATGTAACCCACACCTAATCCCAATTGCTGCGCCTTAATTTTGGTCTGCATATTCGGCACACGGATCACTTGGCGACTATCAAATAAACCACTTGATCGCTGTGCTAGGGCAGTCGAACTATCTGCTACCACAATAGAAGGAAATTGCAGCAATGCCTCGGTCGGAATTGGACCTGCATGTTGCGCCAATGGGTGCGCAGGATTTAAAGCAAATACAAACTCCAACTCCCCAATTTCAACCACATGATATTGGCCTTTGGGCAACTCCCCTGTTACGCCGATGGCGATATCGGCACGGCCAGAATAGAGCGCATCCCACCCGCCACCTAAGGACTCTTCGCTGATATTCACAGTCACTTGCTTACCCAGCTCAGTAAACTCACCAATCAACTGCAGCAGGGGTAAATCCGGCACCACTGTATCTATGGCTAAGGTCAATGAAGACTCCCAGCCTGTCTCGAGTTGACGCACCGCCTCTTCGAGCCTTGATGTTGCCGCAAGGATTTCTCTGCCTTGGCGCAGCACAAGTTGACCGACTAAGGTCAGCTCGGCGCGCTGGCCCTTACGTTCAAATAATTTTGTGCCTAAATCGCTTTCCAGTTTCTGCACTGTGTAGGTCAGCGCCGACGGCACTCGGAACAAGGACTCGGCCGCTGCGGAAAAACTGCCTTTCTTATCAATGGCATCGAGCACGATTAATCCATCGAGACTAATAGATGGCAACATAAAAACCTCATATTCAAATTATTTGAAGTAGACATTGAAAATGTTCCGATTTTCTTTGCCAAAGGTCAAGTCTACACTGCTTAGCAATGGAGAGGTTCTGCGGAACTCACTGCCGAAATCGGATGTAGATACTGAGTAAAGTTAAGTTAGAACAGATTAAAAAACTGAGTTAAGACTGATTGAACAACACACTTAAACACTTATTAAATAATTTGAAATAAGGAATACCCCATGAAAGCACTCATAGCAAAAACACTCAAATCAGCCCCTAGTCTTGCCCCACTGGCACTGCGTATTCCTATCGGGATTATCTTAATCGCCCATGGTTCACAAAAACTGTTTGGCTGGTTCGGTGGTTACGGCTTAGAAGGCACTGGACAATGGATGGCATCGATTGGTTTGACGCCAGGTTACTTAATGGCATTGATGGCAGGTTCAAGTGAATTCTTCGGCGGCCTGTTCCTGTTGCTCGGCCTGCTGACTCGCCCAACGGCCCTCGTCTTGTCATTCACTATGGTTGTGGCGATTTTCTCGGTACATATAGGCAACGGTCTGTTCCTTGCCAATAACGGTTACGAATTTGGTCTCGCCCTATTAGCAGCCACAGTCTCATTGACGGTATCTGGTGCTGGCAAATTCGCTGTAGATAACCTATTCGCTAACCGCATCAAATAAAGGGGAAAGCAAGATGATCACATTAAGAAAAGCACAAGATCGCGGTCAAGCAGACTTAGGCTGGCTAAAGAGTCAACATACCTTCTCTTTCTCTAGCTACTATGACCCAGAGCACATGGGGATATCATCCCTAAGAGTCATCAACGATGACAGAGTGGCACCCGGCGCAGGTTTTGATACCCATGGTCATAAAGACATGGAGATAATCAGTTACGTGATATCCGGCACTATCGCTCACAAGGATAGCTTCGGCAATATCAAAACCTTACCCGCAGGAGAGTTTCAATTGATGTCCGCAGGTAAAGGCATTTACCACAGCGAGTTTCATGCCTCTAAAACTGAGCCGCTGCACTTTTTACAGATTTGGATCCGCCCAGATACTTTAGGCATAGATGCGGGTTATCAGCAAAAGGCATTCGAGCAAAGCTCACCACTGACGGCTGTAGTGACACCAAACGGTGAAAATGGCACGCTCAAAGTGCAACAAGATGCGACCCTATATCGTTTAGTGTTGAGTGAGGGCGAAAAAGTAACGATGGACAGAAGCGCCGCTCAAGCAAATCGTCATCTGTATGTTCAATTGATTGAAGGTACGTTGGATATCAATGGCACAACACTCACGGCTGGGGACGGCGCACATCTGACACAACTCGCGAGTGTCGACTTTACTGCAACAAGCGGCCCAGTTACCGCATTAGTGTTCGATTTATCGCCTAATGCGTAATACAAGTGATTTAACAAAGCGATTCAGTAATTCAGCTTCACTATTTATTAGTTATTGGTTATTACCAAGCAAACAATTAAGTAAGTGATTAGATGCCAGCTTGATAAGCACTCACCGAGAAGCACTGCCACAAGTCATCTTTGGCAGTGTTTTTTATTGGCGCTTCTATGGCGATGTTATAAGGCGATGTTATAAAGCAGTGCTAACGGCTTCGTTTAGCTACCAGAACAGCCCTTGATAAGCTGAGTTAGAGGGCGAGCGTCATGCTGAAGTTAACCAACACTTGAGCTTGGCCCTGTGCTTTATCCGCCGCATTCAAAAAACGTTTATGTTCATTACGACGAATACTGCGAAATCCCTGTTTCTCAAAAAAAGGCCGCGCGAGATAGGATGCTTCAACCGTTAATCGTTTCAGCGCTAAGATTTTAACTTCTTCAAACAACGCAAAATACAAAGAGGTAGCAACCCCAGAACGGGCATATTCTGGATGAACAAACAAACATTCCACTTCAGCAGCGGCTTCAACATCGCTGTCGGCGCCTATCTTAAGATTGATAAAACCCACCAGCATATTATCGGTTTCGGCAACCCAAATAGTGGTTCCCTGTAAGCGTTCAAGCCAATAGTTCTCACTGCGGATCTCACCTTCGATATAAGCCCAAGCAGAGCGCTCGGCAAACGAGTAAAACTCGCCAGAGCCTTGCATTACACTCGCCTCAAATATTGCCGCCAGCTGCGAGACATCCGATGGCGTAAATAGTCGAATCTTCATTCTCTGCCCTCCATCTTGAATCATTAATTGACTTAGATTAACCGAATTCTAATTTAAGCTAAACAGTGCTGATTAAGTTAAATAGTGTCACTAAACGGCGTTAAGCTAATGTTTTACTGTGGAATACCTTACATCACTTTCTAGCTGAAACCATAGTAAACGCGCGTTAAATATTCTTTCCTATATTCTTTTCCATATAGAAACCGGGGATCACTTGCCCAAGTTTTTGCTGATAACTGCGCTGTATTTGAATAAATCCCATCCGAGTAAACAACCCTTTAGAGAGATAAGATGCGTCCAAGCTCAAGCGCACATAGCCTTGTGCCTTAGCCCAAGCTTCTAAAACAAGATAAGCGCGCTCACCTAATCCCTGACCTTGATAATCTGGATGTATATATAAGCTATCTAAGTAACCTTGGCGGGGGAAATGGGTTTCGACATTGATAAAACCGCAACAAACTGAAGAAGCTGTCGCTTCATCTATGGCTAAAACCACCCACGCCTTCGAGCGGCTTAACCGTAAATGCCAATGTTTAGCCGATCTTGGCGCCGCAGACCAAGCCATAAGCTGCGCCTGCGCATAACGAACATGGGTAATGCTGTGCACGCAAAGGTGAAATAACTCACTCACTTCACGTGCATAACATGACTGATAAGGCTGGATCTCGAACTGTTCAAACGCCATAACTTGAGTGATCCCCTGCTGAGTAATAACGGCTAGAAAAATAGCCGCTATTTTGCCGCCTTTGTCCCCATCGAGATAGTCACAAACTCAGATTTAGCGGCATTGAACGCTAAAAACAAAAACGGCCTCGAAAGTATCGAAGCCGTTGAATTACAGAGGCGCTCAGGTTAGCGCACTCGATACTGCTGACTATTTCTTATCGATTTGGCCAACAAATAACAGTTTATCAAAGGTGCGGTTCAAGGTTTTGCTGGTGAATTCGTTCATCCACATTTGCTCAACCACAGCCACTTTATCGCCTTTGCTCACTTCAGTTTGAGGACCCGCGGCCCAAAAAGTGGTATCAGCTTCTTTAATCTGTACGTAGGTGTAACCACCACCGTTCATCGTATCAACAACAGTACCTTCGTGGGTGACACCCTGAGCCCAAGCACTTGACATGCCTAACGCTAAAGTCGCTACTGCCGCTAATTTTACCCATTTTGCCATCATGCCTGCGTTCCTTTTGTTTTGCTAATATGCTGCATTAAAGCACGCTAAAAACAATAAATCGCTAATCTCTATCACGAAATACAACACTTATCGCAAAAGCAGTATTTTTCTTAAAAGAAGGGAACTCATTTCAACAGCGGTTTTAGCATGCCTTCTAAGCCATTAAGTTTGATTTCGTACATTAGGGCTAATTGCTCACCAAGTTTCCCTTGAGGAAAACCTTGCTTATGGAACCACACCAAATAAGGTTCGGGTAATTCGAGCAACTTACGTCCAGCGTACTTACCAAAGGGCATTTTTTGATTAACAGCATCAATAAGGAGTTGCTGATCCATAGGTTGTTATCTCATACAGAACGTCACGATAATCCTACGGATGCTACAACATAAGCGAACGAATGTCGCCGTTAACTCACGCAAAAGTGACTATATACCCAAGGGCTAAAATACGCGCTAGCTAACACCTAAAAGGCATTCTCACACGAATATTAAGCGATAATTTTTAACAGATTAGGCCCTAAATTAGCGCAGGGAGCATACTGAAAACCATATTCACTACATAAGCGCTCATGCTCACCATGGGCGGTCATACTGACACAAGTTCCCGCACTCGCATGGTCATCAACAAAGGCCATCACCCGCTCAAGTATTATCTTTGCTAGCCCATAGGATTGGTATTCGGGTAAGACAATAAAATCTTCAATCATCAAATGCCCGGGCTTGTTGCCATAAACACACGCCGTTGCCAATAGATTAGACTTAGCGGCCCCAGCGCCTGCATGTTCCAATTCAGTCTTGTCACTTAATCGAATAGAGACCCAGAACAATGCCTGTACATCCGCAAGTTCAACGCCAATAGAAGGGAGGCCAACTGTGGCCCGCAGATTAAGTAGTTCATGAAATAACGGTGCAGTTTCAACGAGTTCAAACTTAATAGGCATAATAGTTTTGATATCCATTTGGCATCCCTTCTCCATGGTTGAAATTTCAAGCGATTTAGACGTCAGTCTATAGAGATGATAAAGCCAGCATTTGGCAGTTTGATGACAAGTGCCTCACCAAACAAGACCACTTTCGACTGAGAAGCTGATAATTTACTCAGATCAGCCAATAACATTTAGAAATATAAAATTAACATTTGTACCAAGAAAGAAATAAAAAACTACACCCTAAGTCCTATGCACAGTTACCGATCACCACAAACAACCCTTTTAACTGACGGATAACAGATAAAATAATTTAAAACCAATAAGATAAAAAACATTTTTATAAATCCCTCGTCTCATCTTTTTTGTCAAATTAACGGCATATGACCAGATACTGACAGAAAACGCCTACGACAATTTAATTTAAAAGCGTCAAAAATCAGCCAATTGACCGAGATTAACATTAGGTTTACATTCGATTTCGGACATCAATGCGGATAGCTCCAAACTCATCAACTCGCTGCACAAGGGTCATCAAAAGAATTAAGGAATGCGTCATGATAGTCTTAATCGGTGGAGAAAAAGGCGGCAGTGGTAAAAGTTGCTTGGCCCAAAATATAGCTGTATTTCTAACCACAGAATGTAGCGCCTCGGTCATTATGGTGGACTGCGATCCCCAGCGCACTACCTCTGATTGGATCCATGCAAGAAACAACAATCCGCAACTTGCCAGCATCAATTGCGTGCAGCTTTACGGTAAGATCCGTAATGACTTACTCAGTCTTGAGCAACACTATGATGTAGTCATAGTCGACTGCGGTGGGCAAGATAACCTAGCGCTACGAGCAACCATGTCTGTCGCCTCTTACATTTTAATGCCCTTAAGACCTAAGCGCCGCGATTTAAAAACTGTGTGTCATATGGACGATATCGTCGCGACGTGTAAGATGATTAATCCCAAGTTACGGGCTTCTTTTGTGATCACCCAATGTCCAAGTCTACCCAATCAAGCTAACCGAATTTTGGAGGCCAAAGAAGTCTGTAAAACCTATGATATCCATGTCCTTGACGCGATAACTTACTGTCGCAATGTTTATGATGACAGTGAAGAATCAGGATTATCGGTAATTGAAATCGAGCCCACAGGAAAAGCAGCCGAAGAAATTCGCACTATCGCCTGCGAACTATTCCAAGTCGATTGTGCTGCCAGCTTAGCCAATCTCCTACATCCCGCGATACACGCTCAGGGGGTGAGTCAAATGCATCATCATTTGACCAATCAAACTCAATCCACTCACACGACCACTCAACGAAGGGGGCAAAATGGGACTCAGCGATCTCAAGAAAAACGCTATGTCATCTAGCAGCTTACAGCACTCGCTTTCGTTAGATGAGTTTATTGAGGCGGCAAACTTGTACGCAATGGGACAAAGTCTGAATAAGATAAAAAGCAATCTAGATCATAAAGCAGATGCAACTGTCACAAAAAACACAGGCTCACAGGCAAATCACATCACAACTGACATGGCCCAGAGCCATTCCAATATGTTGAGCTTACACAACCAAAGCCTAGAAACAGACGTATTATTCCCGGCAAAAGTAGAAACTAAAACACACTATCGCAAAGCAACATTTTCCCTCAGTGAAGCGGCTATAACCCATCTTGCTACACTGGCAGAAGAAAGCACTATATCCAAATCAAAGCTGCTCCGACTCTTGATTGAACAACACTTCGACCTACCTATTGCCTTGAGGTAATTACGAGAACAACAACGCCAAAACCGTTAACGATTCACACTACTCCCACCCTTTTCCGGTAACTTAGCTAAGATCGAGTTACCGGCTTTTTGCTCAAAAAGTAAAAAACACAATAAAAACCATCATAAAATTGCGGCATAAGTTCTGATCCCACCTATCCTTAAATATACATAATGCTGAATTAATGATATTAACTCAGAGTCAATACGTAACATTAAGGTGTTATTTTTGTTAAACCGGATCAGATTTATTTTTCTTTGTTTAACCGCAGCGATAATGATGCCCTGTTACGCAGAATTTTCATTGGCACAAATCCCGCCGCTAACAAACAAAACACCTATCACTTTGGTCGCTGAAAAAGGATTTTGGACCGACTATTTAACCCAAGAAATGTTGCCTAAATTCACCGCTAAAACCGGCGTAAAAGTGCAGGTGGTCAGTACTGAATTAGAGGATATGTTTAACTTACAGACCCAGAATTTACTTCAAGGTTCAGGCAAATACGATTTACTCACAATGGAAGCGGGCTGGGCTAAAGAATGGGCTGCCAATGGTTATACAGTGCCCTTAATTGAACTCGCTAAACTTTACGATCCCGATGGCGAAAAGGCCATGGAGAAATACCTAGAACCCTATTACCCATCGCTACTTAACATCTTGTCCTATCAAGGTGAAATCCATGCTATTCCCTATAACAATTATGTTATGGGAAATCATTATCGAGCAGATCTCTTTGATAATAAAACTGAAAAAGCTCATTTTCTGCGTCAGTTTGGCTATCCACTCGCACCAGCAAAAACCTTAACAGAGTTACGAGATCAAGCTCAGTTCTTCACTCGTAAAGCAGGCACTATATTGGCGGATAAAATACTGACTCATGACTTTTACGGTCTAGCGCTAATGTCGGGTGATAAACCCCATATTAACGATGAATTCTCTAGCATGATTTGGAGCTTAGGTGGCACTTGGATGCAGCCCGTCTATAACAGCCAGAAACAGATCTCCCATTTTGAAGTGCCCACCATCAACCATGAAGCCATTGAAGCGGCCAAGCAATATCGCGAATTAATGCCCTATGCCGTTCCCGCTAACGAGCAGTTTGCTTTCAATGAAGCAGCTAATGCTATTGCAACAGGTCAAGCGGCAATGTGGCCTTTTGCCTACAATAATCTGTGGTATAAATCCTTTAAAGTTGAACAGAACATTCTCGGCGCGCGTCTAGCCGTAAGCCAAGTGCCTGGCGGTCATCCCTACAATGGCGCTTATGCCTTTGCCGTTAGCTACGACAGCAAAAACCCTCAAGCTGCCTATTGGCTGCTCAAATATATGGGCACCTATGAGGCACAACATGCTTATGCTATGGGTGGTGGTAATCCCTGTCGTATGGATGTAGTAACAGCCCCAGAATTTAAAGATGAATCCTTAAGAGGCATAGCTGGCGCATTTGAGGCAAGCCACATGGCCAATATGTTTTGGTCTACTAAGGTCTTATCCTTTGGGCATTTCACCAGTACTGCCATGGGACAAATTTACCCTGAACTCAGCCACGCCTGTTTTAGCGCAAGCCGCAGACCCGCTAACAGTGAAGATATTTTCATTAAATTAAGTGCAGAGATAAAACACCTCCAAAATACCTATGGAGAGGTACCTGCTATTGACAAAGAAAATAATGCCAAGCACTAAACCACTGAAAAGTTTGAAACAAAAAATAACCTCAGCCTTCTATATCATAGTGGGCATGGCGCTATTAAATGGTGTTGTCGCCATATTACTGTCACAGCAACTCAAATCAGAAATTGAACACTTAGTCGGGGTAGATGTGGTAAAAGTCACCACCGCGCTGCAACTGGCAAAAAACAGTGAAAAACTACAAATAATTACTGCACGCTTGAATAACTATTATGATGAAAAACAAAGAACTAGCCTGTTAGGTGAACTTTCTGCACAATGGGAATTACTCATCAATGACTCACGACTACTGGCCTCAATAGAAACTTCTACAGTCAATAAGCAAGAATTAAATCACGCCTTAGATACTCAACTGTATTACTTACAACAACTGCCATTACTCAACACGTTAACCGATACTGCCTTACAAGCCAATTCACAGGCAGCCAATATTCAAGCCAACTTAACGTCAATGGCGTCGGGATTTAGCGATGAAATGCAAACCCAATTTCAGCGTATCAATACGGACTCTGAACGTCAGCTTAAGCTGAAAAACGTTGACCAGATTGCTTTAAATATCAATACCAATCAGCAGCTATCTTTATTTAGTCATCTAGGAGAACACTTATTTACCCAGTTAACTCAAGTGAATATCATCGACAATCTGGTTGAACTAAACCAAACCCAAAGAGATGCTATGCGACTGCTGTTAAGCATGGAGGCTATGCTTGATAGTATCGGTGGCGATAAAAACTTATATTTGAATTTGTTATCACAAATAAAACAGACCATGGTCGGTGAAGACAATCTCTTTGAACTTTCTCGCAAAGCGATTAGAAGCACTCATATCGCCAATGCGCATTTAGAATACCAAGCTGATGCCGCACAAATCGTTGCGACCTATACGCAGGATCTCGTTAACCAAGTTGAAAATGAAATTCAGCAAACAGGCCGCGAACTTAAAAACGATAGCACCGCATTTATCGTATTAATTTTCTGCAGTGGCATCTTATATTGCTTCTTCATCTGGCTCACCAGTTGGCACTTTATCACTAAGGGAATCATCAAGCCTGTCATGGCGACTCGAGATGCAATGAATGCCATTGCCAATGAAAAACTCGACGCCAGAATGCCTGTCACTGATAACCTAGAGCTCCAGCAAATGGTGAGCTCCTTAGAGACATTAAAAAGCTATGCAGCTCAGGTTAAAGGCATGGCCGAAACCGACGGATTAACTGGCTGCTATAATCGCCGCTATTTAGATTTACAACTCCAAAAAGAATTAGAGTATGCAAGGGACCACAACATGCCCCTAGGTATAATTCTGTTTGATATTGATAATTTTAAACAATTTAACGATAGGTATGGTCATGTCGCAGGCGATCAATGTCTTAAGAAAATCGTGAATGCAACCAAATCGATCTTGAAACAACCCACTTACATGCTTGCCCGCTATGGCGGAGAGGAGTTCATGATAGTACTGCCATCGAGCAATCTCGAGGAGGCATATCATTTTGCTGAAATATTACGCAATAAAATCATCAGTTTAAAAATACCACATGAAGACTCCCCCCATGACGGCATACTGACCATCAGCGCTGGTATTACTTGCTGGGAGCGATCACAACCTATGGATACGAATAGCTTAATTAATCAAGCTGATGAGGCTCTCTATCACGCCAAACTAACAGGTCGCAATCGTACAGAGACACGACTAAACCAACCAGTTCGCTATTCCTAACCATAAAATGCGGCAACTATTCAGTTTCTTTTTTCACCAGAGGATTGAGTTACGCTGACTTCACCCCCATTAGCTAATACTAAGTTAATCAGGATAAAGTCAGGGAAGTATGCTCGCTATTGTTATCACGCTTATCCTAGGAATTGGCGCAATTACCTGGCTACTGTCGAGTCGTTGGCGCAAGACCTTACATCGTCGACGAGTCACGATGAAACCTTTTCCAAAAGAATGGCGCAGCATTCTCAAAAAAAGACTGCCTTACTTCCATGCTCTACCCGCAGATCTACAACTGCAACTCAAACGGCATATCCAAATTTTCATCGATGAGAAAGTCTTTATCGGCTGCGATAATTTTGAGATCACGGATGAAGTAAGAGTCACAATCGCGGCCCAAGCCTGTCTACTGCTACTCAATCGTAAAACCGACTTTTACCCCAAACTGAAACAGATTTTGGTCTATCCCGATGCCTTTATCGTCAATAATCAACATAAAGACACTAGCGGTATCGTGTGGGAACAACGCAATGTGCTGGCAGGGGAATCATGGGAATACGGTAAAGTTGTACTCTCATGGAGAAATACTTTAGACGGCGCCGCCGATCCCCATGATGGTAATAATGTCGTAATCCATGAGTTTGCCCATCAGCTCGATCAAGAAGATGGCCAAGCCAATGGCGCACCCATTCTGCAGCATTTTGCCGACTACAGCACTTGGTCTGAAGTGCTAAATAGGGAATTTACCCAATTACAACACAGTGCAAATTTTGGCACCCCCTCATTATTTAATTATTATGGTGCGACTAATCCCGCTGAGTTTTTTGCCGTCATCACCGAAGTCTTTTTTGAGAAACCAGAGGATTTTTACCAACAACACCCAGAATTGTATCGGGAACTGAGCCGCTTTTATCAACTCGATCCGATAAACTGGCATTAACCCATAAAAGTAGAGGCACGCAAATGCTCAAAGACACTCATGCATTCTCAGTTAAAGGTTCCAATATTCATCGCGCTATCTTGGGGTTACTGCTCAGCGCGTTAATGCTTGGCGGCCTTAATGTAAGCGTACAGGCACAGGACTCGCCAACACAAAGCGCTCAAACGACTTCGAATCCTGATCAACAAGCGGCGGCTCACGTATTAGATTTACTCAACCAATATTCAAGCGATGCCAATTGGGATAAATATTTTGCCCTGTACCGAAAAGACGGCATTTTTATTGGCACGGATGCGAGTGAGCGCTGGGGAATGGCGGAATTTGAACGTTACTCCCGCCCCACAAAAGGTTGGCGCTATGATTTAACTGAGCGGCATTTAATCCAACACGGCAATGTCATATTGTTTGACGAGTTATTAAATAGTCCAGCCTATGGCGTCAGTCGAGGAACAGGCACTTTAATCAAAACCAATGGCAACTGGGAAATAGCGCAATACCATTTAAGCTTTCCTATTCCTAATGAGGTAGCTAAGCAAATAACTGCCGAGATTAAAGCCGCAAACAAACAATAGAGCAGCACTCCCCAAAATACGGTTTGAAAGAGTGCAATTTCGAAAGAATACAGTTTGAAATTAAATCACTAAAAGTAATCACTTAAGTTATACCACTATCTCAAAGACACAGTAAAACACACATTCGCCAATTGGGAGAAGTGGATGAAACTTTGAAAATCCACGTCTTCAAATGCCCTTTCCGAAGGGCCCCTATCCGCATAATAAAACCCGATCACTTTACTATCGACTAATAATGGCGCCAATAAAAAGCCTTGACGTGACACATGTCGCGCTTGTAATTCTTTACACTGCTCTTGCCATTTCTTAGAGCTAGGATCATCTACCCAAAGCGGTAACTTATGCTCCATCGCTTGGTAAAATAATCCCCGCCTATCGCTCAAATCGATAATAAACTCTTGCTTAATGGCATCGGCATCACGACCTAATATCACTCTAGGTTGAAGTTGTTTACGGCTTGGCGACAATAACAGCACGCCGCACCGGTCAACGCCAACGCCCTCAAGTATACCTTCGAGAACCGTTTGCATGATTTGGTTAAAATCGGCTTTATTAATGGCGAAGCCTGTTAATTCTCGTAGCTTAGCTAACTGAATATTCAAGTTAACTTGATAGACAGGCATATCTAACGGAATGGGAAGTGGAACAGGTTTAACTGTGACCATACGCTTAGGATCTGGTAGATAGTCTAGCAACACCTTAGCACCATATACTTCAGCTAACTTATGGGTCGCATTCGCGCAGCGTTGCATCCGCACCATAAACTCATTTTCTTCTAGTCCAGTAAAACTCGCCGCTTGCGTGATACGTTTCCCTAATTCCTGCTTATCAAGATTAGGCTGAGATAAAATATCGCAGAGCTTATCTGCAATAAAAATAGATCGAATTTCAGGTCTTTGGTCTTCAGGATTATTAACTGCATGGACCAACAGTTCTCCCAATCCCCAATTGCGGGCAATACTTTGAGTTAATAGTGAAAAAGAAGTGCCGAGGGCTTCGCGGGTTATACTTCGTTCCTCTGCTGGCGTTGCACATTCACGTAGTTTTAGATCTAACTCTTCGGTGAACTCACCACCAATACTCCAAAAAGCGCTCTCACCTATGTGATACAGTAAAGAGGCTATAAAAGCTTCCTCCTGCATTTCTTCATCATAATGGCTCAACATCATCCGTGCAATCATGGCTGCTTGAAATGCTTTAGCCATCAACTTTATTAATCTTTGATATACGTTAGGTGCCAAATTTTTACTCTCTAACAAGCTTGAGAGTAACTTGGCTGTGATACAGATATTTCGCACCGCATCGAAACCAAGCACTATAGCCGCTCGGCTAACAGTAGAGATTTGGCTACTACCTTTATGGTAAATAGCGCTATTAGCAACTCGAAGAATACGAGAGGTTAAGGCGTTATCGTGCATCACGCTACGCCCGAGTAATGCGAGAGAGGAAACGTCATCCTTGGCGAGCTTTTCTAGCGATTTAACAGTCGAACACAGTGCTGGCATTTCCAATTCACTGATCCGATTTGTCCAATAATCGACCCCTTTATTAGTATTGTTATTAGGCTTCAACCTAAAGTTACCTTAGCGATATAATCTTGTTGTTTTTAGTATAGATAAACGCAAACATTTCGCCTGTTGTCTAAAGCTTGTTTTAGCAAATCATTCATTAATTGCTTAATAATTCAACATTAAGCAATGCCTGCCTATAAAAATGCCCAAGACAAAGCTCGGGCATTTCAGTAAAACAGGAAATCAATCCACACTTAGGCTTTGAGGTACTGCTTAACAACACGCAACACTTTATCTATGTCCTGACGGCTGACATCTTTATGAGTCACAAGCCGAAGCGTACGCCCTGGGCTTATCAGAATGCCTTCCGCTCGACAGTGTTTAGCCAATAAGTTCGCATCAATATGGGATGTTAATGTAACAAATAACATATTAGTTTGTACTGCGGCTAAATTGACGTCGAACTCACTGAATTCTGCCAACTGCCGAGCTAAGTACGCCGCATTGTCATGGTCTTCACTAAGCCGTTGTACTTGCTCAGTTAAAGCAAGCTTACCCGCAGCGGCAAGTATCCCAGCTTGACGCATGCCACCACCAAGCATTTTACGCCAACGAATGGCTTTCTTAATCAAGCGTTCATCACCTAAGAGTAATGAGCCGACTGGCGCACATAATCCTTTGGATAAACAAATCGACACTGAATCAAAGTGCGCCGTGATATCACTTATTGCAATATTCTGCGCAACCGCAGCATTGGCAACTCGCGCACCATCTAAATGAATTTTTAATCCGCGATTAAAGGCTAATGCCTGCGCGTCCGCCAAATAGCTTTGCGGGAGAACCTTACCGCCAATCGTATTCTCTAAACTAAGCAAACGAGTACGAGCAAAATGGATATCATCAGGCTTAATTGCAGCTTCAATGTCAGCTAATGCAATAGTGCCATCTAATTGATTCATTAAAGGTTGAGGTTGAATGCTGCCTAGGACAGCAGCGCCGCCGCCCTCGAACTTATAATTGTGAGCCTGCTGACCGCACAGGTACTCATCACCACGATCACAATGGGCCATCAAAGCCAATAAATTTGCTTGAGTACCCGAACAGGTAAATAATGCACTTTCAAAGCCAAACATCTCCGCAGCCATATCCTGCAAACTATTTATCGTAGGGTCATCACCGTAAACATCATCACCCACTTCGGCTCTGGACATGGCTAACCGCATGGCTGCTGTTGGCTGGGTAACAGTATCACTGCGTAAATCTATCATCTTGTCCTCAACTTAAAGTTTGGTTGGCGCATAATGGGCTCAAGACTCTAGCGCTAAAGGCTTATTTTGTATAGTTTATCGTCATACTTGTCGACAAATTTACCGATGTAGAACCTCGCATATACTTGAAGCAAGTATCGACATACTGACATCTACTAATAAAAACATAAATATACTCAAGATCTTGCCGATATCTATCTGTCGATGTATGGACGCTTGTACGCGTTTAGCTTGGCGAAAAGAGTCTTACTCGTTAGAATGCCACACTAAGATGGTCATGCTACAACAATGCGATCGCTTTAGTAATTTTGACTAATACTTATCGTTCAATAGGTGATTTGTAGTGAAAAACTCCCAATCTCGATGGATTCAGCTAGCGCTTTTGCTATTAAGTTTAAGCCTAACATCACAGGTATTTGCTTGGTCTGACACTGACCGAGATGGAGTGCCAGATATCAAAGATGCCTGTCCTAACACAGAGCCAAATACACCTGTTATGGCTAATGGTTGTGTGGAAGAAGCCGCTGTGGAAATGACTGCATCACCAGTTTGCGATATGAGTCATTCAAATGCTGAGTTAAACACAGATTGTCATAATATTTCTGCAGCTATGGTGTATTTTGAATTTGCCATTGCCAAGGTTGACTTTTCTCAATGGAAAACTTTAGCCTTAGTAAAAGCATTCTTAGAAACAAATGATGCTGAATTAACCTTAGTAGGCCACACAGATATCGTTGGTACACCAGAGTTTAATTATCAACTATCACTTCAACGGGCTCAAAATGTAAAACGTATTTTGGTTGAAGATTATGGCTTTAATCCAAATCGCTTTACCGTAATAGGTAAAGGTATATCTGAACCTGTAGCGGACAACCGTTCTAGCGAAGGGCGCAGTTTAAATCGACGAGTAGAATTTATCGTCAATAATAAATAGTTTTTGTTAGCGTATATTTAGGGAGTTATTCAATGGAAAACCTCGAAGGTTTATTAAAGCAAGCACCAGATCTGATTGTGACTTATGGCTTAAAAACATTATTCGCCATTATCATCTTCTTTGTTGGTAAATACTTTGCGGGCGTAGCACAGAAGCTTGTTCGTAAATTACTTAACAGCCGTAAAGTTGATCCGACAGTCGTTTCATTTGTCGCTAACCTCGCTTGGGCAGTGGTATTTGTTTTCGCGGTTATTGCTACGTTAGGCCAAATTGGCGTACAAACCGCATCACTGGTAGCCGTTATCGGTGCTGCAGGTTTAGCAATAGGCTTAGCGCTACAAGGTTCTCTGTCTAATTTTGCATCGGGTGTGTTAATGGTGTTATTCCGCCCTTGCCGCGTAGGTGACTATATTGAAGCTGCAGGTATCGCCGGCACTGTTGATGAAATAACCATATTCTCAACCAAGCTTCGCACTCCTGATAATAAAGTTATCGTAGCGCCAAACTCATCTATCATGAATGGCACTATCACTAACTACTCAGCAATGGATAGTCGTCGTATCGATTTAGTGATTGGTGTATCTTATTCCGCTGATATCGCACTCACTAAAAAAGTATTGACCGATATTTTAGATAACAACCAGTATGTGTTAAAAGATCCAGCATATACAGTTGGACTTTCTGAATTGGCTAGCTCTTCAATCAATTTCGTGGTTCGTCCTTGGGTAAAAACATCTGATTATTGGACTGCACGTTTCCAACTGCTTGAGCAAATAAAAAATGCATTAGACGCTGCAGATATCGGTATTCCATTTCCACAAATGGATATCCATGTCAAAGAATTGCCACTAAGCAAATAACAATTAGTGGATAAAAAAGGTCGGTAATTACCGACCTTTTTTTATGGTTCTACGCATCATTTTAGCGTACCTTAATGGACAGATATTAGCGAAGGCACAGATATTCATGTGTGAGGAAATCCAATGCAAAAATATGTTTCATTTTTAGCCGCAAGCTGTATTTATAGCCTAGTTCTGATGAGCCCCAATACACTCGCCAGTGAGAAAACACAGGTTTTAATGGGTGAAAAAACAGTCACCTTAGAAGGGAAAAGACCAAAATTGTCGCAAATGGCGCCAGGGTTTAAAGTCGTTGATGAGCATTTCACGCCAGTGATGCTAAGTGATTTTAAGGGTAAAACTGTACTGATAAGTGCCGTGCCAAGCCTAGATACAGGTGTTTGCGCACTGCAGACGAAGCGCTTCAACAGCGAAGTTGGCCATTTTTCCGATGACGTCATCATGCTAACAATCAGTACCGATTTACCCTTCGCACAAAAGCGTTTCTGTAAAGTGGAAAACGTAGATAAAATCAAAGTGCTATCAGATAGCGTGTGGCGTGATTTTGGTGAAAAGTATGGTTTGTTAATTCAAGATTACGGCTTGCTGGCTAGAGCCATTTTCATCATAGATGCAGAAGGTAAGCTCCAATACCAAGAGTTAGTACCAAACATCACAGAGCATCCTAACTATGATGCTGCCCTTGAAGCCTTGAAAACCCTTCAAGCCCAGCAGTAATTCACAGCTAAAAACAGGGCAGCCTTAGCTGCCCTTTTGTTTAACGGTTCTATTTCTACGATTTGGTTTTACGATTTAATGTGTATGCTGATCGCCACTGGATTGGTAGTCAAAGGTTGGCATAGACCAATGATATCGCAGCGCCAACATCCGTAAGCTAAAACCAACGCTTAAACAAATAACCAGATTAATCCATTCCGTTAACTGATAGGCTTTTAAGACGATATACAAGCCTGCCGTCAGTAGTGAAATCACCGCATAGAGTTCTTTCTTAAAAATCAAAGGCACTTGGTTACACAGAATATCGCGGATAACGCCACCAAAGACACCTGTGACCAATCCCATGACTACGGCAATTGTTGGGCTAAATCCCAGCATTAACGTCTTTTGTGCGCCCACGATGGAGAATACGGCTAAGCCTAAGGCATCAATAGCCAAAAATAACTTAGACAGATAACGCATCACAGGGGCGATAGCGACAGTGAGCAAAGAAGCGAATGCAATCGCAATAAGGTAATGCACATGCTCAACCCAAATTAAGGGGTAATTTCCGAGCATCATATCCCTTAGTGTGCCGCCACCAATTGCCGTTGCGCAGCCAATGATCACCACACCAAACAAATCCATCTGCTTGCGGCCAGCCGCCAGAGCGCCCGTCATCGCCTCAGCAATAATCCCAATCAGCCAAAGTAATCCAATAATCTGCGTCTCATGCATCTTTGCTACTACCAACAACTCAAAGAATTGATTCTGCCTGATAACCTCTCAGTTCTATAATGATTTTATTTTGAATTCATCATTAGAAAAATTAATTCATCATCTTATTAATAATCTGATGCTGATTCCTATAACTTTATTAAGTTACAGGATAAATATTATACAAAATAGCTAGTTACAAAAATGTTACCTCCTCATTTTCATCTATGAAAATAGAATTTTTAATAAGTATTAATAACGTAAATCCAATCAGATGATAAATAACTGCAGATCATCTAATACCGTAGACAAAAAACATAAAAATCAACCACAAAAAAAGCGGCCCTTAGGCCGCTTAATGTTCATTCAAACTGAATCAGAACTACTTAGTGTCAGGCTTAGGTGGATAATTTGCCATTACACTGCCCACTGCTTGATTGATGATCTGTACTCTTTCTTCTGGGGTATTTTTGTCGCGAATGGTATCGGCAACAGAACCACGCCAGATCAGTTTAGTGGTTTTATTATCAACCAAATCAATAATCAGGGTACCGACTTCATATTCTCTTACTGTGGTTTGGGTCTGCATATTGCCGCCCCAACCCCATCCTGGACCATAGTATGGGTTGTAGCCAAAATTACTATTGAAGGTATCAACATTAATCTTCTTATCAACTTTAGTCAGATAATTAACAAGTACATCAGCATCTTTTGCATCAACTAATGTCATCCCCTTACTCGCTAACTGGCTATTCACCGCTTCTCTGACCCGTTGGTCCATCAAGCCATCCAAATGATATCCAGCAGAATCCGTTTTCTGAGCAACCCAAGCATAGGTTTTATATTGGGTAAAATTGGCGCTAGGATCAAAATCCCAACCTGACTTCATCGAACTACAGGCACTGAGTGCCAACACAGCTAATGCTACAAAAATATTTTTCATCTTAATTTCCTCAGATGTTCGACCCGAACAAAGACAAGTATCAGAGATATGAATTTAGCTTACAGAGCAATAGCCTAATCTACAACTCAATTGATTAAAAAGCGGCATCTCATTCAGCTTGACTTCAGCAAAATCAAAGATGATAATGATTATCAATTGAGATTTAAAGGGGGTGTTGAAATGTACTGGTTTATTAGCGCGTTTTTGGTTGCATCAGCCATTTTTTTCCTTGCTCCAGAAAAAATCTCACTCGAGGCCAATAACGCTAAGATAAAGCGTCATTTGCCCGTCAGCTTACTGATTTTACCTCTCATTGTACTTGGCTGGTTGGTCATAGATGCCGTCGCGAATGGTACTAACTATGCGACAGTCGCCGCATTCGGCTTTGTGACTACCGCCTGCTTAATTGCGTTACCTAAGCTGCATAAATTTATTATGCCCAGCGCCTTACTGACTGCAGTAGCGCTGATCGTCATGGTCTTTATGCGCATAAATTAAAACGGCTGATAACGCTCCCTTTTTCAAAAATATGCTTACTTCCCTGCAAAGAGTTAGCATTTTGTATTGGCCACTTAAGGAGAATCCTCAAGTGGTCTTTTTTTACCTCCCAGAACCTCTGCAAATTTGATAAACTGAGTCGGTATAAGTCACCTTCTAATATCAATGAATGAAACCGATGAAAGCAGATCCTAATGTATCCTTAGTGTACAGTACCGACAAAGGCCGTATAAATGCAGAGCCCGCCACTAAAGCGATTCCTGAATCCGATGGCATAGTCAGGATCCACAGAGACAGTAAAGGCCGCAAAGGTAAAGGCGTTTCGATTATCTCAGGGTTAGGTCTCGATGAAGCAGCGTTAAAAGCAATGGCACAAACCCTTAAGAAACAATGTGGTTGTGGTGGTACGGTTAAAGATTTCACTATTGAGGTCCAAACGGACAACCGCGAGCAATTAAAGCTATTACTTGAGAAACAAAACTACAAAGTTAAATTAGCTGGCGGTTAATCTCGCCCGACTTAGTAATATAGCAGCAAGCTAGATCAACTTAGCCACATCAAACGGAGTAGTTTAATGGAGAGTTTGCAGAACCATTTCTTAATTGCCATGCCCTCACTACACGGTACGTTTTTTGAACGCTCAGTCATTTATATCTGTGAACATGATGCCAAAGGCGCCATGGGGCTGGTGATCAATAAACCGCTCAGTATCGAAGTTAATTCGCTATTAGAACAAATGGATTTGCCGGCAGAGCAAGTCTCCGCGGATTTAGTGCTCAATACCAGTGTCATGATGGGCGGCCCCGTCTCCCAAGATCGCGGCTTTGTGCTGCATACCTCTCAGCCCTATTGGGCCAATAGCACAGATCTGGGTTCTGGTTTAATGCTAACCACTTCCCGTGATGTGTTAACCGCTATTGGAAGCAACAGATCGCCCGAGAAGTTTCTCGTCGCATTAGGTTATGCTGGATGGAGTAAAGATCAGCTCGAACAAGAGCTTGCCGATAATTCTTGGCTCACAATTCCAGCAACGAATGCGCTCTTGTTTGACATTAAACACGAAGACCGTTGGCCACAGGCCAGTCGTGCTCTCGGATTTGATGCTTGGCAAGTTTCTGCTCAAGCGGGTCACGCTTAAGCCTATTTCTTAATATAAGTCAGCACACTATGAATTCGAAAACCGTATTAGGCTTTGATTTTGGTACTAAAAGTATTGGTGTGGCTATAGGCCAAGAGATCACTGCCAGCGCCACACCGTTATTATCACTCAAGGCCGTCGATGGTATCCCAAATTGGGATCAGATAGGCGACTTAATCAAAGAGTGGCAACCCGACTTAGTCGTCGTTGGTCTGCCTTTAAACATGGATGGCACAGAGCAAGATATGACCCACAGGGCGCGTAAATTTGCTAATCGCATCAATGCTAAGTTCAAAGTCAAAATAGCCACTCAAGATGAGCGATTAACTACCACTGATGCTAAGGCCAGATTATTCGAATTGGGCGGGTTTAAGGCACTGACCAAAGGTCAAGTCGATGCGGTGTCTGCCGTCCTTATCATCGAAAGCTACTTCGAAAATAACTTCAGCAAGTAATGCCACAATAAATAAAACTACAAAAAAAAGAAAAGGATAAGTTGCCTTATCCTTTTAGTTTGATGTTTAACCCGATAAATTACCGGTTCAAAAATGTGGCTTCACTAAGTTGGCCATCATAGTAATGTGTGCATCATCATCGTTTAGTGCAGCGATGTAACGGAACTTCTCACCACCCGCCTCGGCAAAGAGATGACCATTCTCACCAACAATTTCTTCCAGCGTTTCTAAACAATCAGCGCTAAAAGCTGGGCAGACGATAGCAATATCACGCACGCCTTGTTGCGGCAACGCTTTCAAAGTCGCATCGGTATAAGGTTGTAGCCATTTGGCTTTACCGAAACGCGATTGGAAAGTCATGACAAACTCATCTTTACCTAACCCAAGCTTTTCGGTAACCAGTCGAGTCGTTTTCATGCAGAAGCAGTAATACGGATCGCCTAAATGCAAATTACGCTCAGGCATACCATGGTAAGACAACACCAATTTTTGCGGTTTACCATGGGCTTCAAAATCAGCCGTGATCGAACTGGCTAACGCGTTAATAAAGTCAGCATTGTCATGATAAGTATTAATAAAATGCAGTGCTGGAATATAGCGCCACTTGGACAACTCAGCCGCAATCGCATCAAATGCAGAACCTGTGGTTGGGGCCGCATATTGGGGATACAGAGGTAACACCACGATTTTATCTATGCCATTTTGATGCATAGTCTGCAAGGTGCTAGCAACCGACGGATTACCGTAACGCATTGCTAAATGCACAGAAACATCATGGTTATCAGCTTTAAGCTTATCCGCTAACTTTGCCGTTTGACGCAAACTAATGTCCATTAACGGTGAACCTGCCGCAGTCCATACCTTTTGGTATAATGCTGCCGATTTTGCTGGCCGTACCCGTAAAATAATCCCGTGTAAAATCAACATCCACACTAGCTTAGGGATCTCGACGACTCGGGGATCTGCTAAAAACTCTGCAAGATAACGTCTAACAGCAGATGCTGTGGGTTCATCTGGAGTACCTAAATTCAACAACAACACGCCTACTTTGCCGCGCTGCCCGTGTCCAACTTCTTTGGATAAGCCTGAAAATTTAGCCAAAACAGCCTCTTAATTAATAAATATTCGTAAGATTAAAGTACAGATTCTATCGCTTGCTTAAGCTCTTCACTATCTGGCTTTACTTTAGAATTGAACTGTTGCACAACCACGCCATCACCGCTGACGACATACTTATAAAAATTCCACTTAGGCGCACCGGTTTTTTCAGCTAAGTATTTGAAGACACTATTAGCGTCACTACCACGTACTGGCGATGTCGACAGCATAGTAAAGGTGACACCGTAATTGATGTAACACACCTTAGCCGTATCTTTCTCATCATTTTCTTCTTGGAAAAAATCATCCGATGGGAAACCAATGACCACTAAGCCTTTATCTTTGTAGTTTTCATGCAATTTTTCGAGCGCTTTAAACTGCGGGGTGTAACCACAGTTACTAGCCGTGTTAACAATCAACACTGGTTTTCCCTGAGTCAATTCACACAGATTAACTGTCTCTTCAGAATGTAATTTTCGTACTTCAAGGTTCAGATACTCGGGACAAGTGGCCGCCATAGCGCCAACACTCATCAAGCTCGCTGTCATAGCGAATATCATGGGTAATTTTTTCATTGCTTTCTCCTTTACCAGTACATTACGCAAACGCACTGGGTAAAGATCATATTGAATTAAAAAATAAAAGCTATGGATAATGGCAACATAGCGATGAAGTAGAACCGATTGAGCTGAACGAAAATCTAATACACAAACAAAAAGCAGCCCATAAAGAGCTGCCTAACCCAGAACCGGACTATCGCGCTAGTCCATGTCTAAGGTGACACCTTCCATAAAACCTGAGCCCGTGGATTCTTTATTCTGCAATTTAATCATCAAACGTAAATCGTTTGGTGAATCAGCATGGTGCAGCGCATCGGCGTAACTAATCTCGCCATCGACATAAAGTTTCAGCAAGGCCTGATCGAACGTCTGCATACCCTGCTCGTTGGATTTTGCCATGGTTTCTTTGAGTAAATGCAGCTCGTTCTTCGCAATTAAACTCGCCACCCTTGGGGTGTTAATCAATACTTCAATCGCGGCGCGACGCCCTGTGCCATCAACTTTAGGTATCAATTGCTGTGCCACAATACCGCGTAAATTCAATGATAAATCGAACAATAACTGTTGGTGTTTACTCTCAGGCACGAGATGCATAATCCGGTCTAACGCTTGGTTGGCGTTGTTGGCATGCAAGGTTGCCATACAAAGGTGACCCGTTTCTGCAAATGACAGCGCAAACTCCATCGTCTCTTGGGTACGGATTTCACCAATCAAGATCACATCGGGAGCTTGGCGAAGGGAGCTTTTTAGCGCCGCATCGAAAGATTCAGTATCTATGCCCACTTCACGCTGGGTGATAATGCTTTTTCTGTGGTCATGAACGAATTCAACCGGATCTTCAATAGTCAAAATATGCCCACGAGCATGACCATTGCGATAACCCACCAAGGCCGCCAAGGACGTTGACTTACCCGTTCCCGTTCCGCCTACCATAATGATGAGGCCACGTTTACTCATCACTAGATCTTTTAGAATAGGCGGCAATTTTAAATCATCGACATCAGGGATTTTAGTCTCAATACGGCGCATCACACAGCCAGGCGATTCACGCTGCCAAAAAGCGCTCACCCGAAAACGACCTAAATCCTTTGCCGCAAAAGCGAAGTTACACTCACGAGTGGAATGAAACTCTTGCTTCTGAGCCTCAGTCATTAACGACTCAACAAAATCCAGTGATTGTGCTGGTGTAAACGCACTTTCTGCCAATGGACGCAATTCACCGTCAATCTTGGCACTCGGCGGAAAACCCGCTGTGATGAACAAGTCGGAGGCTTTGCGTTCCACTATCACTTTTAAAAACGGACGAACATCCATCATAAATCCTTAAAATGTCGCTTGTTTATTCGAACTTTTCGCCATTGCATCTTCACGAGTGATAAGACCGCGATTGACTAAGTTTTGTAAACATTGCTCTAAGGTCTGCATTCCATGGGCCATACCTGTTTGAATTGCCGAATACATCTGCGCTACTTTGTCTTCACGAATTAAGTTGCGGATAGCGGGCGTGCCCATCATGATTTCATGGGCGGCGACACGGCCTCCTCCCACCTTTTTAATCAGGGTTTGCGAAATAACCGCTTGCAGCGATTCTGACAACATAGTGCGCACCATATCTTTTTCACCGGCGGGGAATACGTCGACCACACGGTCAATCGTTTTCGCGGCAGAAGTAGTATGCAAGGTACCAAACACTAAGTGGCCTGTTTCAGCGGCGGTCATCGCCAAACGGATGGTCTCAAGGTCACGCATCTCACCGACTAAAATCACGTCTGGGTCTTCACGCAGTGCGCTTCTAAGCGCCGCATTAAAGCTGTGGGTATGGCGGTGAACTTCACGTTGGTTAATCAAACATTGCTTATTTTGGTGAACGAATTCGATAGGATCTTCAATGGTTAAGATATGATCATGTCGATTTTCATTCACGTAATCCACCATGGCGGCAAGTGTGGTACTCTTACCCGACCCCGTAGGTCCAGTCACTAGCACCAATCCGCGAGGGAAACTGGCAATTTTTTTAAAAATTTCCGGCGCACCCAATTGCTCAAGTGACAAAATGTCACTTGGAATGGTACGAAACACAGCCGCTGCACCACGGGATTGATTGAATGCGTTAACACGAAAGCGTGCAAGATTAGGGACTTCGAACGAGAAATCGATTTCTAAATGTTCTTCGTAGTCCTTGCGCTGCTTATCATTCATTATGTCGTACACTAAGCTGTGTACACCTTGATGATCGAGCGCGGGCAGGTTAATTTTTCTCACTTCACCGTCAACACGGATCATTGGAGATATCCCTGCAGAAAGGTGTAGATCCGAGGCTTTGTGTTTTACACTAAATGCCAATAACTCAGTGATTTCCATCGTTTGGGATATCCTTGCAACTAGATAATTACATCATGACAACAATAGCAGACAGACTCGCAATCGCACAGCGCAGGATCACACAAGCAGCGCAAAAATGTGCCCGCCACCCCAGCAGTATTCGCTTACTTGCCGTCAGCAAGACTAAACCTATTGAAGACATTATAGCAGCCTACCAAGCGGGTCAGCGTTGCTTTGGCGAAAACTATGTCCAAGAAGGCGCTGAAAAAATTACTGCGCTCAAGGGGGATTTCCCGGACATAGAATGGCATTTTATCGGCCCACTCCAATCCAATAAAACCAGCATAGTCGCCCAGCATTTCGATTGGATGCATACCGTTTCACGCGACAAAATTGCCCTACGTCTCAATGAGCAACGTCCGGCCGAATTGGCGCCATTAAACGTCTGTATTCAAATTAATATCAGTGCTGAAGACACAAAATCTGGCATAGATGCGGCTCAAATGCTGCCACTGGCCGAACTGATAGCTCAGCTACCTAACTTAGCACTGAGGGGCCTAATGGCAATTCCAACGGCTACCGCAGATACAGAGTTGCAGCTTAAAGAGTTTTCCATGTTAAACAATCTATTTCAAGAACTTAAAACGCATTATCCCGCTGTAGATACGCTTTCAATGGGGATGAGTAATGACCTAGATACAGCGATTAGCTGCGGTTCAACTATGGTGCGTATTGGCAGTGCCATTTTTGGTGAGCGCAATTACGCTGCGTAAAATCCACGTTCGGCATTTAGTTAGAGGTCAGTTTAACCTTGTTTTTAGCACTTTATGCCCAAATACTGTATTTAAGAACACCGAACATTAACGATTTAAGAGCAATTAGCGAGAGTCGATAATCAGGCTCAGTCATTCAAATGACTAACCGTTTTATCATCTTAATTTAAGGTGAAGATGTTACAAGTTAACGGTTAACACACTGAAGAGAATCAAATGGATCAACAGAAAATCTGCTTTATCGGTGCCGGCAATATGACGCGCAGCATCATCAGTGGCTTAATCAATAGCGGCTATCCAGCTCAACTCATCCAAGCGACTAATCCCAGCCAAGGTAAACTCGATGCACTAAAAGACGATTTTGGGATTTTGGTTTCTCAGGATAATTTGGCAGCGGCGCAAGCTGCCGATGTCATAGTACTTTCAGTAAAACCACAATTGATGCAACAAGTTTGTGAAGCATTACAGACAGTCGAGCTGTCGAATAAGTTAGTCATCACTATCGCTGCGGGCATTAAAGCAAAGCGATATACCGACTATCTGGCACAAGACATCAAGCTTATCCGCGCCATGCCAAATACGCCGATGCAAATTAGTGTTGGTATGACTGGCCTCTATGCGCCTCAAAGCATTACTACCGAGCAGAAAGCCATTTGCGATCGTTTGATGTCAAGCGGCGGCGAAATAGTGTGGGTAAATGAAGAGTCAGATTTAGATCAAGTGATTGCATTATCGGGCAGTTCACCGGCTTATTTCTTTTTGCTAATGGAGTCTATGATAGATGCAGGCAAAGAAATGGGAATGGATGAAACAAAAGCCAGAAGTTTAGTGCAGCAAGCTGCGCTTGGCGCTGCTATGATGGCAAAGCAAAACCCACAACTGACCTTAGGTAATTTAAGGGAGAATGTTACTTCAAAGGGCGGCACCACCGCACAAGCGCTGGCGACATTTGAAGCTGCGGATATGCGCGGCTTAGTAAAAAAAGCCATGGAAAACTGTATTAATCGTGCAGAAGAAATGGCTAAAACATTTTGATCCACTAACACGTTTTTATATCGAACTTTAATAGGTAGAAATCTCGATGAATGCATTTACCTTTTTAATCACCACTCTATTCGATCTCTATTTGATGGTGGTGATTTTGCGGATTTGGTTACAACTGGCAAGGGCTGATTTTTACAATCCTTTTAGCCAATTTATTGTTAAAGCAACTCACCCGCTCATCGCACCAATGCGCCGTATTTTGCCTTCCTTAGGGCGATTTGATACCGCATCTTTCGTCCTCGCATTATTGGTTGTGATAGCCAAGCTGCTACTAATTAGCCTCATTGCGGGCGGTGGCATAGACATACTGTTATTTTTGCTGTTTGCCGTTGTATCTGTGGTCAAAAAAGCAGGGGTACTGCTATTTTGGATGCTATTAATACGCGCAATCTTAAGCTGGTTTAACCAAGGCTATAATCCAATTGTAATGATCATGGGTCAGTTAACTGAACCCGTATTAGCACCAATACGTCGTATCATACCGCCAATTGGTGGTTTAGATTTATCCGTAATGCTGGTCATTATTGGTATGAATTTCCTCAATATGTTACTTGCTCAATATATCCCTTATTGGGCTGTGATCTAATGAGTGCAGTGACTTTGCAGCAAGGTGACTTGCTGCTTAATCTCTACATTCAGCCTAAGGCTAGCCGAGATCAAATTGTAGGATTGCACGGTGATGAGCTAAAAGTAGCCATCACTGCGCCGCCTATTGATGGCAAAGCGAATGCCCATTTAAGCAAGTACTTAGCAAAAGCTTTTAAAGTGCCAAAGAGCGACATTCACATAATAAAAGGTGAACTTGGCCGACATAAACAAATCCGCATTATTGACCCTAAGATCATCCCAAGTGTCATTACTGAACTGATGGGGCAAGATAGTGAAAAGTAATTCAGTTGAAAGATCAATTAGTTAAAGAATCGTACAACTGAAAACGAATTAATCCTTTGAATGCTATTAATTTATTGAAAAAAATAGTCACAGCGGCCCTATAATCCAACATTCCCTAATATGAGGTATCCCATCATGTTCCGTAATCTTCTCGCTGTATTAGCCCTCACGGCCAGCCTTTGCGGTGTTGCAAATGCCGAGCAAAAAGAAACTGTCGGCAATTTTGATATTCATTACATGGCACTTGGCAGTACATTTTTAACGCCTAGCATAGCCAAATCCTATGGCATTAAGCGCAGTAACTACACTGGCATCATCAATATTGCCGTATTAGATATTAGCGAAGCGAATAAGCCCGCAGTACCCGTTGAAATTACTGGAGTTGCTAATAATTTGTTAGATGCGCGAATCAATCTAACGTTTAAAGAGATCCGCGAAGGTGATGCGATTTATTACATTGCCGAAGTGCCCTACCGCGATGATCAGGAAATCAACTTCAATATCGCAATTAAATATGGCAATCAACTGAACACGAACTTACAGTTCAAGCAAAAATTCTACGTTGAATAAACCTATTTTATACCTTTGTTGGCGTTGCTTTCCTGTAGCGCCAACCCCTTTCCCTGTCCTTTACTATTGAGCTTGGGTATCATAGTGCCAACGCACGTCGTCCCATTTATGATAGGTATTCCATGCAACAAATCGTCCTCGCCAGCGGTAATAAAGGCAAACTCGCCGAATTCGATCAAATGCTCGCAAGCTACCGTGTCACTGTACTGCCGCAGAGCCAGTTTAATGTCAGCGAAGTAGCAGAAACGGGTACCACTTTTGTAGAGAATGCCATTATCAAAGCAAGGCATGCCGCCGAAATCACCGGACTTGCGGCCATTGCCGATGATTCGGGTTTAGAAGTGGATTTACTCCAAGGCGCTCCAGGCATTTATTCAGCACGTTACGCAGGCGAAAATGCCAAAGATCAAGACAACGTATTGAAACTACTTGAGACGTTAAAAGACCAGCCAGCACCTCGCGGGGCAAGATTCCAATGCGTACTGGTATATATGCGCCATGCGAAAGACCCTACCCCGATTATTTGCCAAGCCTCATGGGAAGGCCAAATCGACTTTAGCCAACGCGGCGCCAATGGCCATGGTTACGATCCGATTTTTATCCCTGAAAATTATCAATGTAGCGCGGCAGAGCTGAGCAGCAACGAGAAAAATGCCTTAAGTCATCGTGGTAAAGCTCTAGTGCAACTCATCGCCGCCATGCAAGCCCAAGGCGTATTAACAGGCGGGAATGCACAATAATGTCGTCAACTGCCGTGACTACTGCAATGAAGCTCGAACTGCCACCACTCAGTCTGTATATCCATATTCCCTGGTGCGTACAAAAGTGTCCCTATTGTGACTTTAATTCCCATGGCCAAAATGGCGAACTGCCACAAGAGGCTTATGTTGATGCGCTATTGGAAGACTTACGCCAAGATTTACATCTCGTCCAAGGGCGGCAAATTCATACCATTTTTATCGGTGGCGGCACGCCATCATTATTCGATGCTAAACAAATCAAACGCATACTCGATGGTGCCAATGCGCTAATTCCCTTTAGTGACAATATCGAAATCACTATGGAAGCCAATCCTGGCACTTTAGAACACGATGACTTTAGTGCCTATCGTGCAGCGGGCGTCACTCGTTTATCTATCGGGGTGCAGAGCTTTTCTAAGGATAAACTCAACTTACTTGGACGTATTCACGATCAAAACGAGGCACAAGTCGCCGCTCAAAAAGCCAGCCAAGCGAGATACTTGAGTTTTAACCTCGATTTAATGCATGGATTACCCAACCAAAGTTTTGCAGAAGCTATGGCCGATATCGACACGGCAGCGGCGCTTAACCCGCCACACCTATCTTGGTACCAGTTAACGATTGAGCCCAACACCCTATTCCACTCAAAACCGCCGCAGCTGCCCGATGACGAAGCGCTCTGGCATATCTATGAGCAAGGTCAACAAAAGCTGGCCGCATTAGGGTATGAGCAATACGAAATATCTGCCTACGCAAAACCTGGTTACCAATGTAGGCACAATCTCAACTACTGGCAGTTTGGTGATTATCTAGGCATAGGCTGTGGCGCACACGGCAAAGTGACGCTGCCAAAAGAAAACCGCATCATACGCACGGTAAAAATTAAACATCCCAAGGGATATCTGAGTGCCCACAACTACACCTTCGAATCGATTGAAGTTGCAGAGGAAGACCGCGCGCTCGAATATTTAATGAATCGCCTGCGTCTGATGACACCTATTCCTAAGCAAGAATTTGAACTGCGCACCGGACAACACAGAGACACATTGACCGAAGGAATGGAAAAAGCCAAACAACGCGGTTTACTCACAGAATCCGCTGAACATTGGCAATTAACCAGTAAAGGTCATATGTTTGTTAATGATTTACTGACACAATTCTGCTAAGCCTGCCGTTAAAATAGCTCTATAAATAATGTGTTAGCTTTCAATAGTGCAGTTTAATACTATTACTGCTAACACATTTTCTAACACTAATATCCATACATTCTTGTTCCGCTTCTTTAGTATTGATGCAAATCAATCTAGGAAGCCTGATCATGCCAATAAAAACTAAAATCAGCTTAGTCGCACTGACCCTTTCAGCTCTGCTGACCATTCCCGCATATGCAGCATCAACTTCGCCAGCCTTAAACAGTGCAAGCGAACCTGTGAATGCAGTAGCGCAAACCGAGTCAGAAAAAGCCAATGCTCTGTTCGAAACCATCTTCATGGAAAACATTATGGCGAGTCCCATTTCGCAGACCTATATGGGGATCAAGCAAGACTATGATAAATGGGATGAACTGGGTGATGCCGCCGATGATAAAACCTTAGATCGCACAAAAAAACAACTGGCGCAAGTCAATCAGATTGATGCGGCCAAACTCGATCCACAAACAAACCTTAGCCTCACGTTACTGAAGCAAAATCTGCAAAATGACATCGAAGATGACCAATGGCGCTATCATAATTATCCTGTGAATCAGATGTATGGCGGCCACTCTATGATCGCCTCCTTCTTAATTAACCAACATCAAATCACAGATGTCAGCGATGCTAAGGCCTATATCAGCCGCTTGAATGGCATGCCCAAACGCTTAAGTCAATTACAGACAGTATTAGACGTTCGCGCAGATAAAGGCATTATCGCGCCTAAGTTTGTATTCGCTTATGTGATTTCAGACAGCCAAAACATTATCAAAGGTGCGCCTTTTGATAAGGGCGACGATAGCGCGCTACTCGCAGATTTTCGCCGTAAAGTGAACGCATTAGCGATTCAAGAGACAGAGAAGCAAGCACTGCTTCAACAAGCTGAACAAGCACTAGTGACTCAAGTCGAGCCCGCCTATAACAAACTCATCAGTTACGTAAAAACCTTAGCAGCTAAAGCTGATGACCGCGATGGTGCTTGGAAACTCCCTAACGGCTCCGCCTATTACAATAATGCCTTGGCACGAACGACCACGACAAACATGAGCGCCGATCAAATCCATGACTTAGGACTTTCTGAGATGGAACGTATTCACAATGAAATGCGTGCTATCATGAAGAAGGTCAATTTTAAAGGCGATTTGCAGCAATTCTTTAGCTTTATGCGTGACGATCCCCAGTTCTACTACCCCAATACCGCCGAAGGCAAAGCCGCCTATTTAGCTGAGGCGACTAAGTTCATCGACAATATGAAGTCGCGCTTGGATGAAGTGTTCAAAGTAAAACCTAAAGCCGCCATGGTAGTGAAGCAGGTTGAAGCCTTTAGAGAAAAATCTGCTGGTAAAGCCTTCTATGAACAACCGGCACCGGATGGTTCGCGTCCCGGTAGCTACTATGCAAACCTATATGACATGAAAGCCATGCCAAAATACCAAATGGAGGCGCTGGCCTACCACGAAGGTATTCCGGGTCATCATATGCAGATTGCCATTTCCCAAGAACTGCAAAATATTCCTAAGTTCCGAAAGTTTGGTGGCTATACCGCGTATATTGAGGGCTGGGGTTTATATAGCGAATCTTTCCCAAAAGAAATGGGACTCTACGCCGATCCATATTCTGACTTTGGTCGCCTAGCAATGGAGTTGTGGCGTGCCTGTCGCTTAGTCGTTGATACTGGTATCCACGCTAAAAAGTGGACCCGCGAGCAAGGCATTGCCTATTACGTGGACAATACGCCAAATGCTAAATCAGATGCGGTGAAAATGGTTGAACGCCATATCGTTATGCCATCACAAGCGACAGCCTATAAAGTGGGCATGATTAAGCTGCAGGAACTCAGACATAAAGCAGAGCAACAGCTTGGCAGTCAATTTGATATCCGCGACTTCCATACGCTAGTACTTGCTAACGGCGCATTGCCACTGGATGTGTTAGAACAACAAGTCGCTCTCTGGATAGCCAGTAAGAAGAAGGCCTAATACCCTAATGTTTTAATGCCTTAATGCTGAGTCGTGAAGCATTGTTAACCTGCTTCACGACTAAAGCGACATATATAGCTACGCCCAATAAAAAAGCCACTCGAAAGTGGCTTTTTTATTGGTACCATTATCCCGTTAGATAACAGAACCCTTCTCACTGTGGGTCACTATATTTGTTGTATTAATTTATGCTTTAGCACTCGCCTTCACACACTTAACACACAGTTGCGACTTTAGGGTACAGAGAGACAAAACGCTTGCCCAAGGCTGCACAAACCATCAATAAAAAATTACCTCAGCGATAAGGCTGAGGTAAACCAAAAACTAGGATGATGGTTTAAAGAGCCAACATTGTTTTAGTTCTCAAACTTCTGTTGGCTGTGATCCAAAACTGCATTAATGCCGACCTGTACACAAAAATTGAAAGGGGTCATTTCCAATAAACGTATAGGACTCAGATCATTCCGAATCAACTGTTACCATTGTATTCAATTAAGAACAGAGTTCAAGGATGTTATAAAAAAGTGCTTTAGAACACCCTAAAAAACCATCAGCAAATGTACTCACCAACTCAATCTAAAGTATTGATTTTAAATAGCCATAAAAGTGCTTGGTTAATTTGAAATCACATAAGACTGCTTTTGAGAACAATGTTTCCTATTTTACTGACGTTTACTGAATAATTCGACATAGGGTGCATCCCAATACGGCGGCGTTCCTATGTGATCTTTGATGAATTCGATAAAAGAACTGACCTTAGGTGCTAAGTGCTTACGACGGGGATAAACCGCCTGCAATGGCAGATGGTGGGTCAATTGCCAATCCTTCAGTAAAGGCACTAATGTCCCCTTGGCAATCTCATCTTCCATCAGATAACTCGCAAGATACACAACCCCAAGACCACTGATTGCAGCAGATTTTAATGCTGGTGCGTTATCCACCCTGAAATTACCCGATACGCCAATTTCACAGTAGTCATCACCCTTCTTAAATTGCCACATGCTGTGCTCGTGCCACTCGCCTTGATAGACCAAACAGTTGTGGTCAACTAACTGCTCAGGTCGAGTTGGCTCGCCATGTTGAGCAATATAGCCAGGCGAAGCAACTAACAGGAATTGGCACTTCATCAGAGGTCTAGCAACCATGCCAAGCGGTAATTGCTCAGACATAGTTAACAGTAAGTCTAAGCCTTCGCTCACGACATCCACTTTATGGTCCAGTAAGCTCACTTGTAGCTCAAGCTCAGGGTGTTTTGCCATAAAAGATGGCAACGCAGGAATGATATGCATCACCCCAAAGGATTGGGAAATTCCCACCTTAAGCACGCCGCGGGTCGCATCATTTAAGTTATGCACGCTGGCTATCGCTTGTTCAGCGTCACGTAGCAATTCTTCACCTTGCAGATACAGCAAATGCCCTGCTTCAGTCAGGCTTAAGCTGCGGGTGGTACGTTGAATTAATTGAACACCAAGTCTATGTTCAAGATCGGCGACTTGTGTACTGACCTTAGACTTAGAGATCCCAAGCCTTCTTGCGGCGGCACTAAAACTACCTGCTCTGGCCACATGAGTAAAAATCGCAATAGGTTCTAACAGTTCTAACATGGAAGTCGCCTTAAGCTGTTTACGACAATGATATTAACTTTCGGTGAGCAGCTATGGTTAGCGTAATCATCGCTTAAAAATAACCATAGCATTGATATCTCGCATCAAAATGATATAACGCAGAGATTTAGACCGAAAAAGTCCACTAAAGTAGGGGGTTATATCTGACTGATATGCCAGCTTTTAATTATATTTTAAGAGTATACCAAATATTCGTCTCTAGACTGTAACATTCCGAACTAAATCGCTGCAAGCCTAGCCTATAAGCCACATCAACTTAGCCATAAGGGTTGTCGCCACGATTAAACCGTAGCCAATAAAAAAGCCCCTAGTCGATAAATTGACTAGGGGCGTAGCATTCAAGTTTGACTCATGCACAAGGAGATAGAAGTTATTGCAGTTAAAACTAAGGGCGATTCGCAAGAACTATTTACAAGAACTATTCACGCAGTTCCTTGGTTGAGTTTTGTGTCAACACATAAGGTGCTAGTTCTGGCACTTCTTGGCGCAATTGATTTTCAAGCACTAACAAATTTTCAAATCGGTCGCACAAACGGTCAGCCTTAGCTTCTAATCCCTTAGATTGGCTCTCAACTTGTTGCTCAATATCTTGGCCTAAATTGTCCATTTTTTTGGAGAAGGTATCCATCTTGGCTTCAAAATTCTCACCGCCACCAGACATGATTTGGCCACCTAAGTTCATCATAATTGCGCCAATTGAATTCTGGACAATTTGTTCCATTTCCTGCTCGAATTCATCGTTAAATGTACTTTGCATCGAGTCTTCAGTCGCCCCTAAATAGAAGCTATCACCATTCTTATAAGCCACTGAATCAACCCGTTTTTGAACGCCAGCCATCATTTCATCAAATTTTGCACCAGCGGCATCACCCATTAAAGGTGTTAAGGCCATACCAACCGCTTTGGAAGCAAGAGATACTGCCTCATTCACCAGTTCAATCACTTCTGGCACTTGAGTCGAAACTTCATCGGCATATTGAGTAACCAATTTTTTCTGCTTGTCGGTTAAGTTAACTTGCTTACCTTCCACAAATAACTTGTCAACTTCGATGCGATACTTTTCTGTGCCCTTCTCGCTCATGACTAATTTTTTAGGCTCAACCATAACGTCATAATTTAAGGAAACTTCACAGCGTTCATCTATTTTTGGCTCTGTTTGTGCTTGCGCCAGCTGCACGCTAGATGTTCCTAAAATCACGCCAGATAATGCAAATCCAGTTAATAACTTATTTAATTTCATTTTTGTTCGTCCTTTAATCTGAATAATTCGATAAACCTAAACTACTGAATAGCTTATAGCAGGAGACGTGCCAACTTTATAACAATTTGATTATGTTGAATTTTTAAAAGTTAGCACTAAAAGGTCATTAGCGAAATTCGCTAACATTTAGTCTAATAGTGCTAATAAAAACGAGAGATAAGACTAGAAAATAGAACGACCGAGACGCTGACTGAGATGCTCAAGCATCGCAGTGCCCGCAAGTGAGTTGCCATTATTATCGAGTTCTGGCGACCATACACAAATCGACAGTTCTCCAGGGATCACGGCAATAATACCTCCGCCGACGCCACTTTTACCTGGCATACCAACACGATAAGCAAACTCACCCGCACCATCGTATAGGCCCGAAGTCGCCAACAGAGCGTTAAGTTGCCGAGTTTGCACTTGAGAGATAAGCTCAGTCCCCGTGATACTTTTACCGCGATTAGCCAAATACAACATGGCCTTAGACAAGTCAGCACAATTCATCTTCAAGGCGCAATAATGAAAATAGGTGCGCAGCACAGTATCAACATCACCTTGAAAATTACCAAACGACTTCATCAAATAAGCAATCGCCGCATTGCGCGCACTATGCTGATATTCTGAATCTGCAACTTGTTTATCGAAACACACTTTATCGTTTTGGCTTAGTTGCCTGACTAACTCAAGCATTCTGTGTTTAGGAGCACCTAAACGACTCTGCAATAAGTCAGCAATCACTAACGCGCCAGCATTGATAAAGGGATTACGCGGCTTGCCACGTTCTAACTCGACTTGTACTAAAGAGTTGAATGAATGGCCCGAAGGTTCTTTGCCAACACGGCTCCAGATTTCGGCTTCTTCATATAAAGTTAACGCTAAGGTTAAGCTGAAAACTTTAGAGATACTTTGAATCGAAAACGGCTCAAGGTAATCGCCCGCACCTAAAGTTTCACCGTCAACAGTCGTGACGGCAATACCTAATTTGCCAGCATCAACGCTGGCCAGTGCGGGGATATAATTTGCAACCTTTCCTTGGCCGAGCAAGGGTCGAACTTTCTCGACCACTTCCTCAAGTAATGCCAACTCGGGCATTAACCCCACCAAATGTCGTACAGTTCGCTAACTTCAACCTGAGACACTTTTTGGGTCGCCCAGAATGCCTTAACTGCAGCAATATCTTCTTCGGTACATTTCCCAATCGTTTGAGTGGCGATAATGCCTTCCCATTCGATGTGGCCGCCGCCATGGAAACCTAATTTACGGGTTTCGATCACTTCATCGATGAATTTATCTACAGTTGCATCGATATCGGCTTCAGATACTGATGCATCAAAAGTCCAAGCCATATCGAAACCTAACTCTTGGAATTCATCAACGCGCATTTTCTTACGTAAACGACGGCTACGATTAGTTGCCATAGTGATTTTCCCTTTTGTGTTTAAAATTAGCTAAAATTGAGTTCGTGATTAAGCGATACGCTCAAACATCAGATCCCATACACCGTGACCCAGTCTATGGCCGCGGGCTTCAAACTTTGTCAATGGACGATGATCAGGACGCGGCACAACACTGCCATCGGCCGACTGGTTTTGATAACCCAGTGCGGCTTGCATCACCTCTAACATATGCTCGCTGTACTCTTCCCAGTCAGTGGCCATATGGAACACACCGCCAATTTTTAGCTTGCGACGAATAAGTTCGGCAAATTCAGCTTGTACGATGCGGCGTTTATGGTGACGTTTTTTATGCCAAGGATCTGGGAAGAACAATTGCACTCGGGCTAATGAACCGTCAGCAATCGCATGTTCTAATACTTCCATGGCATCGTGATGATACACACGTAAATTAGTCACACCAGCAATGGCGGCATCACTGAGGCAAGAGCCTACACCCGGTTTATGTACTTCAATACCAATGAAATTTTGCTCTGGTGCATCTTTAGCCATTTGTACTAAAGAGGCGCCCATGCCAAAGCCTATTTCCAGCACAGTATCAGCTTCACGACCAAAAACGTCGCTTAGTACCAATGGCACTGGGCTGTAATCTAAACCCATTGTTGGCCACTGGCTTTCAATAGCGTGTGCTTGGCCTTTGGTTAAGCGACCTTCTCTCAGGACAAAGCTTCTGATCTTGCGCAGATACTTGCCTTCTTCATTAAATTCAGCGGTAGTGACTTCGCTCATTTTTGCCTCGTCTAGTGGACAACACCATCATAAAAGAAGGGCATTATCCAAAGTTCAACATACAGTGCAAGCACTAATGGGGCGAAAGTATACCAAGATTATTTAAGAGTGCGAATTTAGCAGCGATTTTTAGCTTTAGATCCCTTGCCAACTTATCTTTGACGCTTGTCTAAGAAGATAACTGCCGCTACACTGCGCCGATGAAATCTACAGCCTCCTTCGCTACACGTATCGTCTCTTGGTACGACAATCACGGTCGTAAAACCCTCCCTTGGCAGCAAGATAAAACCCCATATCGCGTATGGGTTTCTGAAATTATGCTGCAACAAACTCAGGTTGCGACTGTTATTCCCTATTATCTTAAATTTATGGCGCGTTTCCCCGATGTGTTAGCACTTGCTAACGCGCCAGACGATGAGGTATTACATCATTGGACCGGTCTTGGCTATTACGCTAGGGCGCGTAATCTGCATAAAGCAGCCAAAATAATCCGCGATGATTATCAGGGATTATTTCCAACACATTTTGAACAAGTGCTCGCCCTACCTGGCATCGGCCGCTCGACGGCAGGCGCAGTATTGTCATTGTCACTTGGGCAACATCACCCCATTCTCGATGGCAACGTAAAACGTGTATTAGCAAGACATGGGGCAATCGCAGGTTGGCCAGGGCAAAAGACGGTTGAAGAGCAACTTTGGCAACTGACGGATGCCTTCACACCGCAGCAAGATATTCAGAAATATAATCAAGCCATGATGGATATCGGCGCCAGTATTTGCACTCGTAGCAAACCTAACTGTGCCGCTTGCCCTGTAGCGATTGATTGCAAAGCTCAACTGATTGGCAGACAAACCGATTTCCCTGGCAAAAAACCTAAAAAAACCATACCAACCAAAGCGGCGTGGATGTTAGTGATGATGCAAGACAACCAAGTCTTTTTAGCTAAACGTCCGCCAGCGGGAATTTGGGGCGGACTCTGGTGTTTCCCTGAATTCGCTACCCAAGCCGCCCTTGAAACTCATCTTGAAGAGCAAGGGTTTGATGCGCAGCAACTCGAATGGTTAACTGGCTTTAGGCACACATTTAGCCACTTTCATTTAGATATTCAGCCCATGATGCTTAATCTAGATAAAGCCCTCGGCAATAAAGAGAGCGTGGGCGCTGTCATGGAACAAAACCAGTCTCTCTGGTATAACATAAGTCATCCTTCCAAAGTGGGACTCGCCGCCGCCACCGAGCGCGTGCTAGCCAATTTGGGATCACTCGTTCAATCCGCAGTCAGTAAGGAATAATCATGGCGCGTACAGTCAATTGCGTATATTTAAATAAAGAAGCCGACGGCCTAGACTTTCAACTGTATCCAGGTGATTTAGGTAAGCGCATTTTTGATAACATCAGCAAAGAAGCTTGGGGCCTATGGCAAAAAAAGCAAACCATGCTGATCAACGAGAAAAAACTCAACATGATGAATGTTGATGATCGTAAATTTCTTGAAGAACAAATGACCTCTTTCCTATTTGAAGGTAAAGATGTTGAAATTGAAGGTTTTGTACCAGAAAAAGACCAAGATTAATTCTTGTAGCGCGCCGACCAAAGTGAGAAATGGTATCGCCTATATGAGAAAAAGCAAAGGCCCTCACTAAGAGGGCCTTTCGTTTAGTCATCCTTCAACAAAATGTGGTTACAGTATGCACATCGCTTAGTCTTAAAATAAACCGCTCTTTCGTCATAGGGGATTAACCCACCATGGAGCTCACATCTATAATCCTCTAATAACGCCTTGGTATTCCAATCTTCTTCTTTCCGAAGTTGCCTTGCTTTCTCTCTTCCCATTACGCACTCCTTAACATTTCGTAGTACCTAATCATCAAAGTACTCAATAGTCACCAGGGTGCAAGCAACCAATTTTTAGCCAGTTTTTTATAGTGATGTAGCCAAAAAAACTGGAGGTTTAACAGGAGTCTAAAAAGCTGAACTGGTCACATTGAGTGGCCATTATCATTTACTTTACCAATTCCAGATGAGTAGCTCTTGCTGCTCTCCTGAACGGCCTGAGCCACCTACCGTGTATTTAATTCCCAGCGTCTTCATTTGTAGCCCAGCGAATGCCTCGCGCATCTCTGGTATGTCATTCACACTGATCACCATCTTGCCTTTGATTGTCTTCGCGAGCTCGGCCATCAAGGCATATTGCTCTAGTCCAAAATCTACACCATAACCTGCGGTACTCCAGTAAGGCGGGTCTAAATAGAACAAGGTTTCTGGCTTATCGTATCGTCTTACGCACTCTGCCCAGTCCAACCGCTCGATATAGGTTCTTGCCAAGCGTAGGTGAGCAACGCTGAGATCTTCCTCAATCCTTAACAAGTTCAAACCAGCAGGTCGAGACGCTGAACACCCAAAATTCTGACCTGATACTTTCCCGCCAAACGCCAGCTTTTGCAGATAGTAGAAACGACTCGCTCGCTGAATATCGGTTAGAGTTTCAGGGTTAGTATTCTTCTGCCATAAAAACTCTTCACGGCTAATTAAAGCCCATTTAAAGTGCCTTATAAACTCTTCTAAATGATGTTTAATCACTCGATAAAGATTAACGAGATCACCATTCATATCGTTGACCACTTCCACCCTCGCCTCATCCTTGCTGAAGAACATTGCTGCACCGCCGCAGAAGGGTTCGACATAGGTATGATGCTCAGGGAATATGGGTAAAATCTGCTTAACTAATCTACGCTTACCGCCCATCCAAGGGATAATCGGTTTTGGCATGTGAGCCTCCTTTTTTAGGATTTTTTATGCTAGGCTCGGTTCGCCGTGTCGACGCGGTGAGGGAGCCTTGGTTGGCTCACAGGGTCTAATCCTGTGTGTTGACGGTCTAGCAGTGTTGGTAGCATTGCTAGACCGCTCTCTTTTATCAAATCTCTAATTCAACATACGTCAGGTCGGCGGCTTGGCCTTGGATCTGACCATCGACGATATACACTTTCCCACTGGTGACTGAGTCCCCCAAAACGGTCTGATAACTGCCATCGGCGTGCTGTACTGTCGTGGTGCCATTTGTCACGCTAATCACAGTGGCAACACTGCGCTGGGGCCTAGGGTTTAAGTTCGCTAAGCGTTGATAGATGTTGCTCATGCTGCCACCTCATTACGCAACAGCGTCACGGTCTGATTCACTGTAACCATCCCCGTTGACTCATTAACGCTGCCACTAATGCTGAAGCTTTCACACACTGACTTAAACACCTCGGCACCTTTGCGAACCCCAATTAACATGCCTGGTCGCATGGGTGGCAAATCAGCCATGACCTTAGCGCGAATGCTGTTTTGTACCTTATTACCTGCGTTGGCTAACTCGGCCGTTGCACGCATTCTCGCGGCTTGATTATCAGTGATTAACTTATCCACTATATCAGCAGCAAAGTTGTCACCAGCGGTCCCGAAACGTTTCACTTTCGCCGCCACGCCTTGTTGCTCACCACGTACAAACACTGCATTAGCATCGGGACGAATATCGATACGCTCGTTAAATTCGAGGATCACTCCATCATGCAAAATCACATCGGGAATAGCGCTTGCGGTATTCCAAGGCACGACTGGCCACTGAGGGATCACCGTTATAGTCTGAGTTTCATCATTCACATCGAGCATGGCCCCAATGCTGTTGGCCATCATGTTAATGGCTTCGGCGGGTGTTTTAGCGGCATAGCTAAAGGCGTTTGCGGGTACAGGGTAATCACTAATTTTACTGACGACAGTCCACCCAGTATTGGCCACGATATCGGCCATCAAGCCAATAAAGCTGCGGGCTACTACGTTCACATAGTTGATGGCCTTTCGGTTCGGGCTGGCGAGAGTTGCTAAACGGCCTCGACCTGTCGCGCTATAACTGGTTTTGCCAAAGGCTTTAGATTCGCTGGGAGACTCGCAAAGCAGGTAAAAGTCATAGCCATTAATACTTATTTTCAATAATTCATTAGCGGCACGCTCGGCATCAATACGGGATGAAAACGCTAAGCTTCCGCTACTGGCCCATTGCGAACGGGACTGTGAAATAGATACTGATTTGAGCACCACAGAAACGCCGTCACTCACACGAACACAACTGATTTGAGGCTGCATGAGGTAACTCCTTCTGATTTGCGGTTCGATAGGGATCTTAAAATCAATGGTAGGTAATGGTGGATTAGTGCCTATCAGGCCGCCGCCATCATCCCAGTAACAAATGTTTGGTGAAGGGGTAAAGTTGAGCACAATCGGGCTGGCTGCATTTACCCAAGGATCGCTAAAGTTAATGGTGATCTTGCCTTTGGGTGGTCGATACTTACTCGAGCACACCCACCGCGCCGCATGTGGCCCCCATGCTATTCCTTTCATATCGCCTGCAGCACGAATATTCGAGTGGGCAAGCTTAACCTCAGTCGCGACTAGCGCCCTCTTTAGTAAAGCCAGCGTGATAATCTGCGTGGTAGCCTCTGGTTGCCGCCATAGCATTTCAACCCTTGATGACACGGATTCTGGCGATAGCCATAGGCTATTGGCTTGCGTACCATGTAACTGTGGCACCAACCAAAGCAAATCAGCTTTACATGGCACAAGGTTATTCCAGCACCAAACTCCAGAGGCAGTAATGCCCATTAATGCCTTGGCTTGCCACTTGGCCGTCACGATTTGCGTCACATGGCCAACTTGCCATTGTGACGTTAACTGTGTGGCATGGCTTTGGGTGGCTTCTTTAATGGTTAGCTGCTGTGCAACACTCGGCGCAATCGCAATACCTATGCCGCACATTATACCAATGGTACCTGGGCTAATGGGTACCTCTGGTATCTCTGGCGTGGGTTCATCGGTAAAGCTAATGACAATAGGTGATGCTGAGGCAATCCATGGCTTATCAAAATTGATAACAATGGCTGTCATGGGCGAATCGTCACTTGATTGCCATTAATTAAATCGGCTTGCCGACCATCTAATAATTTAGCGTTATAGTTGCGGTCATCATCAAGTATGCCGACCAATAACTCATTGTTTGTTGTATGTTCCAATGGCATTATTAATTTGACATTCTTCACTTGATTGCAATTAAAAACATAATAAAGTTCGCATGTTAAGCGATTCATTACAATTAATCGCTCTGCGTTGTTATCAACTTTAATATCTATAACTGCTTGATGATAAATCGATGACTTTACGGGTTTTACATCGATAAATTTACTCATACCAGTCACCCGTACTAATCCATAACTTATTGTTGTAAACAGATCTGAGTAAAATGTAAGTTATCCCGTCAAAGATTCGATCAACTGGCCAGTTGTTATTACCGTAGCCAACAAATGAGGAAACCTTCATCCCTGGTGCTGTCCCTCGACAAACTGGTAATGACGTGCTGATATTTGCAGGAACTCCACTTGCATCATTGCTGTTGTATGCAATCTCTAAATACGGCATAACAAAATTATGTTGTAAGTTCGACACCTCTGCATCGTTAAGAAATGGTGCTGCTGGTGAGCTTGTATTGATAAACGGAAGAGTCATTGAATACATTCGGCTAGTATTGACACCATCAACCGCATATAACTGGGCAGAAAGTGTCGTAGTCCAACCAATGACACTACCTGCAGGTGTTGAAGGTAAATCACCAGCGGTGTTATTACCTGAAATAAGTGAAAAACAGTTGATATCATTAGAATAAAAACTATGAATATCACCAATGAAGTAACACCAAAAGATAGTGTTAGCAGCAACAAGCATCTTTGGTGAATCAGTCCGATGCTGCATTAGGTAGAATCCCCTTGATGTACCTATAATTTCCCACCCTTTACCAGAGTTTGAAAGTGTTGCAGCTCTAAGACCACAAGCTTTAGAAAACACATCTATAGCAGACATATCCCCTGCACATTTTATATAACAACCTTGCTGCGAAGTATTACCACCATTAGCTGACCAAAATTGAAAATAGCCCCCTGAGCCACCATTCGCGAGTGAGTTTCTAAATGCCACCTTAAACGCTGCGGCATTCTCGAATTCAAGAGTCCAGCCTAGCGGGGCTTTATTGCCATAACCCTCAACCAGCACTTTTTTTAGGATATTAATCCACTCTGAGGGGGTGGCATTAACCAACTGTGGCGCACCTGGGTCTGTGTAGCGATAAACTGTAACTGGTAATCCCATTTCAATTGCTCCTATGACTCGTTACCGAAAAATGACAATACGGCTTTATCTGTAGTGATTTGGCTGTGGCCAACCTGCACATTTCGCAGCAGCATGATGGGTTTTGATGACGCAAAGGTGGCAAAGCGCACCGCCTCGCCCGTTTGCCAACCGCCACCCCATGCGCCTTTTCTGAGCACAAAATAAGGGGTATTAGTCACGGGGTTGATAGGGGCAAAATCATTGAGGGTATCACCAGTCGCAATTTGTCCGAGGCGGCGACCTACGCAGCGAAACGCGGTTTCACTGGTCATAATCATTACCCAATCTTCGTTTACTGCAGTGTTATTTTTAACTTCTACCGGATAGTCAACGGCATTGAAATTACCCGTGGCTTGAGCACCATCAACATCCCAGTTATTTGACCAGGCGGTCATATCCCGTACTTGGCCAACACGCGCCTGCAAATCACCTAAAATCTGCACACTGGCCACAGTGGCCCCTATGGGGTATTCGCGGGATAAAGGTTTTGCCAGCACTATGCTTCCTGCGCTAAAGCTTGAAACTAACGCCAGTTCGCTAATGACATCGGTCAGCACAAAGGGCGGCGCAAAACCAGTAAAGGCACTATTAATGGTGACAGTGCCTGCCGCTTTATTTACGGTGAAATGGGTGTTTTCACTGGTCCATAGGCTGGCGCCATTTGCATCTGTAATGTCGCTAAATACTGCGTTTTGACGAATGTTATACACGGTACCAGCCGTGGCGGTGACTTGCTGCACTTGTGAGTGTGACAGCGCCACAGTGCCCCACTGGCGGAACATATTCACAATGCCATCATAAGGAATACGCAGCGGGTTAAGGCCATAAATCTCAGCGGGTGGTAGTTGGCGCACTTGGTCGCTAATGTCATAGCGCAATGTGGTTAAATCCACTGGGGCACTAAAGGTCAGTTCCACAATGCCACTGCTAATGCTGCCGTTAATGCCAGTGCCAGCAACCACCCCTTGAGCATTGGCGGAGGCACTAATCAGCGCTCGATCAGAGATACGCTCAACCTGCACATAAAAGCTTTCTAATAAGGGATTTGGCAATGACAAGGTGAACTTAGCGACCGTATCACCTGCAGCAGCAGCCGCGCTCGATTCGACTAATCCGGCATAGGTAAACGTAAACTCGCCACGGCTAATAACTTGCTTAGTCACCGCACCCGTTAAGTAATTAATGGTTGCGATGTGTTCTGTCCCATCATATAGCTTGCCTGTTGTGCCCTCGGCGCTCACTCTCTCATACACATCTTGGGCAGCATAGTTTGTATCAGCAAAGACTGCGCGGCCTTTAATACTGCCCACTGTCAGTTGCTTATTGGCGGGGAACGGGTTGGCGCTTGAATAGATACTGTATTTATAGGATGAAACATAAAACAGGCTCACGGTTGACGCATTATTAAATATTGTACTTGAGGTGAGCGTTACCGTGATATTACCTGAGCCAATTGTCACGGATTGAATGTAGCTGGTATAACCACCCATAGCAGCCGTGGGTAACGTTGAAACGGCAACTAATCCGTTTTCATCAGTTAATAAATCCGTGGTGGTAAAAGTATAGCTATAGGTACCTGCGCTTGAAGGTTGGGAGATCACTTTGCGGATCACTTGGCTTACTGTGGCATCCCCGTTTTCACTGCCGCCGACAATGGTATTGCCTGGCTTGGGTAACACAGTGGTAATGGATGGCAGTAACGACAACTGCGTCGCCCCCACGGCTAAATTAACGCCATTGGCCACAGCCGTTAATTTGGTTACGCCATGAAACTTAAGCGGTGATGCGGTATTTGATAAGCGCAGCTTAGTACACTTGCTTTGTCCATTAACAGCTAATGATGGCCATGGCGTGGCAAAAGGAATGGGTGGGTCAAACGTGACGGTACCGACTTGGCCATTAACATTATTGGTCTTGGTTACTTTGCAAAAGTGAGTTTTGCGCGGCCAATCGGCATTTTCCACCCCAGTATATTCCACAGTAATACAAATCACTTGGCCCACGACCAAATAGGTAGTTTTCCAGTAATCGCGATCATTAAAGTGATAAGTCGATTGCAAGTAATCTGAGGAAAACGAGTTTTGATTTACAAGGAACCCTGGGCCACCTTCGCGGATTAATTCCCCTGCAGTGACAGACGACTCAATGATCTCCTTCATATCCGTCATGCGAGACTCATCATTCAGCGCGGGTGATTCAATCATAAACACGTTCACCAACGGATCGACGGGTGGCTCACTGAAAAACACATGAGCCTGTTTAAGCTTGCTCGTATCGTCTGTGTAGAGCGTAGGATACGCCTTAGCGATTTCGATACTCGATTGGGCATGATCAATATCTGAAATAGCATCAAACAGTTCGTTAATCTGCCCTGATTGAACTGCGTTGTTGGTGCGCTGACCACCTGCCTCATTGCTCGAACCTAATAGTTCAGGCTTGAAGATTTTTAAGCTGTCGCGAGAAATCGGAGTCGGAGAAGTTGCCATATTAAACAGCCTTTAAACAGTGATTAACTTGAGGGTGATGGCATCGACAGCATCGGGGGCGCTATCGCTGTAGTTAATGTCTGGTGCACCACTAATCGGTTGATCGCGGTAATCCCAAATCACGCTAAAAACAGTGCCGTTAATATCCAGATTGAAACTGGCCGCCCCTTTTGTATTGGCGTGGCTTTCAAGAGCTTCAAACAGACTTAAAGATTCGCCATCACTAAAGAGCATAATGGAACGCCCTGCTTGTTTAGCCGCGACTTCAACATGCTGCGAGCCATCGAGAGCAAACTCAGTGCTACTCACAAAGGGCGTATAACCAAAGCGGTTAAGCCAAATAAAATGCGGTAATTGAAGCGTGTCTAAGGTGATCATGAGGTTGCCTTAATCTGTTCTAGTTCGCGCAAAAACAGCTGCTTAAACTCATCAAGCAAATCGGCTTTCACCACATTGCCCGACGGCATTGCCAGCTCTAGCCGAAAAATTTGTACGCTGCCGCCTGTGTTCTGATTGCTCACCGATGCCGAAGTGGGTTGGCTTGCAGTACTGCGAGTGGAATTCGTCGCAGTGCTTGCACTGCTCGATGCACGCTCGATCGCCTGCGCGTTACGTTCTACCGCCTCTGCTTCGATTTGTTTTAGTTTGGTGGCGTAGATTTGCTGGCTCAGTTGCAGAGCTTCTTGGGCACTGGCGATGGACTCTTTATCTTGGGCCGTGCGTGCGGCATCGAGCTGCGCCTTAAGCTCAGCCTGTTGCTGTTCATAGCGGCGCTTCTCAATAGCGGCTTGGTTATTATTGAGCTTATCCATCTCATCTTTGAGACTGCCCAAGGTCGCGTTGATATCGTCACGTAGGCCGAGAATACGATCACGGGTAGCATCAATGGCCGCTTGCAGTGGCTTAAGATCTTCGTCGCCTAACTCGCGTATATTCCACTTTGCCTCGCGGCTAATTTGATTGACACGATCGAGGCTAATGCTTGAGCTTTCGAGTTCTTCAGTCCATTTACGGGTCAGTAAGGTTTCATTAATGATCTGCTTTTCGCGGATAAAAGCTTGGTTACTGAGCTGTGCCAGCACACCCCAAAAGCCCGTATTCACCCGCATATTGTTCATGATGCTTTTAGTCAGCTCATTAACGCGGGCGTTAAGTTTTTCGGTGCTATCTTCGTTAAAATTGAACTGTTTGTTTAAGTGGGCATAGGCACCCGCAAATAGGTTTACATACTCAGTGGCGCGGCCAGTGCTCTTCTCTAATTCCTCCAGTTCTTCGCGTTGCTCCATTAACGTTTTTGTCGTTCTGCCCGCCTCAATGCCAGCGTCTTTCTCGCTATCAGTTAAGTCTTCCATACCATCTGGAACATCGCCCATAAGCTCGCGCAGTACATTAAGGACTTCAATTAATCGATCCTTTTGTCGCTGATATTCTTCAGCCGACAGTGCACCAGATTGATAGCTTTTCTCTAGGCGCAGCATTTCCTCGTTTACTGCAGCATATTTGCCTTTTAGCTCTTGATAATTAGCAATTTCAAGCGCCTTAACTTCATTCAGTTTTTCTTGCTGCTCTTTAAGCTTTTCGGTGTTCTTTTTAAGTTCCACCAAAGCTTCGCTGTTACTGGTATTGGCAGCAGTACTACCCGCTAATGCAGTGCGATTTTTACCTAACGCGGTTGTGGTATCGGCAATATCTTTTACTAATCGTTGATGTGCAGGGGTGACACCATTCTGCAGTCCATCACTATAGTTCTTCGATTTATGGATCAACTTTTGATATTCGTCGCTTAACTGCAGGGCAGCGGCTTGTGCCTTCAGTCCCGCAGGAACTGTCTTGCCAGATGCTTCCGCCGCAACAATGGCTGCCTTAGCCCAGTTAATAAAAGCATCACGGACTTGATCTATAGGTTCTTTGTTGTCGCGGATAAGCTCAAACGCAGCTTTAGATTTATCAGCTGTATCCTGTAATGACTTGGTACTGGTGAGCCCTAAGTCCTTATAGGCTTGCTCTAGTGCCTCTGTCCCTTTAGCAGTGGCATTAAGGTACTTTTGTTGCTCCTCATACTTAAGCTTAAGCTGATTAAGCACCTCAACATGGCCAGCATATTCTTTACCTGCGGCTTGAAAGGTGAGAATGACTGAATCTAACTGGCGAATAAATCCGCCCATATAACCAGTATAAGTATCGAGTGATGTCGCTTGTTCAGTTAACTGCTGAGTCAGCTTGATGGCTTGGTCGATCGTTAACTTAATCGGTTCAACGGTCGCTTTAGTTGCGGAACCTAAAGCAGTAGTCGCATCAGTTTGATCTTTAGTGGCTTCGGTTGCTGCACGAGCAGCTGCCTCTTGGGCGAGTACTTCGGCATTTTGAATCGCCAATTCAGCGCTATAAGCTTTGTATGATCTGGCTTTCAGATCATAAATAATCAGTCCATCTTTCTCGGCTTGCAGTACTTCAGCCATATTGCGGAATTGTATTCCAGTGGCTTCATTGAATTCTTTTAAACGGGCATTTTTTTCTTCTTCTGTTTTAGCTGCAAACTTTCTACTTTCTTCAAGGGCGGCTTCCGCTTTAATCAATGCCCAAATCGCTTCGCCCAGAGCATATATTTCAGTAACACCCCACGCAGCAGCGCCTGCTAAACCGAGTTTACCTAATAGTTTTGCGGTATTTTTAAGGCCACCATCCAGCACGACTCCCGCAGCAGATGCAGCTTTCTGAGTAGCTTCGAATTTAACTAACCACTCGATAGCCTCCTTAGTCCCTTTGGCCATGTCGATAAAATAGCTACCAACTTTAAAGGCTGCCCAAGCGCCTGCTACTGTTGCAATGGTATCGCGATATTCATACAGGAATTGAGCCGTACTCTTAACGCCTTCACCGATGCTAATAATGGCATTACTGATTTCGGTCGCCCATTTCTTTAAGCGGCCATCAGCGGCCATAGTGGCGAACTCAGTGTTAAGCGCTGTTAATTGGCCCTTTAGCCAATCCATAGCACCAGCATTAGATACCTCGGCATAGAACGCGCTTAAATTATCTTTGGCGTTAGATATCAAACCGGACAACAAAGTCATGTTGGCAGCGGCAGAACCAGCCGCTCCCTTTGCCATTTCATCCATTAAGGCTTTAATGACATCGCGGCCAAGCTTGCCTTGTTCGCTAAGCTTTTGTAGTTCAGCTGTGTTTTTACCTGTAGCCTTTTCAAGCAGTTCCCAGACGGGTACACCGCGCTCAATCAATTGCAGGATTTCCTCTCCCTGCAATTTCTGCTTTGCCCAGGCTTGCCCTAAAGCAAGTGAGATGCCTTCGACTTCTTGGAATGAACCACCTAACTTAAAGGCTTGATCTACAATGGCCTGCATAGAGCCATTCATAGGATCAAGACCAAACGCTTTAAGTTTTACAAAAACCTGACTGACTTCATCAAGCTGCAACGGGGTATTTTTAGCAAAGTCCTTCACCCATGCAGTCGCTTGCTCTCCTCCTGCGATAGATCCCATCAAGGCATTAAATTGCACACCTAAGCGCTCAAACTTATCGCCCGTGGCAAAAATATCCTTCACCGCTTGAGCCACGCGGTCAAAGCCCAAATAGGCACCCGCTAAGGCGGTCACTTGGCCGATCACGCCACGCAGGGAACTGGCATGATCACGGGCGCTGGCATTGCCCTTATCTAACTGATTAGCAAACTTATCGACATTGCGGCCAGTGCCGTCAAATTCGGCGCTTAACTTGCGCTGCGCTGTGGTCAGGTTGTTGTAGTCAATGCCCGATTTTGACAGGGCATTTTGTAGCTTAGTGTGGCTGGATGATTGCTGCGCTAACTCGCGCTGCATTTGCTCCAGCTCTTTTTCTGCCACATCAATAGAGCGTGCCAGCTGCACAAAAGGCGCATCCGTTTGGCTGGCACGTTGCTTTAAGTCCTGCAGTGCTAAGGCGGCGGCAGTGACAGCAAGCTCTTGTTGTTCAAGCTCATTGCGTGACCGCTTAAAGGTGTTGATCAGGTCTTGCTGGTTAGCCAACTCATCGAGCTTATTGGCTAAGGTATTGGCTTTTTGGCTGGTCGATTGGCTGCTATCGCCTACGTCATCAAGCCCAGTTGCTAAAGGCTTGAGGTCATTAGTGAGCTGCTCTGTTTGGTTGCTGGTATTGCGGCCGCTTTGGGCCACTTGGTCTAACTGGTTGCTTAACGGATCAAGGCTATTTTTGAGTTCATCAACTTGGTTAGCACTTGCTTGGCTGGCATCACTCACGCCATCGAGTTCATCAGCGAGCGCCTGCGTCTTAGGATTCGCCGCATCCGACTCAGTGCCGATGCGCTTAAGCTCATCGACTAAAGCCGCAATGTGTTGCTTGCCCGTGGCTTCTGCCACGATCCGCAGGGCGAGTTCTAAGGTTTTATCAGCCATGGCTATCTCGTTAGTATCTAAATAATCGGTGTTTAAACAGCGGTTAAATGGGGATTAAAGGGCATGGCAATTGAGTACGGCTATGCCCTTGGGTTAAGCAAAACCGCTTACGCATCCAGCTCTAGGTACTCGAACGGATGATCCTTACCCGCGACTAACTGGGCTTTACCCGCAAGGGTGGCGCTCACAAACTCACTGGCGGCAAAATCGAGCGCCGCTGTGGGCGATAAGCTGGCGTCGAAAATTTCGAGCTTAATCGGCTTGCCTGTTTCGAGGTTTTTACCTTCACCGAAGAGCCGCGCGCGGGTTTGGGCACTAATGCCACCACGAACTAGCGTGCCAGAAATGGCGTTATGTTGGCCTGTCACCGTCACCGCGCCGCCCGCTTCAATTGCGCCGCCTTTTACGGCGCGCACTAGCCCTAGGGCATAGTTCACCTCATAGTCAGTGCCCAACACTAAGGTGGTAGCGTCTTTCTTCACCACAAAACCGAGGGCGGCAAAGTTACTTTCAGGTAGCTGTATCCAACGTTGATTGGTTGGTAAGGTCACGGCTTCATCGGTTAAGTTGCCGCTGCCCGTGTTCAGCACTTGGGTATCACCCAGCAGTGCCATAGCAATCAGTTCGGCAGGTTGATCGTCGAAGGACCATTCCACCTCAACAGGTTTTGCAATTTTCACCACGCTTAAGGCTTGGCCGTAGCTGTCTTTCTTTTTACTTGGACGTACCTTTTCGTCGGCTTCGGTTTTAATGGCGAGCTTAGTGGTGTTGATGGGACCAATGATCCCCGTTGATTGCCCTTGGGCATTTAGACGGTCAATAAAGAAGTTGCCTGCGACTAATAATCCACTCATGGTGAGTTCCTCTTAGGTTGTTAAGGTTTGAATCTCAAAATCACACTTAACGCCACGGGGTAATAACCGTGGCTTTTAGTGAAACGGGGTTTAACGGGACTGTTAACGCGCACAAAGGGGCCAAGCATCTGACCATCCACCGCAATGGACTTACCCACAATCGCGTTTAACAGGCTGACTAATAGCTCACCTGCTTGGCCTTCGTGGATAGATAAACGGCAAGCCAATACCACAAGCCAAGTCTGCTTAATTTGGCTGGTGTTGCCGCCTTGTGCGGTATCCGCCAGCGTATCGCCCATATACAGCACATGGGCGGCGGGGGTGATTTGGCTGCGCTCATCCACTTCGCTTAGCTCATTGGCTTGATAGACCTTTTTCAGCTTCTGGCTCGTCACTAATGGCTCAAGTATTTGAGTCAGCGCATCACCTGCAGCAAGGTAGTTATCTTTAATCTCAAACATCAGATAAACCCCTTAGATGCACGGCGGCCAAACACGCTGCCTGCACTGTCGATGCTGACCACTAGCTCACTTTGGCTAGCGACTTCTCCCGTATCAGCTAGCCCCAAACTGATATCGCCTTTGCTCACTGCGGTTAAAAACTTCACCACAGCGGTATAGCGTTTCTCGACTTGTTCAGGGGCTTTATCGCCATACAAGAAGTAACGGGCGATATCACAGCAGTTACGCTCCAATACGGCGGGAACTGTGGTTAACGGCAAGGTGTAACGGCCAACGATATAGCCATCAATCTCGGCCGACGCATCGCGCAATGCTTGCTCAAGCACGACGGTATTGATTTCCCCTGGCACACTGCCTTCGCGTTCGGTAAGCAGCATTAAATCCTGTGCACCAAAGCGGCTCAGCATGTTGTCAGGGGTGGCGTACATCAATTGGGCCATGGCTACTCACCTGCTTCGTTGGTGGTGCCCGATGGTTCAGTGCCTATCGTTTCAGCGCTAGGCGTTTCAGTGCTTTGGGTAGCCGTTTCGTTTTCACCTGGCACTGTGACTTTTACGGCCTGAATCGCACTAACTAAGTCAGTTTTATTCATCGAGTTAACACCCGTGATCGCCAAGTCTTTTGCCAGTTCTTTCAGCTCTTTTACTGACAGTTCACCCAAGGCTTTCTCTTCACCATTGGGCTCTTTCACACCAGTGAGCGTGCCTGTGATATCTGTGCCTAATGTCTGATCACCGTCTGGAATGTCCATACTCCCCGACGCTGGTGCCATATCACGCACGGATACTTTAAGGCGCTGATCAGCTTCAAACGCTGCAACTTGCTCATCCGACAGCTCGGCCAGCGGTATAAGGTTTTCGCCTTTGTTAAGCGCCATGCCCGCACGGCGGTAGCCAGTGTGCGCAAGACAGATAACCAACAGGACTTGAATGTTCTTAGAAGGATTCGCCATTTCATTGTTACCTCACTCAATGTTGGGGTGCAGGCGCATCCTTGTGCCTGCGATTCGCTGTTCAGAACGGGTTATTTTTTGATGCGCGGGCTGACCAACACCTCAATCATGTCTTGCAGTTCGTTAGAGACTGTCGTGCCACCTTCGGCGATGTTTTCACGGTTTTTCAGCTGTAGTGCTTTACGCTTATTACCATTGCCCACCACCAGTAAGGTGCCATTCAGTTCCATAGGCTCACCACCATCAAAGGTGAATTTGCCCATCATCTCCATCGCCGCCCACACGTTTTCAAGTGTCAGATCAGCTTTCACCCCGACAGCCATTTGCCAAAAACCAAAGCCCGCGTTACAGCGCAAATCCGCACCGAAACTGAAGTTGTTACTGACATAAACGCTTTCATCGTTGGGATTAAATTTGGTGATGAGCGACAACTTACGACGCTCTTGGTAAATAAGCGGCTTAAGCACTTGCGATACATCAAGCAGATACCAAGGCTCGCCCGTATAAGCGGGATCGATGATGACGTTAGGCACAGAGCTATCAGCACCACTGCCATCATGTGTCGCGTTGACGGGATGGTCGGTGTCAAAATAGTTTTGGCCGTCATAACAAAGCGTTGTCCAACCCGCATTGAGTAGGTCGAACACTTGCTTATCAGGGAACTTCACGCCTTTTTCACCCATCATCTTGACCATAGGGTCATAGACGCCGAGGTTGTCATCCTCAATATCATCACGCTTGACGACAACCGAGGCTTCAAAGGTTTTGTTCTCTATGCTGTAGCTGTGCTCTTGTAGGTTTTTAAACTGACGATCGCCCACCCATTCTTTAAACTCTGGCATTTGCCCAAGCCAGCCATAGGTGTTGGACTTGCTCGTCGAAGGAACGACAGTGGCAATCTGGTTATATTGAGTTTCTACACCACTAATGGCGCCCTGAAACTTAATGCTAAATGAAGTGCGTAACGCATTTAATGTGGCGGAATTGACAATACCCATTGGGATGACTCCTTAGAAAAGTGAATAAATAAACAGTTGACCGTTAGACTGAAGCCTTTTTCGCGGCTGCCATCTGCTCAAGACTCAAGCCCATTTGCGCCGCCACACTCTTATCTTCTGCGGTCAATGCAGCCAGTTGCGGGTCTTTCTTTTCTGGCTTATCAACCGTGGTGGTTTGCTTGGCCGTTAATGCGGCAATAGCCACACGCTCACCCAAGTTGGCAGTCAGCGCTGCCATGGATTGCTTACCTAGATCGATAAGATATTGGCGCTCACACTCGAAGGCCTTACCCTCATCAATCGCCGCCTTAACCGTTTGTTCAACGGTAAGCACGCCGTTTTCAGCGGTGAGTGCCACCAGTTGCGTGCGCAGTGCAGCGACCGTGGCCGCTGGAACGTACTGGCTTAGGTCAATTGATGGTGACTTGGCGCTTAACGCAGCCACTTCTTGCTTAAGGCCATCGACACTGCCCGCCGCTTTAACCAGATCGTCAATGCGCTTTAACGCATCGTTAAGCTGTGCTTCGGTTGGCTCGCTACCTTCGGCAATCTCAATACCTAGGGCGGCTAAGAGTTTTAGTATTAGTGGGTTCACATGGAGTCCCTCCGATGGGGTGGATTGAAGATCGTTTGCATTGAGAGTGGCCAGTGCGGCCAGCGATGCTAATGGCAACATGCCATCGACACCAGGGCGGTTAGTTAACGCTGCTGAATGGATAAATTGCGGGCGGCCTGTGGCCTTGTCGTATCCAAAAACCAAAGAGAAATAGCGATACTCTTTGGCGTTTAGGTGGGCGATAGCGTTATCAGTAAAGCGCGGCTTAATAAATAAACCAACACCTTGTCGATACTGCACATCATCGATATTGAACCAGCCAGAAGCAGGAGCGGGCTGGCCGTTTTGTTCTTTGTTGAGGGTTTGGTGTTCATAGTCGATAACGAGATCACCAGCTTGGTGAGGGGTATTTGCCTTAAGCGCAGCAAAGGCAACCTCATCCATTAACCATCTGCCACCAGGCACATCTTCGGGGCGACCATCTACGGCGTTAAAGTGGCCATCAGGCAATGCCTGGATATAACCATCTTCACCGAGTTGAAAACCCGCGCAGGTACTTGGTAAAACCGTGAGCGCACTGCTTAATGCAGCAACGCCGAGGTTAATAAAGTGGCTTTGGTTAGTGGATTTAGCTTTTGACACAATGGCACTCTCAATAACATTGAGTGCCCATCATGATCGAGTGGGACTAACTAGCGGATTGGAAAGGTTTCGGGATTAATATTAACTTTTTAAACTTACTTTACGTTTCTTAGAAACCTGATATTGAAGAGTCTCATTAGATATAATTTGAGGTTTACTTAACCTGCTTTGCTGTTCAAATTTTTGAATTTCAAGTTTTTCAAGACGTCTAGCCCACCATTTATCATCACTCAACATCCTTATTGCCTTAAGCCTTAAATTATTTGCGTTTGGAGAGTTTGCGGTAAGAGAACACTGTGGTGGCTCAACATCTTGAACTGTGCAATATTTCAAAGCTGATAAAAGCCCATCTATCTCTATCAATTTCCTACAATGATTTGCATGAACTCCTGCAAATGAGACAGCGTGTTCAATATTTAATTCTAGTTTTGACATTTCAGACCACCTGACGTTCAAAGATTAAACCATTTTTAAGCATACTGACTTTTACGCATCTATTTCAGGAATGGCGATTCAGTTTGCTTACCTGTTCGTCTTTTAGTTTCGATATTCTTAATAAGTTCTGTTAGAGATAAAGTCGGATTGAACTCGTGCTGTTTATACTCTGGCATAGCTAATTTGCTCAATTTTCTGAGTCGATTAGCTAGTTCCATAGCCTCTAGAGCTAAAATTGCATATTGATAATGCATTTCCTCAAAACCAAGATCATGGTCTGGTGGACAAGAATAATTGCCAAAAGCACCAGAAATCAAATAGTTGGCATAATTAATTTTTGAAGGGAAGCTAAAAATATCCAGAATAAGCTTTTCAGGTAAAACCCGCCAATTAACATCTATTGACAATGGTTCAAAGTCAGGCCATTTGATCACTGGGGAATACTCCCCATTACTGCTGAGACTTCCATTATCAGCTATGACCTCTAATGAGTCAGAGCTAAAACGATCTAGTTTATTAATGACTAACACACTCAAATAAAAAATTTCAGTGTTTTTTTTGGCACGATTTTGAATCCAATCTTTTATAAGGTTCAATGTGAAACCTAAGATCACACCCAAAACAACGCCAATAATTCCCCAATTGTACCCTTCCACCATGATTCCCTAACTAGAGTTATAACTTTAGCTACTCTAACCCAGTTTAAAACCCGTTTAAATCCTTGTTAAAGCGTTTAAGTGGTTTTTAGATAAGCCGTTATACCAAGTTGAAGGCTTAGGCGCTTAAATCGTGTCTGAGGGCGTTAGCAGACAAATCCATTCAACCCTCTTTTTACAACACATTCTTACAGCAAATAGCTTCCCAAGAACCCTAGCATAGACTGCTCATCCTCACGGCTTACGCCGAAGTATGGTCGTGCCGGAATACCCGCTGGGCCTGCGGACATATCGTCGATGCCACCAAATTGGTGAATAGCGGCATAGATTTTATTGCTACCAATCGATGCCCAAAAGTCACCGCTGTCGGCAGTCACGCTGGCGGTTAACCCGCCAGCACTGGCCTGTAAGATTTTACCGCCCTGGCGTTTAGGGTTGGCCTTAAGATAGGCATCACTTAAGGATTTCCAGGCTTGGCCTGTAGTGGGATCGGCCTCTGCTTCAAACGCACCTTCTGTGGATGACTCTAGAATAGCGGCAATATCGTTCATGGGTTCGGTTAAATCATCAAGCCTTTCCATCAAGCTAGTTAGCACCAGTATGACAGTGTCATTGCTAAGATTGATATCAATCTTGCTCATATCCCTACCCTCTTAACTTGCCTTCAATCACTTGGTATTGGGCTTGCTGTAATTGTGCCAGCGATAACGTCAGCAGCTGCACTTCGCCCTCATTAGGCTGGCGCGTTAGCTGCCATTCGATATTGATGATCACTTTGCCATCGCTCTCATCCGCAGCAGGATAGACATACAGCAATTGTTGATTTTCGCTATCCCATATTACTGTCTCAGGTGTTGTCAACATCAAAGGTAATCGCTTTACCACACTAGATTGAAGCCCGCTTTTTGCTGTCAGCTCACGCGCCCTTATCGCAAGTAAGGCGCTGGGCTCTCGCCCTAAACGCGCTGTCACTGCGGCTTGAATAGAGGGCGTCATAAAACCTAGAGCCTGTACGCCTAAGCCTGGTCGTCGTTTCTGCCCTGGATTGGCGGCAAGGACTTCATCCGTCCATTGGGCAAACTGGGCGTGGCGCAGTGGGCTATTATTGAGTGCTTGAATAAACTGCGCGCGGGTATCGAGGGATTGAATAGTGCCAAGCTTTTTAGCGACGGCCACGTCGGTACCAAAGGCGGCTTCGCCTGGACTATAGGCCCAGCCTAAATCGGGGCTCATGCTGCTGCCATCGGGCAGGTCGATACGCGCATGGGGCACGGTTAACACTTCACCCGTTCCCCGTGCGACTGTCTCAGTGTCAAAGCGATGGATATAGCCTTCGCCATTTTCCACAGTGATCCCCATCGCCTTAACCTGCGCTTCAGTTAACGCCCGAACGCGGCAACGACAGCCCCAACCATTGGGGGGATAGATGATGTCCCATATTGGATCGTCAAAGCGGAACACTTTACCCCTAAGCCGCGCATGGGCTGGCCGTGTTTGGCCGTCATCTATCGCCACATACTGCCAATAGGGATGGGTTTTGCTGCGCGATAACATGCGCCGATAGCGCCCAGCCATGTAGGCGGTTTGCAGGTTTTGACGATAGATGGTGTTTAACCGATACGGGCTACCCAGCTGTACCTCGCGGCCATCGACTTCCTTTTTACCCCACCATCCGAGCTTTTCGAGTTGAGGTTTAAGGTTGGCCTGAAACTGCTTAGCAGTTAACCCTTGGCTTAGGGCTGCATCCACTTCATTACGGATCGCCGTGAGCACATCCATCTGTGCCGCCTTGGCCACCGTAAACGCACGGGCGTGGGCGCGGGTCCACACGTCTTGCCAATCGTCACTGATAGCAAAGCCTTTGGCACGAAAATAAGCCACCGCATCGGCGGGGGCTTGGTTAATGGCAATGCTTAAATCAACGGTTTTAGGCATTGGCAATACCCCACAACTCAGCCACAAACATTAACCGCGCTAAGGTTTCGGTAAGCTGCTCGGTATCCATGGCGGGATAGTCCTTTTCCAGTTGCGCCCGCAGCTGCTCCGGCTCGCTCTGCAGTTGTGCCAGTAATGGCTCTACCATCGCCATATAGGCTTCGCTCATTTGCCCTTGAGTGAGTGCATCCAAGGCTTTATCTAAGGCGGTTTGGCTCGGTTCACTCAACGGGTTAGCCGCCCCCTCTGTCGCAGAGAGTGCGGCCAATGCCGTCTGCTGATTGTCATTACCGCCTGCAGCGCTGGCATTAGGGTCTTCTTGTTGGATCACCAGCACGGCTTCGCCATTAGCGGGCTTAGGGATACGGGTCTTTTCATGCAGCCAGTTTTGTGGGATCTGCATGCCCATGCTGACGAACGCCCGCAGCGGATACGCTAAGGCGCGTAAATCTTCGGCCTCTGTGGTATCAAAGACTAAACGAGGATGACGACGATGGCTTTGATAACTCTTGCAGTTAAGCGCATATAAAGGGGCCACTAAGTCGCGGGTTAAGGTTTCGGCAATCAGGCTAAGGTCTGCATCGCGCAGCTCTTGGCGTACTTCGTTATGCACGTTACCGAGCGCATTGGTTGAGCTTTTACCATCTGCTTGGCTGGTCAAGGTGCCGCCTAAAATCACCTTGCTCATGGTCTTTTCAGCCCAGCTAATCATCAAATCAAAGGGATCGGCTTGACCTGTGGCGGCACTCTCAAAATCCATCACCATGCCCTTTGGCATAATGCCACCCGCGTTATGGCCAATGCTCATCACAGCATTTAACAGGGCGCGCTTTTCCTCATCGCTGGCACCCGCAGGATACTGACCAATACGCAGCGGCAAACCGTAGATCTCCAGAAACTCGGCTAAGTCGCGCACACTGTAGTTTTTAAAAATGAACGGCCAGATTAACTGACGCACTAAACCACTGCGGCTAACATAGCCCGACTTGGCTGGATGAATATGTTTGATCCAACCAAAGGGCCACAGGTCAGCGCCATTGACCGTGGCATCACGCAGGCGCAGTTCGTTGCGCCGCTCAGGGTGAGTCATAAACCAAGACGGATCGCGATACTCTGGCACTTCAATAAACCATTCCCCTAGTTCTCGCGTCCAGGCTAACTCGTGCATGCTAAAGCCCTTGAGAATGGCATCACTCATTGACTTAATGAGCGTCTTTATCCAGTTACCTTCTTCGAGCATTTCTTGCAGATATTCAGTGTCGGCCTTTTCCTGTGGCGTCGGGTTACGGGGCGGTATTAAATAGTAATCCACGCCGATCAGCGCCCGTTTGCGCTTGTCTAACTCGGCATATAGGTGGCCGTCTTTCTCTTCGATATCTTCGGCTAGTTCACATTGAGCAATGAGATCACCTTGCTCGGCGGCCTGCAAAATATTGGCCGCACTGGCGGGCGTTAACCCGCTACTCGGGTGCTGGCTAAAGGTACGTTGCAAACCAATTAAACGTACATCGTCGGTCTGCAGTGCTTTGGCTTCACGCTGCTTAAACGGCCGACCACTGGCGTCCAAAATACGTGATTCAGTTGTTTTTTCTTGCATTACCAGCAACCTCGCTGCGTTTGATGATCATCATCCTCATGGGCACTTGCATGGGCATTCGGATTACGGTGATCACTCCTAGGAATGGGGGTGAACTCTATGGGGGCACCGTCTAAGGTGGAGGCGTATACCATCAAGAACAGGCTGATTGCGGCATCACCGTGGCGTTCTTTTTCTTGGCCTGTGCGTACATCGCCAAGGCATGGCGTACCTCGACGGTTAATGCTTAAGGCCCGCAGATCAGTACTGGTGTCGTCGTCCCTTGGAATAGTGATAAGCCCATCTTCAAAGTGACTTTTAAAACGTGGCATTTGCTCGCGGTAAAAGGACTCAGACAGCATCACGCAGGCGATCACTTCACTGCCGTATTTATCCTGGGCGTATTCCGCTAACGCTTGGCCGTTACCGCGCGCATCCATCGCGCCGCCCCTCAGCCGTGGCAAGCGGTCCACAATGTAAAACAGGATCTGCTCTTGTTGGCGAAAGGGAATGTTTTTAAGCTCAACCTGTAACTTAGTTTTAATGTGCAAGTCTTGGGCGATTTCACCCACGTCAATCACGGTTAAGTCACCACTACGGGCAAAGTCTTCACCAAAGCAATGGGGGCGCGCAGGGTCTAAGCTATCGAGAACCGGCTTTAGTTCATCCTCACACCATTTAAAGATCTCCGCCGCCCGTAAACCCTCTGGCCATTGTCCAAAAGCATCGTCTTTTTTAAGGCGAACAACGGGGCCGCTATCTGTCACGCTGGCCATGCGGGCTTCGATTAACGCGCGGTTAAGATAGGCACCACCGCCCGACTTTGGCACGCAGAAGTATTCTTCTAACGCATCCTCTTCTGTGGCTGTGGCTTTGAGTAATTTTGCTTTCCAGTCATCCTCGGCCGCTTGGCTCCATTCGATGCCGCGCACTTGGCAAATACGCTTATACAGCCCCTCGTGACAAGCATCATCTAAGGTGACACGGTGAATGGAGTAATCTTTTTTACCCGCACGGGAATCATTAATCAGCTCATTGAACTGGTTATCAATGCCATTATGGGTGGAGATCAAGCGTACCTTCGCGCCCCACATGGTCAGCGCCAATGCCGCTTTTAGTACTTCGGCCAAGCGTTCGTGGAACGCGGCCTCATCAATGGTCACATTGCCTTGCATACCGCGTAGGTTCGAGGGATTACTCGATAGCGCCTGCACCTTAAAACCTGAGGCAAAGTAAATGGCAAAGGTCAGGATCTCTTTACCGTCTTGGCCTTCATCGACAAAGACTTCTTCTTGGATTTCACCTGCGGCCTTATCAAATACTTTGGCCCACATGGCCGCAGCGTCAATAAATTCCCGTGCCATCTCCTTGTTACTGCCCACATAAAAATGGTTAGTACCGCCTTGGCCACGGGCAGCGCCTGCAGTTAAAGAAGCATCGGCAGCTTCGGCCCAAGTGAGTCCAGTTCGGCGCGACTTTTCGGCAATTTTCAGCGGTGACTCGTCGGCTATCCAGCGTTTCTGATAACCGAGCAGCACCTCTTTAGGATCAAAGCGACTTAGGCAACTTGCCTCATACGTGGGATCAAAGCTGCTTGCCGTTGGCGTGATGGCTAGCGCTACCGCAGTCGCGGCTGCTAACACCTTTTTTTTAATGGTCATCAGGCAATTCCCAATATTCTTTTCTGATCCTGGGTAATTCAGATTTGATACCGTCCATCAATCCAAGCACTGCTGTGGAACACGGCACAGTGATTAGTATCCAGTGGCATAAGTAATGAATAGTGGCAATAGTGGTTACGCTCATCATGCAATCCCCAAGATTTCACGTTTAAGCAAAGCAACGGCATCACTGGTTAAGCCAGCGGTTTTCGCCACCTTCTCGGCAGCATTAGCCGCTTCGGCCGCGAACGCAGTGCGGATCTCTTTCTCGCGCTTATGGCTGGCCATGGCAGCAGACTCCAAACGCTGCACCGCTAACATGGCATCTTTAATCATGCCAACGTCGGCACCTTCCCCCGTTTCATCTTGGTTTAATAGGGCTTTAAACAGCTGCGAACGCGCCATTTCGAGGATGAGTTTAGTGACTTCACCTGTGGGTTTATCGCCCAGCTCTGCCGTCCACACTTGGGTGATCTCACGCATTTCGCGCAGGGATTCACCCACAGCCTCCATCTTGGTGGCATAGCGGTTAATGCCTGCGCGGGAAAGCTGCTGTTCTTCTGGTAGCCCTGCGGCTTTAATCAGCGCATTGATTTCATCGAGCAAATCAATCTGCTGAATCGAGCCATTACGCAGCCCCGCATCGAGCTTTTTGCGGATAGGATCAGGCAGTAAATCCACCTTAGATCGTCGGCCTCGGGTTTCACTCGCCATCGTCTAACCCCTCCCATTCTCGCAGCCACTGCGCACGAACTAAGTGGACTTGCTTCTGTAGTTCGGCTTCTGCCGCAAACACCTTGGGAACTGCCTTTTTAAGGCGCTGGTCTAGCGCTTTGATGTGCGGCTTAACGTGCTCGTTTTTAGCAAGCACGTTCTTTTCGAGTTCACGGATCACAAACAAATCCGCCACTAAGCGGATGCCTGCAAGCTCACCACGATTTAGGATTGCTCTTGCCATGGCTACTCTCCCGCCCGTGGACGTTTAACCCCTGGCACAACCGCGCGGCCTGTCGCCACATCTTGGCCGCGACCTGTTAGCGTTGCCGTGGTCACTTTGCCCACTAACTCGGTTTTAATCAGCCCTTGCTCGTTAAGCCAAGCGAGCTGCACCAGCAAGGCATCGCGGCTAATCTCGAGGCCGTAGGCATTTAAACCATCTTGTAAGATGGACTCATTGAGTGCGAAGGCTCCCGCCTCGGTCAGTAATCGAAGCACCACAAGGCGTTGGTGCTCATTGATAATTTGCTGCATCGCCATTAATGGCCTCCTTTAAGTTCGTTTTCGAGTAGCATGTCGGTCTTGGTTTCTAAGCGCCTAATGCCTTGTTCCATTGCGCCAAAGCGCTCACCTAAACCTGTGAGGGTTTTATCGAGTGCATGCAGTTCGTCACGGGTCGGCATGTAATCCAATTGCATTTCAGTTTCGCTTAGGCGCTTGTCGATTTCAGCCACCTTTTGGATCACCTTTTCATGCTCAATCCGTGGGGTAAATCGCGTGCTAAACCACGCCATCAGCAGTGCACAGAAAACGCTAATGACGCTGCCAATGAAGCCCCAATATTTACCGAAATATTCAAATAGCGATTCGATCATAAACGCTTCCCATAGCGCATCTTCTGGCGCTTATCTTCATCCTGTTGGCAACTAATACAGCGCAACTCGTTAAGCCGCTGTGGCTCATTTGGCTCTAAGCAATCAATACAGATGCCATTGCCTTGGCGGTGTTGTTTGTGCCTGGCGGCATCCCGAACTGCATCAACACAGGCAGCTCGCTCGCGGGTTTCCATATTGCTAGCCCAATCGGTTTCGTCCATGGGGTTCCTTATTTTGTGTGGTCAGTTTGATGACGTTGCCGCCAATCGTGCAGGGCTTGCCAGTCGAGGTTGCATTGCCCAAGGTCAGTGAGTAGCGAGAGCATTAGCCCCGCTGACTTTGGGTTGGATAGGCACTGTTCCTTCTGGGTTTGCAGGCACTGCAATACCTGTGGCGATACCTGAGTGACGTTGCACTCGCGCATCAGTGCTTCGGGCGGCAACACATACGCTGTCTTGTAAGTGGGCACGTAACGCACAGCGGGCGGCGTTGTCGTACACGCGCACAACATTGTTAGGCACGCTAGCCACACGCCATGCTTGTGTTTGTTCATCCTGGGCGTCCTCAAGTAGCTGGGTCAGTTGGTGGTTAAGGTCTTGATTACGGGTAGCTAACGCGGCCTTTTGCTGTTCGACGGTTTGCACCTGCAGGGCGAGGGTTTCGCCTTCGTCTTTTAGGGCAATGCGTTCAACGTTGGCGTCTTGTAGCCATACCGCTAGCGTGTCTGCACTCTGTTTTAGGGCAGCATTGTCAGTTAACGCTTGGGTGAGCTGGCTCTTAGTGCTCTGCTGTTGGTGGTACATCAGCCCAATGGTGACTAATGCCAGTGACAAAAATAGCCACTGCACAGTGCTAATGATTTGTGAGGGATTCATTGCGCCCCCCCTTTGATTGCGAGAGGCCCAGTTCGCTTAAGCAAATGGCTTGCTCTTCGGCGCGGCGTTTAATCAGCCCATTCAGACGCACCTTGACACCTAGGCGGGTGCCATAGGTCCAACCATTGCAGATGCGTTCACCCGTTTGAGGATTGGTGGAACAGGCCTGCGTTAGCTCCTTGCAGGCACCCACACGATCCCCTACAAGCAGCTTTTTACGCAGGGTTGAGCTGGCAAAATTGCCATAGCCCGCCCAATGCATAAACGACAGATAGGCCGCATGCTCGCCATCAGTAAGTGCTACAGGGGCCGTGAGTTGCAGCAACTGCTTGTCAGCGCGAGCGATATCCTTGGCAAAAATCTCCATGCATTGCTGCTCGGTAAAGGTTTGCCCAAGCTTTAAGTCTTTGCTCGTATGGCCACGACAGGCGGTCAGTACACCCACTGCATCGACATAGACGCTCAGGCTATTGCCTTCCCATTTATCGGTAAGCTGTGCGCCCGTGATGGCCGCCGAACTTAAGCCTACGGCCAGTAAAATCGCCTTGAGTTTACTGTTCATTTGGCACCGCCATAGCTTGTGCCTTATGTTGCTCACGCGCTTTTAAAACATGGAGGTGAGTGACGGCATGCCAGCCTTGTTCAAAGTAGCTTTGACGAGTGAGACTGTGGCTATACACGGGTACGGTGGCGGGCACATCGCCTGCTAACTCCGCCTTGATGCGGGCATTAAAACCGTCCTTAGCGCACTGACGATAGACTCGGCTTTGAATGCGTTTGGGCTGCGCATTTGCAATCGGCATACTGTTAACGCCGCTGCGACTCTGGCATTTACGAGAAGTATTGTGGGTGACAAAGGCCATAAAAAAACCGAGACAGTGAACATAGGTTCATTGTCTCGGCTTAAGGGTTTGGAGCGGATTGGAAAGGTTTCGGGATTATTAAGCAGCTTGCTCTAACATACTGCTTTTCTTACCGATTACCAGATCAGGTATTTTGATGCTATCTGAAAAAATCATTACTTCGCCACCAACTTTTTTATCCTGGGCAGTATACTGTAGTGAATATTCCATAATTCTAAATTCGTTATAAATCTGTTTAATCTCATCTGCATTATCGTAAGATACTAGCCAATTTTTTGCTTTTGAATTACTTATAGTTTCTTTTACTAGTACATGATCATCATGACTATAAAAGTTTCTATATAAACCTTGCCCCTTAACATAATAAGGAGGGTCAAGATATAGTAATGAATCAGTCAAGAGCTCTTGTGGTAGTTTCTTCAACAATTTTACTGTATCGTCGTTGTGTATAAAAATCCTGCTACGATAGTTTGCAATAGATTGAATTCTATCAATTAAATCAGATTTATTAAAACGTGCGTCTATCTTCCAGTTACCTGTCTGCTCCTTACCCCCAATCACTCCAGCTTTCAATATTCCAGAACGATTTGTTCTATTTAAAAAAAATGCTGCAAAACCTAACTCTAATTTTGAATGATTCTCTGAATTAGCAAGTATCAATTTCTGAGTATTCCATATATCCATATTTACTGGACAATCTGAAATTAATTTACATAACTCATCGGTGTTGTTGATAACTGAATGCCAAAATCCATATATAGCAGGATCAATATCATTGATATGAATAGTTCGCACATATTCCTGCATCAATAACTCTAGTGCAACTGCAGCACCTCCAGCATAAGGTTCAATATAACTCTTATCATGAAGAGAATTTTCTTTAATAACTTCTTTAAGATAATAAGCTAACTTACCTTTTCCACCAGGGTATCTCAGTGGAGTATAAAACCGCATAAAAACCTCATACTCGAATTTGAGTTAGTCATTGCTTCACTCATTTTATGACCAAATTGCAGATAAAAGTGGCTCGAAATTATCCCAGTCTGCATTTAGAACATTTTTGTTCGGCATCAGATAATCGTTGTGTACATACTGATGTAATGTGCCTTTAGCATTTGTCGTCGATTTAGAATACGCTAAAATTGCAGAAACTTGCTTTTGCGACAACGCGTGTCCATCGTCCCGTAAACTTTCACAACACATAATCACCTTATCATGTAATCCTGGTGTTCTTGTTGCATCTTTAAATTTTAAGCCTTTACGGTCTATATAAGACGCTACGCTTAGTTCAATGAAAACTCTCAACATTATTGAAACAGAGTTAATCGTATGCTTGTAAGTTAAATGAGATTTAAGTTCAACAAACACCCTCGAACATTTTTTATTTCCATGAAACTCCAACTTAACATTCGCAGGAATTAAGGAATCTCGATCATGTTTTGCTATCGGTTTAGATTTGTTAGAAGGTTTATCCGAAGGATTACCTGAAGCTTCATCATTACCCTCACCATTCGTGGTCTTCTCAACATTATCCTGTCCTCGAACATGGTTAGTTACATCATTAGAAGATCCATCGTCATTTCCTGATGTTGACTCAATTTTAGTTTTATCATCTCCTGATGAAAAAACAATAGAATCCGAATACATTGTTGAATCAATAACTTTCCATGGTTTTTCAAGTATCGTACTTGACGGAGCAATACCAAGTTCATGAACAAAAGCAATTCTATCATCAGAACTTCTAATTCTATTGACAGTAAACATTCCTTTCCCATCAGGATCTTTTTCGAGCATTGCGTCCAAAACGATTTTTAAACAACTTCGGAAATGCGAAAAAGGTTGTTCGCAGTATAAATAACCATCAATCAATTTCAGGGCAAATGCTTTCTTAACTTTAGAATCGCCAAATATACGAGCGATGTTTGTAAGTTTTAGGTCGGTTTTTCGTTTAATAATATCTTCAAAACCATCCTGTTGAGCTTCAATAAACTTAAAAATCTGAAGTTGTTGTGATTGCTTACCATGTTTGGCCGTATAATTTTCCTGCTCTAATGTCGTCCATCCGACACGACTAACCCCCTCATTTTGCCCAGTATGTTTAAGTTCAACCCAACGTTCATAAGTACTATCTTCATCAACGTGGCAATCGACTGATACGATTGTTTTTTTCGATATTTGCTTTAACTTCTTGAATTGACTAACAAATTTATCGTCAGGAGCAATTTCAGGGTTGGCTAATAATTTGAGAACTGTTAAACGACGATTACCTTCTGCTACAACATAAAATCCAGGTTCATCTTCGCTTTCATAAACAATTAAATTCTCTGAAGGATCTAATCCATTTTCCGCAATATCCTTTGCTAACTTCATAATTTGAACAGACATTCTTGGCAGATTTAACATTGTTGATATTGCTTCGCGTTGGGTCTCAACCTCATTTGGGAAACGGGGATTCCCAATATCTAGCAACAAGTTATTAATATTTATTTTTTTTATATTAGCCATCTAAAGCCCCTTAGAGTCCCTTCAAAGAAATTAACAATTTAACATTCTTTATTATTAGCTCTATGGTACTAAAAACACGTAAAAAGCTCAATGTAAGTTACAGATTCAGCTATCAAAACAACCTCCTCTGCTTCCTTGCCACAAACGCAGCCCTTTGCTCCGCGACTATCTGACTGATCCGGCGTTCGGTGAGTCCATAGTCACGGCTTAACTGCTCTAGGTTATTTCCCTTAAACTCGCGCCAAATGCGGATATCCCGCAGCGCATCCTTAAGGCGTTCGCCATTGGGGATGTAGATATCGCGCCCACCGAGATAGGCGCTTAGGCTGGTGGCTAAGGCTTCGCTGACATTATCCGCGTTATCAATATCGTATTGCTTTAGGGTTTGGCGCATCACATCGCACAAGCTTTGTAGAGTTGAGGGCCAGCGGCGGATGAAGTCCTCACGTTCATCGGGCTTAAGCGTGGCTAAGGTTTCGAGGGCTTGTTCCAGCTCGGCGGCGCTGGTGGACAATAAATCCAACTGGTTTTCGGAAATGCTAACCGCGTTTAGGATGTGCTTACTCATGTCCATGCCCCTCGTATTGCGCGACGATCACTTCATAGTTTGCGGGACGTGTACCTGCTTCATTCATCTTTAGCCGTTCACCACGGGCAATAATGCGCTCAATCAACACCCGCTTGTGCCAGTTTTTCAGGCTTTCAAGCACCTTGTAGGCTTGCGGTTCTGTCATCCATGGGGTGGCATCCACGCCTTGGGTTTGGTTATTAGCAATGTGGCTGCGTAGCGTCATGCGACGCACATAGGCATCAAGCGCCGATTCACTGTTATCCTGGATAACTAAGTGGTGGCCCATGGTGATCCAAATGGCACGTATTTTATCTATGCTTGCCAATTTGCTTTTACCCGCAGCAGGACTTAAACGGCGTTTAACCGCTGTTTTATTGTTGGTTACAGTAGGTTTAAAGCCCTTTTGTTCAAACACTTCTAGCGCCTGTTCAAGCTCTGGCAAGTTCATTGCCCGCAAGGAATCTTTACCCGTGGCATTTTTCAGCATGGCGCGGTAGATGGCTTCATCGAGCTGCAATGATCCCTTAGCCACATTGATTAAGGTGATAAGGCGCTTCTTGTGTTGAGCGACTGGGTGCGCCTGCGCATTAGTCTGCACAGGGGCTTTTTGATTAGTTTCTAACATTCGTCATCCTCATCGGTTGTCGCACTGGATACTATCTTGATGGCTTTAGGTTGACTCTTAAGCTGCTGCCAATTCGGTGTTGCTGCATTTAAAAAGTTAACAGCCCAAAGCTCACGAACGGCGAGCAGTTCTGCCTTAGTTTTCCCCTTACGAACGGGCCTAACTGGGCAGTTCGCAATGGCATATTTGAGTAAGCGTTTAGCATAGGGTGTCATTCATCTTTGCTCTTTTTGTTAGCTGCTCATCAGTACCCAGCCACTACGCTGGATAGACCTCGCCCCAATGACTGGAGCGGGTTTCGCAGGGTTAACGCATTGCTGGCTTTGGTTCTAGCAGTTCTAAATTATTGAGTGACTTCTCCATAAAAAAGGCGATCACAGCGCGGCGCTCGCCCGCAAACTCTTTGCTTAACTCCTTAAGTGCATTGAGCAGAGCGGCGCACATCATCAAGCAGTAATGCGGCCTTTCAGAAGCTAGGCCACTGAGTTCGCTGCGCAGATTGTCAAAGCTCGCTTCAAGTAAGGTCGCTTGGCGTAATTGAAACGCCACCCGATCGAGTGCGGCTTGGTTGTCATCGAATAGGTGTTGAATGCCCGATTGTGTACTGAGTGTCATGATGTGCTCCTTGCCCACCCTAAAGGGTGCTGATATCCAGTGGTAGTTGGGTGTATTTGCCATTAGGCTGACGCTCATATAGGCGCAGGTACTGGCTAGTGCCTGTGATTTGAATCGCGTCGGCTATGGCGTCCATGGCCCGTTTCCAGTTGGCATCGTCGATATCCAGCTGACGCAGACTGAGCACTTGGTTAACGTCGATACGACCTTGTTGATTTACCCGAAACGCATGTTCAACCATCGCCATCAAGCGAGTATCCGCGCCACCACTCCAGCTTTTAATGCAGTCATCAATCAAGGTTTTAGCGGTTTGAATGCGCTCATCAAATACGCGGTGCTCACCTACAGCACGGCGCACTTGGTACTTGCCATCAAAGCTAGTAAGCAAAATATTGCCCTTACTGCCACCGACCTTAACGCCATATTCACTGGCCGATAGTTCGGCAAAGCCATCAATTTGTGCCATCGTCATCAGTTTGAAATTAAGCATCTGTTCACGCAGTTCTTTGGCTGAACCGACAATAGCCAGCACGACTTCATCGCGCAGTTTGTCCACGGGCTTGATACGATCTTCATGCACCAAATCGCCTAAAGCGTTTTTGCGGTAGCCCTGCGGAATAGCGGTTTGGTTGTGGGTTTGTACTTGTGTGTTCATCTTATTTGTCCTCATTCCAGCGCACTGTAACGCCATGAAATTGCACCGCCATACAGCGGCGGCGAATGCCTTTTATGTTCTCGATAATCTCAACTGCCATGCGGCGAAAATCGGCGGTAGGCTTGTCGATTTGCACGACCTTCACGCTACTGTGGATTACCTTCATACCGCGCAGTCTTAGGGCGCTAATCACATCGAATTTTGGGTTGTGGTGTCTCATCAGCTTTGTTCCTTCATCACTCGATTAAACTTGGTTCCAAGGTGTTTAAGCTCATCTTTGAGTAGGTTAATCAGTACCGATTTATCCTCCCCAGCTTGCAGTTGTAGGCGACGAATTGCTCCTTCGGCGTCATATTCGTTACGGCGTGCTTGGAGGCTAGACTGCAAGCTAAAAACCTGAGCCTTATCCAAACTGCTGCTAGGACAGCCTGAACGACAAGCGCGGTACAACTTGATGCGAATAGGGCTGCCCGTGGTGCGGGTATTGCGCTGGTGATCAAGGCACTCATTTAGGGGAATATCCCCCAGCACAGGGCAATGTACTGTGCGGTTCATGTATGCCCCTTCAACTAGCTTTTGGATTCGATCCATATCGCCAGGATATTTGCGGTTGAGAACTTGGCTAACGGTGGTGCGGGAAATTTTAAGCTTTTCCGCCACCGCTCTTTGCCCATGCAGTTCGACCTGTTCGGCCATCACTTCAAGCCACTTCATAGTGGATCTCCTTGTTTAAATTGGCGTCGAAAAGCACTTTATATCGACGCTTCGGTGCGATGGGACCAGTGTCTTTAAGCAAGCGATATACAGCATAAACACCTGCTCGCTCTGCAGTTGGCAGATGGTCTGAGCGACCTCGAACCATACGCACATAGCCAAACTTGATAAGAAAGTTGGTATAAACTCTGGCGGTGCTCATACTGACTTCAGCCGTGGCCACCAGATCTGGGTATGTAAAGTTGCGCAGCAAACGCATAGATTGCCAAACACACTGCTGCCCAGTGCCTGCGCGGTGTTTCTGCGCCCGCCCAGAACCACGATGTTTGTATTCAGCCTGCTTGCATGGTTTGTAACGCTTAGGGGTAAAGCCCCCTTTGAATCGCTCTGGTGTAGGGTATGCAGTAGGTTTTATACAGCCTTGTTTTTTAAGTGCTTCAATAATGCTCGAGCACTGATCAAGCGGTAGTTCGATGGCCGCTGCTAACTCATCCCTGGTGAAACTCTTCTGAGCTTGGGCCCATGCCCATGCCATTTCGGTTTTGTTCGTCATGACCTATCCCTAAAAATGACCTAACCCTTATTTGCTCTAAGTGGCGTGGGTTTGGTTAACGCCTAAATTCTAAAAACAATGGCTGGTCGCCCCAGTTGTCGAGGGTGACAATATCCATGTCATTAGCGATTGCGCTGCGCTCAATCTTCTCTAGCGCAGTTAGAATACGGCGTACCTCACCACCGCTGCGTTTGCGAATATGCTCCAACAGATCATCGGCCACGGTAACTCGGTCATCTAAAAGCTCAGTAGCAAAGTTGTGAACGTCGGATAAGTCAGCTGGCTGGAACTCCACCCACTCGCTCACACGGTTGAAAAGCTGCTTGCGGTGACTGATACGGCGGGCGATTTCTTCCATGCCGACTAGCACTACAGGTTGTTCGGTGGCGTCATAGAGATCGCGAATGGTTTCCATGATTTTGTTTTGGCTAACAATGTGGTCAGCTTCGTCGATAAACAGTGGCAGTTGGCGCTCATTCATACGGTCAACAATAAAGTCGACGCTTTTACGCATCGGATAAAGTATTTCAGAGCCCAACTCCTCCATAATTCGAGCGAGAAATGAGGATGGAGTGTCGGTTGCATAGCAACGCACATAAACGGCGTTCATTGCCCCTAGTTGGTTGATAAGCCAGCAAAGTGTGGTGGTTTTACCAAATCCTGAAGGACCATGGATTAAACCAATGCCTGGGGTAATGGATGAGCGCCCCTGTAGGTTCTCCATCAGTTCTAGGCATGCCAGTACATTTTTAACTTCGACAATTTTGTGTTTCATAATCTATACTCCGTGGTGGTATACATAGTGTTAAATAGGACTTCCTCGTCCTTTCCAAAAGCCGCCAATCCTACTTGACGGCTTTTTTTACAGCCTCTAATTGCCTGTCGAGCCTTGCGGCAAACATGCGGTATTTGAGGCGGTATTCTTTAAGCCATAGCTGTTCACGCTCACTTAGCTCACGCTCAAGCGTTGCAAGCGTTAACTCTTCGGCTTTTTCATGTTCGGTACGCATAACTGTGGCGTGATTGTGGTTAACTCTTTGGGCAACCTCGCTAATGGCTTGAGCTTGGTGGCTTAAGCTGGCGAGTTGCTTATCACTTTCACTACTGCCTTGGCCGTTTGCTTGTGCAAGTGCCGCCAGTGCAGGGTTATCGGTGGTATTCGGTTTAGGGGTAAAAATGGTTAAGCTGCCACGCTCAGCTGCGGCTTTGGCCAAGCCTTCGGCAGCTAAGGTATCGATGCCAAATTTTTCTTGTAGCTCCCTTGATGCACGGCGGAAACTAGCTAGCACTTTTTTGTCTTCATTGCGTGCTTTGCGGAAAGCTGCCGGATCGATATCGCGGCCAATCAGGTCTAAATTCACCGCATCGACGCATTGCTGCCAATCATCTAGGGCATATAAAGTGGCGCGGCCAACATCGGATGGATCGAGGAATACGCGAACCCGCTTTCTGTCCCAGATACTTTCTTGGAGTTCGGGGGCGGTATAGCGGATATTGCCTGCACTCACGCTACCGCGAATAACCGTGGCATCGCCGACATGATTAAGTAATAAGTCGAGTGCATGGGGATTAGCTACACGGTTAGCGACATAGGTGCTTTCACTCATGACAGTAAAGGGCGTTTTACCTTTTAACGCGCCTTTAAACCCTTCATGCACCTGGTGCATGTAGTCATATTGAATCCAGTCATCGATCATCTTTTGCAGTGCTTCTGGCGTCATTGCAACTGATAAGGCTTCTTCTTTATTGGCGGCCTTGTTTTTGCCTCCGATACGTTGGGCAAAGGTTTTTGCTGATTCGATTTGCTGACGGTCACTGACGTTATGGCCAATATAAGCAGGCAATAACTCAAATAGGGCGCGACTTAATGTGCCAAAGAAACGCTCGATAAAGGGCTTTTCCCATCCACTAAATGGACGGGTGCGGGATTGGTCGATACCTAAGATATCGAAAATGCCACTTACTCTTAAGCTGACGTAGTCAGAACCGTTGTCGGTACGCGCCACCCCATCGGCTTCCAGCATGCCCCAGTTGATTAGGCAGCGACGCAGTAATAGGCAGATGCCTTCGGCGTTAGAAGTTGGGGTGACTAAGACCATGGGGCGGCGGGTATAAACATCAACCGCTGCCACAACGGCATAACGACGTAGTTTGCCGTGGGCATTGAGCATGACATCCGTTGGTGTGCTGTCGAACTCCCAAACTTGATTAGGGCCACTGAGCCATGGGTACATGGTGCCGTAGAGTGGACGGTGCGAATTATTGTACGCATCGGGATTGGTTAGCGCGGTAAACGCGGCGATGTTGTCGCTATGCCAGCGACGTATCCAACGACGGATTGAGCCAATTGAAGGGACAATCCAGCCATGTTCTGCGGCTTTCTTTTGTGCTTCTTGCTGTTGGACTTTGTATTTTTCGAGCAAATGCGGCTTGCCCGTGACTAAAGCAATTAAGAATTGTTGCAGGTTTTTTTGCTCTTCCATCACGCTGACTTGCGCACCGCCCCGAGTATCAACCAGGCCCATTAATCCTTTTTCGTCATAGGCTTTTTGCCAGCGATATAGGGTGGCTTTTGATTGATTGCACTGCTTAGCAAATACCATGACACCTTCAGTGCGGCGACCGACTTCAACAAAGGGAGCGATGAAATTCGCCATGTCATTGAGTAACTGCAGACGCTCCATAGCAACTTGTTGCTTCGCTTTAGGCAGAGTTAAAAATTGCTGTTGTAAATCCGTTTTTTTAACGAGCTGACTTGCTGGCGTTGTTATCAATTGGCGTGCTGCTGCGACTTCTCGGCTTGTCGTATTTTTTACGGCTTGCTGACGAAGATGCGCCTGAGTGATAGGAGGAAGGCTACCAAGATGGTATTCAAATCCTTTGCTACCCTCTTTCTTTCTGGACTCCCAGCTTTCTGTCTTTGCTTTAAACCTGATACCCTGAACGGTTGTGGGCATGCCAGGTAATTGCAGAAGCTCTTGGGGGCTGAACCATGTTTTATTCATATTCTTCCCTCAATAAGTCGCAGCCAATGGTTTTGCTGATTTCTTCAATTATCTTGCGAGATAAAGCGCGTTTTGGTTTACGCTGTTTACAGGGCGCAAACATCTTGATGCAGTCCTGAACGGTTCTCGGATTGAAGCCTTTAGAGACAGCCCAGGCACGGCTAGTTAGCCCTTGCGCTCTTAGCGCTGCATGGATGTGATTGGCATTCTCTATTTTCATGGTATTTTTCCGTGTTAACATGATTACTCGCGCATTGCGCAACTTGCCAAGTGCGCGATATAAGAACGATACGATACTAAAAGACGCATTTCAACGTCTTTTAGTAACTTTCTTTTGAATTATTTAACGGCCCATTGGCCACGGAGGGTAAGGCGTTGATAGAAAAGCGCTTTATTTAAATTTAAAGTGAACACTAAAAAAGAAAGTGCACTTTCTTTTCCGTCGGCTGGAATAGAAAGCTTTGGAGAGCGTCTTAAAGAACTGATGGGCGACGAAAGCCTCAGAGCATTTGCGAATGCTATCGACACCTCAGAAGGCGGTGTTCGTAAATGGTTTACTCAGTCGACTATGCCCTCGTTTGATAAGATGGTTCGTATTGCTCGCCGCTATAAAGTCAATCTCGAATGGCTATGTACTGGTGAAGGTCCAAAATTCCCAGGCGAAACTGCGGCATATGAAAGTGTGATTTGTAAGACTGAAGAGTTTGCAGAGGAATATGCACTTATCGATGGCTACCATACTCAAGTCAGCACGGGCCATGGTGCGCTGTGGGATAATGAACGAGTTAGGCGCAAACTAGCCTTTAGATCGAAATGGCTGCGTTACCGAGGGTTACAGCCTGAAAACCTGCGTGTAGTTTTCGCGAAAGGCGACTCAATGGAACCAACGATCCATTCTGGTGACTCGATCCTGGTGGATATCACTGATGCAAATCTTTCTGACGGCAGTATTTTTGTCTTGCGCATTGGGGATGATTTGTTTGCTAAACGTGTTCAAGTCCATATCGATGGCAGCATCACGATCATTAGCGACAATAAAGAATATAGAGAGCAGCGAATACCTGTAACTGAACTAGGTCTATTGAGTGTGATAGGCAAGGTTGTTTGGATAGGTAAGGACGTTAAGTAATTCTCATATAGACGGCGTGCAGTTAATTATGAATGCACGCCACCTCAATTTCTCATTTAGCTAGACAATCTTTTAAAGCCTTGTTAAAACCCAGTCAAACCCGCATCAACAAAGGGAATTGCTCACTTGTTTTCAGCCATTCCCGGCTAATCTCGATTTCTCACATCACTAGGTCGGTTACAATTCTGGTAGTTAGTCGGCCCTAAGTATAAAGCTTACAAAAAAGCGCCTTTCGGCGCTTTTTGTTTATCTAATGGCAGAATAAAGAGTTACTTACGCACGCCTTCAACCACTAGATCTAACTCAACATGGCTAGATGCTGGACCTAAATCCATCTTGATACCGAAATCTTTCATCGCAAAGGTGGTTGTGCCCGTAAAACCGGCACGGTAGCCCCCCCAAGGATCCTGACCTTCACCCACAGCATGGGCCCTGATCGCTAATGGTTTAGTCACACCATTTAAAGTTAAGTTGCCGTTAATCACTAAATCGCCATTTCCTTTATCTTCCACCGAAGTAGATGCAAAGGTCGCTTTAGCGAATTTGCCAGTATTAAGGAAATCTTCACCGCGAATATGTTTGTCACGCTCAGCATGGTTTGAATCGACACTTAATGTATTCACAGTGACATTCACTTTCATCGCAGTTGGTTTAGCCGCATCGTAGCTAAAATCGCCGCTAAAATCATTAAAACGCCCCACCACATAGCTATAACCTAAGTGATTCACTTTAAATGTAATAGAAGCGTGAGCGCCTTCATGATCAATCACATAGTCAGCAGCTGAAGCCGCCACAGGAGCCAATAGAGATACACCAATCAGTGCGCTTAACAGTTGCTTTTTCATTGTATTATCCTCGTTTCAATTTAATCATTCTAAGTAGGGTGGCGTCTTTATCGATAAAGTGATGTTTTAATGCGCCCACGGCGTGAATAACGACCAGCGAGATCAAACTGTAAGCCGCATATTGGTGAATATCACCCGCGATATCAGCTTGGTTTTCAAACAAAAGTCCCAATCCTGGTAGTTCAAACCAATCAAACACCCAGATACCACGGCCATCTGCGGTTGAGATTAAAATGCCAGCAGTCATGATGACAAAGAGCAAGATATAAATAATAAAATGCGCCAAATGTGCGGCCGTCTTTTCCCACGGTTTATGACTCGCCTCAGGTACAAGCTTGGGATTAACTAAGCGCCATACCAAACGAAATATTGTCGCAGCCAATAACAGAATCCCAATACTTTTATGTAGATGCGGCGCAGTCTTGTACCAAGTACTGTAGTAGGTTAACTCCACCATCCACACACCGACTGCAAATAACCCAATCACGACGAACGCACTCAACCAATGGGTCACAATGGCGGTAATTCCATAAGCAAACTGACTATTTCGAAACATACTGCGACTCCGTACTCGCGTTTTCTTCATGCTATCCATGAAATAATATTCATTATCATAAATCTAAATTTAAAAACTAAAATCAGTAAAAATCGCTTATATCTTTCTAAATTTTAGAAAGTAAGCCAAAAATCATGATCTGTGAGCACAAAGCTATAGTAAACATCAGTATCCCTCTGACTTGAAAAATACAGCCAACGAGTGAAATTGAGCTGAATTCGCAAAATAAGAGATAAAAAACACCCAAGATGTGCATTAAACAGCCGAACGAGTGATTTATCAGGAAAAAGCACTTGCAGAGGTCAAACACCCTAGCTAATATAGCCGCACTTCGAACGATACGGCTTAGCCAACGAGTTCAAAGTAGTTAACTAACGCTTAGTTTAGTTGCCCGAATAGCTCAGTCGGTAGAGCAGAGGATTGAAAATCCTCGTGTCCCTGGTTCGATTCCGGGTTCGGGCACCATTATTCTTTAGTAAAAGTTGCAGTAAAGATTTAAGCCGGCATAGCTCAGTTGGTAGAGCAACTGACTTGTAATCAGTAGGTCCCGAGTTCGACTCTTGGTGCCGGCACCATATAAAACAATGAAGCCACTCAATGAGTGGTTTTTTTGTATCTGAAATTTGAATAATAACCAACAAAGTCTGTGGTCAATCGCAACTGACTTACTCTTGATAATACCAGTAGGTCCCGAGTTCGACTCTTGGTGCCGGCACCATATAAAGCAACGAAGCCACTCATTGAGTAGCTTTTTGTAACTGAAATTTGAATAATAACCAACAAAGTCTGTGATCAATCGCAACTGACTTACTCTTGATAATACTAGTAGGTCCCGAGTTCGACTCTTGGTGCCGGCACCATATAAAACAATGAAGCCACTCAATGAGTGGCTTTTTTGTATCTGAAATTTGAATAAAAACTCACAAAGTCTGTGGCCAATCGCAACTGACTTACTCTTGATAATATCAGTAGGTCCCGAGTTAGACTCTTGGTGCCGCTGGCACTATATAAAACAATGAAGCCACTCGCTTACTCTTAGTTGCTCCGCTTAGTTACACCCCATAAATATCAGCCAGCCATCAATCAAAGCTCAACAATACCCACTGCGCCCCACTGCCACTTGCTTGCAACAGATGAGCTTAAACCTTAATTTTTCTCTCCAAAATAGAAGATAAATAAATGAGGAAGTTAGGATAAACAGCCAAAAGGAACACCTACTGGCGTTAAAGTGCTGAAACTTTCAGCGGTAAAATAAGGGTAAAACGAAAGAATCAAATAAATAAGCGCATTTTGTTTAATAGTTAATCAGTCACTTAAAAAGGGCTTGCACAGCTAAAGCGAGCACTATATTATACGCGCACTTCGAACGAACAAGGTCTTCACGACTTAGTTCAAAGTAGTTAACTAACGCTTAGTTTAGTTGCCCGAATAGCTCAGTCGGTAGAGCAGAGGATTGAAAATCCTCGTGTCCCTGGTTCGATTCCGGGTTCGGGCACCAATTTTAAGGTAATGAATTCGATTGGGTTTATTACTGTGCTTTACGCCGGCATAGCTCAGTTGGTAGAGCAACTGACTTGTAATCAGTAGGTCCCGAGTTCGACTCTTGGTGCCGGCACCATATAAACAATGAAGCCACTCAGTGAGTGGCTTTTTTGTATCTGAAATTTGAAGTGTTCAGTACAAAGCGCAACTGACTTACTCTCGATAATTCCAGCAGGTCCCGAGTTCGACTCTTGGTGCCGGCACCATATAAACAACGAAGCCACTCAATGAGTGGCTTTTTTGTATCTGTTTTTTGTATCTGAAATTTGAAGTGTTTCAAAGCAAAACACAACGAACTTCCCTCAATAATAACAATAGCACCCTCAATACTGGCACAATAAACGTTCAAATCGAGCGTTAAGATAATTTATTGACTTCATGCAACAGACAATCACTTAATCCTTTACCCCTATAAATGATAGTTTTATATTCGCCATATAAAAAAGCCACTCATTATTGAGTGGCTTTGCGTTCTTATACAAACTATCTAGTTCCAAATGACTCAATCGTGCTTATTTGATGAGCTCGAGTGGCATAGGCCTATCACCTGCTTGAACTTGATGTTGAACATGGCGCCACCCTTGAGTGAGCTCACTTAGATGTGCTTTTCTCTCGGGGAAATGTGTAGCAAGTTTTTCGATAACATCGATTTGCTTCTTACACAATAATGACCAACGATCTGCATTTGATAAGTACATGGCGTTTTCCTTAACTGAGGGGTTACTTTTCCTTAGCCAGTTAAGTCTAGGCTGGAATCATTTTATTGCCAATTCAAAATTGCGCGTTAGCGCACTGTTAAAACAACTAACTCGGGAGTATCTTGGTTCTATAAACATAAGATAGGAGACGTTATGACAGCCGATATTTTCAAACTCATTTTTGTCGCTATTGGTATATTTCTCGTTTACAAACTGATATTTGGTGGCAAGAAAGGTCTGACTATTTTTGAAATGCATTTTAAAGATGGCCGTATGACTCAGCATAAGGGCAAGATCCCCGAACGATTCGAACGGGAATGCCGCCAAATCGCTAAAACAGAAAAACTGACTTGTACTGTTAGGGCTGAAAAATCAGGAGATGTACGCTTACATATTTCTGCCAACGTGAGTGACAATGTAAAGCAAAGGATTCGTAATCTGTTTCCGTTTGAATATTATGACAAAAAATCGATAGATAACAGTCGTCAAGCGGGTTAGTTCTTCGCCTCTCCCCTAACAACCTTAATACTTGCTATTGATAGTTAAGTATTGAGGTTGAAGTGAGTTCCTAAGGCATTTTCTTATTTAAACTTAACTGGATACCTAGGTTTTAGAAAATCGGATTCTAACTGACCGTCTTTTCTCGCATCTCGAATACGACGTTCATTATCTTGCACCATAGGATCGCTTGCGGGTTGATGAGGATCGACTTGTTTCTCAGAATGATCCTCAAACTTAAAGTCAAAAGATGAACAAGCAGTTAACGACAGACTTAAAAATACTCCCCATAAAACAACGTGTTTTTTCATCGACTACCCCCTATCTATTTAGACTTAGACTTAGACTTAGACTTAGACTTAGACTTAAGCTCAGATTAATTAAATTTAAACAATTGGTTGCAATAACCTTACCCCCATATATCACTTATGCCACTAGCAAAAATGCCTAACTGCAACTTTGGTTTGACTTCAACACTTTAATGCAGAAAAAAGGGGGTTATTAGCCAAGCTATACTGTTTAAGCCAATTTAAGTCTTAATCAACAGAGTTAATCCAAGACAAGCTGGGGTAAGCCAACTTAACTAAAAATTGCTGAGACTATTTTTGAATAACTAAAGTGACTTTAGCAACTGTGATGCCAAACTTAATAATATCGCTCTGATTTATAATGGTATTATCATTCACTAAGAACATCCAATCGTCGAAATGAACTTGATATTCCTCACCATCCACAGGCAATAACATATCGTATTTCCAACGTAGCGCACTGCCGCTAGATTGGCCATCGGCAGTACCGATAATGTCACCTGCAGTTCCTGAGTATCGCCCTTCCCCTAGTGCCTTGATGCGCCACACACGAGTTTGAGTTTCACCATCATCATACACAAACCATTCATTAATGACTCCCTCACTTCCCTGCCAACTGGCTTCCATAATGACATTGAATTTGCGGATTACTTTGCCACTAAAATCTTGTACGACCCCAGAGGCTTTTAATGGCCCATTAAAAAATGACTCCAAAACCAATGTCGGATGAGTATCTTTATAATCAGTCACTTCCACCGATGAACAACTCGACAACAGCCCTATCATTATTAAACCTAAAAATAACTTTCGGCCGACAAGCCGTTTCAACAATCGCATGGTTTTTCTCCGAGTAATTGCGCCCGCAAATCAGGACGACTAGTAGCTTTCGATAACCAAATCGCTAAAAATGCCTCAGCAAAATTAGCATCATGGATAATGTCGAGTGGTTGATGATTAAAGAAAAACTGACTCGTTTGTCCATCTATCACCTTAAAACTTAAATGGTCGCCCTGCTTCACATCGGGCCAAGTCGCATTTAATGAACCCAACCAACGTTGGATATCATTTTCGGCAAACGCTAGATGCTTCCATTGATCTTTTGTCGCTTCGAGCAAATCCTCTGACTCAATATCTCGATAATATTCAATATCTAACAGCAGAGGATATTGCCCCTGTTGATAACGGCCATTTACCGTCATCAGTCTCGCCTTATACAAACTAAACCACAGCCAATCCATTTCCCCGCGGCCCACTTCCTGAAAAGTCTGCGTCACATCGGCGGCATCATTCAGTTCGATAGTAATATTTTCAAAATCAGGCGTTTTCGCCTCTAACGCTTTTAAAGGTGCGGCCAATAAACTAAGGGCCAATAGACTTAAGCAGCTTGAGTTCAAAAATGAAAAACCAAGATTTGGGCTACGATTACGAACTGACGACATGGGATCCCCCTTTTACTGCATAATGTCTTACAACTGGTACTTAACTAAAAACAGCATAATGACTTAACCGCGATCAATTCCTACAACTCAATAATTAACGCCCAAACACAGTAAAAGAACGCGCTTTAGTGCTTCGATTAAATCCATAGGGATTAGCAAGTTGGGTTAAAAATGGCAACAAGACTAGCCAAACCAAAAATAACACCACAGCAGAAATGACATTGCCATAGGGCAAACTCACGGCATTAAATTGTGCGCCAGCCAAATAGCTTAACCCGCCAAAAATGCCCCCGAGTAACGCCTGAAATATCAGCGGTAAAGGTCGCATAAAGGCCAAGCTATGATTCAGGGTCAAAGCAAAATGCAGCCACAGGCAACCAAGCCACCAAGGGAAAAGAGCAAACTCAAACACCCCTAAAACAGAGAGTACGGTATCGACGCCTATTCCTAAGGCTGCAACCTTTAGCATCAATAGCAAATCCACTTTGCGATACTCGGGCTTACCTAAGGAAGCTAGCAGGATAAAGTGAAATAATAACAAAGGGATAGTTAACAACAGTGAGGTGTTAAGCCAAAGTACACTAGACCACCACACAGCCTGAAAACTCAAGGCGTTATAGAGAATAAAGCCCTGATGTTTAAAAGGAACCCGAGAGTTAGCTAACATGGACTTCATCTTTGCCTCACTTTTATCTTGCTGCAAACAAAGCGGCTCATTCCAACGAAAATGGTTATTTCCACTAAAGTGACTGCTTAATCAAAACAGATTACATCGCATTAGGGCTATGGCTTGGGGGATGATGGCTAGCAATGCGATAGTCCGGACGCACAGCCACTAAATGCACAGTGCTTGTGGTACGTTCTAAAAATCCACCTTCACAATAACTTAGGTAAAATTTCCACATCCGAATAAAATCATCGCCATAACCTAAAGCTTGGATTTCGCCTATCGCATGATCAAAATTCTCATGCCAATGTTTTAAGGTTTTAGCGTAATCGAGCCCCATATCATTGAGCGACCAGACCACCATGTCCGTCTGTTTAGCAATGTGACCGACCATTTGGCTCACTGAGGGTAAGCAGCCACCGGGGAAAATATAACGCTGAATAAAATCCACACTTTTGCGATAACTGTCGTAACGTTGATCGGCAATCGTTATCGCCTGTAGCAGCATGCGCCCATTGGGTTTTAACAATGTTTCCAACTTTTTAAAGAAGCCTGGTAAATACTCATGCCCTACCGCTTCAATCATCTCGATAGAAACAACCCTGTCGTATTCTCCAGTGAGATTGCGATAGTCCTCTGTCAACAGCGTCACTTTATCGCTTAGCCCTTCGCGTTCGACACGGGCTTTGGTATAGGCATATTGCGCATCTGAAATCGTTGTTGTTGTAACGTGTACGCCATAATGCTTAGCCGCATAAATAGCCAGCGCGCCCCAGCCTGTACCAATCTCAAGCAAGGTTTGACCTGGCTGTAAATCGAGTCGTTCACAAATAGTCATCAGCTTAAACAACTGCGCTTCCTGCAAACTGGCTTCCTCATGTGGATAAAGCGCGCTGGAATACAACATTTCACGGTCGAGGAATTGCTCATACATAGCATTACCCAAATCATAGTGGGCGAGAATATTCCGCTTTGAGCCCTCTTGAGAATTGCGATTCAGCACATGCTTCACACGGTTTATCGTGCCAGTTAACCAAGAGAATTTGGCTTCAATCTTATCGAGTAAGGCTAAATTACGGGCAAACAGTTGTACGACTTTGGTGAGATCAGGGCTCGTCCAATGGCCTTGAATATAACCTTCACCCGCACCAATGGAGCCTGAAAGCATTATTTGACGATAAAAACTCGGGTGTTTAACCACAAGCGTAGCGTGCAAGTCGGTATGACTCTCACCAAAACGATAACTCTTGTCGCCCTCAACCAAGGTCAAGCAGCCATGTGGGAGACTTTCCAGCGCCTTAAGCAAGACTTTACGCGCAATACTGTCGGGCAGTTTCCCTGTGGTGACTGAGGTTTGCGAAGCCGTATTTTCCATGTTATTTCTCCATCTGAGCTGGATGCGGCACAAAGGGCACACGTTTAAAAAAGAGTTTTAGCGCTTGCCAATAAATCCCGAAGAAGATCTTGAGAGTCATAAAAGGGAAGCGAAACAAAAGCGTCCGTAAATTGGCCGCCGTGATCGGTTGGCGTTTCATCACTAAATTGGCATTAAACAGTTTTTTGCCATTCTCTTGCATCGACTTGTTTTCAATACCAATGTTTAAGTCTTCACTCGGCGCAGACACATGCCAGAGATAACGCATATCGAGAGTCATAAAGGGAGACACGTGAAACACTTTGTCAGAAGGTTTGGGCGCGGCTAAATCGACTAAATAGCAATGGCGCTGATCCCAAGGCGTGTTACTCACCTCGGCCAACATGTATAAAGGCGTTTGATCTTGATAACAAAAGTAGAAATTTACTGGGCTAAAATACACGCCAAAATGACGGATCTGACCCACAAACAAAACTCGATCGCACAGTTTATCTGCGCCTAACGCTGCCACTTGAGTCAATACGCGACTCTTGAGTGCAGCTGCGCTCGGATCGACAACAGCCACTTCACCGCTGTCATTGGATGTAGTCGTAAAAGAAGTTAAATAGTCTTTAGGATTGAATCTCAGTAAAGCGTGGCGCTGGCTGGCAAAAACTCGCCCCATGGCACTGATCTTATCGACTTCATCTAAATCAATCGCCAACAGCGCCATGGCATAACTAAAACTATGTTTAATCGGCGTAAAACGGCTGTGGGATACAGTGCCGTAATAAATACCGCTATTGAGCTCTGTCATATTTAGACCTGTCACATTTAAACCTGTCATAGGCTGACACCAAAATGGGCACACACATCAAGTGCACTGCGAACGCCATCTTCATGGAAACCATTGTGCCAATAGGCGCCAGCAAAATGGGTATGATTTTGCCCGGATATTTCCTCACGGCGGCCCTGAGCCTTAAGACTGGCTTCGTTAAACACTGGGTGGGCATAATTGAAGCGGCGTATCACTTTCGCCTCATCAATCAACTCTGACTGATTCAAGGTGACACAAAAGGTCGGCGCATTGGCTGGCAACTGTTGCAGTATGTTCATGTTATAAGTCACTGACGCTGGACGTTTTAGGTTACCATCTAACCTATAATTCCAACTCGCCCAAGCGGCTTTTCGCTTCGGTAAAATACGTGTATCCATGTGCAGCACCACATCGTTATTCTGGTAGCTGAGGTCGCCTAAAATGGCGCGTTCTGTTGGCGTAGGATCGTTTAACATCCGCAGTGCTTGGTCACTATGACAGGCTAAAATCACCTCATCAAATTCCAACCATTCACCGTGAACTTGTAACTTCACCCCATTGCCATGGCGCTCAATACCTGTCACGGGTGAGTTAAGGCGGATATTGTCTTTAAAGGGCGCAATAAGATCAGGAATATAGCTACGCGAGCCCCCCTTTAGCACATACCACTGGGGTCTATCACTGACATTTAATAAACCATGGTGCTGGAAGAAACGAATAAAAAACTTCAACGAAAACGCGCGCATATCTTCTATGCTCGAAGACCAAATCGCTGCGCCCATGGGCAAAATGTAATGCTCAGCGAAAAATGGTGAGAAGTGTTCATTGTCTAAATAATCACCTAAGTTACCTTCGGGATAAATATCCTGTTGATAGAGTGCCTTACAGCCTTTATTGAAGCGCAAAATTTCTTTTAAAAAGGCCCAAAAGCGTGGATTCAGGAGGTTACGCTTTTGGGCAAACAAACTACCTAAATTGTGGCCGTTGTATTCAAGCCCAGTCAGCGCATTGTGCACGCTAAAACTCATCTCAGTCGGTAATATGGTGACATTAAGGCGAGCCAATAAACGTTCAAATCGTGGATATGTTCTGTCATTAAACACGATGAAACCTGTGTCTATAGCGTAGGTTTGCCCTTGATGCTCCACATCGACTGTCGCCGTGTGGCCGCCGATATAGTCATTGGCCTCAAACACTGTAACCCTGTGCGACTCACTTAATAGATGGCCACAGGTTAATCCAGAAATGCCGGTGCCGATGATGGCGATATTTTTCATAAACTATTGTCCTTTAGCGGCTTGGCTTGAGTATCGTTTGCAATCATTTTTTGCCACACAAAGGCAGGTAAAAACGACATCAACTTCAATAGATAAGTAAAGCGTCGCGGAAAATGGATCTCGCGCTTGCCACCTTTCAGCCCATTACGTATCGCCTTAGAAGCGGTTTGTACACTCACTTGCATTGGCATAGAAAAATCATTTTTTGCGGTCAGTGGTGTCGCCACAAAACCAGGGCAAATCAAGCTCACGCCTATGTCGTTCTTGGCAAGATCGAGCGCAAGACTCGAGGCTAAATACTGCACGCCGGCTTTAGAGGCGCCGTAAGCTTCAGCGCGAGGGAAAGGTAAATAAATAGCGCTGGAACTCATTAAGCCAATACGTGAACCCCTTGGCATTAAAGGTAAAAATGCCCCGAGGCAATATCCCATTGCAATTAGATTGGTATGGATAACGCGCTCGAACAACACATCATCGAAAGCCTTAGCATCATCAATATATTCACAACTGCCCGCATTCAAAATGACCAAATCGAGCTGAGAATCTGTTTTCGCCAATAGCTCAGCTACATTTTGGCCAGCTTGTTGAACTTGGTCGCGCTGGGATATATCGAAGATAAACAACGTAGCACCGACTAGTTCATTCAAGGCTAACGACTCTAACCTTTCTTGCGATCGGCCACAGGCAATGACATGCCAACCTAAGGCTAAATAATCCTGAGCCAGTCGCAGCCCAATGCCTGAGCTTGCACCCGTAATCAGCACGGTATTTATTTTCAATGGCTTAACAGCGCTCATTATTTTGCCGCCCTATCTTTGAGCAAACGGATAAGCCCGCCCATGCAAGGCAAATGCTCGTACAACATTTGCCCTAAGTCGAAGTAATCCCTGTGAAAATAAATCTTGTCGTCGAACTTAAGTTGACTCATGCCGTCAACACGGATAAGTTCGCCTTTATTCAACTTAGGGTGGCAATATTGCATCTGCCAAAACAGCGCGGCTTGGTTCGCATCCTGCTGCACTTCTTTGATCTCAAACTGAATATGCTTAACATTCTTATATAACTTCGCGAAGTACTGAGTTAACGACGCTAGCCCTGTGATTTGATGCATAGGATCGGTAAAACTAATACTGTCGTCGTAAACCCGACCTAACAGATGCAAGTTATCTTTATTCAAAGCTTGATAAAGCTGAATAAAATCATCAACAAGCGTATTAGTCTCAGTCGTCGCTTGGTTTATCATCTTGTTATTGCTCCTGATCCTATTTATTGGGCCGTGGCCTTTTTCAATACGCCTAATACGGTTAATGCCCTTGCTCTTGCTGCACTGTGCTCGACAATCGCACTTGGATAAGCCGTTTTAGTGTTGAATAACGGCGGTTCAAACAAGGACGGTGTCTGCGCTGTACTGGGTTGATGTAATTGCTTAATTCCCCAAGATGCGAGCTCTGGTAAATACTTACGGATAAAGCTGCCATCTGGATCAAACTTTTCACTCTGGCTTATAGGATTAAAAATACGGAAATAAGGCTGAGCATCGCAGCCACAACCCGCAGACCACTGCCAGCCGCCATTATTCGCGGCTAAGTCACCATCAATCAGTTTTTGGCGGAAATAGCGCTCGCCCCAGCGCCAGTCAATCAGCAGATGTTTAGTCAGGAAACTCGCCACCACCATACGCAGCCGATTGTGCATCCAACCCGTTTGATTGAGTTGGCGCATAGCCGCATCCACAATCGGATAGCCAGTACGACCTTCACACCAAGCAGCAAACTCCTGCGGGTTATTGCGCCACTGCACATGGTCGGCTTGACGATTGAAATTGTGATTCTTAGATAAATCGGGAAATGCCACCAGCAAATGACGGTAAAACTCACGCCAAGTAAGCTCATTTAACCAAGTACGAGCAGGGCTAGTGTCGTCAACAATCACCTCAGGGAAGTGATGCAACAGCGCGGCAACGCATTGTCTTGGGCTAACCACACCAATGGCCAGATAGGGTGAAATTGAGCTAGTACCATCAATGGCGGGGAAATCCCTATCTTGCTTATAATCCTGCACTTTTTGCAGAATAAATGCTGAGAGTAAACGCTTCGCCTGCCCTTCTCCCGCAGCCCAAAGTTCACTCGACATTTTAGTGACATTGTTAAACAAAAGCGGCTTTGGCTCGGCCAACACAGGTCCAAGTGGCGCCGGAACAGGAAGCGGCAAAATGGCATGGCGGGCGGCAATTTCTCGCCACTTACGGCTAAAAGGAGTGAAAACCTTGTACATGTCGCCGGATAAATTCAGCACAGTACCCGGCTTAAGCAAACAGTGTTCTTCGGTTAACACTAGAGGGATACCCGCCTGAATACAGGCTTGGTCGCGCAGTTGCTCGTTAATCTCAGGCTCGCGACCAGCAAACACTCGACCAATCCCCTGTTGCTGGCAATAGTGACCGATAAACTCAGGTACATCAGCAAAGGTATCTAACTGAATTAACTCGAATCTAATACCAAGACTCGCCAGTCCTTGGGTAAGTAAATTGATATGACGTTCGATAAAATCCAACTGAATGGGTGCAACGTCATGGCGCTGCCACTGGGTTGGCGTAGCGATATAAATCGCCTTAAGTGCCACGCTATTCTCCCGCGCCCAATCGCAAGCGGCGGTTAATGCCTGATTATCGGCAAGGCGTAAATCTTGGCGAAACCACATCAGTGCATTATTGCCCTGCACTTTTATTGGAATTGAATCTATTGGCATTGAATCGTTAGCTAATATCATTGTTTTTCTCGCTATTTATCTGCTCGCTTTGATTCACGGTATTCATCTTTCCACTGTGCTTACGACTTCTATTCACCTTCCCCGCTAAACGAGATGGTATTTTCCCAATCAAGTCCGTCGTCGAAGACGCCAAAAAAGCAGATAAAAAGCTTAACGTTGGCGCAAAAGGCCCCATAAACCAGCATGGGAAAGTCATTTGTTCCAATACAGTCAGCATTTCAGTCTGTTCAGAACCCGAATGATTTGAGTCGGGAATAAGCAAAAGTGCATCGACGTTAAGCCTGCCTCGCAGCAAAGGTAAACTGCCCATGGCTTGCTCGCCAAGATCAATAACCGATACCCGCAGCGACGCTAACTCGAGCGATAGAAGTAGAGAAAATAAAATGTTAGTGCGGGTGGAATTAAGCGAGGTATGTGCCCCACGGGATAGACTCACCAGAGCGATTCTCGCCGTCACGGCCTGCCCATTAAAGGCATGACGTCCACCCACTCGGTTAAGTAACTCGCTCTTTAACCAAGCAATAATCAACTCGGCATCGAGCCGCTCATTCACTAAGTCCTCGAGTTGATTAAGCCAAGGTTGTAGCAACTTTTCTTTCACCAATTGGAAAGGATATAAGCCAAATGCATCATCTAAAATCTGCTGTAATTTGTGCTGATTGAAGTCGAATAATGCCGTATTAAGCGCAGTGACTTGCTCGCACCATAAATCAATGGCTTGAGTTTGAACTATTTCTGTAAACGAAGATTTAGCAGCACTCATCAGCAAAGGTTTAACCTTACTGATCGCAACACCTTTAGCTAGCCATGCATTAATCTCATGGATTTCTTGGATATTTTCACTCGTATATAATCTGTGCCCCTTGGGTGTACGTGCAGGGATCACCAAGCCAAAACGGCGCTGCCATGCCCTTAAGGTCACGGCATTCACGCCCGTTAAGGCCGACACTTCACCGATGGGGAGTAATATCTCACCATTGGGTTCTGTGTGGGCCGTGTTCTCTATAGTTTGTTTCATATTTCAGTAATAACTCACTAAATCAAAAGCTAAAATCAACTGAATGCGATTAGGTAAACGTTAATAGGCATAGCGCAGCTTTAACGCCTCAGGATGAGGGTTTAAGTACACTTGCTCTTCAATATAAGGTGTTGGAAATTCGCGTAAATAATGGTTAATGAGCGTGATAGGTACTAATAACGGCAATAGACCTTGGCGATATTTCATAATCGTTTCAGACAGTTCTATCTTTTGCTCTTTGCTCAAATGCTTTTTAAAGTAACCCTGAATATGCTGCAGCGTACTAGTATGATTTTTACGGGTCGCATTAATTTTCAGCGCCGTCATAAAGCCTTCAAAGTAGCGGGTCGCGCTTTGCTCAAGATCCTCAATATTGGCCACTATCGGCCCAAGCTCGCGATACCATGTCGGGCTGTGTGCCATTAATAGGTATTTATAGCGGGAATGAAACTTCACTAACTTATGCTTAGTCAGCCCTTCATGTTTCATCAGGTGCCAATCGTGATAGGCATAAACGCGGGTGAAAAAGTTCTCCCGCAGCACCATGTCATGCAAGCGGCCTTCTTCTTCCACGGGCAATAGTGGATATCGTTCCATCAACTTGCGAGCAAATACACCAATGCCAGACTTAGAACCATTGTTAGTGCCAATTTTATACTCTGTTACCCGCTCCATGCCGCAGGTTGGCGACTTAGCGCAAAGCAAGTATCCGCCAAGGAAATCGAGCTCTTCAACCTTGTTTTCGCTGTATTCATTGAGCTTATCGGTCACATCTAAGCTACCGTCACCACTCTGAACTAAGATGGTTTCCCCATCACGGACTAGTCGGATACTTTTCCGGGGGGCACCTAAGCCAATCGCCATTTCAGGACAGATGGGCACATAATCGAAAAATTGCTTAATCTCTTGATTACAATAGGTCGAATTTTTATGTCCGCCATCAAAACGAACTTTCTCCCCCAATAGACAAGCGCTGATCCCAATCTGAATTCGCTGCGGGTTAAACTTGTACATAAGTAGGCTCCTTGTATCACTATGTCTTTAATTACGGACCATAGTTGTACAAGGATCAAGTTTTTGTATAAATATTTTTTAAAAGTATCGTTTAACAGTGACTCCTGATAAATCAACCACAAATAAACCTAACTTGGCCTATAACTTGCTAATTCAAATTGCAAAGTTGTCATCAGATAATATTGAAACGTCCAGCAACACCCATTAGTTAACCGCTCAACATTTTAAACCGCAAGTGACCAAGGGACAGATTCATATATAAAGGAGTCGGATATGAGCACAATTAACCCTAATAGTTATACCAATACCTTTGCGAAAAGTTATGCCAATGTGCCACTCAAGCAAGTCGAGCCGAGCACAAATGGCCTAGGAACTCGTGCAAATTCAATAACGGCGGCGAATCTAACTTCATCAATAAGCCAAGATACTGTAACGCTCTCCTCTGCAGCATCGGTAACGACTGCCGATACCTATAGCCATCTGGCCCCTAACGCTAAACAAGGCTACACGGGTAATGTGCAAGCCATTGCAGGCACGCCTGAACCAGACAAAAGCATCAACAGGTTGGACAAAGCCATGCAGGCTATTTTAGATAACCGTACAGGAGTCGATAGGGATAAAATTAATAAGATAGATGAAGAAATGGCGAAGGTTGCAGCCGATGAAAATCTATCTGAAGAACAAAAAGCCAAGCAACTAGAATTACTGCAAGCGCAAAAATTGGATCTGATTAAAGAATCATCGGAGAAAAATGAAGAGCGGCAACGTCGTATCGAGTCCGAGGTGTATTACAGCTAACGAAGAAATGACCCGCAAAGGAAAAAATTGGCAGTGAAGGAAGTAACAAGTGGGATACAGAGTGTATTTTCTCGGTGAAATATCAGTCTAATCATTTGAAGCTAGACTGATATTTTATAATGTCACTCAATCCGTTACTAAAGACACCAACGCTTAGGATTGTTTTTCTACCTTATTAATACTGCCCTTATACCCAGTTTCGTCGACGGCCTTAAGCAAACTATCTAGATTAAAATCCTCTGGCACTGTCACTAAGGCTTGCTCCGTTTTTAACGAAGCCTTGGCCTTAATCACCCCATCGGTTTTACGCAGCGCTTTATTCACGACAGTGACACACAGCGGACAAGTCATGCCCTTAACATCTAAGGTGACCAGCACGTTTGCCGCCCAGCTCGACGCTGAACACATACTTAAGGCGAGAAATAACACTAACTTCATTCAAGCACCTCTAATAACCAAGGTAATACAAAAGGATATGACTGAAATGCCAGCACAACAGGTACAGTTAACCAGTACAGCCACAGCATCTGAGTACGACTCAACGTCGCGGTACACAGTGGCTTTTTAGCAAAATAGAGCCGCCAAAATCCCATCAGAATCAGCCCAGACGACAGTATCAACATGGGCACTTGCAGCCAGCTCAGTTGCTCAATCCCCGACAGACTTGCGGCCGACACCCCGAACACCAGATAAATAAGCGGTGCAATACAGCATAGGCTTGAAGCAACCGCAGCAACCACTGCGGCGGCCATAGTCGCTAAGAGGCCCTTAGCGTTGTTCGGTTGACTGGTAGTCATAGGCAAACACTTTAGGCTCATAATAGTTCACGGGATCGCCATCAACTTCGGCATACGGGTAACCAAAGTTATTCAGTGGTGTCTGTTCGGCTGTAGGGAATAAATCAAAGTCGCGGCCATAGTTAAAGCCAACCCAGTTCATTTCCCAATTGCCAAAGAGGTAATCATTCACGGCCTGAACTGCGGGATCGCTGTGTTCTTTTTTCTCCGTCAAACGCATTTTTGTCACATCGGCAGGATCGGCTGGCAACCAACCATAACCCGCTAAATAGAACATAGCGCGACAATGTTGACCACCACTGACATCGGCAACCCCTTTGTCATCGGCACTACCAAAGGCCTTTTTAGAATATTCGCCCATCTTGATAGCCTGACCTAAGCGAATCCCAAACATCTCACGTGCAGGGATCCCCACTGCGCGCATTAGCGCCACAAATACTGAGTTAATATCGGTACACTTACCGCCTAACTTGCCACTTTCGAGGATACTTGCTACATCACCCGTACCACAGCCAATCACGCTATTATCGCGAAACATATTAGCGCTAACCCAAAGATAAATCAGTCGTGCTTGCTTCAGTGGTTCAGTCTCGCTGCCAACGATCTTATCTGCTGTTTGCTTCACAATACCATTAAGCGGCATGTGTTTAGTCGGCAGCAAATAACGTTCAACATCTGCAGGATAATGTATCTGCTCTGGGGTGCGGTAATGGGTTAAGGCGCCGCTTTTAACGGGTTCCCAATCTATCGTTTCAATATCAAGCTCAACCGTTATTGTCATATTCGCTTTGGCATCGGGCCAAGTCGCAAACAGGGTTTTAGCGCCATAACTGTTGTTTGAACTGATATAGGCGTCTTTAAAACTGCCCGTAAAATTCAGCTGACTCACCAATTGGAATTGCGTGTCTTCGGGCAAAGGGATCCACAACTTAACCACACCCTCAGACCCTTCTGGGGCAATAAGATGGTAAGTATTGATTAAGGTAAAACGGCGGCGTCCATCGCTTGAGCTATGTTCAACGACACTCGATTTAGAGGAAGATGCCAGTACCGGCGTGATAAAACCCGCAGTCGACAAAATAGCCGCACTTTTTAAAAAATTGCGTCTTTGCATTATGACATTCCTTTTATTGGATCATGTTTAGAAAGAAGAGAAACTCAACATAAGAGAGCAAGATTATAGGTGCTATAGCACTGTGCAGCAATCAAGCCGCTAACCATACAGTATAAAACCACGACATCGGAGAAAAAGACTCAGTAAAATATGCTACAGCGCTGGCATACTCATGAAAATGGAATAAATATCGACGTTGACTTAACAAGCATAATCAATGATAGATTTAGAGCATTTTTATGTAAAAAGCCCAATTTTAGTTTAATAAAAAGTATCCATTGCGTTATTTTTATAATCTAAAGGCTAAATAACAACCACATTTAGCTTTGGCTAATATTGTTAATAAAGATAATTATCTCACCACTTTTCACTCAAGCTTTGAGTCTCTCATTTAGCAAAATCAATAATATTCTTTGGCGAATTTTCGAAACAGTTTTCAGGGAGAACACAGTCTCACCTGAACAGTTTAATGGTATGGCTGAGTAATCATTCCAAATTTAGAATATTGAACTTACAGTTTTGACTTAAGTTAGCTCGAATTACCTAACGCTTTTTACTCATAAAATATCAAACTTATCTTTCAAAATGAGAGCCAAACCACCATGTTGCAAAAATGTTTAATAAAAGTTTGCGTATGTTTGTACCTGTTCTAGGCTTAAAAACGAATATACTCACTTAAAGGGCTTTTTTATGAAACATAAGCTTTCATTAGGTCTTTGCTCACTTTTGCTCAGCTCCACCGCTTATGCAGAAGTCAACATTTCAGGTTTTGCCTCAGTTGTTGCTGGTCAAGTTCTCGAAGGTTCGGGCGTTGCAGAGTTTGATTTAGGCCCCACCTTTCTCGCCGACTATCCACTCGTTGGCGCCTATGATGAAGATATTAGTTTCAAACCCGATACCTTATTTGGTATTCAATTCTCAGCGGATTTACTCGAAGGTTTATCTGCCACGGCACAGGTTGTTTCCCGCGGGGCTGATGACTTTTCGGCAAGTTTTGAATGGGCTTATCTGTCCTATGAGATCAATGATCATTGGACAGTACAAGGAGGTAAAAAACGCTTACCGCTCTACTATTACAGTGACTTTTTTGATGTTGGATATGCTTATCCTTGGATACGTCCACCCGCAGATAATTACACATGGCAAATATTTAACTACACAGGTGTCAGCGCCTTATATAACTATTTAATTGGCGACTGGACTATGTCTGGACAAGTTTATTACGGTAGCGAAGATAGCGAACCTAATAAGCTTTTATCTGATTTTTTCTTCCTCGAAAATACCCGAGAAGTATGGAAGGATATAGGCGGTATTGTTGTTCAATTCAATAAAGATTGGTTAGATATTCGCCTCACGCATATGCAATACACTAACGAACGTTATATTGGTGGTATTCAGCAGGAATGGAATGGTAGCAACCAACGTACGGGTAAGTTTTATGGCCTATCCGTTAATATAGATTATGAGAATTTCCTTTTTTTATCTGAGCTTAACCGCTTAGATCTCGATGGGAGTAATCTAGATACTTATCTTCTCTCGTTCGGCTATCGTATCGATTCAGTGATGCCTTACATTTCCTATTCGGACTTCAATGATGGTGAAGGCGGTGAAGTTCACCATACAAGTTCTGCAGGTATACGTTGGGATTTCCATCCTTCGGCGGCCTTTAAAATTCAGTATGATGACGTTAAAGATGATGGTGGCCCAGGCATGAAAGTCGCAGGGGATTCGAAATCCATCAGTCTTGGCATTGACTTAGTATTTTAGGAGAGAGAAATGAATAAGTTACTTTGCTTAATCCTACTCAGCTTAGTCTCAATGCCACTATTTGCTGGTGTGGTTGTCATCGTTCATCCCAGTAATGCAGACACTGTCGACCAAAAGGTTATTGAAAATATTTTTCTAGGGAAAACAAAGACCTTTCCTGGTGGAGCGCAGGCCGTGCCGGTCAATCTTGACAGTGCTATGCCATTAAGGGAAACCTTTGATACTAAAGTGCTGGGCAAGTCATCCAGCCAACTTAAGTCATATTGGTCACAAAAAGTATTTACAGGCAAAGGAACGCCACCCAAGGAAGTCACTAGTGGGGCGGAGATGATAAAATTAGTTGCATCGAACCCCAATATTATTGGCTATATTGATAGTAGTGAGGCCAATGATTCGGTAAAAGTTATTGCCGAGTTTTAGATTGGAGTGCCGAGCTCAAGCTCGGCACAACTTGGGGGCAAGGGATGAATTTCTTTAATGATATTTCTATTTTTAAAAAAGTTATCGCGATATTTATTTTAGCAGTCATCATTTTCGCTTTAAACTTAAGCATTAGTGTCATCTCCATAAATAAAAATCGCACCACACTTAATTATATGGAGCAGCAAGTTTACCAAAGAGTTGAACTCGCCAATCAAAACGTGTTTTTTATCCAACGACTCGATGAACTTTATACTCAATCGGTTTCTTTTGCCGACGAAGACCTGTTAACTAATGCAGGTACTATGTATGAATCTTTACGTAAAAACCTACAACAATTAAATAGTGTCGATCCCTCACAAGCCAATAAACTCAGCAATCTATCCGCTAAGTTAACCCGCTATAACGACATGACGATTAAGCTGGCTAAAGGCATGTTGGCGGGTACGATTGATATGGCAAACATTGGCCAGATCAGCCAAGAAAAATCCCAAGCCTATGAAGCTGTACTTAATGAAATACAAGATTACAAACAAAGCAAAGTACTCGAATTTAAACAATCGATAAAAGAAGCTGGCGACAGATCTGCGCAAAGTTTGTGGCTCACCCTCTCCATTGGCATCGCTTTGCTGATTGTGATGTTGATTGTCACTATTGCCATTGCACGCGCTATCAGCTCATCTGCGCGTAATGTCGCCCAGTCACTGAGTGAGCTGGCCGATGGAAAAGGCGATCTTAGTCATCAGCTCAAAGTATCTGGTAGTGATGAACTCGGCCAAGTATCAAGTAACTTCAATCGATTTCTTCGCTTGCTCGGAGATTCTATTCGAAGGGTGGTGAATGTTACCGATCCCTTACTTGATAGCTCGCGCTCACTAAAACAGCGCATGGAAGATGCGACGCATGCCACCCAGCGGCAAAGCCATGATGCCAGTGCAGTACAAGTCTCAATGGAAGACATGCGTCACTCTGTCATCGAAATCTCGCAAAATGCCCGCCAAGCCGCCAGTGCAGCACAGGTCGCGGAGAAAGAAGCGATGCAAGGTATGACAGTCGTTCAGCGCACAATCGATATTTCACAGCAATTAAATACAGGAATTCAGGCGGCTTCTAACTCAATCAACGAGCTCGCCAGAGATACTGAAAATGTCACCTCTATCTTAAATGTGATTACCTCTATTGCCGAGCAAACCAACCTGTTGGCACTTAATGCCGCCATCGAAGCCGCCCGCGCAGGTGAGCAAGGACGAGGCTTTGCCGTAGTCGCTGATGAGGTTCGCGCTCTCGCCTCTAAAACAGCCGATGCAACCACTGAAATTCGCCATGTGTTACAAAACCTTAAAACGGCGGCCATTTCCTCGGTCAATACCATGAATGTGGCGATGTCGAAGTCATCGGAAAATGAAACCAATGCTCAAAATACAGGGAGTGCACTGAAATCAATTCAACAGCAGATTGTCAGTATCAATAGTATGAATACTCACATCGCCTCGGCAACGGAGGAGCAAGCCTCGGTCGCTTCTCAAGTGGTCGATAACGTCGTCAATATGAACGCTTCATTTGAACAGACATTGCAAATTCTGTCGCAGGTTCGCAATGTTTCTGAGGGATTAGTCGATTTTGCCGATGAACTAAAAAACGCCACATCTCAATTCAAACTTTGACCATAGAGCATTATCGAGATAATTGCTCAACATAGAAAACCGGTATTGAGTTTACACTTAATACCGGTTTTTTAATTCCTTAAAGCTTATCTTTTTGTACCACTTAATCCGTGTTAACTAAACGCTAAGAAGGGGGATACGCACAGCAATAAGCCTGTGATAATAATGATATACAGCGACACGCCCTTGTACTTATGTAATGCAGGTACTTGGTACACTAAATAAGCGGGTATCAAACAACCGACTAAACCAAAAATTGGACTACAAATCGACGTAAAGCTCAGCACTGGCGCATTCAACACAATCGCGCCCCAAGATAATAGAATGGTAAAAATCATAATGCCGTAACCAACAAGCTTTTTGTTGATACGATCTTCAGGCATATAACGGCGCAGCATGTTCATGGTCAATCCTTGGCAAGCTTCCCTAAAACCGAGATATACGCCAAAGTAAGCCGTCATCACCGCAAAAATATTCAAGGTTAAACTCAGCAATTTTAGTGTTTGTCCCTGCATACCTTGGGCAACCATAGCAAGAGCCGAGATATTTTCTTCCGATGCACGCACGGCCTGATCATGTCCCATTGCTAGGGTGAATGACACGGCATAAAAGAACACCACGACAAACAAGACGCCAAAGGCAATGTTCATAGCGCGCATCGCTTTAAAGCGCGCTACCGCAAGGGATTTTTCCCGCGAACGGTATGAAATCACCATAGGGCTTAAACTTTGAATAAACAGAATCGATGTTAGCGTAAAAGGCAGCATAACGACCGCATCTTTTAACCAATCACCCGTGGCTGGGATAGCACCGATATTATTGATATCCCATTTATCCACCATCAATAACCCTAGCACGGCGACAACGCCCAACTTAGTCAGTACCATAAAAGTAGAGATCTTAAACAAAAGATTCTCACCGCGGGAGGCTAAAGCAACAAGACCGCAGATCAAGGCTAAACCATAGAAAGGATTTTCTGACAATAACGCTTTGGTGACCCCAAAACTCTGCAAAAATGAAGCACTGTCGTTTGTGATGGCCGTTGAATAAACGAACACCCAAATGACCAGCATGATGAAATACAAACCACCCAACAACATACCCCAGTTTTTACCTAAGTAACCCGAAATCACACTCGGGTAATCCTTACATTCTGGAGATTCTGCTAAGGTATTGATAAACAACCGTTGGAACATATACATGGCAGGATAGCCAATAATGCCAGACAGTAAGAAAACCCATAACCCCATCAAACCGACCTGCACAGGCAAGAATACGATCCCCGCGCCAATCGCCATTCCGATACTCATGATAATCCAGCCCCAATCCGTACTATCGAAGCGGGTATCTGCTTTCCACTGTGCAGCAGTAATTGTTGCATCCATCATTTCACCTTTACCTAGTTGGTATCATTTTGTGCAAATATATTTGAACAAAACAAACTCAGCAATCAAAATACTCAACTTTTGTTGAACAAAGAGTTAAAGCTCACAACTTGACTGAAAACGAGATAAATAGCGCACAAACAGCAGTGACAAATGAAATTCATTAAAAAATAATTGCAATAAAACATAAAAATACAAATAATGTTGCACATACGCCGACCTAGGCATTCAATTTTATTTGCAAGTTGGAGAGACAATGAAAACCATTATTCACGCAGAACGTGCTCCCGCGGCCATTGGCCCTTATTCCCATGGCACAGCCTATGGCAACCTCATTTTTACCTCTGGCCAACTCCCTGTTTGTAAAAAGAAAGGCAGCGTAGTTGACGGTGGGATTACTGAGCAATCGATTCAATCATTAGAGAATCTCAAATACGTGCTCGAAGCGGGTGGTGGCAGCTTAGAAACGATTCTTAAAACCACTTGTTATCTTGCAGAGATCAGTGACTTTGCCGCCTTTAACGAAGTGTATAAAACCTATTTTAAAACCGACTGCCCAGCTCGTAGCTGTTTTGCAGTGAAGGACCTTCCGCTGGGCGTTAAAGTAGAAGTTGAAGCGATAGCACACGTTAAAATCTAAGCATTAACATAAGGTTGTAAGCTCATGAAACCCCAATGGCAGCAGTATATTCAAATCATTAAACAAGTGGTTAAGCCCGCATTAGGCTGCACAGAGCCCATCGCCGCCGCTTACGCCGCCGCCGTCGCCCGCGCCTTGCTGGGTGTTGAACCTGATTCAATTGCAGTACAAGTGTCTGACAATCTTTATAAAAACTCTATGGGTGTGTTTGTGCCTGGCACAGGCAAAATCGGTCTGGCAATTGCCGCTGCAGCAGGCGCCATTGCGGGTAATCCTGATGCGGGCTTAGAAGTATTGGCCGTGATCACACCAGCACAAGTCGCCAGAGCACAGGCCCTTATCGATGCGGGCAAAGTAACGGTTGAGCGCACCGAAACAGCAGAATTTATCTATTGTTGTGTCATCGCGAAAAAAGGCGACCGCGAAGCCCTAGTGAAAATCTGCGGCGGCCATACGCTTATTGCCGAAAAGCGCCTCAATGGCGAATCCGTCTTCAGTGTCGATAGCACGCAAGCTAAAGCCACTGGTTCCATCTGTGAAGGCGTGGATATCACTATCGAGTCCATTTATCGCTTCGCCGAAGAAGTCCCCTTCGAAGAGATCAAATTCATCCTCGAAGCCTCTGAGCTAAACGGCAAATTATCCGATGAAGGCATGGCGAATCCCTATGGGCTTGAAGTCGGCCGCACCATGAAAAGCGGCATAGCCGCCGGCATTATCGGTGAAGACTTACTGAATAAAATCGTCATGTTAACTGCTGCAGCATCCGATGCTCGCATGGGCGGGGCAAACTTGCCCGCCATGAGTAATCTTGGCAGTGGTAATCAAGGCATAGCGGCAACTATTCCTGTGGTATTGACGGCACAATGTTATAAGGTTTCGGAAGAAAAACTCGCCCGCGCCTTGATTATGAGCCATCTAGGGGCGATTTATATCAAGTCCCATTATCCACCACTGTCGGCATTTTGTGGCAATACAGTCACCAGCGCAGCCGCTTCTATGGCCATGGTGTATTTAGCCGGTGGCTCGTTCGAACAATCCTGTTTCGCGATTCAAAACGTGATCAGCGACAGCTCTGGAATGGTGTGTGACGGCGCTAAAGCGTCCTGCGCCATGAAGGTTAGCACTTCATCCAGTGCGGCCGTGCGCTCATTTTTGATGGCGCTCAGTAGTCACAATGTCTCAGGCCAAGGTATTATTGCTACCGATGTAGAGAAAACCATTAAAAACATTGGCAAAATGATCCTCAATGGCATGTCATCCACAGATGTCACTATTATCGATATTATGTCGGCATGATGATTTTAACCCGCTGAATATTTGCGGGTTAATAACTAAAGGTTGAAATTGTGAAACTGCAAGATTTAACGCAAAGTGATCTGGATATTCTGAAATCCATCGAAAATATCGTCGATGGCATCGCTGCCATGTATGGTCAACACACAGAAGTGGTATTGCACAGCCTAGATGCGAAACATCCGTCTGTGGTCAAAATTGCCAATGGCCATGTCACAGGCCGTGAAGTGGGTGCTCCAATAACCAACCTTGCCTTGCTCAAGCTCAAAACCGGTCAGGATATTTCCAACTCTTACCTGACTAAATGTGCTAATGGTAAGACGCTAAGATCAATTACGACGGTGATCCGTAACAGTAAAAATCAACCCATAGGGTTACTGTGTATTAACAGCGACATGGATGCACCACTGCAATCAGTACTGCGCACTATGATGCCAGAGCAACTCCTTAGCAGCGAACTTACCAGCTCGCCCGAAGTGTTTGCCCGCAATATTGATGAAGCGCTCCATAGCACTATCGACAGTGTGAACCATGAGGTTCGCGCGAATCCCGCGATTTCAACTTCACAAAAGAGTCGCGAAATCGTCAATCAACTCCACGAGTTAGGGATTTTCGAACTCAAGGACAGTGCCCAAGTAGCAGCAACTCGATTGGGGATTTCGGTGCATTCGATTTATCGCTATCTGCGGGAAATCAAAGCCAATCAAGCTTAAAGTGAGAAAAACTCGCCTAAATAGAAAGGGCTAAGGTGTAAATAACCTTAGCCCTTTCGTTTTATTATTTTTGCACTTGTGATTGCGCTTGTTATTGCGCAGCTTGTCCGCTAAAGCCCATCATATTCCATGCCTGCACTGTGCCATCGGCCATTAAGGCAATGGCATCGAGCAAATTGCTGCGAATGTCGCGCATTTGGCTCAAATCAACGGCTTGTTTATCTAATGTTAACGCAGCCTCGCCTCCCATCCACACCGCAATCGAACCATCTTGGCGTTTAACCGTAAACCCTAAGCCTGTCGGGAAAATATCCGTTGCTTGGGTAATTTCAGTTTTGGGTCCAGAGTGGCCATCAACCACAGTGCCATCCTGTTTTAAAAAGGCAAACTCCCGCTCATAGGTCACCACTTTGCTCACCTGAGTGACTTCTTGATAACGTGGTTGCTTGTCTACCAAGTCCCAACCTTCCCAAGCAATGGCCGTATTATCCTTGCGTAGCGCGACAAACCCCTCCTCAAAGGGATAAACCTTGTGCACTTTTTGCAACTTATCCTGTAGGACTGATGTATCGGCACCATTGAATTTACTGCCCCATACGTGCAGTTGACGACTGATGGTTAAGGCGGCAAATGCGCCACGATTTGCATAAATATCAATCACTTTATTGGCGCGTTTTGTAGTAGATAAACGAGCTGGAAACGCGACGTGATGCTCAGTCAATTCGCCCTCACCCCAGGTATATACGCTGCCATCCGCCAGCAGCGCCGCAAACCCATGATCCGTGTTGACAACTTTCACGGCAGGCGCTAATTGGCTGAGTTTTGCCAGTTGTTCGCGGCCTTTTTGATCATCGCTGACCCCGCCCCAAGACACTAATTTTCCCGTCGCCGTCCTCGCGGTAAAAGCATTATTGTTGGCATAGAGCAGATCAACATGGTTAAGCTCAGAGGCCACGTGGCGACTATCGCCACCATAAGCGGCATCGCCCCAAGTCACTACTGCTCCCCCCAGCTTTAAAGCAGCAAAGGCACCTTTATTAATCAACACAAAATCAATATTGGTCATCGCAGGCGCAGCATATTGACCCGAGAGCAGTTCGGCTGGTGTTGAATCCAGATTAGACCAACTGACTACACTACCATCTTGTTTGATGGCCGCATAAAGCCCTTCTGCCAACACAAAAGAACGAACGCCTGTCAGCACTTGCTTCATCCCCATCCCCCAAGGGATAAGTTTGTCATCACGGGTTAAGGCCGCAAAACCACAGGTATTCTCCGCCGCATATAACTCTTTTACATTGACCAGAGGCTCTGCGGCATTATTGATATCGCCACCACATTCAGCATCGCCCCATGCCACCACAGTACCGTCTTGCTTGAGTGCCGCAAATGCACTGAGATTACTGTAGATTTGACTCACTTGGGCTAACTGGGCAGGCATAGGGATTTTGGTAGAATCGTCGGCCACCTCAAGATTGCTCGGGATGGACGTTAATGAATTATTCGCGGTGGATGGTGATCTGTGAGCCAAGATCGTGTCAGAAATTTGCTGTTTTAATTCGGGCGATATATCAGAATCCTGTTTATCTATGAGTAAGTTAACCACATGACCCAAAGCAAAAATCGCCAGCGCTACACCGCCCCACGAGACCTGTTTTTTATCCACAAGTATATCCTTATCGTAACTGCAAACTCTCACTGAGTTTAAACTGGAACATAACGTCGACTGAGTACGCTAAATGTGAACTGTGATTGTAACCAAAACAGGGCTAAAATGACATTGCCCTAAAGTCGAAAGCTGACCTGATTCAAGTAAGATGAGCATATGAGCAAAAAATAAAAGCAGCGTATCTCGCTGCTTTTATTGAATATGATGTTGAGGTAACAAAGGGCTAATCTCTTTTGCCCACTTTCTCTAACCCCCAAACCAGTGCAATCGCCGCTAACATACACACAATGGCTAACATCAGTTGTGAAGGCTGACCCGTTACTTGCTCAAAATTAAGCGGGGAAATATTTTGCTCCAGCAAAGGTACTTGTTCGCCGTGGGAGTTGGTCCGCCAAGTTAAGATTTCTTTCCATGGCCAAATTTTACCTAAGGTACCTAACATTAATCCGGTTAGAAACACGATAGTGGCATCATGGTATTTACGCAGCAGCGCCGACAATAAATGGCTGAACGTCAGTAATCCCATCACGGCACCAGCAGCAAAACAGGCCAAAATATCCAGCTGAATATTTTTAGCGGCAGCGAGGACCACAGGATATAACCCTAACAATAATAAGATGAAACTGCCTGAAATTCCTGGCAATACCATAGCGCAAATCGCAATCGCGCCGCCGAAAAAGATATTCATGTAACTGGCTTCTACCGCGACCGGATTCAGCACCGTAATCGCCCATGCAGCCAGCACACCAAGCGCAAATAACCCTAAACGTGCCACAGTGAAACCACTCACTTGTTTAAGCATATGCACGACAGAGATAAGAATAAGCCCAAAAAAGAACGACCAGATCGGGATGGGATGTACCGCCAACAACCAAGAAATCAGCTTCGCAAAGGTAAAAATACTGGTCAGGATCCCCGCCAGCAGACTCACTAAAAAGCCACCATTAATATGGGCAAATGCCCCTTTTATGCCCTGCGACTTGATTACGCCCCAAAGGGAAGGATTAATGCGTTTTACACTATCGAGCAAAGTATCGAGAATACCCGTAATAAACGCTATGGTGCCGCCCGAAACGCCAGGCACAACATCAGCAGCGCCCATGGCCATTCCCTTAAAATACGTCAGCAAATATTTCACTGTGAGTCCTTGTAGTTAAATCAACATGCCATTGCCGCTACACGACAAATTGGCCGCAATTATACGGTGTTACACTTAAAACCGCGAAATGAAGTTTACTTAATTAAGCCGACTGGTATTTGTTGTTATCCTAATGTTACACTCATCCGACCAGAGCAACCCAAGCTCAACTTGGAACAGGCTCAAAATAACAACACCCCTTTGCACCTTTATTAAGGATAACCATGAGCCAGACAGACTCTTCTAGCACTGCAGAACAAAAACCTAATAAAGTGCTCGCGCTCTACCACAAAACTCGCCGTTATCCCTTCGGCCAACAACTGTTTTCAATCATGGTTTCACGCATGGCGCCCTATTTCGGCACCATCAAACCACTGATCACTGAATTACGCCTTAATCATTGCGCCTGTTTAATTAAAAAACGCCATGCCGTTCATAATCATATAAAAACTGTACATGTGATTGCGATTTGTAATGGTCTAGAAATGGCCATGGGCGTGATGGCCGAAGCTTCAATTCCAAAACATTTACGTTGGATACCTAAGGGCATGAGTTTGGATTATACAGCTAAAGCAGGCAGCGATATTTTATGTATCGCCGAAGTGACACCAGAGCAATGGACTCCTGGCGATATGCTGGTCCCCGTTACCGCCTACGACACCCAAGGAGTGGTTGTGGTGAAAGGACATATCAAATTGTGGATTTCAGAAAAACCGCAAAAATAAACGCTTTGAATCAAGACTTACACTTAATGTCAGCATGTAAAAAGGGAGCTTTGCTCCCTTTACTTTTTAACCTTCAGCCGTATTTCGCAAAAACATTCAGTTAACTGAATTGCGCGGCGCCTTGCTCGCTCACGTTTAAGTACGAACTGTTAGATACGAGCTTTTAAAATCGCAGCCCTATCGCAATAGAGCAGCCCAGTTATGCAAAATATTAAGCGAAATGGCTTGCGGTAAAACGCTCAATTAAACGGATAAAGTCGGCTTCAGCAAGCTTGGCACATTTTAAGGTTTGTTCATGGGACAACTGCACGTCCCCCAATCCTTCTGCCATATTGGTAATGGCACACACAGCCAACACGGGCAAACCACAATGCGCCGCCGAAATCACTTCTGGCACTACGGACATCCCCACTACATCGCCACCGATGATTTGCATCATGCGGATTTCAGCCGCGGTTTCAAAACACGGGCCAGAGTAAGACACAAAGACCCCTTGATTCACTTCAATGCCTGCGGTTTTTGCGACACTTAAGGCTTCTGATCTCAGGTTTTTATCATAAGCATTGGCTAGGCTAAAAAAGCGTGGACCGTAGTTATCATCATTTGCGCCCGTCATGGGCGTACCCGGCATAGTATTAATGTGATCGCTGAAAATCACTAATGATCCCACGCCGATCCGCTCTGGCCGTAATGATCCCGCAGCGTTAGTCACGAGTAACAATTCACACCCTAAACGTTTGAAAGTACGCACAGGCGTCGTCATCACCTTCATGCTTTGGTGCTCGTAAAAATGCCCGCGGCCTTTCATGCACACTATATCGATGCCATGTAAGCTGCCGAGCACGAGCTCTCCCGAATGACCGACGACGGTACTCACAGGAAAGCCGTCTAACTCTTCATAGGGGATCACTACTTTGTTATCTAAATTATCGGCAAACGCGCCAAGCCCTGAGCCCAAAATCATAGCAGCACGGGGAGAGAAATTCGGTTTACGGGCTCGAATCGTCGCAAGGGCATTAATAACGGGATCATGGCTCATACAAGGTACCTCATAGCAAAGGAATGAAAGAGTAAACGACCCTCAGTATAAGCGGGCTTAGGGTTGTAAATAATCGCGATTAATCGCACTATTGTGCTGATAAAAATGACAATAACTGAAAATAATGAGCCTAAGATGAGCAAGATAAACGCACCTGAACTCGTCACCTTGAAGATGCTGCGGTATTTCCATCGAGTGGCTGAAGTGAAAAACTTCACCGCTGCCGCCGAGCAACTGCATTTATCGAAATCTCCGCTGAGTGCACAAATCAAAGAGCTAGAATCGCTCCTTGGCGTTGAGCTATTCACCCGCAGCACTCGTCAGGTCGAACTCACGCCCTATGGCCAATTGTTAAGAGAGAAGTGCGAGCAAATATTCGAACTGGTGAATATCTCATTGGAACAAGTGGCTCAGCTTGGGCGACTCGATAGAAACCATATTCGAATTGGCATCATGAGCTCGCTGTTTTGGATGGGATTTGGTGACATACTGAAAAGCTTTCGTAAGCAATGCCCTAATAATGAGCTGATATTTCAAGAGTTATCACCCGAAACTCAAAAAGTCGCCTTAGCACATCAAGAAATCGATTTTGGCCTAGTGCGCTACGCCGATACCTTAAATTTGCCGCACCTTCTCGCCGAAACCATCACCAGCGAACCTATGGTGTTAGCACTGGCAAGTAAGCATCCCTTAGCCAGACGCAAAAGCATCGACTTGAGTGAACTCAAAGATGAGCCTTTTACCTTACTCAGCCGTGCCAATTCCGCCTCTAGCGATTTAATTATCGCCAGCTGTCAGGCCGCAGGATTTATGCCGCAATTAGTACAGGAAATGGTCGAGCCCAATAGCTTGATGGCCATCATCACTGGCGATAACAGGGTATCCATAGTGCCGCAAAGTTATGCTTCACAACCTTGGCCTAGGGTAAAATTTATTAAGTTAAAACAAACCATCCCCGCCGATATCTGCCTGATTTATCGGCCAGAAATAGCTTCGCTGCCGATTATCGATAGCCTGAGGGACTTATTGAAGCAACAAATCAAAACCATTTAGATTGTCTCCCAAACGAGTGCTATGCTGAGTGCAATACTCAGGGTTCATATTTTAAGGATATCAAGATGGATGAATTTTTAGCGGCAGCCATTGAAGAAGCCAAACAAGGACTCGCCGAGGGCGGTATCCCCATTGGTTCGGTATTAGTGATCGATGGCAAAATCGTCGGGCGCGGCCACAATAAACGGGTACAAAAAGGCAGTTCAGTACTGCATGCCGAAATGGATTGTCTCGAAAATGCCGGCCGATTTAGCGCCGCCGAGTACCAAAGAGCTACCTTGTATTCCACCCTATCGCCCTGCGATATGTGCAGCGGCGCAGTATTACTTTATGGCATACCAAAAGTCATCGTCGGTGAAAACGCTACCTTCCAAGGGCCTGAACCCTATGTAAAATCCCGCGGCGTGGATGTCACTGTGGTCGATAATGCCGAGTGCAAACAATTGATGCAGGACTTTATCGCCAGTAATCCCACACTCTGGAACGAAGATATCGGCGAGTAATGATTCGACAGTCTTCTCAATCCGTTTCTGCATTTTTGTATTTCACTTTTTACGTTGGCGCTATTTCACTTTCTACCTTTCCTGTATTTTACTTTTTGTGTTGGCTGTATTTCATTGGGGGCTAGCGCCTGCTAGGCTAGCCCTCCCAAATTCCAGTGAAAAGTGGAACATGTCTACTAGCGAAAGGAACTCAGCTAACGTGCCAGAAAACTTACCTAAAGACCCTTGGTCAAGATCAGACTCCACGCAGCCTGTTGTAATGACGATACCCGCACAGCGTAATGCCAACCTCGATGCTATTCGCGGCTTAGCCGTGTTGGGGATATTTTTTATGAATATCTATTTTATGGGCATTACTTTTTTTGGCTATGCGCCCCATGAAACACAGCCGCTGTCGGATCACATTATCAAAGTGTTCAGTAACTTTTTCATCGAGGCACGCTTTATCAGTCTGTTTTCCATCTTGTTTGGCGTCGGGCTTTTTATTCAATATCAGCGATTTAGCGCCAAAGGCCTAGAAGCTTACCCACTACTGCGATCACGTTTAAAATGGTTAATTGTATTTGGCCTACTCCACGGCATTTTTATTTGGTCAGGTGATATTTTATTCACCTATGGCATCAGCGGATTTTTAGCTTTGTGTTACAAAGATTTAAGTGTTGAAGCCCTTAAGCGCAAAGCGAATATTTTTATTTTAAGCGCCTTAGTTATCATTACGCTGGTTAGCCTTACGGGCAGCGATGAACCTTTCACTCGAGAATCGAGTCTATTTGCAGAGCAATACAGTGCATGGACCTCTGGCTATGCCGACCAACTATTACTGCAATTGATGCAAGTTGGCTATATGGCACTCGTGATCCCTTTTACCATAATGTGGTTTACAGCTGGCTTGATGTTGCTCGGCATGGCCTTGTATCAACAGGGGACTTTTGAGCGGGGTTTTAGCAAATCGGTACTGGTAAAGTTAGTGCTAGCAAGCGTAACGCTATCACTGCTTGATACCATCTTAGGTTTAACGAAAAATACCATTCTCGTTGCGTTTTCAGATGTGTTAATCATGCTAAGTGCTATTCCTATGGCGCTGATTTACATCCACATTATAGTTAAGGTTTGCCAGAATAATCCTAATATACTGACTCCGCTGCAAAATATTGGCAAACTCGCGTTTAGTCTCTATATTCTGCAATCCATCGTTGGCGTGTTAGTGTTTAGACACTTAGCTCCCGAATTGCTATTGAGCTTAGATAGATGGGGATACATGGCCATGGCGCTCGTTTATTCAGTAGTGCAATTATTGTTAGCCAGCCTGTACTTACGCTATTTCAAGCAAGGGCCGCTAGAGAAACTTTGGCGCCACCTCGCGTTTAAAAAATACACGGCATCACAAGAACACAAGCAAGCTTAAAAACACTGACACGAGATTGATACCAGATAATGACGAACAAAAAAACTGCCAAAACGGGCAACAGCGCTTCACCTCAAACCAATCGTTCTCAAAAGAGTCGAGCACAAAGCGGTCGCACACAGAACAATCGCACCCAAAGTAGTCGCGCTCAAAAATCCAATACAGCCGCTTCAGGCTCAAGCCTTATGCCGCTGTTATTGGTGGTGATTTTTCTTGCAGGCTTAATCGGCGCAGCACAGCAACATATGCTGCCAGTCGGGATTGCGGGCATGTACATCACACTAAGCCTGCTCACCTTTATCGCCTATGCCATCGATAAATCCGCCGCTAAACGTAACAAATGGCGAACTAAAGAAAGCACATTACATCTGCTCGCCCTCATGGGCGGTTGGCCCGGCGCTCTATTTGCCCAAAACCTGTTAAGACACAAGTCCATTAAAGCCTCATTTAGAAACGTCTTTTGGCTCACCGTCGTCGCCAACTTAGCCGTACTGGGTTATGGCATAAAAACTGGCGCCGTAGATATGTTTATCTAATGCTCTTATTTAAGGGCTTTTATGTAAGAGCTTTTATACAAAGGCTTTTATATAAGGCGCCTTATCTAAGAATCGCCATCTGAGGGTGGCAGTCTAAGCAGCATGAGTCGCGGCATCGATCAACTGATCTACCACAGACAACGCCAACAGTGCAGACTGAGTGTCACCTTTTAGTTGCGCCGACACTATCGCACCCTCTTTGAGTAAACCTATTGCCGCAACGAGAAATTGGGTCTTAGCTTCTGGCAAGCCCAATGCCGATACTTGCTGTTCAATTAAACTCGCCACTCGCAGTTTATGCAGGGCGCAGAGTTGGTGCACTGGATGGCTCGGCTCAGTAAATTCGGCGCTGACATTGATAAAAAAACAGCCGCGAAACTCACACAGTTGCGGCACTCTTTGATTAAACCAATCATCGAGCGCGATAAATAACCCACCAATGCCCTCCCGTCCCGCTGGCAATGCGTTCACTCGCTCGCTAAGCCATTGATAAAATACCTCATCACGATAGCGAACCACGGCTTCAACTAACTCATCTTTACTGGCAAAGTGGTGGTACAGAGTTTTTTTGGCGATCGCCGATTCCTGCAAAATCTGATTAATCCCCACCCCATGCACACTTTGAAAATAAAACAGTTTAAATGCGGTAGTGACCAATTGCTGCCGTTTATCCGATGGCGTACCTGTCTGAATCTCAGTGCCCTGCATCAACTCATTCCTCTTCTTTGGTAAACATTCGTTAGCAAATTTTAGCTAACAAATATGAGTCCTATCTTCTCACGAGTAGACAAGTCAGTCTACTCGTGAGAACATTCACATAGGTAGACAAATTTGTCTACTTATGTAACTAAATTAAGTTAATAGTGAAATCAAGAGTGAATACGGAACACCACGGCATGTTAGCGGCGATGGTTTGCTGAACATTCACGTCCACAATTCATTATCAAAATAAGGGCTTAACACAAGCCATTAATGGGAGAAAAGATGCAAAGAATCAATCCACAGAATCTAAAGATGGCCTTGCTCGCAGGGTGTGGAGCCACGTTGTGTATCAGTAGTTTAGCGACGCTTGAACAGCTAACACCGCAAACCATTTGGTTGATGGCCCCCTTTGGTGCCACTATGGTGTTGTTGTTTGCCTTGCCAGAAAGTCCACTCGCTCAACCGAGAAACATTCTCTGCGGCCACTTACTCACGAGTTTGGTTGGACTGATCATTCTAAATACTTTAGGAGTCTCCCCGCTAGCCTTAGGGCTTGCGGTCGGATTAGGTATAGCGGTCATGATGTTAACTCATACTGTGCATCCACCCGCGGGAGCGAATCCTCTGGTCGTTATGCTCACGGCGCAGCACTGGGATTTTCTGTATATGCCCGTCGCCAGTGGTGTTGCGCTCATTCTGGCTTTTGGTTGGCTGTATCACAACTTACTTTGCCGCCGGCAATACCCACAAAAGTGGTTTTAATCATTCATCGCCAATAAAAAAGGGCAATTTTAAATTGCCCTACACTTTCTCTAAAATGCAAAATTGGCTGTACTTTGCCTTTAGAACCAACTCAACGCGATACTGATAATCACGCCTGTGATCATCAGTTGCATTAAACAAAAGCCCATAATATCCCGCGCTTTTAAGCCTGCAATCGCCAGCACAGGCAGTGCCCAGAAAGGTTGAATCAAGTTAGTCCACGCATCTCCCCAAGCAACGGCCATTGCGACCCGAGCGACATCAGCACCTAAAGCCTGTGCGGCGGGTAACATAATCGGCGCCTGCACGGCCCATTGGCCACCTCCCGATGGTACAAAAATATTCACAATTCCTGCACTGATAAAGCTCCAAAATGGCAGGCTCTCGGCGCTAGCGATGGCCACAAAACCTTCCGAAATACTTTGAGCTAAACCCGATTGCACCATCACCGCCATAATGCCCGCATAAAAGGGAAATTGGATAACAATCCCTGCGCCGCCCTTAATGGCCTCATTCAAGCTGGTTAATAAACTGCGTGGTGTTTGATGTAACAGTATGGCGAGGAATAAAAATAAGAAGTTCACTAAATTGAGGTTTAAGCTGCCGCCCTGTACCCAAAAGTAATAACCTAAGTATACAAGCCCAGCGCCACCGACGCTCCAGCCGAGTAAACGGCTATTTTCTAACTTATCCGCAGGACGGCTTTCAGGCTGACGCTCGCTCACATTGGCAGGGTTAAGCTCCAACGCCGAAGCTGCGGGTTCGCTGCCTTTGTCATCAAGGGCGCTTGGGTCAACATAAACACTGTCCTTATCTTCAGGCAACATAAAGCGATTCACTAATGGCATGACCACAAACAGAATTGCCACTAACAATAAATTATAACTCGCGAAAATAGTGTCACTGGTAGGGATGATACCGATTTGCGATTCAGAGAAATGCCCCGCCGTCGCTATGGTTAATGGGATCGAACCCGCAAGCCCACCATGCCAAACCACAAAGCCGGAATAGGCGCTGGCGACCAGCAATCGATAATCCACTTTCACTTTGCGAGCTAAGGCTTTGGCAAATAACGCGCCCACCACTAGCCCAAAACCCCAGTTAATCCAACTGGCGGCCAGTGACACCAAAGTCACTAAAATAATGGTTTGTGGTGCCGACTTAGCCAATCCAGCAATGGCATCGAGCAGCTTTTTAATCGGCGGCGAGCTTGCCAACATAAATCCTGCCACCAGCACTAACAGCATCTGCATCGAAAAACTTAACAGCGTCCAAAAACCATCGCCCCAATAATTGATGACTTCCAGCGGGGTTTTATGTTCAGCGACCACAGCAGCAATTAATACGACTAAGGTAAGTAAAAGCACGAAAATATAAGGATCGGGTAGATATCGGTCGACGAGTTTGACCAGAGGTTTTGCCGCTTTGTTTAACATAGACTTTCCTTGTTTATTATCTGAACTAAAACGTCAACACGCCCTAGTTCTTATTTGTTTTTATTGAATTTTTATTGAGTCTTAAGCCCACAGATTAAGCGATCTCTAAAGCAGGATAAAGTCTTGAGGGAGTTTTTAACGGTTTGAACTGGTAGCACCAGATATCCCGCTCAACGCACACGCGAGTGCCGATAGCATCTGATGCTAAAAAACTGATAATATGGCAAAAATTAACTAAGGTGCTCTTTATATGAAAATGTTACTTGCCGTTGTGGTGATTGCTGGGGTGATTTTTTACTTCTTTACCTCGATGAATGGCCAAAAAGCCGCCCAAGAAAATATCCGTTTAGGCAATGAGTTTTTAACACAAAACAAAACCAAAGAAGGTGTGATTACCACAGCTTCAGGTTTGCAATATCAAGTATTAACTCAGGGCGATGGCACAGTTCATCCTAAAGCCAGCGATACAGTGACAGTCCATTATCATGGCACTTTGATTGACGGTACTGTGTTTGACAGTTCGGTTGATCGCGGCGAACCCATCGCATTTCCGCTTAATAGGGTAATTAAAGGTTGGACTGAGGGCGTACAGCTGATGGTTGTTGGCGATAAAATGCGGTTTTTTATTCCCAGTGAACTCGCCTACGGTAACCGTAGCACGGGCAAGATTGGTGGTGGTTCTGTGTTAATTTTTGATGTGGAACTGCTTAAGATTAATTAAATCAGTCTTCAATGAGTCTGTCTTAACGCATTCGGCTGTATTCATAAAAAAACCTTTCGCTTAATAAAGAAAAAAGCCCTGAATCTTCGCAGGGCTTTATTTTTTAACCAATAATATCAAAATTTTGGATGATTACTGGCAGGTTGCCGCGCCAATATCAACCCATACTGCTGCAACACCCGGTACATCACCTTTAGTCCAGTAACTCGCCTTCCAAACACGACCGTTATAGCGAGTAGTTTGACCGCCGTTATACACCACACCCGCATCCCAACCGAGATCAACTTGGCTGAGTAGCTGCCATTGGTCTGCGATGCGAGATGGCGTATTACCCTGCGTCCAATACTTTGCTTTCCATACCAACTGACTATGACTCACAGTATCGCCCGTGTTATACACCACACTGGTTTGCCAAGCAGGATAGTTACCGGCATTGGGATCGGTTGCATCGCACCCACCACCTACCACTTTTGGCGTCACAGTCAGATTCGTCGATGCGCTTGCATCTAAGGCACCATCGGAAACCAGCACGCTCAAACCATAGAGGGTCGCTTCGGTAACATTGGGGCCAGTAACTACTAACGTGGCACTATTTTGCCCGGTTGCCGACACGCCTGCGGGCACAGTCCAAGCGTAGGTTAAGGCATCACCATCTGCATCGGAGGCACTCGCTACTATACTGACGGTTTTACCCGCTTCAACTGTCGCAGTCGGAGCCAGAGTCACTACAGGTGCTTGATTAGGCGTATCAGCCTTGTTGGTTACTGTCACTGAATCTGTGGCAGATAATCCTTCAGGATCGGTGACTTTAAGGCTAAAACCATAGACGACATCGGCAGATGTTGCACCCAATTGAATCGCCGCATTCGCCATATCCGCGTTTGCGATGGTAATAGTTGGGCCAGACACTTGCGTCCAAAGATACGTCAGCGCGTTATTCTCAGGATCGCGCGAACCGCTACCATTGAGCGTCACATCGGCGGGACCGGTGACATTCACATCCGCGCCCGCATTGGCAATGGGCGCTTTATTCACTGGCGGAGTGGTGCCTTCACCATGACCTAAACCTTCGTGCATGGCATTCAGAATGTCACCATTATCGGCATCAAGTTCCCACGCAAAAAGCCCACCAAGTTGATTAGAAAGCACATATTGCCCCTTGGCTTTAACTGAACGAGCATCATCGAAAGTGATTAAATCGCCAGTAGATGCCTTGAACAGTGATGGCGCCTCGGCCGTTTCGTCGTAACTGTAAGTCCAACCGCTCCCCATGTACTCGTTCGCTATCTGACGATAATCCACCACACCAGCTTCCCAAGTACCTTTCACTTTGCCCGTTGCCGTCCCCGTGAAAGGATTATTACCACTGTAGCCATTCACACCTGTCCAGCCGCGGCCATACATAGCGGCACCGACCACAATTTTCCCTGGGGTCACACCTTGGCCTAACAGCGCATTAACGCCATTAGCTGTGGTGTAACGGGTATTGGGATCCCAACTTGCTTCATACAGATTGGTTTGATGACCGAGTTCAGTATTAGTCCAACCACCATTAAAGTCGTAACTCATCAAGAAGATGTAATCCATGTACTGCTGAGCAGCCTGATAATCGACTTTTTGAATTTTATCGTCACCTGCGCTAATCGCTGAGGTCAGCTCATAGGTACGACCCGTTTCGGCGCTTAGTTCATCAAGCATCGCCCGCAGTTCACGCATCAGAGTCACATAGGTTTCACCGTCATTGGCATTACCTAAATTTGGGTTAGCGCCATTCCCCCCTGGAAATTCCCAGTCGATATCAACGCCATCGAAGAATTTCCATGTCTGTAGAAACTCTTTCACCGAAGCGACAAAGATATCGCGCTTGGTTTTATCACCGAAGAAAAAGAAGGGATCCGAGAGGGTCCAACCACCGACCGAAGGTAAAATCTTCAAATCTGGATGTGCTTGCTTAAGTGCCATCAATTGACCAAAGTTACCTTTGTAAGGATCTGAATGCTCACTCACTCCCGCCTGCGGTATTTGAATCGCTGCCCAAGGATCGTGAATCGCAACTTTAAAATCACCACGACCACTACAGGCACGTTGCAACGCTTCGAAACTGCCTTCGATTTCTTTCAAGCTATCATTGATGCCATCACCACCACAAATTGGGGTAAAGCCATATAAAATATGGGTTAAGTTTTGCGCAGGTATCTTATCGACCGGGAATTTACGACCGTATACGCCCCATTCGACAAAGTAACCTCCCACCACTTTGCCTGATTTATTAGCATAGGGACGGTTGTTTTCTTTTAGGGGAGCATTGAGTGGCACTAAATGGCTGCCGTCGGTATCAGCCACGAGGATTTGTTTAGCATCACTCGCCGTACAGCCATCGCTGTTACACAGTTGTACTTGCATCTGATAACGGCCGCCCTTGTTCACCTTAAAGTTAGCGGTTCCCGACGCGCCAGATGGGCCTTCCCAAACTACATTGCCGCTGAGTAACACTTGGGCTCTATTGCCCACATCGCCACTCCAAAGGTTCCAACTGACGGAGACATCGGCGGCATCTTTCACCGTAACTAATTGATTGTAAGCGGTAGCCGCTTGATTCACTTCAATAATAGCGAACTTAGTTTCGCCCCAACCTAAAGTCGGTTTACCGGGTGCAGCTGCAAAAACGCTGGCACTGATGGTAGATGCCAGCGCTGATGCCACTAGCAAGGCTGATGTTGAAATTTGAGTCTTGAACATGAGATATCCCTATTGAATTTTTATATGAATCAATAAGGCAAACAAAGCGTAGACAGGAAACAGCACTCTCTTAAAACCATGCAAAACGACTGACAACTGCACGAAGAAAAACCTGTGGTATCCCCGCTATCATAGGTACAGACGAACCCTTAGACCGGAGGCTTTGCGTCCCAGTTTTTCAACTGGTTTGCCTTTTACACACAATGACAACGTTGTCATTGTAAATGTCAGCATAAGCGTAAGCGCAATAAAATTGCAACAAGATATTATCAACTGTGTTATTGGCCAAAATCGTAAATAGAACTAGTCATCTGATAAGAAAGGAATTATGCAAATTCAACTATCACTAATATTTACTTTGGATAATAAGGATTATCTGAATACTTTAAGAATAAAAAAAACAGGACTCGATATGCCAAAGACATCACAAGTCCTGCTTTATATTTCACAATTTACGTCGCTTATGCAGCTAAAACTCAATCACTAAACATTCATGGCGCAAACCATTGTCGAACAACATGATGATCCTTATGCGCGGGGCATTTATGATCCTTATGCACGGGGTTATTTATGATCCTTATGCACGAGGATAGTCCCTTGCGAGCATCACTGATAAACCGCGGCAAACCAAGGTTTCCATATCATCGACACGATTGATTTTCATCTCAGCTAAGGGCGCGCTCAATGCCATTTGCTTTAAGCTTTCGAGGCAGCCTTTGTAGTAAGGAGCGCTATTCATCATACCGCCAGCAAGCCAAATTCGATTAGGATTAAATAAATTAACCGCCCACGCTAATCCCATGCCGAGATAACTGCCCGCGCGATATAAATCATCCTGAGTGGAGATTTTGCGGCTGCGCACTGAATCGCCACTGGCCAGTTGCTCTAAACTAAACTCGCCAGATTCTGTCATCACGCGACAAGGCCCCAACTCCCCCGCCACGCCCGTCGCTCCCGTAAAGACTTGTCCATTAAAGGCAATAGACATACCGATCCCAGTGCCGCACATGACCAATAACTCACAGGCATATTTCGCATCACAAGTCGCTTGCATACCCGCATCGATATCGTTGCAGATAAACTTAAGCTCACCCTGGGTTTTGACTGTATCGAAGCTCAATCCATTGAGTCCAGGTAAAGATTTACAAGAAACCAAACGATTATTTTGTACCAGTCCAGGTACGGCAATCGCTAGTTGGTAATGCTGTAAATCATAATCACGTTCAAACGCCGCGATTTGATTATTTAACTCTTCAATTTTAAAACCTTCACCTGTGGGGATTTTATATTGTTCTGTATGTCCCGCGAGCTGAAGTTCGAACAGGGCTTTGGTACCGCCCACATCTATTGTTAGTATTTGCATCGCTTACTCCACTGATACATGTGCCCCACTCTGACCCCGAGTAGAGATGGCAAATGTTAGCATAGGGTCCAAATGTTAGCGATTGAATAAAACTTAAGTTGCTAATTTGTAAGGAACAAGTCCTAATTAAAACATGACCAACCTTTTATTTAATTCACTTTTCATGCTCAAAATCACATAAATAAATTAACAACACCCCCCATAACCTCAAGCGTCTTACCTGCACAAATTCACGATTGTATACAAAATCCTTTATTCGCTACCCTTGCATCTAGCGCTAGACTTGCGATAATCCGAGCCGGTTAAAACTCAAATCAACATATACCCAAGCTACCTGAAGATACGAGTTTCAGAGCGCCTAGGGTGCTTCAATTCAAGGCGTATCAATGACAGAATGTCGGCTACCTTTTGAATTGATGCAACACGGAAGTGAAGTGCCCTAGACGCTCCGTCCCGGCGGTTTTTAACGCACTTTATACTGCGTTGGTTATTTTTAACTTAGCCCACTAGGTCTGCAAATAACCGCCTTGCCTAAAGTGCGTTAAATTACCGCTGAATCCTGCATCTTCAGGTTGTTTGGGTATAAACCATTCATCCTTAGGCGATCTTCGCCTACCGACTCGCATAGCATGCCAGTCTCTATTGGAGCCCTTATGTCACAATCAATCGCTAACCGTCTCGGTGCTATTCGTAACGAATTAACATCTGCTAATCTCGATGCTTTTATTATTCCCCGTGCCGACGAATATCTGGGCGAATATGTGCCAGCACATAACGAACGTTTGTACTGGGCAACCAACTTTACCGGTTCGGCGGGTATGGCTATCGTATTGAAAGATAAAGCCGCAATATTTACCGATGGCCGCTATACGGTTCAAGTTCGTTTACAAGTCGATGCCACATTTTTCAGTTATGAAAGCCTAACCGATACACCACAAATTGAGTGGTTATGTGACACGCTACCAGCAGGGTCTCGCGTTGGTTTCGATGCGCGCTTACACACCTTAGCTTGGTATGAAAATGCCAAAGCAACCTTAAATAAATCCCAAATCGAATTAGTGGCAGTTGAACAAAATCCTATCGATTTGCATTGGCAGAATCGGCCAGCACAGTCGAACGCGCCTATCACTTTGTTTAGCAACGAGAGTGCTGGTAAAACCAGCCTGCAAAAACGCATTGAAATTGGTGCATTAGTAAAAAAAGCCGGTGGTGATGTCGCCTTAATCGCCGCCTTAGATTCTTTCTGCTGGCTACTCAATATTCGCGGCAATGATGTACCACGCCTGCCCGTTGTACTCGGCAGTGCCCTGCTCCACGCCAATGGCGATATGCAGCTTTTCACCGATTTAAGCAAACTCCCAGAGGGCATTGAGGAGCATGTTGGTGCTGGCGTAAGCTTTAAGGACGAGGCATCTCTTGCCGATACACTCGCCAGCATGCAGGATGTAAAACTACTTGCCGATCCGAATTCTGCAAACGCTTGGGCACAAAACATTGCCCGTGAGGCAGAAGCAAAATTAATTGCTGGAATCGATCCTGTCGCTTTACCTAAAGCGCAGAAAAACGCCTCAGAACTGGCCGGCATGCGTGCCTGTCATATCCGCGATGGCGTCGCAGTGAGTCGATTCCTTGCATGGCTCGATGCCGAAGTGGCAGCCAATCGTATGCACGATGAAGGCACCCTTGCGGATAAATTGGAAAGCTTTCGCCTAGAAGATGAGCGTTACCGCGAGCCAAGTTTCGACACGATTTCAGCTGCCGGTCCTAATGCCGCTATGTGCCATTACAATCACAACAATGGCACACCAGCCATGATGACAATGGACAGCATCTACTTAGTGGATTCTGGCGCTCAGTATATTGATGGCACGACAGATGTGACCCGTACCATTGCGATAGGTGAAGTGACCGATGAGCATAAAAAAATGGTTACGCTGGTGCTAAAAGGTCATATTGCCCTCGACCAAGCTCGCTTCCCGAAAGGCACCTCAGGCCAGCAGCTCGATGCATTCGCCCGCCAATATTTATGGCAACATGGTTTTGATTACGATCACGGTACAGGCCATGGTGTGGGTCATTTTTTAAGTGTGCACGAAGGTCCGCAGCGCATAGGTAAAAATGTCAACGGTATCGCATTGATGCCCGGCATGGTGCTTTCCAACGAGCCGGGTTACTACCGCGCCGACGACTTCGGTATTCGCCTAGAAAACCTCGTCGTAGTGCAACACTGTGAAGCACTTAAAGGGGCTGAGCGTGAAATGTATGAATTCGATGCGTTGACTATGATCCCTATGGATGCGCGCCTTATTGATAAGAGCCTGTTAACGCAAGGGGAAATAGACTGGTTTAATGCTTATCATCAGCAAGTATTCAATACACTTTCTCCGTTGATGTCAGGGGATGAATTGGCTTGGTTAACTCAAGTGACTAAAGCAATTTAGCACTCCGCTGATAAGTAGCAATTTAAGTCGTTATTTTAGTCACTTACGCGCTATAAAATAGAACGCCCAAGGCAATTAGCATTGGGCTTTTTTTTAGCGCTATCAGTGTGTTTTAAAACCCACGTCTTATTTCAAAACCATGATTTCAAAACACGATTTAAAAACATGAGTCGCTAAACCATAGTAGGTTGTGCCATCGGCTGATAAGCATCATCCAGCGATGCTTTAGACAACACTTCAAAGTCCTGATGAATTTCAATAAAACAATCGACTAATTCAGGATCGAAATGCTGACCTTTGCCTTCAATAATTAAGTCGATAGCCTCTTGGTGGCTAAAGGGCCGCTTATAACATCGGGGAGAAGTCAGCGCGTCATAAACATCAACTAGGGCCACTATCCTCGCCGAAAGCGGAATATCTTCACCTTTCAAACCAAGGGGATAACCACTACCATCCCACTTTTCATGGTGACCCGAAGCAATATCACGACCCATCTGAATAAAAGTACATTGGGGCGCATATTCCAACAAACTGCGTAGCACTTGTCCCCCGATCACAGGATGAGCTTTAATTTGCTCAAACTCCTGCGGCGTTAATTTACCCGGTTTAAGCAAAATCGCATCGGCAATACCGACTTTACCTATATCGTGCAAAATGGCCGACAAACTAATGTCTTGAATATAATCTTCGTTCAATTCTGCAGGAGGATTGGCAGCCAGTAGTCGCTGCGACGCGAGCATTTTCGAATACTGCCGCATACGTAGCAAATGCGCGCCCGTTTCGTTATCTCTGTATTCGGCGAGTTTAGCTAAGCCTAATACAGTAGCTTGGCGTGATGCTAAGGTTGAATCGAGTGCGTCAGCCAACTTACCTAATAAATAAGTGATGGTTAACGTCAACATAGCATTGGTCACGATAAAATTGACCACCACAACGGCCCAAATACCGACACTATAACCTTGGGTTTCAGGCCAATTGAGCCAATTAAAATGATAAGCAAAACCAATCAATACCAAACTTAGCCCATTCAAACACTGGGCATATAAGCTGGCTCGATTTCCTAAAAAAATACCGACTAACGGCGGGAAAATAAATAACCAGAAAAAACCAGCTCCCGAAGGGCCAATCGCAATTAAAAAACCGATGCCGATAGCAAAACCCAGCAAGCAGCCACAGCCAAAACGCGTACTATCAGCAAGCTTAGGAAAATACAGTAAAAGCAGTAAAAACAGATAAGCCAGCGTATCAAATACCACCATAAACCAGAGATCGGCGATGACGCATAAATACACACTAGTGATGTATACAGGCACGCAGAGAATCGCTAGAAAGCCAAATAAACGTTCAAAAATCAAACGTCGCCAATGTGGCAGTGCCGCCGCTGTTCCCAAGGACGCTGTGGCTAATTTCGTTACACCACGCCTAAGTGATATCGCCATGGGAAGTTCCTCTTATATAGCATTCCCGCTGTGAGCTAATGAACTAGAAGAGCAAAATCAAGATACACCACTGAAGCAAGGAAAAATAAGCCATCTTTTGTTGCCCATTAAAGAATAGACTAAGGCCAATAAAGCGCTCCATGAATACTGTGATATCAAGCCGAATCAACGACATTAGCCCAATATCATCGAACATAATTTATATTTAAGATGAATGACAAATACCCACTCAAGACATAAAAGAATAACCCTATACAAAATACTAGAATTAACGATTTAACAGGATAAACGCTCGTTTAACATCATATTCTCACAACTTAAAAACTTTATATATTGCAATAGCTTATAAATACGACGAACGATTGATTTTCACCTGTCAGCCATGAGAAACCGCTCTCCTATACCCACACAAAAATGATACTCTTATCACATAACAAGCTTACTCCGATGAGAGTCAGCACAATAAAATTCGCGCCTAACACCGCGTCCTGAACCCTAATGAACCACATCGGCCCTGAATGGACACACTAAATGAGCCAGAGTAACGCCTCAGCGAATAAAATAGTTAATACACAGAGATCAGATCAAGAAATCCGCTTAACACCACAAGATGAACTCATTTCCACCACTGATACTCGCGGTATCATCACTTACGTTAACGCCCGTTTTGCCGAAGTCTCAGGCTATAGCGATCAAGAATTGATTGGCAGTGCACACAATATGGTGCGCCATCCGGATATGCCGAGCGCCGCCTTTAAAGAAATGTGGGGAAAACTTAAGTCGGGCCAATCTTGGCGCGGCATAGTCAAGAACCGCTGTAAAAATGGTGGCTTCTATTGGGTTGATGCCTTTGTTTCGCCCTTGTTTGAAAACGGCACTATTATCGGTTACCAATCGGTGCGCATTCAGCCTCAAGCCGCCTACGTCACGAAAGCTAATGAGATTTACCAAAGACTCAAATTAGACAAATCCATTCCTAAACCCTTAAGTTTAATGCAAAAACGTATCGTATCTGCGGTTGTAGCCTCCACAGGTTTACTGATCGCTGGCTACTTTTGGGGCTGGGGCGTAATTATCGCAGGGGCGATTCTGATGAGTTTAAACCTCGCCATTTTCTACGATGAGGCTTTTCGTATTCCCGCTAAACTGATTGAAATGCAAACCAAATATGACTCTATCAGTCGTTACATTTACTCGGGTGCAGATACCTCTTCTATCCTCGATTTCCAGCTCATCATGCTACAGGCCAAAATGAATGGCGTACTTGGGCGTACCCAAGATCAAGCCAATCAATTACATGCCATTGCCGATCAATTAGTGGTCGCGACCGAGCAAACCTATGTCAGCCTAGATCAAGAGAAAAGTCAGCTAGAACAGCTATCTGGCGCGATGGAAGAAATGAGTTCAACCATCACAGAAGTGGCGCAGAATACCCATCTCACCTCTACCAGCATCAATACCGCCTATGATCTCTGCCTTAAAAGCAGTGCCAACATGAAGGCCAACACTCAAAAAATGGAGCAACTGGCAAAGTCTGTTGCCGATGCAACCAACAATGCCCATCAATTAAATAAAGAAGCCGAGCAAGTCGCTAATGCGATGGGCGAAATTGACTCTATTGCCGAGCAAACTAATCTCCTCGCCCTCAATGCCGCGATTGAAGCTGCCCGTGCGGGTGAACAAGGCCGTGGGTTTGCCGTGGTCGCCGATGAAGTACGCGCCCTATCGAGCAGAACCCAGCTATCGACCAACAGTATTTCTAAGAGTGTCGATAAGATGTTCACTATGCTCAACGCATGGGCCAAAGAAATGGAACAAAGCCGTCAACATGCGGAGCGTTGTGCCAGCGATATTCAGCTGTCCGCCGACAATGTAAACACCATTTACCAAGAAGTGAGTGACATCCACACCTTTGCCCAACAAAATGCAGTGGCTGCCGATCAACAGCGTCAAGTGGTCAATGAGATCGCCAGTAATATTCACTCCATCACCCATGCCAGCGCCGAGAACTTAGCCGCAACCCATCTGATTGGTGATGCAGCCCATCTTCTTAAACACAATGCCGAAAAAGCCCTTGGCCTGAGGCGCACCTTCGGTTAAACATAAGTACAAGATCCAAAATACCGCAGCCTAGGTTGCGGTATTCTCTAATATAGCGAGCTTTAATCCGTATTGTTGAGTCCATATTTTACTCAACCCTTGTATAGATCAATAAGACCTTGCCCACCTGAACCAGTGCCAAGCCTTTTATCCCCTCCTGATGAAATGATGCAGATAAAATGCCAAAACACTAAAAAGTACAGGTTTTAACCGAAATTTTTGCTATACTCCGCGCCCGCCATTTTTCTTATAAAATCTGTGTGGAAGAATGAGCCAGCCGGTACACCTCTCTCCTTTAGACGAGTGATAAAGAGGCTAGTGGCGCTTGAATGTTTGAATAAGTGAATGATAGGAATCCAAAATGAGATTTGAATCTTTTAGTTTTTCCCCCGAGATTTTGCGCGCTATCTCAGATTGCGGTTATCAACAAATGACGCCTATTCAGCAGCAAGCGATACCTGCTATCCGCCGCGGCCAAGATGTCTTAGCCAGTGCCCAAACTGGTACGGGTAAAACCGCCGCTTTCGCGCTGCCGATCCTGCAAAAGATGGTTGAAAAGCCAAGCGAAACGCTAAAGTCGAATGCCCGCGTATTAATTCTTACGCCGACCCGTGAGCTTGCAGCTCAAGTGGCTGACAACGTCACGGCTTACTGTAAATATTTAAATTTCAGCGTATTAACCATTTACGGTGGCGTAAAGATTGAGACTCAAGCGCAAAAGCTGAAACGCGGCGCCGATGTGATTGTTGCCACCCCTGGTCGTTTACTTGAGCACCTTACCGCCTGTAACTTAAGCCTGTCGAACGTCGACTTTTTAGTGCTAGATGAAGCCGATCGAATGCTCGATATGGGCTTTAGCGCCGATATCCAAAAGATCCTTCAAGCGGTAAATAAGAAGCGTCAAAACCTGTTGTTCTCGGCCACTTTCTCAAGTGCGGTGAAAAAACTCGCCAACGACATGATGGTTAAACCGCAAGTGATCAGCGTTGATAAACAAAACACTACAGCCGACACCGTCAGCCAAGTAGTTTATCCGGTTGAACAACGCCGTAAACGCGAACTGCTTTCTGAGCTTATCGGCAAGAAAAACTGGCAACAAGTGTTGGTATTTACTGCGACCCGTGAAGCCGCCGATACGCTAGTCAAAGAATTAAACTTAGATGGTATCCCATCTGAAGTGGTCCACGGTGAAAAAGGCCAAGGCAGTCGTCGCCGAGCACTGCGTGAGTTTGTGGCGGGTGATGTACGGGTGCTAGTTGCCACCGAAGTCGCCGCCCGTGGTCTGGATATTCCAAGCCTTGAATACGTAGTCAACTATGACTTACCTTTCCTCGCAGAAGATTATGTACACCGTATCGGTCGTACAGGCCGTGCAGGAAAAACAGGCGTAGCCATTTCATTTGTGAGCCGCGAAGAAGAGCGCACGTTAGCTGATATCGAAAAATTGATTGGCCAACAGATTCGCCGCGTCACTGTGCCAGGTTATGAAGTTGGCAGCCGCGAATTGCTATTAAAGCAATTGCAAACCCGCCGCAGTTTTGCCAAAAAGCAACAAAGAACCGACAACGTCGGTGCTCAAGTTGCTGCTGAGAAAAACATGCAGGGCCGCCGTGTAAAAATGAAAGTTGGTCAAGCACCGAGCAAGACCAAAAAACTTAAGTAATTATCCGTTGATTGATATTATCAGTGTTTGTTAATATTGATAAAACAGCGATTTTAAAGCGTCCATAACCGGACGCTTTTTTATACTCACTCAATAATAACCTTGGTAACCTTTATCTCACCGTATTATGTTACCCAATAACGCTTGAAGCCTTGTTTCATTTATACTATTTTCGCCTCGCCACCCCGCGAGAGGAAGCATAATATCCGATCGAGTACTTCCAGGGTATTTCACACTACAGATATCGGTAAAATGGGTGAATCCATCATATAAAGGTTTTACATACGGATTTGGCATAATTCCCAATTCAGCCAATACCATTAATTGTCCGCGAAAACTATACTTCTCATAGTTAGGAATAATTTTAGCTTTCTTGATGCGCTGTTCTAATTTTCCGGGTGTTTCATCTTGAGGAGCTTGACGGATCATATCGATTAACGATATCAATATACTGATATCCTCTGGTGTAGGAGTACAAGGTGAAATGGCAGTAAACTCTTCTAATTCAACAAGATTACCACACCACCTTTCATTCCATACACTCCCGGCATAGCAACTGAATATTTTATGTCCTTTTTCTATCCAAACATTTCTTCTTATTGAGCAAACGGGGCAAACATCCCCTTCGCTGACCATTTTATGTTCGGGAACCGCTTGAGCGAACAAATAACTTAATATGGGTTGTCTTCCTCTTGGAAAACTTGAAAAGCCACATATATATGCCGAAATCAAATTCTCAATCGATAAGTGAGGATGCTCAAGCAACGTTTTATAAGAGTTAATACATTCATCATGACTATATTTGATTATCTGATTAACAGGATAACCACTCTGTTCAAGTGTTAGTATTTCTGCATTAGATAAACCGTCATTAGAATAGTGTGTAGTCCCAGACTCGCAATCAAACTGGTCTCCATTATCTATTCTTTGCATATATCCATTTTCGTCTTTGATATAAGACTTTTTAAAATAGATTTTCTTTAATATTTTAAATAATCCCTTATCCATTTACAGCTCCCGTGATTGAATATTGAAGTGCAATACAATTTATCGATGACCACGTTGAACGCCACCATAGCGCTCCAAATACTTCACCATTTTTTGACTCGTGGCGGTATAACTCCCTATATGAAACTCGCCATGCCAATGGGCCAGCTCAACAGGAAGGTGACCTAAGTTATTGGCATGATGGACATCGGCCCCAGCTTCAACCAGTAACATGAGAATATCGAGTAATTGCAGTTGGCAGCAATGCAATAAAGCCGTCATATTTTGTGAGTCGATATATTCGACATCAACACCCTGTTTGACCAACTGTTTTACGGTAATGATATCGTGTTTTACCACGGCATCAATTAAGGCTTGCCCCATCAGCTTGTCGTTCACTCGTTTTAACCACTCCAACACTACGCTGTAATCGCGATAAAATCCAAATGGTTACCGTTATAAATACCTCACCAACCAACCCAATTGGTATCACATTGGTGCAATCATCTGCATTGGCTTGTAAGAATGTTCGGCAATTGCCGCTCTTTTAATGCTCATACCCGTTTAGTGCTAACTCGAACCACTCTTAAGCAAGTTAGACATAACAAATAGAGATTTACGCAATATCTCTTTGTCTAAAACGAGGGAAATATTAACAACAACGACTTAAAAAACGAAGAAAACAAAACCAAATTAAGGACTTTATATGCAAACCGCTTCGATGTTACACAGGTTTTACTTCACAACCATCTTACTACTAACAAGTCTAACGGCTATGGCGCAACCCATTGCTAAGGATGAATTTTCCATCAGTCCGCTACTTAATGGTCAGCAAATCCCTAAGGTAAAGTTGCAAGATATCAATGACAAAACGGTCGATTTAGCAGAATTAACCCAGAAAAAACCAACCATTTTCTTCTTTTACCGTGGTGGCTGGTGCCCATTTTGTAACAATCAAATGGGGCAACTAAAAGCCATTGAGCCTGAGTTATTAAAAATGGGCTTTCAGTTAGTGGGAATTTCACCCGATACGCCAGCTCAACTTAAGGCTTCGGCGGCAAAAAATGAACTTAAATATCTGCTGCTTTCCGATGAAAAAATGCTGGCATCCCAAGCCTTTGGTTTAGCTTTTTACACTAGCGAAAAGGTGACTGAAACCTATACCGCACGCCTTAATCTCGAGAATCCTTTATGGATCACCCCAGAAGGTGCCAAACGTTTAGTCTTACCTGTACCCGCCATTTATATCAGCGACGACAAGGGATTAATTCATTTTCAATATATCAACCCTAACTACAAAGTGAGGCCCGCGCCAAAGCTGATTTTAACCGCCGCGAGTTTGGTGGGATCGCAAGAATAAATATCGGTTTAACGACCGCTTTGCTAAACTAGCTCCGCCGCAATCAATATCGTCCAAGTTCAAATAGATAACATCACTTCAGCCCGCGGCGGAGTCATAATGAATTCTCAAACCTATAACCAAGCTGTGCTCGAACTCGCCCTTGCGGGTCTTGCCGATTTAACCGCTTCAGCACAGACCAAGAAAGCCCAGCGCACCTCTGCGCAGGAAAGTCATTTTTTGTGTAATTGGATGGTCGAGTCCTTAAAGGAAAAACGCTTTTCTAAATTGGTAGCCGACGATCTCACGGCTTGGATACGTTTGGCTCGCAGCCAAGGTGCGGGCGCCGAACTCAAGCGTTTACTAGAAAGGATAGTGTATCAATATCAATCAGTTGAGACATCGGAGCCCGCTTTAGGCACGGCATTAAATGCCATGATTGAGACCTTAAAACAAGCCGATTGGTTAGTCTTTACTGACACTGAAATCAGTGCCAAGCTGAAACTCGATGGTGATGGTCAATCTAGCTTAGTGATTGATGCCAAAGAATTTAATCAACATATTAAAGACAATCAGCTGATCAAGCCAATCAACTTATATGTCCGCGCCGATGAACAGACACTAACGCGTATCGCCCTGTCCCATGGGTTATTGCTCAGCCAAGGCAACAAGAAAACCAGTTTGATTAAGCACCATAAAACCTATCAAATTTTCCCTAATAATCAGCAGCCAGCTTTGTGTCAGCTATTGGCTTAAGGTGTAATAGCGAAAAGCAGAAAATAGCTTAAATATGGCGGATGTGACTGATTGTGATCCAATAAACAATTCATTCACACAGTTTAGATAGAATGACCATCGGATAGGTCTTAGCTAAAGCAGAGATAACAAGGATAAAAGCAATATGGTTAAGCGATGTTTGCAGTATAAACACTTAGTTCGATTTGCCTTGTTCACCCTTTACTTGACTCAACAGTACGCCTTTGCGGAACAGCTCAAATACAATATCACTGGCTCCTATTCTTGGTATCCGTATTTTATCGGTGATCAAGCCGAGGCGCCGGGGATGATCACTGAGCTTATTCCGATCATTTTATCTATGGCTGCAATCCAAGGTGAAATCCTCGCCCTGCCGCCAAAGCGCACCAATAATGCACTAGAAACCGGTCAACTCGACTTTGATATCGTCAGCCCCAGTTGGTTTGAAAAGCAGGATTTAGGGCCGCTGTTTGTCAAATCGGCCCCCATAATGCAAATCACTGAATATGTAGTCACATTACCAGAGAATGTCAGTAAATATAAAGATATCAGCCAGATAAAAGGCCAAGAAATAGGTACAGTGCGCGGTTATTTATATCACGACGATAAAGATTTTATCCGCGCAGACTTTACCTCAGAGCAGGAGCTGATCAAAGCCTTAGATAAACACAGAGTCAATGCCGTTATTGCTGGTAATTACCCAGCCTTGTATTGGTCGACTCAGTTGCGGATCCCTGTCGCACTGGCGGCAGTGCATTCTGATGGTGACTTAGTGTTTAGGTTGCGAAAAGAACATGCCGATTTGCTTCCTGCCATCAATCAAGCCATAGCGACACTGAAGGCCAATGGTAAAATTGACGAAATCATCAAAAAGTACACTCAAACGCTGGCAAGCTAATTTCACGCTAGCTATATGAGATATTTGCGATAAAAAAGCGCCCGAAGGCGCTTAATCAATATCAATGAGGTCGCAGAATCTCAGTTTGACCATTCACAAGGATCATAATTAGCGAGGACGGCCGCATAACTGTGACTCAATCCCAGAGTCGAGTAGTAATAACCTTTCCCCTGATTGTCCACTGCATAATGGATATCCTCAGCCCCAAGCTGTTGCGGTAATTGCTCACGCACATTGGCTAATGTAGGCTCATCATAAAGATAGGGGGCAAACGTCAGTACACTCTCCAGATAGACCTCAGTATGGCGGCAACTATTGCGACGGATCTGGGTAATAATCGCCTCAAACGCTTCACCCCGCTCCAATGCTAACCATTGCTCAGCGTAACGTTCAACTATGCTTCTGTCGGAATAGAAGAAATACCGCTTATCCGACAAACGCATCTGCACATCCTTGTAAGCCTCATTGAGGATTAGGCGAATATAACTGTTAACCGTTTGCTCACTATCCCACTCGAGCCCTGCCACGGCGGCGATTTGCTCCGCCGTGACTAAGCGTCCGTGTTGGCTAAATACCCTGATATAACCGACAAGTTCAATCATAGTGTCCAACTATAGTGTTCAACTGGGTAACAGGCCTCTAGCCGCCAATCTATCGGCAACAAAACCTAGGCTAAACTTGTCGAGCGTGGCCCGAGTTGGCGCACCGGTTTGAATATCCCAACCAAAGGCTTCATAGAACATGTCCAGCGCCGTTTGCATGTCAGCGCGGTCCATCTTGATGGTGCCCTCTTGACCGAAGTTTTTATCTGGATTCAAATCATAAACCCAGTCACTGAGCACATCATGCTCTTCGCGCATATTGCTTTCATTCATTTGCAATACGGTTAAGGCACGGTGTAAATGCAGCACTCTTTCCGCCTTAAAGTCCAATTCAGTTTCTGTGGTTTCAATCCCAGTCACTAAACTGAACATCTGCGATTCAATGGTGCTATCGCCTTCATAGTTGCGATTTTTATCCGGTGATGCCAGCAGTGGGAACATCCAATTACACAGTGTCAGAGAGTCATGTAATACGTTTTTCACCAGCGACCATTTTGCAAAACGGATCTTAGCCGCATTGATTGGGGTATACCAATTCACCTTATCGAATGCACCTTCACCCCATTTTTTCTCGGCAATCGCCACTGTCATATCATGTGGCAACCCACTGTTAACTATGTTGATGTGGGAATGACACTGAGCATCACGGTTAAAGACGACGTTGATTAACGTACCCACCTGACCCGCGGTTTCACTGGCATGGTGCACGGCAGCATTGGTTTTCTTGTTGAATACCTTAGTTGCACTTTCTTTGTGAATATCCCAATTACCTAACTTGGGATTGGTTCCATCTAACCCCCAACGCTTGATCAAATCATATAAGCCGTCGGCCATATGGGAAATTTCACCTTCTTTAAACGCCACTCGGCGATAAAAATCAAGTAAGAAAGCGGGATCTTGGTTATCCCAGAGCGCCCAAGGAATGCTGTTAAATTCATCTTCAGGTAATAAATGCTTAAACATATCCTTTGTTTTTAGGAATTTAAATAGATGAGAAATGGAGCCATAGTTACACCAAATACCATAGTCATCGAGAATATGAGCCCCTAAAGCGCCCGCCATCGCATGTGCTTCTGTACCATTTTTGGTGCCCATTAAATACTGTGGTACGAGGAATCCCATACAGACGTTAGATATATGTTCGGTTTTACGACCGTATTTGCTTTTCAATTCAGGGACTTTTAGCTCGCAGAAGCAACGTATTGGGCATGAATGACAGCCTCCCGTACGCTTCATCCACTTATTGGCATATTCCACACCAATGTAGCTTTCTGCCATCGAAGTTCGAAACCCAATACGATTGCGTTCATTCCATGGCACTTCGCCTAAATCGATTTCTTGATCGGCAGCGCCCCACTTCAAACCGGGCCGAGATTTCCAGCGGCTGATGGGGGCTGAGTACTCAGCCCAAGATTGCGGCGTTGAAGGAACGACACCATTATTGTTGGCACCGATAATACCTAAAATATGGTCATCTAAGGCACGCATCTTTTCATTATTGGCGGCGATTTTAACGGCGCCAGTGCCGATAATGCCGATCCCTTTACAATTTTTTGACCCCATTACCGAGCCATGACCACCTGCTGAGTGCCCGCCCTGAGTCATAATGACAGAAAGAGGCACTTGGTTTTCACCCGCTTGGCCAATGGCCGCCACTTGTGCATTGGGTCCCATCATTTGCGCGATCATAGCGTGGGTATCAAATATACCTTTACCCCATAGGGCATCGGCAGGTTCAATCGTGACCTTATCATCCACAATTTTAAGCCACACAGGACTGCTCGCTTTGCCTTCTATCGCAATCGCATCGAAGCCCGCAAATTTCATTGCGGGTGAAAAATGCCCACCAAAGTGACCATCGGCAATCAGATGTTTTTCAATTACGGGACTACGGGAAGTAATGGTTGTTCGTCCAGTACAAATAACGCCTGAACCCGTTAATGGTCCGGCAGAAAAGACAATAATATTATCTGGGTCGATTGCTGTAATATTATCCTTATGATCATCCCACAATATTTTATAACCAATCCCCATACCACCGATATAGTCATAATATTTATTGATTGGCTCATACCATATATGATTAGTTGTTAAATTAACTCTGAGGACTTTACCCGCCCAACCACCTATTTTATCACTCATATTATTTCTCCTGAATTTAAGAAACTAAGCCGGTATATTTTTCGTATTGTTCTAATGCAGCTTCAGCCTCTTCCCAGTTATAAAATTTAATTGCACCTGTAGGACAAACTTGCGCGCAGGCAGGTTTACCGTTACATAAATCACATTTGACGGCTTTCATTTTACTGCGAACAACTTTAATGACTTGCTGAGGACACTTATCTGCACAATAACCACATCCGACACAACGTTCTTCATCAATCACTTTGGCGCCAGTTTGTTCGTTCGTTGAAATAGCTTGCTGTGGACAAACTTCAGTGCAGACTTCGCAGTGGCGACAAGTGGAAGGAACAACGGTTTTATCGCCGCATTCTCCTCGTTGTATTTCATAGTCAAATTGCACACCATGTGGGCCATAGTTCATATTTCTTTCTACTTTGACGCGGGCAAGTGTCGGACTGCTATCCCCTTCATGGTTCCAACCACAGGCAATTTCACAGCGTCTGCAGCTAACACAAACCGTAGGGTTCACCACCATGAGTCCACCAGGCATGACTTCTACTATCTCTTGGCTATTACTGTCACTGCCACAACCGGTCAGAAAACTTATTAATGTTCCGCTATAAACTGTACCGACAGCAACGCCCATACCGCCTTTAAGCATTCCTCTTCTGGTAATCATATTTGATCCTTTATTAGTCAAAGCAATATAATTAAAATATGCATACACTTTGATTCCCGACAATTTATGCTAAAGTAATTATGTCTTTGATTTTTAACCTGCGTCACAATTACCCATATTGGGGCATTATTAGATCAAGTTACACGACATGCATCAGAGTAACGTTTTCAAGAATTAACAATTCAACATCTAGAAAATTTAAATAATGCCTCACTTCAAATTACCTTGATATAATTAACAAATAACTTTTAAATTTGGTTAATTAAGTGCAACTCAACTCATAACTAAGTTAATATCTATACCGCATACATTCCGATTAGAGTCCCGACAGAATCTAATTAAAAAGGAATGGAAAATGATGAAAACGAATACCCGTTCTCAATGGAAAATCTTTACGCCAATGGCAGTCGCAGTCTGTCTGATGACAGCCTGTTCCGATGGTGACGATGGGAAAGAAGGTCCACCAGGGATTGTGAGTATCAGCATTGAACAAGCGGATACACTCAAAGCGACAATAGAAAATGTGGTTATCGATGCACAAACTCATGTGCAGGTCGATTTCTTCCTCAGCAATGCCAATGGTATTGCGGTCACAGGGCTAGAAAACCTGAAGGAGCTAGATACCTTAGGTGTCGGTATTGCCAAATTAGCACCGCCGCAGGAGCACTATCAAATCACCCAAGCCGCGGCGAATGCTATGGCAACAACTGGCACAGAAGTCACTAACTCTGCAGCAAGCGCGACAGATGCTGCGTTGCAATGGACCAGTTACATCAATAATCAAGTAGAACCTGCAACAAATGCCCAAGCGAATGCACAGACTCAGTGGCAAGCAGGCATTGAAAGCAACTGTAAAACGGCGTGTCTAACCTCCTTAGGCGCGGGCCAATACCGTTACACTTTGAGTAAACCACTCACGGGTTACTCACAATTTACGGGGATAGATACCCAGTACTCGCCTGAGCTCACCCACAGAATTTACCTAGAGTTAAAACCGTTCGCAAATAGCCCAATCGACACTCAGTTGATCAACAGCGTGTACGATTTTGTGCCCGCCACAGGACAGACAGTCGCGGCGGATATGGGCCGTAAAGTGATCGCGCCAGAACAAGCCTGTTTTCGATGCCATAACCCAGACTTAGCCAATACCGACACTCGCCTTTTGATGCACGGCAATAAACGTTTTGCCTTTGAGGGCTGCGTTGTCTGTCACACGACTTACTCTGGCGATCCTGAAACGGGTAATAGCCTTGATATGGCGACATTGACACACCAGATCCACCAAGCCAAATATCAAATTGTAGGTTACAAGGGACAGCTATATGACTACGCCAATGTGACCTTTCCCGGTGATATGGCCCAATGTCAGCAATGCCATATTCCCGGCGCAACGGCGCAAAGTGGCAATAGTAATATCCCCAGTAAAACCGCGTGTCTTGACTGTCACAAAGCGCAAATCCCCGCAGATTGGAATGGTACTGTAGCGGGTTTATTCCACAACAGGGAAATTTTTGCCACCCCATGGGCACTGGGTTGTAGCGGCTGCCACCCTGATAGCACTAATCCTGAAGGTGTCGGGCTTTTCCACAATGCCGCTGTGAAAACAGCCACTAAGCTGGTGAGCGATTACCAAGTTAAGTTACTGAGTTCGCAGCTAAGCGTTGAAGCTAAGACCCTTGCGGTGACATTGCAAGTGCAGCAAATGGAGCAACTGCCCGCCAGTCAACCTATGATAAAATCCTTCTGGTTGATTGCCACAGGTGAAACAAATAGCGCGAACATGCCAATCAATAACGGCCAGCGTAAAGTGTGGGATTTATTAGCAAACAGGAGCGACGTCGCCTTAAAAATTACCGCGCCCAATCAGCTAACAGTCACTATATCTAACCTGTCGGCTGCCGATTTTGGCGATCTGAGTCAGTCAAAACTCTACAGTAAACTGGTGCTCTGTGCCGATAAAAATACCGGCTTTGCCGTTAACTGTAATATCGCAAATCAAGAGGTGAGTCTCAGTGCCATTAATTCGCTAAGCCTGCAAGGTCAAGCTGTTACGGCAAAAGCTAAGGTCGATGAACAGGCCTGTCGCCAATGTCATGATCAAGGATTAGAAGATAGAGTTCTGTCAGCGCATCAAATGAAAGGAATTTTTGAACCCAATAGCAGCTGTGGCACCTGTCATGCACCGCAAACAGCAACCGCACTGACCGATGGGCAATGTCAAAGTTGCCACAGTAATGATGCGATTATGTATCTCAATGCCAATGTGATGCATACTCCTGGGGCCAGCCAAATCAAGCCCTATCGCACCATCAACAATACTTTGAGCTACAGGGAAATGGTGCATTCACTGCATGCGGGAACCCGCACTGTAGTGGGTTTTGATAACCCACGTCCCGAACTCACTTACCCTAATGCAAAAAATAACTGTAGTGTTTGCCATAGCGCAGGACAGCTCAGTCTCGAGGGGCTAAGTGCACAACAATCCCTGTTAGTTGCGACACCCGATGCAGCCAACATAGGGCAAATTGCCGAGTACTCACCAACCTTAGCAACCTGCACGGCATGTCACACGCTTATCGATAGTTTAGTCGTCCATGCACGTAGCTTTGGCGGGGTTTACCAAAGCGATGCCAGCGGTGGTCGAATTTACCAATCAGGACAGGAGTCATGCGCAACCTGTCATGCCGAAGGTCGCTCATCGGGGGTCGACAAGGTACACAAATAAGCCGTTAGATTTGATTTAATGCCAAAAAAAAACCGCTCACCATAATGGTGAGCGGTTTTATTTCATTCGTCCTATTTATCAATCTTTTGTCCGCACAAGGCTCAAAAGAGCAACGGCGAGCGCTTTACTTGATTTGACTTAGTTTAATGTCGTTGAGATTAAGGCTTGAGCACACTTTGGCTCTCTACTACCTGCGTTTGGCTATAGTCCTTAGGTCTAGAGTTCGACAAGGTCACACCACTTAAGGCTTCGGCGGTTAAGGTGTTATTGCCGTTCAATAAATCATTCAAAGTTCCAGAGTCGCCATTCACTAACCCTAACTCCCTGAGCATGGCATCGATAACAGGCGCATTGGCGCGATAGTTTAACGCTGCACTGGTCACTTGCTCTGCGATGCCACCTTGATGGTGAGCACCTTCGCCACCCGCAGCAAATTGATGACCTGCACCATAACCTTGAAGAATCTTAATACCTTCGATGTTTTCTAACGGCTTAACGGCTTGGGCCACAATTTCAGGCAAGGCCTTCAAAATGGCGAGGGATTTTTGCAGGGCAATCTGCTCATCACTCAAGACGTTTTCAGCTTCGTAAAGCGCTTGTTTACCTGCTGCTTCAACGGCATACACTTTTTCATCCGCTTCGGCCTGCAGTTTTTTCGCATCGGCACTGGCGCGCGCTTCAATCAGAATCGCACTCGATCTGTCTTCAGCGGCACGTTTCTCAGCTTCGGCCTGCACTGTTACGCCGACTGCATCACGCTCAGCTTCCTTACGGGCATCAATCACTTCAATCTCTTTGCGACGATTAGCTTCTGCCACTTGGCGCGCTGTGATTACCGCTTCTTCTTTTTCAACTTTCAGTTTTTCGGCTTCAGCTGCACGGGCACGAGCTGCTGATTCTTCTTCAGATTTGGCCGCTACCGCAATGCGTTTTTCCTGCTCAGAAACTTCGATATCCCTTTGCTGTTGAATGCGCGATTGCTCAATCGACTTATACTTTTCAATCTCACGGGTTTCGATATCTTTGGTCTTTTCGATTTCAGCGGTTTCAATGGCGCGCTCTTTGGCAATCTCGGCTTCGCGTTCTTCACGAGCCTTGTTTTCTTTCTGCTTAATAATCTCCGCTTTTTGATCGGCGCGTTTAAATTCTAACGACTGTTGCTGGATCAGGCGCGCTTCTTCTTCCGACTTTTCAATCTCTAGGGATTCCTTTTCAGCTTCGAGGTTACGCTGCTCGATCTTAATGCGGTTTTCCTGCTGAATATCGTTGGTTTCCTTGCGCTTCTCTTCGATAATCTTCGCCAGACGCGCACGACCTTCGGCGTCAAATGCGTTGTTTTCATTAAAAAACTGCAAATCAGTTTGATCGAAACCCGTTAATGAAACCGATTCGAGTTCGAGACCGTTTTTCTCCAGATCGTTGGCGACGTTATTTTGCACCCGTTGCACAAAATCGGCACGCTGCTCATGCATTTCTGTCATGGTCATTTCGGCGGCCACGGCACGCAGCACGTCAACAAACTTAGACTCCATCAGCTTTTTAAGCTCTTCAACGCGGTTTGTACGCGTGCCTAAGGTTTGTGCTGCCATTGAAATACCATCGGAATGTGGGGCTACACGCAAGTAGAAATCGGCCTTCACATCGACACGCATTCTGTCCTTAGTGATCAGCGCATCTTTCTGGGTTTTCTCCACTTCGATACGCAAAGTGTTCATGTTTACCGAGATGGTTTCATGTAATACAGGCAACACAATAGCGCCGCCATCTTTAATGATTTTCTCACCACCAAAGCCGGTACGCACAAAGGCCATTTCTTTGGTTGCACGTTTATATAACTTGGCGAAAATTAACCCGATCACAATGAGGCCGAGTAGCACCATACCCGCAACGAGCAAAATAAAACTACCGGATGAACCTATGTTTGTTAACACATCCATTTGATTTCCTTTCAATTGATTTATGGCTTGGGAAGATTAATTATCAAAACGCGTAGCAGACCAGACGCGGCCTTCTCGCTTAAGCAGCACGACTTGAGTGCCTGAGGCAAACTCGATATCCGAAGTTTCGGGCTCGACTAAAACGTAATGTTTTTGTTGATGTTTATCGCGAACGACAGCTTCAGAGGGCATGCCTTTAATTGCGCAACCTAAGGTGATAGTGCCGACATAGCCGCTAAGATCATCTAGCGAGATCGCACTCGATTCATTTTTAGGCAAATGATCTGCAAGCACTCGACCAAAATAACGGCAAGAAAATGCACTGGCGACAATAGCAATGGGTAAAGTGAACAGTTGCGGCAGTAAAAAATCGGCAACACTAACACTGATAAAATTGACGATATAACCCGCAATCGCAAAACTGGTCAGCGCAAGCACAAACCAAATAAGTAATGGGAGTCTATTTAGACACAGCCAACCGGCAATGCCCGTGAGTCCACCCGCACCCACATCAGCATCATATTCCACATCAGCAGGTACCCATTGGTCTAACGCACTTAACATGCTTAAACCTATGAATAATGCGAAGACTTCAAACACACCAAGGGCCAGTACGCAGGCAAAAGCTATGGTGTAAGGTAAATTAGGCTGTTCAACTAAAAACGCCCACATAGTCATCTCCTTGAACAATACAGCATTCCATTTATTTCACTGTAATTATCGACTTAACCACAACAGAATAGCAAGGCAAGCACAATTTCCAAACTAAAAATTGTCCCTAAAACAGATTTTGACTATGCTCTGCTGCGCCAAAATCGCGTGGCCATCTTCGCTACGAGTACCCTATCGAAAACCACTTTAACACTACAACTCCCTTTTTAGCTTAGCCCGCGAGAGCTGCAAATAGCCGTAATCGCCATATATGGCGTGGATGCCATTTATTCAAGAGCAATAAATGGCCTTGCCTCAAGTGCGTTACTATAGCGTTAATATCAGCCCACTGAGTCCTGCATCTTCAGGTTGTTTGAGTATACTGTTGACGTCATTGTATGATCATCCTGTTATTGTTATTTATTCGCGCAGGATTTGATGCGCCAGAAGGGAAATTCCATGGACTCACCCAAGAGCAAAGTACCAACACCAAGTTACGATAAACTGACAGCACATTTTCAAAAAATTTCTCACTTTGAACATTTCAGCGCTCTAGGTGACTGGGATCAAGCAGCTATGATGCCTATGGGCGGTAATAGCGATCGCGGCGATGCAATGGCTGAACTGGCGCGACATATCCACACACTCAAAACCTCAACCGTCTTAGCCGAACACTTACACGGCGCGACGGACGAATCTCTCACAACGGAACAACAAGCCAACCTGCGGGAAATGCAGTACCAATATCAACAGGCAAATTTAGTGCCCGGCGATCTCGTGCAAGCCAAAACTAAAATGGCCTATCAATGTGAGAATGCGTGGCGTGAACAACGTAAAAATAATGACTGGCAAGGCTTTAAACCAAACCTTAAAGCCGTAATTGCACTTGCTAAGGAAGAAGCGCAGATCCGCGGCGAAGCCCAGAATATTTCCCCCTATGATGCCCTGCTCAATAAATTTGAGCCGGGAATGACCTCGGCAAAGCTAGAGCAAACCTTTGGCGGACTGAAAGATTGGCTACCGACACTTATCCAAGAAGTGCTGGCTAAACAGGCAAACGAGCCTAAGTTAACGCTAAATGGTCCCTTCGATGTTAGCGCGCAGCAAGCCCTTGGCCGAGACGTAATGGATTTTCTGGGGTTTGACTTTAACCACGGTAGGCTGGATATCAGCAGCCATCCATTCTGTGGCGGCGTGCCAAGCGATGTGCGGATAACGACCCGCTACAATGAGGCTGATTTTAGCAGTGCTATCATGGGCATAGTTCATGAAACAGGCCATGCCAGATACGAGCAAGGTTTACCTCAAGCGTGGCGCGGACAACCTGCAGGACTGGCGCGTTCTATGGGTATCCACGAGAGCCAGAGTCTATTCTGCGAAATGCAACTCGGGGCAAATCCGGCATTTTTACGCCAATTGCAGCCTAAAATTGCGCAACATCTTCATTGTCATTTTAGCGCCCAAGAATTAGCACAGCATTACACCCGCGTAGCGCCCGGACTGATCCGCGTCGATGCCGATGAAGTCACCTATCCTTGCCACATTTTACTGCGCTTTGAGGCAGAAAAAGCCTTTATCGACGGCAGCTTAACCGTAGAGGATTTGCCTGATTTTTGGTCGACGCAGATGCAACAACTACTGGGGATTAATACCGATGGCAACTACCTAGACGGTTGCATGCAGGATATTCATTGGGCCGTTGGTGAACTAGGGTATTTCCCAAGTTACACCTTAGGCGCCATGTATGCCGCCCAATGCCGTTTTGCGATGGAAAAAGCCTTAGGGCCAATTGAAACCCTAATCGATACAGGCAAGTTGAACTCGGTATTCCAATGGCTGAGTGAACACATTTGGTCTAAGGGATCTTTGCTCACAACCGATGAACTGATACGCCAAGCAACGGGCGAAACCCTAAATGGTCAATATCTTGAGCGTCACCTGCGCCAACGATATCTGGGCATTTAACCGCTGCTAATGCTTAAAAGCGCTGAAAGCTCAGTTTATACGGGTTTTAAAGCGCTTTATATTGCCGCTGGAGCCTGCATTTTAACGCTGCTTGAGGTTATAATGCCGAGCTTATTTGAATCAGGACTCTTTCCACGGAGTTCCTTCAACAGAACTCTTGAAACAGGATAAATGTCGGCCATGTTACTGCGTGCAATCACCCCAGAGGATTGGGATGCCATTTTAGCGATCCAAGACGAGTGTTACTCACAACTGGATCCTGAGCCACTGCACGTACTGCAAAGTAAATGGCAGGTATCACCTCAGTCCTGTTTTGTGTTCGAAGTGGATAAGTCGGTTGTCGGTTATTGCTTGGCTCACCCTTGGACCGCCAATATGCCGCCCGCGCTATATCAGCCCATCACACATTTACCCAAGGCTGATACCTTATACCTACACGATATTGCGATTTCGGCCAAAGCCCAAGGTTTAGGCGCCGGCGCTAAGGCGCTGACCCGCCTAACACTATTGGCGGATCGCTATAATCTCAATTCCTTATCCCTCGTAGCCGTACAAGGTGCCGACAGCTATTGGCTTAAAATGGGTTTTAAACCTAAGGCAATCGATAAATGCCTTGGCAGCTATACTGACGATGCTATGTATATGATTTATAAATTTAATCATAGAGATGAAAAATGAATCCAACCCTAACCACTATCGGTTTACTTTGCTTAAGTAATATTTTTATGACCTTTGCTTGGTACGGGCATTTGAAAACGCTAGGCTCAAAACCTTGGATTATTGCGGCCTTAGTGAGCTGGGGTATCGCCCTATTTGAATACTTGCTGCAAGTGCCTGCTAACCGTATCGGCTACACAGTAATGAATGTCGGCCAGTTAAAAATTTTACAAGAAGTCATCACCTTAAGTTTGTTTGTCCCCTTTGCCTATTTCTATATGAAAGAACCATTGAAGCTCGATTATCTGTGGGCAGGACTGTGCATCTTAGGTGCTGTGTATTTTATTTTTAGAAGTGAATTTAATTAATTTCAGACTTATTTCAGGAGAGCTCCCCCCCATGGCCCGTCAAGTCACTTATACCTTCAAAGGTAAGACGAAAACTATCGCCTTTAGCTACGACAAACACCATGATTTATATGAAGCTGTGGCCGAAGCCGAAGGCATAGATCTGACCAAATTTTTGGCTATGGAACAACAAGTCGCCATGACATCTCGTAAAGGTGCCAAGGCTGAAAAAGAATTCAGGAAAGTAGAGTTTGCCCGCTTTGGTTTTAGCAATATCCACTTTGTCAGAGATGAAGAACCTGAAGCCTAGGCTAATGTATTAATTGTTTTTTGTATTAGCTTTAAGCACTTCAATAACAGGACACTGTAATGCTCAATACCGAACATGCTAATTTCCCCCGCGCAGGATTCTTCCGCCGCCTAGGCGCTGCAATTTACGATTCGATGTTAGCCGTGGCCGTCTATATGGTTGCGGGCGCAATGGGCTTTGGGATTTTCTACGGCCTCACCGCTTCAGGACTGGCTGGCATGAATGGCTTTGAACATGTCTCAGATGCACTCAATGGCACGCCGGTTTATCAGGGAATTTATCAACTCTGGCTTGCCTTGTGTGTCGGCACTTTCTACGCATTATTCTGGAGTAAGGGCGGTCAAACCTTAGGGATGCGCGCTTGGCGGCTTAAAATTCAACATCCTAATGGCCAAAACTTAAGTCTAATCACTGCCTACGCTCGCATCATTTGGTCACTGCTCGGCATTGGCAATTTATGGATTTTAATCAATGATGATAAGCGCGCACTGCAGGATATGATGACTCGCTCAGAAGTTGTCGTGCTGTCTAAAGAAGCCAACCAAATGCGTAACTGGCATGGGGCATAAGTTTATTCTTAAGTAAATCCGAAATACAAAAAACGACGCAAAAGCGTCGTTTTTTATGGACTATTTTTATGGACTATTCTTAATTGACAAAATCCGGAGTAAGAAGTAATAAGCTGCGTATCATCGCCGGATAAAGTAGAAGGCAACGCCAGTAAACAACAAGCTTGGCGCAACAGCCCCCACATAAGCGGGTAGCTCATACACTATACTCATTGGGCCAAAAATCTCATTACTGATATAAAAGCTAAAACCTGCTACGACCCCAAGTAATACGCGCGCGCCCATAGTCACTGTCCGCAGCGGACCAAATACAAACGACAGTGCCACTAACATCATCACTGCGACCGTCACGGGCTGCATCACCTTGCGCCATAAAGCAAGCTCATAACGGCTGGGATCTTGACTGTTAGTTTTAAGGTAATCAAGATAACCGACCAGACCACGTATAGATAACGCCTCGGGTTTAATCGACACTACGCTGAGCTTATCTGGCGTTAAACTTGATTGCCATTGGTCTTCTTCAAGATACTCAAGCACGACTTTTTCATAGCTTAAATCGGTACGTTTAACGTCAAATAAACGCCAGCGATCTTGGGAAAAGACCGCTCGGTCTGCGTGAACTACATTGGTGAGCTTAAGTTCGCTATTGAATTTATAAAGCGTGATATTGCTGAGTTTATTGATGTTTTCAACTTCACCAATATTAACGAACAAATCACCATCCTTTGCCCAAATTCCACGATGGGACTTAATTAAACTCCCACCAGAGAGTTTAACAGCTTGCAACTCATTGGCTTTTTGCTCAGCAATCGGTGCGCCCCACTCTCCTAAAACCATCACCAATAACATCAAAGGCACAGCAGTTTTCATCGCCGACATAGTGATCTGCAAACGTGACATGCCAGAAGCTTGCATCACCACAAGTTCGGAATTCGATGCCAACATTCCCATACCAATCAAAGCGCCTAGCAAGACGGCCATAGGGAAAAACATTTCAATATCCCGTGGCACTAAAAATAAAACATAGATGCCAGCATCCATCATGCTGTAGGTGCCACGGCCAACTAAACGCAGCTGATCAACCCATTTGATGATGCCCGACAAACCAGTCAACACCAGCAAACAAAGCGCTGAAGTGCTTAACAATATTCTGGCGATATAAAGGTCTAATATCTTCATGCTGCCACCTTCTTATAGGCAAACAAGGACGATATACGACTGAAAATAGGCCTATCTTTGCCGAGCAAGAATAACCCCATCAAGAGCGCAGAAACATGGATCCACCACATACCTAAATACAGTGGAATAATCCCATCTTGCAATGCCTTACGTCCCGCGACCATTAGCCCAAAATAGCCAAGATATAAAAGTACTGCTGGGAACATCTTAGCAAACTTACCTTGGCGCACATTCACCCGCGCCAACGGCACAGCAATTAGTGTCATAATTGGAATCGCGAGCGGGATAGCAAGACGCCAGTGGAATTCAGCAGCGGCTTCAGCACCTTCAATTTTCACGAGTTCATCAACGGGCAATGCAGATAACTTACGGCGACGCTCATCAACTTGCTGCTCTTTAATTTGCATTTTATAACCACCAAATTCGATCATTTGGTAGTCCTTCGCCTTCGGGCTGCCTTGATAACGCACGCCGTCATTCAAGTTCAATTGTTGAGCACCTGAACTATCTTCCTGTACTCGTCCACCTTTAGCCACCACGACATTGGTCACGCCAGTTTCATCATCAGGATCTGGCAACTGGGCTACAAACACTTTATCTAACTCGTTATCTTTACCAATACGCTCAACAAATAATACCGCGCGACCATTGGGACTCGCCTGAAAACGCCCTTGGATTAAGGCGGCAAGACCCGCTTCAGACTGGGCTTTTTCGAGCACTTGGTTTTGCTGTTCTTCTGCCCAAGGAGCAACATAAAGGGATAAATAGCCAGTAAACAGCATATTGATCACGGCGAGGATCAGCGTTACGCGGGTGACATACCACTCACTGACCCCAACACCGTGGAGAATGACCATTTCATTTTCGGAATACATACGGCCGTGGGCCAGTAAAATACCCAAGAACAAACTTAACGGCAGCACTAAGATCACCAGATAAGGCAAGTTAAGCCCAATCAGAGTCATGATTAAAGAGGCGGGAAAATCGCCGTCGGAGGCATCGGCCAGTATACGCACGAAATGCTGGCTAATAAAAATAGTTAACAGCACTAAAAGTACCGCAATTTGTGCCTTTAAAACTTCTCGAATAAGGTATTTAAATACAATCACAGGCAGGATCCGGTCTCTAAACTTATCTTTTTGCTGGTAACAGACTAACTTTCATGTAAACTGTTTACTTTTGATAGTTTTCTGACCAGCTTCAGGGGTTCTAGGTAAACTTAACGTCACGAAATGCGTGACTCAAGCGCCGAGAATAAATCACCTTTGGAGTAATAACTTAGGCCCTTTTCGGGACAAGCAGACATTATCCAATAAATATAAAAATTTGTCTTTAAGAATCTAGGAGTGCTCATGGAGTTTAGCGTAAAGAGCGGTAGCCCCGAAAAACAACGCTCAGCCTGTATCGTGGTCGGTGTTTATGAACCCCGTCGTCTGTCGGGTATCGCGGAGCAATTAGATAAAATTAGCGAAGGTTATATCAGTAACCTACTGCGTCGCGGCGATCTGGAAGGTAAACCTGGCCAGATGTTATTGCTGCACCATGTTCCTAACGTATTGAGTGAACGTGTATTATTAGTGGGTTGTGGCAAAGAACGAGAACTAGACGAACGCCAATACAAACAAATCATCACTAAGACAATCAACACCCTTAACGAAACGGGTTCAATGGAAGCGGTTTGCTTCTTAACTGAACTGCACGTGAAAGGACGCGATACGTATTGGAAAGTACGTCAAGCGGTTGAAACCACTAATAGCAGTCTTTATAGCTTTGATGCCCTGAAGACCCGCAAAGGTGAAACTCGCCGTCCACTGCGTAAATTAGTGTTTAATGTCCCGACTCGCCGTGAATTAACTTTAGGTGAGCGCGCCATCGAGCATGGTATGGCAGTATCTGCTGGCATGCATTTATGTCGCGATGTAGCCAACATGCCACCGAACATCTGTAATCCAGCCTATTTAGCTTCTCAAGCTCGCCAAATGGCTGAAATACACGACACTCTGCATGTCACCACTATTGGTGAAGAGCAAATGGCCAAACTGGGCATGAACTCATACCTTGCAGTCGGTCGCGCCAGTGCCAATGAATCCATCATGACTGTGATGGAATACAAGGGCGCTGTCGATAGCACAGAAAAACCAATCGTATTAGTCGGTAAAGGGTTAACCTTCGACTCGGGTGGTATTTCATTGAAACCTGGCGAAGCCATGGACGAAATGAAGTACGACATGGGTGGCGCAGCAGGTGTTATCGGCACCATGAAAGCCATCTGTGATATGAAGTTACCTATCAACGTTGTGGGTATTCTGGCTGGCTGTGAAAACATGCCATCGGGTAATGCTTACCGTCCAGGTGACATTCTGACCACTATGTCAGGTCAAACCGTTGAAGTGTTAAATACCGATGCAGAAGGCCGTTTAGTCCTATGTGACGTATTAACCTATGTTGAGCGTTTCGATCCTGAATTGGTTATCGATACTGCAACCCTGACTGGTGCGTGTGTGATTGCCCTTGGTAAACACGCATCGGGTCTGTTCTCATCGCATAACCCTCTAGCACACGAGCTATTAAGTGCCGGTGAGCAAAGTGGTGACCGCGCATGGCGTATGCCATTGTGGGATGAGTATCAAGATATGCTCGACAGCCCATTTGCTGACATGACCAACTTAGGTGGCCGTCCTGCTGGAGCTATCACAGCTGCATGTTTCCTTTCGCGCTTTGCTAAAAAGTACAACTGGGCTCACTTAGACGTTGCGGGTACAGCTTGGAATAGCGGTGCTAACAAAGGTTCTACGGGTCGTCCAGTGCCACTATTGACTCAGTTCCTGATCAATCGTGCTGGTGTTGAACTCGGCGAATAACCGACTATCCGGCCTTAGTGTGTTAAAGGCTCGATAAATGAAAGGCGAAGATTTCATCTTCGCCTTTTTTATTTTCTTAATTTAATCAGAAAATCGATTTCCTGAATAAGAACTTGAATAAAAAACTGAACAACTAATGGTTTTAGAATAATTTTTCAAAGAGTTATAGCTCTACCCTCTTCATCTCCAACGGTTTGAAAGCATCCCATTAAGTCCAGCCAGACAGTGATAGATAAAACCTCACCGTAAGGTTTGCCCTAAGCATTAACCCATACTGACTTTTAGTGTAAACTGCTGCTCTCGTTCGCCACTAAAACAAGTGAAGCAAGGCATTGAAATCATGACTCAAGTGCTGTTTTATCTTATGCCGCCAGTGGCATCGCCTGCCAAAGCCAAGGCTGATTCACCTGTTGAAACCGCGAATGCGAACCCTGCACTTTGCGAGATGCATCTTCTGGCATGCCAACTGGCGCAACAGGCTTTTGTGAAGCAACAATGGGTCTATATCCATTGCCAAGATAAACAGCAAGCCCATGCAATTGATGAACTTTTATGGCAGTTTGAGCCAAGTGCCTTTGTACCTCATAACCTCAAAGGTGAAGGCCCGATGACGGGATCGCCGGTAGAAATTGGTTTTGATCGCCTCGGCGCCAACAAAAGTCGCCAAGTTCTGATTAATCTTGCAGACCAAGCGCCCCCATTTGCGGTAAACTTTGGCCACATTATCGATTTTGTTGCCAATGACGATCAGCATAAAGCGGTCGCTCGCGAACGTTATCGACAGTATCGCGGCTTAGGGGTCAATTTACAGACCCAAGACTTAGCAACACATCCACTTAATTAGTTTGAGACAGACACGTTCCCATGGAAAAAACATACGATCCGCAGTCCATCGAGCAAACGCTTTACCAAAACTGGGAAGAGCAAGGTTACTTCAAGCCACACGGCGATGAATCCAAAGGCAATTATTGCATCATGATCCCGCCACCTAACGTGACGGGCAGCTTGCACATGGGCCACGCCTTCCAAGACACCATTATGGATACCTTGACCCGTTACCAACGGATGAAAGGCAAAAATACCCTATGGCAAGTCGGTACTGACCATGCGGGTATCGCCACCCAAATGTTGGTTGAGCGTAAGCTTGAAGCCGAAGAAGGTAAAAATCGCCATGACCTAGGTCGCGATGCCTTTATGGATAAAGTGTGGGAATGGAAAGCGCAATCGGGCGGCACTATCACTAAGCAGCTACGTCGTATGGGCGCTTCTGTAGATTGGGACCGCGAGCGTTTCACTATGGACGAAGGCTTGTCCAAGGCAGTGCAGGAAGTGTTTGTACGTCTGTACGAAGACGAGTTGATTTATCGCGGTAAGCGTTTGGTCAACTGGGATCCAAAGCTGCACACAGCTATCTCTGATTTAGAAGTGGAAAGCAAAGAAAAACAGGGCCACATGTGGCATCTGCGTTATCCACTGGCCGACGGTGAACTGACAGCCGATGGTAAAGACTATTTAGAAGTCGCTACCACGCGCCCAGAAACCATGCTCGGCGACAGTGCGGTTGCAGTGCATCCCGATGATGAACGCTATCAAGCGCTGGTCGGTAAGTTTATTCTGTTGCCGATTGTTAACCGCCGCATTCCTATCGTGGCCGACGATTACGTCGACATGGCCTTTGGTACTGGCTGCGTGAAGATCACCCCGGCCCATGACTTTAACGACTATGAAGTCGGTAAACGTCACAACCTACCCATGTTCAACGTGCTGACCTTAGATGCCGCCATTCGCGTGAGCGCCGAAGTGGTGAACTCTGACGGTACCTTTAACAAAACGCTCGATGGCAGCCTGCCTGAACGCTTTGCCGGACTTGACCGTTTTAAAGCGCGCGATGCTATCGTCGCTGAATTTGACACTTTAGGGCTGCTCGAAAAAATCGCGCCGCACACCTTGAAAGTGCCTTACGGCGATCGCTCCGGTGTGGTTATCGAGCCAATGCTGACCGACCAATGGTATGTAGCTGTTGCGCCAATGGCGAAAACCGCTATCGAAGCCGTTGAAAATGGCAGCATTAAATTTGTACCACAACAATACGAGAACATGTACTTCTCGTGGATGCGTGACATTCAAGACTGGTGTATTTCGCGTCAATTATGGTGGGGGCACCGCATCCCAGCATGGTACGACGAAAATGGCAAAGTCTATGTCGGCCGCAACGAAGCCGATGTACGTGCTAAGCACAATATCGCCGACTCGATGACATTACGCCAAGACGAAGACGTACTGGACACTTGGTTCAGCTCAGCCCTGTGGACTTTCTCGACCTTAGGTTGGCCTGACAATTTAGAAGATTTAAAAACCTTCCACCCAACCGACGTGTTGGTGACAGGTTTTGACATCATCTTCTTCTGGGTTGCCCGTATGATCATGATGACCATGCACTTCATCAAAGATGAAGACGGCAAACCACAAGTCCCGTTCAAAACCGTGTACGTAACCGGTCTTATCCGCGATGAAGCGGGTAACAAAATGTCAAAATCTAAAGGTAACGTACTCGATCCATTAGACATGATCGACGGTATCGGACTTGAAGATTTAGTTGAAAAACGTACCGGCAACATGATGCAGCCACAACTGGCCGCCAAGATTGAAAAGAGCACTCGCAAAGAGTTTGCTGACGGTATAGAAGCCCACGGCACTGATGCACTGCGCTTTACGCTTGCGGCAATGGCATCAACGGGTCGTGACATCAACTGGGACATGAAGCGCTTAGACGGTTACCGTAGCTTCTGTAACAAGTTATGGAACGCCTCACGCTACGTGCTGATGAACACAGAAGATCAAGATTGCGGCCCAGGCTCACCAGAGCACAAAGGCGGCGAGATGGAACTCTCGTTGGCAGATCGCTGGATTATTGGCTTGTTCAATCAAACCGTTAAGACCTTTGACGATCACATGACAGCCTACCGTTTCGACTTAGCGGCCAATACCCTGTATGAGTTCACTTGGAACCAGTTCTGTGACTGGTACTTAGAGTTAACCAAACCGGTATTGCAAAACGGCAGCGAAACGCAAATGCGCGGCACCCGTCACACCTTAGTGACAGTGCTCGAAGCGATGCAACGCCTGATGCACCCTATGATGCCGTATATCACTGAAACCATTTGGCAGCGCGTTAAACCGTTAACCGGTGTCACTGGTGATACCATTATGCTTGCGCCGTTCCCAACATTTGATGCCGCTAAAGTCGATAGCGCAGCAATGGCCGATTTAGAATGGGTTAAGCAAGTGATCGTCGCGGTGCGTAACATTCGCGCCGAACTGAACATTGCCCCATCTAAACCGCTAAATGCCCTACTTCGTGGTGTTAGCGCGCAGGATAAAGCCCGTGTAGAAGCGAACCAAACCTTCTTCACTACGCTTGCCCGCTTAGAAAGCATGACCATTTTAGCCGATGGCGAAACTGCGCCTATGTCGACCACAGGTTTGATTGGCGAAATGGAGCTGCTGATCCCTATGGCAGGCTTAATCGATGTCGCCGCCGAAATGGCCCGTATCGACAAACAGCTTGAAAAGCTCGGCCAAGAGATCGCTCGCATCGAAGGCAAATTGTCGAACCAAGGCTTCGTGGCAAAAGCCCCTGCCGAGGTTATCGACAAAGAGCGCGCTAAGATGGCCGATCTCAAGCGTGACATGGACAAGCTCAACGAACAAAAATCTGAGTTTGCTAAGTTAGAAGCTTAAGCTTCTCATTTACTCTGATTCACTTGTTATGATTGGTTCTAACTGAATGAAGGGCAGCCACTTGGCTGCCCTTCTTGTATCTATATCACTGCAATCTATGAGCAATTATGAGCCTTAATCTACGCTCTTGGGCCAGATGCCGCATTGAACCCGAGTCAATTCTAAACACTGCCATTTAACCTACGGCACAGTATTGAAACCACCTCACCATTCATCCTCATCACTCCCCGTGGTCTATCGCTCACGAGCTCACACGTAGCCCATCACTGCCGACATAAGTAAACACCACACATGTAGACTAAAGAACAGCTAATACCTCCAGAGGCAGCACTGAGAGACTGACATTGAGTGCAGACATGAATATCCAATGTCGTCATAGACTCTCAACACAGGCAAAAGCAGATTCTTCAGTGAGTTGAACCTAAGAAAGAGAAGTGTTTAAAACGAAATGGCTAAAGATAGCAACACCGAAGATAGCTAAGGTAAAGCAAAAGATGATGATGCAAAGTTAAGGTTAAACCTAAGCGGGTAAAAATATAATGAGTTAAACCTTACAGATTAAAAAATAAAAAAGCCCTGCAATTGCTTGCAGGGCTTATCTATATGGTGCGCGTGGAAGGAGTCGAACCTCCGACCGCCTGGTTCGTAGCCAGGTACTCTATCCAGCTGAGCTACACGCGCAAACTCGTTTTTGTACTTCTAAGATTCAATTAAGATTGAGTCTAGGATAAGCACTTTTATCTAGCAAATTTATTCTATTCTTCTCGACTAAAAGAATAGAATGGCGGAGAAGGAGGGATTCGAACCCTCGATGGGAGTTAAAGCCCATACTCCCTTAGCAGGGGAGCGCCTTCGGCCACTCGGCCACCTCTCCGCGTTTAACGCTTTAAATCAACAAGACGTATCTCGTTAACTATATTGGTGCGCGTGGAAGGAGTCGAACCTCCGACCGCCTGGTTCGTAGCCAGGTACTCTATCCAGCTGAGCTACACGCGCATGTTAAACGATAAAACACTAATACGACCTAAATCATATTAATTTAAATTGGTGCGCGTGGAAGGAGTCGAACCTCCGACCGCCTGGTTCGTAGCCAGGTACTCTATCCAGCTGAGCTACACGCGCATGTTAAACGGTAAAACATTAATACGATTTAAATCGTATTAATCTAAATTGGTGCGCGTGGAAGGAGTCGAACCTCCGACCGCCTGGTTCGTAGCCAGGTACTCTATCCAGCTGAGCTACACGCGCATTTTAACTCTTTGCTATAAGCAATTATCTACAAAATTTCTTATGAAATTCAAAACTGATGAGTTAAAGATTAACTAATGCAGAGATGGTGCGCGTGGAAGGAGTCGAACCTCCGACCGCCTGGTTCGTAGCCAGGTACTCTATCCAGCTGAGCTACACGCGCGACTTGTATCTAAATTTACTTTTACATCAAACACTAATAAAAAATGGTGCGCGTGGAAGGAGTCGAACCTCCGACCGCCTGGTTCGTAGCCAGGTACTCTATCCAGCTGAGCTACACGCGCACTGTTTTCTATCTTTAAGAAATGGCGGAGAAGGAGGGATTCGAACCCTCGATGGGAGTTAAAGCCCATACTCCCTTAGCAGGGGAGCGCCTTCGGCCACTCGGCCACCTCTCCGTTTTCTTGGCGCACATATTACTGTTTGACGAAAATAAGTCAAACCCTTTTTCCGAAACAGATTCCATTTGAACTGTTTTTAATCACATTGCTGTTATATCAAGCCAATGTATTGATTTACGCCAATCTTTCGGTCTAAAAAATAAAAAAGCCAGTTAAAAAACTGACTCTTCTGTTGCCGTAGTACGCTTGCCAAAACAAGGTACTAAAAGTTACCACCTTCCGATGGTGTACCTGATTTTTCAGATTGAATGCGTTGGTAGATTTCTTCGCGATGAACAGAAACCTCTTTTGGTGCATTCACACCAATACGCACTTGATTGCCTTTTACCCCTAGCACTGTAACTGTGACTTCATCACCAATCATCAGTGTTTCGCCAACACGACGAGTCAAAATCAGCATTCGATAGCTCCTTTATTTCTTAATTCAGCTTACACACGGCACTCATCCGGTAGATGGGCTTATTATAAGGTCAGCTTAGTACAAATTAATAGTATTCAATACTCAAACGGTTATTTAATTACACCTTATTTAGCTCGAAAGCGTGATGTAACGCCCGAACCGCCTTGTGTAAGTCCCTTTCATCGATAACGGTTGATAATTTACTCTCTGACGTCGTGAGTAACTTAGCATGAATAGTTTCATTACCCAAGACTTCTAACATCTTAGTCAATAATCCCATTTTTGCCTGTAAACCTTTGCCAACTAAAGATACTTTTGCACGTTGACGTTCGATAATCAATGGCCCGAGAGCAAGGCTTTCACTTAAGCCTTCGAGCTCATTAAGCAGAGTATCAACCTTAGCTTCTGCGAGCATAAAACTGACGCGACCCGAAGGATCATCCTCATGGATCCTCAATGGAGAAATAAATTCCACGTCGATTTCCAATCGAGTTAAGCAGCCTAACAACGCTTGATAGCGTTCACTGGTGGTAAACAGCCCTTCAATCGTCAGCGTTGCCAGCGCCTTATTAATCGCAATACCTTGCACTAACGAGGCAATCGTTAATTCCGACTCGTCGCCAAATTGGATTAACGTCCCCTGCCCAGCTTCAAAGCTCGACAATACTCGCAGCGGTACGCGAAAACGCTCGGCGTATTCAACAGAATCAGGATGCAATACTTTAGCGCCGAGCTTTGCCATTTCGAGCATCACATCAAACCCAATCACATCGAGGCGACGTGCACTGCTATCAATATTAGGATCTGTGGTAAATACCCCTGCCACATCGGTAAAAATCTGGCATTCATCGGCTTCTAACGCTGCCGCTAAGGCTACTGCAGTGGTATCTGAACCACCGCGTCCTAAGGTGGTCACTTCACCTTGAGGATCGATGCCCTGAAACCCTGCAACGATCGGCACAACACCGTCGGCTAACAGGGATTGCAAATACTCAGTATCGACGCGCTCGATACTGGCGCGGCCAAATTGACTATTTGTATGAATTTGCACTTGATCGCCCGTAAGGGATTTCGCTTTTATGCCGCGACGTTGTAGCGCCATCGACATCAAAGCAATACTCACTTGCTCACCCGTCGAGACTAGCATGTCTAACTCGCGCGCCGAGGCGCGCGGATTAATTTGTGCTGCAAGTGCAAACAGGCGATTCGTCTCACCCGCCATCGCGGATAAGACTAAAACTTGCTGCTCACCATTGTGAGCTGACTTTGTAATCTGCTCAGCGACCGCTTCGATACGTTCAATAGAACCCACCGAAGTGCCGCCGAACTTTTTCACAAAAAGCTTGCTACCACTAAGCTTTCGTTTTTGGGGCACAGCAACCTCTTAAGCTAGACGCTCAGTAATCCAAGGTAATACTTGAGCCAATGCCGCATCCAGATTTTCTGGCTGGCTACCGCCCGCTTGAGCCATATCAGGACGACCACCGCCTTTACCGCCCACTTGTGCAGCGACCATAGCGACTAGCTCACCCGCTTTGACTTTACCGATCAGATCGTTACTCACACCCGCGATCAGGTTAACTTTCCCTTCCTGCGCGGTACCAAGAACGATAATGGCCGATTTCAATTTCTGTTTTAATTCATCTTGCAAGCCACGTAATGAACTTGCCTCAACGCCGTCTAATTTTTTGATCAGTACGTTAACGCCATTAACTACAACGGCATCGCCCACTAAGTCTGCACTCGCTGCGGCCGCTAGCTTATCTTTCAGCTGCGCCATTTCTTTTTCGAGTTGCTTCATCTTATCGAGCTGCGCTTTTAACTTAGCCACCACTGAGTTGGCATCGCCTTTCAATAAGGCAGCGGCTTCTTCCAGTTCAGCTTGTTGCTGCGCCACATAAGCCATAGCAGCAGCGCCAGTCACGGCTTCGATGCGACGTACACCCGCAGCAATACCTGCTTCAGAGGTGATTTTAAATAAGCCGATATCGCCAGTGCGACCCACATGGGTACCGCCACACAATTCGATAGAGAAATCGCCCATAGTCACAACACGCACTTGTGAATCATATTTCTCACCAAAAAGTGCCATAGCGCCTTTCTCTTTAGCTTCATCTATGCCCATTTCAGCGGTTTTAAGTTCATGGTTACGACGAATTTGAGTGTTAACTAATTCTTCAACTTCTTTTAATTCAGCAGCTTTTACGCCTTCGAAATGGGAGAAGTCAAAACGTAAACGCTCAGGATCAACCAAAGACCCTTTTTGCGAGACATGAGTACCGAGCACTTGACGCAGTGCGGCATGCAGTAAATGCGTAACAGAATGGTTTAACTGTGTACGGTGACGCAGTTTTTTATCCACTTTCGCTTCAATAACTTGGCCAACGCTCAAGCTACCTGTAGCCAAAACACCTTGATGGCCCGTTGCTTGACCATACTTTTGCGTATCGTTTACCGTAAACTCAATACCATTCGCAACCAATTGGCCTTTATCGCCTACTTGACCGCCAGATTCAGCGTAGAAAGGTGTTACATCGAGCACGACAACGGCTTCATCACCCGCTTTGATCGCCGTCACTGACTCACCATTTTGATAAATCGCGGTGACCTTAGCTTGACCCGCTAATTCGGTGTAACCACTGAATGCAGTTTCAGTATCAATTTTCAGCGCAGCGTTATAATCTGCACCAAAGTTACCGGCAGCTTGTGCGCGGCTACGTTGCTCAGCCATGGCGACTTCGAAACCGGCTTCATCGACAATGATGTTGCGCTCACGGCAGACATCAGCGGTCAAATCCATTGGGAAGCCATAGGTGTCATACAACTTAAATACGGTTTCGCCGTCTAAGGTGTCACCTTTCAACTCGTTTAAGGCCGTATCTAAAATACCTAAACCACGTTCAAGCGTACGGGCAAATTGCTCTTCTTCCGCTTTCAGTGCTTTTTCAACAATCGCTTGAGTCTCAGCTAACCCTTTTGCTGCATCGCCCATCACCGCAATCAAAGACGGAACCAGCTTGTAGAAGAAAGCTTCGGTCGCACCTAACTTGTTACCATGGCGAACAGCGCGGCGAATAATACGGCGCAGCACATAACCACGGCCTTCATTCGACGGCATAACGCCATCGGCAATTAAAAATGCACATGAACGGATATGATCGGCAATGACTCGCAGCGACTTTTCAGATAAGTCACTAACACCAATGACCTCTGCGGCTTTAGCAATCAAAGTACGGAAAATATCGATTTCGTAGTTAGAATGTACGCCCTGCATAATCGCAGCAATACGCTCAATCCCCATGCCTGTATCAACCGAGGGCTTAGGCAAAGGTAACATTTCACCCGATGCTTGACGGTTGTACTGCATGAAAACGATGTTCCAGATTTCGATGAAACGATCACCATCTTCTTCAGGACTGCCAGGACGTCCGCCCCAAATATGATCACCATGATCATAAAAAATCTCAGTACATGGACCACAAGGACCGGTATCACCCATTTGCCAGAAGTTATCTGACGCAAAGGCAGCACCTTTATTGTCACCGATACGTATGATGTTCTCGGCAGCGACACCAATTTTTTTATTCCAGATTTCAAAGGCTTCATCATCTGTCTGATAAATAGTGACGCACAGACGTTCCTTAGGCAGCTTTAACGTTTCAGTTAAAAAAGTCCAACCCAAACGAATCGCTTCTTCTTTGAAATAATCTCCAAAACTGAAGTTACCTAGCATTTCGAAAAAGGTGTGATGACGTGCAGTGTAGCCAACGTTATCCAAATCGTTATGTTTACCACCAGCGCGTACACAACGTTGAGCAGTGGTCGCACGCGTATAATTGCGTTTGTCCATGCCAAGAAACACGTCCTTGAACTGGTTCATGCCTGCATTGGTAAATAAAAGTGTGGGATCGTTGCCTGGCACTAATGAACTACTGTCCACAACTTGATGACCATTGCTGCGGAAAAATTCGAGGAAAGCGCTTCTGAGCTCTGCTGTAGTTTGATACATGAAATCATCCTGAATTGGGTAAGCATTACCAGCTACGCCTTAGGCTAGCCGTATTTCTATTTGCCCAGCATTATAAGCAGACTAAGGAAGGACGACCAGTCTTGATTGGTGATATACACATCAGGAATTTAATATTTTAGCGTGAATCGCCCACACCAGAGTCACTAGAAGCAAAACGACAGGATAAAGCACAAATAAAGACGGCGTAAGTTTATCGCGGCACGGACAATATTTAAGCAAGTGAGTCTAATGTGGAGTACGAAATGGACAAGACCCATTGATGATATTTAGATGAGCTTTTACAGTCTTAGCTTCAAATTTAATAATCTTCATCGAGATCATTGGGATCTGAATCTAGTGCGTAAGTGATTTGATCGTAGCTAAAGCCTTGACCCATTAAAAAACGCACTCGTTTGGCCTTTTCCTTTGCGATGAGATCCCGAGCTTTAGAGCCCTTCACTTCTGTCACACGGGGAATGCCGTATTTTTTGGTGGCTTTATCTTTTGCTAGCTCAAACCAGTCACAATCACAATTAACCAAAGCGGCTTCAATACAGTCTTTAGATAAGCCTTTCTGTGCGATTGCTTGGCGGATGCGTATTGCACCGTGGCCTCGACTGATGTGGCTTCGCACCAACAGTTCGGCATAACGAGCATCATTAATAAAACCGGAGGATTCGCAAGCATCGAGTACAGGTTCGATATCGTTAAGTTCGAAACCTTTTTCGAGCAATTTATCGCGGATTTGTAAACGGGAATAATCGCGGCGCGCTAACAGCGCGACCGCAATTTGATGGGCTGACTGACTCAGAATACTTCGCCTGTCTCTAAATCAATATTGTCCTCAGTACTATCATCAGCTTTGGCAGCCAAGGCACTCGGATTACTCAAAAGCAACTCACGTAGCGTCTTGTCAATTTCAGCAGCAATAGCTGGGTTTTCAGTCAGATATTTGCCAGCATTAGCACGACCTTGGCCGATTTTATCGCCTTTATAGCTGTACCAAGCGCCCGCTTTTTCAATCAACTTATGGGCTACGCCTAAGTCTACTAACTCACCAGTACGGTTAATACCTTGGCCATAAAGGATTTGGAACTCAGCTTGCTTAAACGGCGCTGCAACCTTGTTTTTCACCACTTTAACGCGAGTTTCGTTACCGACCACTTCATCGCCGTCTTTAATGGCACCAGTGCGGCGAATGTCTAGGCGAACAGAAGCATAAAACTTCAGCGCATTACCACCGGTTGTAGTTTCTGGGTTACCGAACATCACACCAATCTTCATCCGAATTTGGTTGATGAAGATAAGTAAGGTGTTAGATTGCTTTAAGTTACCCGCAAGTTTACGCATAGCTTGGCTCATCATACGCGCCGCTAGGCCCATGTGAGAATCACCAATTTCGCCTTCGATTTCAGCTTTAGGCGTTAATGCCGCCACTGAGTCGACTACGATAACGTCAACAGCACCTGAGCGAGTTAAAGCATCACAAATCTCAAGCGCTTGCTCGCCGGTATCCGGTTGCGAACACAGCAGGTTATCAATATCTACGCCCAATTTTTTAGCATAAATAGGGTCTAGTGCATGCTCTGCATCGATAAAGGCACAGGTTTTGCCTTCACGTTGCGCTGCCGCAATCACTTCTAAAGTCAGTGTTGTTTTACCTGATGATTCAGGACCATAGATCTCAACGATACGACCCATTGGCAAACCGCCAGCACCTAAAGCAACGTCCAGAGACAGAGAACCGGTAGAAATGGTCTCAACATCCATAGAGCGATCTTCGCCCAGCTTCATGATGGAGCCTTTACCAAATTGTTTCTCAATTTGGATCAATACCGCAGCAAGTGCTTTCTCTTTATTTGGATCGACCTTCATTCCTGTTCCCTCATCAAGACAAGCATTAAGCTGTCAAAAGTGATATTCAATTTACAAACGGGTAATTCAAAAAGCCGCGCTTTTTGTCTTAATTCTGCTGACTAGTATACTGTACAATCATACAGTATCAAGACCTGTGACTGAATTATTTTTAGCTGATAGGATTTTTAATATGGCCAAGGTTTTAGCGAATATCAAATCAGATAATAGCTCCCTTTGATCAATATCCATCGTTAAGGGCTCAATTTTCGCTAAATTATTGCTAAGATTGGCGCAACAAATTTTGCGTGGTCTTTTTAGCTGAAAATTGTACAGCAGTCTTCCGCTTCCATAGCGCTTAATCACCCTTAACCACACAAACTGTATCGCCTTTAGGCAGTCACAACGGACGATAACGATTTAATGAATGTAATTGATACCGATGATTTAGAAAAACATACTCCTATGATGCGTCAATACTTGACGATGAAAGCAGAACATCACGATATGTTGCTGTTTTATCGCATGGGTGACTTCTACGAGTTGTTTTATGACGATGCTAAACGCGCTTCTGAGCTGTTAGGCATTTCACTCACTGCGCGCGGTAAAAGTGGTGGCGATCCTATTCCGATGGCGGGACTTCCTTACCATGCTGTGGAAGGCTATCTTGCAAAATTAGTTCAAATTGGTCAATCAGTTGCGATTTGCGAACAGATTGGCGATCCCGCGACATCTAAAGGGCCGGTAGAACGTAAAGTGGTGCGAATTGTCACGCCAGGCACCTTAACCGACGAAGCGTTGCTGCAGGAACGCCAAGACAATCTGTTAGCCGCGGTTTATCAAGGTAAAGTCGGTTTTGGTTATGCCACATTAGATGTTTCATCCGGACGTTTTGTGATTGCAGAGCTCGACACCCGAGAGTCATTAGAAGCGGAATTGCAACGCACTAATCCCGTTGAAATTCTCTACAGTGAAGACTTTGGTGAACTTGGACTACTTAACGGTTTTAAAGGCAAACGCCGTCGCCCCGAGTGGGAATTTGATTACGATACGAGTATCAAGTTACTACTGGCCCAGTTTGGCACGAAAGACTTGCATGGTTTTGGTATCGCAGATGCACGTTTATCACTGCAGGCTGCGGGTTGCTTGATGCAATATGTCAAAGACACACAGCGCACGGCACTGCCCCATATCAATGCCATTATCCGCTTCAATCAAACCGATAGCATAGTGCTTGATGCGGCAACGCGCCGAAATTTAGAACTCACTCAAAACCTTGCCGGTGGCCGCGATAATACCTTAGCGGCAGTATTGGATAATACGGCAACGCCTATGGGCAGCCGTATGTTACAACGCTGGATCCATCAGCCTCTGCGAGATCCTAAGCAAATCAAGGCGCGCCAACAGGCGGTGACTGAACTCCTCGATACCGCAGCCCACGAAGGTTTGCATGAGCAGTTAAAGGCACTTGGCGATATCGAACGTATCATGGCAAGGTTAGCCCTGCGTACTGCCCGTCCAAGGGACTTTGCACGTTTACGTCAAGCACTGGGCTTATTGCCTGAATTACAACTGAGTTTAAGTACACTGAGCGCGCCGCACACGACTCAATTGCGTCAACACTTAGGTGAGTTCCCCGCTGAGCAAGCCCTGCTTGAGCGCGCGATAGTCGATAATCCACCTATGCTTATCCGCGATGGCGGGGTGATCCGTGAAGGCTACAACAGCGAACTAGATGAATGGCGCGGTCTGAGCGAAGGAGCGAGTGATTACTTAGTACAACTTGAAGCCAGAGAAAAAGAACGTACTGGCATTAATACACTTAAAGTCGGCTATAACCGCGTACACGGCTATTACATCGAAGTAAGCCGCCTGCAATCCTCACAAGTACCGCTCAATTATCAACGACGCCAAACACTTAAGAATATGGAGCGTTATATCACGCCTGAACTTAAGGAATACGAAGAAAAAGTCCTCTCGAGCCAAGGTAAAGCGCTGGCACTCGAAAAGCAGTTATGGGAACAGTTGTTCGATCTTATTCTGCCAAAGTTGCATGAATTACAAGCCTTTGCTAGAGCGGCGGCTGAGCTTGATGTACTGAGTAACTTTGCCGAGCGTGCCGAAACCTTGGGCTACACTTGTCCAGAGCTGAGCCAAGATATCGGCGTACAAATAGACGCAGGTCGCCATCCAGTGGTGGAGCGTGTTAGCCAAACGCCGTTTATCGCTAACCCAGTGACCTTGCACAATCAAAGACGTATGTTGATTGTCACCGGACCCAACATGGGCGGTAAATCGACCTATATGCGTCAAGTCGCCTTGATTACGCTGATGGCCCATATTGGTTGTTTTGTTCCAGCAGATCGCGCCCTGATTGGCCCGATTGATCGCATCTTTACCCGTATTGGCGCATCAGACGATCTGGCCTCTGGCCGCTCAACCTTTATGGTAGAAATGACTGAAACTGCCAACATCCTGCACAATGCCACTGCCAGTAGTTTAGTGTTAATGGATGAAATCGGCCGTGGAACATCCACCTATGATGGTTTATCGCTAGCTTGGTCGGCAGCAGAGTATTTAGCCCAGCAAGTCGGGGCTATGACCCTATTCGCCACCCATTATTTTGAGCTAACTCAATTACCTGACTTAATGGCAGGTGTTTACAATGTGCACCTTGATGCCATTGAGCATGAAGATACCATCGCCTTTATGCATGCGGTACAGGAAGGTGCAGCCAGTAAAAGCTACGGCTTACAAGTTGCGGCGCTTGCTGGCGTGCCAAACAAAGTGATTAAAGCAGCGAAACATAAATTGCAGCAATTGGAGAGTCGCGATCATCAACCAGAAGGAACGAGGACGCCCATTCAAAGCTTACTCGCTTTACCTGAACCGGTTGAAAATCCAGCTTTGACTAAATTAAGTAGCATTAATCCCGATAACTTAACGCCAAAACAGGCGCTTGATTTGCTCTATGAACTGAAACGCTTGAGCTAGACATCAGGTGATCTAAATAAAAGCCTAAAAATAACAACGCCCACTCTATAGTGGGCGTTTTACTTTATGACGTGATCTCACACTAAGTATATTTTCTGGATAGCTTCTCTGAAAGGCACCAGAAGACAGATATTAGTTTCTAAATAAAGCTTCAACAGATAAACCTTGAGAACCCAATAAATCACGTAAGCGTTTTAATGCTTCCACTTGGATTTGACGAACACGTTCACGGGTTAAACCAATTTCAGCCCCCACATCTTCAAGCGTAGAAGGTTCATAACCTAACAAACCAAAACGACGGGCTAATACTTCTCTTTGTTTTGTGTTCAACTCGTTAAGCCATTTCACCACCGAGTTAGAGATGTCTTCATCTTGCACTTTATAGTCAGGGCCAACACTATCATCATCGGCCAGTACATCTAATAATGCTTTCTCGTTATCGCCCCCCAAAGGCGTATCAACAGAGGTAATTTTTTCATTCAGCTTAAGCATGCGGCTCACATCAGAGCTAGAAACTTGCAGTTTTTCAGCAATTTCTTCCGCTGTAGGTTCATGATCCAGTTTTTGTGCTAATTCGCGGGCTGTGCGCAAGTATACGTTGAGTTCTTTAACAACATGAATCGGCAAACGAATAGTACGAGTTTGATTCATGATAGCGCGTTCAATTGTCTGTCTGATCCACCAAGTCGCATAGGTTGAAAAACGAAAACCTCTTTCTGGGTCAAACTTTTCTACGGCACGAATTAAACCTAAATTACCCTCTTCGATAAGATCAAGCAGTGCTAAGCCGCGGTTATTGTAACGACGTGCAATTTTTACGACGAGACGTAAATTACTTTCGATCATGCGATTACGGGATTTTGCACAACCTTTTAAGGCCTTACGGGAAAAGTAAACTTCTTCTTCTGCGCTAAGCAGTGGGGAAAAACCAATCTCACCTAGATAAAGTTGAGTGGCATCAAGATTTTTTTGAAGGTCATCTTGGACCTGTTGTTCTATTCCTAGCTCTTGGACTAGATCGGTGGCAACTTCTTCTTTTTCAAGATCAAAGTCTACGGTTTCTACGGAAAAATCTACTAGTGCTTCTGCGGCAGTGCTATTTATGCGGCTCATGATCAAATCTCCCAAACCTAATTAAACTGCTGAATTAGTGCAATTTCCTATCCTCCATTTGCCAACAAGGCCCCAAACAATCATTGTTTAGGTAAATAAGTAAGTGGGTTTACAGACTGTCCATGGTAACGAATTTCAAAATGTAACATTACCCGATTGGCACCTGTATTGCCCATTTTTGCAACAGTCTGCCCTGCGAGGACATGTTGCTTTTCTTTGACTAAGATCTTGTCCGTATGAGCATAAGCACTAAGGTAATCGTCACTATGTTTAATAATCACTAAATTACCGTAACCCCTAAGAGCACTTCCTGCGTATACCACCCGCCCATCTGCAGCTGCTTTGATGATATCTCCCCGATTTCCCGCGATCTTAATACCTTTATTTCCCTGCTCATTGGCAGAATAAGTTCCGATTAACTTCCCTCTTACTGGCCACTGCCACTGACTCACACTGGCTGGCAGTGTTGAGGTGGGTGGAACCATTAGCTGGTTAACGTTTTGTTGGGAACTTGTTACAAGGTACGCGGGCTTAGCTTTCTGATCAAGTGTTTTTTTCAGATCGTTACTTGACTTAGCATTAGACTGATAAACCTTACCATCTAATTGTTTTTTATCACCTTTACTTGAATTAGCATCTGAATTACCCGTTATATTTCCATCTAAAGTCGTAGATTTTGATTGGTTACTAGATTTAGCATTAGTTAAATATAAAATCTGTCCAGGGTAAATTGTATAAGGGTTATCTAATTGATTAAGTTTAGCTATTTCAGAAAAGTCTTTCCCTGCCCCCCAAGAAATAGAGTAGAGAGTGTCACCTTTTTTAACTTTATATGAATTCGATTTAATGTGGCCTTTGCTATTTTTAGAGTAGCTATGGGAAATATTTTCGACGGGTGCGGGTCTGCTGGCCTGAAAGCTACAGCCTACAAGCAGAAATATAAAGCAAAGGTTTAAGAGTAAACCCGCATTCAACAATAAAAACTCCTTGGTAAGGTTGTATTACTGTTTATGATGAGAAAATGACGCCTTCTGTGCAAAACAAGCACTTCGCTTAACACAGTAGCACAACACAAGGTTAAGCTAACTCTCCATTAATTAAAGGTACAAATTTAACCGTTTCAATGGTTTCAGAACTAAAGCGGTCAGCAGTGCGCGTAATACGCATCAATTGTTGAGTATCCTCTCCCACAGGTAAGACTAACACCCCTCCATCAGCCAATTGAGACAGCAAAGCTTCTGGTATAGTCGCCGCCGCCGCAGTCACCATAATGGCATCGAACGGACTACGATTAGCCCATCCCAACCAACCATCACCATATTTGAACGACACATTATGCAAATCTAATCGTTTTAAACGCTGTCTTGCTTGAATTTGTAAACCTTTGATCCGTTCGATAGTACAAAGCTGAGGCACCAATTGAGCCAAAATGGCTGCCTGATAGCCCGATCCCGTCCCCACTTCTAGCACTCGCTGTGGCATCTTGTGCAGTAAGAGTTCGCTCATACGGGCAACGATATAAGGCTGCGAAATGGTTTGCCCTTGTCCAATTGGCAAAGCCGTATTTTCATAGGCTTTATGGGCTAGCGCATTATCGAGAAACATTTCTCGCGGCGTATGCGATATCGCCTTTAACACGGCTTGATTACGGATCCCCGCATCTTGAAGCTTTTTAGCTAAATTCACCGCCGATGTTAAGGCAACTCGAGTCATATTTTATCTACCCAATTTTGCAATGCCGTTAGTTGTCCGTAGGCGGTTAAATCAACCGTCAAGGGCGTAATTGAAACATAGCCATTGGCGATAGCATGAAAATCAGTGCCCTCTGTGGCATCCTGCTCTTGTCCCGGTGGACCAAGCCAGAAGATTTCACGTCCGGCAGGATCTTGCGTTCGCACTATGCCTTCGGCCTTATGACGAGCGCCGAGGCGAGTCACTTTGATCCCTTTAATTTGATCAAGTGGCAAGTCAGGCACATTCACATTTAAGATCTGATCCTTTGCCAAAGGCTGGGCCAACAAACCTTGAACTATCCGCCGAGCATAAACAGCCGCCGATTGATAATGTTCGAATTTACGGCCATTAAGCGAAATCGCTATTGCAGGAAAACCTAAAAAGCGTCCTTCCATCGCGGCGGCAACCGTCCCCGAATATAAGGTGTCATCACCCATATTTGCCCCCGCATTGATGCCAGACACCACCATATCAGGTTCGCCATCACATAATTCTCGGATAGCCAAATGAACGCAATCTGTCGGTGTACCGTGAACGGAAATATAGCCATTATCTAACCTATTAATTCTTAATGGATTAGTCAAGGTTAATGAGTTGCTCGCACCAGAGCAATTTCGATCCGGCCCCACAGTCAGCACTGTCGCAATTTCAGCCAAAGCCTCAGATAAGGCTTTGATACCTGGAGCATTAATCCCATCGTCATTGCTAACAAGGATACGGATCATGACTCTGCTTCAGTCTTAACAGTATCAGTGTTAGCCACTACGTTAGCGTTAGTTACCTCAGGCGCAGGCTCCTGCACCAATGTAGCTTGCCATTGCTGCTCTTTAACATCTTGATAATTAACTAACTCTCTCAATAACGATGTTGCAAAACTGCCCGCAGGCAACACAAACTCCAGCACTAAGCCATCGGCGGTTTGTTCGTATTTAAGGCCTTGGGGCTCAAGCAGTAACGGACGGCGTTCTTGCTCTAATCCGGCGTGCTCTAAACCATAGCAATCGTCAGCTAACTCACTCATAGCTAAGGTTTCCACCGCAGCAGCTTCACCTTGGGGTAACATCATGCCGCGCCCCCACAATGGTGCAGAAAGTTGAATGTCTTTTTCAATCAGACGCTTCAATACGATGAGATCCCATTCAGGCGTCACGAAGAAGCTTTTGCTGCCCGCTAACATCACACAATCACCCGCTAAAGGCTTAGTGCCATGGTTGGCTAAACGATATGACACCACAGTGTTAAACAGATTTGAGCGCACGGCAGACAAATACATGCTGCGCTTATTTCTGTCTTTGACTTTTTTACCCGCCATCATTTGGCGACCAAACACTAAGTTTTTGCCATCGTGACCAAAGCGCTGCTCACCAAAGTAATTGGGCACGCCCACTTGAGCGACCTTTTCGATACGACTGATAATGTCTTCCACTTGGGTGACATTTCTCAGGGTAAGAATAAAGCGGTTACCGACTAAGGCACCGATTCGCAGTTTCTTGCTGTGGCGGCTGCTCGACAATATAGTCAAACGATCGCTATTGAGCTCCTTCCAAGTAGGCGTTTCTTTACCTGGAATACGCACACCAAACCATTGTTCTGTGATGGCATTTTTATCTTTTTGCCCAGCGTAGGTGACTTCCTTTGGATGCACCTTAGCAAACTTAGCGATCATTTCCGCGACTTGTACTGTATTTAGCCCTTCTTTGCGTACATGCAGCATATGATGTTCACCTTCACCCGTCGGGCTAAAAGGCAAAATCTCTTTCACGATAAAATCGCTATTTTGGGTTCTTAGATCTGCTGTACCTAAAGGCTTACCATACAGATAATGTAATTCGCTCATGGGACTTTTTTACTCTTAAGTTAATCGTGTTTGCGGGCCATAAGTACCACGGCTTCTACCGCAATACCTTCTTTACGCCCGGTAAATCCAAGCTGTTCAGTTGTGGTCGCTTTGACATTAATATCGTCAAGTTCCGCGGTTAAATCGGCGGCTAATATCTGGCGCATTGCCTCTATGTGCGGTGCCATTTTAGGAGCTTGGGCTATGATAGTGACGTCAAGATTGCCGAGCACAAAGCCTTTCGCTCTCGCTAAAGCATAGCAATGACGCAGCAATACGCGGCTATCGGCACCCTTATAGGCGGCATCGGTATCGGGGAAATGTTTTCCTATGTCACCGAGCGCTAAAGCACCGAGGATGGCATCGGAAATCGCATGCAGTACCACATCACCATCTGAATGTGCGACTAGGCCTGTTTCATAGGGTACTTCCACGCCACAAAGGATAAGTGGCCGCGCCGCACCAAATTTATGCACATCGAAACCATGGCCGATACGGATTTTCATTTAATATTCCTAACGTATTATTTTACTTTGATTATGACTATTTAACGGCACGCATCAAAAACAGTTCGGCTAGCCCTAAATCGTCGGGATGCGTTACTTTTATATTATCAGCACGGCCCGAAACGAGTCCGGGTGATATCCCCGCCCATTCCATCGCAGAAGCCTCATCTGTGACTACCGCACCTGCAGCCAGAGCCGCATTGAGGTAATTTTTTAATTGCTGCGCTGGAAATAACTGCGGCGTCAATGCATGCCATAAATTATCGCGGCACACAGTGGCACTGATTTCACCCTGTTTATTCGCGCGCTTCATGGTATCGCGTACAGGCATTGCCAAAATAGCACCTTGGGGGAATTGCACTCTAGATGCGAGTAACTTGTCGATATCCGTCGCGGTTAAACAAGGTCTTGCCGCATCATGCACTAAGGCCCAACTGTGCTCGGGCACAATTTGCAGCGCCGCCAACACAGAATCAGCGCGCTCACCGCCACCTATTACTGTAATCAATTTGGGGTGCACGGCCTGTGGCAAGGTATCGAAGATAGTATCGTTCGAATGTAAGGCAACGATCACTTGAGAAATGTGCGGATGGGACAAGAGCTTATCTAAGGTATGAGCAAGAATACTCTGGCCGCACACCTCAAGATATTGCTTAGGTCTGTCGGCGCCCATACGGCTACCTATGCCTGCGGCGGGAACGATGGCAACCACAGCTTGAGTGACATGCTCAGCTTGGCGCTGCAATTCAATTTGTGTTACCAGATCAGATTGACTATCGGGATTGGATTGTTCATTTAATCCAAGATCTAAATGTCCTAGCTCTGTCATCCTAACTCCATATTACTGAGATGGACTCGATACCGAGCGCTCACCACCCACGACGCGATAGAAGGTCTCGCCTTCTTTAACCATGCCAAGTTCGTTACGTGCGCGCTCTTCGATGGCTTCTGTACCACTTTTCAGATCGATGATTTCTTCCTTTAGCACTTGGTTACGCTCATTGAGTTTGGCGTTACCTTCTTGCTGGGCGGCAATTTGTTTTTGCAGAACGAAATATTCAGGAAGACTATTACCTCCCGACCAAAGACGGAATTGCAGTACACCGAGTAGCACTATGAGTGCAATGACAAAAAATTTCATGGAGGAATTAGCGTCAGTATCTTGGATTAAAAAAATATACAGCAGATAGTACAACAAAAAAGGCCACCAAGTGGTGGCCTTTTTACATCAAATATTAAATTACGCCTGACCTTTGATCTCTTTCAAACCACGGTATGGGGCTTTTTCACCTAATTGCTCTTCGATGCGCAGCAATTGGTTGTACTTAGCAACACGGTCAGAACGACACAGTGAACCGGTTTTGATTTGGCCAGCTGCAGTACCTACGGCTAAGTCAGCAATGGTTGAATCTTCAGTTTCACCACTACGGTGTGAAATCACTGCTGTGTAACCCGCTTCTTTCGCCATGCGAATGGCCGCTAAAGTCTCAGTCAATGAACCGATTTGGTTGAACTTGATAAGGATTGAGTTTGCAATACCGTTTTCGATACCACGGGTTAAGATTTTAGTGTTAGTAACGAATAAATCGTCGCCCACTAATTGGATCTTGTCGCCCATGATTTGAGTTTGGTAAGCCCAACCATCCCAATCTGATTCGTCTAAGCCATCTTCGATAGACACGATTGGATATTGGTCAGCCAATGATTTTAAGAAATCAGAGAAACCATTCGAGTCGAAGACTTTGCCTTCGCCCGCTAAATCGTATTTGCCGTCTTTGTAGAATTCAGATGCAGCGCAATCCAGCGCTAACGTCACATCAGTACCTAACTTGTAACCAGCCAGTTCAACCGCTTCTTTGATAATGGCTAACGCATCAGCGTTTGACGCTAAGTTAGGTGCAAAACCACCTTCGTCACCCACAGAAGTGCTTAGGCCTTTGTCGTGCAATACTTTTTTCAGCGTATGGAAAATTTCAGCGCCCATGCGCAGTGCTTCACGGAAAGTTTTCGCGCCAACAGGTTGCACCATGAATTCTTGGATATCAACGTTGTTATCCGCGTGCTCGCCACCGTTTAAGATGTTCATCATAGGCACAGGCATAGAATATTGGCCTGGTGTACCGTTTAATTCAGCGATATGCGCGTATAAAGGAATACCTTTAGATGCTGCAGCTGCTTTAGCAGCCGCTAAAGACACAGCCAGAATCGCGTTTGCGCCTAACTTGTCTTTGTTTTCTGTGCCATCTAAGTCGATCATGATTTGATCAAGCTCAGCTTGTGCCGTCGCATCTTTGCCTAATAATGCAGCGCGGATGACACCGTTTACGTTAGCAACCGCTGTTAATACGCCTTTGCCTAAATAACGGCTCTTATCGCCATCACGTAATTCTAACGCTTCGCGGCTACCGGTTGATGCACCAGAAGGCGCCGCAGCCATACCCACAAAACCACCTTCTAAATGCACTTCGGCTTCAACAGTTGGGTTACCACGAGAATCCATAATCTCGCGACCAATCACGTTAATAATCTTAGCCATAACACCCTCGATTTAAGTTTAAAGATAAAAGAAAAAACCAATACCTATGGGAATAAATGGAAGTCACATACCGCAGAAAATAACCAAATTCCATTTACGGTTTGCGTCCATACAGATGCAACGGATACGCATGCTGTTTACACCCAGAAGTATTAAATTCTTATGTTTCAAGTAGCAACGAGTGTAGCAAAAGGCCGGCCCCACTGTCGCGGGTCCGGCCTCACATATTCTTACTTCAGATCACGTTTTTGATGCGCACTTGCCGCAGCAATAAACCCTTCGAACAATGGGTGACCATCGCGCGGCGTTGAGGTGAATTCAGGATGGAATTGACCTGCAACAAACCATGGGTGATCTTTTAATTCGATCATTTCCACCAGTTTACGATCAGAAGACAAACCGCTGAAAATCATGCCAGCTTGCTCTAAACGCTCTCTGTATTTGTTGTTCACTTCGTAACGGTGACGATGACGTTCTACACAGCTGTTGCCTTTGTAGGCTTGAGCCGCTTTTGAACCCTCGAGTAAATGACACAATTGAGCGCCTAAACGCATAGTGCCACCTAAGTCAGACGCTTCATGGCGCTGCTCAACATTACCTTCTTCGTCAATCCATTCAGTGATCAAACCCACCACTGGGAATGGTGTTTCTTTATTGAATTCAGTTGAATGTGCATCAGCCATGCCAGCAACATTACGCGCAAATTCAATCAGGGCAACTTGCATACCTAAACAAATACCGAAATACGGTAGATTGTTTTCACGGGCAAATTTTGCCGCCAGTATCTTACCTTCAACACCACGCTCGCCAAAACCGCCTGGTACTAAGATACCGTCTAAGCCCTGTAAGACTTCTTCGCCTTTAGCTTCTACGGTTTGTGAATCAATATACTTGATGGTCACTGATACGCGGTTTTTAAGGCCTGCGTGTTTTAATGCTTCGTTGACTGACTTATAGGCATCTGGCAGTTCAATGTATTTACCCACCATACCAATAACGACTTCGCCGTTTGGATTAGCTTCTTGATAAATAACATTTTCCCACTCAGACAGATCCGCTTCACGGCATTCTAAACCGAAACGCTTAACCACTAAGTCATCCAAACCTTGTGAACGTAACAAAGCTGGGATTTTATAAATACTATCAACATCTTTTAATGAAATAACCGCACGCTCTTCAACGTTACAGAACAGCGAAATTTTGGCTTTTTCATTCGCAGGAATAGCACGATCACCACGGCAAACCAGCACATCTGGTGCAATACCGATAGAACGCAGCTCTTTCACTGAGTGTTGAGTTGGCTTAGTTTTCACTTCGCCAGCAGCACCTAAGAAAGGCACTAAGGTTAAATGCATGAACAGAGTACGATCACGACCCAGCTCAACACCGAGCTGACGGATAGACTCTAGGAACGGCAAAGATTCGATATCACCCACAGTACCGCCGATTTCGACGATAGCCACATCATGGCCTTCGCCACCTGCTAATACTTTTTCTTTAATCGCATTAGTGATGTGTGGGATAACCTGAATAGTTGCGCCCAAATAATCGCCACGACGTTCTTTACGTAATACTTCTTCGTAAATACGACCGGTAGTGAAGTTGTTACGACGATTCATCTTAGTACGAATGAAACGCTCGTAGTGACCCAAGTCGAGATCTGTTTCTGCACCGTCTTCAGTAACAAATACTTCGCCATGTTGGGTTGGGCTCATGGTACCCGGATCAACGTTAATGTAAGGGTCCAGTTTCATGATGGTTACATTGAGACCGCGGGCCTCTAAAATTGCAGCTAATGATGCTGCTGCAATGCCTTTACCTAGTGATGAAACAACGCCACCAGTAACGAAGATATACCTTGTAGTCATGCTGAACCTGAGAAAATGAGTTTGAAAATACGTGCTTGTAAGAAAGCACTAGGACGGGGCAGTAGTATACCAAAGGCGGCGCGATTCGACAAACACCAATCGGGATAATTTGCCGTTTATCTCGTCTCTGTCGCTTTTACTTGGTCCCAATAGGCATCGAGCTCCATTAATGTGTGCTCTTCCATGCTTTTACCGCTGTCACTCGCCAACTGTTCAACGCCGCGAAAACGGCGTTCAAATTTAAGATTGGCTTGTCGCAACGCTTGTTCTGGATCGACCTTAAGATGTCGAGCTAAATTCACCACGGCAAACAGCAAGTCGCCCATTTCGGACTGCACTTTAGCTTGGTCTTGCTCGGGTTGATTCACTTCATGCAAGACTTCATCGATTTCTTCATGGATTTTAGCGACCACAGGTTCAAGTTCGGCCCAATCGAAACCGACTCGCGCCACCCTTTGCTGAATTTTGATTGAGCGCGACAGCGCAGGTTGGGTACGCGGAATATTGTCTAACGCAGAAACCACAGTATCTGCTTGGGTTTCACCCGCGACTTGCAGGGCCTTTTGTTCACGCTCAATCGCTTTAATCGCCTCCCAATTGGCTTTCATCGCTTGGGCGCTATCGCCTATTTGCGGATTTTGCTCACCGAACACATGGGGATGACGACGGGTTAACTTGTCGCTGATTTTCTCAATCACGCTCGAAAAATCAAACTTGCCTTGCTCTTTACCAAGCTGACAATAGAATACGATTTGAAATAACAAATCCCCGAGTTCATCGGGTAACTCATCCCAGGCTAAACGCTCTATGGTATCGGCAACTTCATAGGCTTCCTCTAAAGTAAAAGGCACTATAGTTTGAAAGGTTTGTGCTTTATCCCACGGGCAACCTGTTTGTGGGTCGCGCAGTTTTTCCATAATGTTAAGCAGCGGCTCAACATCTGTTATAGAAAATCCCGTTGTAGAAGGTTCCGTTGTAGAAGGTTCCGTTGTAGAAGTTTCAGTGAGAGAAGGTTCAGTAGTAGAAAATGAGGTTAATGGCGCCGTGTGGGAAGTCATGCTGATATCCTTTAAAGATAAATACTGCAACGGGCGAATATTGAGAAAGAACAAAAAATACGCCTCCGCAGTGTTTTTTAGCAAAAGGCTACAATAAAGCGATGATGATAAGCTAGGTAAAATAAAAGCGCTATTTTGATGCTGAGATCAGATTTTAGTGCTGTATTTCAACTAAGACTTATTTTAACTAAAGAGTATTCGCTCCATTTCGTAATTCACTCATCTCGTGAGCAATAAATTGACAACCTTCCTCCCCTACAAATTCTCATCTATGTCCTGCATACAAGTATTTAGCGCAAGCCATCTTAAATGATAAGATACGCAGCAATATTTCAATGAAGCTAAAACTCACCGAGTGAAGACCTGACAATTTCGGCCAAACTATGCACATGATAAATGCGGTCTTTCAATTTATTCATTTGATTGATGTTAGGTCTATTTCGATTCTGTCGTCCGATGTTAGGACGCACACCCTTATCGTTTTTAAGCATTACTGGAGACAAAACTCATGACAAACGTGACAGTGGATGCCACGCAGTTAACGACTAAGCCATCCCAAGATGGTTTTTATATGCCTGGCGAATGGGCTGCGCAGCAAGCGGTGTGGATGATTTGGCCCTATCGTCCTGATAACTGGCGTGCAGCTGGTGCTTATGCTCAGGCGACCTTTGCTAAGGTGGCCGATGCCATTGGTGCGGCAACCCCTGTTTATATGGGTGTTCCTAAGACGTTTTTAGCCGAAGCTAAAACGGTAATGCCATCCCACGTTACCTTGGTTGAAATGGACAGTAACGATTGCTGGGCTCGTGACACTGGGCCAACCGTCGTTGTGAATGATAATGGCGAATGCCGTGGTGTTGACTGGGGTTTTAATGCTTGGGGCGGCCATAACGGTGGTTTGTACTTCCCATGGGATAAGGACGAGCAAGTCGCGCAGCAAATGCTTGCGCAGCATGGTTTTGCCCGTTACAGCGCGCCGCTGATCCTCGAAGGTGGCTCCATCCATGTCGATGGTGAAGGCACCTGTATGACGAGTGCAGAATGTTTACTCAATGCCAACCGTAACCCTGAACTGACAAAAGAACAGATTGAAGACTTACTGCGTGACTATTTGAATGTTAAGCAGTTTATCTGGTTGCAAGATGGCGTGTATATGGATGAGACCGATGGTCATATCGACAATATGTGCTGTTTTGCCCGTCCTGGTGAAGTCATTCTGCACTGGACTGATGATGAGACTGATCCCCAGTATCCACGTTCAAAAGCCGCGCTCGATGTACTGCAAAATACCGTGGATGCCAAAGGCCGTAAGTTAAAAATCCATCTATTGCCACAACCGGGGCCGCTGTATTGCACCGAAGAAGAATCAAAAGGTGTGACCGAAGGCACTGGCGTGCCACGCACGGCGGGTGAGCGTTTAGCAGGTTCTTATGTGAACTTTTTAATCACCAATAATCGCATCGTGTTCCCACTGCTTGACCCTGCAACCGATGATATCGCAGCCGAAAAACTGCAGGAAATCTTCCCAGAGCATGAAATTGTGGGTGTGCCAGCCCGTGAGATTTTATTAGGTGGCGGCAATATCCATTGTATTACTCAGCAAATCCCTGCTGGAAAGTAACCCAAGGAGAACAGCATGACGATTGATGTCACTGTTATTGCACCACAATTGGCTTTCAGCGGGAGGGCGTAAGATGTTTGAAGTCACTGAAGTTTCCATTGCCGAGCTGCGTGCAGCGCTCGAATCTGGCCGCACCACCGCAGTGGAGTTGGTTAAGTCGTATCTCGCGCGGGTTGAGGCGTATGACGGCCCTGCGACAAAGACTAAGCTCAATGCGTTAGTGGTACACAATCCCGATGCGCTCAAAGAAGCTGAAGCCTCAGATGCACGCCGCGCCCGTGGTGAAACCTTAAGCCCGCTCGATGGTATTACGTATACCGCCAAGGATAGCTATTTAGTGAAGGGACTGACGGCGGCGTCTGGCAGCCCAGCCTTTAAGGATTTAGTGGCGCAATATGATGCCTTTGCCGTTGAGCGCCTACGCGCCGCGGGTGCCATTTGCCTAGGCAAAACCAATATGCCACCTATGGCCAATGGCGGTATGCAGCGTGGTCACTATGGCCGCGCTGAAAGCCCATACAATGCTGAATATCTTACTGCGCCCTTCGCTTCGGGCTCTTCTAATGGGGCGGGCACGGGCACAGCGGCAAGTTACTCTGCTTTTGGTCTTGCTGAAGAAACTTGGTCAAGCGGTCGAGGTCCTGCGTCCAATAACGGTTTGTGTGCTTACACTCCGTCACGGGGCGTGATTTCCGTGCGCGGTAACTGGCCGTTAACGCCGACCATGGATGTCGTCGTGCCTTATACCCGCACTATGGCCGATATGCTTGAAGTGCTGGATGTTATTGTGGCCGACGATCCTATCACCCGTGGCGATCTCTGGCGTCTGCAACCTTGGGTCCAAATCCCTAAAGCATCAAGTGTCCGTCCAGCATCTTATCTGGAGCTTGCCGCTCAAGCCGACACGCTTAAAGGTAAGCGTTTTGGTGTGCCGCGCATGTACATCAATAAAGATGAATTGGCTGGCACTAGCGAAAACCCAGGTATCGGGGGGCCAACGGGTCAACGTATTCATACCCGCCAATCGGTTATCGATCTATGGGAAGCGGCACGCAAAGCCTTGGAAGCCGCTGGCGCCGAAGTGATTGAAGTCGATTTCCCGTTGGTATCAAATTGCGAAGGCGACCGCCCAGGTGCGCCGACCGTGTTTAACCGCGGTATCGTCACGCCTCAGTTCCTCCATGATGAATTATGGGAACTCTCAGGTTGGGCGTTCGATGAATTCCTGCGTGCTAACAATGACCCTAAACTCAACAAGCTTGAAGATGTTAACGGCTATCTGATTTTCCCCCACGACTTAGGCACCTTGCCTAACCGTGAAGGTGACTTAGCGGCAGGCATGGAAGAGTACGTCAACATGGCTAAGCGTGGTCTTAAATCCTATGACCAGATCGACAGTATTCCCGATGGTCTGCGTGGCTTAGAGAAGACGCGTAAGCTAGATCTCGAAGACTGGATGGACGAGCTAAAGCTCGATGCCGTGCTGTTCCCAACCGTGGCAGATGTCGGCCCTGCCGATGCGCATGTGAATCCGGCTTCCGCCGATATCGCTTGGAGCAACGGAGTTTGGGTCGCTAACGGAAACCTTGCGATTCGCCATTTAGGCGTGCCGACTGTGACTGTGCCTATGGGAGTGATGGCCGATATTGGCATGCCAGTCGGTTTGACCTTCGCAGGTCGTGCCTATGACGATAACAATCTGCTTAAATTTGCAGGTGCATTTGAGTCAACAGATGACAGGCGCATGATCCCGCCACGCACGCCAAAGCTTGGGGAATAAGCGCTAAGACAATGCATCAACCTAAGCACTAAATGTAAGAGCTTAGAAATAAAAACAGGATTGGCATCAAGATGCCAATCCCGTTTTTTTAACACAAATGTCGATATCCCTTCAACAAAGCTGGACTTATGCTGCTATAAAACATGCTGCTGTAAAACAGACAGCAACACTTAACGCGTCTTATCTTAATGCCAAGAGTTCTTTTCTGACGATCTCTGCGCCTGCACTTAAGGCGTTGAGTTTGCCTCTTGCGACTTGATGGGATAAAGGCGTCATGCCACAGTTGGTACAAGGATAGAGCTTGTCGGCATCGACAAATTTAAGGGCTTTTCGTAGGGTGTCGGCGACTTCCTCAGCGGTTTCAATCGTGTCGGTGGCGACATCAATCGCGCCGACCATGACTTTCTTACCGCGAATGAGTCCAAGTAGCTCCATTGGCACATGGGAGTTGTGACATTCTAGCGAGATAATATCGATATTAGACTTTTGCAGTTTAGGAAACACTTCTTCATATTGGCGCCACTCTGAGCCCAAGGTTTTTTTCCAATCTGTATTGGCTTTGATGCCGTAACCATAACAAATATGCACCGCCGTTTCGCATTTTAGCCCTTCAATGGCTCTTTCTAAACAGGCAATACCCCAATCGTTTACCTCATCAAAAAACACATTAAAGGCAGGCTCATCAAATTGGATAATATCAACACCCGCCGCTTCTAATTCTTTGGCTTCCTCATTAAGAATTTTGGCAAATTCCCAAGCAAGCTTTTCGCGACTTTTATAATGGTCATCATAAAGCGTATCTATCATGGTCATTGGGCCAGGCAGCGCCCATTTAATCGGTTGCGTGGTTTGCTTGCGTAAATATTTGGCATCTTCAACAAACACCGACTTTTGGCGGCTCACTGGGCCAACAACTGTGGGCACGCTCGCATCATAGCGATCACGAATTTTAACGATTTTACGTTTTGAAAAATCAACGCCGTTGAGGTGCTCAATAAAGGTAGTGACAAAATGTTGCCGCGTTTGCTCGCCATCACTGACAATATCAATCCCCGCTAGCTGTTGATCCTGTAATGACAAACGCAGTGCATCGTGTTTACCGGTAATTAATTCCTCTCCTTGCAATTTCCATGGAGACCAAAGTGTTTCAGGCTCTGCAAGCCATAAAGGTTTAGGCAAACTGCCCGCAGTTGAAGTCGGTAACAGTGTCTGGTTAAGCAATGTTCTATTAAGTCTTGTTGTCATGATAATGATGCCGTATTAGATTAATTATTGAGCGTGACGATTAGGCACAGAGCGACTAAAGGTAATTAGCAGACCATTGTTCAAAAAACGTTTGATAGGGTTTGATAAAGTGCTCCGCTGCAAATTTGCCTTGCTCATTCGCCAATTGGCTACGTTCTGCTCGGTCATAAACAATTTGAGTCAGAGAATGATCCAGATTTTTCAAATTAGGTTGATAGCATTTTCCTGCAACAGCATTGGCATTATAAATCTCAGGGCGATAGATTTTTTGAAAAGTTCCCATAGTGCTGATGGTGCTTATCAACTCAAGATGGGTGTAATCATTGAGTAAATCACCAAAGAAATAAAAAGCTAAAGGCGCCACACTATTTGGCGGCATAAAATAGCGCACCTGTAAGCCCATTTTTTTGAAATATTGCTCAGTTAAAGACGACTCATTTGGCTGATATTCAACCCCTAATACTGGATGCTGATTCTCAATTCTATGGTAGGTTTTATTATCCGACACACTGAGGCAGATAACCGGTGGCTTATTAAAATTCTGTTTGTAAGCATCAGAATTAACAAAAGACTGAAATAGCTTGCCATGTAGACCACCAAAATCATCTGGAATACTAAATTTGGCTTGGCCCTTATTATGCTCTGCCAGTAATACGCTAAAGTCATAATCGCGTACGTAAGATGAAAAGTTATTGCCGACAATACCTTCAATACGCTTATTAGTTTTATGATCAACAATATTGGTTTTCAAAACTTCAATCGATGGGAAGGTTTGACCGCTGCCGTCAATATCCAGATTAACGGAGATAATTTCGAGTTCGACAGTATAACGATCACCTTTGGGGTTATCCCAATGCGCTAAGGCATTAAAACTGTTGTCAATCATCTTTAACGCGTTGCGTAAGTTCGCTTGGCGATGACTACCTCTGGCCAAATTAGCAAAGTTGGTCGTGATACGCGTCCTGTCTGAGGGATGATAATTTTCATCAAGACAAATGCTGTTAATCGTAAATGTAAAATGCTTATTCATAGTGATCCAGTATCCCATTGTCTGATTTCAAACCTGAGTTTATGCCCTGCTCTTCTAGCTTCTCGACCCGACTCTGATAGACATTATTCGTGTTATGTCTGAGGTTCTATTTAACTTAAGTGCCGATGACTTAAGTCCTGATGGCTTAGCTAGTGTGCAACTTCAAGCTTGTCTAATATTTCGCTTGGAGTCATTTATACGTGGTTCGGCACATGAACAAAAACGGTTTTATTTCACATACAACATGAGCCATATTCATGATCAACTAGCATAGAGTTGTCGATTAACCTGAACTTAGGATTGGGGAAAGCAGGAAAGCAGGAAAGCAGGAAAGCAGGAAAGCAGGAAAGCAGGAAAGCAGGAAAGCAGGAAAGCAGGAAAGCAGGAAAGCAGGAAAGCAGGAAAGTAAAAAGTAGAAAAGCAGCGACAGTCATATATTTATCTATTTTCGAGTTAGCCCTCCCTAGAGCCAGTTCGTAATATTGCCGCTTGCACACTTGCCCATAGTGTATTTCGAGACCGAAAGATAGCTTCGTCGAGTGTTCACTAGTTGACCTAAAATTAGTAATGATACAAAGTGTCCGTAAATGAACTACACACATTAAGCCTGAGCAACCGCAAAATTTGCTTCGTTTTAGTCTCACATTTTAAAGTTATGAGTATAGGTAGCTATGATTAATCTTATAATTATGATGTTCATTTTTACTATGATTTCTACGCTGATTGTAGAAATTCATTGTCGTATCCAAATAAAAATCATTGCAAAGACAAAAAACACATTTAGTTTAGTTATGCACTATTTCCTTACAATTCCTCTTGCATTGTTCGCAGTGTTTTTTATGCAGAAGTTATGGGATACCACTTATGTTCTCGAATTTTCTGAACTTAAAAAGGCAATAGTCGAACTCGGCTGTGTAATTATTTTCATATTGCCATCAATTTACATTGTATCAGTTCGGTATTCAGGACTAGTTGATAAAATGGAACGTTGGCGTAAAAACTAAGCCTACTAAAGTCGCTCAGTGTGTTTGATGAATCACCGTTTATGGATCTTGCTGGACTATAGCTAGGAAGTTGAGACTAAAGAACATAGACACCCAACCTTAAATAGCGATCACCCCAGTCACTGCCCATTCGTATAATGGGCGGGAGTTAGCATGTCTGAAATACACCATTTTTAAATGAATTAGCACGTTTTTTCCTCAGATGCAGTCCAGCTACTTTTGATGACTCTCATTCAAACCACTTTAGCCAGAACAGGTTGTAGGCAAACCGAAAGAACATTAGGTCGTTAATTTAAAATGGGTGGCCTGATCTACTGTTGCATACCGTACAGACGGATACCTATGGTCAAGTCCAGACTGGCATAGGTTGGCAGTATAAGTCGTCTCAATTTGCCCAATCATTAGCGTCGAAAATGAAACCCTTCTTGAGCAATTTTGATATTTAGGAGACACACCATGATTGAAAAAATCGCAACTATCCAATGGCAAGGTCAAGGTAAGAAAGGCCAAGGTAAAATAAGTACCGAGACCGGTGCACTGAAGCAATATCCTTACGGCTTCGGTAGCCGCTTCGAGGATGACCGTCGTGGCACGAACCCTGAAGAGATACTAGCTGCCGCCCATGCCGCGTGTTTTACGATGGCGTTTTCATTCGCCTGCGACAAGGCAGGGTTTATCACCGCCAATATCGACACCAAGGCCAGTGTACGTCTCGCTAAACAAGGCGAAGGTTTCGTTATAGACCGCATCGCATTGACTATGATCGCAGAGATTGCGGACATCGACGAAGCGAAATTCCAGGAGATTGCGGCTGCGGCAAAGTGTGACTGCCCTGTATCGAAGGCCCTTGCTGGTGTTAAAGAGATTACTCTGCAAGCGACACTGAAATAACTCATCTCCTAAGACGCAGTATCAGCCAGCGCTATGTGGCTAAGCGGTACTAACACCAGCGCCAGATCTGCCGCTAAAATTCATTTTTTAATTGGTGTGTTCATATCGCCCGCTAAAAATGTTTCCCACAGCCCTTAACATTACCGATTGTCTTTCTATGGTGAATGACCAGCGGTCTGGTGTCAGTGCGTTCACGCACCCACTAATAGTTTGGATTTGGCTGCGAACTCGGCGACTTAGGCATCTGGCAGTTCGTCACTTCCCAAAAATGATACTTACGTTAGACAGCGTCGCCGCTTTTGCATACTACATAGGTAATCGACCCTCTAGGAAAACAAACATGCGAAGGAGACAGTGCTTATGTTACGCACAGTTAAGAATATGGAGGACTATGTCATCAGTGCTACAGACGGCAACATTGGTCATGTTAAAGATGTCTATTTCGATGACGAAACTTGGTGCATTCGCTATCTCGTTGTTGACACTGGCACTTGGCTTTCCAGTAGAAAAGTACTGATTTCGCCTATCTCGATAGGCCAAGCTAACTGGGCGGACAAGCTGTTGCCCGTCTCTATCACAAAAGTTCAAGTCGAGAACAGCCCCGATATCAGCACCCAAAAACCTGTCTCTCGACAGCAAGAAATTCGCTTACTTGAGTACTACGGCTATCCCTATTATTGGGGCGGTGACGGGATGTGGGGCGGGGGTGTGTATCCGAATATGATGTTAACGGGCTACGTCGGCTTAGCGTCTCCACCTGATGTCGAACATCCAGAAATGGCTAAGACTAATGTACAAACTAAAGCCAAGCAGCACCAAGATGACGACATTCATCTGCGTAGTTGTCAGGCGGTAATCGACTACCGCATTCATGCGACCGATGGTGACATTGGCCACATACAGGACCTGCTTATCGATGAAGAAACTTGGGCCATTCGATACCTGATAGTGAATACGAGTAACTGGTGGCTAGGTCATCAAGTGCTGATTCCTGTTGATTGGATCGAAGATGTGAGTTGGCCCGATGCCAAGGCGTCTGTCAATCTGACACGACAGGCAGTGAAAGACGCTCCGCCGTATAACCCAACGGTGCCAGTGGATCGTAAGACGGAAATGCATATTTACCATCATTATGGTCGCCCCAGTTATTGGCTGGATGACAAGAAACATGAAAGCATAAAATCCCCCCTAAAAGCACGTTAGACACAAACAACGATAATGTTAAGAGGTGCTAAATGTTAGTTGAAGCTATCTCTACATCCACAGAATCACCCACAGAAGCGAAAAGTGTCGCTATTTTTGGTGGTGGTATTGCAGGACTAACGGCAGCGCATGAATTTGCAAAACTTGGGTATAAAGTCAAGGTATACGAGGCGAATGCGGATGCAGGTGGCTTTTTTAGAAGTGCCAGAAGGAAAGAAGATCAGGGTATGCCTTCTGAATACTCTTGGCATGGAATGGGCCCTTGGTATAACAATTTTTTCGAACTCATCAAGGAGATCCCCTTTGATGAGCATTCCAGTCTCTATGACAACATTCTTTCTCGGCCAGTCGTATTCGGCTTGGCGCCTAACTCAGGTTCGGCTCACTTTGGTGACTCTCACTCCAGCAATGTCGATTTGGAGAACCTGTTTAGTATGACGACCAAAGAAAAATGGCTTTGGTGTTGGCTGATGGGAAAAGCATGGTGTTCAAATACCCGAAGTAGCCAAAAGTACAGCAACATCAACGCTAAAGAAGCTTGGCGACCTTATTTAGCAGCTTCAACACTGAGTACCTGGAGTTCCACTTTTGGCCCTTGGGTGGGCTCTGACTGGTGTCATGTTTCTTTCCATCATGTGGCGCATTTTTTCCGTAAGCAATTGGTCACTAAGTATTGCTATCGTCATCAAGCAGACAGTGAAGGCGGGCCATGGGAACACAAGGCCCGTACGGGATGGCTGCTTCTGAACGGGCCCAGCAGTGAGGTTTGGTTTGATAAGTGGGTCGATGACCTGAAGCAAAAGCAGGTTGAGTTTTATTGGCAGACCCCACTTCATCGTTTGAGTTTTGAAAATAACCGCATAACAGCAGCAGAACTGGACAATGGCGAAACCGTTCAGGCCGATATCTATGTCCTCGCACTGAATCCCTTTTCTGCGGCAGATATTCTAGACAGAACCCCGCTTCTTCAAAATCAACCGCAACTCAATCTTTTTAAATCCTTGGTACAACAGGGGCCGCATACCCAAGTGTCCTTTAGAATTGGCTTCAAAGAAAAAATGTCTTGGCCGCGAAAGCGATACGCGCTGGTTATTTCAGACTCCGCTTTTAACCTGACACTTTTTGCTCAGGAACAAGCGTGGGGAGAGTCGAGTTATCTGGGAGAAGAGATCCAATCACTGTGGACTGTCACCGCTTGTGTTTCAACAGCCCTAGGCCCAGTTCATGGCCTTTGTTTGGAACAATGCACTGAGGAGCAATTCCTTGATGAAGTGTTATTTCAATTAAAGCAGTGTGATGCCCTAGATGAACTGGTGAAAAAGGCTAACGGCGGCAAAAGCTGGCAAGATTTTTCCATTGTAAAAATCAAAGTTTGGCATGAATGGGCGTTTTCTCCCGAAGGCATAACATCGGCGCAGCCCAAATGGGTGAATTCGACCCACACCCAGCAATATATGCCACAACAAAAGACATCAATATCCAACCTTGTTCTAGCAGGCGCTCACACCCAAACGACGGCGGATGTGTGGAGCATTGAGGCCGCGGTCGAGAGTGGCAAGCTTGCGGTAAAGGTTTTTGAGCCGCAACTTCAGGTCATTCCACAGTCGAACTTTCTGGTGTTGACCATCCTTGGGAAAATTGATGATGTGCTTTATTACTGCAAACTTCCTAACGTGTTGGATGTTGGTTTGGCAGTCATTGTTATCTTGTCGGTGAGCGCCATCGCCTTTGGGATTGCCGGATAAAGAGTGACTGATATAAAAGACAAATAACGCAGGGCGTCTGCATGACCATGAGAATAATGTTGGCTGAAAGCTCGAAGTGAATTGCCCAACAGCGATTCCTGACATTGATTGCGGCCATCGTCATCACCTTTTTCTGCTTATAGACATGGCGATCTATACGTCATCTCCAAGATCAAGTGGGTGCAAGGATTACCTTTCTTAATTACTTTGGTTCACTCGAAATATTAGCCCTCCATGGCTCTCGTTCATAAACTTAGAATCCCTAGGCTTCTATCCACAGTGTCTGAGAGTGAATGCCATGGCACACCTGTATGGGTGATATCAGGCTAACACTAAGAACACCGCAGCTGAACTAACAAGTCATGCAGCTCAATTTCCATAAAAAATAAGCCAAATAAAAAGGCGGCAGGTGAAATTCACCCTGCCGCCCTAATCCTTGATTACTTTCTTTCTAGCTTCTAGATGGTTTCTAGATACTTACCGCTTCGAAAGGCGTTGCTAGCCTTAAAGTCGTCTTGCCTCAATCACGCTATCGACTTGGGTCAGTTTAGATAACACCCGCGATAAACCATCGAGGTTATAAAGCTCCAGTTCCAACTCAATCGCGGCTGTCTGATTTTTAGTGTCCGATGACGAACTCATGGCCAGTACATTGGATTTTTCGGCAGCCAACACTGAGGTTAAGTCACGCAATAAGCCGCTGCGATCGTGGGCTAATACCCGCAAACGCATTCGATAACCGCCGGAGTAATTTTCGCCCCAGACCACATCGACGCCACGCTCTGGGTGAACCCGCATTAACTCTTTAACTTGTTCACAATCAGCGCGATGCACAGAAATACCACGCCCTTTTGTAATAAAACCTAAGATCTCATCACCAGGAACGGGTTGGCAACAACGGGCGATATGGTTAAGCAAGTTACCCACACCGTTGACTTCAACCTGACCACGGCCACTTGAGGTCGGTTTGTGTTGGCCTTTCTTAACTAATTCTTCGACCGCATCTTCTTCTGACACTTCGTCGAGTCGCAGACGGCTTTGAATATGGTTAACCACTTGATGCAGACGCACATCACCGCCGCCAATGGCCGCCAGTAAGTCATCCATGCTCGCCATATTAAAGCGCTCGACCGCGATGGCCGCGTCTTTAATTTTAAGGCTCACCCGCGCGAGTTCGGATTCAAGCATTTCTTTGCCGGCGACAATATTCTTGTCTCTGTCCTGCTGCTTAAACCAATGCTGGATTTTAGAACGCGCCCGCGAGGTACGGATATAACCTAAGTTAGGGTTAAGCCAGTCGCGCTTAGGATTGGGCTGTTTCGAGGTGATGATTTCGATTCGCTCGCCCGTTTCAACCTGATAAGTGAACGGCACAATACGGCCATCAACCTTAGCGCCAATACATTTATGCCCTACTTGGGAGTGAATATAATAGGCAAAGTCGAGCACGGTTGAGCCCAGTGGCAAGTCGACGACTTCACCGCTTGGGGTGAACACATAGACTCTATCTTCAAACACTTGGCTGCGCACTTCTTCGACCAAGTTGCCACTTTCGACCACGTCTTCCTGCCATTGCAGAATTTTACGCAGCCAGTTAATTTTTTCTTCGTAGCCGCTTTGCTTACCGGAATGATTGCCTTCTTTGTATTTCCAGTGCGCGGCCACACCCAGCTCTGCATCTTCATGCATGTCTTGGGTACGAATTTGAATTTCAACGGTTTTGCCCTCAGGCCCCACCACTACGGTATGAATCGATTGATAACCGTTAGGCTTAGGGTTAGCGACATAGTCGTCAAATTCCCGAGGAATATGGTGCCAAAGCGTATGCACCACACCTAACGCGCCATAACAATCCTGCAGACGTTCAGTCACGATACGCACGGCGCGCACGTCAAACAACTCATCAAATTTGAGGTGCTTGCCCTTCATCTTGCGCCAAATACTGTAGATATGTTTCGGCCGGCCGTAGACCTTAGCGCGAATTTGATCTTCATCTAATCTTTGTTGCAACTGACTGACAAACTTGTCGATAAAAACTTCACGATCCAGTCGTTTGCCATCTAATTGCTTAGCAATGTCTTTATAGGTATCAGGATGTAGGTAGCGGAAAGAAATATCTTCCAGCTCCCACTTCAATTGTCCAATCCCTAAACGGTTAGCCAGCGGCGCGTAAATATCGGCAATTTCGCGGGCCAACAGCACGCGAGTTTCTTCGTCGGCATTTTTCACCGCCCGTAGCAAACACACACGCTCAGCCAGCTTAATCACCACGGCGCGCACATCTTCAACCATAGCCAATAACATGCGGCGGATATTGTCGATTTGCGGCTCGGTTGAACGACTATTAGGATTGATTTTCAAGGCGCCAATCGCGTTCATGGTCACGACACTCGCCACTAAACGCGCCAGCGGCTCACCAAATTTCTCTTGGATGGCTTCTTCGGTCAATAACCCAGCATCGAGCACCACAAACAAAATTGCCGCCTGCAGGGTTTCAATATCCATGTTTAGTGGTGCGAGGATTTCAATCATCTCTCGAGCACGTTCGAGCAGCTCTCTCTTCGCCGCAGGACTCTTGGCTGGTAAGGCGTCAATCTGCCCTATCAAAGAGAGCAGCATCTGCGCTTCATCGGCATGACCAACATAGCGAGCTACCCAATCTTCTAAGTGAAAATCGGGATCATTAAAGTGCGCTTCGCGAACAGAGACCATCTAATTTATTTCCTTATCCGTGCTCAGAGAGAAAGTGGGCACCACTTCAGCTCTCCTATCTTCAGCATTGGCGCGAACTTGTCAAACCCAACCGACGTAATAATCACATTTTTTACGTTATTCAAACGCTTTGCTTACTTTGCCAGCGCAAATTACTTGGTTAATTCAAACAGTGCCATGGCTTCGATATGGTGTGTTTGTGGGAACATGTCGATAAGTCCCAATTGCTGTAATCGGTAACCGCGCTCTAACAGTACAGCGCTATCGCGAGCCAAGCTCGCAGGATTACACGAAACATACACGACTTTGCGCGGCTTCATTTTCTTTAGCCATTGCAAGCTTTCAAATGCCCCCGCACGAGCGGGATCGAGCAGTAATTTATCAATCTTGCCCATCCAAGGCTCAAGGGATAAATCCGCACTTAAATCGCCGTGGTAAAAGGTCAGTTTATCAAGATTGTTAGCTTTCGCGTTCACCCGTGCCTGAGTCACCATTTCGGCAACCCCTTCGACGCCAATCACATCCGCGCCCATTTTCGCTAAGGGCAAACTGAAATTACCCATGCCGCAGAACAAATCCAAAATGCGCTCATCTGGCGCTGGCGCTAACCAATCCATCGCTTGAGCGACCATGGCCTTGTTAATCTGTCCGTTCACTTGCACAAAGTTACCTGGGGTGAAACTTAAGCTCACCGCATCCGACTGCGCATTTTCATCTAGCAATTGATAAACAGGTAACACTAACTCAGCGCCGACGCCTTGGAATTGCCCTTCGTTGTCCTGCAGACAAATATGGATCTGATGCAGCTCAGCAAAGACTGACAACTTAGCGAGATCTTTATCATTTAGCGCCTTAGTGATCCGCAGCACGGCGAAATGACCATTATCGGCGGCAATTAACTCAAGATGACCTAAGCTGGCTTTAGCCGACAATTGGTTCAGCAACTTAGCAAAGGGTACGATCAAGTCCGATAACGGCTTAGCTAACACCAGACATTGACTGATTGGCACCACATTGCTGCTACTGGCGGCGCGAAAGCCTAAACTTAAGTGCTTGGTATTTTTATCAAATAAAGTTGCAAGACGGGCGCGGCGACGATAATGCCAACCTTCCCCCGTGAGTGCGGGCGATAAAGCACCACCTTCAGTGCCAGCAAACTTAGCCATAATATCCAGCAACGCGGCTTCTTTATGCTCACGCTGACCCGATAATGACATATGCTGTAAGTCGCAGCCGCCGCAGGTGTGGTAGTGTGGACACTCAGGCTCGACGCGCTCAGGACTTGATGAATCGACTTTAATCAACTTGGCGCGGGCATAATTTTTCTTTTGCTCGGTGAGCTGTACCGTCACGGTTTCATCGGGCAGTGCGCCGGGGATAAACACGACTTTACCTTGATGTTGTGCTATACCTGCCCCTAAGTGATCGAGCTGTTCTACGCTCAGCGATAACTTAGCCGACAACTGTTTGGAACTATTTGGTTTTGCTTTAAAAAATTGCGCCATTTCGGCCTCTAAATCAATAAAATACTGGCAAAGACCGCCCTCTTTCTGGCAGTCTTATAAAATTATCTTAGTCTCTGTCACAGGAAACACCGCCGCTGCTATGAACCCTGTCAACAACATGACCAAATACAGCCTACGTTCTTGGGTTCTTGTGCTGGCGCTCGCGCCAACAATCTTGGTCGGTATCCTTCTGGGCAGCTACTTTACCATAAACCGTTTTTATGAGCTCGAAGATACGCTCGTCGAACAGGGCAGCAATATTATAGAGCCCCTGTCGATTGCCAGTGAAATCGGCTTAGTGGCGAATGATCGCGAGGCGACCAAACGCTTACTCGCGGCGGCACAGCTCAACAAATCCACCTTAGTAAAATCCATCGCGATTTTCGATGCCAATAATCAACTCTTTGTGACCTCCCACTATCACAAAGACTTTGAGATTATGCGCTACAAAGAAGCCCTCAACACGCTGCATAAAACCGAAATTGAACATGTGGACGACAGCCTTATTTTACGGACGCCCATTTTTGCCACAGGCCCCATTGCTGCTCCCGCTAATTACGATATCCAGACAGATGATGGTCATCTTTTAGGTTATATCTCGATAATAATCAATAAAGAACGTGCCTTGTTAGAGCAACATAGAGCTGCAGTCGCCGCCTTTATTATCGTGTTGATCGGCGTGCAGTTAAACCTGCTATTTACTTTCCGGCTAGTGAAAAACGTCACTCAGCCCATTACTGAAATGGTGCGCGTCGTCGCTAAAATCCGTGAAGGTAAATTGGACGCCCGCTTAGATGGCAACTTGATTGGGGAGCTAGACTTACTCAAACGCGGTATCAATGCCATGGCAGGTTCGTTGTCGGAATACCATGATGAGATGCAGCAAAATATCGACCAAGCTACATCGGATCTGCGGGAAACCTTAGAGCAGATTGAAATCCAAAACGTCGAGCTGGATTTAGCTAAAAAACGCGCCCTAGAAGCCAGCCGAATTAAATCTGAATTCTTAGCGAATATGTCCCACGAGTTACGTACGCCACTCAATGGTGTTATCGGTTTTGCGCGGCAATTAGTCAAAACACCATTGCATTCGAGCCAAGTCGATTACATCAAGACCATAGAACGCAGCGCCACTAACCTGCTGGGTATCATCAACGACATTCTCGATTTTTCTAAACTCGAAGCCGGTAAAATGGTGCTAGAAAACATGCCCTTCGGCCTTAGAGAAACCATAAGCGATACGATTACCTTGATCTCGGGCAGCGCCCAGGCCAAAGGCCTAGAACTCGTCGTCGATATCGCCCCCAACGTGCCAGACAATGTCAATGGCGATGCCATGCGCGTATGCCAAATCATCAATAACTTGGTTGGTAACGCGATTAAATTCACTGACTCTGGCAGCGTGATGGTCAAAATCGAGCTGCAGAGCCAGTCGGATGAACAAGTGGTACTGCGCTGTGATGTGGTCGACACAGGTATTGGTATCGATGAAAGCCAACAGGACTTTTTATTCCAAGCCTTTGGCCAAGCAGACTCGTCGATTTCGCGCCGCTTTGGTGGCACCGGCTTAGGTTTAGTGATCACTAAACGTTTAGTGAATCAAATGGGCGGCCAAATCGGCTTTACTTCATCCCCAGAAAAAGGCTCAAACTTCTGGTTCAGTTTGCCGCTCGGCTTAGGTCAATTCCAAATCGGTGACTCACTGCCGCTCGAAAAACTCAAAGACAAAACTATACTGTTTTACGAACCGCGAGTGCTGACTCATGCTGTCTTGAGCCGCCAATTGAATCAATGGGATACAAAAGTCACCCATCATCAGCATATTCCAAGCTTGTTGACTACGCTCACCACGGCTGAAGCGCCATACGACTATGTTCTCTTGAGTTGCCATGGGTTTAGCGATTCAGCACAACTGGTGAGTACACTAAACTTGGCGAAGACCAAAACAGATTGCCTTATAGTGCTATACGATTGCCAAGAACAGGATGCCTTAACCCAATTTATTCGCCCGAATGCCGATGTGGTGTTGTCTCTGCCAGTCAGTGAGCATCAGCTTGCGCGCAACTTACTCTATCCACCGATGGAGTACGACATCATAGCCCCTGCGACAATATCAACGCCGGTTGCGCGCCAATCTTTAACCGTGCTAGCGGTAGATGATAACTTTGCCAACTTAAAACTGATTGATACTTTACTCAGCGAATTAGTGACGACTGTGGTTGCCGTCAACAGCGGTGATGAGGCAGTTAAACAGGCGAAGACTCGCACCTTCGACTTGATTTTTATGGATATCCAAATGCCTGGCACAGATGGCATTAGCGCCACGAAGCAAATTCGCCAAGGCTCGATGAACCGCAACACGCCGATAATTGCCGTGACCGCCCATGCCATTGCCGAAGAACGCGAACTAATTTTAGGCAGTGGTATGGACGGATATTTGCCTAAACCTATTGATGAAGCGGCGCTCAAAGACATTATTCATCGCTGGATCACTCGGCCTAAGTTCACCCATTTTGACCTGCATACGCTGAACTGGGATTTATGCTTAACCCAAGCCAATCACAAGGCCGATCTCGCCTTAGATATGCTCAGAATGTTGCTCGACTCATTACCGCAAACCGTGGCGACGATTCAAACGGCGCTAAGTCAAAACGATCACCCTGTCATGCTCAGTACTATCCATAAGCTGCATGGTGCGAGCTGCTACTGCGGCGTGCCCACCACACAAAGGTTATGCCAAGAAATTGAATCGGCACTAAAACGTGAAACATCGGTTGAAGATCTCGAACCCGAAATACTAGAGTTACTTGATGAGTTAACTAAGGTAGAATCTGCGGCAAATCAAGTGATATCACAGCTATCAGCGGAAATAACAGATGACCAAAAAAACGGGCTTCTTTAAACGTCTTAAGGCGTTAACACTGCCACAAAAACAACTCTTTGCCACAGCACTTTGCCAACGTATGTTGCCCAACTATCAACTGTTTTCCGAAGTCTGTGAGTTTGGCGATCCTACTGTGTTGAGTACCGCATTAGAACTATTGTGGCAATCCCAGTACGACTCCAAGCTGAAATTCAATGTCGATGTGCATCTGCAACGCTTGGAAGATAACACCCCAGATCCTGCTGATTTTGAAGCCTATGGCGTCTATCCTGCTATGGATGCAGTGGTCGCAATATCGACCTTACTAGGTGCAATTCAAGGCAAAATTGAAGAAGACATAGTCAATATCAGCAAATTGTCATCCAGCACAGTGGCTAACTACATCGAAGCGATCAGCGATGTCGATTTGGTGGATGAAGCATTAGATGATTTCGTTTTCGCCCATGAAGTCATGGAAGAAGAGAAAGAATTACAAAATTCTCTGCTGGAAATTATTGAAGAAAATCCGAAGATCACTGCAGAACTGGTCAAGGGTTTACGCAAAGATATTATCGAAGCTGGCGTATCAAATATCGGTATCAGCGTCGCTTAATTGATGGGGGTGCTTGGGGTTACTCAAGCACCTATTATCCATGCAGAATAAGAAAGGGATCATCGTTTTACACCCTCACCAACGAATCCCGTCAAAGATATCCAGTTGCTATAAATAGCATCAATAAAGATTGAGTTATTCCAATGAGAAAGATTGTTTATCAAGGATTTATCTTAACCAATAGCGAAGGACGCACTGACAGTTGGAAACTGACCATCAAAGATCAACAGCGTATCGGTTCTTTATTTGAACTACGGCGTTTAGTGGGATACTTCTTAGAACTCGGCATACTGCCCGCGACACGCTCCAGCCTGCAAGACGCAAAACAAACGCAAAACACCATGAGCAAAAACACGGTAAAACCTAAAAGACGCTAAAAATCAGTTCCCTTATTAAAGAATAACTCGGTTAAATCAACGCATAGAGAATAACTCTGGCGCCTTTGACTGCATAAACTCAATAAAGACTCTTACCTTTAGCGGCTGCTGGCTGCGCTGATGATATAAAATCGAAATTCGCCTCTGTTCGCCAATCCATTCTGGCAATAATACTTTAAGTTTTCCCTCTTTAATCTGCTGTTTTACAAATAGTTCAGGACCATACAAGATCCCACCATGGCCTAAGGTCGCCTGAATCGCTCCGTGTAAATCCGTGAGGGTGAGCTTAGTCGGGCCATTAAAATAAAAAGACTCGCCGCTTGGATGCTTTAAATGCCAATTAAACAGCGGCCAGACTTTTATCAGTTGATGGGCTTCAAGATCATCGGGATGCTCAAGTTTAGGTGCCTGAGACAAATACTCTGGCGTGGCAAACAGGCAATAGTCGAGCTCGCCTAAGGTACTCGACACCCAAGAAGAATCAGGCTGAGCCCCGCCAACAATCGCCACATCTATGCCTTTGTCGATCAAATCGACTAACTCATTACTCTGGGAAATGTGCAAACGGATATCGGGATACAGGCGGCCAAACTCATTCAATGCTTGAATAAATACAATGGAAATAATCGAAATCGGCGCGGCGATGCGTAAGGTTCCCTCGGGTTTATCACTGCCTAAACCACTTAGTTCATCAAATTGAGCAACCACACTCTGGTAGCGTTGAAAGAGCGCCAGCCCTTCCTCCGTCAATCGTAACTTGCGGGTACTGCGCATAAAGAGCTGTTTATCGAGCTTCTCTTCCAACTTCGCTAACTTGCGGCTCACAGTGGCGATGGGCATATCGAGCTCCTTCGCCGCCTGCGAAAAACTGCCCGCATTGACTAAATGCACAAAAAGATAGACAAGTTGTAGTTCAGCGCCTAAATCATCACTCATTGCATATCCTAATTTCACATATTGGGTATTGACGTTAAAACGCTAAATTCACTAAGTGATTGTGTTTTAAACATTGAATTATTCACTTATACGACCATAGCGCAATAGCCTTAGATTGAAATGGTATGTTATTTTGTGGCGAGTTTTACTGCGCTGGCGCTAAATCTGGCTCTAAAGTGACATAAAAAGAAGCAAGTGCTGTAACTCTGTCCACCAAGAATCATAGCGACAGTAAAATGACGACGGTGGGCGAGTTTATTCAAATTTAATCGTAAGGATGAGTGAGGGAAATGACCATTTTAACCCCTCTGTTTGCCGTCTTCGGGATCATGTTGCTCGGTACACTAGTGCAAAAACTAAAACTCTTGCCCGTCGATACGGATCAAGTGCTAAACCAATATGTCTACTATATTGCGTTCCCTGCAATCATGCTTATCGCCCTCGCCCAGCAGCCGATTGACGAGATTTTGCAATGGGGATTTATTGCGGGCTACAGCACAGCTATGGTGATCACTTATCTTGTCTGCCTAGGGCTATCGCTGATCGCTAACCCTAAACAGCATGCAGTTGCCGCCATTCGAGCCCTCAATGCCACCTTTGGTAATACGGCGTTTATTGGTATTCCACTGCTCATCATCCTCTTTCCGCACCAACAAAGTGCCTTAGTCGCCGCCGCGATTGCCAGCTTATTATCCGTGCTGATGTTTGCCGTCGCCTTAGTCTCGATGGAACTGGCCACTAACACCCAAAGACAACACCACGCCTTAATCATAATGGCAATGGCGGTCGGTAAAAACCCTATCGTTATTGGTAGCTTAATTGGCGTCGGCATTTCGGCGCTAGAGATAAAACTGCCGTCAGGGCTGGCGCTAATGATCCAGCAAATAGGCAATACCTCAAGCCCCTGCGCCCTATTTGCTATCGGCATGGTACTCGCCAAAGCGATGCGCTACCAGAAAGATAGCAGCGTATTTAGCCCCAAGAATTTTATCGAACTGAGCCTTATCAACCTCTTCAAGCTGGCTATCCAACCTGCACTCGTCTACTTTATGCTTAACCGTTTTGGAGTAAGTGGTGACTACCTGATCATGGGCGTGATCTTGAGCGCACTGCCCACCGCGGCTAGCGTGTACTTACTTGCCCAGCGTTATAACACTCAGGCTTCTACCAGTGCTCAGGGTATTCTATTTGGTACCTTAGTCACTTTCTTCAGTTTGCCTATCTTAGAAAGCTTAGTAAGAATCTATGCATAATCAGTTAATTAAAAATATTTACTACCGATAATGCCGATTATTTACCCAAGCCACTTTACTGTATATAAAATCAGTATATACTGTTTATCAATACAGTGGTTTGGTATGTTTTTCGACAGGAATTCACTATGCTTTGCCAACTCAGCATTAATAACTTCGCTATCGTCCGTTTTTTAGAACTGGATTTTCGCCCCGGTATGACCAGCATCACAGGTGAAACCGGTGCAGGTAAATCGATTGCCATCGATGCGCTAGGCCTATGCCTAGGCAATCGCGCCGATGCCAGCAGTGTTCGTCCCGGAGCCAATAAAACCGAGGTCAGCGCCCGCTTTTCCTTGGATGATATTCCACTGGCAAAACGTTGGTTAGAAGATAACGATCTTGAACTCGATGATGAGTGCATTCTACGTCGGACTATTGGTAGCGATGGCCGTTCACGCGCCTACATCAATGGTAATCCAGTGCCGCTGACGCAGCTAAAATTACTGGGTCAGTTGCTTATCGGTATTCACGGTCAACATGCGCACCATGCAATGTTAAAAAGTGAACATCAACTCACCCTGCTCGACAGTTATGCCAACCACAGATTGCTTATCGATACGGTTGCCGCTAGCTTTCAACGCTGCAAGCAAATTGAGGCCGATCTAAAACAACTCGAAGCCTCCCAGCATGAACGTATTGCCCGTAAGCAATTAGTACAATATCAAGTAGAAGAACTCGATGAGTTTGATCTTAAAGTTGATGAGTTCGATGAGATTGAGCAAGAGCACAAACGTCTGGCCAATGGCACTGAGTTGATTGATACCTGTCAGGCGAGCTTAGATATACTCACAGAGGGCGAAGAGAACAATATAGAGTCGCTGCTCAATCGAGTCGTTTCCCTCGCCGAAGATCTGCAAAGCTACGATCCTGCATTAAGCAATATCAACACTATGCTCAATGATGCCTTAATCCAAGTGCAAGAAAGTGCCGGCGAGTTGCAGCACTATTTGAGTAAGCTCGAACTCGATCCGACCCATTTTGCCTATTTAGAAGAACGGCTATCAAAAGCCATGCAACTAGCGCGTAAGCATCATGTTAGCCCGAATAAACTGGCCGAGCATCATTTAGCATTAAAGGCTGAGCTGAGCACCTTAGACAGTGATGAAAGTAAACTTGAAGAAATTCAGCTTCAAGTCGAGGCAAGTAGAGCCACTTATCTTAGCAATGCGCAAAAGCTCAGCCAAAGCCGTGCCCGCTATGCTAAAGAACTCGACAAACTGGTGACTCAGTCAATCCACGAACTGAATATGCCTAAGGGTAAATTTACGATCGAAGTCAATTTCCACCCCGAGCAAATGTCAGCCAATGGCAGTGACAATATCGAATTTATGGTAACCACTAACCCTGGCCAACCTTTGCAACCAATTTCGAAAGTCGCGTCTGGCGGTGAGCTTTCACGCATAGGATTAGGGATCCAAGTGATTACCGCGAAGAAAGTTGCCACACCGACATTAATTTTCGATGAGGTGGATGTCGGGATTTCCGGCCCCACCGCCGCAGTGGTGGGCCGCATGTTACGCAGCTTAGGGGAATCGACCCAAGTACTGTGCGTGACTCACTTGCCGCAAGTTGCGGGCAATGGTCATCAACACATGTTCGTCGATAAATTTAATAAGGCAGGCAGTACTGAGACCACAATGAAATCGCTCGATCGTGAGCAGCGTATCCAAGAGCTTGCAAGACTGTTAGGTGGCGATACTATCACCAGCAATACCCTCGCGAACGCAAGGGAACTGCTGCAATAGTAATATGGATCAGATAACGAATAAGGTCGCTAAACGCTTGAATCTACACACTCTATATCACAAGCTAAGGGGCTATATCAAAAACTAAGGGTTAGTTGTTGGTCATGCTAACTAACATGTCAGGTTAACTATCATGTTAGGCTAGCGATAATGTTAGCTAAAACACCAGACTAGCCCTTGCAGACAAATAAACGAAAACACGCCCGCTAAGACATCGTCAATCATAATGCCAAAGCCACCATGAACTTTGGCATCGAGCCATCGAATAGGCCAAGGTTTGATGATGTCGAAAAAGCGAAATAGACCGAAGCCGACTAACAACCAACCCCAACCTGCTGGTGCCGCTATCATAGTGATCAGTAGCCCAACCACTTCATCCCACACAATCGCACCGTGATCGTGTACCCCCATATCTTGAGCGGCTTTACCGCAGATATAAAATCCCGCAAATGCGCTCAATAAGGTTAAGCCGATATACCAAGTGAGCGGTAATGGCGCCATCAATAAATAGAGGGGAATGGCTGCTAAGGTACCGAAAGTACCAGGTGCTTTAGCGGCGAGTCCGCTACCAAAACCGAGTGCCAAAAAGTGGACAGGATTTTTTAATGACAGGCGCGTTAGCACCTGATCCTTTGACAACCATTTCATTAACATGCTCTTCGCTTAAAAGTGCTCGAAACCGTGATACGGCGGTGTAAACGGCTCACCATTGAGTTGCAACTTGAGCTTACTGCCTGCACAAATTTGTCCAACGCGAACAAACTTTGCTCCTGCATGGCTCAACGCTGTCTCAAGCGCACCTTTTTGCGCCTCAGGAACGGTGAACAGCAGTTCATAATCTTCGCCCCCCGTAAGCGCATAACCTAAGGCATGCTCCTCGCTGACGGTATCTTGCATCGCGCGTGAAAGCGGGATGCAATTAACGTCCACCACAGCACCGACTGCCGAAGCCTTAAGCACATGACCGATATCCGAGATAAACCCATCGGAAAGGTCGATTGCACTGGAGGCAAGCGAACGCAAAGCTTGGCCCGCTAAAACTCTTGGTGTTGGACGATAATGGCGATTGATCAGGAATTCTTTATGCTCGGCTCTAGCCTGTTGCGCGCCACGAATGATATCCAGACCTAAAGCCGAATCTCCGAGCGTGCCCGTGACATAAATCCAATCACCGGCTTTAGCACCATGACGCGTGAGAGCCTTACCCTGTGGGACTTGGCCGTGCACAGTGATGCTAATCGCCCGTGGACCACGAGTCGTATCGCCGCCAATTAAGGCGATGCCATAGTAATCGGCCGCTTCAAACAAGCCTTCACTAAAGCCACTTAGCCAAGTCTCATCGACTTCGGGTAGCGTTAAGGCAAGCGTCATCCACGCGGGTTCAGCGCCCATGGCAGCCAGATCAGATAAATTTACCGCTAAAGCTTTGTAACCTAAGGCAGCGGGAGGCATGTCGGGGAAGAAATGGACATTTTCAACTAAGGTGTCACAGGAGATAGCGATCGACTTGTTTTCTGCGGGTTGCACTAAAGCGCAATCGTCACCGATGCCAAGCTTCACATCACGGCGAGTGGGGCCGCGGTTGCTAAAATAACATTCAATTAATTGGAATTCTTTCACTGTACAGTTTGGCACGACTTACATCGGCCACCTTTGTTAGCAATGAAAAACGGTATCCTAAGATACCGTTTGTCTTTATTACTTGCGTGCAACCAGTTTGTCGAGCAGTCCGTTCACAAACTTATGACTCTCGTCCGCACCGAAAGCTTTTGCCAACTCAATCGCTTCATTAATCGCGACCTTGTATGGCACATCTTTACGGAAAGTCAGCTCATAGGTCGCTAAACGAACTATGGCTTTCTCTACTGGAGACACTTCATCAATAGGGCGTTCCAGATGCGGGATGATCAGCTCATCCAATTGGGTTTTCTTCGTTGCAACGCCTGAAAATAGCTCACGAAAATAAGCTACATCAACACCATCGAGACTTTGTTCAGTTAAAAACTCATGCTCGACATCGGCAATATTATTCCCGCTTAGTTGCCATGAATAGATGGCTTGAACGGCTAAACGGCGGGCCTTGCGGCGCTCAGAAGGCTTCATTATTTTTCCTACTATAACAACTGTTGTTCAAGTTCTTGCAGAACATTGACCATTTCAAGCAGGCTTAGAGCAGCTTCGCCGCCTTTGTTACCCGCTTTGGTACCTGAACGTTCAATCGCTTGTTCAATGGTATCAGTGGTCAAAACACCGAAAGCAACAGGCAGATCAAATTCTAAAGCAACTTGAGCTAGACCTTTATTACATTCGCCTGCAACAAAATCAAAATGAGGAGTACCACCACGGATCACCGCACCTAATGCGATAATACCGTCGAATTTACCACTGGCAGCTACGCGACGCGCAGCTAGTGGCAACTCAACCGCACCTGGTACACGGACAACAGTGATATTGTCGTCGCTGACTTGGCCAAAACGTTTCAGCGTGTCAAGTGCACCTTCAAGCAAGCTCTCAACTAAAAAGCTGTTGAAACGCGAAATTACAATCGCAACTTTGGCATTTTTCGCTTCGATATTACCTTGAACTACGTTCATTATCTTACCTAATTTAGCTAAAGCACCCAGCTCGGGGCGAAAAGTGGCGACATGATATCACAGCCAATTGCCCAGAGCCCTATGCAAATTATCAGAAATTGTTAATTTTACTTCAGTGTAACTTTGGGTTTCAGTCCGCCACATACTCAGTCACTTCAAGGCCAAAGCCTGAAAGTGAGTGGTAGCGTTTAGGCGAACTGAGCAGGCGCATCTTAGTCACACCAAGGCTGGCGAGAATTTGCGAGCCAACACCCACACGGCGCGACGTCCCTTGCCATTTTGCAGAAGCAGGCGCTTGGCCTTGATCTTCGGCTTCAAAGGCTTTCACCTTAGAGAGGATTTCACAGGGATGTTCTTGATTCCCGAGTAAAACCAATACACCACCTTCTGCAGAAATACGCTCCATCGCCTTTTCGAGTGGCCAACTGCGTTGCTGATCGCGCTCTGAGTGGAGTAAATCGTTGAAGGTATTTTGCAAATGCACGCGCACCAAACAATCTTCTTTCACCTCACCTTTGACTAAGGCAAAGTGCAGTTGATTGTCGATAGTGTCTCTGAAGGTCACCATGTCGAACTCACCAAAACGGGTCGGTAATTTGCATTTAGCTTCACGCACAACCGTGGTTTCTTTGGTATTGCGATACTCGATTAAAGCCGCGATAGTGCCGATTTTGATGCCATGCAACTCGGAGAAAATCTCCAAATCTGGGCGACGTGCCATAGTGCCGTCTTCGTTCAAAATTTCAACGATAACGCCCGATGGCTCAAGTCCCGCAAGACGGGCTAAATCACAGCCAGCTTCAGTGTGGCCTGCGCGGGTTAATACGCCGCCGTCCTGTGCCATTAACGGGAAGATATGCCCTGGTTGCACCAAATCAGACGCTTTAGCCTCTTTAGCCACAGCCGCTTTCACCGTTACAGCGCGATCGTGGGCCGAAATACCGGTAGTCACACCTTCCGCCGCTTCAATAGAAACCGTAAAGTTAGTCGAGAACTGGGCGTTATTATTCGTCACCATTAAAGGCAAGTTTAACTGCTGGCAACGGGCTTTAGTCATGGTCTGGCAAATAAGTCCACGGCCATATTTCGCCATAAAGTTAATCGCTTCTGGCGTGACCATTTCGGCCGCCATGATCAAATCACCTTCGTTTTCTCTGTCTTCGTCATCCATCAAAATAACCATTTTGCCTTGACGAATATCTTCGATGATCTCTTCTATACTGTGCAGCGCCATTGTAGGACCTTATGATTTTGCTGTTATTATGAAATTCTATACCTAAATAACCTAAGCTGCCGATAAGCTTAAGTTAAATAATCTGCTCCTGTGCACTAACGCACAAAGCCGGCACGGGCTAACATTTCCATGGTGACGCCACCGCTCTTGCTGTCTTTGCCATCATAATTCATCAAACGTTCAAGATAACGGGCGATTAAATCCACTTCGATATTCACCTTATCGCCCGCTTGCAGGTCGATTAACGTGGTTTCACCTGCGGTATGCGGCACTATGGTCAAGCGGAATCGACTGCCGTCCACTTCGTTAACCGTCAGACTCACACCATCAATGGTGATGGAACCTTTATGGGCAATATAACGCCCAAGCTCTACGGGTGCGGCTAACCAAAATTCAATGGCTTGACCACGCACTAAGCGTTGCTCAACCGTTGCCATACCGTCCACATGGCCACTGACCATGTGGCCGCCTAAGCGTGTGGTTGGGGTGACGGCCTTTTCAAGATTCACCTTAGTGCCCACTTTGTAGTGAGCAAAGCCGGTTAGACTCACGGTTTCGGCAGAGACATCAGCCACATAACTGTCGGCTAATTGCTGCACAACCGTTAAGCACACACCGTTGGTAGCAATACTGTCGCCTAGACGTACATCGTTTAAATCCAGTTTGCCGCTCGCCACGGTAAGACGAATATCATCGCCTTTACGCTCCAGTTTGCGCAGGGTGCCAACGGCTTCAATAATCCCAGTAAACATGGTTAACTCACTTAATTAAATAAAGAAGTATCAAGCTTAACGCTCAAGATTAAACGGGTATCTGGCCCTATTTTGCGCTCATCGACCAACGTGAGTGCAGGAATGTGTGCCATGGTTTGATAATCGGGCAATTGCAGCAGATTACGCCCATGCCCACCGAGGATTTTCATCGCTTGATATAGCACTAACTCATCGGCCAGCCCCTGCGCTAAAAATGCGCCCGCTAAGGTTGCACCCGCTTCCACCAGCACGTGATTACAGCTTTGGCCTAAATAGCTTAATAGTTCAGGCAATGAGACGCGACCTGCAATTGCAGGTAACACGAGGCAACTCACATGGGAGGGCAATTGTGCTTGAAACTCTGCGGAATAAGCCACGGTAGAGACCAAGAGTATGGGCGATACGATAGCCAAGCAGGCGGCCGATAACGGCAAACGGGCGCGGCTGTCGAGTATCACTCTTAATGGCTGCAGTAATTGCGCTTCGGTTAGACGGTCTTTTAAGCTGCCAAGTTCCTGATAACGCACATTGAGTGAGGGATCGTCCGCCAGTATGGTTTCAATTCCCGTGACCAGTGCACAAGAACGTAAACGTAATCGCTGCACGTCGCGGCGAGATTCTGGACCAGTTATCCATTTAGACACACCGTTAGACAGCGCGGTTTTACCATCGAGACTCGCGGCTAATTTTACCGTAACTCTGGGTAAACCCGATTCCATGCGCTTCATAAAGCCTAAATTCAAGGCATAGGCTTCATCGCGGTGTAATCCCACATCCACTTCAATGCCGGCGTCACGCAACATTTGAATGCCACGACCACCCACTTGCGGATTAGGATCTTCCACCGCCACTACTACACGTTTAACGCCAATATTGATCAGTGCCAAGGCGCAGGGCGGCGTGCGCCCATAATGGCTGCAGGGCTCTAAAGTGACATAGGCCGTTGCGCCACGGGCGCGTTCGCCAGCCATACGTAGCGCATGCACTTCGGCGTGGGGTTCACCCGCTTTTTGATGATAACCTTCACCGATGATTTGATTATCTTTAACGATAACGCAGCCCACACTGGGATTGGGCCTCGTGGTGTAAAAGCCTTTGCGCGCCAATTGAATCGCGCGGCTCATCATTTGGGTATCGAGTACGGACCAACTTATGTTCAAGCTCATGTTCAACCCTGTTGTTAAAGGTTTCGGCTTTCACCAGTCTTACAAACCTGTCTTTTAAATTTGTGCTTTCACGCCAATCGCTCGTACACGTCTGCCTTGTCGGCGACAAAACTCAATGACTACTTTTGCAGCTTGGCGATGGCTTCGCCAAATTCAGACACGTCTTCAAAGGCGCGGTACACAGAAGCGAAACGAATGTAGGCGACTTTATCTAGGCTCATCAATTGCTCCATCATTAAGTTACCCACCATTTCTGACGGCACTTCCCGCTCGCCAGTGGCGCGCAGAGTAGACTTGATTTTGCTGAGTGCTTGCTCTATTTCATCCATAGATACGGGGCGTTTTTCAACGGCGCGCAACATGCCACCTTGGAGTTTTTCTTCATCAAAGGGTTGGCGTGAACCATCGCGCTTAATCACCCTAGGCATAACTAATTCGGCGCCTTCGAAGGTGGTAAATCTTTCATGACATTCGGTGCATTCTCGGCGACGGCGCACTTGGTGGCCTTCTGCCACTAATCGGGAATCGATGACTTTAGTATCTGTCGCGCTACAAAATGGACAATGCATTGAGCCTCCTGCCAGTGAATGGTGGTAAAGCGTTAATGGCTTTACCTGTTAAATCTCAGTCAAACGCAATGGATTTAAGCCTAAGATTTTACCAATAAAAATGGCCGCAAGATGCGGCCATGGGATTTTATCCTATTTATGGGCTGAGGTTAACTACCTGAGCTTAACAACCTAATGTTAACTACTTGATGTTAAGTGCCTGATGCTAAATACCTGATGTGATAAGTATCAAGTCAGTCGGCGGTCAATCTCGGCCCTTCATCTACTAAGCGTAGATGCATAGGCAAATTAGCCGTAAACAGGGAAACGTGCGCAAAGTGCCAATACTTGGCCCTTCACACGTTCAATCACAGCAGGATTGTTCGCATCATCAAGGATGTCACAAATCCAGCCAGTCAGCTCTTTCGATTCCGCTTCTTTAAAGCCGCGGCGCGTAATCGCTGGCGTACCGATACGCACACCTGAGGTCACAAAGGGTGAACGTGGATCATTTGGCACTGAGTTTTTGTTCACGGTAATGTTAGCGCTACCTAAGGCGGCATCGGCTTCTTTACCCGTTAAGTCACGACCAATCAGGTCAACTAGCATTAAGTGGTTGCTGGTTCCGCCAGAGACGATTTTGTAACCGCGCTCAAGGAACACTTCAACCATAGCTTTAGCGTTGTTAACCACTTGCTGTTGGTAAACTTTAAATTCTGGCTCTAGGGCTTCTTTGAACGCCACCGCTTTACCGGCGATAACGTGCATCAATGGGCCACCTTGACCGCCTGGGAATACCGCAGAGTTCAACTTTTTGTACAAGTCTTCATCGTCAGCAGCAGATAAGATCACGCCACCACGGGGACCCGCTAAGGTTTTGTGGGTCGTAGATGTCACAACATGCGCGTGTGGTACTGGGTTTGGATAAACGCCCGCAGCAATAAGACCGGCAACATGCGCCATGTCGACAAATAAATAAGCACCGATTTTGTCTGCGATTTCACGCATTTTTGCCCAATCAACGATACCTGAATAGGCGGAGAAACCACCGATCATCATCTTAGGCTTATGTTCTAAGGCAATACGTTCCATTTCGTCGTAGTCGATTTTGCCAGACTCGTCGATACCGTAAGGAATGATGTTGTACAGTTTGCCAGAGAAGTTAACGGGTGAACCGTGGGTCAAGTGACCACCGTGGGCTAAGTTCATGCCCAGTACGGTATCGCCAGGTTTTAACAATGCCATGTAAACCGCGCTGTTTGCCTGTGAACCTGAATGAGGTTGTACGTTAGCGTAAGTTGCGCCAAACAGTTGTTTAGCACGTTCAATCGCTAAGGTTTCAACTACGTCCACATACTCACAACCACCGTAGTAACGCTTGCCTGGATAGCCTTCAGCGTACTTATTGGTTAACTGTGAACCTTGCGCTTCCATCACGCGTGGACTGGTGTAGTTTTCAGAAGCAATCAGCTCAATATGCTCTTCTTGACGCAGAGTTTCATTCTGAATTGCGTTAAACAGTTCCGGATCATAATCTGCGATATTCATATCTTTTTTCAGCATTGCTTACTCCAGCTGCCAATTCTTATAGGTAGGGTTGCGCGGTATTCTACTCGGAACGCGGTCACAATCCCAGTATTTGAAACATGAAATTCCTGCAGAGAGTGCTTGAACTTGGCTCATTGTCGAGTTGAGTTCGGCGCGCAATCGAGTAGAATTAGCCGCATCATTAGTCACTTAAGATAGAGAAAAATGGCTCAGTTTGTTTACAGCATGCTGCGGGTGGGTAAAATTGTTCCGCCTAAGAAGCAGATCCTTAAAGATATTTCTTTAAGCTTTTTCCCCGGCGCCAAAATTGGCGTACTCGGCCTCAACGGTTCAGGTAAGTCGACACTACTGCGCATTATGGCGGGTATCGACACCGAAATTGAAGGCGAAGCGCGCCCAATGCCGGGATTGAAAATCGGTTACCTGCCGCAGGAACCTAAACTCGATCCGAATCAAACCGTGCGTGAAGCGATTGAAGAAGCGGTAGCAGAGGCAAAAAATGCCCTGACTCGCCTCGATGCCGTTTATGCCGCCTACGCCGAGCCGGATGCCGATTTCGACGCCCTTGCAAAAGAGCAAGGCGAACTCGAAGCCATTATCCAAGCCCAAGATGCCCATAACTTAGAGTACGTCCTTGAGCGCGCCGCCAACGCCCTGCGTCTGCCAGATTGGGATGAGAAAATCGAAGTATTATCCGGTGGTGAACGTCGCCGCGTGGCGATTTGTCGCTTGCTGCTTGAAAAACCAGAAATGCTGTTACTGGACGAACCGACCAACCACTTGGATGCTGAATCTGTGGCGTGGCTTGAGCACTTCCTGCAGGAATATGCTGGTACTGTGGTCGCGATTACCCATGACCGTTACTTCCTCGACAATGCTGCTGGCTGGATTTTAGAACTCGACCGCGGTGAAGGTATTCCGTGGGAAGGTAACTATTCTTCATGGCTTGAGCAGAAAGATGCCCGTCTGAAGCAAGAATCGGCTACCGAAAGCGCCCGTCAAAAAACCATTGCAAAGGAATTGGAATGGGTACGCCAAGGTGCGAAAGGCCGTCAGTCTAAGGGCAAAGCCCGTATGGCGCGCTTTGAAGAGCTGAACACTAACGATTACCAAAAACGTAACGAAACCAACGAGCTGTTTATTCCGCCCGGACCACGTTTAGGCGACAAGGTTATTGAAGTGAATAACCTGACCAAGTCTTACGGTGACCGCGTATTGATCGACAACCTGTCGTTCTCTGTGCCTAAGGGCGCGATCGTCGGCATTATCGGTGCCAACGGCGCGGGTAAATCGACGCTGTTCCGCATGTTATCCGGCACTGAAACGCCTGACAGCGGCAGCATTGAGCTGGGTGAAACAGTGCAATTGGCATCGGTTGAGCAGTTCCGCGATTCGATGAATGATAAGAACACCATTTGGGAAGAAATCTCCGGTGGTCAAGACATCATGCGTATCAACAACATGGAAATCCCGAGCCGTGCCTATGTAGGCCGCTTCAACTTCCGTGGTGGCGATCAGCAAAAAATCATCGGCACTCTGTCGGGCGGTGAGCGTAACCGAGTACATTTAGCCAAACTGCTGCAAGCGGGTGGTAACGTATTATTACTCGACGAACCCACCAACGATTTAGACGTTGAAACCCTGCGCGCACTGGAAGAAGCGATTCTGGAATTCCCAGGTTGCGCTATGGTGATTTCGCATGACCGTTGGTTCCTCGACCGTATCGCGACCCACATTCTGGATTACCGTGACGAAGGCCAAGTGAACTTCTACGAAGGTAACTACACAGAATACTCGGCATGGTTGAAAAACACCTATGGCGCCGATGTGGTTGAGCCACACCGCTTGAAATACAAGCGCATGATTAAGTAGATCTAGAATCTAGAATCTAGAATCTAGAATCTAGAATCTAGTCAAGCATGTATCTGAGGAGTTTAACTCGAAAGGGTTAAGCTCCTTTTTTATGGCATCCCGTTACGCTATAAGTGCCGCAAGCTTTGGCACTATTTCAAGCTAACACTATTTCAAACTGGCACGATTTCAATTCAAGCTGGCAAAGTAGGCCACCAGCATGTCCATCATCACCCTAAGTGCAGGCTGCATGTGTTTGCGGGATTGATACACGCCATACACACCGAGGGACTGCGGCTTAAACTCCATTAATAAAGGCACTAGCTGACCCGAGTCTAAATAGGGTTTCGCCGCCCAAACAGGCTGCATAGCGATCCCCTCACCTGCCAGCGTGGCATTGAGCACCACCATGGAATCATTGGCGCTAAAATTCCCATTCACAGGCACGTTAAATACTTGACCTTGGTTTGACTTAGGATCGGAGTTAAGCGCCTGAGCCTGTTTCGCAACCACATCGGTTTGATAAAACCGCCACATCACATCGCCAAAATAGGAATAGGTTAAACAGTTATGCTGAGTTAAATCCTCTGGATGCAGCACGGCGGCGCGCGCGGCAAGGTAACTCGGTGCAGCGCACACAACAGACTCACACTCCCCTAAACGCCTAGCGATAAGATTGGGATCGAGTTCATTGGTGATGCGAATCGCCAGATCAATTCGCTCGGCGACTAAATCGACGGTTTGGCTGCTCACGTGGAAATTCACGCTCGCCTGCGGATAACTGGCTAAATATTGCTGTACCACGGGCGCTAAAATCTGATGTGCCAAAAACTGGGAGCAACTAATACGTAGTAATCCCCGCGGAATAGCCACAGCGGCATGGCTTACCGCAGGGACTTCGTTAGCCAGTTCGAGCAGCCGATGGCAATAGTCCAGCACTTGCTCACCCGCGGGCGTTAAGCTGAGGCTACGCGTCGAGCGATGCAACAACCTAGCACCAGACCATTCTTCCATTTCGCTCAAGTAACGGGTCACCATAGAACGCGACATATCTAAGGCATTGGCGGCGCTGATCATGCTGCCGCGCTCAACAATAGTCACAAACACCTTAGCCGCTTCGAGTCTATCCATGATTTATCTCCACTCACTTTCAATCACTCACTTTCAATCACTCGAAGGCCCACTCACATACTCACGTCACCACATGAATAATAACTAAGAGTACATACGGCTATTCCTCCGATTAATGCAACAAATATGGGCAGATACTCGCATTTATCTATTGATTTTTGCAACCTATACTTAACTCACTTTTGCAGCAGCTGCAAATCAATGAATGCTAAATCGAACCTTTTACTCTTTCACCCTGTGACTATAAGTGAGCCCCAAATGAACACATCGACCTATGCAATACGTAACACAGTTAACGCCACATTGAAGGCCTCGTCTAAAATAAGCCTAGCCGCCACCTTGTTGCTGGCAGGACTTAGTGCGGTCAATGCTGCGCCATTGCAAGTGAGCCATTTTAATCCGGGCGAAAACAGCATCTTTGCCGTGTCATCGAGCTTTATCAGCGGCGAACACGAAATGATGCTAGTCGATGCGCAATTTCAAAATAACGATGCCCAAACATTGGTCGACACCATTAAGGCCAGCGGTAAAAAGCTGACTCAGGTGTATATCAGTCATAGCGATCCTGACTTTTATTTCGGTTTAGCCGTGATTAAAAAGAATTTCCCCGATGCACAAATCGTCGCGACTCAAACCACTGTCGATGCTATTAAAGCCTCAATGGAAGGCAAACTCGCCTACTGGGGGCCGATTTTAAAAGATAATGCGCCAAGCGAATTAGTGTTACCTAAGGCGATACACAGCGACACTTTCACCATCGACGGTGAGCAAGTGATTATCAAAGGTTTTAATGATAAACACCCTAAACACACTTTCCTGTGGGTGCCATCGGCAAAAACTATTACAGGTGGCGTGGAAGTATTTGATAACACGCATGTTTGGATGGCTGACACTCAAACTGCCTCTGAGCGTCAGGAATGGTTAACCCATTTAGATGCAATGGAAAAACTGCTGCCGACCACAGTGATCCCAGGGCACTATTTAGGCAAAGCGCGATTTAATACCCACGCCATCGGTTTTACTCGTGAATATGTAAAAGCCTTTGAAATCGCTGCAAAAGCCTCGAAAGATTCAGCCGAATTAATCCAAAAGATGCTGGCGCTATACCCACAAATGCCAGCCGATGCAGGGCTTGAGATCAGCGCCAAAGTTTACATGGGCGAAATGACCTGGCCTATGTAAGCCCAGCCATATCTATCTCGGCGATTAGGTACAGCTAGTTAGGTGTAAAAGATAGTTAAGTGCAAACATTTAAAGACAGGCACGTGTTCGATTGAGTGCCAGTCCTTACCTAAATAACTGCATCTACATAACTGCACCTGACTAGCTGCACTTAAATAGCCATATCAATAGCCGTACCAACCACGCCATTTAACATAACCATATCAATGACTTAAGCTGCCAATATCGCGAAAAACTTAAGCCAAAAGGTTTAACACTATGACTCAGCCAACAGCTCATCCAACTAGCACAACCAGCAGCACAGCAACGGCCAAAGAGCGCACTCTGCACGCCATTATCGACCCTTTATGTGGTTGGTGTTATGCCGCAGCGCCTTTACTCGATGCCGCCGCAAAAGCAGGCTTTACCATTAAGCTCCACGGCGGCGGTATGCTCACAGGCCCAAGACGTAAACAAATCGATGCTAACTGGCGCGACTATGTTATGCCCCACGATCTGCGTATTGCCGAGCTAACCGGACAACCTTTTGGGGAAAACTATTTTGATGGTCTGCTGCGCGATACCACAATCGTACTCGACTCGGCGCCTCCTATTAAAGCCATGCTCGCAGTCGATGCTATGGGTGGCGACAGTTTGGCCTATCTACACTCAGTACAACTGGCCCATTACCGTGATGGTCACAGCGCCAGTGATGAAGGTAATCTCGCAAGCTTAGCCGCTGAACTTGGGCTCGACCCTATGAGCTTTGCGCAGCATTATGCCCAAGGTGAAGACAAGCTATATGAGCATATTGTTGAATCCAGAGCATTACTGAATCTGATAGGTGCCCAAGGTTTCCCTTCGATGGCTATAGAGGATAATAACGGCAACATCACCGCCATTAATATCAACCGCTTCTACGGCCAACCCGCCCAGTGGTTAAGCCATCTTGAAGCGCAATTTGAGTCATAATCATGCCAACGCTTAATGGTGTTCCAACAAGCTCTTTAGTGAGTGAGTCTGCTCAGTTAAATCTTATCGAAACAGCAAGACAAACTGATGCGAATCTTGCACTTGTCAAAAGTACTTACGCAGGACACAGCTCTGCCGAAAATGCCAAAAATCTTGAGCATGCACTGGCAAATGACGCACGCTGGACAGAGGCGGTAGGTTTTCCCTATGCGGGCACTTACATAGGTTTTAGCGCGATAGCCGCCAATGTGTTCGCCCGCCTCGAAACTGAATGGGATAACTATCGCGTCGATATCGAAGACTATGTCGCCCAAGGCGATAAGGTTTTTGCCTTCGGCACTTATTCAGGTACCTATGTCAAAACGGGCAAGTATTTTAGCGCCCGAGTCGCCCATTTATGGAAAATACACAGCGGAAAAATCGTCAGTTTCGAGCAGTTTGTTGATAGTTATACCGTCGTCAATGCCATGTAACTGCCAATACTATGTAAAGACAGTCATGCACGATAGAAATGCAATGATGGAATAACTGAATAATGAGGCGGGCAAGTTTAATTTAGCCCGCCCCACGACTTGCCGATGATAAGCCTTATCCGTATGATTTAGTATTTTCAATAGGTTGAGCACTTGACATTAAGTACTTAAGATTAAGCACTTGCGATTAAGCGTTTGGATTAAGCGCTTGAAATTGAATTCATCAAGCTGCACGTTCTAAGACTCATTAACTTAAGTGTCTAAAATGACAAAATAAATAACTAAAACAAGAACAAGGATGCGGTCTAATGCAAATCAATTCGATGCCAGTCGGGGCTCACCCAATCATGCTATCTATGGCGCGACTTAGCCGAGCCAGCCAATGGATACTCAAGCAACATAGAAAATTCACGCCACTGTTATGGCTTGTCACCGCACTCCCCTTTACCTCACTTGCGTTAACCTCACTGACGACCAATGCAAGTGAAACTGATACAGAGTTAAAAATTCAAGAAAGCAGCATCACCGATGGCCCTTATGTGTTTTTAGATGATGCTCAAAAAGACACAGCCTATTGGATTTGCCAAAGCGAGCTAAAACAAACACCGATTGCGAAGGCGCAGTTAACTCGCCCTACCAATTGCGGTGAGTTACCCCAACCGCACCTTCATACACAAGCTGTCACGGTTGAGCCAGATACCTTCACCCAGGTCAGCAAAATTGTCGCCCTTAGCGATGTACACGGCCAGTTTGATGTAATGATTAACTTGCTAAAAGCCCACCAGATTATCGACAAAGATAACCACTGGGCCTTTGGTGACGGTCATATGGTGATGACGGGCGACATGTTTGACCGTGGTCATCAAGTCAATGAAGTATTGTGGTTTTTATATTCCTTAGACCAAGAAGCCCAAGCTGCGGGCGGACGCTTACATCTACTCATGGGCAATCACGAGCAAATGGTGTTTCGCGGCGACTTACGCTACGTCAATGAACGCTATCAAGTCTCGGCAGATTTACTCAAACGCAGCTACGATGAGCTCTACAACAAAGACACCGAAATAGGCCAATGGCTTCGCAGCAAACATACCTTAGTCAAAATCAATAATATCTTGTTTATGCACGGTGGCATCAGCCCTGAATGGGTCGAGCGTAAATTAAATATCAGCGATGCTAACCAATTATTTCGTCAGCATTTAGATGATAAAAAAGCCGATTTAAAGCAAGACGATTTACTCAACTTTTTGTTTTTTACCAATGGTCCAACTTGGTATCGTGGCTACTTTAAAGATGAACTGAAAGAGTCGGATATCGATAGCATACTGAGCTATTTCAAGGTCGTTCATATCGTCGTAGGGCACACATCGCAGGAACAAGTACTTGGGCTTTATCATAATAAAATCATTGCGATAGATAGCAGCATTAAGAATGGTAAATCCGGTGAGCTGTTACTTATCGACGCTGGCAAACTCCGCCGAGGTTTGTATCAGGGTGAGCAGGTTTCGCTATAACCTGCCTCACTAATATCTTTTGCCCCAATACGTGAATGAGCTAGCGCCTTAATCCATAAATTCGCTGGGGCAAATAAGGCATGAATGAGCAAGGGTAAAATGGGCGCCCACCATGGTACTCAATCGGCATAACGCTCAATCGTATGGCGCTCAATATGCACTCATCTTTATATCCATAAGTTCGCCTGTTCTAATTAACTCTGACTATACTCAAGCCAAGTGCGACTCACCTAAGTGCTGGAGTAGAAATGGGGAAGAAATTACTCACATTATCTAGCTTTTGCTTGTTTCTATTCAGCTTCTATCCCCCAGCATTTGCGGGCAGGGAACTCCAATTAGTCGCCACTAACTATCCTCCTTTTTATGCCGATGCTTTACCTGAACAGGGCGGCGTTGCGCAAGTCGTCAAAGAAGCTTTTAAACGTCAAGGTTACACTGCCAGTCTCAAGTTTTATCCCTTCGCCCGCGCGGCTTTACTCGTTAAAACAGGCCAAGCTGATGGCATCATTGGGCTCTGGTATCGTAAAGAGCGCGAGCAATGGGCCCAATATTCTGCGCCTATCCAACCCGTACAAATTGTGTTTTATAAACGTAAAGATTCACCGCTGAGTTTCAGTCAACTTTCAGATCTTAAACCTTTCACTATCGGTATAGGTCGCGGTTACGCTAATCCGCCAGAAATCTTCGCCGCGGGGCTCACCACAGAGGAAGGAAATTCGGATGAGATGAATCTCAAAAAGCTGTTTTTAAAACGTATTGACTTAGTCTTGATTGGCCATAACTTAGCGAGGTATTTAATTAAAAAAGGACCAAGTGAATATGAGGGGGCCTTTGAGCAAGTCGGCCAACCCATAGCGACTGAGGTATTTCACTTAGGGATCTCTTTGGCTGTGGCGGATCATCCGCAGTTAGTGACGGATTTTAATCAAGGTTTAGAGAGTATGCGCCGCGATGGACGATTAGCGGCAATTTTAAGCCAATATCCTCAGGTTGAAACGACTCAAGCGCCGATTGAAAAAACGCGAACTGAAGTCCATCCCTAAAGTCCGTCCAGCTTTTAAAAAGCAATAGCAGTACAAAAAAACAGCACAATTCTCGTTGAATTGTGCTCAATGCTCAAAAAACACAATTTCTTTCATTTTCGTTCGCTTACCTTTACAAACTTTTACCCAACTGGCGTACGTTATTCACTAGAATAGCGCCATTAGAGCGATTACCTTTTTAAACTGCCTTTGCGCGAGATAATAATTACAATGAAAAAAACCATTATTGCCATTGCCCTGTTCGCGATTATCGCCACAGCGGTGAGTTTTAGTGATGTCCTTCAAGCGGCTAAACCCGAGAACGCACCACATCTTATGCGTACCGTTCCTGTGGTCACGGGTGAAGTGATTGAATATCCATTAGCGCAATCTATCTCTCTTATCGGCAAACTCGCGGCTGAACGTGCAGTGATCATTGCACCGCAAGTCACAGGTAAGATTAAACAAGTCGCAGTGACCTCAAACCAAGCGGTGAAAAAAGGCCAGTTACTGATCGAACTCGATGATATGAAAGCCCAAGCTGCTGTCGCCGAGGCCAATGCTTTCCTCAATGATGAAAAACGTAAACTCAAAGAATTTGAAAAACTGATCAGCCGTAACGCCATTACCCAAACCGAGATTGACGCACAAAAAGCCAGTGTTGATATCGCCCAAGCACGCTTATCTTCCGCCCAAGCAGATTTACATTACCACTCGCTGATAGCGCCGTTTGCGGGTAATACTGGCCTGATTAATTTCAGCGAAGGCAAGATGGTCAGCATGGGCACTGAGTTGATGTCGCTAGATGATTTGTCCAGCATGCGCCTCGACTTACAAGTGCCTGAGCATTTCCTATCGCAACTGAGTATTGGCATGCAAGTGTCAGCCACCAGTCGCGCTTGGCCGAATGAAATCTTTACTGGCAAAATGGTGGCTATCGATCCCCGCGTCAATGAGGAAACCTTAAACCTCAAAGTACGGGTGCTATTCGATAATCCGAAGAAACGCTTAAAACCGGGCATGATGATGTCGTCAACCATCACCTTCCCAGCGATTTCAGCACCTATGGTGCCAGTACAAGCTCTTGAATATTCAGGAACTAAACGTTACGTATACGTAGTTAGCGCCGACCATATTGCCCACCGCACAGAAGTGACACTCGGGGCACGTATCGATAACCAAGTCTTAATCGAAAGTGGATTAAACATAGGTGACAAAGTCGTGGTACAGGGCTTAGTCAATATGCGCGATGGCCTGCAAATCAATGAAGTCACGCTCGATGATAAAGCCTCAGCCCGTGCAACAGAGCTTTCAGGTCTTAAAGCAACGGAGACGAAATAATGTGGTTATCCGATGTTTCGGTTAAACGCCCTGTCGTTGCCATCGTTTTAAGCTTACTGCTATGTGTATTCGGCATAGTGTCGTTCACTAAACTGTCAATACGGGAAATGCCCGACGTCGAAAGCCCTGTGGTCACCATCAGCACCAGTTACTCGGGTGCATCGGCGGCGATTATGGAAAGCCAGATCACTAAGACTTTAGAAGATGAGCTAACAGGGATCAGTGGTATTGACGAAATCACCTCGACCACACGTAACGGTAGCTCGCGTATCACAGTTAAATTCCTCCTCGGTTGGAACTTAACCGAAGGGGTCAGCGATGTGCGTGATGCTGTGGCCCGCGCCCAACGCAGGCTCCCAGAAGATGCAAAAGACCCCGTCGTCTCAAAAGACAACGGCTCCGGCGAACCCTCAGTCTATGTGAACTTAAGCTCGAGTGTGATGGACCGTACTCAATTAACGGACTACGCCCAGCGAGTACTCGAGGACAAATTCAGCTTAATCAGCGGCGTGAGTTCTATCAGCATTTCCGGCGGCTTGTATAAGGTCATGTACGTCAAGCTCAGACCCGAACAAATGGCAGGACGTAATGTTACCGCAACGGATATTATCAACGCCCTGCGTAAAGAGAACATCGAAACGCCCGGCGGCCAAGTGCGCAACGACACCACTGTGATGTCGGTGCGTACCAAACGCTTGTACTACACGCCGAAGGATTTCGACTATCTTGTGGTGCGTACCGCCAGCGATGGCACGGCTATCTACTTAAAAGATGTGGCAGATGTGGCTGTTGGCGCACAAAACGAAAACTCGACCTTCAAAAGTGACGGCATAGTTAACATCAGTTTAGGCATTATTGCCCAGTCCGATGCCAACCCCCTGCTCGTTGCCAAAGAAGTGCATAAAGAAGTTGATCGCGTACAAAACTTCCTGCCCGAAGGCACTAGCCTAGTGGTCGACTTCGACTCGACCGTATTTATCGACCGCTCGATTAACGAAGTGTATAGCACCCTTTATGTCACCGGCGCCTTGGTCGTACTCGTGCTGTATATCTTCATTGGACAAGCACGAGCAACGTTAATCCCAGCGGTGACGGTTCCAGTATCTTTGATCTCGGCATTTATCGCCGCCAACATGCTAGGTTATTCGATTAATCTACTGACATTGATGGCATTAATCCTCTCCATCGGTCTAGTGGTGGATGATGCGATTGTGGTGGTTGAAAACATTTTCCACCATATCGAAAAAGGTGAAGAGCCCTTACTCGCCGCCTATAAAGGTACTCGAGAAGTGGGCTTTGCCGTTATCGCCACTACGGCGGTACTGGTGATGGTATTCCTCCCAATTTCATTTATGGAGGGCATGGTCGGGCTACTATTTACCGAGTTCTCCGTGATGCTGGCGGTGTCAGTGCTGTTCTCCTCCTTAGTGGCACTCACACTTACGCCTGTACTGAGCAGTAAATTACTTAAAGCCAACGTCAAACCGAATCGCTTTAATCGTTGGGTCGACAGCGGCTTTGCTCGCATGGAAAGCGTTTATCGCGTCGCCGTGACTCGAGCGATTAAACTCCGCCTGCTCGCACCGCTAGTCATCCTCGCTTGTATCGGCGGCAGCGCGTGGTTAATGCAACAAGTACCGTCACAGCTTGCGCCGCAGGAAGACCGCGGCGTGTTGTTCGCCTTTATTAAAGGCGCCGAAGGCACCAGTTATAACCGTATGACAGCCAACATGGACATAGTCGAAGACAGACTCATGCCCTTGCTAGGTAAAGGTGTGCTGCGATCCTTCAGCGTACAAGCTCCCGCCTTTGGTGGCCGTGCTGGTGATCAAACAGGTTTTGTCATCATGCAGCTAGAAGATTGGGAACACCGCGATGTGACAGCGCAGCAAGCCCTTGGAATTATTAGCAATGCCTTAAAAGATATCCCAGATGTAATGGTTCGCCCTATGATGCCAGGCTTTAGAGGGCAATCGAGCGAACCCGTGCAATTTGTACTTGGTGGTTCGGACTATGCCGAACTGTTTAAGTGGGCGCAGATATTGAAAGAAGAGGCTAATGCTAGCCCTATGATGGAAGGGGCTGACTTAGACTACGCAGAAACAACGCCAGAACTCATTGTTACTGTCGATAAAGAGCGCGCCGCAGAACTGGGGATCAGTGTCGACCAAGTATCGGAAACCTTAGAAGTCATGCTGGGTGGACGCACCGAAACGACCTTTGTTGATCGAGGTGAAGAATACGATGTGTATTTACGCGGTGATGAAAACAGTTTCAACAATGTCGGTGACCTGAGCCAAATCTACATGCGGTCAGCTAAGGGTGAATTAGTCACTCTCGATACTGTCACCCATATAGAAGAAATTGCCTCGGCACAAAGATTAAGCCACACCAATAAGCAAAAATCGATCACCCTCAAGGCTAACGTCAGTGAAGGTTACACCTTAGGTGAAGGCTTAAAGTTCCTTGACGCTAAAGCCATTGAATTATTACCTAAAGATATTTCGATTGGTTACACGGGCGAATCCAAAGATTTTAAAGAAAACCAAAGCAGTATCTTTATCGTATTTGGTTTGGCTTTACTGGTTGCCTACTTAGTATTAGCCGCACAGTTTGAGAGCTTTATCAACCCGTTAGTGGTGATGTTTACTGTGCCTATGGGTGTATTCGGTGGTTTCTTAGGACTACTGATCACCAGCCAAGGGATCAACATCTACAGCCAGATAGGCATGATCATGTTGATTGGTATGGTAACTAAAAACGGTATCCTTATCGTAGAGTTTGCTAACCAATTGCGTGACCGCGGTTTTGAACTCGATAAAGCTATTATCGATGCGTCATCCCGTCGTTTGCGGCCAATCCTAATGACAGCCTTCACCACCTTAGTGGGCGCTGTGCCGTTAATTTTCTCGACGGGCGCAGGCTCAGAAAGTCGTATCGCTGTGGGTACTGTAGTGTTCTTCGGTATGGCATTCGCCACCTTTGTGACACTACTCGTCATCCCTGCCATGTATCGATTAATCTCGGCAGCGACCCATTCACCGGGTTATGTTGAAGCTAAGCTCGAAGCGGCGATTAAAGCGCAAGAGTTAGCGGCCCAAGAGGTGGCCGCAAAGCAGGAACTCGCACCTAAAGCCTAACGCGAATCATAGCTCTTGATAATCGAATAACAAAAAGCCAAGGTACTCAGTGTCTTGGCTTTTTTCTCATTAACATTTTAAGCGTTTTTTGCTTTATTGGCTAAGCCTAAAAGTAAACCGAGACCAGCACCAAGCGGTTTTTGACGGCGGGTTAACATGTTACCGAGCGCGACTAGCAAGAGTCCCACGCTTGAATACCAAGTCCACTGATAATCCTCAAACACACTCGATACACTTAACGCCACCACAGGGGTAATCACCAACAGATATGCAGCGGCATTAGCGCCAATTCGCTCAACCAAGATCAAATAAGCGGTAAAGCCAATCACAGAGGCGATAACAGCTAAGTAGAACAAGCTGCCAAGATAACGGGTTGTCAGCGGTAAACTAAAGCTTAAATCTTTAAACCAGATGATGAGCAGTAACGCCGCACTGCCATAGCACATGGCATACGCTGTCGAGGTAAAGGGCGACACATTATCGCGCGAGTTGCGCATACTGATCATGTTACCAATCGAGAAAAACCACGTACCTAACAGCGAAAACAATAAGCCCCACACTAAATTTTGTGACCACTGAGTCGCGAGTAAATCGGCGCTAAAGAGTAAGCTAATGCCACCCAGACCGACCCCCACTCCTAACCAAAAATTGCGACTGGTGGGAGTACCGTAAAAAATGCGGCCATGTATCGCATTAAAAATGGGTGCAGTGGCCATAATTACTGCCGTTAAACCGCTGGCGATATAATGGGTTGCGGTATAAAACGCGATAAAGTTCAAACAAAATAGACACACGCCTTGTAACGCAAACCAAGGATGCTGCCTAAGCTTTACCGCTTGCAGCTTGTTAAGGGCAAAGCCAATGGCGAACATCAAGAGACTCGCAATCGCAAACCGATAGAAAATCGAGACTTCCGTCGCCACCTCACCGTGCTGCCACTTAATGGCAATCCACGAAAAACCCCACACAAAAATCATCAGCAAATACATCACAGCAGCCATAATGAGTCCCCTACACCTTCATAAAATGCTTAATGAGCAAACTATACAGCGATGGCTTTCGTCCTTATGTCACCATCTTGTTGGCCATAACACGATATTGCGGTTTTAATCGCGAGCGGACGTTGAGCCACGCCCATAAGTGCGATAATTTGGAAAGACAAAATGCTTAGCCAGTGAGATCACTAGGAACCCATGGAGCCCAAATACATCAGTTTTGATAAATCCGCCAAAACCTGTATTCGTAAACAAGCGATTACGGAGGATTTATCTTGGGCTCATTATCAAAATGCGAGCGAGCGTCTGTATTACCAAAACGATGCACAACATACGCTGAGTATGTATCTGGATGGCGGCTACGAAACCCACAGAACCGATATCAAGGCCGACTATGGCGCGCCCAGTAAGTTTTGTCTTATGCCCCAAGGCTGCCAAAGCCATTGGCAACTGGGGCAACCGCAGCAGTTTATGCATTTATATTTTAGCGATGAACATCTTAAAAAATTGGCGGTGCGAGTCTTTGATAAAGATCCACGCCAAGTGCGTTTACCTGAGTTGACCTTTGTCGATAATCCGAGATTAGAGGCGCTGTTTCGGCACCAAGTTGCAGGGCTCGATTGGCAGACGAGTGATCACCATCTGATGATGGAACAGGTAACCGACACTGTGCTGGTGACTTTGCTGCAAAGTTCAGGCTTTAATTTGTCGGTGGGGCCAATTAAGGGCGGACTCGCACCTAAAGTGGCCAAAGCAATCAAAGAGTTTATTTATTGCCATTCCCATCGGCAGATTTACTTGTCTGAGTTGGCCGAGCTTGCCCAACTTAGCGAGTACCATTTTTGCCGTATGTTTAAATGCCAATTTGCAATGACGCCACAAGAGTATTTGCTGCAAGTGCGCATTGAAAAGGTCAAACAAAGCTTGAGCCATTCAACGCAATCCTTGACCGATATCGCCCTCAATAATGGCTTTGCCAATCAAAGTCATATGGGGCGTTACTTTAAAAAACTCTGCGGCATGTCACCGGGCGAATATCAAAAATACCATAGAAGCTAACATACGCTTTGGGTTCACAATCTCGACGGCTGAACCTAACACTCTAACATCCTTGAAAACACCATTGCCTCGATATGCTATAGTGCCCTTACTCCCCTAGCCGCTGGAAAACGCCTTGAAAAAAATCGCTTTATTTGTCGATGTGCAAAACATCTATTACACCTGCCGTGAAGCCTATGGTCGCCAATTTAATTATCGTAAACTGTGGCAGCACTTAGGTTATGAAGGTGATATAGCGTTGGCCGTGGCTTATGCCATCCATAAGGGCGACGATGGGCAATTGAAATTTCAAGACGCACTAAAGCACATAGGTTTTGAGGTGAAGTTAAAACCGTTTATTCAGCGCAGCGATGGCTCGGCCAAAGGCGATTGGGACGTGGGGATCACCATAGATATTATGGAAGCGGCGAGTGAAGTGGATACAGTGATCTTATTGTCTGGTGATGGCGATTTCGATTTATTGCTGCAAAAAATTCATCAAAAGTATGGCGTTGAAACCCAAGTGTATGGCGTCCCTACCCTGACGGCTAAATCCTTAAGGGATGCAGCCTCTCAATTTCACCCTATCGATGAGGCGTTATTGCTCTAGTCACAAGACAAAAATGAGGCGATTCATCACACTAACCGCATCAAACACCTTCGCCATATTTAAAGGCCACTTTTTGATAATACAAACAACACACTAGTGATAGGTAATGTCCGTATACATAGGGGCGAGACGTTTTAGAAAGGCATTACGGGTCGATAGCGGAATATGTTGCTCTTTCATCGATTCAATCAAATGACCGACTAAGGCATCAAAATCCGCTTGAGTAATATTCAATCCTCTATGACTGTGCTGCATACTTTCACCGTGATACACGCAGCCGCCATCGGCAACCAGACAAAAATGTTCAATGGCACGCTCACGAAATAACGCAATATCTGTCTCTTGAAAGTGATGCACTATGCGTGGATCGGTGGCGATACGTGCCAGCAAACCATCGACTATCGCCGATACGCCTGCGTTACCTCCTAAATCTTGGTATAAGGTTTGATGGCTTGCGGTTTGATGACTCGAGTGAGTTTGTGATGCTGAGGTTTCGGTCGTTTGCACCGCACAGCCAGTGAAAAAAAACACTGCGACGAAAGGTATTAACTTCACCCGTAAACGCCTCATAACGCCCCCTCCAGCGACACATACCAACCTTGCTGATCGTCAAAACCCGCTATGCTGCCCAAATTCGCATAGGCCGTAACCACGGAAAGATGCTTATTGATAAACCACGCTAAAAACACATCTTGCCAATCATCCTCACGGGCAAAAGCTAACTCATCGGGTTTCTGGCGATATTCGATACCCAGTGCCACATTATCCGTCAGCAATACCGCGGCAGAGGCTTCGAGCACAAACTGGTAATCATGATTGGCTTGAGTACCAAAACCCAATAAACCCGTTTGATTCGCCTTGGTCACACGCACGGTCCCATTAAGTAATACATTTCGTCCCGCTACCGCATCAAAAAATACTTTGCTGGCAGCAACATATACATCTAAACCCCAATCATCCCGCGCCCCAACCGCCTGAGGAATCGCAAAGTCATCGACTCTTTTATACTGGGCACCTAAGGTAATTTGCGGCATAGCCGTATAAAGCAGCTCTCCGGCAAGCTTGTATTTTACGCCGAAGATATCTTGGCCTAACTCGCCGCCCATAGTATCCAAATCAAAGGTTTGCCGCGCAACGCTCAGCTCGAATCGATTATCAAAACTCAAAGAAGCACCGATCACTTTCAGCGTAAAATCATCGACATAGACACCCGTCGCCATCGCCGTTGCCGACCATTCACCGCTACTACCATAACCGTTGATCACGGCCCATGGCACTATGCCACCGCCAGCACTGCCTTCAATCATCGTCCCGCCGCCAGTCCCGACCACACGGCTACCTTCAGCAAACGTAGGAACAGTGTCCAATAGTAAAAATAGGCAAAACAAAGCCTTAACATAATTCCAAGTTAATGAATTCAACTTCAATGCATTTATGGAAATGTTCACTTGATGCTCCGCTCTAATTCTTTCGACGATGACTCGTTAGTCTAGCGTCTTTGCATATTGACTTGAGTAAACGCGCTTATGTATCAGAGGTATTTGGATGGTTAAACGCCTCGAACCACAGATCAAATTCAGCCGCTTTTAAGGGTTTCGAAAACACGTAACCTTGAATGATATCGCAATCAAGATTGCGCAATATCTCAACACCTTCTTGTTCTTCAACGCCTTCGGCTACTACGGTAAAACCTAAGCCATGGATCAATTTAATACTCGTATCGACTATCATCACATCTTGGCTATCCGTGAGCATGTCTTTGATAAAGCTGCGATCAATTTTCACTTCATTAACGGGTAAAATTTTCAAATAGGCTAATGATGAATGACCTGTGCCAAAATCATCAATGGCAACAGACACGCCCATGTCACGGAATCGCTGTAATACACTCACCACAGTCTGTGCATCTTTCATCACGGCGCCTTCAGTGACTTCGATACAGAGTGCACCGCTTGGCAGATTATTGTCTTTCAGTAAAATGGCGATTTGATTCGGTAAGCGAGTATCGACTAAATCATGGGCCGACAGGTTAATAGCCAGTTTTAGCACTATACCCCGCCGCTGCCATGTCACTAATTGCTGAATTGCCTGCTTCAATACCCACTGGCTAACAATATCAATGTTGCCTGAATTTTCAGCCAGTTGGATAAATTCATCGGGCGGAATAAACCCTAGCGTAGGATGTTGCCAACGGATCAATGCCTCGGCGCCAGTGCACTGGTTTAGGCGTAAATCCACTTTAGGTTGGAACACTAAATACAATTGGTTTTGCGCTAAACCTATAGGCAAATCACGGATAATCGTCAGCTCACGCTGATACTTTTCATCGGCGCCTTGACGATAACTGACAATACGTTGCTCTTCGAGACAGGCTTGATTGAGGGCAATTTCGGCGCGGCGCACTAACACATCGATATCAGCACCATTACCATCGATTTCGAGTAATCCCGCCCGCACGGTAAGAGAAATGTTTGAGCCTTGGATTGGAAAAGGTGACTCCAACATATCCAATGACTTCAGTAAATGTTCGGGGCGAATACCTTGACTATACAGAAGTAAAAATGAGTCACCGTCTAAACGCGCCAGTAAATCCGGAGTGGGTGCTAATTGCTCTAGGCGACGAGCAAAAAGCAGTAACAAAGTATCGGCATTGGCAAAACCAATAATATCGTTGATATGGCGGAAATGTTTAATATCTAACAACACCATAGCACCGGATAATTTATCGTTAAGATCCGCCAAATGCTGTTTTGCGGCAAAACGATTGAGTAAACCTGTCAAGCTATCGTGGCGAGATTGGTAGACTAAATCCTTTTCCCGCGCTTCAATATCATCGCGCATTAAGGACAAACTCTTGGCCAACACCCTCAGCTCTGCTGGCGCACCTTGAATATTGGCAGGCTGCTTACCTTGACCGATTTTGCGGGCATAATTCACAAGTTGATGCACGGGTTCAGTCAAACTGCCCGACAACCAAATCGCAATCGCAATCGCCAGTGCTAAGGTCAAAGCAAAAATCAGCAGCATATTATTGCGTAGTTGCTGATAACTTTGCTGCCACTTGAGGTTTGATTGGTGTAGTAGCGCTAATTGGCTGCCGTTGTGATCATAAAGTTTGATGCCCATAGACAGATGATCTACGGGAATACTTTCACTAGGCATTTTCAGCAAGCTAGGCAATAAGCTCGCCTGCTCAATTACGCTTAACTTTTCATTATCTGATAAGGTTGAAGCTATTTCAGTGCGGCCCGTTGCCTGATTGACAAAACTCACATCGATGCCCGTAATAGCTTTAGCTTGTTGGGCGACCTTCTCATCCAATAAAAAACCCATGCCAACCCAAGCGATTAAGGTCGGCGCCTTCACCGGCTGCAGCACAAACTGATAGCTAGCATGATCAAAATTAAGGATAGCTAACGCATTATGATTGCTGGTGGTCATATTAAATAAGGATTGAATATCATCCTGAGTGAGTCCGGGCAAACTCGAGGTCAAGAGCTCCCCTTTAGGTGATAACAATACAGCGGCGTCGGCACCAATACGAGAGCCGTGATTAGATAACACTGACTCAATGGTTTCTTGCTCACCAGTAGCAATCGCGCGCTTAAAACCAAAATCGGCACTGAGTACGGACAAACTTTGACTGAGCTGAATACCGCGATTCGATAACACTTCGAGAAACACATTCGCGCCAATATCGAGGCTTTTCTGTTGCTGTAAAAAGTTATCTTTTTCGGTCGCTGTCAACACGGAAAATGCCGTGGCAAATTGCACTAACGTCAGCACAATAAAGAAAACTAAAATCAGCCGAGCGCGAAAACTATTTAGCATGTAATGGCTTACCTTCAGAATCGTAGTGACCAAATCCCGACGGCGGAGCCGACGGTTTAGCTTGACGCTCAATGTCTAAGGACAGACTGAGTTGATTAGGACCATTAACTATCAGTAAATCCGTTGGGTCTGATGCCGCCTTCTGCCATGGATGCCAGCGCTTAACTTTATATTGACCGGCGATAAGTCCCTTAAACTGGATCTCACCTTTTTCGTCCGTCACCGCGACAATAGGGCTATCTGCCACATAGATAAATGCCTGCATATAATCGTGAATATTACAGCCAAGCGCGACCAAACCGGGTTTATCAAACTGAATCGGCGCTTCGGCCTGACCCACATACAATTTAAGTTCGAAAGGTTTAGCTTCTGAAAAAGAATACACATGGTGGCGAGTACGATCTAAGTTGGGGAAATCCACCTTTGCACCTTTAGGCACCGCCAGTACAAAGGGGATAAAGGTTCGATTTTTTTGCGACATTTCATAATGTTCGACAGGTATCGCATTATCGGGCATCACTGCAGGGATCAGCTCCACGACAGTATCGGCAATGGCCTGTTGTTGCAGATCTACTACATTAATATTGAGTTCAGCAGCCATGACTTGAGGCGTGAAATAGATCAAAACGCAAAGTACTAACGCATATAAAACGCGATATAGGATCATCCGTTACCTCGGGCATAGTGATGCAAGGCCAACAAGTACCTTAGCTGAGTTCTGCGTAAAAAAACGATCTAGATTCATCTAGCATTGTACATTACTAATGTATTGAATAATCATCAAATTATATAGAAAAGTCGTAAAACAGTAACCATTCTAATCATACTGTGATAATGACGCGCTCAAGTGGCAATAAGTTATAAGCTAACAGAATGGTCCGGTAATAGTTATTCATTGTTTCTTATTGATGATCCAGAAAATACCAACGATATTCCTCATTTCTGGTTTTAGTTTTAATCTGGCGAGCAATACCATCACTAAACATCAATTGACCTAATGTTAATTAACCCCAGCTAAAGATAGTCAAATCTAATCGCTCTCGCCGTGAATAAACAAAAAAGGCCTACTCAATGTAGACCTTTCATGTGTTTTTCAACTAGAAAACAAGCTTAACCGACTGTTATCTCTTTATGCTCATCGGCTTTTTTACTGCCTCTCTTTGCTAAGGCATAGTAAAACAGCGGCGTTAGGATAAGACCAAATACAGTCACCCCAATCATACCGGCGAATACTGCCACCCCCATGGCTTGGCGCATCTCGGCGCCCGCGCCAGTGGAGAACACCATAGGCACCACTCCCATAATAAAGGCGATAGATGTCATCAAGATAGGACGTAAACGTAATCTTGCTGCCTCTAATATCGCCTCCATAGGTGCCATACCATGGTCTTGTTTCTCCTTTGCAAACTCGACAATCAAGATAGCGTTCTTAGTCGCCAGCCCCACCAGCACTATCAGGCCAATTTGGGTGAAGATATTATTATCGCCACCGTAAATCAACACACCACTGAGCGCCGAGAGCAGTGTCATTGGGATGATTAAGATAATCGCCAGTGGCAAGCTTAAGCTCTCGTACTGGGCAGCTAGCACCATAAACACTAAGATAATCACCAGCGGGAAAACCAAAAGACCCGTATTGCCCGCGAGAATTTGCTGATAAGTCAGCTCGGTCCACTCATAAGTCATACCATTAGGTAACGTTTCAGCCAAAATTTTCTCAATCGCCGCCTGCGCTTGGCCTGTACTCACTCCGAGCGCTGGACCACCGTTGATTTCAGCGGTCGTGAAACCGTTATAGTGCATCACTCTGTCTGGGCCTGAACTTTGGCTGACGTTGATGAACGAACCTAGCGGGATCATGTCACCATTCAGATTCGGCACCTTTAGCTGACTTATCTGTTGCGGACTTTGACGGAACGCCTCGTCGGCTTGCATATTCACCTGATAAGTTCGACCGAACCGATTGAAGTCGTTGACATAGGTCGAGCCCATATAGGTTTGTAATGTCTGGAAGATTTGATCGAGCGACACTGCCTGCTGTTTCGCTTTAGTCCGATCGATATCCAGTTCAAGTTGTGGCACGTTCACTTGATAGCTAGAGAAAACGCCAGCTAACTGAGGATCGGCCCACGCCTTGTACATCACTTGTTGGGTCACCTGATACAAGGCCTCATAACCAAGGTTGGCTCTGTCTTGAATTTGCAGACGGAACCCTCCTATAGTGCCGAGGCCTTGCACAGGTGGCGGCGGGAAGATGGCAATAAACGCGTCTTGAATAGCAGCAAATTGCTGATTCAATTGTCCTGCAATGGCATTCGCCGACAGTTCAGGACTGGTACGAGAGTCAAAATCATCGAGCGCAACAAACACCACGCCTGAGTTAGGACTATTGGTAAAACCGTTGATGCTAAGGCCAGGGAAAGCAATCGAGTGCGCGACTCCGGGGTGATTTAGCGCAATCTCAGACATCTTCTTGATCACACTATCCGTACGTTCAAGGGATGCCGCATCGGGCAACTGAGCAAAGGCCACTAAATACTGTTTATCTTGGCCGGGCACATAACCCGTTGGTGTATTGGCAAATTGCACACCCGTTAACGCCACCATGCCTAAATACACTAGACCAATAATGCCGCCAAAACGGATAACCTTACGCACTAACCAGCCATAACCATCGGATGCACGGTTAAATAAGCGATTAAAAGGCACAAATAACCAAGCACCAAACAACTTATCCATTAGACGAGTTAAGCCGTCCTTAGGTGCATCATGGCTCTTGAGTAACAGCGCCGATAATGCCGGACTCAAAGTGAGTGAGTTAATCGCCGAGATAAAGGTCGAGATAGTAATAGTCAAGGCAAACTGTTTATAGAACTGCCCGGTTAAACCGCTCATAAAGGCCGTTGGAATAAACACCGCCGCCAGCACTAAGGTAGTTGCCACAATCGGGCCAGTCACTTCCTTCATTGCCTTTTGCGTTGCCGCAACTGGGCTTAACCCTGCGGCAATATTACGCTCGACGTTTTCCACCACCACGATGGCATCGTCAACCACAATCCCGATGGCGAGCACCAGCCCGAATAGCGACAAGGCATTTAACGAGAAACCGAGCAAATGCATAAAGGCAAAGGTACCGACCAAAGACACAGGCACGGCCACCAGCGGAATAATCGATGCGCGCCAAGTTTGCAGGAACAGTACCACCACTAACACCACCAGTAACACGGCTTCGAACAGGGTTTTTACCACAGCTTCAATCGAGCCACGCACGAACACTGTTGGGTCGTAAACGATTTCGTATTCGAGTCCTTCAGGGAATCCTTTAGACAGCTCTGCCATTTTGGCGCGCACATCGTCGGAAATCTGAATCGCGTTAGAGCCCGATGCTTGGAATACAGGAATAGCGACCGCATCCTTATTATCGAGTAAAGAGCGCAGCGCATAACTCGTTGCCCCGAGTTCCACCCGCGCGACATCTTTAAGGCGGATCACCTCAGCATTCTGACCAACTTTGATGATGATATCTTCAAATTCAGACAGTTCAGTTAAACGGCCTTTCACGTTAATTAAAAGTTGAAAGTCAGCACTGCCACTGGGCTGCGCGCCTAAACTGCCCGCTGCTGCCTGTTGGTTTTGCTCACGTACGGCAGCAATAATGTCTGCGGGTGATAAACCCAGCGCCGAGACTTTATTGGGATCGAGCCAAATTCTTAGACTGTATTCGCCGGCGCCAAACAAACGCACAGCGCCGACACCGTTGATCCGCGCTAACTCGTCTTTGACGTTTAGCGCCGCATAGTTAGACAGATACAACATGTCGTAACGGTTATCCGGCGATAACAAATGCACCACCATGGTCAAGTCTGGCGATGATTTTTCAGTAACAATACCAAGACGTTGCACTTCCTGCGGTAGACGGGGCATAGCGCGATCCACTCGGCTCTGCACTTGGGTTTGTGCCTTATCCACATCCGTGCCAATCGCAAAGGTGATGGTCAAGGTCATGCGTCCATCGGACGTCGCCTGCGATGACATGTACAACATGTCTTCAACGCCGTTAATTTCCTGCTCCAACGGTGAAGCCACAGTTTCGGCAATCACTTTAGGATTTGCGCCAGGATAATTAGCAGTGACCACTACCGTAGGTGGCACTACCTCTGGATATTCGGTAATAGGCAACTGCCAAACAGCAATCGCCCCAGTGATAAGAAACAGCAATGACAGCACGGCTGCAAATATCGGTCTTTTAATGAAAAATTGCGACAACATAGTGTGTTATTCCTTAACCGCGGCTCGCCGTTTCGACCGCTTGCGCCGTCAAATGCTCTTGGTTTTTATCGAGTATTAACTGGGCTTGGCGTAGCGCCTCGAGCTTGTCGCTGTCGACCATGTCCACTATGTTTGGCTCAATTTGCATCTTAGGGCGTACGCGTTGCATACCATTAACGACGATCTTGTCTTCGGCCATCAAGCCTTGGGTTACAATGCGCAGTCCTTGGACTTTTTCGCCTAAGGTCACACCGCGATATTCGACCGTGCCATCATGACCGACGACCAGCACAAACTTATTATTGAGATCTGTGCCAACCGCTTTATCGTCAATCAAGATCCCCTCATAGGCGCCACTGCCCGCAGTACGAAGACGCGCAAACAAGCCTGGCAATAGGTTATTGTCTTCATTGTTAAAAGTCGCACGAACTCGAATAGTACCCGTCTGCTTATCCATCGCATTATCCACAAAGTCGACCATGCCAATATGGTGATAATCGCGCTCATTGGCTAAAGCCATGTAAACAGGATTATCGCCAGCACGGGGATCGTTACGTTTGTTCTGCGCAGTTAACTTCACGTATTTAAGGTAGGTTTGCTCGTCCACATCAAAATAGGCATACATGCTGGCGGTAGAGACTAAGCTGGTCAGCACACTCTGCCCTGCGGTGACATAGTTACCCGCAGTGACGTTAGCGTAGGATACGCGGCCATCAATCGGCGCTTGCACTTGGGTATAAGCTAAATCAAGCTCGGCGCGCATGAGTGCTGCTTTCACCGAAGCGACTGCGGCTGCAGTCTGACGTTTGTTCGACTCACGGGTATCGAGTAATTCGGCCGAGACCGCCTTTTGGTCAAATAACTTATGTGCCCGTTCAAAATCATTAGTGGCCAGTTGCTCAGCAGAGAGTGCGCTAGCAAGATCTGCTTTTAACCGGGCCACTTCCACTTCAAACACGCTTGGATCGATGCGAAATAACACTTCGCCTTTTTTCACTAAGGCGCCTTCTTTAAAATTTACTGAGTCGATATAGCCCGACACCCGCGGGATAAGGGTGACACTTTCTGGCGCCTGTAAACGACCGGTAAACTCATCCCATTCGGTGACTCGCTCATGCAATACCTGAGCGACATCCACCTTAGGTGCACTCGGTGCTGGTCCCTGCTGCGCAGTTTGCTCACCACAAGCTGAAAGGACGAAAGCAGCCACAGCCGTTAACATCATTATTCGTAAAGGTTTGTTACTCATCATATTACTATCCTCAAAGTGGCGGGCATTTCACGCTGTTCGAACCACACACATGCAGCTGTGTTACAAACCAAACCAATTAAATACCGATTGGTAAAAAATATTCTGTACTGGACGGTAATATATAGCGTAAAATGATGCTGTCAACAAATTTATGTACCGAACGGTATTTAATTAAAAGTGTGCACTTACCCTAGGCATACAATGCGTCCAGAGGCAAAAGGCTACGAGTTTGAACGGCAAAGCATTTTGATGAATATTGAAGCAAACACTGACTAACGCAGATAACATGCTGAACTTAGGTGACACCTTGAATGACTAAGTAGACATATCCCCCTAAGTCCGTCATAGGTAGCAAGTGTGGCTGGACAGGGACTAAACCCATGTCTATCCTAGGGGCAATTGAGAATTGAGGAGCCTAATGATGTCAACCGTCACCCAGACGCCCTGTGTTGGTCGCCCACGAGCTTTTGACACTGACGATGCATTAGCAAAAGCCTTAGAAGTCTTCTGGCTCAAAGGTTTTGAAGGTACATCGTTAACCGATCTCACCCAAGCTATGGGCATTAATAAACCTAGCCTTTATGCCGCTTTCGGTAATAAAGAACAGTTATTTCTCAAAGCGATAGAATTGTATGAACAGCGCCCCTGTGCGTTTTTCTACCCGGCACTGGAACAGAAAACCGCCTATCAGGTTATCGAGTCAATGCTACTCGGTGCGGCAAGCTCTTTGGTGGATAAAAGCCATCCACAGGGATGTTTGATTGTTCAAGGGGCACTCACCTGTAGTGAAGCAGGGCAAGCGATTAAAGACACTTTGATTAATCGTCGCCGCGACGGTGAAATAGCCCTGTGCGAACGACTGCAACGCGCCAAAGATGAAGGTGATTTGCCCGCTGACGCCGATCCCTTGCTGCTTGCCCGTTATATAGGCACTGTATTGCAAGGTATGGCCGTACAAGCGACCAGTGGAATTTGCCCGAATGAACTGCGCAAAGTGGCCGAGCTAGTGCTGGCTAACTTTCCGCGTAATGATGAATCCTGATTCACAAATCCTGATCCACAAAAACTAAACCCCAGTAGAGTACTCACTTAACTGGGGTTTTATTTATGCTTTGCTTTATTTCTGTCCAACCATTTATTTCTGTCCAACCAAGAGTTCTCTAAACAGTTGCCTGAGTCGTTTCAATAATGGCAGGCTGCTTTTATCTTGATGCTGGATCACATCGACGTTTGCATGCCAGCCTATCTGCTCAAATTCTATGGGGACGCGAGTTAAGTTACCCGATGAAACTAAATTGGACGCCATATGCTCGGGCAATAGACACCAACCATGGCCCTGTAATGCGAGCTCCAATAACACGTAATAGTTATCGGCATACCAAACATCAGGACTGAACGCCTGCTGAAAACTACTGGTTTTAGTATTCCGTGAGCGGATGAGTAATTGTCGATACAGTCGCAATGAGTCCATGTTCGGTGCAACTGATTTTGCTAAGGGATGCGAACTCGCCACATAAAGATCGAATTGAATCACCCCAATACTCTCAAAATCTATACTACTTGGCATAGATAATTCACTAAAAATCAATCCTGTAGATGCTCTTCCCGAATGCACCATGTCGATAATATCTATACTTGAGGCACTGAGAAACTCGAGTTCGATATTAGGGAAATCACCTTCTAACAACCGAATAATTTCAGATATTCTCTGTATCGGAATGCCTTCATCCATCGCAAGGCACACTTCTGAAGATTGACTACTGAAGAGCGATAAGGCGGTATGTTTGAGCCTACGATGTTGAAGAATCGTCGCTCTTGCGTAGGGCAGTAATTTACTACCTTCGGCCGTTAATACAGGATAACGACCCGAACGGTCAAATAACTCAACCCCACAGTCAATTTCAAGATTCATCACATGCTGGCTAATCACGGATTGTGCTTTCTTAAGTTGCCTTGCAGCATTCGAAAATGAACCCGATTCTACGGTTTCCATAAAGGCTTCGAGTTGTTCGAGACTAAACATATCGCTTTTACCGATACTATCTAACTATAACTTATCCCTATACTAGATAAAATCATGGCCATAGTCACATTAAATGAATGGGAAATAGCCATGAAAACGACAGAACGTATCTTTAACGCCTTACTCTTTGAAGCGATTGCACTCGCTATTATTATCCCCGTTTCTGCCCTTATATCAGGCAAGGGAACCAGTGAACTTGTCATAGTTGGTATCGCTTTGAGTCTTTATACCGTGGTATGGAACTACTTCTACAACCTAGGATTCGACAGGGTATTTGGGGCAAATCGAGAGCAACGCACTTTGAAAACCAGAATACTGCATACCTTTGGATTTGAAGGGGGACTTATTTTCATTAGCATACCGACCATCGCCTGGTTTCTACAGATAGGTTGGTTGGCAGCCATGGGCTTAGAAGCGGTTTTTTTGATCTTTTTCTTCTTCTACAGCACCCTATTCCATTGGTGCTATGACAAGTATCAGCCCTATAAGACTTGGATTACTATGCAAGCCACTAAGGTCAAATAGCGCAGCTAAGATCAACACACATCACCATCAAATGAACCTCACTAAACAATTTAGCGATTCGTTTGATGGCAACATTGAAACTTATCCATTTCAATTTCTTCTACTTAAAGCCAGTTCATGTGTTGCCCAGCGTAAAATTCCCCTTAAACACAGTACATAAAAATAATAAACCCGCACACAGTAAACTGAGGTTGTTGAAATATCCTATAAGCATCACAAAAGGACTAACTATCAGTAATTAATATTCAAATCATTAGTCTAGATATAATTCTTTATGCTATAAAAACCATATATTAAGCGGGGAGATGGAAGCAAAATGCGTGCAGGGAACAGAATGAGGCTCAGGATGCAGCAGGCATTAAATTTGCCGTCAGCATTGATACTTAGCATCGTTTTATTGCTCATATCCATTATTTGCAACATGGCACTCGCTAAAGAAAGCAATGCAATACCAGCAGAATCGCAACCTCAAGCCATAACCTTAGCCGCAGAAGACAGTTGGCCACCTTTCGCCAATCAGTTTGGTCAAGGTATTTCCCATCGTTTAATCCAAGCCGCATTTAGACAGTCGCATATTGAAGTGAATAGCTTAGTTGTACCCTACTCCCGTGCCTTAATGATGGCGGAAAAAGGTGCAGTTGATGGAGTGTTTAACGTCACCCGCGAGAACAGTACTGAGCAACGCTTCATCTTTGGAAACACCCCATTATTTATCGCCACGGCTTCTTTTTATCAAAAGAAACAAAAACCTATTCTGGCAGACAATAAATGGGCGCTACCTAAAGGCACCGTTATCGGCGTGATTAAAAGCTATGAATATGGCGATGAGTTTCCCACATTAGTTAAACAGCAACAGCTCAATATCGTCACCGTCGCCAACCAACAACAGCTGATCAATTTATTGTTGATTGGTCGCATAGATGCCGCCTTGATGTTCGACTTAGTCGCGAAGGAAAACCTGAAAAAAATGGGGGTAGATGATGAGATTATTCCTGCATTTGCTAACCACAGCAGCGATATTTTTTTGGCCTTCTCGAAAGGAAATCCGCAAGCACAAACCTTAGCAAGCCAACTCGACGCTGGCTTATCACAGCTAAAAGCCACAGGCCAATACGACAAACTGCTCTTAGTTGCTGACTAATCCACTATCGCTACAAGCGAATGATAGATTACCGCTGCGAGCGAATGATCTCTTGATTCACCCAATATAACAGCTGCTTAATAGCCTTCGACAGGATCTGATTCTGGCGCACAATATAACCTAAACTCGTAGTAGGGAATTGCGGTAGAGGAGTAACTTTAGTGGTGAGATTCGCCTTAGTGTAAACCGAAAATTCCGGTACGATCGCTACACCAAATCCCGCCTCAGCCCAATCGATTTGCGCGTCAACACTGCCGACTTCCATTATTCTGTAATTCGATAAGTTCAGCGACGGCAATGCGGGATCTAATAATTCGCGGGTTCGCGTATCGTGTCCTAATAAAATCAACGTCGGTTGCTCGGCTAAGGGCGTATCCACAGAGGGTTTTGCCTGCTGCCATTGCTGTAAATTATCTCCGATTGCGCACCATTTAATCTGTTGTAGCTCAGTAAAATGCAGTGGCTGACTTTCCTTCTGCGCAATCACAAACCCTAAATCGGCCTCGGCATTTTTCACCAATTCAGAGGCTTGTGATGAGGTAGTGTTGAGCAGTGAGAAATCTATTCCCGGAAACTCCGCCTTAAAGAGCTGAAACGGCTGGATCAATAATAACCGCGAGATAATATCGCTGGCGGCAATGGTCAAGGTGCCTTGGCTAAGGTCATTAATCGCATTGAGATCCGCCTGACAAATTTGCAGCTCCATTAACGTCTTCTGACTGCTCTCTAACAGGCGAAATCCCGCTTGCGTTAATCGAAAGGGATTACGGTCAATCAACTTGACTCGAGTGCTTTGCTCTAACTGCTTAATATGCAAGCTAACATTGGGCTGCGTCATGTGCAGCGCTGTGGCCGCTTTCCCAAAATGCTTGTATTCAGCCAAAGTCACGAAGGTCTTTAACCAATGGATATCGAGCATCACGTCACCTTTTGCAAAGTATTAGAGTTAATGATAGCCAATGATATATGAAATTCTTATTGGGATGATAACCATAATTAATTTCTCTTATTCAAATGACGGGTCTAGCATAGCGTCTTAATCAATGAGGAGATGTTGTTATGCCGTCGATCGTGGTTGTGGGTGCAAATTGGGGTGATGAAGGCAAAGGCCGCATCGTAGATTATTTAGCCGCGGATGCCGCTGCCAGTATTCGCTTTCAAGGTGGTAACAACGCTGGCCATACCGTAGTCAACGACTATGGCACCTTTAAATTACACCAATTACCGAGTGGCATTTTCAACCCTAACTGCGTTGCAGTTTTAGGCCCTGGTATGGTGATCAGCCCTGAAAAACTCAGTGTAGAAATTGCTGAAGTGCAAGCGGCTGGCATTGAAGTCAAATTATGCATTTCTGACCGTGCTACCTTGTGCTTACCTCTACATGCATTAGAAGATACCTTAGAAGAACAACGTCTTGGCGACCTCGCCTATGGTTCAACCCGTCAAGGGATTGCACCAGCCTATGGCGATCGCGTGATGAAAAAAGGTATTTTAGTCGGCTGGTTAAACCAACCTGAAGTGCTGCAAGAGCGCATTCAATTTATGCTCGACTGGAAATTACCGCAGTTAAAAGCACTTTATCCAAGTTGCGATTTTAATCAAACCGCCGCCGAAATGACCGCTTGGTTATTAGAAGTGACGGCACCTTGGCGTCCATTTATTTGTAACGTGACAGAGCCATTAAAAGCATTACAAAAACAAGATGCGAGCTTACTGTTTGAAGCGCAATTAGGTGCTGGCCGCGACTTAGTCTACGGCGAATATCCTTATACCACATCTTCAAACGTGACTGCGGCTTACGCGGGTATCGGCAGCGGTTTACCAGCTCTGCGTCCAGAGCGCGTAATTGCTGTCGCAAAAGCCTTTAGCTCATCAGTCGGCACGGGCACGTTAGTGACCGCAATGGAAGAGCAAGACGCCTTCCGCGAAAATGCCAACGAGTTTGGTGCAACGACAGGCCGTCCACGTGACATGGGATATTTTGATGCTGTTGCCACCCGTAATGGTGTTGAGCTACAAGCAGCAACCGAAATTGCCCTGACGAAGATTGATTGTCTTTCTGGTATGAAAGATCTAAAAATCTGTGTTGCCTATGCTGGTGAACACACTGAGAACCCAATTTGGCCACAAACTGCTGCGTTAAGCCCAGTGTATGAGCAAATGCCAAGCTGGAGCGAAGATATTACTGGTTGTCGCACCTTCGAAAGCCTGCCTGTCGCCGCACAACAATATGTTGAACGTATTGAAGCCCTAATGGGTGTACGCGTTAGCATGGTTTCTGTTGGACCAGAGCGCGATCAAATGATCATTCGCTAGTAAACAACGTTTACCCTACAAAAAAGCCATATTCGCCTCGGTGAATATGGCTTTTTACTTTGATATGGTTTGTCATTGAAGAATCACTCAAGACGTTGATAGCAATGACTCGAATACCCCATATTCAAATATCGCCGCTAAGTGAAATAGCATTACTCTTCGAATACGTATTTATCTATCATACCGACCATACGACCAATTTCTGGTTTAGTAATGGTATCGTTAGCACCTAATGCCATCGCCTTTGTGCGGTTATCTTCACTCATTAAAGAGGAAAACATCACAATTGGCATTTGTCGATACGCCTTGGATTCTCTTAAGCGTTTCACCAAATGCATGCCATCCATGCGAGGCATCTCAACATCCGTAATAATGGCGCTGACAAAATCAGAGATAGAAGCATTATCTTGGTCAGCAAGATTCTCAAATTCCATCAGCATTTCAAGGGCATCACCACCATCTTTGGCTGTGATAATGTTGTAACCTGCGCTGCGAAGGGTATTTTCGATCATCTTACGAATAAAAGCGGAATCATCGACAATTAAAATCGTTTTCGCTTCACGTTTCGCCAGCATTTTATCATTGATCAGTACACTTCTATCGAGCGTGACATCGTACTTATCCATACTCAGTTCAGGATTGATATCGGCAATAATCTTCTCAAAATCCAATATCATAATGAGCATGCCATCACGGCGCACTACGGCAACGACACAATCATTTTCACCCGCTTCTAAAAATTGACTCGGCGATTCAACTTGCTCCCACGACACTCTATGGATGCTACGAACACTATCGATTAAGAACCCATTAATCATCTTATTAAAATCAGTCACTATGACCACTTTGTGGGTTAAATCCTCAGGTGTCGATATTCCGAGCCAACCGGCAAGATCGACCAAAGGAATCAACTTTTCTCGCAGCGAGAACACCCCAACCATGTGCCGCTGGGCATTGGGATAATCTGACGTTTCTGGCACCCTAATGACTTCTCTCACTTTGGCGACATTAATACCGTAATGGCACACTTTATGGCCACCATTGGGAAGTGTCTTATGTAGATGAAACTCAATAATTTCGAGTTCATTTGTGCCACTCTCAGTCAATATTTCTGATTTTTTAATTTCGCTCATATAAAGCTCTCAACCTAGCAAATCAACGTAAGAAAGGGATTGCAGTTATCAGTATAGGAAGGGATTAACGAATTAGGCACGATAGTGTGATTTTACTGCCTGATTAGCGTGATATTTTTGGGTAACAAGCATTTTATCTATAAGCAGAAAAACGTCACATAATCGAATCTAATGACGATTTCAGTCGTCACATTGTCAATCATCTCCAAATTAAGCATCGCCGTTGCCGACCTAAAGTAGCCTGCACATTTCCCTTAACAACGCTTTTGTCTCTCCGCATTAGAGGTTTTGTTTTAAGAGATAAGCCGCTAAACTATTGCGCAATAAAACTATCTAGAATAGCCGTACCCCATGCCGCAATTTAGCCCGACCTTTTCTTTCCCAGTGCAAATCTACTATGAAGATACTGATTTTTCTGGCGTGGTGTATCACCCCAACTTTTTGAAATACTTCGAGCGAGCCCGTGAGCATGTGATTGGTGCTGAGCGTTTAAGTGCATTATGGCAACAAAACCAACTGGGTTTTGCTGTGTATCGTAGCGATATGCTGTGCCATGAGGGGGTGGAATTTGCCGATATTATCGATGTTCGCACTAAGTTTTACTTTGAGAGCAAGTACCGCACTGTGTGGCAGCAGGAGATTTGGCGCCCGCAGGGCAAAAAGCCTGCTGTTACGGCAACCATTGAAATGGTGTGTATGAATCAAGCCCGTCAATTAGCGCCTATGCCGGCAGAGTTAATCACCGTCTTAAGTCAGGGTTTCACATCAAGCGAACAAAGATAATACTCTTACATACAAGTACGCGCGATTTCCTGAGCTTATTTTGACATAAGCAAAGGCAACAAAAATCACTCAAAGAAGTACAACTCAAATAGCGATAACTGGACAGTATTAAGGCGCGGCTGTAAGCCTTAATACTCTTGATTTGACGAGCATTTGATTTAACGAGCATTTGATTTAACGAGCGCTTACTTTAATGAGCACAAGGTTTAGATTGTATTATGTAGTTGGGCCCAGTTCATTTCGAGTTCGGCGGCACTCATGGGCTTCGCGTAATACATACCTTGTATAGTATCAACCCCCATAGCCACTAACCTATCTCTAATCTCAAGCGTTTCAATTCCTTCAACAGTTACCTCGTAACCGAGTTTTTTGGCAATATTAATACTGGCTTCGAGGATGTATTCCGACGGTTTATCCTGCTCTAGATCCTTTAAAAAGGCTTTATCGATTTTGACTTCATTAACGGGTAAATGCTTTAAATAAGCTAAGGAAGAATGACCCGTACCAAAATCATCAATTGCAAGCCTAACCCCTAAGGCACGTATCTTTCCTAACGTCTCAACCGCCTTAGTTAAATCCGCCATTAAGGTGCTTTCAGTAATTTCGATCATCAAGGATTCGGGTGGGAGCTGGTAATAGGCTAATCTTGCAGCAATTTCTTGGGGTAAGGTTTCACTGTCAAGGTCCCGTGTCGACAGGTTAACTGCAACACACAATTGTATCCCCGCCGCGCGCCATTTTGCCTGCTGTGCTAAAACCTGATCGAGTGCCCATTGGCTGACTAAATCAATCATGCCAGCATATTCAGCTAAGGGAATAAATTCTCCCGGAGAAATAATCCCGAGTTCGTCATGATCCCAACGCATCAAGGCTTCAACCTGAAAACATCGACCCGTGGCAATATCCTGTTTAGCTTGATACACCATATATACTTGATTACGTTGCAAACCTTTAGGCAAACTATCGATAATTTTCAGTTCCCTTAACTGACGAATATCATCATTTTGGGCATAGTATGCAATCGCGCTACGAGAATGGCGGGCTTTCTTCAGCGCCAAATCAACTCGACGTAGCATCTGACTCGTGTCGGCGTGGTGTTCTTGTAAATGCAGACAGCCGATTTGAAGCTTAACGCTGACGGGTGTGTTCTTAATGCTAAAAGGCACTTGCAACCGCCCTCTTAAGTGGACTAATTGCTCCTCAGTCAACGCTTGCTCGTAATATAAACAGAATTCATCACCATTGAGGCGTGCGATTAATCTCGGGGATAAATTTAAGCAGTTTAAGCGTTCGGCAAATTGCTTCAGCAGGATATCGCCAAACACAAAACCAAAGAGATCATTCACATAGCGAAATCGATAAATATCAATTAGCACTAATGTCCCTTGAGTCAGCGGCATCATGCCAGTAAGAGTACGTTTCAAGCCGACACGATTAACTAGTCCTGTTAGCTTATCCTTACCCACACTTGCCGGTAACGCCTTTAATAATTCATCTAAGGTATGGTAGAGAGGAGCAAACGCTTGGGGGACGATGCCAATGTCTAAAGCTTGGCGTTCAACCTTTTGCTGCTCTAGCTGGGTACAAAGCTGTGCTAAGAATTTTTGCTGCGACCGTAAAGATCTGTATTTTGCCTGCAGGATATACAATGAGAATATCAATAAAGCGAGAGAAGCGACAACTAACCCGATTACGAACATACCTTGGCCTCTGCCATACCACGTAAGCTTTTTCTCAAATGACACGATAAAAGATATCAGCGCCATTTGAATTCCATTTAGGCCTAACGATTATTGGTAACTTTCTCTAATTGAATGGAATTTTTCCATAAACTCATCACTGGCTAAATCATCGGTCGTCACAGGTAATCCACGGGCGACAAACACACCGAGACGTTGCTCTAGTTCAGTGCCCGCTCGCAATTCACCGGTATAAAAGGCCGCTGCACGGATAAAGTCGAGATAGGTGACATGATCGGGTAGATAAGGTAAATCAGCCCAACGCTCAACCACTTCCATCACTTCGGTAGAGAAATCCCAACTTTTTAAAACAGCACGACCCAAAGGCCCCTGCATTTTACGTACGAGTGCGCGTAATTGATCAATGCTAGTGAATAAATGGGGATGTGCCTCTGCTTCTGTCAAAACAGGTAAAGCGCCAATGTTATGCACGAGTCCAGCTAAGGTTAAGGTATCAAAATTTAACCGACTGGTTGAATGACGCTTATTGTACATCTGCAGCATGGCACAAGACGCAGCGGTTACATCGATTGAGGTACGCCACACTTCGTCCATGACTTCCCACACCATTTCATTGGTGGAAATGAACAATTGCTCCATCGCCACCGAAGTGGCAATGCTTTTAATCTGAATTAAACCAATACGAGAAACCGCACTGTTGATACTTTCAGCGGGTACGCCTCGGCTATATAGCGCGCTGTTGGCGACCTTAATAATACGCGCAGAAATCGCGGCATCTTGGCCGATCACTTCTGCCACTTGTTTAAGGCTCGCATCGGAGCGTCCAACCACTTCTTGCACCCGCATCGCCACTTCAGGCAAGGTCGGTAGTACTAAGGCATCGTCTTTTAGTTTTTTTAATAAACTGACTAACAGTAGATGTTCGGTAGACATCTTAACTCCCATCAATCTGTAAACATCAACATTGGATTGTTGGAGTATATCAGTTGGCTGTCATTAGATGCGTAGAAAAAACAGCAGACGTTAATAATTTGTATGATTGCGTTATCAATTTTGCCTTACTTATCTGTCTTGATCATCGACCTCAATCATCACTCAAGTTGAAATACTCCGCTCCAGTTGATCTAAGCCAAACTCACTATATTCGTAAAATGTGAAGTACAGCTAAAGTTAACTAAGGCAATTTGCATACCCCTACTTTCATTGTGTAAAATGCCGCCCCCGCGCACCGCGTCATTTATTAACCCATTTGAGAGTGATTATGTTTAAACCTGAGCTGCTGTCTCCAGCTGGAACCTTAAAGAACATGCGCTACGCCTTTGCCTATGGCGCAGATGCCGTGTATGCCGGTCAGCCAAGATATAGTCTAAGGGTACGTAACAATGACTTTAAAATGGAAAACCTTGCCACTGGGATTGAAGAAGCCCATGCACTCGGTAAAAAGCTGTATGTGGTGAGCAATATCGCGCCCCACAATGCCAAGCTAAAAACCTATATCAAGGACATGGAACCCGTAGTGGCGATGAAGCCTGACGCACTGATCATGTCCGATCCCGGTTTAATCATGATGGTGCGTGAAGCGTTTCCTGATCAAGTGGTGCATTTATCCGTGCAAGCGAATGCCATCAACTGGGCCTCGGTAAAGTTTTGGCAAACCCAAGGCATCAAACGCGTGATCCTGTCACGCGAATTGTCCTTAGATGAAATCGAAGAAATTCGTCAGCGCTGCCCCGATATCGAACTTGAAGTGTTTGTGCACGGCGCCCTGTGTATGGCGTATTCAGGCCGTTGTTTACTCTCGGGTTATATCAACAAACGCGATCCTAACCAAGGCACCTGCACTAATGCTTGTCGCTGGAAATACGATGTACACGAAGCGCAGCAAAATGACAGCGGTGACATCATTGCCATGCCAAATGCGGTGCAAATTGAAACGCCAACGACCTTAGGCGCAGGCGCCCCCACAGATCAAATTTACCTACTACAGGAAGCCAATCGCCCCGGCGAATACATGCCCGCCTTCGAAGATGAGCACGGCACTTATATCATGAACTCTAAAGACTTACGGGCCATTCAGCACGTTGAGCGCCTGACTAAAATGGGCATAGACTCGCTCAAAATTGAAGGCCGCACTAAGTCCTTCTATTACGTTGCCCGTACAGCACAACTGTATCGCCGCGCGATTGAAGATGCTTCATCGGGTAAAGATTTCGACCGCAGTCTAATGAATCAATTAGAAGGCCTAGCCCACCGTGGTTATACCGAAGGCTTTTTACGTCGCCATGTGCATGATGAATACCAAAATTATGACTATGGCTACTCAGTTAGTGACACCCAACAATTTGTAGGTGAACTGACGGGAAAACGTAATCTTGCAGGATTGGCCGAAATTGAAGTAAAAAACAAGTTCTCCGTTGGCGACAGTGTTGAACTGATGACGCCGCAAGGCAATATCAGTTTGACGATTGAACAACTCGAAAATCGCAAAGCTGAAGCGGTTGAAGCCGGTTTAGGTTCGGGGCACACTGTATATCTACCCGTGCCGAAAGAAGTCGATTTGAGCCACGGAATTTTGCTGCGTAACTTGCCCCAAGGTCAGGATACTCGCAACCCACATGAACTAGGTTAAGATCATGGCACTACTGATCGACGATAGCTGCATCAATTGCGACATGTGTGAACCTGAATGTCCTAATCAGGCCATCACTATGGGCGAAGAGATCTATGAAATCGATCCAGACCGTTGCACCGAATGTGTGGGTCACTACGACAAACCGACTTGCGTGTCTGTCTGCCCCATTGATTGCATCGACCCAGATCCAAACCGTGTCGAATCTAACGACGAATTGTTAGTGAAATTTGCCGTGTTAACGCAAAAAGCTTAATCACGTCACCTGACCGAGTGGCTATAATGCCTCTCGGTCAAATCTGCTCTAATACCTGCCATAACCTGCGCAAAACAACCCGCATAAAAAATCACAATAAAGATGCATTTAACAGTATGGAAAACCTTTAAATCGCTTAAATCCAAGCCTTTATTTCAGCATTAGTCAAAACACTACTTTAGACTGACTTCTTTTCAGCGGTGAATGTCAAAAAAGTAGCAGACGGAATTTATCGCTGCTTCACAGTTTATGATTCGGACTAAATGTCGCTTGATAAATCACCACTTTTACAAACTCGGTTGTTTTAATAGACTAATAGTTATTATTTTGACGCTTATTTGTACACCTCACTCTTTAGCTAAGTAAAAAGTCACCCACGGTCAAATTGTAAATCAAGTGTTACATTTCAACCCTATGAATTAGATATACCTTAAGCATCGAACTGGGCAGGTTGAAAATACCTTCTACATTGAATTATGTCTCGAAGTCCGTGGAGACATAAAAAGAAAATGGAGTTCAACATGCATAAGAAACATTTAATTGCAGTCGCGGTCGCAACTGGACTTGCTTACTTCCCTGTTAACGCTAATGAATACCAAGCGAGTATGGTAAGTGTCCCGCAATCTAAAGCCATCAAAGATACTTACATTGTTGTATTCAATACCCCAAGCGTTCTTAATCTAAGTAATAACAACACCATAGCTGAATTCGCGACGAAAAAAGCCGAGAGTTTAGTCAACCAATATGATGTCACTGTAATGAAAAACTTTGGCAATGTGCTCAATGGTGTACTCATCAAGGCCAGCGCCCAACAGATTAAAGCACTGCGTAAAGATCCAAATGTGAAATACATAGAACAAGATCAAATCATGTCAGTAACACCTATGGTTGAAGCCAATGCCAATCAACCGAGTCCGACCTGGGGCATAGACAGAATCGATCAACGAAACTTGCCATTGGATAGTAACTATCACACGGATTTCGACGGCTCTGGTGTCACCGCCTTTGTGATCGATACTGGCGTGCTTAATACTCACAATGAGTTTGGTGGTCGCGCCAGCAGTGGCTATGATTTTGTGGATAATGATTACGATGCGACTGACTGTAACGGTCACGGTACCCATGTGGCGGGGACGATTGGCGGTTCAACCTACGGTGTCGCGAAAAACGTCAATCTTGTGGGAGTCAGAGTACTCAACTGTTCAGGTTCAGGCAGTAACTCTGGCGTGATTGCAGGGATAAACTGGGTGAAAAACAATGCTTCCGGCCCCGCCGTCGCAAACATGAGTTTAGGAGGCGGCGCCTCCCAAGCAACTGATGATGCAGTCAATGCCGCAGTTGCCGCAGGGGTCACTTTCGTAGTGGCGGCGGGTAACGACAACAGTAGCGCTTGTAATTACTCACCCGCACGGGCGGTAAATGCCATCACGGTTGGTTCAACCACCAGTAACGATTCCCGCTCGAGTTTTTCTAACTTCGGGACTTGCCTTGATATTTATGCGCCAGGTTCGAGCATTACGTCCGCTTGGTATAACTCGAATTCAGCGACTAATACCATAAGTGGTACCTCAATGGCAGCCCCACATGTGGCAGGCGTTGCCGCATTATACTTAGATGAAAATCCAAATCTCTCTCCCGCACAGGTGACAAACTTACTTACGACACGCGCCACGTCAAATAAAGTTACAGACGCTAAAACAGGTTCACCCAATAAATTACTCTTTTCACTCGCAGGCGATGATGGTGGCTGTGGCAATAATTGCCCCGTCGATGAAACACCGCTGCAAAATAATGTGGGTGTCGCAATCAGTGGTGCCACAGGTTCTGCGACGTATTACTACATCGATGTCCCAGTCAATGCGGCAAGTTTAGGGATCAATCTAGCGGGTGGTTCTGGTGATGCGGATATTTATGTCAGCCAAGGACAAAAACCGACGACAACAAGCTACCAATGCCGCCCCTATCAAAATGGCAACAACGAGAGCTGTAACTTCACCACACCTATGGCGGGTCGGTGGTATGTGATGGTGCAAGGCTATAATAATTACGCCAATGCCCAACTGACAGCCAGCTATAACCTGAATGGCGGCGGAAGCTGCACCGATGCAAACTGCTTAACCAATGGCGTACCTGTCACGAATTTAAGCGGGGCAACGGCAACAGAGAAACTGTATAAGATAGTGGTTCCAGCCAATAGCCAACTCAACATTGCCACCAGTGGCGGAACTGGAGATGTAGACCTGTATGTTAAAGCAGGCACTACCCCAACGACCACCAGCTATGATTGCCGTCCCTATAAAAACGGGAACAATGAAAGCTGTTCGATTACCGTGACTCAAGCGGGAACTTACCATGTGATGTTACGCGCTTATTCGAGCTACTCGGGACTACAACTGAGTGCAAGCTACTAACTCATTGACCAAACCATACAGTAAAGTTTAAATAAAAATAAGCCCACTAAGATAACAACTTAGCGGGCTTCTTTATGGAATTAGCAGTGTGTAGTCTCACTACATAACGTTAAAAGCTTGGGGATTTGGCGAGAATAATTGTCGGTTTCGCTTCAATTTGCAGACGCTCAATCACAGCGGCAAGCTTTTCAACACTAAAACGAATTGGGGCTGGCATACTGGCAAATTCGATACTTAACAGCAGGTTTTTCACTTCGAGTCCTAATTCTGTATCACCTTGAATACTCAGCTTACGCTGGAAGAATAGCGTGTCGGGATCTTCCTTCGCCGCCGCCACTAACACTAGCTCAGCAGAGTTGGCACTGAAGGTCACCTGCGCATTGGTGAGCTCTCTGACTTGCCACTTGCCATTAAAACTGACTTCGAAGGCTAAGTTTATATCTTCCACTCGAATCGCGACCCATTTATCCGTCAAAAATCCAAGCTCATCGCCAGCAGCTTGCTCGGCAAGTAAGAGTTCAAGCAATTGGCTGATGGCTTTTGCTTTGAGGCTAAACGGCATCTTAGCAAGGGGAAAGCCGATGGCTTTTGGGGTGAACTCTAAAAGTTGCTGAGCAAATTTTGCGAAAAAAACAGCGGACATAGCGGGAACCCTACAAGAATAAAACATGATATATCCCAGTTTATCGGGATTTTATGATCTTAAACCTGTTTTAAATCAATTCATCGCCATTCAATCTTACCTACACTCAGCGGCTATCATTTTATCGGGAGCATCACTATGGAGCTGTTGTGTCCAGCAGGAAATCTGGCCTCGCTAAAGTCGGCATTACATGCCGGAGCCGACGCTGTGTATCTAGGGTTAAAAGACGACACCAACGCGCGCTCGTTTGCAGGATTAAACTTCACCCCCGCAAAATTGCAAGAAGCCACTGAGTTGACGCAAAAGCACGGCAAAAAAATCTTTTTAACCTTAAATACTTTTCCAAAGCCCGGTGAAGAGCATCGTTGGTATCAGGCTATCGATTTAGCGGCAAAACTGGGTATAAATGCATTAATTGTTGCCGATCTTTCTTTACTCGATTATGCCCATAGGCACTATCCAAACCTGCCACTGCATTTATCGGTGCAGGCCAGTGCAACCAATCTGGGTGCGCTGAGCTTTTATAAGGAAGCCTTTAACATCGCCCGAGTAGTATTGCCACGGGTGTTATCCATGAAACAAGTACGGGATCTTGCTAAAGTCAGCCCAGTGGATTTGGAAGTATTCGCCTTTGGTAGTCTGTGCATTATGGCCGAAGGGCGTTGCCAGCTGTCATCCTATGTAACAGGCCAATCGCCCAACACTGGTGGATCTTGTTCACCAGCAAAACACGTACGCTGGCAAGAAGAAGGACAGAACAGATTAACCCGGCTCAACGATGTGTTAATTGATAAATCGGCCCTCGACGAACAAATGGGTTATCCCGTGGTATGCAAAGGCCGTTACATCACAGCAGATCAAGATTCGCCGCAATATTTACTCGAATCACCAACCAGTTTGAATACCTTAAGCTTACTTCCAGAGCTAGCCAAGGCGGGCATAGTGTCGCTGAAAATCGAAGGACGTCAACGCAGCCCAGCCTATGTTGAACAAGTCACTCGAGTATGGCGTCAAGCCATAGACACCTATCTAAATAATCCAGCGCTGTACTCACAAAGCCAAAATCAACCCCATTGGGAACAAGCCCTAGCGAAAGTATCCGAGGGTCAGATCACTACGCTTGGCGCCTACGAGCGCGATTGGCAATAAAAGGTAAATAGAGAGCAAGATTGACAAAGGACACCTTATGAAGATTTCCCTAGGACCACTGTTGTATTGCTGGCAGAAACAGCAAGTCGCTGACTTTTACCAGCAAGTCGCCGGCAGTCAAATTCCCTTAGTGTATTTAGGTGAGGCGGTTTGTAGCCGCAGACGCGAACTCAAGTGGGGCGATTATCTAGAGCTGGCGCAAATGCTCAAGCAGGCGGGTAAAGAAGTCGTGCTTTCGACGCTGGCCTTAATCGAAGCGCCATCTGAATATACTGAGCTCAAACGCCAGGTCGATAACGGTGAATTTATCGTCGAAGCAAACGATATGGCGGCAGTGTATCTTGCCAAAGAGCGTAAGTTACCCTTTGTCTGCGGCGCGAGTATCAATAACTACAATCGTGCTAGTTTAGACATCTTGCAGCGGTTTGGAATGCAAAGATTTGTGATGCCAGTGGAGCTATCTAAGGCTTGGTTACAACAAGTAATTCAAGAGCAGCCATTATTTGAGGTGGAAGTGCTCGGCCACGGCTATTTACCACTCGCCCATTCGGCGCGCTGCTTTACCGCTAGACACAAACAGCTCACGAAAGATCATTGCGAAACGGTATGCCGTGAATACAGTAAAGGACTACTCGCGCAAACCCAAGAGCAGCAACCTTTACTCAGGCTCAATGGAATTCAAACCCAATCCGCTAGCTGTTTAGATTTACGCAGTGAAATAGCGGTAATGACACAAATGGGGGTCGATGTGTTTCGAGTATCACCCAGTAGTCTTGACTGCATCATTAAAGCCAATGCTTTGGTCGATACGATTCAAGCGACTAAAAATGTTCAGGATTTTTCGATGAATAGCAAACTTGGTATAACCCAGTGCAACGGTTATTGGTTTGGTGAAGCGGGCCTTGCTGTGCATGTGAATCCATAGCCTAGAGCTGAAGATAAGTCTAAATTCAAAGATAACTCAGCCAATGATTTTGGGATCTTGGCTGAAGCTTAACTGGCTAAAAAGCAGCACACTTGTCCAACACAATAAACTTCCCAGTCCAATCCATTCTAGTAGGGCTGGCCACCACAAAGTAGGACGCGGCAGTTGCAATACCATCTCCTGATAAAACGGTCTATCGCCTTCGGTCAAACCTAAATTGAGCTGTGGCGCATACAGAAACGTCAACATGCTACATAAGACTATTAACGCCAACAACCCAGTCCAACGGCCAAAGTTAGACTTGCCGAAACAGACCAAGGCTAAATAGAAGATCGAACTCAAACTCCCCAGATAGAAAAACCATTTCAGCCCAAGAACATGCAAGTGATACACGTTCACCGGAAATAATCCCACGCTCGCTAAAGCCAGAAAAGTGAGAGCCAAACTGATAAAGAAAGGGTATCCCCAGCAAGAAGTTACCTGCTGCAAAGAAGACAAACAATAGAAAACGAGGCTTAAACTGCCAAAAAACAACCCACCGTTGAGAATGACAGCGAAAGACGAATGACCATAAGTCCCTAATTCACTTAAGGTGTGATTCAAAAAATTGAAGCGATGGAATTCAGAATCATCGAACCCCAAAACAGTAATAACAATGCCAATTAAAAGCCCAAAGATCCCCAAAAAACCAAACTTAATGGCCAGTGTTGAGCCGCCTTTAATCGTAACCTTCTGTACTTTTGCGATCATGAATACTAGAGCTGGATGGGAGTAATACTAACTTACATGGAAATGAGAAGATTTAAAGCGGCGGGTATCCGCTTTATGAATAATATTTTTACTTTCATCGTTATTTGCGACTTTTTAGTCAATCACAAAAGCATCAAGATAATGGAGAAGGTCACTTTTAGAGATAAGTCGATTTAAAGGCTTATCGCATAAAAATGTGTCCTAGTGCCCAAGGCTCCTTAACATTACCGCGATATGCACAACAGGTTCTCGCCAACGCTATATAGCCAGAGTTATCTCTATTGCACTTTCAAATCGAACAGAAAACCAGCCAACATAGCGGTAGCGCTAAAGTTGCTGATGTTTTTTTGTGCAGAAATAACATCTAGATAGTTTCACACACATCAGTAAACAAGTAATTAACCAGTCGTTAACCCACCTCGAGCGATTGATGATAAGGCCTTGTTTAATAATGCTTTTGCAGTAATGCAAGCCAATATAACCACTCTTAATTTATCGACAACTAAAGTAAAATAACTATGCTGTTTTGCTGCTTATATCAAACTAACTAGCGAATCGTTTTACATAGAGAAGCTAAGCGAGTAATCTTCCCCATTCTCGTTTTTGAGTTGAATTTAAATGCACCTTAATTAGCGTCGACAGCTTGTTACGTGCGGCTATTTATTCAAATTTACCATGTACGACTCGTACTTTAAGGTGTACAACATTGGCTACTGAAAATAAAAACCGAAACATTAAGACGATACTCACCTTTATCGTCCCTTCGCTGATTGGTCTGCTGTTATTTATGACCCCTATCAGCTACAACGATGCGATCACAATTCCTATCGCTATCATATCTAAAGCACTGCAAGGCGCATTGAGCGGTGTGCTAACCCTCATAGTGACTATTATTGTTGTGACTACGGCGCTGTCCTCTTTGCTGTCAAAAGTGTTTAAGCCCACATTCGTTACGCAAAATCACTTCCTTAATGGTTTATTGAATGTCAGCCCTATGTGGTTGACGACTCGGATCTTAGGTGCAGTGTTTATCGTACTGACTTACTTAGGTTTAGGTCCAGAGATCATCAACTCCTCGAGCACTGGCGCATTAGTCTTAAACGACTTATTACCTGTGTTGTTCTCGGTATTTATCTTTGCGGGTATGTTACTGCCGCTGCTGCTGAACTTCGGCCTACTCGAGCTCTTTGGCACACTCTTAACGAAAGTCATGCGTCCCGTGTTCAATCTACCGGGCCGTAGTGCTATTGATTGTATGGCCTCATGGTTAGGTGATGGCAGTGTCGGCATTTTGCTGACCAGCAAACAATACGAAGCCCGTTTTTATACCCAGAGAGAAGCCGCAGTTATTGGTACAACCTTCTCGGCGGTATCGATTACCTTCAGCTTAGTGGTGATCTCACAAGTTAAGTTAGAGCATATGTTTGTGCCCTTTTATTTGACTGTGTGCCTCGCGGGTTTTGCCGCCGCAGTGATTGTGCCTAAGTTGCCACCATTATCGTGGAAGAAAGACAACTACATAGATGACACACCACGCATGCCAGATGATGAGCTGATCCCTGCAGGACATGGCGCCTTATCTTGGGGCTTTGATAAAGCCTTAGAAAAAGCCGCAAGTGCCGGTGGCATAAAAGCGGTCTTAAATGAAGGTATTAAAAACGTTGTCGATATGGTGTTTGGTATTATCCCTGTGGTAATGGCAATTGGTACGCTGGCACTGATTATTGCCGAGCACACGCCCATATTTAACTATTTGGGTATGCCGTTTATTCCATTACTCGAATTACTGCATATTCCAGAAGCCACTGAAGCCTCTAAAACAATCGTGGTCGGTTTTGCGGATATGTTTATTCCGTCAATCCTTGCCAGCTCAATTGAATCAGATATGACCCGCTTTGTAATTGCAGCCTTATCTGTGACTCAGTTGATCTATATGAGTGAAGTCGGTGCACTGCTTATCGGCAGTAAAATTCCCGTCAACTTCGTTGAGCTTTTCGTGGTGTTTATTCTACGCACCTTAGTGACACTACCTGTTATCGCAGGTGTAGCCCATTTATTGTTCTAACATTACGCAAGTTTGGGCCTAACGTAGGTTTTAATGTAAGTCCAACAAACGTTCTAAAAAAGGGGAGTCAGATTAACTGACTCCCCTTTTTGCACTAACTCATACACAAACTGACCGTTTTGATTATATAGCGTGACTTAATCGTACAATCTCCACTCGACACCACACAACTCACTTTTGGACACTTAAAAGCTGGATCTGATGGATGGATGAGTCATGGCATTTGCTCGGCAACACGCAGTAGTCCATCCGTGGATGTTCGACCGCCCCGTCTGATATGAAAAGATTCACAAATGCCGCGATGGCATGGACGCCAAAGAACGGCCATAGGGCGAACGGTCGTCTCGCTAATCACCATGGTTCCACCTTTCGTGCATTCGCGTAATCTGTAGATTTAAATACATACGCAACATACTTTTGGACCGATATGTGTTGGAGACTAATGTTTGGGACCAGTAATTTTAGTTGTTAGCAGTTTAGCGTTTGCTGATATCCACTCTCACAGGCTTGCCATGGCATTCGCTCGTCGACTCGCAGCCAGTCCGTCCTTGGATGCTCGACCGCCCCGTCCATGGGGCGGACGGTCGTCTCGCCAATCACCATGGCTCACCTTTTGGGCAATAGTGTAACCAGTCTGTATGAAGGAGATACCCAGCAAGCTTTGGGACAAAATCGTGTTAGATTTTTAGCTCGAATTAGTGAATTTCGGATTAACATTTCTATGTGTTTAACGCAAAGCGTTGGGGCGGCTGGAGCGCAGCGCAAGCCGTCCCAGCCACGATAGTGGCGACAACAGCGCCTTGTTATGTGCTTAACTTGGACCATAAAGCAATTCCAATAGAAACTATGGATATTGATAGCGACACGACGGATATAGTTGTTGCTAAGACAAACTTTCGTTTTTCTTGTTGAAGCCCAGCCAACACAGACGACAAAAGTGGAAAATTTACACAATGGCTTTCTTTACCAACTCGAAAAGCGAAGAAATGAACATTACTTCCATCGCTTTGTTTATAGCCGTATTTCTTCTCCATATGATAATAAAGACGACCAAAGACAATATCCCCATCAACTTTTAATTTTTTAGCTATTTCATCGCAAGAAATTGGAACATATATTTTGCTAGCTCGAATGCTTTCATCTTCTTCGTATGCAGTAAAGTCTTGATAATATTTAGAATAAATACTTTCAAGCACCTCTAAATCAGTTGGTGTTCTCATTCGAAGACTATCTCCATTTTCACATAACGTCTTAGTATTTGTGCACTACGCTATTTGCAGGGCATAAATCGCTTGTTGGACTTGGCCGCTGCCACATCCATGTCAATTGGTACAAATGATGCTATAGGCATTTGCTTTTTTGCGGTAGCGGTTTTTTATACAATTTGATGGGTAATCACTTGATATCGTTTTAGCTTTCTCATGCTTTTACGCTCACTTTCGACTGATTATTGACCTTGGTTAACAGCATTCTGACCTCACATTCAGGCTGATGTTCGTACAGCCCCCCTCACAGGCTTGCGCCTATAAGTTTGGCTACTTTTCGCTGTCAGCCATTCCGCTTCATCTTGAGGGCGTGGCTATCCTGGCTGGCTTTTGAAATATAGGACGGGCATGACTTCTAGGTTTAAAGTAACCTCATCATATTAGCTTTTCTATAGCCACGGCTTTATTCGCCCTACTTGCATTTTTAACTTTGAAACAAACTTTGGGCAATAGCTTTTTAGCTAAACGAACAGCAGAAGTGTTAATTAAGATTGGCATTGTTGCAACTGTGACCGTTGGCGGCATGGATGCCGTCGTCGAGCCCTCAGGGTCGCTTCTTGTTAAATGCAAGGGCGGCGTGTCACAGGGAAAACAATGACAATTATGCTGCAAACTGACAACAAAGTTATCTTGCTTTGGGGCAGAAGTAAGTTAAACCAACCTATCGGATCTAATTGCATCCTGATGTGAATCTTGACAGGTTCAGTCTAGGCTAATCCACCTTTTGTCATCTGCATGTCATCTAAACTTCATCATTCGGTCAAAGCCCCCCACTAAGCTCATATTCGTTAACAGCCTAATGGGGTGAATACGAGATGACAGGATTTAATTTCAGGAAACTTGAGAGGTCTACGCGGGAAGAGATAAATGACCCCAGCCTTTCCCCTCCCATCTTTAATCGCTCAACGCCAACATTAGCACCAACATCCTCAAATCAATCCAATTGTGCCGCTATTACCCCATCCGCATTAACTTCAGACCAGACGGCATCACCCCATACACCAATCATCACAGTTAACGCCCTCTGGCTATCGGATATCCATTTAGGCTGTAAAGATTGCAAGGCCGACTACCTGCTCAGTTTGCTTGAAACCGTGCATTGTCAGCACTTGTATCTGGTCGGTGACATAGTCGATTTATGGGCGTTGAAACGTAAGCTGCACTGGCCCGATAGCCACAATAAGGTGCTGCAAAAATTCATTGAACTGGCACAAAACGGCACCCAAGTGATTTATCTGCCGGGCAACCACGACGAACTGATTAAACCCTATGCCGAACTAAGCCTGTGGAATATCAAAATTGCCCGCCAACATATTCACCACGGAATCGGCGGCCATAAACTCTTGATGCTCCACGGGGATCAGTTTGATGCCGATGTGTGTGTCGGCCGTTTCTACGCCATATTGGGCGACCATTTATATGACCTATTGTTGTTCCTCAATCGCAATCTCCATAGCTTGCGGGAACGCTTAGGTTATCCCTATTGGTCACTGGCAAGTTATATCAAGTCCAAAGTGGGCAAGGCTCAAGCGGCTATTGGACATTACCGTCAAGCGGTACTCAACTATGCCCAGCACTTTGATGTTGACGGTGTGATCTGCGGTCATATCCATCAGCCCGAACTCTCGACTCACCCCAGAGCAGCCCAATATTACTCACCACTCAGTCCCCTTGAAAAGAGGCAGATCATCTACGCCAACGACGGTGACTGGGTCGAAAACTGCAGTTTAATCACAGAAACCTTAAGCGGCGAATTACAACTTTGCCGCTGGAACGAGCAAACGCTCAAGCTCGATATTCTCAACAGTATAGCGCTGGTACAACAGCCGCCTGAGACGCACAAAGACAAGCAACAAAAAACGGCAGCGCAGCAAATGCCAGACATAAACACCGGCGAAACTCGCCCAAGGGATGTTGCCTAACACTATGAATCAATTACATAACGCTATGGAATACAATGAAAAAATGCTAAACAGCAGCCTTAGCCATAACAAGCATACTGTGCCGTTTAAGGCGAATAACATGATTTTTACCGTTGATAATGTGGTTGAACAAAATCTGCCAGCGATCAATGACAAACCTTGGCTCGCTAAACCTGCCAAGGCCATGCTGCGTTACCTGCTCAATGAAAAACAGTGCAACGATATCGCCAGTCAATATACCTATTTACAGGGCGTAGACTTTGTCGAACAAATGCTGACGAGTTTTGACTTTAGTTTTACCGTGCCCGCCAACGAGATAGAAAATATTCCCTGTGAAGGCCGAGTGGTCATATTCGCGAACCATCCTATAGGTTCACTCGATGCATTAGCGCTCATCAAACTCATCAGTGAAGTTCGCCCTGATATTAAAGTCGTCGCGAATGAACTCTTGATGGCGCTGGAACCGCTGCACTCAATCCTACTGCCGGTACGCAATATGACTGGTGGCACACCGAAACAACATTTAGAAAAAATCCACCAGCACCTGCGTAACGAAGGCGCAGTGCTGATTTTCCCGTCGGGCGAAGTCTCGCGTCTGCGCCCTAACGGCGTGCGTGATACCCAATGGCACTCAGGCTTTTTAAAGATGGCGATTTCCTGCAATGCGCCCCTACTGCCAATATTTTTAGATGCCAAAAACTCTGCCACTTTCTACGGCGCATCTATGATTTACAAGCCACTTGCGACACTGCTGCTAGTGAAGGAAATGTTCAAGCAGGCTAAACGTAATATGCCGATCCGCATTGGCGAGCTCATTCCCAATGAAGCCGTACGCTCAATGGACTTTCCACTCAAGACCAAGATAAAACTGCTTAAAAATCACTTGTATCGTATCGGCAAAGATAAAGATCCACTGTTTATCACCCAGAGCGCTATCGCCCACCCCGAATCGCGCCGTGAACTGCAAGCGGCACTGCAACAATGTGAACTTCTAGGGGAAACGCAAGATAACAAGTTGATTTATCTCTACCAACACCACGACAGTAATCCCATCATGCGGGAAATTGGCCGCCTGAGGGAAATCGCCTTTCGCGCCGTAGGCGAAGGTTCGGGCAAGCGCCGCGATATCGATAAATACGATTCCTACTACCAACACTTAGTGTTGTGGGATAAAGAGCAGTTTGAAATTATCGGCGCCTATCGTTTTGCCAGTGGTGAGCAAGTCTTAGCAAAATATGGCGACAACGCACTCTACAGCCAATCCCTATTCCAATACGCCGACAGCTTTATGCCCTTTGTGAAGCAAGGGTTAGAACTCGGTCGCAGTTTTGTGCAGCCTAAATATTGGGGTAAACGCAGTTTAGATTATCTGTGGTTTGGCATTGGAGCTTATCTCGCCAAGCATCCTGAATATCGTTATCTATTTGGCCCTGTGTCCATCAGTAATCAACTGCCTGGAAGTGCTAGGGAAATGCTAGTGCACTTCTATGCGCGGGAATTTGCACCTGCGCAGCAGATGGCAGTTTCCATGTCACCCTTTGGCTTATCTAAATCCCAAAAAGCTAAGTTAGATGACTTGTATTTCTCCGAGGATTATCAGAGTAACTTTAAGCAACTCAAACAAGTGCTCGCGAGTATGGGGGCGGCCGTACCTACGCTCTACAAACAATATGGTGAACTGTGTAAAGCGGATGGGGTTAAGTTTCTCGCCTTTGGTATTGACGCCGACTTTGGCGATTGTATCGATGGCTTAGTACTGGTGGACACCCACAAACTGAAAGGCAAAAAGTATCAACGCTACATAGGCGCACACTTGCCCGAATCGGAGCGGATGCAAATCACAGCAGATGATGAGCCAGAGATCCAAGATCTTTGAGTTAAAACTTTGTAATGGGTGTTGGCTAAACTTGCACCACTCTGTTATAAGTAACTGTAATGCAGCGCATTAACAGAGCGCATCTTAGGATGCGCAAGCTTAACAGGGGATCATCATGCCGATCATTATCGCCGATATTATGAGTACCCGAGTCGTCACGGTTGAAATGGACGATCGATTAACTGTGGCGAAGGAAATCTTCGACCAAGCGAGCTTTCATCACTTGTTGGTCGTCGATGAGTACCAACTTGAAGGCGTGTTATCGGAGCGGGATCTATTGCGTGCGATTAGCCCGAACTTGGGCAGTAGCGCCGAAACCGCAAGAGACTTAGAAACCCTACAAAAACGTGTGCATCAAGTGATGACGCGTAATCCGGTTACCGTCGCACCTCACATCAATTTAGATACGGCGACCCGCATGTTATTAGATAACAATATAGGCTGCTTACCCGTGTTAGAGGACGGTAAATTGGTTGGGATTGTTACTTGGAAAGACTTATTACGTGCCTATTGTGAGTACAGGGCACAAAATCAAAGCGAGTGCTAATCCTAAGACTGCACTCGCTTCTGTTCTCAATAACTCAGTTAAAATCACTCAGTTTGCCTAACTTAAATCGCCCAACCACCCATATAAAACACCACTAAACCTAAGGTGATGGCAAGCACGCCTAACTTCAGTTTGCGCCATTCGCCACTGCAAATACGGCCTACCACTAGTGTCACAAAACCCAGCATAATACCGGTAACGATATTACAGCTTAAGATGATAAACACAGCGCAGGTTAAGCCCGACATGGCATCAACTTTATCGTCAAAGTCGAGTTTCGCCACATTACTCAGCATCAACAAACCCACATACATCAAAGCAGGTGCTGTCGCATAGGCTGGCACTAAATAACTTAATGGCGCTAAAAACATCATCAATAAAAACAGTACGCCAACTATGGTAGCCGTTAAACCTGTCTTACCGCCCGCTGCAGTACCCGCCGCCGACTCGATATACACAGCCGCTGGTGCACCGCCGACTAAACCTGCCACCATACTGCTGACTGAGTCTGAGGTTAAGGCTTTACCACCGCCGACAATATTGTCGTCTTTATCGAGTAAATTCGCTTGGCCAGCCACAGCACGAATAGTGCCGGTCGCATCGAAAATCGCCGTCATCACTAACGCTAATACGATAGGCAAGACCACAGGATTAAAGGCACCCATAATATCGAGCTGACCAATCAGTGAATGCTCTGAGGTAAAATCAGGCAAGGCGAACAAACCTTGGTATTTAACGCTCGGATCGAACACTAAACCAAATACCGATAGCGCGATAATCACCAACAAAATACCGCCTGGTACACCGCGGCGCTCTAAACCAATTGTCGCCGCTAAACCTATAACGGTAGCGATAACAGGTAAACTGTTAATGTCGCCTAACTTCACAGGTAAGCCTGCGCTATTGGCCACAATCAACTGCACACTGTTAGTCGCAATCAAAAGTAAAAACAAGCCGATACCTATGCCTGTACCGTGGGCTATGCCCTTTGGTAAATTCGCCAGCACCCACTGGCGAATACCTGTCACACTCACAAGCGTGAAGGTCACACCCATTAGGAAAATAGCGCCTAAAGTGACTGGAATCGACATTCCCTGACCTAGAACTAAGCTAAACGCAGTAAAGGCCGTGAGCGAAATCGCGCAGCCAATCGCCATAGGTAAGTTTGCCCATAAACCCATGAGCAAAGAACCAAATGAAGCAATTAAACAGGTGGCGATAAACACGGCGCCGGGATCAAATCCCGCTTGGCCTAACATGTTTGGCACCACAATCACTGAGTAGACCATAGCGAGGAAGGTTGTAAATCCCGCAATTACTTCTTGGCGAACTGTGCTACCACGTTGTTGAATAGAAAAATAACGGTCTAGAAACGAACCAGAGGATACGGCTGTTGAACTCAATTGCTCAGACATAATATTGTTATACCTTGTGATCTCTTAAAATGGGGTCGGTACCAATTACCCTAAAACGCAATTGGCGACGCTGGCTGCGGCAGATTAGAGCCCCAAATCCATCAGACTTGGGTGAGAGATCCACATCATTTTCCTACTGTGGGAAAAATCCATGATCTGCAAGCAGTGATGCCTCGCGATGATTAAAAAGCCATTAACCATGTAGACGCAGCCGTTGTTGGCCGCGGATGATACTGGAATCTCCCAAAGATAGCTAAGACATCGCCTACACTTCGATAAAAAATTAGCGGCAAAAACTGAAATCTGTTGTTTAAAAAAACGCCTAAACCTATGTAATAACTGCTACTTAATATCACATTAATCACGATAAGAGTCTGCCAGTGCCGCGTAAACGTACGCTAACTTCCCCCCTCCTTCATCTCCCAATATTAGAATATGGCAAGTCAACCAAACCTTGATACTTAGTGTATTGATACTTGGTGTATTAATGTTACAGGGGTTGTTGTACAAGGAGCCACACTCACGCTTTATGTAACGAACACCTCGTCATTCACACCGCCTGCGTGAATATGCGATCTTGGTAGCTTTATTGAACAAAAAATTACTCTGCTTTTACAGTCACATCAATATGACTTATGCTTAGAGGCACTGATGGGACTACACTTAGCTGACTATGAAAGAAAAAGGATTGGGTATGGACGAAAGGCGTAAGTTTTCGCGGATTCTATTTGCCACGAGCGCACATCTACAACAAGGTGGTGCACAGTGGGAGACGACCATTCTCGATTTGAGTCTAAATGGCGCCTTGGTTGAAGAACCGCAAAATTTTATTAATTCGGGTGATGCTATTACCCTCAGTTTTGCCTTACCAGAATCTGACATTGAGATCCGTATGGAAACTGAGTTGGTCCATCAAAAAAATGCCCAATTAGGTTTGAAGTGTAACTTTATCGATGTTGATAGTATCAGCCACCTAAAACGTATGGTGGAACTGAACCTAGGTGATGCTTCTTTGCTAAATCGTGAACTTATGTTGTTTATCGAAAAACACAATATCACAGATTAAGACACTCGCTCACAAACACAAACAGCGCCTAATGGCGCTGTTTTGCTTGCTGGTGTTAATCTCACTCGCGAGCATTTGATGCTAAATCGCTTCTAGCGCTTCAGATAACTTAGAAACACCCACCACTTCCATCCCAGCCGGAGGCTTTTTCGGCACATTGGCCTTGGGCACTATTGCTCGCTTAAAGCCATGCTTAGCGGCTTCGATTAATCGCTCTTGCCCATTAGGCACAGGACGAATTTCACCGGACAACCCGACCTCACCAAAGGCCACTAAATCGCTAGGCAAAATATCACCACGAAAACTCGATACCATAGCAAGCAGCAAGGTTAAGTCGGCACTGGTTTCAGTCACTTTCACGCCGCCCACCACGTTAACAAACACGTCCTGATCCGACATCTGCAAACCACCATGGCGGTGCATTACGGCAAGCAACATGGCCAAACGGTTTGCATCCATACCCACAGCCACGCGGCGCGGGTTAGACATGGCCGAGTTATCCACCAGCACTTGCAGCTCCACCAGCAAGGGCCGCGTGCCTTCCCAAACCACCATGACAAGCGAACCAGATGATTCTTCTTCACCACGAGAAAGGAAGATTGCCGAAGGATTGGCGACTTCCTTTAAGCCGCGCTCTGTCATGGCAAATACGCCTAATTCATTGATCGCGCCAAAACGATTTTTATGGGAGCGCAAGGTGCGGTAACGACTATCGCTATCCCCTTCGAACATCACAGAGCAGTCGATACAATGCTCCAATACCTTGGGCCCAGCCAAACTGCCATCTTTGGTTACATGGCCGACCATAATCACGGCAATGCCATTTTCTTTCGCAAAACGGGTTAAGTAAGAAGCGGATTCACGCACCTGCGACACACTGCCAGGGCTCGATGCCACATCACTCATATGCATCACTTGAATCGAGTCAACAACGATGACTTTAGGCAATTCTTTAAGGGCAACGTCGCAAATTTGCTCGACGCTGGTTTCAGACAACATCCGCAATTTATTGGTTGGCAAACCAAGACGATGGGCACGCATAGCTACCTGCTGCAACGATTCTTCACCCGTGACATACAGTGCAGGCATTTGCTCGGCCAAATGACACAGAGTTTGCAATAAAAGCGTACTCTTACCAGCGCCTGGATGTCCACCAATCAAAATGGCAGAACCTGGTACAATCCCACCACCGAGCACTCGATCTAATTCGCCAAAATGACTCAAGATCCGCGGTAAGGCATTGAGATCGATTTGATCTAATGTCTTCACTTCATTGCTGCTTGCTCCGGCATAACCGACAAACTTAGTGCTGCGCCCAGGCGAAGCTGCACCGAGCCTCACCTCAGTGATCGTATTCCATTCCTGACAAGCGCTACACTGCCCTTGCCAACGAGGAAAGTCTTGTCCACACTCATTACATACGTACGCCGTTTTATTCTTTGCCATAACTCATTAAAATCTGTATAAAATCAATTTAAGTAACTGCGAATACTGCCGACATAAGACTAACAGCCCAATACAAAATAAGCATTAAAAAGAACCCTACATGAGTCTAGATAACCATAGTGCACTCATCGAACAGCTCAAGCCATTGCTCATGGAACCTAACTTCCAAGAGATTTTCCATCAGCTGACGATAGATGAAACCAATTCGACCCGTTTTCTAGTGAAAATGGAACTCAGTCGTTTGGCTTCACCATGCACGCGAATTATCGATCTCAGGGATAAATCTGAGCTTCCTTGTGTTGAAGTGATGTTAGGTCAACAGCGACATTTTTTAGATGAACCCGCCAAAAACAGTATGCATGAGGCCATGTCACTGTTTCGCAACCAATATACCTTGGGAGTATACGAGTATGTGCTCAATGCTCACCAACAACGTCGGTTAAAGTTGCGCCAAAGTGTCACGCAGGTAGAGGCCGCAGAATCAGAGCCTTTTATGGTGCCCGGCGTGGTATTAGGCAGTTATTTCAACCGCACAGAAGAGCGGATGAATTACAGTATTCGCATCGCAGCATCGCAAACCGGCCGTGGTGAAGTACAAGGGATAACTGCAGATTTATCCGTAGGTGGTGCCCGTATTCGTCTTGTAGCTAACCATCCCTTCGATCTCGACCATCCTCTAAAAATAAAGTTACTGGAACTCAGTGAAGAGTTTTACTATCCAGATCTCCAGCTCGGTGTTGACTATGAGGTTGTCGATAGCCAAACCAATGGTGAATATATTTGGTTAAGACTCAAGCGTATTGGGGGCAGCGAAGCCTTAAGTGAAATGCTTGGCAATTTAATCCGCGGCTACAAACTGCGTTACAAAGTAGATGTGAATGATGTGATAGTCACAGCAACAGGGCTTGGATTTGAGCGTCATTATTTACCCCATTTACCGCACTTACCTTTATATTTCAATACTCAAACTCAAGGTTTGAGCCACATGCTACTCAGCCGAGATAACCAGCAGATAGTGCATTATTTTCAAGATGAAAATGATGTGAGCCAGTTACCAGCTATGCTGACACCAAGCCGTTTATCTGAGCTACTTAATCATCCTGAAAATCCCGACCATGGGCTGTTTTTTAGCTTTACCTATAATGCCCAAGGTTGCTTATATTTTTACTCTGCCACCTTAGCAGAGCTTAAAGCTAAGGGCATGATGCCTTTATTTTTAGGCTTTGCATCGACCAAGCCCAGCTGGCGGATCTTCAAAGTCACCCAAGATAAAATTTATCATGATAAGGGTTATCGACGTGCGACCCTCCCAGGAGATGAAGCAAAATTTAGCCCATTGGTCGAACAACAATTATCACAATTTAGTCATTTGCTTCAGCTCATCGAAATCAGCAACGAAGATACCAGAGGCCATTACAAAGCTTGGCAAGACGATAGCAATGCCAACGCCCTAAAAACCTTTGGTCAACAAAGACTGACCACCAATCAAATTAAGTTAGTTTCCATGCAGTTTAGCGAGCGACGCCAAGAAGCGCGTTTCGCCTTTAAAACCTTAGTCAATGTGACTCAAGACAAGCACAAAGCCACGGGCATTACTTTAGATATTTCAAGCCGAGGCATGCAATTAACCTTGGATAATCCTGCAGATTTTTCATCAAATAAACCACTACTGTTAAGCTTCCCAAAGCTCCAAACCATTGCAGGCAAAACACAGCTAGATAACCTCCCCTACCGCTTAGTGCGTACCCGCAAGAATGGTGTAACCTTGCATTTAACCGCCGTTATGGGCCATACGCCCCATGTTGGGGTCGAATTTTTAAATAAACTTATTGCCCATAACAAAGAAAAATTAGAGCAACTCACCGAAAACAATAGTGAAATCAAAGAACTTGCCGATGGTTTAAAAAATATTTTGATGCATGATTTACATTCTGTGCCCTATTTTGTTGAAAAAACGACAAAATCTGCCCAAGTCGCTTGTTTAGGCGTTGGTACACAACAGGATGAGATCAGCGATATTTTTGCCGCGGGCACCTCAGATACTCTGCAATATAATTTAGCGCCACTGCTAAAAGACGGTTTTTTTAAGCGAGATATTCTCGAACCTATCCGCCAAATGAAACCCCAACAGGACATGGATTTTATTGAAGTGTTTATTCAGTTAATTCGCCAATCTCGCGGAAAAATCTTTTTAAAGTGCACTCTTGCAACTGAAATCGGTGATGTCGAAGCACAGATAACCTTTATCAATCAGAGCAAAGCATTAGGCAGATTCCTCGCCCTACGGATTTATCGCGGCGCGACAGAGAAGCCTGATATGAACTACCTACGCCGTGAATTGGAATACATTAATATTCATGCAAACCATAAAGCTAAACAGTTAGAAGAACAGTTATGGCGTGTGATTGGTGTCGGCGAACTGTTAGATATTACCCAAGAAGTCGAATTAAGATACCCAGTACTTCATAAAAAGCAGTCTTAATTGTTCAATACCGCCAGATCAAAACTTAAATACCAATCCCTTATCTTAGGAAAATGATCGCTGGTGGCATCTAAATGCGTCAGCATATCTGCATGGCCATAGTCATGCTTAAAGCCATTATCCTTAGAGAGAAGCGTCGATTTAACCCGTTTAAAGCCACACTCTACGACCATATCCGCCACATCTTCTGGATGCCCCAACACAGTATCGTTTTGCCCTGAGATAAACCAAGCCGGTGGCCAATGAGCGCGCTTTGCCGCTTTCGCATAATCAAACCCATCATCGTGATCGATCCAATCACCCTGTACCCAATCGATACTTTGAACTAATGAAGCGCGGCTCTCATTATCCATCCCAATACGCAGCTTATCGGCGGCGAGGTAACCTTGGCCCATCGCTAAACCTGGCGCTAAACGATTCCAAAAAACATCAACCATTAACCACTTTTTGAAGGACTTAACCCGAATTGTCCGTTTGCTACCGAAAGTAAGCAGTGAACGAACGCTTTGCTGCAAATCAGGATATCGGGCCAAACTACTCGCCATCAACACGCCGCCCCATGAATGGGCACACCAATGCACCTGCGAAGGCGCCACGGCTTTATGAGTCGTCTGCTCTTGGCTGACTTTTTGATGTAAATCGAGAATAGCCTGCTGCACTAAAGGTAACTGCTCGCGGATCACTTCCCCTTGCCCTAAGGTAAAATCACGATCGATTTTAGGCAAGCTGAGCCCTCTTCCTGCAGTATCCAGCACATACACCACAAATCCCGCCTTCGCTAAATAACAACCAAGACCACGGCCACTCTGGCTATAAAACACCCGACCATTAGACATAGCACCATGGAGCATGAGGATAGGCGTTTTAGAAAAATCAGGCGCAGCCGGTAATAACTGGCGTAGATGCAGTTGACCATCGCGGTACGGCAGATAGATTGAAGACTGTGAAATGGTCGAAATTGAGCCTTGGGCGAGCTGAGTCAAAATAAGTCACTGGTAGTTTATCAATATCCCTAAACTACCAGCTCATCAATAAAAGACAAGAGTCCTTACTCTAACTCAGTCTCTATCCAGACTTATATTTAAATAAATGAATAATCTAGATTTGTAGCAGGTAAGGTAGAACTCGCAGGTCGAGGTGACGAATATTGGCATCCGCCGCCGCTGCCAGCTTAGGTTTGGCATGGAAAGCGATACCAAAATCCGCTGCCATCACCATAGGAATATCATTCGCGCCATCGCCGATCGCGACTCTTTGGCCTTTTGGAATTTGCCACTGCTCACTGCAACGCTCAACCACATCCGCCTTAAACTGCGCATCCACAACTTTACCTGTTACTTCACCCGCAAGTTTACCGTCAGTGATCACTAACTCATTAGCAAAGGCCGCATCTAAGTTTAAAAGCTGCCTTAAATGGCCAACAAAAGGCGTAAAGCCGCCAGATGCAACCACTAAACGCCAGCCATGGGATTTAAGCTCTAAAAGCATAAGCTCAAGCCCAGGCATCAAAGGCAAGTTGTCGCACAAGGTCGTGATAATACTGGCATCAGCGCCCTTAAGCTGCGCCACACGCTGACGCAAACTCTGCTCAAAATCTAGCTCACCTTGCATAGCACGTTCAGTAATCGCCGCCACGCGCTCGCCAACGCCCGCCATAGCCGCTAATTCATCAATACATTCAATCTGAATCGCCGTTGAATCCATGTCCATCACTAATAAACCGGGATGATTCAAGCAAGGCAAATCAAAATTGATGACATGCAATTCAGCTAAAGACTGCGGGAATGCCGCTAACTGCGCCTGAGAAGGCAAATTTACCAGTGCCAACTCGATACAATGTAAACCAACTTGGCGTTCGATATGGGCGATACCGATAACGTTAGACTGAGGCAATTGCGCTATCCAGGCCGATATTGTCGCCTCTACCGCGGCATCTTGATAAATAATTCGCACACGTGAAACACCAGCGGGGTTTGCTGACTCTTGATAACGTTCAAACACTTGCCCTTGGCGTTCAAACCTTGGGGAATGGTCAGAGACTAACCACAAAAAAAGCGCATCTTGGTTCAAGCTTTCCATCGGACTTAAATTCTCCAACTATCGGGCTCACTCAGAATCAATTATGATTAGGCAAGCGCTCTACATTTTAAGGGTCAAAGTGTTATATCTTAAAGGGCTAAAGAAAAGCCATAAAATCAGTAGACTGATCCAAATTGCCGCCGCCTTCGCCTTAATATTCGGCTTAGTGCAATTGTGGCAAACAAGCCTACTACAAGGTCAGCTGCTTCTAAAGTCCCAAACTCAAAAGATGGCCAGATTACTGGTACAGCAAACCGCTTATGGTGCCGCGCCCGCGCTACAACTGCAAAATGATGAGCAGTTGCAATGGCTCGCCAGCGCTTTAGTGGAAGATCCTAAGGTGATGTCCGCCGCCATCTTCAGTGACCAAGGCATGCGGCTATCCTTCGCTCAAAGCATCACTAAGGATGTAGTTGATCCTGACTCGGAAGAAATGAATTTGCTGCTAAGCAAATATCCTCCCTATGTAGAGCCCGTGATCCAAGAAGGGAAAAATCTAGGTTATGTCGAAGTCAGGCTTGATACCAAGTTATTTTTCAACGAAATCAAAGAAGCCCATAATTTAAACATGGAGCAACAACAAATCATGCTGTTGGTTGCAGGCTTGATTGGTATGTTACTTTCGCGCTCTTTGTCTTTCAAACGTGCCGACTTCGACCGCCGTCGCTTTCGGGTTAAGTTGCGTCAAGCGCCGAAAAAACCTGAGAAACGATCATTAGCTAAAGAGCCATCAGAAAGTGTTAATGATGGTTTGGCGCAAGAGCTAACCGAAGATCAACCGGTGGCAACCACTGATAACCCACAAGAGAAAGTGACTAAGCCCACTAAGGCACCAAAAGCAGTGACAGAGGCAAATACCGATAAGCTCACTCAGACCAGCGTGCAAACTAAGGCCGAAAAAACGTCAGAAAAATCATTGGAATTACAGGATAATACAACAGTTGAAAACGCGGCAAACGATGCGGAACAAGTGGTACCTGTTAAGGTTAAACCTAAAGTCAAAAGTGTCCGTCGGGTAAAACACGCGACTAAAGCAACAGCCGCTGCGGCCGAAACCTCGACGCCAAAAACACCCAGTGAACCAAGTGATCTCGACACAGATTCAACAGGTTAATCTCGATCTCAATAGATAGGAAAATCACTACACCTAGATAGCTAAGCTCTAGATAAGCCATAAACAACCAATTTCTAATAACCAAACCATTAATAACAAAGTCGAATAGAACAGCCGCTAAAAATTAGCATAAAAAAGGGCTCGCAATGCGAACCCTTTTTGCAGTAGCACACTCTTACACAGTTAGAGTGTAATCGCCGCTTCTAATGTCATGATGATCATGTCGTTGAATGTGGTTTGACGTTCTTCTGCAGAAGTCTTTTCACCGGTGCGGATGTGGTCAGATACAGTCACAACGCACAGGGCACGCGCACCAAACTCATGGGCAACACCGTACAAACCAGCCGCTTCCATTTCTACGCCTAATACGCCCATCTTCTCCATCACGTCAAACATTTGTGGATCAGGAGTGTAGAAAAGGTCCGCAGAGAAAATGTTACCTACGCGAACTTTAGTGCCACGAGCTTTCGCAGATTCGATAACCGCATTCATCAGCTCATAGTTAGCGATAGCGGCAAAATCTTGGCCTTTAAAACGTAAACGGTTAACCGCTGAGTCAGTACATGCACCCATACCGATGATCACGTCACGTACTTTAACGTCAGTGCTGATCGCACCACAAGTACCCACACGGATCAGGTTCTTAACGCCGTAATCACGAATTAATTCAGTTGCATAGATAGAGCATGAAGGAATACCCATGCCAGAACCCATTACTGAAATACGCTTACCTTTGTAAGTACCAGTAAAACCTAGCATGTTTCGAACATCAGTCACTTGCTCAACATTTTCTAAGAATGTTTCAGCAATATATTTTGCACGTAATGGATCGCCTGGAAACAGCATTGTCTCAGCGAATGCGCCCTCTACAGCATTAATGTGTGGTGTTGCCATCGAAATAACCCCTGTTTATTTTATTAAGACTTAAGTCTTTGTTTACTGGCGGCAAATGTCAGCCGCCAAATCGAAATAAATGCTAATTTGCCTAAAGGAAAGATTCACCATAGGCCATAGGTTCAAGCTTAAAGTGGCTAGCAATAGATTGACCGATATCGGCAAAGCTCTTACGACGCCCCAAAGAACCTGCTTTCAATCCAGCGCCAAAGGCTAATACTGGCACATATTCACGAGTATGATCCGTACCTTGCCATGTTGGATCGCAACCGTGATCCGCCGTTAAAATCAGCAGATCGTCTTCACCCAATAATGCGAGCATTTCAGGCAAACGGGCATCGAAATATTCCAACCCTTTAGCGTAGCCTGCCACATCACGGCGATGACCATAATGAGAGTCAAAATCCACGAAGTTAGTAAACACTATAGTGTTATCGCCCGCAGATTTCACTTCGGCTAAGGTCGCATCGAAAAGCGCTTCTAAGCCGTTCGCCTTCACTTTTTTAGTGATACCGCAGTAAGCATAAATGTCGGCAATCTTGCCCACACTCACCACTTCACCGCCCGCTTCATTCAGCTTATCTAATACGGTTTTTGCAGGTGGCGCGAGCGAATAATCCTTACGATTGCCAGTACGGGCAAAGTCACTTGGGCCAGTACCATCAAATGGACGGGCAATAACGCGACCTATATTGTAAGGTTCTAACTCTTCACGGGTTATTTCGCAAAGACGATAAAGATTGTCTAAACCGAAGGTTTCTTCATGGCAGGCGATTTGGAATACAGAATCGGCTGAGGTATAGAAAATAGGCATGCCAGAGCGCATATGCTCTTCGCCTAACTCTTCTAAAATAGTTGTGCCAGAAGCATGACAATTACCTAAAAACCCATCCAGACCCGCACGGGCTAAAATCTTATCCGTCAGTTCTTTAGGGAAAGAATTTTGGTGCTCGCTGAAATAACCCCATTCGAATAGTACGGGCACGCCCGCCATTTCCCAGTGACCGCTCGGGGTATCTTTACCCGAACTTAACTCTTGGGCATGACCATAAGCACCAATCAGCTCAACATTGTCACCAAAACCTGGGGCAAAGGCGCCAGTACTTTCCATCGCCGCATGGCCTAAACCTAAGCGCGCTAGGTTAGGTAATTTAAGTGGGCCTTCACGGCCAATATCGGCTTTGCCTTCAGCACATGCTTTAGCAATATGACCAAAGGTATCGGAACCTACATCACCAAAGCTTGCTGCATCAGCAGAAGCACCGACTCCAAAGGAGTCCAACATCATAATAATGGTACGTTTCATAATTCTTCCTTAAAGATCCGATGCACGAATATAGGCATAGATCTCAGGTGTTTTTTCTGGAGCGGTTTCACCAATGTGAATCGCTTTTTTCACCGCAAGTTCCGCTTCCGCGAAGGCGGCTTCAGATTGTGCATGGATAACGGCAATCGGAGTCGATGAATCTACTTTATCGCCTAAAGCACACACTTGAGTTAAGCCAACACTATAGTCTAGTGCATCACCGGGCTTACGGCGGCCGCCACCTAAGGTCACAACCGCTAAACCTAATTCACGGGTATCCATGCTATAGGCATAACCTTGCATATCGGCAAAAACTGGACGAATAATTTGTGATTGCGGTAGGTATTTACTGTAGTTTTCAACAAAATCGACTGGACCACCAAGACCCGACACCATCTTGCCAAAAAGTTCTGCAGCGCGACCATTATCGAGCACACGATTCAGTTTAGCGCGAGCGTCGGCTTCATTGCTTGCAAGACCGCCCAGAAGCAACATCTCAGCGCAAAGACCCATAGTGACTTCATATAAACGCGGGTTACGGTAAGCACCCGTTAAAAAGTCGATGGCTTCTTTCACTTCAACCGCGTTACCGGCACAAGATGCAAGCACTTGATTCATATCGGTAAGCAAAGCTGTCGTTTTAGTGCCCGCGCCATTAGCAACAGCTGCAATACTGCGAGCTAATTCTTCCGATGCTTCATAGGTTGGCATGAAAGCACCACTACCGACTTTCACATCCATCGCTAGTGCATCTAAATTACAGGCTAATTTCTTAGACAGAATCGACGCTGTGATGAGGGAAATGGATTCAACGGTGGCGGTATTATCGCGGATAGAATAGAAACGTTTGTCGGCAGGAACGAGATCGCCTGTTTGGCCAATAATCGCCACACCGACTTCTTTAACCACTTTACGGAACAATTCACTTGATGGCTCAGTTTGATAACCCGGAATGGCATCAAACTTATCGAGCGTGCCGCCCGTATGACCTAGGCCACGCCCAGAAATCATAGGCACATAACCACCACAAGCCGCAGCCATAGGGCCAAGCATAAGGCTAATCACATCACCCACGCCGCCAGTGCTGTGTTTGTCGATAACAGGGCCATTGAGTCCCAATGACTGCCAATTAAGTACAGTGCCAGAATCACGCATCGCTGTCGTTAAAGCGATTCTTTCATCCATGTTCATGTCATTAAAGTACACAGCCATGCCTAATGCGGCAATCTGACCTTCGGACACTGCGTTAGTAGTGATACCTTGAACAAAAAACTGTATTTCTGCGGAACTTAGCGCTAAACCATTACGTTTTTTACGAATAATCTCTTGAGCTAGAAACATGATACTGCCTCCAAGATAGGCACTAACAACCTTGTAGCTAGTGCTTATCTTTGCAATGAAACATCAAAACTGTAGCAATATTACAAGTTCATACTATCGAAGTTTTGAGTTTGCCAAATAGATTTAGGTCACACTTAATTAGGCTCGCTATACGCTGATAGTATTAATCAGCGATAGTTTGCAATTAATAGCCTTGAGTCGGCTTAGGCGCATCAGCTAATTCTAGTGTGTGTAACAAGCTGTTTAGTAAACTTGAAGCACCAAATCTAAAGGTACGTGGTGAAACCCAATCAGCACCTAAAATACGCTCAGCAACACCGAGGAATTCAGCCGCTTGTGCAGCATCACGCACACCACCGGCAGGCTTGAAGCCTACTTGGGTATTCTTCTCGCTGATCACAGTTAACATGATTTCAGCTGCTTCAAGTGTGGCGTTTACAGGCACTTTACCAGTAGAGGTTTTAATAAAGTCAGCACCTGCATCGATTGAAAGCTCAGATGCACGACGGATAAGTGCAGGAGCAGCTAACACGCCAGATTCGATGATGACTTTTAACAAGACTTCACCACAGGCTTCTTTACAGGCTTTAACTAATTCAAAACCAATTGTTTCATTGCCTTCCATCAGTGCGCGGTATGGGAATACCACGTCAACTTCGTCAGCACCATAGGCAACAGCGGCGCGAGTTTCTAACACAGCAATGGCAATGTCATCATTGCCATGGGGAAAGTTAGTCACAGTGGCGATTTGGATATCTTCAGCACCGATTTCATCTAACGTCTTGCGTGCAATCGGGATGAAACGTGGGTAAATGCAGATAGCGGCAGTATTGCCCGCAGCCGTTTTCGCTTTGTGGCACAGGTCGATCACTTTTTGATCTGTGTCGTCATCATTCAAAGTCGTTAAGTCCATTAACTCAATGGCGCGTTGTGCTGCTTTTTTTAAATCAGTCATAATAGCTCTCCAAAATAAAAATTAAATGAATAGAAATCAGTCGCATAAAAGCAACGCTTGAGAGGTGGCATTATTTTGATTATTTTTATATGGCCGGGCCTTCAGGCGGTGCCGAGTAATTTGCTTGTACAAACTACCTTGTTGTAGGTATTCAATCTTGCCTAAGTCATAAAGAGCAATAGGCATCCTGACACTTAAAATAACTTATAAGTGACCACGACTTGAATCCTTGAAGACCGGAAGAGAGGATACGAATAAAATCTTGCTCCTACTTTTCCGCGAAAAATCCATTTTAGCGCGAGAAAAACACAAACCTTTATATAAACCCACTTGTTAGCCTAATAGGCTTAGATAAAGACTCATGGTAAAACTAAAGATGGAGCCGCATAATGCGGCTCCAACAAGCAATAATTACAAGAGATTAGAACTTGTAAGTTGCTGACAGGTAGTGTGACCAACCTGTTGATTCTAGAGCTAGAGCACCAGCACCATCTTCTAACAGATAAACGTCTTTGAAGCCTTTCAAGCCATAGCCCAGAGCATAACGATCTGAATGCCAGTATAGGCCGAAGAAGATGTTACCACCGTTTGACGTTTTTGGTACGAAAGCAGCTTGGTCTTCATCTGCACCGAATTGATAATCGATGTAACCTTGGAATGACAGGAAGCTCTTGTTATCAAAGAAGTAGAAAGGTTTGAACCAGTTAGCAGAGAACTGATATCCGTTCCACTCTTTAGCATTCAGGTCGTAGAAACCATATAGGTTCATACCTGTTTTGCCTAACCAAGGCACGTTTACATCAGCACCAACACCCCAGAATGAAGAGTTAACGCCTTCACCATTCAGACCATCCCAGTTGAACAGAGTAGAGAAGTAAACTTCTTGAACTGGGCCAAAAGATAAGTCTTTACCAGTCAAAGCATCGATAGACACACGTGGAGCAAACTTCATGAAAATTTTGCTTGTGCCAGAACCTGGGTTCTTGTCACCGTTGCTGCTTGATTGGTTTGCTAAGTTGAATACGTCAACATAACCGTATAGATCGAATACGCCAGAACGACCGCCGAATTCCATTTCTAAGTAGTTGTGTTGATCGCCTGTTGCTGGGTTATCTGGCTTTTCACCAATAGAGTACATAGCGTTGAACTGCATCCACTTATAATCAGTACCGTGAAGATCAGTACGATCAGCAGCAAATGCGTTGCCAGAGATTGCTGCTACTGCAGTAGCGGCTAAAGCTAAAGTTTTAACGTTTTTCATCATCAACCCCATTTATCTTGTTTGCTACCATCGAGGGTAGCGTTCTTTTTGTGGCGTTCGCATTCTACCTAGATTAAAAAAAATCTCAATAATCTAGCGTAAAATCACAAACACAAAATTCTTAATTGTGAACAAAGTCGCGACTTCTGCATTACGATTAATTAACGTAACCGTAGACTCACGACATTTAAGACAGAATGAGAGCTACACTTCAGTTGCATTCTGTGTTTTTCAATTGGAGAAACTATTCACTACAGGAATCACTACTGGAAAATGGTTGAATTAACTTAGGCCCTGCCCTGCATGGTCAGGACCCAGTTAGTGGGGTTTCCCCCTACTGTTGCTACTTAGATAGCTAAGAACAAACCAGCAAGTGTTGCGCTCATTAAGTTAGCTAAAGAGCCGGCGATAACCGCACGAATACCCATTGTAGCTAAATCATGACGACGGTTAGGAGCCATAGCACCTAAGCCACCAAGCAGAATCGCGATTGAAGACAAGTTAGCGAAACCACACAGAGCAAACGAAATAATCGCTTGTGTTCTATGAGTCATCACAGCTTGAGTTTCAGCAACGCATAACGGCAGGCCTTTAACAACTTCAGCAGCTACTGCTGTACAAGCCGTGGCAGCATCAGAGATATATGGAGCAAAGTTTAAATAAGCAACGAATTCGTTAACAATGATCTTTTGACCGATGAAAGAACCTGCTACTAATGCTTCATTCCAAGGCACACCGATAAGGAATGCTAATGGCATAAACACATAGCCAAGGATCAGTTCAAGTGTTAAACCTTCAACGCCAAACCAACCACCCACACCACCAATAATGCCGTTGACCATAGCGATCAAACCAACGAAGGCTAACAACATAGCGCCTACGTTTAAGGCTAAATGCATACCAGATGAAGCACCTGCAGCAGCGGCGTCTAATACGTTAGCTGGTTTGTCAGGATCTTCTGGTAAATCGCTCATGTCATTTTTAGCTGCTTCAGTTTCAGGGTGCATCAGTTTAGCCATTAATAGACCACCTGGTGCTGCCATGAATGAAGCGGCAACTAAGTATTCGATAGGTACACCCATCTGCGCGTAACCAGCCAATACTGAACCCGCGATTGATGCCAAACCACCCACCATGATCGCAAACAGTTCAGACTGCGTCATAGTTGGAATGAATGGGCGAACCACTAATGGGGCTTCAGTCTGACCAACGAAGATGTTAGCAGTTGCTGACATAGATTCAGTACGGCTTGTGCCCAATGCTTTTTGTAAACCACCACCGATGATACGGATGATCCACTGCATAACGCCTAAGTAATATAGAACCGCAATCAGAGAAGAGAAAAACACAATAACGGGTAACACGTTAACTGCGAAGATAAAGCCAAGTTTGAAGTTAGCTAAATCACCAAACAGGAAACCGATACCGTTTTGTGCGTAACCAATAACGCTAGAAACCGCATCAGACATTCCTTTCAGAATGTCTTTACCAACAGGAATATACAGTACAAAACCACCGAAGGCAGCTTGGATAGCTAACGCGCCGCCCACTGTACGTAAATTAATTGCTTTTTTGTTATTCGATAGGAGGAAACCTATCGCAAGTAGGGTGACCACCCCTACTAAACTCATTAATATATCCATTAACCATCACCCTATTGTTAACACTTTTTAATTATGTTGTTAATCAACCTATTTCCGAGTCAGATTATACCCGAGGCAAAGTCGAAAATCGTCGTTTTGATCATATTTTTGGAGTTTAATTTCAATCGCTTAGTGCAGAATGCTAGTGCGACCTACACCTGTTTATTTAAAAACAGCTAAAGGTCAAACAGTTGCATTGCATTCGACACCAAGTGTTCTGATATTAGAACACTTGATTTTTTTTGCAAATTGGCAATTTTGTCTATAAAAAGAACAAGGTTAGCGGGCTGGTTACGTTTTTCAGTAACATTTATCGGTGTCATTGCTGGAGAGTCAGTCTCAAGTATGAAGTGCTGAAGTGGTAATTCGCTGACAGTTTTAAGCAATTTTTTGGCATTAGGGTTCATAATCAAACCACCAATTCCCAGCTTAAAACCTAATTTGATATATTCCAGTGCAATTTCAGTACTGCCAGAAAAAGCATGTATCACACCGCCTCTAGGCAATTGATACTTTTTCAAACACCCTAAAACCTCTGAATGTGCTTTTACGCTATGAATAATAACTGGCAGATTAACGGACTTAGCTAAAGCTAATTGTGCCTCAAAAAATGCGAGCTGCTGAGACCACGTTGAGGAATAGAGCTTATCTAAGCCACATTCACCAATAGCAACAAAGCGAGGACATTCTAGTAACGCCGAAACTTGAGATGTTAATGCTAAGATCCCAGCATCAACATCCTCTGGACAAAACCAAGGATGAATACCGAGGGCAAAATAAGTTTGGTATTGTTCGGCAACGGCAAGCTGTTTGTGCCAGTGCCGCGGGGACACACCAGGAATAATCAGATTATCTACGCCAACACTGTGCATTCGCAACACCACATCGTCGCGGTCAACATCAAACTCAGCAAAATCCAAATGGGCGTGGGTATCAATCACAGCAAATTCCTCACTCTGCGGTCGATTTACCAATTGAATGAAGTTCGGGTGGCGATACCGTTGTGTCAACCACCAAAGCTTTAACGCATTTTACCGCTAATGGAGGATCTTCAAGGCGCGGCATGCAACAGCGACGATTTTCAGGTGTCAGCCCCATTCGGTCGCACCAATGAATATAAGCCTGCCATGTTTTTGTGATCCAATTCGCCATCATTTACATCCAGAACCGATTTTTAGTTTTCATTAGATACAAAAATGGCGGTGAATTCACCGCCATTTCAACAACTATTCTAAACCGAACCCTATTAGTGTTCGCGGGTTTTCGCAAACTCAATATCAGGATATCTTTCCATCGAAAGATTCAGGTTAACCATAGTTGGTGCTATATAGGTTAGGTTATCGCCACCATCGAGTGCTAAGTTTTGACTACACTTACGGCGGAACTCTTCAAGCTTACGCTCATCCTTACAATAAACCCAGCGAGCGGTAGACACGCTAATACCTTCGTAAATAGCTTCGACGTTATATTCACTCTTCAGACGACCAACAACCACTTCAAACTGCAGTACACCCACAGCGCCAACAATCAAATCGTTAGTATCAATTGGGCGGAATACTTGTACAGCACCTTCTTCAGATAACTGTACTAAGCCTTTTAAGAGTTGCTTCTGTTTAAGCGGATCACGCAGACGAATACGGCGGAACATTTCAGGGGCGAAGTTAGGTACGCCAGTGAAACGGAATTTTTCACCTTGGGTAAACGTATCGCCAATACGGATAGTGCCATGGTTATGTAAACCGATGATATCGCCTGGGTAAGCTTCTTCAGCACGCTCACGATCGCCCGCCATAAAGGTCAATGCATCGCTAACGTTAACATCTTTACCAATACGCACATGGTGCATTTTCATGCCTTGCTCGTAACGGCCAGAACACACACGCATAAAGGCGACACGGTCACGGTGTTTTGGATCCATGTTTGCTTGGATCTTGAACACGAAACCGGTGAATTTTTCTTCATCAGGCATGATAACGCGTGTATCGCTTTCGCGCGGTAATGGCTTAGGTGCCCACTCGACGATGCCGTCAAGAATATGGTCCACACCAAAGTTACCTAGCGCAGTACCGAAGAACACTGGCGTCAACTCGCCTTTCAAGAAAGCTGCATGGTCAAATTCATGCGACGCACCGCGCACTAATTCCATCTCATTGCGCAAATCAGCGGCATAACTGCCAATCGCTTTCTCAAGATCAGGATTATTAATGCCTTTAATTACACGACGCTCTTGGATCGTGTGTCCCATACCGCCTTGATACAAGACCACTTCATCACGCAGTATGTGGTAAATACCTTTGAACTCTTTACCGCTGCCAATAGGCCAAGTAATAGGTGCACAGGCAATATTCAGCACGCTTTCGACTTCATCCATCAGATCAATAGGATCACGGATATCGCGGTCGAGTTTGTTCATAAAGGTCACAATCGGCGTATCACGCAGACGTGTCACTTCCATCAACTTGATAGTACGGTCTTCAACACCCTTAGCAGAGTCGATCACCATCAAACATGAGTCAACGGCCGTCAGAGTACGATAAGTATCTTCAGAGAAGTCTTCGTGACCAGGCGTATCGAGTAGGTTAACAAGGGCGCCACCATAGGGAAATTGCATGACAGACGTAGTAATAGAAATACCACGGTCTTTCTCCATTTCCATCCAGTCAGACTTAGCATGCTGACCCGATTTTTTGCCTTTAACCGTACCCGCTTTCTGCAAAGCGTTTCCGAATAACAGCACTTTTTCGGTAATGGTTGTTTTACCCGCGTCGGGGTGCGATATGATCGCGAAGGTGCGACGTTTATCGACCTCTACTTTATTGCCTGACATGTTAACCTATGCACTTGTATCGCTAAAAAGGCGCAAATTATAGCGCCTCAGTTCGAGCTTGGCTAGGCAAAGCCCGAGATGAACTCGGGCTGAGAGAGGTTATTTTGTGGCTTCGAGCAAACCTTTGACTTTGGCGAGTTCAATACGCGCATATCTATGTTCGACAAAATCATAGATATTGGTTGCCAATGCTAAGCGAAAATAGTTTGCAGCATCTTGATATTGCTTAGTTTCTATCGCCATTTTTGCAAGGTAAAAATAAGCTTCGCATAAACGTTCAGCATATTCTTTCGGATAAGTTAAGCCTACTTTAGCCGCAGAAAACACCTCGTCACGGCTTTTTTTACCTAAATAATAATCGACGATAACGGTCGCCCAAGCATCATTTTCTAAATTCTGACGATGCTGCGCTAACTGTTTTTTAGCTTCAACGGAGTCAGCTTTCAAATCAATCAAATACAACCATAATGCCCGATAACCGTCTTTATTATCGCCGGCATAAAACGCCTGCATATCTTTAGTCGCTAAATCAATACGGTCACCATAGTACAAAGCAATACCGCGATTCAAATAGGCATAATCATAATTAGGTGCTAACTCTAATACGCCATCGAAGGCTTCATAGGCGCTGTCGTATTCACCTTCTTGGGTGTAATAAATTCCAAGGAAATTATAGGCATCAGCGAGATCAGGCTGAAGTTTTAACGCTTGCATAAAATCAATCCGTGCGAGCAGTCTTAAGCCTACACTGTCGTAAATCACACCACGATCGTAATGAAATCTAGCTCTCTGTTCATTCGTCAGTTCGACCGTAGCCAAAATCTCGTTGAGTTTTGCCAGTGTCACTTCGACTTTATAATCAGGCATGACAGGCGCGACAACCAATTTACCTTCAACATCATTATGGTTATCTAAAGGAGACTGGGTGGTTGCGCATCCGGCTAACAACAGACTGGCACTCGCCAGCACAGCAACGACAGCGGTTCTAATTTTAAGACTCATCCATTTCTACCTTTTTAGATTCCCAACATACGCAGAAGAATCTTCATGATAGCAATCCCACCACAGGACCGCTATTAGGGAATTAAGATTAATAGTGACTTTCTTAATGCCAAAACAAAAAAGGAGATCATTTGATCTCCTTTTGATGCAATCACTTAAAAAGTGTGTGCCTATAAATAAGTCAAAGACTCATTATTCAGCAGCAGCTTCTTTCGTTTGTGCTTCTTTAATTGACAGACGTACGCGGCCTTGACGATCCACTTCCATCACCTTAACGGCAACTTCTTGGTTCAGCTCAAGGTGATCAGACACGTTAGCAACACGTTCATCACTGATTTGTGAAATGTGTACTAAACCGTCTTTGCCCGGCAGAATATTCACGAATGCGCCGAAATCAACGATACGGATAACCTTACCATTGTAGATACGACCCACTTCAACTTCTGAAGTGATTTCTTCGATACGACGGATAGCTTCTTTAGTTGCTTCGCCGTTTGAAGAAGCGATTTTCACAGTACCATCATCTTCCAGTTCAATCGTAGTGCCCGTTTCTTCGGTCAGAGCACGGATAACTGCGCCACCTTTACCGATAACGTCACGGATTTTTTCTGGGTTGATCTTGATAACAGTGATACGTGGAGCGTGATCAGAAATATCATCACGGTGTGAACCAATCGCTTGATCCATCACGTTTAGAATATGTACACGTGCACCATAGGCTTGTTGCAGTGCGATATCCATGATTTCTTTAGTAATACCTTCGATCTTGATATCCATCTGCAATGCAGTAATACCATCACGTGTACCCGCCACTTTAAAGTCCATGTCACCTAAATGATCTTCATCACCTAAGATGTCAGAAAGAACAACGAAATCATCGCCTTCTTTCACAAGACCCATAGCGATACCCGCTACAGAAGTCTTGATAGGTACACCGGCATCCATCAGCGCGAGAGAAGTACCACATACTGACGCCATAGAGCTTGAACCGTTAGATTCAGTGATTTCAGATACAACGCGTACGCTGTATGGGAATTCAGCCGCTGAAGGCATAACAGCGTTGATACCGCGCCAAGCTAACTTACCATGACCGATTTCGCGGCGCTTAGGTGAACCCACCATGCCTGTTTCACCAACAGAGTATGGAGGGAAGTTATAGTGCAGCATGAAACGGTTAGTGCGCTCGCCCATGATGCTGTCGATCTTCTGTGCATCACGTTCAGTACCTAAAGTACAAGTGACTAACGCTTGAGTTTCGCCACGAGTGAACAATGCGCTACCGTGAGTACGTGGCAATACGCCCGCTAACACACTTAAGGCACGGATCATGTCTGGTTCACGACCATCGATACGTGGCTCGCCACGGATGATGCGACCACGAACCACTTTCTTCTCTAAGCTGCCCAGTAAGTTGTCAACTTCACGTAAATCAACGCTTGGATTGCTCGCTAACAAGGCTTCTTTTGCTGCTGCTTTAACAACAGAAACTTGAGCATAACGATCTTGTTTAACTTGGATTTTATACGCATCACCTAAACCAGCTTCAGCAAGCTCTTTGATTTGGGCAACTAAATCGGCATCTTGCGTTGGTGCAGTCCAATCCCAAGTTGGTTTACCGGCTTCTGCTTTAAATTCAGCAATCGCCTTGATAACCACTTGTTGTTGATCGTGACCGTAAACTACAGAACCTAACATCACTTCTTCTGGTAATGCTTGGGCTTCTGATTCCACCATTAATACTGCACCAGCAGTACCAGCAACCACTAAGTTCAGTTGGCTGGTTGCAAGTTGTGCAACACTTGGGTTCAACACGTATTCGCCATCAATGTAACCCACACGTGCAGCACCTAAAGGACCGCTGAATGGAATACCAGAAATAGCCAGTGCCGCAGAAGTACCGATCATGGAGATGATATCTGGCTCGATTTGTGGATCGACAGATACTACGGTAATGATAACTTGAACTTCGTTTTTGAAACCATTAGGGAAAAGAGGGCGAATTGGACGGTCGATCAGACGAGCGATTAATGTCTCATCTTCTGAAGGACGGCCTTCACGCTTAAAGAAACCACCAGGAATTTTACCCGCTGCGTAGGTTTTTTCTTGATAGTTAACAGTCAGAGGGAAAAAGTCACGGCCTGCATCTGCATCTTTTTTACCGACAACAGTGACTAACACTGTCGTGTCACCCATACTCGCTAAAACGGCTGCATCAGCTTGACGCGCTATAACACCTGTTTCCAGGGTGACTGTATGTTGACCATACTCAAAACTCTTTACAATAGGATTCACGTGACCCATTCCTTAATTAATGACCTTGAATTACGCGCGTAAGTATACTGCAATTCGGATCAATAGATAAAGAGCAGATAATGATGACAAATACGTAACTTTTCACTAAAGTGGTTAAATCAACAAAGAGTTGCGGTTTATATTGATACGGAAAATCTCGCCGATGGTGAATAATTATCATGAAGGATGCGCCCGATGACAGGCCGTTTTAAGTCACTGACGTGGAAACAAACTAACCTAGTCGTATTTACTGCCCTATTTTTTGCCATTGCCATTTTTATTGTTGAAATCGCTTTAGTCGTCGTATCAACCAAACAACAACTCACGACCACTCAGCAAGAACTCCTTGATTCAGTTGAACAACCTGCAGCAAATGCTGTATGGGCATTAGATGATAATTTAGCCCGTCAAACTTTAGAGGGTGCCATCAAAGTCGAACATGTTGGCTCGGCGGTGATTGAGCTGGACGATGGCTCAATGTTTGTTTCTGTCAGTAATAATAAGCAGAATAACTCACAGACTTTTATCAGTTTAAGTAATAAATTATTTGATGATCTCAAAGAAATTTCTCGCCCTTTGTATAGGCCTTTTTATTTTGAAGGTACCCAACAACAGCAACTCATTGGTACATTAACGGTTTTCTACGATACCCAAGAACTCACAAACACCCTCTTCTCGCAGTTAAGATTTAGTTTTTTTGCTACTCTCGCTCGTGCACTCTTACTCACCTTAGTACTGTCCGTGGTATTCCATCGCTTCCTGACTCAGCCTATCGCACGCATCAGTGAGGCCATCGATAAGATCGAACCCGACTCTCCGGATGAAAATCTCTTACCTATGTCCAACGCACACAAGGATGATGAACTCGGCTTAGTAACCTCAAAATTCAACCAAATTCTTATTCAATTTAGCCAAACCCAGTCCAAACTGCGCAAAATGGCGACCCGAGATCCGCTAACGGGTTTACCTAACCGCACATTATTACTTGAAACTATCGCAGTCACTATCCAACGCTCGCGAGTACACAAACGCAGCTTTGCATTGATGTTTATCGACTTAGACCGTTTTAAGAATATCAACGATTCCCTTGGCCACGCATTAGGCGATCAATTCCTCGCTCGTATCGCCCGCATTCTCGAACGATTCGTTGGTGATAAAGGCACAGTTTCCCGCTTAGGTGGCGATGAATTTGTTATTCTGGCCGATACAGTTCACACCCCAGACCAAGCAGCAGATTTTGTAGATAAGCTACTGATCCAGCTCAATGTCCCGATTCAATTAAATGAACATGCAATTCATCCAGCGGCATCGATTGGGATTTCTATTTATCCCGAAGACGGTAACAGCGCTGAAGATTTGATCCGTCACGCTGACATTGCCATGTACAGCGCGAAAGCTGCAGGCTCGAATCAATGGGCCTTCTTTAAACAACAGATGACTGAGCGAGCAGCAGTTCGTTTACGCACTGAAGCATCTTTACATGATGCGTTAAAAAACAATGAATTTTTACTGTATTTCCAACCGAAACTTGATCTGCAAACGGGCAAAGTCATCGCCTGTGAAGCCTTGATCCGTTGGCAAAAAGACGGACGACTCATCAGCCCCATTTCCTTTATTCCCGTCGCGGAGGAGACCGGTATCATCATTCCTATAGGTCGTTGGGTGATAGAGCAAAGCTGTAAAGTACTTAGGGAATGGCAGAAAAAATATAACTATGCCATCCCAATTGCGATTAATGTTGCCTCACAGCAATTTGCCGATGCTAGTTTAGTTCCCGATATCAAACAGATGGCATTACGCTATCAAATCCAACCCGAGTTGCTGGAAATTGAAATCACTGAAACCTCGTTGATGAACGACATTGAACTCGCTATCGCTAAGCTGGAACAATTGAAATCAGCCGGATTTGGTATTGCAGTCGATGACTTTGGCACAGGGTATTCTTCACTCTCTTACCTGCGCCATTTGCCTATCACTACCATGAAAATCGATCGTTGTTTCGTTTCCGATCTACCAGGGGATAGTGCAATTGCATCGACCATTTTAATGTTGGGAAAGCAGCTTAATTTGACCATTGTGGCCGAAGGCATTGAAAACGAGCAGCAATTGGATTGGTTGAAAGAAAATCAGTGCCAAGTCGGCCAAGGTTTCTATTTTAGTCAGCCTCTACCCCAAGCAGAATTTGAAGCGCTGTATATAGCAACACAAACAGCAATAATAAGCAGTCTTGATGGTTTACGTGGGGCTTAGGATACTGACATTGGCACTTAAGTTTCGATTCGATGCTTAATCACATCAAGCTCAGCGTAACAGACCTAAACATTAGACTGATTTTGGCTGTAACTTCTGTATATCTCTCGTTTGCACAATAAATATTCTGTTGAATTTTAGGCAATAAAAAAGGAGGCTAAGCCTCCTTTTTCACGTTAGTCGACGCGAAATTAACGACGTAGACCTAACTTTTGGATCAGAGCAGTGTAACGTGCTAAATCAGTACGTTTCAAGTAAGCAGTTAACTTACGACGTGAGCTAACCATACGTAACAGACCACGACGTGAGTGGTGATCATGAATGTGCTCTTTGAAGTGATCTTGCAAATGGTTGATTTGCGCAGTTAACAAAGCAACTTGAACTTCAGTTGAACCAGTGTCGTTTTCACAACGGCCAAAATCAGCCAAAATTTTTGCTTTTGCTTCAGGACTTAGTGACATGTATATCTCCAAATAAATAATATGAATCTCTAGCCGATCACTAACTCAGCCAGAGGGCGCGCTATTCTACCCATAAACCCACCCTAGCGCAATAAAAGGCGGGGACTAATGCATCAACTAGTTTAATCATTTGTCGATGGATAGCGGGCTAATGCGTTTCTGCAGGTTCGTCATGGATAACAATGAGTCGTTTCGGCGCTAATAAGCCATCTTCGTTCATTGTGCCAATCCCCACAAACCGGCGAATATCACCTAAAGTGATACGTACCAACTCATCGGTTTTCAATTCTGCATTAACCGATACACGAACCGCTTGACCTTGCATTAAGTAAGGAGCTATCGCATCCGGCACATTCACCTCTGGAAAATCGGCCACGGCCGTGTCCATAGGCAATAACAGAGGGTCGAGTAATACGCTCGGATCTATCTGTTGTTCATGTGCTTGAGCAACTAGCGCTTCAAGTTGTTCTAAAGTGACCATTCTGGCATAGGGATACTGTGCAACTTGGGTGCGGCGCAGCATAATCACATGTGCGCCACAACCGAGCATCTCACCGAGATCGTCTATGATAGTGCGAATATAAGTGCCCTTAGAACAATGAATGTCTAAGGTCAGCTCATCGCCTTCAAGACCGATGAAATTTAGCTCAAATACCGTAATAGGGCGAGATTCACGCGGCACTTCTATGCCTTCACGAGCATATTTATACAGGGGCTGACCCTGATATTTCAGCGCGGAATACATAGAAGGCACTTGCTGAGTTTCACCACGGAAGAAATCAAGCGCAGTTAATAGCTGCGCCTCGGTAAAATCAATGGCGCGGGTTTGCACCACTTCACCATCGGAATCACTGGTATCTGTCCGTTCGCCAAGCTTTGCCGTGACTAAGTAGCGTTTATCGGCATCCAATAGATGCTGAGAAAACTTAGTCCCTTCGCCTAAGCATACAGGTAACATACCTGTCGCTAACGGATCGAGTGCGCCCGTATGCCCAGCTTTATTCGCATTAAAAAAGCGCTTTACCCTTTGCAATGCAAAGTTAGAACTCATGCCAGTGGATTTATCCAGCAGCACTATCCCATCGATAAAACGACCTTTTGGACGACGAGCCATTAATCTTTACCTTCCGTTTCATCTGCGTCATCAGCAATATCATCACCTAAGACTTCATCTTCAACCGATGCGTCTTCGCTGCCAAATTGCTGTTGCTTCGCTTTGTCTTGGTTGATCACTTGGCTAACTAAGTTAGACATGCGCATACCTTCAACCAGCGAGCTATCGTAGATAAAACGCAGTTCAGGCATGACACGCAGCTTCATACGACCCGCCACTAAAGTGCGGATATAAGGAGCTGCGCTGATCAAAGCGTTTAGCTTTTCTTGAACGACAGCTTTGTCTTCTTCAAAAAAAGTCACAAACACTTTGGCATAGCTGAGATCGCGAGAGACGTCGACGTCATTCACAGTCACAAAGCCAATACGAGGATCTTTCATGTCGCGCTGTAGCACTTGAGCAAGTTCTTGCTGAAGCTGCTGAGCGATTCGACGAGTACGACTGAATTCTTTTGCCATAATATTTCTTACCATAGCTTAAATTGATAAGGGCGGCTAAAGCCGCCCTTATTATCGTTACAGAGTACGAGCAATCTCGACGGTTTCGAATACTTCGATTTGGTCGCCTACGCGAACATCGTTGTAGTTCTTAACGCCAATACCACATTCCATACCATTGCGAACTTCAGCAACGTCGTCTTTAAAGCGACGTAGCGATTCGAGTTCACCTTCGTAGATAACAACGTTATCACGTAGTACGCGAATTGGCGCGCTACGCTTGATGGTACCTTCGGTCACCATACAGCCAGCAATTGCACCCAGCTTAGGTGACTTGAACACATCACGAACTTCAGCCAGACCGATAATTTGTTGTTTGAACACAGGAGACAGCATACCTGTCATCGCTGCACGAACTTCATCAATCAAATTATAGATAACGCTGTAGTAACGTAAATCAACACTTTCACTTTCGATAGTCTTACGGGCTTGTGCATCGGCACGTACGTTAAAGCCAACCATGATAGCGTTAGAGGCTGCCGCTAAGGTTGCATCCGTTTCAGTCAGTGCACCCACACCGCGAGCGATGATGTTCACTTTCACTTCGTCGGTAGACAAACCTGTTAACGAATCAGTAATCGCTTCGAGTGAACCTTGTACGTCTGCTTTAAGAACGATGTTCAGTTCTTTCACTTCGCCGTCTGTCATGTTCGCAAACATGTTTTCTAGCTTAGATTTTTGCTGACGTGCCAGTTTCACATCACGGAACTTACCTTGACGATACAGGGCAACTTCACGAGCTTTACGTTCATCACGTACAACTGTTGCTTCATCACCTGCAGACGGAACGCCTGACAGACCTAGAATTTCAACAGGAATAGATGGACCCGCTTCAGTGATTGAACGACCGTTTTCGTCTTTCATTGCACGAATTTTACCGTACTCAAGACCACACAGAACGATATCACCTTGGCGCAGCGTACCTTCTTGAACCAGAATAGTAGCCACAGGGCCGCGACCTTTGTCCAATTGTGATTCAATGACCACACCGGCAGCCATACCATCACGTACCGCTTTCAGTTCGAGAACTTCAGCTTGCAGTAAGATACCTTCTAACAGTTCATCAACGCCTTCACCTGTCTTAGCTGAAACGAAGGCAAACATGTTGTCTCCACCCCAATCTTCAGACATAACACCGTGTTGTGACAATTCGCTCTTAACGCGATCGATATCCGCTTCCGGTTTATCCATCTTGTTCACAGCCACGATTAATGGCACGTTACCGGCTTTAGCATGTTGAATAGCTTCGATTGTTTGCGGCATTACACCGTCATCGGCAGCAACAACTAGCACAACAATATCCGTTGCCTTAGCACCACGGGCACGCATTGCGGTAAACGCGGCGTGACCAGGAGTATCAAGGAAAGTGATCATGCCATTTTCAGTTTCAACATGGTATGCACCGATATGCTGAGTAATGCCACCGGCTTCGCCAGCAGCCACTTTAGCGCGGCGAATGTAGTCGAGTAACGAAGTCTTACCGTGGTCAACGTGACCCATGATAGTCACAACCGGTGCACGAGATTCTAGCTTGATGCCATCTTCATCATCACGGTCTTGTAGCACTTGGTGCTCAAGCTCGTTTTCACGGATAAGCACAACTTTGTGACCCATTTCTTCAGCAACTAGCTGGGCAGTCTCTTGATCCAACACTTGGTTGATCGTGACCATAGAACCCATTTTCATCATCTGTTTGATGATTTCAGTCGCTTTCACTGCCATTAGATGCGCAAGTTCAGAAACAGTAACAGTTTCACCGATACGCACATCACGGCTCACTGCTGCCACAGGCTTATTGAAGCCATGCGCCATAGACTCAGGTGCAGTACTGCGGTTACGCATGTGTTTTTCACGGCCGTCACGGGCATCTTTGCCGCCACGTTTTTTCGCGTTGCTCTTGTTACGAGCACGACGTCCGCGTTTTTCTTCATCCAGATCAGAGGTATCTTCAGCAGCACGAGCTACTTTAGATGTCGTGATGTGATGATCACCGTTTTTCTCGGCTTCTAAACGTTGGCGCTCTTCTTCGGCCCAGCGCTTAGAATGTTCTTCAGCGAGTAAGCGAGCAGTTTCTGCCGCTTTAGCCGCTTCTTCGTCTTGCTTACGTTTAGTTGCCGCTTCTTGCGCCGCTTTCAAACGTTCAGCTTCTAGACGAGCCGCTTCTGCTTCTGGTGACATATCTTTAACCACTTTCACTTCGGCTGCTGCTTTAGCTTTCGCCTTGGCTTCTGCTTCCACTTTTGCCTTAGCATCTGCTTCAGCTTTCACTTTTGCTACCGCAGCAGCTTCTGCTTCGGCCTTTGCTTTTGCCAAAGCTTCTGCTTCGGCTTTCGCTTCTTCTTCAGCCTTCAGAGTAGCCTCATTAGCATCACGCTTAACGAAAGTTCGTGTTTTACGAACTTCAACTTTAACATCTTTAGATTGACCACCATTACCGGCCACACTTAGGGTCGATACGGTTTTACGCTGCAGCGTCATTTTCGTTGGCGCATTTTCGCCACCGTGCTGCTTTTTCAGATAATCCAGTAACTGCTGCTTTTCAGCTTCAGTCACTTTATCAGCTTGGCCTTTCTTAATTCCAGCCTGAGAGAATTGCTCAATCAGACGTTCAACACTTTTACCCACTTCCGTGGCCAATTTCTCTACGGTAGTATCTGCCATCAGTTAAATCCCCCTGTTGATCGACTTATGCTTCTTCGCCAAACCAACAGATATTGCGGGCTGCCATGATGAGCTCACCTGCTTTTTCTTCTGTCAATTCTTCAATTTCGATCAAATCATCAATGCCTTGTTCAGCCAAGTCTTCTAGAGTCACAATACCTTTGCTAGCGAAAACATAGGCTAAGTGTCTTTCAACACCTTCAAGTGCTAGCAACTCTTCACTTGGCTCCACACCATCCAGTGCTTCTTCAGTAGCGAGAGCTCGAGTTGAGATCGCCGCTTTTGCACGTTCACGTAAAGCTTCGACGAGATCTTCGTCAAAACCGTCAATCGCCAATAGTTCAGACACAGGCACATAGGCAACTTCTTCGAGCGACGTAAAGCCCTCATCTGCCAGTACTTGTGCAAAATCTTCATCGACATCCAGTGAGTTAACAAATAAATCAACCACCTTGGCACTTTCTGCCTGATGTTTCTTATTCATATCTTCCACTGTCATAACGTTCAGAACCCAACCAGTCAGTTGTGTTGCTAAACGTACGTTCTGGCCATTACGTCCAATGGCTTGTGCCAAACTATCGGCTTCAACAGCGATATCCATAGAATGGTTATCTTCGTCGACTATGATAGAGGCAACATCGGCTGGCGCCATGGCATTGATCACGTATTGTGCTGGATTATCATCCCACAACACGATATCAACACGTTCGCCACCCAGTTCATTCGAAACGGCTTGTACACGCGCACCGCGCATACCCACACACGCACCGATAGGATCGATACGGCGATCATTCGACTTAACGGCGATCTTAGCGCGAGCGCCTGGATCACGAGCAGCGCCCATGATTTCAATCAGTTCGTCAGCGATTTCAGGCACTTCAACACGGAAAAGCTCGATCAGCATTTCAGGTTTAGTACGGCTTAAGAATAACTGTGCACCACGAGCTTCTGGACGTACTGAGTACAATAATGCGCGCACACGGTCACCAGGACGGAAAGATTCGCGTGAAATTAAGTCTTCACGGAACAATACGCCGTCAGCGTTATTACCTAAGTCAACCACTACGCTCTCGCGAGTCGCTTTTTTGACCACACCAGTGATTAACTCACCTTCTTGATCTTGGAACTGCTCAACTACTTGCGCACGTTCAGCTTCACGTACTTTCTGTACGATCACTTGCTTAGCGGTTTGAGTGGTAATACGGTCAAACACCACTGACTCGATATCGTCTTCGATAAACTCGCCAGGCTGGATGTCCGGATTTTCGTAACGTGCCGCTTCTAACGTGATTTCACGATAAGGGTTTTCTAACGCTTCACCGTGATCATCAACTACCATCCAACGACGGAAAGTATCATAACCACCGGTTTTACGGTCGATAGCAACACGAACGTCAATATCACCTTCGTACTTTTTCTTGGTTGCTGTGGCCAGAGCAATCTCTAGCGCTTCAAAAATTTTCTCGCGTGGAACGGCCTTTTCATTTGAAACCGCCTCAGCGACTAGCAGAATCTCTTTATTCATCTCGTCTTGCCTCGTTCACCTTGAAACCATCAAAACTTAGCGATTAAGTTGCCTTTGCGGATATTATCCAATGCGACAACTAACTCTTTACCATTCACTTTCAGCGAGAGCATTTGCCCGTCGACCGCAGTGATGGCGCCTTTTAAATTACGACTGCCGTCAACCGGCATAGTCAATTGAAGCTTTACATCCTCGCCTACATAGCCCGCGTACTGCTCAGCAGTAAATAAGGGTCTATCTACGCCTGGCGAAGAAACCTCTAGGGTATATTCTGTAGAAATAGGATCTTCAACATCGAGTACAGCACTGACTTGGCGACTTGCATTGGCACAATCTTCAATATTGATACCATTCTCACCATCAATGAACACTCGCAGTGTGGAATGCTTACCCGCTTGAACATATTCAATGCCCCACAGCTGAAAGCCTAATGCTTCCACAGGTACTTTGAGCATTTCTGCCAGTCTGAATTCTAACGTTGCCAAGATTGACCCCCGAAAAAACAAAAAAGGGCTTAATAGCCCTAGTACAACGCCACATACGAAGTATGCGACAAATTTAAAAGTCCCAGATAACAAAAAACCCCGTAATCACGAGGTCATTAATTTCAAGAACCTGTAAACCATAACGAATTCAAACACTATTCGTTACTAGGAGCTGGTTGCGGGGGCCGGATTTGAACCGACGACCTTCGGGTTATGAGCCCGACGAGCTACCATGCTGCTCCACCCCGCGTCAACTGTGTGCAAGTATATTGACTATCATCATTTCTTGCAATAACTAAGAGAGAACTTATCTCGTCTATCTTAGTTATATTTGGTGCCGAGAGCGGGACTTGAACCCGCACGACCGTTAGGTCACAGCCACCTCAAGGCTGCGCGTCTACCAATTTCGCCACCTCGGCGACACCTTTTACTAGTCAGGAATTTTCGTTTCTGACTTTTGGGTTCCTTGCTCAACAGGTTGGGTAACCTGTTCAGTGTCTGAACCTAAATCTTTCCATGAATCTTCATTTTTTGCGTGGTTTGCACTTAAGTTACCAATAAGCAGACTTAAAGTGAAAAACGCAATGGCAAGAATCGCCGTACTGCGTGTCAGGAAGTTACCTGAACCGCTTGAACCAAAAAGAGTACCTGATGCACCGGCGCCAAAAGAGGCCCCCATGTCAGCTCCCTTACCTTGCTGAATTAATACTAAGCCGATTAGACCTAATGCAACCAACAAGTAAATAACTACTAGAACTTCATACATATTATGCGCTCATCGCTATGGTACACAGACTTAAAAACTCGCTAGAGTTTAAGCTAGCACCGCCAATCAGTCCACCATCAACATCAGGTTGGGCAAATAAATCTGCAGCATTACTCGGTGTCACACTACCACCGTAGAGAATCCTGATATTTTCTCCGATAAACGGAGACACTTCAGAGAGGCGTTTGCGAATAAACGCATGAACTTCTTGTGCCTGCTCTGGTGTAGCACTTTTACCTGTTCCTACAGCCCAAAGCGGCTCGTAGGCGATAATAGCGTTATCAAAAGCCATAGTGCCATTTTTTTGGATCACTATATCCAACTCTTCAGCAATCACCTCAAAGGTGCGTCTTGCTTCACGTGCTGGACCTGACTCACCCACACATAAAATTGGAGTTAAGCCATGCTTTTGTGCAGCGGCGAATTTCTCCGCTACGATATTACTCGTCTCTCCGTACATACGGCGACGTTCTGAATGCCCGATAATTACATATCGACATCCTGAATCTTTGAGCATCTGACCTGAAACTTCTCCGGTATAAGCGCCAAAGTCATGCTGACTTAAATTCTGTGCGCCCATCCTAACAAGTGAACCGTCTAACGCTTCCTTGTTTGCTTCTAGCAGTTGCCTAACGCTCTCTAGATAGATAGAAGGCGGGCATAAAACCACTTCAGCTGAATCATTTTGGAGCTTAGAGGCAAATTTTTTGAACAACTCTTGGGCTAATGCCGCACTGCCGTTCATCTTCCAATTGCCAGCTACCATAGGACGTCTGAGTGCCATCACTGTCTCCTCTGAAAGCGGCGTGAATAATAGCGAACCACTTATTAAGTTACAATAGCTAAATTCGAATTTTTTCAGATATCAGGTTGGAATGCTTATTTTTTACACGCCAAAGCTGTTTTCTGTTCATTTGTGCAGCTAACACCCTAATTTTAAATTGGTATCAGCCGCACTCATTACAAAATTAGCAAATATTAGCTTGCCGATTTTACCGCATCCGCAATCAAATTTGCGTGCGCCAATACTGCACTATGATCGTCACCTTCAACCATGACACGGATCAAAGGTTCAGTACCTGACTTACGTAATAATACTCGGCCACGCACGCCCAGTTGAGATTCAACCTGTGCCTGCGCCGCTTTAACTTTATCTGACTTAAGAGGGTCGTGCTCGCCTTCAAAGCGCACATTGACTAACACCTGCGGCAACATTTCCATCGCAGAAGTCAGTTCTTCTAGCGTAGCATTCTGACGACGCATGGCCGCTAACACTAAAATCCCCGCAACTATGCCATCACCAGTTGTGCCGTGATCAAGATTGAGGATATGCCCTGAATTTTCACCGCCGATGCGCCAATCGAGTTCTTTAAGTAGTTCCATCACATAACGGTCGCCCACTTTCGAACGCGCAAAGGGGATGTCTAATGCTTGCAAGGCGAGATCAAGCCCAAGGTTTGACATTAACGTACCAACTACACCACCGCGTAATACGCCACGGGATTTCGCATCACAGGCCAGAATATATAAAATTTGATCGCCGTCGATCACTTCACCTTTGCTGTTGACCATCATAATACGGTCACCGTCACCGTCGAGTGCGATGCCTAAATCGGCACTTTCGGCTAGAACGGTTTCACAAATTTTGCCCATGGACGTCGCGCCCACTTTATCATTGATGTTCATCCCGTTGGGTTTATCACCAATGGCAATCACCTCGGCGCCTAACTCACGAAACACTGCTGGCGCTATGTGATAAGTTGCGCCATGGGCACAATCAACCACAATTTTTAGCCCAGTTAACGTGTGTTCTGCAGGAAAATTACCTTTGCAATACTCAATATAACGGCCACGGGCATCTTCAATACGCGATACCTTCCCCAATAGATGCGATTCAACACAAACGAGGGGCTTTTCAAGCTCGGCTTCAATTTCTAGCTCTAGGTTATCGTCTAACTTACTGCCGTCGGTGGAGAAAAACTTAATACCATTATCGTAATACGGATTGTGTGACGCGCTGATCACCACCCCAGCTTCGGCGCGAAACGTGCGCGTTAAATAGGCTACAGCTGGTGTTGGCATAGGTCCCATTAACATCACATTAAGGCCTGCAGCAGAAAGGCCAGCTTCTAATGCCGACTCAAACATATAGCCCGAAATACGGGTATCTTTACCTATAATCACCTTTTTGGTACCACTGCGGGATAACACGCGCCCCGCCGCCCAACCTAACTTAAGCGCGAGCTCAGGCGTCATTTGACCTGAACCGACTTTTCCCCGAATACCGTCAGTTCCAAAAAATTTACGTTCTTTCATATCGCTCCACAAACTCAAATGTGTCCCAATGATTTGGGATCATAATATTAATTAAATGCTTAACGAGAGCATAACGATGCTTAAAAATACGCTTGTGTCGCTTGTAACACCTTGAGCATATCCACAGTTTCAGTAACATCATGCACACGAATGATATGAGCACCCTTTTGGGCCGCTATCATAGCGCCAGCAAGGCTCCCAGCAAGACGTTCTGAGGTCGGTTTTGCTAAGAGGTTTCCTATCATGCTCTTACGAGACAATCCTATCAATATCGGTAAATCAAACTGGGCAAAACAGTCGAGCTTCGCCAGTAATTCATAGTTATGCTCTAAGCTTTTACCAAAACCAAATCCCGGATCGAGTATTAATAATTCACGGGGGATCCCAGCTCGCAAGCAAGCTTCAATCCGCTCAGTTAAAAAGGCAGAAACTTCTTCAATAACATTATGGTAAGTCGGTGCAAATTGCATGCTTTTGGGTTCACCTTGCATATGCATTAAGCATATGGGGACTTGCAACTCTGCAGCAGCTTCAAGCGCACCGGGTTCCATCAGGGCGCGCACATCGTTAATCAAATGTGCGCCCGCAGCAACAGCTTGACGCATGACTTCAGGTTTACTGGTATCGACCGAAATCCACACATCATGGTGCGCCGCAACATATTTCACCAACGGGATCACCCGCGCAAGTTCATCGGCTAAGCTCACCTCGGCGGCGCCAGGTCTTGTCGACTCACCGCCAATGTCTATCATTCCCGCGCCTTGAGCCACCATGTCATCGGCATGCTGACAGGCAAGCTCATAGGAAGAATATTGACCACCGTCGGAAAAAGAATCGGGAGTGACATTAAGTATACCCATCACAATGGGCGAAGATAACGCGAGGCGTTTAGTGCCAGCAATCAGTTCAAACACGCATTTACTCCTGTAATACGAACACTTACGATTTTACTCACTGGCATAACTTGCGTCATTAATTTCAAGCCTTCATTTTCTATCCGAAATGACTAACTGTCAGAAGATAAATATCAATGGTGGCAGAGAGTATCAATGACAGCGCAGTCAAATTGCTAACAAGGTAAAACAAGAAAACCCCTTTACGGGGTTTTCTTTGGTTTCACAACACATTACTTAGCTGGAGATTCATCAGGATCTTTCAGTTCTGGATCAGCAGGTGCAGTCACACTGTCTTCAGCTTTCGCTGCTGGTTCACCATGACCATTACCTTTATCGTTAGAACCATTGTCATCCACTTGCCAATCAGCAGGCTGACGCACTTCACGACGTTTCATTAAATCGTCAATTTGAAGTGAATCAATGGTTTCATACTTCATTAAAGCTTCTTTCATTGAGTGCAGAATATCGAGGTTATCCGTCAATATCTGTCTAGCTCTAGCGTAGTTTTTGTCGATAAAGACTTTTACTTCAGCATCGATAATGGTTGCAGTTTCATCAGACATCGCTTTAGCTTTACCCATGCTGCGACCTAAGAAGACTTCACCATCTTCTTCTGCATACAGCAATGGACCTAACTTGTCCGAGAAGCCCCACTGAGTCACCATGTTACGCGCAATAGATGTCGCGTATTTGATGTCCTGTGATGCGCCAGTCGACACTTTCTCTGTACCGTAGATAAGCTCTTCTGCTAAACGACCACCGTAGGCGACCGAAATTTGGCTTTCTAACTTACGACGGCTCTGGCTCACTGAGTCAGCTTCAGGTAAGAAGAAAGTCACACCTAAGGCACGGCCGCGAGGAATGATAGTCACCTTGTGCACAGGATCGTGCTCTGGTACTAAACAACCCACAATCGCATGGCCTGCTTCATGGTAAGCGGTCATTTCTTTTTCGGCTTCAGACATCACCATAGAACGGCGCTCAGCACCCATCATGATTTTATCTTTTGCACGCTCAAATTCTTCCATGCCTACAACTCGGCGATTTCCGCGAGCCGCAAACAGGGCAGCTTCGTTCACTAAGTTAGCTAAATCAGCACCCGAGAAACCTGGCGTACCACGAGCAATCACACTCGCCTTCACATCTTCAGAAAGCGGCACTTTACGCATATGCACTTTCAAAATCTGCTCACGACCACGCACGTCTGGTAAACCAACGACCACTTGACGGTCAAAACGACCCGGACGTAATAACGCAGAATCGAGTACGTCTGGACGGTTAGTTGCCGCGATAACAATAACGCCTTCATTACCTTCGAAGCCATCCATCTCAACCAGCATTTGGTTCAGTGTTTGCTCACGTTCATCATGACCACCACCTAAACCCGCGCCGCGTTGACGACCGACCGCATCGATTTCATCGATGAAGATAATACAAGGTGCCGACTTTTTCGCTTGTTCAAACATGTCACGCACACGGGATGCACCGACACCAACAAACATTTCCACGAAATCAGAACCTGAAATAGTGAAGAAAGGTACTTTAGATTCACCCGCAATGGCTTTCGCCAGCAAGGTTTTACCTGTACCTGGAGGACCCACCATAAGCACGCCCGTTGGAATTCGGCCGCCCAATTTTTGGAATTTAGTTGGGTCACGCAGGTAATCAACCAGCTCTTTCACTTCTTCTTTTGCTTCGTCACAACCAGCAACATCGGCAAAAGTAGTTTTAATCTGATCTTCGCTCATCAGCTTGGCTTTGCTCTTACCAAAGGACATAGCGCCTTTGCCACCGCCGCCTTGCATCTGGCGCATGAAGAAAATCCATACCCCGATAAGCAATAACATTGGGAACCAAGAGATGAAGATTTGGGTAAGGAACCCTGACTCTTCGGCTTCTTGGCCCTTCATAGTGATGCCTTTACGATCAAGATCATTAATTAAATCTTGGTCATATAACGGCATGATAGTAGTGAATTTTTCACCAGTTCGTTTAGCACCTTCAATAGTACGTTGGTCGCTCTTAACTTCAACAGTTGCGACCTGTCCATCACGGACATTATCTAAGAAGGTAGAATAATCCATCTTCTGCGATGACGAAGAAGAGGGGGAGTAACCCTGAAACACTGACATCAGCACAACGGCGATGACAACCCAGAGTATTAGATTTTTTGCCATGTCACTCAAATTACTAGACCTCATTAAGTCTTGCGATTATTAACGCTAGGTTACTACAACTTGTACCCAGTCGCCACAAGATAGACTTCGCGGGAACGAGCCCGTGAAGAGTCTGGTTTACGTGTTTTAACGACTTTAAACACTGCTTTTACCGCTTTCATGTATTCGTCAAAGCCCTCCCCCTGAAAGACTTTTACCGCAAAACAGCCATTAGGAGCCAATACTTGATGGCACATATCTAACGCCAATTCCACTAAATACATGGCACGGGGCTGATCAACACTATCTGAACCACTCATGTTGGGTGCCATATCAGACAACACAACGTCAACTTTAGCATCACCGACGCGAGTAAGTAATGCTTGAAGGACTTTATCTTCACGAAAATCCCCTTGCAAAAAATCGACGCCGACGATGGGATCCATAGGCAAAATGTCACAGGCGATGACTTTACCTCTATCTCCCGCTAATTTAACTGCCACTTGAGACCAACCTCCCGGAGCGGCACCGAGATCAACCACAGTCATGCCTGGGCGGATCAGTTGATCCTTTTGCTGGATCTCCTCAAGCTTAAACGCAGCGCGAGATCGCAAGCCCATTTTTTGGGCGAGTTTGACATAGTGATCATCAAAGTGTTCTAGCATCCAGCGATTAGAACTGGCCGTACGTTTTATACCTGACATTTAAAATCCGCAACAATTGAGAGTTACACAAAGGCTATATAAGGGTAGAATAGCCGTTTTTCAACAGTAACTCAGCAAAAGTTGGTAGAAATGAACTTAACAACCAAACAAAAACAGCATTTAAAAGGTCTAGCGCATCCGCTAAAGCCAGTGGTGCTGCTTGGTGCCAATGGATTGACTGAAGGCGTACTCGCTGAAATTGAAAGCGCACTCGCTTATCATGAACTGATTAAAGTGAAAGTAGCCTCTGCCGACAGAGAGCTAAAAAATGCCATCGTTGATGCCATAGTACGTGAAACTCAATCCGCAAAAGTGCAACTTATTGGTCATATTCTGGTGATTTATCGTCAATCACCAGAAATGAAAATTGCTTTGCCAAAGGCAAAGTAATTTTTCTTGATTTTATCGTGTTAACAAAAAGGCCATTCAATCGAGTGGCCTTTTTGTTTTCGCTGTTAATTTAAGCGATTAGCATAGCCCTAAGGTGTTTCAGAAATCACTTGTTCCTTATAATGCTCTGGCGTTAAGCCTAATAACTCAGGCAATGAGGTACCAACTGAAATAGAAGAGAATGTGCCGGTTAATATACCGATAAACATTGCAATCGAAAATCCTTCCAGCGGCCCACCGCCCATGATCCACAGCGCACCGACCGTCATTAAGGTTGTTCCTGAGGTCACCATAGTGCGAGAAAACGTCGCCACAATTGCTTGGTTGTTAATGTCTTGAATAGCAAGCTTTGGCTTAGCAATCAATAATTCACGAATACGGTCAGCGATAATGATCGAATCGTTTAAGGAATAACCTAAAATCGCCAGCACAGCCGCAAGTATCGTTAAATTAAACTCCATCTGAGTCAACGCGAAAAATGCCAGCACGAACACTACGTCATGCACTAACGCGAATAGTGCACCCGATGCGAGTCGCCATTCGAAGCGGTAACTTAAATAACCTAATATCGCCAGCATAGCGACTAACAGCGCCAAACCGCCCTGCTCTGCCAATTCTTGACCAATCTGCGGCCCGACAACACTGCTGTTAAGCACTTGCACTTCAGAGTTAAGCGGCGCTAATACCTGCTGAATATCGATATTACCTTGCTCTGTATCGGCACTCTTTATATCGGAATAGCGCAACATCCAACGTCCCGGCTCACTGGCGGAGACTACACTCACTTCTTGCTGATAAGCGGCGTTGAGTAAAGGTTGCAATTCACTGCTGGTAATTTTTCTATCGATCTGCACTTCGGTGACGACACCGCCAGTAAAATCTAAGCCCCAGTTAAAACCTTTCACGCCGATTATGGTTAATGACACTAGCATTAACAAAATTGAGATAGCACTCGAAACATAACGCCATTTAGTTAGATTGATATTTTTCATAGTTATACCTTTACATGACGGCTAGCATCACGTCCATAAACTAAGTTGATCAAGGCCCTTGAAGCAAAGATACCGGTAAACATGCTGGTCAATAGACCTAGGCCTAAGGTCAAGGCAAAACCTTGGATTGGACCATTACCTATGGAGTAAAGCACCACAGCAGTAATCATAGTAGTGAAGTTGGCGTCGAAAATGGTAGAAAACGCGCTATCAAACCCCGTATCAATTGCCAGCGCAAAACTGCGACCTTCCTTTAACTTATCTTTTATTCGCTCGAAAATCAGTACGTTGGTATCGACAGCCATACCGACTGTTAACACCAAACCCGCAATCCCAGGTAAGGTCAACACAGCGCCAGGGATAAGCGCCAGTAAACCAAACAGGATCACCATATTGGAGATCAGCGCTATATTCGCCACCCAACCGAGACGGCGATACCAAAGCGCCATAAACAGCAAGGTAATCCCCATCCCTAAACCAAGGGCAGCAAAACCGTTTTCAATGTTTTCAGCACCCAGCGTCGGGCCAATAGTGCGCTCTTCAACAATAGTCACTGGCGCCGTCATAGAGCCAGCTCGCAGTAACAAAGCTAATTGTTGTGCTTCTTGATAGGAGCCTGCACCCGTAATGCGAAAACGATCTCCAAGTTGGGATTGAATCGTCGCAACACTGATAATCTCTTGTGTTTGCTTTGCCTTACCTTGCTCATCACGGCTGTATTCGCTGTAAGACGTCGCCATAGGTTTGCCGATATTGGTACGGGAAAACTCAGACATTTTCTGCCCGCCCACACGGTCAAGGTTAATGTTCACCTCCGCCATGCCCATCTCGCCTAAACTCGCCCTCGCATCGACAATATGATCGCCACCCAGCACTGGTGTGCGGCTCACATAAATAGGCTTACCAGACTTGTCATTGAGCACCATAGCATTAACGGAGCCAGACTCTTTAACCTCGAAAAAGGCCAGACTCGCCGTAGCACCGATAACGTTTTTAGCGGCTGCAGGATCTTGTACTCCAGGCAATTCAATCCGAATTCGATGCTCCCCTTGACGCTGCACTAAAGCTTCAGTGATACCGAGTTCTTCAATACGGCTGCGCATCACTTGTAAGTTTTGCTGCACTGTCAAATTACGCAGTTTCGTTTGCTCTTCTTGGCTCAACTTAATCAGTAAACCCGCGCCATCTGCATTGGATAGCTGCCAATGAGGATAGGACTCTTTCATCATTTGACGCACAGCTGCACGGGCGTCATTATCCGGCAACGTCATGTTTAACTGATGACTTTGGTCCAAATGCACGCTAGCACCACGAATTTTCTGCTCACGGATGAATTGACGTAGCGAATCAACAAGCGTCTCGGCCTGAGTTTGATAAACAGGATCAATATCAACATCGAGTAAGAACTGTACGCCACCGCGCAAGTCGAGCCCGAGTTTAATCGGCTGAAAGCCTAAGTTTTGTAACCAACTTGGCGCCGCACTGGCAAGGGATAAAGTCAACTCTTTTGGCTCTGCGACCATAGAAGAGACTAAAGTTTTGACTAAGGTTTGTTGGTTATCTGCATCGAGGACAATTATGGTTTCACCATTTTTTTGGTCGATACGTTTTACCGTCACGCCTTCAGCTTGTAGCTTATCTCGAAGGGCAATAGGTGTGAGCGTTAACCCCGCCTTCGCGCCCACCTGCACCGCCGCATCCTCACCGTAAAATGTCGGCAAAGCACTAAATAGCATCACGATAATAGTGACGATAAGCACTAAGTATTTCCAAGCTGAATAGTGATTTAGCAGCCGTTGATTGGGTTTTCTTTCCATGGGATTAACTCGCTATTTAACGCTCAGCATTTAAATCAAATCGCTAAGCGAACATATTGATATCAGTCCGAAACCCGTAATTGAGTACCAGCGGCTAAGCTCGTAAGGCTCAAATCATCACTGCTTACTTAAGCAGCTATAAAAAGTTTCGGTGAGTACAAAAAGGCAACAGCATGAAAAATCGATAAGAGTAGGCTCCTATCAACATCATGCCTAAATAGGCGAGTTAAGCGGCTTGTTGGCTAAATCGATATTGAAGATTTGAGACTTTCCAACCCGAAATTCGGGCGGGGGAAGAAACAGCAGAAAGCGTCCAATCTGATGTGATATCAAGATCGGTGGGTTCAACAACATTGGATGTCGGTTCGGCAGTAAAGTCTACAGCGAGTACATATACTGGCTTGACCTCACGCACATCGTGCTGGGCAAGACTGATAAATCGCGGCGAATTTATCGGGGCAAAATCTAAGTCATCAGAATGACTTACATAGTCAGAGCTCGGACAAGGTGCTGGCTGTGATTCTAATTCTGAATTGACTAGATCGGTATCATGACTATTCGGTGAGCCGCAGCTTTCAACGGTTTGCGCATCAGACTGTGCATTAGATTGGGCATTGAGCTGTGCATTGTCTTGGGCGATAACATCGGCATCGGGCAAGCTTTGAGGCTCAGCGCTTCGCTTTGTATGGGGAGTCGAGCTATCAAGACTCACAGTATGCATCTGAGCATAATGGCGAGTTGCATCACTGCGCTGTACTGAGGGTTTTGGCGCATAGCTAGCCGAGTGCGCAATCAACATGATCGCCACGCAAACTAACATCAATCCTGTACGCCAATGTTTGACCAAAGCGTGCCCTCTTATAAAACATTATCAAACTAAAGATGAACCTATTCATTGTTAGCTTTTGATGCTTAACTGTGGGTCCATAAAGTGAAACTCGCGCAAAAAAACAACATACACATTTCGCCAATGTTGAATTTGCTAGGATGGCAGCTTAGGCAAAAACCTACAAAGAGACAAATTAAACTTTGTCCATCTTACCCCGAATTCAACGCTGAAGCGCGGTCGATATCCTTGGCTAAAGCACTAAATTCGAGCCCTAAACTCAAGCCGTAAACAAACTTAATTCGCGGATAACAAAAAACCGCCCTAGGACGGTTTTAGCGATATCGCATGAGTCACGCTCACAACACTATAAGCAAAGTATTATAAGCAGATTATAAATACTGTACTGAGATGATTTCGTAATCTGTCATACCACCTGGCGTAGTAATAGACACTTCATCACCTTCATTTTTGCCGACTAAGCCACGAGCTATTGGTGAATTCACTGAAATCAGGTTTTCTTTAATATTCGCTTCGTCATCGCCGACTATGCGATAAGTCACTTCGACATCGGTATCAAGATTTAAAATAGTCACAGTGGCGCCAAAAATGATACGACCGTTATTCACCATCTTAGTGACGTCGATAATTTGCGCGTTAGATAACTTACCCTCAATATCACGGATACGTGCTTCACAAATACCTTGTTCCTCACGAGCCGCATGGTATTCCGCGTTTTCTTTCAAGTCGCCTAACTCTCTCGCTGAAGCAATTGCTTCAGTGATTTTAGGACGACGGTCAAACTTGAGAATATCTAACTCTTTACGCAGCTGCTCTGCACCGACAACTGTCATAGGAACCTTAGTCATAACTTCTTTCGTCTCCTTTAAAACAAAAGCAACCCGTGCCAACGCTAAGGTCAACACAGTCAAATGAGGGTGGAATTGCGCTATTCTAATCGTTATGCGCTTTTGATGCACCAAGAACAATGCATTGACGCAGCTTACCCAACCTTAAGCAGAGTTACCAGTAATCAAATTCAAATCTGTATACATAAGGAAATTTCGCACAATTTTTAGCTCGAAATGGGTACAAAAATGCCCACTCGCCATTTAGACTGTGGGCATTAAGACTCAAAGCAAAAACCTCAAATAGAGGTTAACTCATTTATTCAAGCCCTGCCTCAAAGGTCAAAAAGATTTCACTAACCGTTTTATCAGCAAGGGATTTATCTGAATTAGGGCGCTCAATTGCCGCATGTAAGAGATAACGTCCTGCTGAAGGTAAGATCATTGAAACTTTACCGTCTTTATCTGAGGTAAATTCGATTTCCTCTGGTTTGTTTCGATATAAGCTACCGTCTTTCATAATGGCGACTTTAACGCCTTCAACGGGCTTACCATCGAAAACAAATTGCAGGGTAGCAGCTTCATTCTCAACAATATCTGCAGGATGAGTCACAGGCACTAGTTCTAAATATTCCCCCTTAGGCTTTAACACTTCCTCAGTTGGCTTATTACGTGTGACATAGGTTTCAACCCGCGACACATTTAAAGAACTTTCAAGTTCATAGGCTCCCTTTGGCATAGCAGCAGTTGTGGCTTTTTTATCCATACGGCTGCGTACAACCCCTTCTTTTCCTTTAACTTTATATTGAGAAAAATAACGAGGTGAAACTTCTTTTTCAAACTTATAAGTGCCATCTTGCATCAGTTGCACATCAAACACCGACTTACGTCCGCCCGTATAACTTGAGCTTGGAGACGTTGGTTTTCCATTTGGCTGTAACACACGCACATCACTGGCACTAAAAGGTTTATCCATCATAAACACTTGATTGCTGGCAGACACATCTGAAGTAATCCACACAATTTCTTCACTTTCAGCCGAAACGTTGAAGTGGCTAGGTAAAATCCATCTGTCGTGGCTACTTGCCAATGGGCTAATACAAAGTGTGCCAAGTAATGTAATAAGACGTAATTTCATGCCTTTTCCTTAAGTTTAACGATTAATATACGGGCTAAATATTTAATGGATTGACTCAACGAGCCATGCCGCTTAAGCGTATGTCGATAACGCCAGTTTCTGTCGTGGCGGGCAACTGCACAGAGAAATCTCCTGCAGCTAAATCGATATTTTGTCGTACAAGATCGCGACCACCGTGTTCACGCACCACTTCAATAAATACAGTGTAAGTGGCAGGTTCAAGCACTTTTCCCGCCTCATCTTTTAAATCCCAATCGATTTTGTAATGACCCGCGGGACGTGTCGCAGATGCAATACCGTCAACAAAGCTCATATCTTCGCGTCCGGCTTTACGCCACCAACGACGGATATCTTTCAACCATTTATGGCCTTCATCCCATACCCAAAGGCTTAAGGTTTTAACCGTTTGCCCCTTGGCATCCTCAACCCATACGGCCACATAAGGTCTGTGATATTGCCCTTCGGTAATTTCAGGCAAGGTTAAATCGACTGTCATTTTAGGCGTCGCAAACGCCACAGAACTGACAAACAAAGCACTCACCGTAATGGTGCGAATAAGATGACGCATACTCGGCCTACACTCCTTATGGAACAAAATAAACATACACAAACCCGCAACTGCTGCTGACGAGTACCATGTATAACAATGACTTTTTGAGGCGCTTGGTTTGAGGCAGCAACAAATAAGCCCCAGTAAGCGAAAATAAAATGATAAGCACAGCGCTGAGATCGAGTATCCAAGCCCAAGCTGCTCCTGTGTTACGGCCCTTATGCAAATCATTCACTACGGCAACGACACCGTAATCTAAGGTTTCGACATAGGCTTGGCTGTCGAGTAAGTCCAAAGTCAGGCTGCGGTAAGTGCCGGGCCCTTTGCTGACTAAACTAATTTCATCTTCATCGATATCGGCACTCGCCATATCCATAGCCCATTCACTTTTCAACCAATGACCCGCAGCCAGACGCCATTGTGAGTCTTGGGCATTAACGGGTAACAAATAGGCCGGGATTGGCACTTGCTCCCGCTTAGGTTCCTGATCAGCTTGAGAAAACCAATTAGGATGATTTAACGTTATACCTGTCACCGCAAAAAACAGCATCAGCAACAATAAAGCCATAGACACATAAACATGAATAATGCGGGCAAAGGACAAAGACGACTTACTGACTCTTAATTTCAATGATGCACTCTCAAAAACAAACCGAAGAGAAATACCTCCAGAGTCTGCTTTCCCTATGCAGCTAAGGATAGAAATGAGCTGCATTAAACTAATTTAATGCGCCGAGATTAAATGAGATCGATTATCAAACAGAACAAAGTTTACAAACTTTACATATTCAATACTGAAAAAGAAGTTAAAAAGTAAGAAGAAAATAAGTGCTAAAAATAAAGCACTTAGGGGTAAATCTGTTTTTAGCACTCAAAAACCATTACCTTCGATTAAATTAGCAGCAAACAATCTATTGTATCACCTGTAAATACCTATAAAATTCATAAGGATAAAATTCAACATTTGGGCTAACTTTTTTCCTTAAAATTTACTTTGCCACCCTCTCGTTTACCTTATGCCAATCAGCTACAATCCGCCGCCGGCGACTTGCTGGTACTTCCAAGGAAATATCATCTTGAGTACATCTCTGCTCAAAAAAATGCGCTGCCTGCATATTGTGTGGCTCGCATTAATGCTCAACGCCTGCGTTGCACCACTATTATTAATGTCACCTCAAGGCCAGCTCATGTGGGCCCTGCTTAAACCCCTTGTCGGTTTAGATCCGAACGATGTCGGATTATTCGAACAACCGCTCATCAAAAACCGTATGCAGGAATTGCTGGGTAAAAATTACGATACCACCCTATCCCTGCTCAAAACGGCCGACAAGATCCAACAGGAAGGTCCACTCATCTACTTAGTGTCAACTTACACCCCTGTCCCCGAAATGGCCGAAAAAGCGGGTCTTGTTTGGAACTCAGACACCAACCAAATGGCAGTCATGCTGATGAAAGGCGGTGCACCCTTAGTGATTTCTGAGCAACTCAGTAATCAGGTAGAAAAACGGGTCCCAAGTTGGCCGAAGGAATTAGCCGACTATACCGATCCACAGAAGTTACAACAAAAAGCCTTAGAAGCGGGCGCAAATCAAGTACAGCAACAATTAGCAATACCTGATGCTGTCAAAGCCGTTGCAACAGGTGATGTTAAAGCGGCCCAAGGTGCCGTTATTGATAGTGCGGTCACAGAGAATGCCGTCATTAAGAATGCTGCAATGCCAATCAATAGCACTGAAGCGGCTGCAAAAGTCGCCGTTCCAGCGGCTCCAGCAGAAATAAAATCGCCACCTGTTACTCCTGAAGTCAAAAAGCAATAAAACGGATCACCACAGTGCCAGCTCAAATGGCACTGTGGATTAACTTTGAAAATAGCTGAATTGCCACAACCAACGGGAATTATAGAGACAAGGGAAAGGCTGGAAGGGCTAATATTGAAGGGAAACTGAAAGCAAAATAACGCTAAGCTGAAAATAGTTAAAAGTTAAAAAGCAAAAAGCCTGTCCGAAGACAGGCTTTTTAACTTTTTGGCTGGGGTACAAGGATTCGAACCTTGGGATGCCGAGATCAAAACCCGGTGCCTTACCACTTGGCGATACCCCAATAAACTGTGTTTAATCTTCTATCGAAGATTGCATTTTGATGGTACGGGAAGAGAGACTTGAACTCTCACACCTCGCGGCACCAGAACCTAAATCTGGCGTGTCTACCAATTTCACCATTCCCGCATCAAAATGTACCAAAATTGTCTATTCAACATTTTTGGATTTTTCTCTGATAAATCACTTTAACAGAGTTAAATATGGTAGCAATGGCGGGACTTGAACCTGCGACCCCAGCATTATGAGTGCTGTGCTCTAACCAGCTGAGCTACATTGCCAATGGCTGGGGTACAAGGATTCGAACCTTGGAATGCCGAGATCAAAACCCGGTGCCTTACCACTTGGCGATACCCCAATCAACTTGGAAACTGAGAAAAAATGGCTGGGGTACAAGGATTCGAACCTTGGAATGCCGAGATCAAAACCCGGTGCCTTACCACTTGGCGATACCCCAACTAACTCTGTTTCAAACATCCGCTATCGCCGATGTTTCTAAATTCATATATCTAAAAAATGGTACGGGAAGAGAGACTTGAACTCTCACACCTTGCGGCACCAGAACCTAAATCTGGCGTGTCTACCAATTTCACCATTCCCGCACAGCTTCATGTTTACATCGTGAAGAGATGCTAGCAATCAATGCTAGAGTAAAATCGTGATTCATTTTATATAAGAAGTTTATCTTAAATAAAATGGTAGCAATGGCGGGACTTGAACCTGCGACCCCAGCATTATGAGTGCTGTGCTCTAACCAGCTGAGCTACATTGCCACATCGATATTACGCGCCCCTCTCAGCGAGGAACGGGGCGTATTATGCTTATTCGAGGTATCTAGGTCAACAGCTTTTTTTCGCTATTTCCCTTAGGTTAAGCTGTTCGGCTATTACTTCACCAAACTGAGCAACAGATGTGCTAAATAACACCTTGTTGCCCATACTTAGCTTAATTTATCGAGACTTACAGCGTGAATAAGCTTTGTTATACGTTAAACAGGAAATGCATCACATCGCCATCTTTAACAATATAGGTTTTACCTTCCACGCGTAACTTACCGGCTTCTTTCGCGCCAGCTTCACCTTTGTGGGCAATAAAGTCGTCAAATGCCATCACTTGGGCACGGATAAAACCGCGTTCAAAATCGGTATGGATAACGCCTGCCGCTTGCGGAGCACTCGCACCCACTGGCACAGTCCAAGCACGCACTTCTTTCACGCCTGCGGTGAAATAGGTTTGCAGATTCAGTAATTCATAACCTGCGCGGATCACACGATCTAAACCTGGTTCTTCGATACCCAGATCCGCCATGAACTCATCGCGCTCCTCGATTTCCATCTCGGCCAGTTCAGATTCAATCGCCGCACATACTGCAACAACGATAGCGTTTTCAGTGGCAGCAATGGCGCGAACGGCATCTAAGTGCGGGTTATTTTCAAAACCATCTTCCGCAACGTTAGCAATATACATGGTCGGCTTTAAGGTTAAGAAGTTCAGGTAAGCCACCGCTTCCAGTTCTTCTTTCGATAAATCCATTGAACGCAACATTTGAGCTTCGTCTAAAATGGGGCGCATTTTTTCTAATACTTCTACTTCAAACTTAGCGTCTTTATCGCCACCTTTAGCACGTTTCTGCTGACGCTGAACCGCACGCTCTAAACTGTCTAAGTCAGCTAACGCTAATTCAGTATTGATGACTTCGATATCGCCAGCTGGGTCAACCTTGTTAGCAACGTGAACAATGTTGTCATCATCAAAACAACGTACTACATGACCAATGGCATCGGTTTCACGGATGTTAGCGAGGAACTTGTTACCTAAGCCTTCGCCTTTAGATGCGCCAGCCACAAGACCCGCAATATCCACGAATTCCATGGTGGTAGGTAACACACGTTGTGGATTCACAATCGCAGCTAACGCATCCAGACGTGGATCCGGCACAGGTACAACACCAGTGTTAGGTTCAATGGTACAAAACGGGAAGTTAGCCGCTTCGATGCCAGCCTTAGTTAACGCATTAAAAAGCGTTGATTTACCTACGTTAGGAAGACCAACAATGCCGCATTTAAAACCCATATGCTTACCTTTCTCTCGATTATTGGCTGACAAGTCACACTCATCAGCGAGGTTTAGTCGTCCTGCCCTATGGCAGCACATTACTGAATAATTAAATCACTTGAATCACTTAACACTTAAGTCTCGCCAAAGGCAAAACCTACTCCGCTTTAAAGGAGTGTAATCTGTTCATGGCTTTCACCATGTCTTGTTTAAACAAAATTTCGGTAGAACGCACGGCTTCATCTATCGCCGCCTCGATAAGTTCTTGCTCTTTAGCAGGTGCTTTTCCCAGTACGTAACCACTCACTTGATTTTTATCACCGGGATGACCGATACCTAAGCGTAAACGGTAGAAGTTTTTATCGTTAGCCAGTTTAGCAATAATATCTTTCAGACCATTGTGGCCGCCATGACCGCCACCGAGCTTAAACTTAGCCACACCGGGCGGCAGATCGAGTTCATCGTGAGCGACCAGAATCTCTTCCGGCGTGATACGAAAAAAATTCGCCAAAGCGCCAACCGCTTTACCGCTTAAATTCATATAAGTCGTTGGGATCAATAAGCGGACATCTTTACCGTGCAATACGGCTCTGGCAGTCAAGCCAAAATACTTACTGTCGGCCACTAAAGTCACGCCGCAAATTCTCGCTAACTCAAGAACGTACCAAGCCCCCGCATTATGGCGAGTGTGTGCATATTCAGCACCTGGATTAGCCAGACCAACTATTAATTTTATTTCGCTCATGACACTCAATATCGTTATTTCGTCGATGACAGCCGCGCAAAGCGCCAACTGAACTGACCATACCAGCTAAAAACGCGGCATTTTAGCACTCAAACCCCAAGTCAACAAATGCCACGTCATCGGACAGGAGCAGAACATAAGGTCAGAACACAGAACAACAAAGCGTTAATTAAGCCCCATAGCATATTTAAGGACAGTCTTTTTGAGCGGAGAATTGATGTTTGCCAACTTTAACGCGCCATTACGCAGCAGCTTTAGCGGCAGAAAATCGTTGCTAAAACCGGCGTAAAACAAATCCATCGCCGTCATCATCAATTGATTATCGCGATAACGTTTGCGCTGATATTGGGCAAGCACCTCATTCGACCACCAGATATTATCTTGGGCTAATGCATCCTTGATGACCGCCAAAAACGCTTCGACATCCTTAAACCCAAGGTTCACCCCTTGGCCAGCGAGGGGATTAATGGTGTGGGCGGCATCGCCTAAAATCACCACGTTCTGACTATAGTAGCGCTGGGCATGCCGACGAGTGAGGCCAAAACTGCCTTTATTCTCAACGGTAAAATCAGCGTCCAAACGCGCTGGGAAATGCACTCTTATCTGATCTGCAAGCTGTTTATTATTAAGCTGCATTAACTGCTTAATTCGATTGGCATCGTCGTACCACACCAGCGAAGCGTTATTGCCAGGTAAAGGTAATAATGAACGCGGTCCTTTGGGCGTAAACTGCTGCCAAGTCACATCCTGTTGCCCCTGTGCGGTGTTGATATTAATCAACATGGCCGATTGAGCGTAATCCCAACCCGAAATGCCAATTCCCGCCCATTGACGTACCTGCGAGTGAGCACCATCGGCGCCAACCAACAACTTAGCGGTCAGTTTACTATTTGACTGTAAGTGCACGCTCACACCGTCGCTATCGCGGGCAAATGCCACCACTTTATCGGGACAATATAAGGTGATGCCAGCTAATTGTGTCATCTGTTGCCACAGGGCGAGTTGGATTAAACGGTTTTCGACTATATGACCTAAATGGCTGGCACCAATTTGCGAACAGTGGAATTGGGTGATACAGCCATCGAGCTCCCAAGTTTCTAAGCCCAAATAAGGTACATTACGCATCTTGAGCAATGAGTCCAAGGCGCCAAGACGTTCAAGCAGCGTTTCAGAAGCAACACTGATGGCCGAGACTCGCACATCTAATGGCTGTTCGGCTTGATAAGCCTCTGGCGCAAAAGATTCAATCACCGCCACTTGCAAACCCTGTTGGGCTAATCCAATTGCCGTCGCCGCACCAACCATGCCGCCGCCGACAAGAATGACGTCGAACTCAGTACTTTCAGCATGAGTGCCTTCAGCATGAGTAACGTCAGAATGAGTCACGTTAGAATCTGTGGTGTCGGATATCATCTGTGCATGTGTCTCTTCAATCTGGCTCATCCTACTTTCCACCTTAGTTACCACCTTTAAGCCCTTCTGTATTTCTGCTTAAGCGACTTTTCACAAACCCGCTTGATTATGCCTTATATCAAGATACCACGGAAATGTTGAGCGCATTTCGATTCGAAATCCGTGAAGACATAGGCATTCAAGCCCGAATAGTTTGCTGGAAATAACGAAAGCTCAACCTGTTAACAATATTAATCTTGCCCAAATGCAGCCGAACAATAAAAACCTAGCATTTGTGAGGGTATCGCCCTTGGCAAAAGCCAACAGCTAAAAGTGTGGACAAAGCTGGTCAGCAGCCGTAACAGCAGGTAAAATGTCGCGCTATTTTTATTGGTCATCTTAGGGCGACACAACTGATGAGTAAGAAACTCCATATCAAGACTTGGGGCTGTCAAATGAATGAGTATGACTCATCCAAGATGGCTGATCTGTTAGGCGAATACCAAGGTTATACCTTGACTGAAGAAGCGTCTGAGGCAGACATTCTCCTGCTCAACACTTGTTCTATCCGCGAAAAAGCGCAAGAAAAAGTGTTCCATCAGCTAGGACGCTGGAAGACGCTTAAAGATAAAAATCCCAATTTGATTATTGGCGTGGGCGGCTGCGTTGCCTCACAAGAAGGCAAAGCCATTAAAGACAGAGCCCAATGTGTCGACATTATTTTCGGACCACAAACATTGCACCGTCTGCCCGAGATGATCGAGCAAGTGCGCCGTGGCGACAAAGCGGTTATCGATATCAGCTTCCCTGAAATCGAAAAATTCGACCGTCTGCCAGAGCCACGCGCCGAAGGCCCAACCGCGTTTGTGTCTATCATGGAAGGTTGCAGCAAATACTGCTCGTTCTGTGTTGTGCCTTATACTCGCGGCGAAGAAGTCAGCCGTCCATCGGACGATATTATCCTTGAAATCGCCCAATTGGCAGAGCAAGGTGTGCGCGAAGTAAACTTGCTAGGCCAAAACGTGAATGCCTATCGCGGCGCAACTCACGATGGCGCAATTTGTACTTTTGCGGAATTACTGCGCTTCGTGGCAGCCATCGACGGTATCGACCGTATCCGCTTCACGACGAGTCACCCGATTGAATTTACACAAGATATCATCGACGTTTACGAAGATACCCCTGAGCTTGTAAGCTTCTTGCACTTGCCAGTGCAATCGGGTTCTGACCGTATTCTCACAGCGATGAAACGCGGCCATATGGCGATTGAATATAAGTCAATCATCCGCCGCCTGCGTAAAGCCCGTGAAGGGATTCAAATCAGCTCGGACTTTATCATTGGCTTCCCTGGCGAAACCAAAGAAGACTTTGCCGATACCATGAAGTTAATTGAAGACATAGGTTTCGACCACAGCTTCAGCTTTATCTATAGCGCACGTCCGGGCACGCCAGCGGCAGATTTACCCGATAACGTCGATATGGAAGAGAAAAAACAACGTCTGGCGATTCTGCAAGACCGCATCACCCAGCAAGCCATGCGCTACAGCCGCCACATGATGGGCACAGTGCAACGTATTCTGGTTGAAGGACCATCGGTGAAGAATCCTATGGAACTGCGCGGCCGTACTGAGAACAACCGAGTGGTGAACTTCGAAGGTCAGCCAAAACACATTGGTACTTTCGTGGATGTCGAAATCGTCGACGTTTACACTAACTCACTGCGTGGTACTTTTATTCGCGGCGAAGATGAAATGGATCTACGTCGTAGCCTGCGCCCTGCAGAAATTCTGGCCAAGCGCAAGCAAGATGATGAACTGGGTGTGACTCAATTTAAGCCATAAGCGTTAAATCGGCTTAACTTAAACAGTACCGATATCAGTACCTATATAAAGAAGGGCGACTTAGTCGCCCTTTTGCTTTAACGCACTTTTATTTAAGTCTACCGAGGCAATTGCTATTTTCCGTTAGCAATTATCGGCTATGGCTCGTAAACTAAAATTATCTTGCGATGGTTAACCAACCTCGTACCTTGCTTTCTTATTCGCTATTGGGAGTGCTATTTGTCCAGTAAATTAACTACCATGAATCTGTATATCGAACCCGCAGAAACACGCCGTTTGGCTTCACTGTGCGGTCCATTCGATGACAATATCAAGCAGATAGAACGTCGCGTTGGCGTTGAAATCGTCCGTAAGAACAATCATTTCCAGATCACCGGACTGCCACGCAATTGTTTAAGCGCCAACAACTTACTCAAAGAACTCTACATCGAGACCCAAACGGTGAAAGGCAGCACGCCCGATCTTGAGCCTGAGCAAGTCCATATCGCCATTCAAGCGGCCATTGCCCTAGAGCAAGCAGACGCTAACGACGACAGCGGTATTAATATCAAAACCCGCCGCGGTGTCATTAAGCCACGCAATCCGAATCAAAGCTTATATGTGGCCAATATTACGCGTCACGATATTACCTTCGGTATTGGTCCTGCAGGAACGGGCAAAACCTACCTTGCCGTAGCAGCGGCAGTAGATGCGTTAGAGCGCCAAGAAGTGCGCCGCATTCTGCTGACTCGCCCTGCAGTGGAAGCGGGTGAAAAACTCGGTTTCTTACCCGGTGACTTAAGTCAAAAGGTAGACCCCTATTTGCGTCCGCTCTACGATGCCCTGTTCGAAATGCTTGGCTTTGAAAAAGTGGAACGCCTCATCGAGAAAAATGTAATAGAAGTGGCACCGCTTGCCTATATGCGCGGTCGTACCTTGAACGATGCCTTTATTATTCTCGATGAAAGCCAAAACACCACAATCGAGCAGATGAAGATGTTCCTTACCCGTATCGGCTTTAACTCCCGCGCGGTGATCACAGGCGACATCACTCAAACCGACTTACCTAAACATCAAAAGTCAGGACTACGTCACGCGATTGAAGTGTTAAGCCAAGTCGAAGAAATCAGCTTTAACTTTTTTGTCTCCCAAGATGTAGTGCGCCATCCTGTGGTTGCCCGTATCGTTGAAGCCTATGAAGCCTTCGAGTTAAAAGAGCAAACCTTAAAAGCCAAAAAAGAAAGCCAGTACCAAAAGCAACAGCAGGAAGCCGCAACACATGAGTCTTGAGTTAGCCTTAGATATTCAACATGCCAGCACCAGTGAGTGGCTGCCAACGGACGAACAATTCGCCCTTTGGGTCACTACCGCAATTGGCAATAGCATGGATGAAGCTGAATTAACCATACGTATCGTCGATAGCCGCGAGAGCCAAATGCTCAACAATACCTATCGCGGTAAAGACAAACCGACCAATGTACTGTCATTTCCCTTTGAAGCACCACCAGAAATTGAACTTCCTTTACTCGGAGATCTTGTCATTTGCGCGGCAGTCGTTGAAAATGAAGCCCGTGAACAACAAAAACCACTAGAAGCGCACTGGGCACACATGGTTGTACATGGTTGCTTGCATCTGCTAGGGTATGATCACATCGATGATGAAGAAGCCGAAGAGATGGAGTCATTAGAGACTCAACTCATTGAAAGCTTAGGTTTTACTGACCCATATAAGGAACAATAATTAGCTAAGATAATCCCTATCAAAAGCTAATGAGAAAACTATGAGTGACGATATCCCCCCTAGTACGAACGCCCACAAGAAAGGTTGGTTTGATAGAGTAAGTCAGCTATTTCAGGGCGAACCTCAAAATCGCGAAGATCTAGTTGATGTGATTGATGGTGCCGAGCAGCGCGATTTGATCACCCAAGACACCCGCGAGATGATAAAAGGTGTATTAGACGTTTCTGATATGCGTGTTCGGGATATCATGATCCCAAGAGCTCAAATTGTCGCCCTCCAGATAGACAACTCGGTCGAAGAGTTACTTGCGACTGTGATTGGTTCAGGTCACTCGCGCTTCCCCGTCGTTAACGAAGATAAAGACCATATCGAAGGCATATTGCTTGCCAAAGATTTGATCCCTTACGGTTTCTCCAACAGTGATGAGCCCTTCTCACTGGATCGCGTGATCCGTCCCGCCGTGGTTGTGCCCGAAAGCAAACGCGTCGATGTTCTGCTAAAAGAATTCCGCTCTCAACGCTACCATATGGCGATTGTGGTTGACGAGTACGGCGGCGTATCGGGTCTTGTGACTATCGAAGATATTCTTGAAGAAATTGTCGGCGAAATTGAAGACGAATTCGACCACGATAGCACTGAAGAAACCGAGATCCGCAAAGTTGGTAACACGGTTTATATGGTTAAAGCTTTGACGCCAATCGAAGATTTCAACGAAGAATTCAACACTGAATTCAGCGATGAAGAGTTTGATACCGTCGGTGGCTTAGTCTCACACGCCTTTGGCCATCTGCCAGAACGTAACGAGAGCATCATCATTGAAGGCATAGAATTTAAAGTCATCAATGCTGACACTAGGCGTTTAATCCAACTCAGAGTTAAACTCCCCGATCCTAATACTGGCGAAGACGTAGAATAATCACTCGTGCTAAAAAAAATCAGGGCTTTTGCCCAACAACAGTCCCAACCTAGTGCTTTGAGACTCGTACTGGCATTTGCCCTTGGCGCCAGTACGGCGCTTTCATTTGCGCCTTATTCCATTTGGATAATCTATCCGTTTGCCATGGCGATTGCCCTCTGGCACAGCCGAACGCTGAGCGCTAAGGCAAGCTTTTACTATTGGTTAAGCTTTGGATTTGGCTGTTTTGCCGTAGGGATCAGCTGGGTTCACGTGAGCATGGATACCTTTGGTGGTATGCCGCTCATTGCCTCCGTTGGGTTAATGGCCTTGCTAGCCTTGTATTTAGCCTTGTATCCCGCGCTAACTGGTTTAGCGCTGGTTTGGTTAACTAAAACGCTGAGCCATGATGGTGAAACTCGATTTGGTCTTTGGCGTAATCTCGCCCTATTCCCCGCGTTATGGACCTTGACCGAATGGGCTCGTGGCTGGGTAATGACAGGCTTCCCTTGGTTATGGGCGGGTTACTCGCAAACTCAAGGGCCGCTAAAACCCCTTGCCAGCATCATAGGCACACTGGGAATAAGTTTTGTATTGGCCATGCTCGCTGGTGCATTAGCGCTTTGTTTTACTAAGCGTTATAAGAGCTTACTGCTTTTACTGCCGCTCAGCATTCTGGCCGTGTGGGCTGCGCCTAAACTTTGGGACATTCATCCTACGGGTGAAAATGTTAAAGTGGCACTGGTACAAGGCAATATTCCCCAAAGCATGAAGTGGGAACCCGATGCCCTGTGGCCGACGCTGTTAAAATACATGGATTTATCCCGCGAACATCTGGATGCCGATATCATTATTTGGCCAGAAGCAGCAATTCCAGCGCCAGAATCTATGGTGCAGGACTTTTTAGATAACGCCAATAAAGTCGCCAATCTAAACCATACCTCAATTATCACAGGCATTATTAGCCATCAAAACAATGAGTTCTATAATTCATTGATTGTGCTTGGTAATCATAATCAGAAACAACAAGCAGGCCCAGACTATGAGGGCGATGGTAGCAATCAATTTAAGAAACACCATCTGTTGCCAATTGGCGAGTTTGTCCCCTTTGAAACGCTGCTGCGCCCGATAGCACCTTTCTTTAATTTGCCCATGTCGTCCTTTACACGAGGCGAATATCAACAGCCGAACCTCAGCGCCCTAGGCCATAAAATCGCGCCCGCGATTTGTTATGAAATAGCCTTTCCGGAACAGTTGCGCGACAACGTTAATCAAGGGACAGATATACTATTAACTGTCTCTAACGATGCATGGTTTGGTAGCTCAAATGGGCCATTACAGCATATGGAAATCGCTCAAATGCGCGCGGTTGAATTGGGTCGGCCTCTATTACGCACAACCAACAATGGCGTGACAGCCATAGTCGATGAGCATGGCAATATCACAGCGTCATTACCACAGTTTGAAATAGGCGTGCTAAGTGCAACTATTCCATTAGTCACAGGACAAACTTGGTTTGCAAAATTAGGCCAAATGCCCCTACTGATACTCTGTGGTTTAATCGTTCTACTCGGTCTTGCCCGACGTTTTAAAACGCAATAGGATTGAGGCCATGCATTACCAAGTCAATAAACAAGATGTGGCAGGTTTTACCTTAATTGAACTTGTCGTTGTGATTATTGTGCTTGGGATCTTGGCTGTGATCGCCGCGCCTAGATTTATCGGTTTAAGTAAAGAAGCGCGGGTACAAACCTTAAGCCAAGTACAAGCCAGCGTTAAAACAGCCAATATGCTTGCTTACTCAAAAACCCAAATGCCTAGCCTACTAAGCCAAGCGGTAGCTGGGCGCGATGATATTATTGATATCGACCTCAATGGTGATGGCACGCCCGATACCAGATTGAAATGGGGTTACCTCGATAATACTGATGTGGAAAACTGGATCACCTCAGATGATAAACTTATCATCCAATATCAAGGCGTTGATATCACTTACATAGGTTACGATCTTAACAACAATTCCTTAGTGAATGATGACCAATGCTATTTCCGCTACACCCAAGCCAGCGATGCCAACACTGCGCCGCAATATGATATCAGCACCCAAGGTTGTTAGGCTGACACTCAGTTGACCTGTGTTATCCCGCAATTGTCTGCGAATACATTAGGCTGATTGCGCGTTCCACGTTAAGGTGAACGATTAGACGTGGCCTTATACCAATCACAGTGACTGTGTCTGCATAGCCAATATGATTGGTACCATTACCTCGTTCCTTAACCAAGGTACATAGTCAAGGCAACTCTATGGCACAGCTTCGCGTGCGCTACCAAACCCACGAATTTGGGGATCTCGACATTCATGTCAGAACCCTAAGAAATAACCAAGAATTTGAAGACCTAGATGGCGAAGCTGAAAAGCTCGGTATTTCCTCCGCAACTTGGCCATTATTTGGCATAGTTTGGCCGTCTAGCCAAGTGCTATCCCATCATATGGCCGATTATCAAATTGATAATAAACGCATTCTTGAAGTTGGCTGCGGTATAGGGCTGGCAAGTCTAGTGCTAAACCACAGACATGCCGACATCACAGCAACCGACTATCACCCCGAGTCGGAAAATTTCCTTAAGCAAAATGTCGATTTAAATCATGGTCGTGCGATTCCGTTTGTTCGAACAGGATGGGCAGATGCACAAACGAATTTAGGCTTATTTGATCTGATCATCGGTAGCGATCTCTTGTACGAACAAGAGCATGCCGATCTGTTGTCACAATTTATTGAGCAGCATGCTAAACCGGTTTGTGATGTAGTCTTAGTCGATCCAGGCCGTGGTAATCATGCAAAATTCAGTAAACGTATGGTGACCTTAGGTTACGAACACACGCAACATAAACCCATTCACACTGAATTTTTATTAGCGCCCTTTGGCGGTCAAATCCTCAACTACTCTCGTACCAACAATTGATATAACAGCCTAATTAATGCAGATATGAGCCATTTAGGTCTAATAGAACTCTAAAAAAAACGACGCAGAGGCGTCGTTTTAGCTGCATAACATCATCACCTTGATTAAGGCGTTAGCGGCTCGCGGGTAAATTCTTCATGATCACACTCTGGACAATCTGGGATGGGACTTGGAAATTCAATACTCATTTCATTGCCACAGTTAGTGCACACCATGATGCCCTGATTCACTATGTCACCACTTTTGTAGTAGCCTTGGTGCTTAAAATCTTGCGTTAACTCATGCCATTCTACTTGGCTGCGGTCGGTGATTTCACTGAGCCAATGCCAAAGCGTATTCTCTAAAGTAATCACGGTTGGGCTATGACTCAAACTATCCGCGTTCTGCTCACGGAGAAAACTCGTAATATCACGCTTTAAGAATTGTTCGACTAAAGCGAGTTCATCTTCCCCTGCCTGTTCTTTAAGACGTAAATACTCCTTACCTTGAGTGACAGAATTGAATAAGTTCTTTACAGTCATAGTGTTATCTTCTGAAAATTGAGATTTCACTTCGGTAATTAAGGCTTGATACAGTCCTAGTAACGCGTTACTTCTATCATTCATAACCAATACTCCTTCATACGAACCTTTTTAATGCATCGCTTCTAGTTTATTCTATGCAGATCTTACTCGCGCTGATATGGCGTTAGATCCAATAATAGGCGGCACTGCCGGAAATAGAGTGATGCAAGAGCAATATAATCCCTCAGAAATTGAAGCCTTAGTGCAAAAGCACTGGCATGACAACAAAACCTTCGAAGTCACTGAAGACGCAAACAAAGAAAAGTTTTATTGCCTTTCGATGTTTCCGTACCCTTCTGGCAGACTCCACATGGGACACGTACGCAACTATACCATAGGTGACGTAGTTGCACGCTTTCAACGTCTTCAAGGCAAAAACGTGCTCCAGCCTATTGGTTGGGACTCCTTTGGTTTGCCCGCAGAAAATGCCGCAATTAACAACAAGACTGCGCCTGCACCATGGACCTATGAAAACATAGAATACATGAAGAACCAGCTGAAATTGCTGGGTTTTGGTTACGATTGGAGCCGTGAAATCGCCACTTGTACCCCTGAATATTATCGCTGGGAACAATGGTTCTTCACTAAGTTGTACGAGAAAGGCCTAGTCTATAAAAAGACAGCTTCAGTCAACTGGTGTCCAAACGATGAAACCGTACTGGCGAACGAGCAAGTTCAAGACGGTTGCTGCTGGCGCTGTGATACCCCTGTGGAACAAAAAGAAATTCCACAGTGGTTTATTAAGATCACTGCCTATGCAGAAGAATTATTAAACGATATCGATACCTTAGATGGCTGGCCTGAACAGGTTAAGACCATGCAGCGCAACTGGATTGGTCGCAGCGAAGGTGTGGAAATGACCTTCGGCGTCGCAGGTCACGATAAAAGCTTCGATATCTATACCACGCGTCCAGATACCTTAATGGGCGTGACCTATGTGGCGATTGCCGCAGGTCATCCATTAGCTGAAATCGCCGCGCAAACCAATCCTGAGCTTGCCGCCTTTATCGATGAGTGCAAAAACAGCACAACATCTGAAGCCGAACTCGCGACCATGGAAAAACGCGGTGTCGCTACAGGGCTTTTCGCCATTCATCCGATCACTGGTAAGCAAGTCCCAATTTGGGCAGCTAACTTTGTGTTGATGAACTATGGCACAGGCGCTGTGATGTCAGTTCCAGGCCACGACCAACGTGACTTTGAATTTGCAAAAAAATACGGTCTAGCGATTGAAGCTGTGATCAAGCCTGTTGATGGCGAAGTGGACATTAGCGAAACCGCTTATACCGAAAAAGGCGTACTGTTTAACTCGGGTGAGTTCGACGGTTTAGACTTTGAAGCGGGCTTTAATGCCATCGCTAACAAGTTAGTCGCCGAAGGTAAAGGCAAGCGCCAAGTCAACTATCGCCTGCGCGATTGGGGTGTTTCACGTCAGCGTTACTGGGGCGCACCAATCCCTATGGTGACCTTAGCCGACGGCACTGTGATCCCAACGCCAGCAGATCAACTGCCAGTATTGCTGCCAGAAGATGTCGTGATGGACGGGATTCAAAGCCCAATCAAGGCCGATAAAGAATGGGCAAAAACCCAAGTTAATGGCCAAGATGCGCTGCGCGAAACCGATACCTTCGATACCTTTATGGAATCGTCTTGGTATTACGCCCGTTATTGCAGCCCGCATGCAGACGAAATGTTAGATCCTGCTAAAGCCAACTACTGGCTACCTGTGGATCAATACATTGGCGGTATCGAACACGCTTGTATGCATTTGTTATATTTCCGCTTCTTCCACAAGTTGCTGCGTGATGCAGGTCTGGTTAACTCTAACGAGCCAGCCAAACAACTGCTGACCCAAGGCATGGTGTTGGCCGATGCTTTCTACTACATCAACGAAAAAGGCGCCCGTGTATGGGTTTCGCCTTTAGATGTAGCGACTACAGAAAAAGACGACAAGGGCCGTATTACTAAGGCTATCGACAAAGACGGCAACGAGCTGGTTTATACCGGCATGTGCAAGATGTCTAAGTCGAAAAACAATGGTATCGATCCTCAAGTCATGGTCGAAAAATACGGCGCAGATACGGTTCGCCTATTTATGATGTTCGCCTCACCACCAGAATTAACTCTGGAATGGCAAGAGTCTGGCGTTGAAGGCGCACACCGCTTCATTAAACGTCTGTGGAAACTTGCAAGCGAGTATATCGCCCAAGACAATAGCGAAGCCTTAGATGTCAGCAAGTTAACAAGCGAGCAAAAAGCGCTGCGCCGTGAGGTCCACAAGACGATCGCGAAAGTGACCGACGATATCGGCCGCCGTCAGATGTTCAACACTGCGGTTGCCGCCGTGATGGAACTGATGAACCATCTGCAAAAAGCACCACAAACCACAGGTCAAGACAACGCCATTATTGGCGAAGCCTTATCGGCCATCGTACGTTTGCTGTACCCTATCATTCCGCATGTGAGCTTTAACCTGTGGAACGAGTTAGGTAATGCAAGCAACATCGAAGACAGCCAATGGCCAGTCGTTGATGAAGCTGCGCTAGTTGAAGACAGCAAGCTCATCGTTGTGCAAGTTAACGGTAAAGTTCGCGCAAAAATCACAGTAGCCGCCGACGCTGATAAAGAATCAGTAGAAGCCTTAGGCATGAGTGATGAACACGTGATCAAATACCTAGACGGCCTGACAGTACGTAAAGTGATCTATGTGCCGGGCAAACTGCTCAGCATAGTGGCCAATTAACGGCTGCTAATAACTCGCTATACTCAAAGCCAATGAAGTTGCAGCATAGCTGCAACTTCAAGCCTGTAGGGTATACCACGAATAGGAAACCGCGAAATCTATGCTAATCAAACGCATATGCTTCGCAATCATGGCACTGGTCATTATGACCAGTGCTGGTTGCGGTTTTAAGCTTCAACGCAGTTATCAGATCCCTGATGCCCTCAATCATTTGAGTTTGAGCAGCGTGGATGAATACAGTGAACTCACCCGTCTGGTGCGTGAACGCCTGCGCTTGAACAATATCCAAGTTGTCGACGCCGCCGATGACGTTCCAGTATTAAGGCTAATCACCGACTCCCTTGAACGCTCGACATTATCTTTGTACCCCACAGGTAACGTCGCCGAGTATGAGCTAATTTATTTAGTCGAATTTGCTGTGGCACTGCCGGGCAAAGAAGCGCAGCCTTTCAAGGTTGAAATTCGCCGCGACTACTTAGACGATCCGCGTACCGCATTGGCAAAGAGTCGTGAAATGGAATTGCTGACGAAGGAAATGCGTATCCAAGCTGCCGATCGTATTCTGCAGGCAATGGCCAGTACTGAGGTGAATTAATGCGGGGCTATCATTAAATGAGAGTCTATCCAGACCAACTCTCCCGCCACCTTAACCAGTTATTTCCTTGTTATCTGATTTTTGGGGATGATCCTTGGTTGATTGAAACCACCAAAGATCAGATCCGCCAATTCGCCAAGCGTCAGGGATTCGATGAAAAAGTCCAACTCATTCAAGAGACGGGCTTTAATTGGAACGATCTGACTCAGGAATGGCAGGCCATGAGCCTGTTTTCCAGTAAACGCTTGATTGAGCTAACCCTTCCCCAAGCTAAGCCCGGTGCCGAAGGCTCAAGCACACTGCAAGCCCTATTGCAGACGCCCAATCCCGATATGCTGTTGATTATCGAAGGGCCAAAGCTCGCCACAGAGCAAACCAACAGTAAATGGTTTAAGACCTTAGATGCCCATGGCATGTATCTGCCCTGCGCCACGCCAGAGGGCGAGCAGTTTATGCGCTGGCTCGATGGCCGCATCAAGCACTTTAAGCTCAATCTGCAGCCTGATGCCCGTGCTATGCTGCATTCTCTGTATGAAGGGAATTTACTGGCTGCCGATCAAGCCATGCAGTTGCTGCAACTCCTGAGCCCAACAAAACCCGTCAGTGCTGACGAACTGGGCCACTATTTTGAAGATCAGTCGCGCTTCACCGTATTCCAACTCACGGATGCATTATTAAATAATAAACAGGATAGCGCGCAGCACATGCTAGCCCAGCTCAATGGCGAAGGCACTGCCTTACCTATCCTGCTGTGGGCCTTGTTTAAAGAACTCGGTTTGTTATTCAATTTGAAATGCGAGCAAACCCAAGGCGTTGCGCTGAGTGCACTCTGGGGTAAACATCGAATTTGGGATAAACGTAAACCACTGTATCAAGCGGCGCTGCAACGACTCAGCCTTGAACAACTCGAACATATGCTCGCCCTTGCCTCGAAACTTGAGCTCAACTTAAAGCAGCAGGGTAAAGAGGATTGGACTGGTCTGAGCCACCTGTGTCTGTTATTTGATCCTAGAGCCCATCGGCACCTAGCACATATAGCCATAGACTAATCATTGATTAACCAAAGAGTTGATATGCGTATTGGTATATTAGGCGGCACCTTTGACCCGATACACTATGGTCATATCCGTCCTGCGATTGAAGTGAAGCAAGCATTAGCCTTGGATAAAATCCTGCTGATGCCGAACCATATTCCGCCCCATAAACAGCAGCCGAACTTAACCACAACACAGCGCCTCAAAATGGTAGCTGATGTCTGTCAGCAACTCGACGGATTTGCACTGTGCGACATCGAAGCCAAACGCGACACGCCTTCCTACACAGTGGTCACCCTTGAGCAACTGAAAGCCTTACATCCTGAAGATGAGCTGTTTTTTATCATGGGGATGGACTCTTTCATCCAATTAAAAAGCTGGCATGAGTGGCAACGCCTATTCGACTTTGCCCATCTCGTTGTCTGCCAGCGCCCGGGTTGGCAGCTCGATGCAGAGCATCCTATGCAACAGGTATTGACGGCCCGCAGTCAAGCGCCCCAAGGGACAGTGGAAGGTCGTACTCGCAGTGTCCATAAAAACTGTGGGCAGATTTTCCCTGTGACAATTACGCCACAGGATATTTCTTCAACTCAAATCCGCGAACAACTGGCAAAAGGCGAAATGCCCACCGATTTACTCATGCCCGTCACGCTAGATTACATCAAAAATCAACGACTTTACTTACCTTAGCTCGAACCGTAAGCAGATATCGCCAACTCAACTGCCAATGACAATGTATTCCCAGCAGCAACACTGGTATACTACCGCGCTATTTAAAATTAATGAGGTACGCCAGCGTGCAGAGCGCGGAATTAAAACAGTTTGTTGTCGACAAGATCGACGACTTGAAAGCCAGAGACGTTGTTGTTCTGGATGTCAGCAAGCAATCTAACATCACTGACTACATGGTCATATGTTCAGGTACATCAAAGACTCACGTTAAAGCTATCGCTGAAAACCTTGTGGTTGAAGCGAAAAAAGCCGGTATTCCACCTTTAGGTGTTGAAGGCCGCGAAAGCAGCGAATGGGTTCTTGTGGACATGGGCGATGTGATCCTGCACGTTATGCAAGATCAAACCCGTGATTTCTACCAGCTTGAAAAGCTCTGGTCAGAAAAGCAAGACTGATGAAGTTACAGCTCATCGCAGTAGGAACACGGATGCCCGATTGGGTTACCCGTGGTTTCGAAGAATACCAGCGCCGTTTTCCCCGTGATATGGCGCTGGAGCTTATCGAAATACCCGCTGGAAAGCGGGGGAAAAATGCCGACATTGTCCGGATACTTCAAAAAGAAGGCGAACAAATGTTGGCGGCCATTCCCAAAGGCAATCATATTGTTAGCTTAGATCTCCCCGGCAAAAACTGGACGACCCCCGAGCTAGCAACCGCGCTGACTAAATGGCAACTCGATGGTCGCGACGTCAGTTTACTGATTGGTGGACCTGAAGGATTAGCGCCAGCTTGCAAAGAAGCGGCAAACCAAAGTTGGTGTCTTTCGGCATTAACCTTACCTCACCCACTCGTACGGGTGGTGGTTGCCGAAAGTTTGTACCGCGCGTGGAGCGTGAACACGAATCACCCCTACCATAGAGAATAGCGGGATCTTGATGTTAACGAGTGTCAACCACCCGTCATGGGATCAGCCGGAGATAGCATAAGTGTCGCCAAAAAAGCGGATAACAATGCATGATCACGCCGCCGAGGCGTCTCTTTTTAAGCGCAGGGCGCTTTTCACTTTTTTTTGCGTTTTCGCTCTATTTAGCGTACTAGTCACCAACCTTTATCATTTACAGGTTGAATCCTATAAAGATTATGCAACTCGCTCAAATGATAATCGCATCCGTGTTGTTCCAATTGCCCCTAGTCGTGGTCTCATTTACGATCGCAACGGCATACTTTTAGCTGAAAATTTACCCTTTTATTCCCTCGATCTCGTGCCCGAAAAAATCAGTAACATGTCAGAGACCTTAGATGAACTCGGCAAGTTAATTGAGATCAGCGATGACGAGCGCGAAACCTTTACTGACGCCCTGAAATTTCATCGCCGTTTCAAACCGCTAACACTCAAAAACCAGCTCACCGAAGAACAAGTGGCCATTTTCAGTGTTAACCAACACAGATTTCCGGGTATTTCGGTCGAAGCGGGTCTTAAACGTAACTATCCCTACGGCGCGCAAATCACTCATGTGCTGGGCTATGTAGGCAAAATTAACACCCGAGATCGCGCCCAACTTGAACGCAGCGATCTGTGGAAAAACTATGCGGCAACCAAAGACATTGGTAAGCAAGGCATTGAAAAATTTTATGAATCCTTGCTGCATGGTAAACCCGGACACTTAGAAGAAGAAGTGAACAACCGCGGCCGCGCCATTCGCACCTTAAAAATTGTTCCGCCAGAGCCGGGGCAAGATATTTACCTCACCTTAGATCTCAAGCTGCAACAAAAAGCGGTGGAACTACTCACAGGTCTGCGCGGTTCTATTGTTGCCATCGATCCCCGTGACGGTGGAGTATTAGCTATGGTATCGAGCCCAAGCTATGATCCAAACCAGTTTGTACAAGGCATTAATAGCAAAGATTACAGTGCGTTACTCAATGATAAATCCCGCCCTTTGATCAACCGTGCGACTCAAGGTCAATATGCACCTGCGTCTACCATCAAGCCTCACCTCGCACTGTTAGGCCTTGATGAGAAAGCCATTAGCGAGAGTACCCGAGTGTGGGATCCCGGTTTTTGGCAAATACCTGGTGTTGAACGTAAATACCGCGACTGGAAACGCTGGGGGCATGGCTGGGTCAACGTTTATAGCGCGATTGTAGAATCCTGCGATACCTTTTTCTATGAGTTAGCCTATAAGGTCGGTGTCGATCATATCGCCCGCTTTATGGAACAATTTGGCTTTGGCCAAAATACAGGGATTGATATCTTTGAAGAATCGGCTGGCAATATGCCATCCAAAGAATGGAAACGCTTAAAGTACAATCAAGCTTGGTATATAGGCGACACCATTTCCGTAGGTATTGGCCAAGGTTATTGGACGGCAACTCCATTACAACTCGCTAATGCCGTTGGGATTATGGCCAACAAAGGCCGCCGTCTCCCGCCACATCTGCTGAGATCCATTAAAGACAATACCGCCAAAATTGACTCACCGATTAATGAGTTACCGCCAATTGAACTTAAAAATCCCCGTAACTGGAACATCATCAACGAAGCTATGCGCCAAACTGCAAATAAGTCACGCTTTACCGATGCCACTTACACTGCCGCAATGAAAACCGGTACTGCACAGGTCATCGGCGTGGCGGAAAATACTAAATACGATGCCAGTAAAATTGCCGAACATTTCCGCGATAATGCCTTAGTTGTGGCCTATGCGCCCTTCGAGGATCCTAAAATCGTCCTCGCCGTCGTGATGGAAAACGCAGGTTGGGGCGGCGCAAATGCTGGCCCAGTCGCTCGAGCTATGCTCGATGAATATATGCTTAGAGATACTTGGAAACCCATACCATGAGTACCCATAGCCAATATCAAAACATCTGGCAACGCTTGCACATAGACTTGCCATTATTGCTCGGACTATTAGCTGTGATGGGCTTTGGCCTGTTTGTCATCTATTCTGCCAGCGGTGCAGATTTAGAAATGATGGAACGACAACTATTCCGTATGGTGTTGTCGCTAGGCATCATGTTTACCATGGCACAAATCAATCCTGAAGCGCTTAAACGTTGGGCATTACCCATTTATCTTGCGGGGGTTGTCTTGCTGCTTGGGGTACACTTTTTCGGTGAAATCAATAAAGGCGCGCAGCGCTGGTTGAACTTAGGCTTTATGGAGTTCCAACCATCAGAGCTTATTAAACTCGCCTTCCCCATCACTATGGCTTGGTATATCAGTAAGTTCCCTCTTCCCCCCAAGAAACGTTACCTCGCTGGCGCAGGAGTGATTTTACTCGTACCAACCCTATTGATCGCTAAACAACCCGACTTAGGCACCTCAATTTTGGTGGCTGCATCGGGGATTTTCGTGCTGTTTTTATCGGGCATGAGCTGGATTATTGTTGGCAGCTTTATCGCAGCAGTACTCGCCTTCCTGCCTATCCTTTGGTATTTCTTGATGCACGATTACCAAAGAACGCGGGTATTAACCTTGCTCGATCCAGAGCAAGATCCCCTCGGCGCGGGTTATCACATTATCCAGTCGAAAATCGCTATCGGCTCAGGTGGACTTTGGGGCAAAGGTTGGCTCGAAGGCACTCAATCACAGCTTGAGTTTATTCCCGAGCGCCATACCGACTTTATCTTTGCGGTGATCGGTGAAGAATTTGGTTTAATTGGCAGTATCTTACTGTTAATTATGTACCTTTACATCATAGGGCGTGGGTTAGTCATCGCCTCCCGCGCACAAACCAGTTTCGCTCGTCTACTGGCTGGCAGTATCACGCTGACGTTTTTCGTTTATGTTTTTGTGAATATTGGCATGGTTTCAGGTATCCTGCCCGTGGTAGGTGTACCACTGCCCCTTGTCAGTTATGGTGGAACCTCCATGCTGACATTGATGACAGGGTTTGGCATTCTTATGAGCATTCATACCCATAGACGTTTCGTAGATAGATAATTTTAGGGACTTTTTTATGCCTACTCTCCGAGCTTATTTGGCTCCACTCGGTTTACTGTGTTTAAGTTCATACTTAGTCGCATGCACCACGGCAAATGAACCGACACCCGCGCAGGCACCCGCTTCAAGCACCCCAGTGGCTCCCGCAGTGGATAAAGTACTAGTACCCGCAACTCCCGCTGAGCTCAAAGAAGAGTTTATCCAAGCTCAAGTAAAACAAGGTTTTACTCGGACAGAAGTGCTCGCTTTTCTAGACAAAGCAAAATACAACCAAGGGGTTATCGATGCGATGACCCGTCCATGGGAAGCAAAACCTTGGCATGTGTATTACCCGATTTTTTTAACAGAAAAACGTCTTGATGCTGGGCTCGCTTTTTGGAAAAAACACGAGAAAACCATTGCTAAAGCGGCGGCTAAGTACCAAGTCGACCCACAGATTATCGTTGCCATTATTGGGATTGAAACCTTCTACGGCCAGTTCACAGGTAATTACCCTGTAATTGATTCCCTCTATACCTTAGGTTTTCACTATCCGCCTCGCGCCACCTTTTTCCGCAAGGAATTTGGTGAGTTGATGAAATTAGTCAAAGAAGAGCACTTAGATATCAATACCCTCAAAGGCTCCTATGCGGGTGCCATGGGTTATGGGCAGTTTATTCCCTCAAGTTACCGCCATTACGCCGTCGATTTCGATAACAGTGGTAACCGCGATTTATTGCAAAGCCCAGAGGATGCGATTGGCAGTGTTGCCAATTATTTCCATGAACACGGTTGGCAAGCCAATGCACCCGTTGCTTTGCCGCTGGTCAATAGCAGCCAAACAGCGCCAAAAGCGAAAGTATGGGCAGGCGAAAAGCTCAATTATAAAGTCGCCAATATTCTAACGCCAACCTTGTCCTTGGCTGATGCGAGGGACTTGGATGTCTCGCAAAAAGCCTTACTCATTAAACTGGAACAAGCCGATCACGATGATTATTGGCTTGGCTTAAACAATTTTTATGTAATCACTCGCTATAATCGCAGTCCTTTGTATTCAATGGCCGTTTATCAATTTAGCCAACAATTAAAGGAACAGCATGCCGCTAAAAAATAATCTTTTACAGCTTGTCGCTTTGGTTGCGTGCTTCACACTTGTTGCGTGTTCTTCGAGCCCAAACCAAGCTAGCTCCAGCACAAACAAAAAAAATATGGACCCCAACAAGGGGCGCTATTCGCTAAAGAATGACAAGCTGCCACTCAATCCACCCAATGTGGATCATGTGCCAAATGCCACGCCTAAGTACGAGCCCTATAGTCGCCGCGGTAACAAGCCTTATACGGTTTACGGCGAGTCTTACACTGTGATGAACACAGGCCAAGGTTTTAGTGAAACGGGCCGTGCCTCATGGTACGGTGAAAAATTTCATGGCTATGAGACATCCAATGGCGAACCCTATGACATGTATTCCATGTCAGGTGCCCATAAAACGCTGCCACTGCCAAGTTATGCTCGGATCACTAACTTAGATAACAATAAGCAAGTGATCATTCGTATCAACGATCGCGGGCCATTCCACTCAGACCGTATTCTCGACGTCTCCTACGCCGCGGCCTATAAACTCGGCATGCTCGGCAAAGGAACCGCGCGGATCAAACTCGATGTGGTGTATGTCGGCAGTGTCGCGGCCACTAATTCGGCTATTGCCAGCGCGCAAGATACAGGTAATCATTACATTCAGTTAGTCGCATCGAAAGATAAAGCCAAACTCAATACCATGGCGAAAAATCTGGAGCGAAAATATCAGGTAAAGACCCGTGTACAAGCCGCAAACAATATGTTTAGACTACAGCTCGGCCCCATAGGCCAACCTGAATTAGCAGACAAACTGCTCAATAACGTCCAGCAAAATGGGTTTCCTGAGGGCTATATAGTCCATGAGTAATCACTGTTTGCTCGGACCAGAATTGATTTAAAAATAGAGATGAAGGAACCTTCACTAAAACCCACAGTCAGAAAGTGGTACACTGTTGGAGATCTTCTCGAATCCTTTCCATTTAATACAACCAAAAGACGTGCCAAGTTAATGATGAATTTTGTAAAAAGTCCCATTAAAACATTGCTGCTAATTTCCAGTGTGTCTCTCCCCGTTTATGCTGCGCAGCCTATTATTACACCTGATGCACCAGCAGTGGCCGCCAAGGCTTTCGTCTTGATGGATTATAATTCGGGCCAGATTATCGCTGAGAGTAACGCTTATGAAAGCCTTAACCCAGCCAGCTTAACTAAAATGATGACCAGTTATGTCATAGGTCAAGAAATCAAAGCGGGCAATGTCTCGGTCGATGATGATGTGACTATCAGTAAAAATGCCTGGTCTAAAAACTTCTCTGACTCCTCTAAGATGTTCATTGAAGTTGGAACTACCGTTAAAGTCGGGGATTTAAACCGCGGTATCATCATCCAATCGGGTAACGATGCGTGTGTAGCTATGGCAGAGCATATCGCTGGCACCGAAGGCGCCTTCGTTGACATGATGAACTCATGGACAAAACAGCTGGGTATGCGTGATAGCTACTTCGAAAACTCCCATGGATTAGACTCAGAAAACCACAAAACAACTGCCTATGATATGGCATTGTTAGGTGCAGCCTTAATCCGCGACGTTCCAGAAGAATACCGCATCTATAGCGAAAAATTTTATACCTTCAACGGTATCAAACAATATAACCGTAATGGTTTGTTGTGGGATAACAGCATGAGCGTGGACGGTATCAAGACAGGCCACACCTCTGGTGCAGGTTACAACTTAGTCGCATCTGCAACCAAAGACGGCATGCGTTTGATTTCTGTGGTTCTGGGTACTCAAAGTGAATCAGCCCGTAAAGCTGAAAGTAAAAAGTTACTGACCTATGGCTTCCGTTTCTTTGAAACTGTCACGCCTTACAAAGCGGGTGATAGCTTCACAACCCAACAAATATGGTACGGTGACAAGAGCACTGTTGATTTAGGCGTCGCAACTGATACACCTATTACGATCAGCCGTGGCCGCGGTAAAGACTTGAAAGCAAACTTCGAATTGACTAAGCCATTAGATGCACCGTTGAAAAAAGGTGAAACTGTAGGCCGTCTATTCTTCCAACTAGATGGTAAAGACATTGCCCAGTTCCCACTGGTGACGTTGCAAGAAGTCAACGAAGGTAGCTGGTTTAGTAAATTAGTCGATTACTTTAAGCAGATGTTTTCTGGATGGTTTAGCTAAGCTAAGTCCCATAAATAAAGCCACCTTAGGGTGGCTTTATTTTTTTGGGGAGTGCATCGCCCTTGAATCGGGTATAATCGCCACCATATATATCCCAATATAGCCGCTAAGAGTACTGAGTATGTTAGACACTAAATTTGATGAACTGATGGATTTCCCTTGCGCATTTCCTTTTAAGGTCGTCGGTGAAGCCCACGAAACGCTAACTGACAAAGTCGTGGCTGTGGTACAAAAACATGCACCGGGTGATTATTCACCTTCGACAAAAACGTCGAGCAAAGGTAGCTATCACTCCATTACTATCCGCGTGACAGTGACCAGCAAAGACCATATCGAAATTTTGTACACTGAACTTGCCGCCATCGAAGGCGTACGCCGCGTACTATAAATATTCCTCAAGGCCATGAAATGTGATCTGTCTTACATTTATGGTCAAGAGGCGTATAATAGCGCCACTCAATTCTAAGGGGAGAGGTTGCCCTTGCAAGACACGACTTTGCACATTCGGCATCTTGGAAAACAAGATTACGAATCAGTGTGGCATGCTATGCAGCACTACACTGACACGCGTAATAGTGAGAGCCCAGATGAGCTGTGGATAGTAGAACACCCACCCGTGTTTACCCAAGGCCAAGCTGGTAAAAGCGAGCATATTTTGAATGCTGGCGATATTCCTGTGATCCAAGTGGACCGTGGTGGCCAAGTCACTTACCACGGCCCTGGACAACTAGTGGTATACCCTCTTCTCGACATAAAACGTAGTAAAGTCGGCGTGCGTCAACTCGTTACTCATATAGAGCAAAGCATTGTCGATATGCTCGCCAAGTACGAAATTAACGCTTATGCCAAGGCCGATGCGCCGGGCGTATATGTGGATGAACGTAAAATTGCCTCCCTCGGATTACGCATCCGTAAAGGCTGTTCATTCCATGGATTAGCCCTTAATGTCGATATGGATTTAGCACCATTTCGCCGCATCAACCCTTGTGGTTATGCCGGTCTTGAAATGGTGCAATGCAAAGCACTTGGCGGACCACAAACCGTGATTGAAGCGGGCGAGCAACTTACTATTACTTTTAGCCAATTACTGGGCTATCAACACCTAGTTCATCATCAAGGATTAGCAGCGTCATGAATAGGCCTGAACGTTTACAACCCGGAGTAAAACTAAGAGATGCCGATAAAGTGTCTCGTATTCCGGTCAAAATCGTCCCATCAGAGCGCGACACTATGTTGCGTAAACCCGATTGGTTACGGGTTAAACTGCCGGCATCGAATCAACGCATTTTAGACATCAAGCAAGCGCTGCGTAAAAATGGCCTGCACTCTGTCTGTGAAGAAGCCTCTTGCCCTAACCTCGCTGAATGCTTCAACCACGGCACAGCAACCTTTATGATTTTGGGTGCGATTTGTACTCGTCGTTGCCCATTCTGCGACGTGGCCCATGGTCGTCCGCTTAAGCCTGATGCTGAAGAGCCAGTTAAATTGGCGCAAACTATCCGCGATATGAAGCTAAAATATGTGGTGATTACCTCTGTAGATCGTGACGATTTACGTGATGGTGGCGCCCAGCATTTTGCCGATTGTATCCGTGAGATCCGCAAACTAAATCCTGACATCAAGATCGAAACCTTAGTGCCTGATTTCCGTGGTCGTATCGATGCTGCCTTAGATATTTTATCGACTGAGCCGCCTGATGTGTTTAACCACAACTTAGAAACGGCGCCCATGCATTATCGTAAAGCGCGCCCAGGTGCGAATTACCAATGGTCGCTCGATCTGCTCAAACGCTTTAAAGAACGTCATCCCAATGTGCCGACTAAATCAGGCCTGATGATGGGATTGGGTGAGACCAACGAAGAAATCGCTCAAGTATTACGTGACTTGCGCGCCCACAACGTTGAAATGCTGACCTTAGGCCAATACCTACAGCCGTCTAAGTTCCACTTACCGGTTGAACGTTATGTGCCGCCAGCGGAATTTGATGAGCTTAAAGCCTTAGCCGATGAGTTAGGTTTTACCCATGCAGCCTGTGGCCCATTAGTGCGCTCAAGCTACCATGCGGACCTGCAAGCCCAAGGTAAAGAAGTGAAATAACCTTCTTGCTTAGATACAGAGCTTAGGTGATGTAGATTTCAAGGTTATTAAAATAGAAAAACAGCGCTTAGGCGCTGTTTTTTATTGGCTGTTTTTATGACTATTATTTATGACTGTTGTTTATGAAGAGTGGTTCGTATAGCTGTCGTTATACGACATGAACGCTAATGCTCTGCTTATTCTTGGGTTATCGCTAAATCCATCAAGATAGCATCTTCTTTACCGCCCTCTATCGGGTAGTAACCTTTGCGACGTCCCGATTCAATAAAGCCAGCCTTTTGATATAAAGCACGGGCGCCGAGATTAGACTCTCGCACTTCTAACATAAGCACCACAGCGCCCGATACCTTGGCCGATATCATCACAGCCTTAAGTAATAACTTGCCGTAACCTTTGCCCTGCTGACTCGGTAATAGGCAAATATCCAATAAAGTCACTTCATCGATAATTTGCTGCACTATCGCAAACCCTAAGAGTCCTTCGACGTGATAAGTATCTGAATCCGAAACGACGTCAATATTTGCCTCAGTATTTACATCTACCTCTAAGTGAGCACTCAACTTTAAACCTAGGACACGGTACAAGTGACCAAAACAATCGGCAAGATTCCCCTCACTCATGGGATGGCTATGGGCCAAGGATTCAAGCTGCGCCATTTGGGGAACATCTTCAAGCGTGAGAGCCACAAGCTCAACAGGCAAACCTGCTGTCAATTGTGCTGCGAATGGTGTTGTGAATAGACTATCTACTGGTGGGATGTTCAACGCCGGTATTCCAAAGTATTGGTTATTAATGTATTTACGAGTAGAGCTTAAGACTTGCTTGGCGCTTGGCCGCTAACTTGGTCGCGCCATTGGTAAATCTGCTGCCAGAGCGCGCTTTTAGCCTGCCAACCCACCAATAAATCGGCCAACGGCTCAGACACTAACCATGCGGTACGTGGCCTAACTTTGTGACGTCGCAGATCCCAAACGATCTGTTTACCCGTATGGGGCTCACAGTCAAAATCACATTCGTCACGCTTTATGTCGATAAGCTTTAGCACAGCGTCAATAAGCGGCTCTGCTTCTGGTAACTCACCGTTTTCATCCCAAATCACTAAATAAGGTTTCACCTTAGTGTCGCGCACTCGCCAAGTTGTCACATTCATGGCGGTTAAATAGGCTGATTTATTCATTAAGGTCAGTTTTATTCAATTAAAGTATCGACTCACAATATGCCGCTAGGATAGCAGTTCTGCCATGGCATTGTTACTGCAGCACGGCGAAAGGAGATGATATCTGGCTTTATCGCTTACGAGATTTAACACTCGGAAGTTCAATCGAATTTATAGATTTACAAAATCTAATTTACTCATTTTACATTTAATATCAGAAGATTAGACTAAACACACTCAGTAAGACAATAGAAGGAAAACGCCATGATTAACATAGGTATCAATCAAGCTCACAGAGAAGAAATCGCCGCAGGGCTAAACCAACTATTGGCTGACAGCTACAGTCTTTACCTTAAGACCCATAGCTTTCACTGGAACGTTACTGGCCCAATGTTCACTAGCTTACACTTGCTATTTGAACAGCAGTATACCGAACTTGCCCTTGCGGTCGACCTTATCGCAGAGCGTGTACGTGCATTAGGCGCCAGAGCACTCGGCTCATATTCAGCCTATGCCGCGCTAACCGAGATAAAAGAAGATCAAGGTGTCACTCAAGCCGAAACCATGATCCGCGAACTATTAAGCGATCAGGAGCTAGTAATCCGCAATGCCAGAGCCTTGTATCCGCTGGTAAATCAAGCGAATGATGAGGCGACTGCGGACTTACTCACCCAGCGCATCCAACTGCATGAGAAAAATGCCTGGATGCTACGCAGCTTACTCGCAGAATAATTGCTAAATAGATTATTGCTCTGACCAAAGCAAAAAAGTCGCCAAGTAAACACTTGGCGACTTTTGCCTTTAAAGCTTGATCAAACAGAATAGATTAGAGGTACTTAATCCAAGCCTGAGTGCTGTGTTTTTTATACTCGCTAAATCGCTTAACGGGATAATACAATGCGATGGCTAACACGCCCGCGATAAACCAAACCCATCCTATATTGCTCACGCCAAAGTACTCACCATGGTTTGCGCCAAAGATGAATTTCGCTAAAGTATAAAGCAGTAACAGCACGTACAAATGTAAGATATAGAAGAACATAGGGACTGAGCCAAACACAGACAACCCATGGCCCACTCGCGCTAATCTCCCACCCACTTTCCCACTTGATGCAAAATACCGCTCAAAGGCCACTAAGCAAAAAAACATGCCGCCTAAGGTCACCAGTAAAAAGCTTAATGATGGCGGGTATTTCGTTAAATTGAATACCGACATTAAGGTTTCACCCAAATGTGCCCCCGACTGCCAAGGCAAGGTTTCGCCATAAAGGTTAAACCCACGTAGTACCGCAAAAAGTACCCAACAGCTGATCCCTAAAAACAGCAGCTTTTGCTGGCGAGCCAATGTATCAAGATGGCTTCCGTTCGGTTTATTACTAAAAAGAGGCCCTGCAACATAACCCAGTAAAATCACCCCAATCCAAGGCAGCACGGGATAACTCACCTTAACCCTAAGCGCACCTTCGCTGACGAGATAACCGCGGTCGTGCAATATGGTCCACAGACCGTAAGCCCACTCATTGGGCTGAAAACCAATTGGCGTCAACAGATTATGGCCAAAAACAATCGCAAATCCTAAAAGGGCCATCCAAGGTCTAGGCAGGTTTATCAGCGCAGCGAGCGCTAACATACTCAGACCAATCACCCAAATCACCTGCAACCAAAGGGTGTAATAGCTGACCATCCAAGAGAGGTTAGAGAAGTTAATCACTAAAATTTCCAGCGCGATTAAAAACAGCCCGCGTTTAATCAAAAACATACGTGCTGAACGTGGCTCGCCATGGCTACGATTGGCATAAAGCCATGCAGAAACCCCGGTTAAGAACACAAAGACCGGCGCACAAAAATGGGCGGCAAAGCGACTCACAAAAAGCCCCCAAGAGGTCGAACTCAAATCCATAGGATCGCTCACCTGCATGTGAAAGAAAAACCGCTCCCGCACATGGTCGAGTAACATGATAAGCATCACCATGCCGCGCATCATATCGATACTATTAATCCGGGTGCGGCCAATAGAACGACCCAGTTCTTGCTCAGCAAAACCTGAAGATAACGCTGGGTTAGCGCTGATATTAGAATTCATAGCTAACACTCACTTTAATGCTACGTGGCTCACCCGGCACGGCCCAAAGAGCGGAATAGCTACTCGCGATGTAATGTTCATCCAGTAAGTTATCCAGATTCACTCCAAGGCTTAAGTTGTCGCTTAAGTGGGTGTTCATAAACAACCCAACTAACTGATAAGAAGGCAATTGAAAACTCGGATCGGCAGAATCACCGAGACGCGAATCCACATAACGCCAGCTAAGCCCTAGATGACCATCAATAGAAAGCCTATTCAAATCCTGTTTCAGAATCACACTCGCGGTATGCTTTGGCACATTCACCAGTGGACTGCCTGCAGGAATGAGCACGCCCCAATCAGGATTCAAGCTGTCATTGGCGGTACGGGTATTAAGATAGGCATAGGATAATTTTGCTTGTAAATCCTCCGTCAGTTCGGCGGCTAAATCGAGTTCAACCCCGCTACTTTTAGCTTTACCTAAGGTGGCAGAAAAACCAACATTGATAGGATCTGAGGTCAAGATATTGCTCTTTTGAGCATCGAACACGGCTAAACTACCGTTTATAGGAAGATCGTTTAACCAAGTACCATTAAACTTCATCCCCAGTTCAACCGACTGACTCTCTTCCGCTTCGAAGGGCTTACCCGCAAAGTCAGTTCCAGAAAGCGGTAAAAAGCCTTCAGAATAAGAGCTATAGAAACTTAAGGCATCGGACCATAAATACACCAGACCTACCTTGGGGCTGACTCGACTATCGGTTTGCTCTGACAGAGTATCTTTCGCGACTTCACTGATATCTTGCTGATAACTATCGAACCTTAGCCCAAGGTGCAGCTTCCACTTTTCAGTTAAATCCATTTGATCTTGCAGATAGGTCCCCCACGCCTTTTGAGTCTCGTTATTCTCATACAACAAACTCACCTCTGGCTGAGGCCCACCGTATTGAGGGGTATAGATATCGATGGCGTATTCACCTTTTTTGCCCCGATAACGATACAGTCCTGTCTTCAAATTGTAGTGATAGGCATCGGCACCAAGCAGCAAATTATGACGAATAAAACCCGTATCCACATGACCACTTAACTCTAGACGCAGCGAATTATCCTCAGAGGCGTAGTCACGATATCTGTGCTGCCTAGTCAGCGTGCGATCATCATCAAATAGCGATTGCCGCCCCTTTGCTAACTCGGCATCAGACGAATACCCCTTCAAGCTAGAGTCTCGATAGTTATAGCCAGCAGTTAATGACCAATCATCATTTAATTCATAGTCATAGGTCAGCTGATGCCCTGTGGCATTCACCTCCGTTGCGCCATCATTAGGTTCACCTAAATAACGCGAGCGTGGTACGGTATTAATATCGTTATTGAGCACAATAATGCCGCGATCGAATAGCTGTTCCTGCTTGAGGTATTCCATTTCATACAGCAAGGAAGCTTTTTCGGAAATCTGCCAACGCATAGACGGCGTAACGATTTTTTTATCGCTAAACACATAATCACGAAAACTATCGTGTTCCTGCCAAGCGCCATTAATCCGAAATGCCAAGTTATCGGTTAAACCTGAGGTCACATCACCTTCTAACCGATATTGGTCGAAACTCCCAGCCGATGCTTTTAAATAACCACTGGTTTGATACTGAGGTTTCTTAGTCACAATATTGACTGTGCCACCGGGTTCCGAGCGGCCATAAAGTGCCGAACCTGGGCCTTTTAAAATCTCGACATAGGCAACGTTTGATAAATCTCTATGACCACTAAAACCTCGGCCACCATTAAAGCCATTGATTAAATACCCCGATGGCATGTTTTCGTTGCCCGGAAAGCCTCGTAGGGAAAAACTATCCCATAAGCCGCCGCCATTATTTTGCCGCGCCACACTGGCAGAATAGTCCAGTACATCTTGAAACCGCGTCAGCCCCGCATCTTTTATCAATTGCTCGTCTAACACACTGATCGCTTGGGGAAGTTCAGTTGAGGACACATTGCCACGATAGGCTTGGCGATAGTGGATACTTAAACGTTCAATATCAGTGTCAAGCACTGCGTCACTCACAGTATCAATAGCTTGTGAACTCGATTGGCTGCTTTCTGCGGCCAACAACATTGAAATAGGATTGAGCACAAACAAAGCGCCCAGCAACAGCGCAGTGCGCTTAGGGGCATAAAAAGAAGTCATTTTCACTCCGAAAATAAACAGCATGGGCGCCTTAGCTAAGCCAAGGCGCTCAAAGTTAATTAAGATAAATTGAATAAACAGTAACTTATGCTGTTATGGGCGGAGCACGACTATTGAAGAAACGACTAAAAGGTCGCTTAAAGGAAACGGCCTGAAACTCAACCGAGATATAACCCTGCTGAGCGAGTTGAAAATGAAAGGGTGTACTGGTTAGCGCATGTTGCAACTGGTGCTGATGTAAGCACAGCGAACAATTGGCCTTGGAGTCTTCACTAGCATGGGAAACACTGTGAACAGCAATGGCAACAGACAATAGCACCAATATGGCTGCAAGCCATATTGCTAGGGTGCGTCTTGTTTGTATCACACTATTCAAACCCTACTTCCTCAGATAATTTGGCAGGCGATTGTATGTTAAGCACTACTAAAGTTGCAAACCGATTTACCTAAGCCGTAGGGCTTAAATGTTACAAGAGGTAACTTATCTCATGAGTCATTAGCTATGCCGTCCATAGACTATTTGCAGCCTGCTACTTTACATAACCCTTTAACACATCATCAATCATGATATTAAGGGATGTTATGCCCGCACCTGTGATATACCAAGCCTCTGGATCCACAAAAATAACATTCCCCGTCTTCCAAGCATTGGTCTCACGCAAGAGAGGGTTATCTATGGACTGTTTATCCAATACTGGGCTTCGCTCCATCACTGCGGTTCTGTCAACCACGTAAATGATGTCGGGATTGTTTTCAAGAATAAACTCGCTTGATACAGGTTGACCGTGCAATCCCATCTGCTCTGATAAGCTAGCGGGTTTAACCCCTAGCGCACTGTAAATGAACCCATAGCGTGAACGAATACCTAAAAATCGAAAAGCGCCATTATTATGTAGCACCACCAATGCTTTTTCTGGCCTGTCCTTAATGACCATTCTGGCGGCTTGGATCTTAGTTTCCAGTTCATCCACTTTATGTTTTGCCAAGGTTTGCTTATCGAATAATTTACCCAGCATCAATAAGTGTTTTGTGACTATATCAAAGTAATCGCTGTTGCTGTCTTGGTAATCAATATCCAAATGAATGGTTGGTGCCAAATTGGAAAGCGCTTGATAATGACTAGCTTGAACGGATGACATCAGCACCAAATCGGGTTTAAGTGCATAAATACGTTCCATATTGGGTTGAACGATAGCACCTAAATCAACGATATCACTATTGTTGCTGTAATCTTTCAGGTAATAAGGAACAAAATCCTTTGGCATACCGACAATGGGAATACCCAACTGTTCGAGATAGTCGACTTCATTCATATCTAGGGCCGCAACGCGTACTGGCCGTTTTGTAATAACAGTAGTGCCCAGCTTATGCTCTACCTCTATCGGGGCAAAATCCAACTCAGCCGTTGAAGCACTCGTATCCGATGATGCAAGTTGTACTGATTCGGTTTTATTATCGCAGGCCAGCAAAAAAGCCGAGCTAAATAACAGAATCGCCATCACTTTAGTACCGCTTTTACATTTCGACGTCACTTGTATTCTCCTTGTAAGTTGAAGTTGAAATAGTTACATACTGTTCCTTGGTTCGTTTTCAGCACCTCAAGATCCAGTTCGTACAGTGCTTTTAACCTTTGTGCTGTGACGACCTCTTCAACGGGTCCAGCGCAGTGCACAACGCCTTGCTTCATACCGACAATATAGTCGGAGTAGTTAGCCGCAAAATTGATATCGTGAACCACTAACACTACCGTTCGTTTGTAATCGTCACACAGATGGCGAAGTGCCCGCATGATGCTAACGGCATGTTTCATATCCAGATTGTTGAGCGGTTCATCTAACAATAAATAATCCGTTTGCTGCGCAATCGCCATTGCCAGAAAAGCCATTTGGCGTTGTCCGCCGCTAAGTTCATCAATAAATATATTGGCTAATGACTGTAAAGCTAAAAACGACAGCGCTTCATCAATGGCGCGATGATCTTCCTTTGTGAGTGCCCCTTGGCTATAGGGAAAACGACCAAATGCCACTAACTCCCTGACCGTCAGGCGTAAATTGAGGCTGTTAAACTGACGCATGGTTGCCACTTGCTTGGCATAATCCTTCAAGGGAATATTGTGGATAGCAGTACCTTTGAGTAATACCTCGCCCTGCTGGATATTCAGTAGCCGACCAATCGACATCAGTAAGGTACTTTTGCCGGCACCGTTAGGGCCGATGAGAGAAGTCATCTGATGTTCTGGAAATTGTGCCGTGACATTTTTTAGCACAGGTTTCGCGCCATAAGACTGATATAAGTTATTGACGGTTATCACACTGCGCTCCGAGGTTTAAGAATTAAAACAAAGAAATAGGCGCCACAAAATAGATTAATTAACAGCCCAACACTGGTTTGATAATTAAACAGATGCTCAACAAGCATTTGCGCGATCAGAAAAACCGAGATAGCAACGGCACATCCTGTTATCAAAGTAAATGAGTGCGACGGATGCCTTGCCAGTGCATAGGCCATATTCGCGACAAATATCCCCATAAAGGCAGTTGGCCCCACTAAACTGGTTGATATTGCGACCAATACCGCGATAAGACCCAATAGCAGGCGCACCACTTTTTGATAATCAATACCAAGAGAGATAGCTTGCTCCCGCCCCATCAGTAATACATCAAGCACTACACGCACTCTCCAAGCGGCAATACACACGGCACTGACAAGTACTAGAGAGATAAGCAATTGCTCTGGTTGAGCGCGGTTGAACGACGCTAAGCTGTAGCTCTGGAAAATAGAAAACTCACCGGGACTGATAGAATATTGGATTAACTGAGTAAAACTGCCTAACACCACAGTGAGCACTAAGCCCACAAGCAGTAGGAAGAACACATCATGTCGATCTCCACTAAATAGCCAACGATGAATCGCCATTGAGTAAAGCAACATCACCACGACTGAGACAAAGAAATTGCTGTTAGCGGTGATCAGAATACTGCTGCCCGTCCCTAAGATAAGGATCAACAGTGCCTGTAAAATCAAGTAAACCCCTTCATACCCCATGATAGATGGCGTTAAAATGCGATTTCCGGCTAAGGTCTGAAACAATATCGAAGAAAACGCAATACAGACACCACCAAGGCAAATAGTGCCCAAACGCACCAATCGATTCGGTATGACATAGTCAAAATCAAAGCCTGAGCCCATCAATAAAAATGTGACTGCCAACATAATAGGCAGCCCCCAGCTCAAAAAACGCCATGCACTGTCTTTCATTTGATTTTCCAAACGATAACTAGAAATATGAGTCCACCTAAACAGCTTGCCGTTAGACCTATAGGAATTTCAAAGGGATACAAAATAAGCCGTCCAAGCAAGTCACAGATTATCAGTAGTGTTGCGCCAGCAAAGGCGATAATAGGCAAGGTACGTTTTAAATTATCGCCGTAACGCATAGCGACAAGATTAGGAATAATCAAACCAATAAATGGAATGCTCCCGACTGTGATAACTGTGGTCGCTATGGTCAGGGAAACCAGCACTAACCCTAAGATAACTAGGTTGAAATAACTCAGGCCTAGTGTGGTAGCCAAGCCTTCGCCCATTCCTACAATGGTAAAGCGCTGTGCATAAAGGTAGGTCAGTATGACTACGGGAAGGATCAGATAGATGATTTCGTAGTTACCCTGCACGATTTTTGAAAAATCACCCAGCATCCATCCCTGCATACTCTGCATCATATTGTTTTGATAAGCATAAAGTTCCGCTATCGCACTGAGTACACTGCCAAACATAATCCCAATAATTGGAATGAGCACCGGACTCTTATACCGAATACCACGAATAATCAGAATAAAGGCTAAGCTCAAAAGCAAGCAAAAAACCAAAGCCCCCAACATTCTGGCGGTGACACCCATACTCGGGGCATGAATGATTGAAATTAATATGCCTAGTTTGGCGGCATCAAGCCCGCCACAAGTAGCAGGTTCAACAAACTTGTTTTGCACAATCTGCTGCAATATCACGCCACAGACAGCGAGCCCTACACCTGAGCAAATCAAGGCAAAGAGCCGCGGCAGACGACTCGCAGATAACACCAACCAGACATCATCCGATAACGTCAGCATCTGCGTCACAGAGGCATACTTTGCGCCTAGCAGCAATGAGGCAAAACAAAGCACAAAAAAGCACGTCAGTGCATAAACCACCTTCACAAACTGATACTTCCTATACGTAATAAATCTTGTACTAATCTGCAGCCGCTATGAGGTTTTCATATCGACGCGCTATGTTTGAGCCTTATCGGATCCCCCAGCCTTTTGGACATGGGTAACGGCAATCCCCGCTAACACTAAGTCACGTTTTCGCTCCCACCATTTGCGGGCGCCCACCTTCATGATGTCTACCATCGCATTTATCTGCTCAGCTTTATCAGGGAGCTTGGTGGCTTCATCTTCCCAAATTGCGATAATTCGCTCTTTACGTGTCCGGCCATCTGCTTCTGGTTTAGTGGTTGACCACCATCCCAAAAAGCACTCCCCCACCATGTCAACTAAGATATCAACGGCAAGCACTGCCTCATCGAGGGAGAAGCCTTTGCGTTGCAGCTTTTCGACCGATTCAGCAAAAGAACGTATACCCGATGACGGGGTAACACTGGCCTGATGAATAGATTCAGCGAGGCCAGGATGACGCTCATACAGTGCCCAAATGGCATCGGTCAATATGATCAATTCGCTCCGCCAATCGGTGGCCGCTGGCGCTCGCCAGTCAAGCTCATTGATAGCAAGCTCAGCAGCAATGGAGATAACATCATTCCGACCTGCTACGTGATGGTAGAGGGAAGAATGATCGACCTTTAAATGCGCGGCTATAGCAGGGATGGTCGCTTGATCAACCCCAATCTCCAACGCAGCTCTGGCGATAGCCTCACGGGAAATACGGCTTGGTCTACCACGCTGGCGTTTTTGAGTAAGTTGCTCCGGTACTTGTGTCATATCGATAAGGTTTCCAAGGCAAAAAAGCCATTCTAACCGCTCTTGCTACCCGCTGCATGGCAATAGCCAATACCGCGGGTAGAAGCTAGCCGCTAAAACTTCGCCCTAACGCCTACACCTATTTCTCGAGGTTCAAGTAAATATGCATCCACGCCTCCGGTACTTCTGTCAGCCATTTTTGCCACGGGTGCACGTTCATCCAGCAAATTGCGTGCATAAACAAAGGCTTCAAAATATTGGTTGATTTGATAGGAAGAATTCAGGTTTACCGTAGTGTAAGATCCCACTCTTAACTCTGGCTCATTGGTATCCGTTGAAAAGTATCCATCCGTATGGCGCACATCACCGCTCAGTTTGATAGTGTCTGTGATTGAATAGTCAAACCCTATATTAAACATATATCCCGGCGCTTTACTAAACTCGTTGCCGACAAACTCCTCGCCACGGTAGTCATTAAATTCACTTATCTCAGTTTCAAGTAAACCCAGCCCACCATATAGGCTAAAACTATCGACCACTTTAAAGTTCCAATCTAATTCAATCCCATAGCTTTGCGCCTCATCGGCATTAATAATGACAGAACCAAAGGGACGTCCATCGAGGTAGTCAGTAACTGAACGTTGTGAATCCTTAAAGCGGGTGTAGAAGAGATTGCTATTTATGATTAAGCGTTGTTCAAGCAGATCGATACGGGTAAAAAGTTCATAGTTCCATGCCGATTCGGCATCAAAGGTATAATATTCGCCGCCGCGGAAGTTAATACCTGTGCCCCCAGGAATGTTACCTTCACTGATCATCGCGCCGATTAAGACGTTATCTGTCAGATCATAGGACAGGGCAACCTTAGGTAATAACGCCGTAAACGTCTCTTCATATTGATGGCGCACACCTGGGATGTAGCTGGCAATACCATCGTGGCTAATTTCATCAGACTGATAACGGAGTGCGCTGGTGAATGCCCACTTGGGTGAGAAGCGCCATATGACTTCACCGTAGGGGGCAAAACTGGTATGTCTCAGGTCGGCGTCGGCATGACCAAATACGTTGTTCAGCTTGTTGTTGGTTTTATCATCCCAGTAGAAGACACCCGCAACCCCACTAAATTCTGAACTCTTGTCACCAAAGTTCAGCCTTATATCATTCGAAAAGTTTTCATTATCTCGTTTTGCAATCCCTTGATAAGGTGCTGCGAAGTGATAATCAAACTGCCCTTCTGAATACTGCAGTTGGTTATGTAACTTCATACCATTGTCGAACACGTATTCAAGATCAAAAATCCCGACATGATTGCTGACTTCTTGATTATCCTGAAAAATTGAACGATTTTCTAAGTCATCATAGGGTTCAGATACCACCTCATTTCTGGGACGTTTAGCCTCAGTGGAGGAATAAGTCAGCATGGCGGAAAAGTTGCTGTATTTTTCGGGTTCCCATAGCAACTTCGCCCGTAGATTTTGGTTTTTAAACTCAAAATCCAAATCATGGGCAGTAAAATCTGGGTTAACGTAATCAACAAAGGTATCTCTAGCGCTGTAATCTGCGCTAATTCTTGCGGCAAAGTCATTACTTAGCGCACCGGACGCCATGACCGAAAAGCGCTGCTTATTCCGACTGCCATAAAGTGCTTGCGCTGCAAATTCTGGCGTATAAGTGGGGTTATGGGTATGGATAACTACAGCGCCAGCAATACTGTTGGCTCCTTGACTGGTCGTTTGCGGACCACGGTAGACTTCAATAGACGACACATCCCACACGCCTGCTGCGCCTAAATCCAGTTCTGCGGGGCTCAGATATTTACCATCCACACTGATAGTTGCACCCGGCACAGGCTTAGATAAGTAGGCATTACCCGCTGCAACAGGCCCTTTAGTATCCGTACCGCGGATAATGGGCGCATCGGTATTTCCGGCATAAATTAAGTTTGGCGTACCGCCGAGAATTTCAGAAATCGTTGATTGGTCGGCATTTTTCCTCAACTGTTCTTCAGTGATGACCGTCACTGAACTCGCCGTTTCCTTCAGCGTCCGCTCGATTTTCTGACCGTAAACTGTGATGACTTCAATATTTCCCGCTGCATCTTGTTGCTTGGATTGCTTATCTGGAGCAGTTCCACTGTCAGCAATAGTTGAGCCTGAAATAGCGCTAAGCCCCAGCGCAAGAGAACCGATAACCCACTTTGATTGTGGGTAAAACTTACCAAATCGGGGCATGTTTAATAACTCCTTATACGAAAGATTTGTTGCCAATGAGAATAGTTATCAATTATATTATCGCCGTTCAAAACATTTATCAACACTGTGTTGATAAATGAAAATGACCGCTTAATATGGTCGCCATCTCATGGCGGTTCAATTTTTATGAAACAAGGAATTTGGCTCGTGGATGTTCATTTGCCCATAAACTCTGGCACTCAGACTATTTTTTACTCTGCAATATCAAGACTTCATCGCTTCATTGGCCTTGTGTTAATCACACTTTCCAGACCGAAGCCCAGCCTGTTCCACTTCGATTTTTTAGGTGAACATTAAAATGCAGCGACTTTTCAGTCCCACTTCAACATTAGCCTTCGCCCTACGTCCAGCGATTCCCGCACTCACTTTAGGAATACTGCTAGCGGCAGGTGCTGGCGTGACGACACTAGGTGCACTCTGGTGCATGATTCAACTTATTGCTGGTCATCACTCACTATGGTTAGCGGGGGCGCTCATATTTGGGGTCGTGTCAGCGCTACTATCAGCTGGCGCATCTTGGGTTAACCACAATGCTGAGGCGCAATTTTCTGGAAGATTAAGGCGTCATGTTGCAGCGCATCTTGTCAGGTTGCCACCAAGTACCTTGGCAAAATATAAGGGCGAAAAGTTAAAGCGATTAATGGTCGATGACATAGCGTCATTGCATCATATGATCGCGCATTTACCCTCAGAATTAGCGACCTTTATCATTGTCCCTGCCATCACTATTGGTTTGCTGATCTTAAGCGCTGGCTTAGTGGCATTACTTGCCCTTATACCAGGCCTAGTCGCAGCGCTTTTCTATTTGGTGGTGATCCCAAGGCTTGCTGCAAAACAGGGTGAAGCACGAGTCAATGTGATGGGAAATATCACTGCCGCGGTGGATGACTACGCCCGTGGTGCGCCTGTATTTCGCATTTATGGCGCACAAACGGGTGCTATGGCCGATTACCAAAAGGCAACTAAGCATTTTATTGAGGAGATCATTGAGCGGGTAAGCAAGGTATCCACTTCAGTCGCCGTGGCCACATCACTACTGCAGGCTGTCTGTACTTTTGCCATTGTCTATGCCATCGGGTATGAATGGCCGCCAGAAAACCTTGCTGCAGCCTTGTTCTTCAGTCTGGCCATAGTCACGCCAGCCCTAAAGCTCGGGCATGGGCTTGATTATCTCGCAACGGGCCGCGCTGCCGCTCAGCGGCTAACGGATTTTCTTGAGCAATCGAGAGTTCCTGTTGGTAACGGCAATATTGAGCTTAAAGAAAATATGCCGCTCACCCTCACGAATGTTGTGCCTTCACTGTCTACAAGCAATCAATCTGTGCCCATTAACTATCAATTTAGATCTGGCAGAGTCACGGCAGTTACAGGGATCAGTGGTGTTGGCAAATCCACATTACTGCGCTTATTAGCTGGCATGGAGCAGCTAAATGCCGGAGATATTCGACTCGCTGATATTGCACCCAAAGAGATGGATGAAACCTCGATTAATCGCGCGATCATGCTATTGCCGCAAAGTGCGGGACTACTGGCAACCTCCATCGCCGACAATCTCGCACTCACCGCACCTGATGCCACGGATGAGGATTACTTAGCAGCATTACACTGCGCGCAATTGGATAAATCCTTAACTACTCATGCAAGCACACTGTCTGGCGGTGAAATACAGCGCGTCAACCTTGCCCGTGTGTTTCTTTCACCCGCTAGGGTGATATTGCTTGATGAACCCACATCGGCCCTAGACAGCGAAACGGCGTTTAACGTGTTCACAGCACTACGCCATCACGCAAAAACAAACCACAAAACGATTGTGATGGTCACCCATGACTTAACGCTTGCCGAGCTGGCGGATGACAAGCTCGCACTCAAACATCATCACAGGGAAGGAGAAGGCCAATGATAAATCGTCCCCAAGATTACGCAGCCATAAAGCACTTAATACCTGTTGCCTGCGGTTGGGCTGTGGCGGCCATATTGGAAGCGGCATGCTACATTCAACTGGCTTTAGCCATGACTCAGCAGCAATCACCGCAAAAAGTGCTATCGATTGCCGCAATAACCATACTCACCACAATACTGGCTTCGCGTTCAGGTTTTTGGGCTGGCGCAAGGCTGGCCAATGCGCTCTACAGTGTATTAGGCACGACCATGCAACAAGCGAAACTCTCTTGGTTTACACCGAGTGTCAGGACACTACTCATAGAAACTGTCTCTCGGAGTATTCCTGGCTTTATGAGTATTCCGGCACATCAATTTCAGGTATTTATTCATGCACCGCTTATTCCGCTCTGCATTACCTTTGGCATAGGATTGATCGGTGGCATGCCACTGGTACTGATGTTGGCTAGCTTGTTACTCGTGTCATTTGTGATTCAGAGTATGGCGCAACGAGCCCTTGCCCGCGCAGATATGGACCGAAACAACACTGAATTGGCAGCAGAGCAGTCAACCCTTGAACTGATCGACCACTTAGAGTTACTGCGCACAGCAGCAGGATATAACGGCGCAACAACACGGTTGGAGCAAAACTGGCAAACACAAGAAATCGCACTGGAACGAACTAATCGCGCCGCCGCTATAGCAACATTACTGTCGGCTATCGCCAGCTTTTTACCTATTGCAGGCATGGCACTCTACCTAGTGCTATCCGGTATAAACAATACGACAATGCTGCTCGCTGTTTTGATGTTGACCATGCGCGCGGCGGCGCCACTTGAAACTCTCGCCGTGGCGGCAATAAGCATTAATGATCAGTTAGCGGCTATTAAACACTATCGACAAGCGACTTATGCGCCAACGCTCAAAGAGCCAAGCCAAGCGCAACAAAAGACACCGAACAATCATACAATCGAACTGAATAACGTAACATTTCCTCCTGCGGTGCAAAATATCAATGCCACTATCGAGCCAGGTGAACGCGTGCTGATTTGTGGCCCGAGCGGTTCAGGTAAAACCAGCTTACTTAAGTTATTGATGCGCTTTGATGATCCCACCCTAGGCCTGATCACTTTGGGCAAGGTGTCACTCACGTCAATCCCCGCTGTTGAACTTGCCCACTTTTTCGCCTATGTGCCACAGGATCCACTCATCTTTACAGGCACCATTGCCAGCAATATTCGTATCGGTAACCCTGATGCCGACGATCAAGCCATAGATAAAATTGCACGCCAAGTCGCACTAGATGAAGTGTTAGATAGATCAGAACAGGGCATTTACCAAGAAGTCGGCTTGCAAGGCGCAGGGTTATCGGGAGGGGAACGCCAAAGGCTTGCCTTAGCACGTGCGCTTATCAAAAATGCACCGATTCTGATAATGGATGAGGCCACCTCGGCATTGGATGAGGAGACAGAAAAGCGCGTAGCCAAGGCTATTTGTGAACAGAGTTGTACACTGGTTTTAGTTTCGCACCGAAACCAATCACTTTGGCAGCCAACCAAAATAATAGAATTTCATCAATCAGTTGCCTCAAAGTAGGATCGGCTTTCTGCGCATTAAAAAACTGAATTACAGATGTCTGACACAGATTACAGTGATTAATTTGTCGTTACAGACCAACATATCAATGAGTTATGTACTGCAGCCGAAATGACATGAATCATTTCGACTGCAGTTATTGCTCGTGCAAAGGAAGATGAGCATCGCTGTAGAACCGACCAAGCCTTGTTGGCATAACGCTCACTGAATCAAAGCATAAATACTCGAGCTTCCTCTCGCTTTTGAGCTTTAAAATCCCTCAAATTATCAGCTACCCGTTAATAAACTAGTAACCATATTTTGCGACAGGGTGCCAATTTTTATTAACATCCTCTTCAATAAACTTTTGTTTTTCTTTGATTAAATCCGATTCAACTAACCCTATCGCTTGATGGGCCTTTTCCTTAGTACTGATATCTGGATAACTAACTTGAGTCACGTTAAGTTGCTTCAATATTCCAGCGAGCAGATGACGTGCTTCGTTCGCTTGTTCGATAGCTTTATCTAAAAGCTGCTTACCTTCTTGTGGATTATGTGCATACAAACCATGTGAAGACATGGCAAAGTCCCAGCGCCACTGACTGTGTCGTATCGCCATAATTGGCTCATTCATATTCTCCCATTTAGCACCAGCATCCCATGCCGCTTTGGCTTCATAGTGGGCTTTGACGAGCAGAGCTTCAACTTCGCGGGCTTTGGTCTCAATCGTTAATTTATTGGCCGCGAGCTTGGTTTCAATTTTGGTTTTACTGCTATGGCAGCCACTGCAACTGTTATCAAAATGCGGTAAGGCTTTATCAACTTTATGACTAGTAAATTCAACACCTTTTGCATCCTGCTGGGTTGGCATATGACAGGTAATGCAAGTGACACCGACTTCGGCATGTTTACTGCGACTCCAGTGTTCAAACTCAGGATGACGTGCTTTAAGTATGGGCGTTTTCGAAAGAGGATGGATCCATTCGAAGAAGCGGCGAGTGTCATAATATTTTTCAATATCGTCGGCTGTGCTGCCAAAAATCCAGGGAATATTTACAACATTACTTTTTTCCGGACGGAAATAGTAAGTGACATGACATTGACCACATACCTGCGCACCTTGCATATCGGTATCTTGTTTATCGAATGGCAGGTGAATTTTAGCCATAGCCTCTTGGGCATGGGGGCGAGGTAAAGTTAACTTATTAGTGCCAGATTCATGGCAATCGCTGCAATACACTACGCTTTGGATCTCTTTGCCCAGATCGGTAAAGTTTTTAGCGGAGTATCCTTCAAATCCCAGTTGTTCAATCAATCTAGGGGCATCCGGTGTCTTGCAGGTCCAACAACTAGCGGATAATCCTTTCTCTCCTGCCTTAGGGGGGACACCTGTACGTAAAGTATGCGTCACATCAGCAACGGCAAAATGGTGCCCACGTGGGCTATGGTACTCTTTGGCATAGGAAGATCCTGCCCAGAGTATGATGCTGGCGGGATAATTGGCGAGCATATCTTCGCGTTCAACTTGTTCAGAGGTGGCTTGCCAAGATTGATATTGGTTAGGATATTTTTGTTGATTGCTAGTATCGGAAGCCGCTACAGATGTACATGTAGTTATGGCGAGCAAGCAAATCATTTTTAGCAATGTGACTGTTTTAAAATAAGTTTTCACTTTGTATCCTTTTGTCCTAACATCAATATTAACCTGGGCGCCCATCAATACGGGGGCGAGAAAGTATCGGCAAGTAATGCCATACAAACAGTGCAAATGCGATAAACCAGCAACTGCCAGCCAACCATAACCAGACTTGGGTGTGGGCCGGAAACCAGATGGGCATTAGCGCCCTGAGCAGTGCCGCTAACGGTAGGCAAATAAATGCCAAGATCATCTTAGGGCCCTCATAAATATTTCGACTTGTGTGCCCGAGTGACACTCTGGAAATCATCGAAAGACACAGGGTAGCCATACAACCAATAGCAAATAGGTGAAGCAAACTGCGATAGGCATATTCATTATCGAGATACCAACTCATAGCTAACAGGCTGAGAGGCAACATTAAATAGGCAAGATGCAAGGACCACAGCATAGGTTCTTTCAGTGTTTTATGGGGTAACCAGCGTGCAAATCGGACCAGCTGCAAGAACCCTGCAATGAGCAGTAAGCCTCGCTCGACTTCCAGAGGTATAAGGTGGATGAGTGATTGAATGACGAGCAAGATCATCGTCAGGATCAGCGGGTATTCAATCCAAGTTAAGGGTTCTGCTTTGGTGGCCTTAATGCGCATCGCGGTAAAGAATGGAATGACACGCCCACCGACTATGGTGATAAGTAAGGCTAACCACCATAACATCGCCTGCCAGATCTGGTTGGCAAGAATAAAGTCGCGTTCAAATAAAGCGTAATAGCTGACATTGTTAATCACGAGTGCGGCAAACAACATGATCGGAAAACCAATATTGCGCCATTGCTTCACCTTATAAATGCAGCGCCATAGAGTAAGGCTTGCCATACCAAGGAACAATGAATCAAACAAGGCGGGCAAAATGAGCGGAACTTGCATTGGGAGTAAGAGTAATAATCGTGCCAGTAACCAGCAGCTAAAGGTCAATGCGAGTGGCCATCCCTTTAATGTGGGTTGGTTGGTCCAATTTTGAACGGCAGTCAGCAAAAATCCACACACAATTGCCATAGCGAAACCGAACAGCATTTCATGTGGATGCCACCATAGCGGCAGTATCTGGCTCCAAAAGGATGAAGGGAAAAAGCTATATTGGGGAGTAAACCAAGTTAATAGCCACAAAGGGATATATAGCGCAGCTAATATTGCTCCCCCAAGGAAAAAAGGTCTAAAGCCTAAGCGCCATAACGCGTGAGTACGTTCGGTTTGTGTAGGATCATCAATATTTAGCATAGTTGTTAGCCGAGTAGCAGAACGATGATGAACACACTTAAGATGCATTCAATATAGACCTTATATTGTACTGTTATGACCTTCAATTCAAACTAAATCTTAGATTTTGGAACTAAGATCCCAAAGATGAATAAAAAATAAAGTGTCGTGGAATACTCATTTCTGACGGCTAATAGGCTTAATCAATGTACTGCGGGTTCATGACAGACAAAGGTTCGATGCAGACTTTTACACAAGTAACGGCACAAACAGTCACACATTGGTAAATTTTAGATGGGATAAATACCGTTTTGATTTAAATAACCGTGGCTTTATCGGCTTATCTTATTTCGAACACAGCCAAGACTTTGATAGCGCAGGCAGCTCGATTTATAACGGCGATAACAGTTCAGATGATTATATGGTAACTCGCTTTAGCATCGATTATCAGGCTAGAAACTGGCGGATTAGTGGCTTCGACAACAACCTATTTGATGAACAAGCATTGACAGTAAATGAGCCTACAAGCCGCAGTTATGTGGAGGGTTACGACAGAAAAATGGAAATAGTACCGGCAATTGGTAGCGTTAAAAAATGGCGAGTTATTCAATCCAAGCAAAATCATTTTTTCCGTTTTATTCGACACAAAATAAAACGGCTCGCATATTTCTATGCAAGCCGTTGTTTTATTTGGCAGGGGTGGCAGGACTCGAACCCGCAACCATCGGTTTTGGAGACCGCTGTTCTACCAATTGGAACTACACCCCTGTTGACGTGGGGCATTATGCTAAAAGCACTTCCAAAGGTAAAGTACTTTTTATGGCAAAACTCATTAACTGAAGGTTTTTCAAACAAGTTAGGCTATTGCTGTTGATTTAACTGCCACTGAGATTAAAAAGCCATCGCATATTAGCTTAATGGCGTAGTAGATACTTAGTTTAAAGCCCATAGGTTAATGGTAACTCGACTAAATGATCCCACAAAAAATCAGTTTGATGACGTCGAATAAGTGTGCCGTTTCGGCCATTTTGAGGTGCTTAAGGGTTAAAGACGCGCATTTATCGAAAAAAGATCTGAGTTCGATTTATAAAATCGGCGTTTTATAGTATAAGCATCGTCAATTTCATACACAGCTCGACGGAACCACTCATGTCTGACAAATTTTTCTTCAAGGGTCGTAAAACCCCTAAGCCAAAGCACGAAAGCTATGGCTACAACACTAAGCGTGCCGCTAAACCGGGTACAGAAGCATTACCATTACAATTAATTGTTGCCGACGAAGCGCGTAAACTCGAAGTTGCCGCGATTGTTGCCGAACACCAACTGTTCGCCAATATCGAAGTCAATGCCGACGTCGCTGAAGATATTGTTGAATTAGACGGTTTATTAAATAAGCCTAAGACCACGACTTTCGAGAAAAAACCGAATCGTAACGAGCCTTGCGTTTGTGGTAGCGGTCAAAAATTCAAGAAGTGCTGCGGCAAGTAAGCGCTTTCATCAGCGTGGTATAGATAGGGACTTTTGCTGTAACGCTTTTGTGCGTCGGGAATAGCCCCTTTTCTCCCCTCTTTTTAGTTTCTCTCCCCAAAGCCAATTAATCTTCCAACTTTGAGATAAAAATCCGCTGCAAATCGTTATTCCATAGCTGAATAATTTTGCGGGTCTTTTCTTTATTCCAAAAACATTTACCAAATAAAATCAAACCCGCACCTTCAAAGCAGCGTTTATCTTCTATTTCAAATTGCGCTAATAATGGTTGCTTTATCCCATCGATAGGAATGCCGATATCTTTGCTGTCGGCGGGGTTAAGCCAACTCATCGTCGGGTCAGTGTGGGATATCGTGCCCCAATACATGTGGGGTTTATTGTCGCTTGGGTCCGCATCGGCAAAATTGACAAACAGGTTCTTCGCCCGCCAACGGTATTTTCGCTCAGCGTCTGTGTATACCCAGAGATCCGATTTCGCCAAATCTGTACCGCGCAATAAACTGTGGAGTAACTTTTCGAGCCCTTGGCTGGGCACTCGTTTTTCAGTGATATGTTCAGCGGTGTTAACTTGGTAGCCTGTTTTCGACTCTTGTATCCGATCATCCATTGACGATGCAATAGACACTTTCGATGACTCAGGCATAGAGGACAATTTAGGCGTTGGCTCAGTCTTGCTGCTTAATGCCTGTGCAGTCGAAGCTTTGTTTGCAGGCGTATGGCGACGAGGTTTACGGCTAAAATCGATCATTAAAGCATCGGCGTCCACCAGCTGTTGCTGCACTTCAATGGCATCTTGCTCCTCACGGGACTTTTGTGCCGAAGGTTTAAATTCAATGCAATCGGCTTGGTGATATCGCGAGCCAAAACAAGCGGCTTTACCGTCCTTTGAGGCTTTACGGAAATATGCTTTACCACCGCAGGCGGGACAAATTAACCATTGCCGCAAACGCTCGATATCCTCATCGGGTAATTGTTGAAACTTAAAAACACTATAAGTCGTTCTCGCAATTAAATGATCCTCTGTTTCGAGTTCACAAATAGCATCTAACATAGTGTTCTCCTTTATTTTCGACTGCTGGCAATACTGCTATCTATGCCCAAGCATTAATCCCAAAAGTGATAACACTTAACAGAAGCAACATGCCAAGTACGCGGTAAATCAAACCTAAAGTGCTGGTGCCTTGCGAGCTCGCATCCGAATGTAATGGCATGATTTTAACTTTTGCGGCATCTTGGGTTTTGTGTTTCATTCTGCATCCTTAAAATATTTCGCCAATGGCATTATCAAACTTGAAGGAATTAATAATGCGGCTTTTGCGGCACTTGATGCATGATAAAAGGGTGTCAGTTGAGTGATTAACGCGTTGAAGCATTTGAGTGCGGCCAAGGCATCGGCGGCAGCATAATGAATTTGCGCACTGGATAAAGGCACGAGCTGCCAATTCGATAAGGTGACTTTTTTAGGTTTGTCGATACGAGCACCCAAAAGCGCCGCAACTAATTGCCGCGTCCCCATTTCCTTCTCCGCTCCAAGTTGAGCCAGTGCCCAATTTAAATCTAATGTTGAGGCGACATTAATGCCCCATTGCCGCCTGAGAGCGTGTGCATCACTGCGTAAACCAACCCCGACTTTGAGTATGGTTTCATCTTCTAATAAGGCTTTTAACTGGATGAATTGCTCTCCCAAAATGGCATGCTGAAATAAATAACAGGTATCCACTGTCGCGATTTGGATAAGACTCAAGGGGTGTTGCACGCCGCGCTCAAAGCTTGCACGGGTTTCAGTATCAAAACCTAAGACTTGCTCAGCCTGTAATAGTGCGACAACCGCATCGAACTCCGACGGCTCAACTACCTCGATGCGGACATGTTGAAATTCAAAAGCTGCTAACGCTGCAAGTTCAATATCATCAATACGTGTAGTCAAAGCGATACGTTGCTGCAGCCACAAATATGCCCACTGACGCTGCGCTTGAAGTTGAGTTTTAGCTTTAATCGCATTTTCAGCCTTAGCCGATACCAGCTCACTTTTCTGCAGCTCGGTCAAGGCATTGAGGTTATCAAGATAAGCCGTGCCAGCAGCATCCATTGCCGCCATTAACCCATCGGCATCTTTGCCAAACTCTTTACGTAACCAAGCCAGCTTACTCGGGGAGACACAGTACTTCATTAACTTCATCGTGCTCATCCTTGATGGTTGATGCGCGCAGCTAGTTAACTACGCAATTTCTGTATTCCTGTCATCGCAATAAGTGCAACAGCGCCAGCAACGACACCAAATAAGCCATTAAGAATACTTGGCGTCAGCACAGCAAACACAGGTCCAACAACACCAATGGCAGCAACCGCTTGTTCAGCATGGTGGATTTGCTCGCCGACTAGGTGTAGGCCATGAGTTAAAATCCCACCGCCCACCATAAACATGGCTGCCGTGCCAATAATCGTTAAACTTTTCATTAATACGGGAGCTGCGCTCAATAAACCAAAACCTAATTTACGGTTCATTTGAGTTAATACAGAGGCGCCTTCACGTTGGCTCAAGTACAAACCCGCATCATCCATTTTCACAATTGCCGCCACTAAGCCATACACGCCTATGGTCATGACTATCCCAATGACAGCTAACGTAAAAAACTGTGTCGATAGGGATTTGTCCGCCACGATACCAAGGGTAATTGCAATAATTTCCGCCGATAACACAAAGTCGGTACGAATCGCCCCTTTGACTTTTTCGGCCTCGTAGGCGGCGAAATCTTTAATCTCAGGTAACTCATTCTCTACTTGGGTTTCGTGTTGTTGCTGGCCTTTTCTATGGCTATAGCTGTGATGCAGTTTTTCAAACCCTTCGTAGCATAAAAACAGTCCACCAAACATTAATAAAGGGGTGACAGCCCAGGGAATAAAAGCACTGATAAGCATTGCTGCTGGCACTAAAATCAACTTATTACGGAATGATCCCTTGGCCACCGCCCACACTACAGGTAATTCACGATCGGCGCTTACGCCCGTCACTTGCTGGGCATTGAGGGCTAAATCATCCCCCAATACACCCGCGGTTTTCTTTGCCGCCACTTTACTCATTACCGCTACGTCATCCAAAATCGATGCGATATCGTCAAGTAAGGTTAATAAACTCGCGCCTGCCATGCTAAATCCCTCTACAAATCATCTATAAACCATTCTGCTTTTGCCATAGTAGCTTAGTTAGATTAGTGGCGTATAGCGAAATGCTTTCCAACTTAACTGCTTAAGTTACTTACGTTATTGGGACTGCTTGCTAATGTGAAAATGCCAGCAATCTAGATCACACCCACGGTGGAATTGCGCCACATTATTTATCGGAAAAGAGTATACTAAGCCCAGAATTTTTTACTCATTTGCCGTTACAGGATGTCAACATGACTCAAGATGAAATGAAAAAAGCTGCCGGTTGGGCCGCACTTAAGTACGTTGAAAAAGACAGCATTGTTGGTGTTGGTACGGGTTCGACTGTGAATCACTTTATCGATGCACTGGCGACCATGAAAGCCGATATCGAAGGCGCAGTCTCTAGCTCTGAAGCATCAACTCAGAAAATGAAAGCGCTGGGTATTCCCGTTTATGACTTAAACAGCGTCGATCGTTTATCTGTCTATGTGGACGGAGCCGATGAAATCAACGACCGTATGGATATGATTAAAGGTGGCGGCGCGGCATTAACTCGCGAGAAAATTGTCGCGGCAGTGGCTGAGAAGTTTATCTGTATCGTGGATAACACTAAGCAAGTCGACATACTAGGCGAATTTCCACTACCCGTAGAAGTCATTCCGATGGCACGCTCTTATGTGGCGCGTCAACTCGTTAAACTTGGCGGCGATCCTGTGTACCGTGAAGGCGTTGTGACCGATAACGGCAACGTGATCCTCGATGTGTACAATCTTAAGATCCTTAATCCAAAAGAATTAGAAAGTCAGATCAATGAGATAGTCGGTGTAGTGACTAACGGTCTGTTTGCCAAACGCGGTGCGGATGTGTTACTCGTTGGCACCCCTGATGGCGTAAAAACCTTTACCGCCAAATAAGTTAAGCGTTAACACTCACATCCCAGTCACACGGCTGCAGATGTAAAAAACACTGTCAAAATACGCTGTAAAAATGCCAGCCACTTTTTTCAAAGGGCTGGCATTTTTTATGGTTCTTTTTAGGGTTCAATGTTATCTGACTCAGCTGCCCATCGCAGACAGCCTATATCAAGCTCTTGGCTTACCAAGCTCTGGCGACTAGACCTTTTAAGTAGAATCCTTCTGGGAAGGCGCTACCGATAGGGTGATCGCTCGCTTGGCTTAAGCGTTCGATAAACTGGATTTCACGTTTCGCATCGAGCGCAGCATCGGCCACGATTTTTTGGAACAGATCCGCAGGCATTAATCCTGAGCAAGAGAAGGTCAATAACACGCCACCCGGATTCAACAACTGCAATGCAATCATATTGATGTCTTTATAACCACGGCAAGCCCCGTTTAACTGTGCCTTGTTATCGGCAAACTTAGGCGGGTCGAGCACAATCACATCAAAGGTTTTGCCTTCATCACGGTACTGGCGCAGCAACTTGAACACATCGGCTTCGTTGTAATGCACATTGTCATCACTCAAACCGTTCACTTGCATATTGAGACGCGCTGTCGCCAAGGCGAGAGAAGACACATCGACGTTTTCAATACTGGCAGCGCCTGCTTTCGCAGCGTACAGACCAAAAGTCCCCGTGTAACAAAAACAGTTCAATACCGATTTATCTTTGACAAAACGGGCGGCAATGGCGCGGTTATCACGCTGATCGAGATAGAAGCCTGTCTTATGGCCTTTAATCACATCGACGGCGATCTTGATGCCGTTTTCTTCGATAATCACTGGCATTTCTGGCAGAGTGCCATGCAGTAAACCGGTAACAGGCAGCAGGCCTTCTTTCTTACGGGAATCCACATCGGAACGCTCATAGATAGCACAATCTGGATATTGCTCAGCCAATAGCTCAACTAAGGTATCGCGCCATAAATCAGCACCTGTGCTCAGTAACTGGCACACCAGCACATTGGCATATCTGTCGATGGTGATCCCAGGTAAACCATCGGACTCAGCAGCCACTAAACGGTAACCCGTTAAGCCTTGCTCGCGGATTAGATCGTTACGGCCGATTTGCGCCCGCTGTAAACGTCTGGCAAAAAACGCGCGATCAATTTCCTCTTCGCGATCAAAAGTCCAAATCCGCACTTGAATTTGCGACTCAGGCGACCAAGCACCACGACCTAACCAATGACCATCATGCGCGACCACATCGACTGTCTCACCCGCTTCAGGTTTTCCCTTAATGTTATGAATAGCATTGGAAAATACCCAAGGATGGCGACGCTCGAGTGACTTCTCGCGGCCGGGTTTAAGTTTGATTCTGATAGCCATAGTTGCCTTTAAAAATAGGGCCGCCACTAAAAAAGGGCTGCTGTCTAAAAATGGGAAACGGATGATATACCCAATGCCACCTAAGTGCGAGTACCGAACACGCCGAAGCGCTTATTTACCATCATCCACGGGTGGCCGATCATACCTTATTTTAACGGTTAATTCTGAATGATATTCATGCGAAATGATGTTGGAATGGTTAATGAAACAACGCTAACAAAACCGTAAAGACAACTGACATGATTTGAAATAAGACGAATTAATCAGTAAACACGAGAACTTAGCTACGTAGCGCTAACTCAACAATGACGGGCGCATGGTCAGTACTGTAGGCGTCGCGTTCATATTCAGGTCTGATTAAGTGTCTATCGCAGGTCTGATAATCTACGACTTGCGCTAAACTGCGGCCATGGCTCGCATCAAACTCACTCGAAAGCAAAATATAATCCAGCACTGAACCTTTAGGGCCATAGTAATGGGTCGCCGCTCTGTGTTCCCTATGGTAAGCGGTATTACCCGTCAAACTGTCCCTCAAGTTCGCTTCAATAAATAACTCATAGGCATCCTTAAGTTGATACTGAGCAAACACCGCCGCTAACGCCGCATCCGATAAATGCCCAAGGCCAGCGGCTTTAATGTCATTACTGTGGATACTCTCGCCCTGTATCATTAACGCATCTAAGGCGCCCATTGTCAGACTGTCATTAAAGTCCCCCATCACGATAACGGGATGTTTAGATTCTTGCCTGCGTACCAATATGCCATTGAATAATAATGCTGCTTCTGCGCCGCGCTGCATGGTAGATGCCCAGCGGCCTAAGGCTTGCTCTGTGAGTAATTGGGTTTCTGAATGCAGTTTCATGCTCGCTGCGGGAGCCAAGTTATCTAACCCAAGTGGCTGATGTTCGAGAGGTTGATGTTCAAGGGACTGATGTTCAAATAGCTTAGGTTCAAGTGCTAATCCGGCGCGTTTTGACTTAAAGTGCACCACATAATAGTCACACTTGCCGATATGTGGCACTTCAACGGTTGCGCGCAGCACCTTACGGCTAAAGGCAAATTCACTCGATAATCCCATGGCTGCCACTAAACGCGTATCAGGTTCGACACTGCTGATTTCCACTATGGGATACCGGGAGGCAAGCGCGACCACAGGGCTGCGATAAATGTAATCACTGATAAGAGTTGGCTCATCAACGACCGCAAAATACCCTAGACCTTGCTCGCGAGCGATACGCTTAAGCGGTTCAGGGCTAAACACTTCTTGAAATCCCACAATATCGGGCTGGCGATGTACGAGAAACTCACTCAACCACTGACACTTTTTCTGCCATTGCCCATGGCTATAGATATTTTCAAAATCATAGTAAGCCAAAGGCGGCTCAATAAAGTTAAACAGATTGATACTGGCGATCTTGATATTCGCGGTGCACTTATGATCGATAGGTGCAGCCATTGATTCCAACTCATCAATATTGTGTGCCACAGCTTAATCCCCCAAAATCTGAATACAGCAAACTATCTTAATCTGAGTGAGCACAATGACTCACCGCAGGCATGACAAGGGTATACCCGAAGTGCGCTAATGCCAAATTCCCCATTATGGATAAAGTGTTAACTCATCTCTGGCGACTCAAACACAGCTTACTGAGATAAGTCATACCGTTAAAAACCACAATTCAATATCAGAGTTAAATCCGACAACAAAAATCAACCGCCACCAGCCAAAAAACAAACAATCACATAACAATGAATGGTGCGCAAAACCACCAGCACTCCCAACAAAATCACGCAAGCCCAAGAATAATCATAAAATTAACTTTTCCTTAAAGTGTAAATTCAAACAAAAACATATGTAATAACATGTGCGGTTGACTTTACATTTCAGTCCCTTAGAATGTGGCGACTTTAATCATTGCGGAGACCCACTGTGGGCACACACATAAGCGACAGTAGATGCCCTGTCCAAAAGACAGGATTTAACGCCTAGCACTAGCCCGCAATATTTGCTGCTACCTGCTAAGCAGGGTAGTAGTGTGAACCATTCTTCACTCAGCCTCCCACAAAATATCGATCACAGACAATAAGCCTGAGCCTATGGCTGCGCTTTAGCAATTCCAGCATTTTGCTGGGGTTCAGTTATGTGTATTTATTGCATCTCAAAGCAAGTTTTTGCCTCAGTGGACTTCGTTTTCCCTATGGATTTACACCTATGGGTTTACATCTGAGGAGCCTAAATATGGCTTACATAAACAACACATCAATTTTGCGATCTTTATCCTGTGCAAGTATCAGCTTGTACTACAGCATGAGTGCGGCGGCATCCCATCTCGAAGTAGATGATCCCGCCCTCGCGGAGCGCTGTGAATTAGAAATGGGCTGGCAACAACCTAGGTCGGATCATGCTCGCCCACAATTAAACGCGGCCACGACTTGCAGCCGCAATCAATGGGAATGGCATTTAGGATTAGCGTCCAATGCCAATGACGATATTCGTGAGGAGCAAGCAGAAGTCGGCATTAAGCTACCGCTCAACGTAAACTCCCACTCAGATTCAGAGCAGCAACAGGATGATTGGCACAGCGCACTGGTGATCAACTTGCAGAAAAACCTCGATGCCAGTAACGAATTAGTCACCGAAGTCTTCGGCATTTTTGGTAAAACCTTAGGCGATTCTGATGTCAGTCTCTATGCCAATTTAGGTTTTACCCATGAGTTTAATCAATCAACCCAATTACTTGTGGGTATCGCGGCGGCGTATGAACTCAGTAGTCACCATCGCGTGATAGCCGAGATTTATCAAAAAGAATTGAGCGAGACTACCTATCAGTTCGCTTATCAACACACGCCACAACAACAGCTACAGCTCGAATTGAGCTTAGGCAATGCCCTTCGTGGCAACGCGCTGCAACTTGGCGCAGACATCACCTTTTACTTTGGTCACTAGATCGTTGAGAGAATGAACTATGAACATGAATAACAGCACAAACAACACTAAAAAAATCATCCATAACCTGCAAATGATTATCGAGCAACGCAGTGCCAGCGCTATGGCTGAATTAGCCGAAAAACGCCACCCTGCCGATATTGCAGCCGTATTTAACGTCTTTAATCAAGCTCAACAAGTCCTATTATTGCAACTGGCCTCACCTAAGATTTGCGCCAATTTGTTTCGCTATCTGACCGATGAATTGCAAGCCAGCTTAGTACAGCAATTAGATAAAACCACGCTATCTGCGCTGCTGGTTCACATGGCAGCAGATGAACGTGCCGACCTCTATAATCTGCTCGATGAAACCCAGCAAGCGGCGATTTTACCTGCGCTAGCATTGGCCAAACGGGAAGATATGCGCACCCTCGCCGCCTATGATAAAGCTAAAGTCGGCGCAGTCATGACATCGGATTACACATTACTGAATAGCCGCCATACTGCGGCAGAAGCCATCGCTACCCTACGTACTGAAGCGGCAGATAAAGAAACGATTTATCAAACCTATGTGGTGGATATGTTAGGCCGCTTAATAGGAACTGTATCTTTAAGGCAGTTATTGCTGGCGCAGCCGCACGAGCGAGTGGTCGACTTTATGAAACCCGATCCTGTCGCGCTCGATGCCAATGCCTTTCGCGAAGAAGCGGTGCAGATGATCGCCCATTACGACTTAATGGCGCTGCCAGTAGTCAATGGCAAAGGTCAGCTCGTCGGTATCGTTACCTATGATGATGCTATGGATATCGCCAGCTCACAGGCGGATCTTGAGTTCACAAAAACCGCGGCCATCGGCAATATTGACCATAACCTCAAGACTGCCAGCATAGGCTTACTTTACCGTAAGCGCGTGGTTTGGCTGGTAATCTTGGTTTTTGGTAATATTTTCTCGGGAGCGGGGATCGCCTTCTTCGAAGACACCATTGCCAGTTATGTCTCTTTAGTCTTCTTCCTACCTCTGCTGATCGATAGTGGCGGCAATGCGGGCTCACAATCGTCGACCTTAATGGTACGCGGCCTAGCCACAGGGGAAGTGGTTCTCAAGGATTGGTTATCTATGCTAGGGCGCGAGTTATTTGTCGCCGGGTTATTAGGAGCCAGCATGGCAGCTGCAGTGTCCTTGCTAGGATTTTGGCGCGGCGGACCTGAAATCGCGCTGGTTGTGGCACTCACAATGCAAATTGTGGTGATTATTGGCAGCTTGATTGGTATGTCTCTGCCTTTCTTACTGAGCAAGTTAAAGATGGATCCTGCGGCCGCTAGTGCGCCACTCATCACCTCCATCGCCGATATCATAGGTGTACTCGTGTATTTCAGCATAGCCACAGTGGTGCTCGACTTACCTATGCCATAAACCTAAGACCTCAAAGTGAACCAAGCTAAGTTAACCTTAGCGTGGTTCACTTATCATTCGATAGTACTAACCCATTTATGACAAAGCATAAAAGCTTCAATAACCTTAAAAAAATTAAGAATAAAGCTTAAAGATCAGTTAATATTTCCATACCTGAATCGTTTTACTTTTTATTAACATTGCAGTATTTACCGCTGAGCCCAGTCACAGTAAGTCGATAAGCAATAGTGATAGTCCTAGCGACTTGAGAGGTTTTATATGTGGTTTAATTCCCAGCTCAAAGCTGAAAACCAGGCGCTTAAAGAGCGACTCATCCAACTAGAACGCCAACACCAAAATGAAATAGATGAACTGCGTGGCATGATCCGTGAAAATGAAACTATGCAGCAACAGTCGCGCCAAAATGCAGACCACTACACTGAAGTGATCGCCTGCCAAAACCAAGGCGGAGATATGCTTAATGCCGTGCGCGAAGGCTTAGCCAGCAGTGCCGAATTACTCTCTGCGGAAAAAGAATCACTGTCTGAACTCAATCAAGTTTTTGATCAAACCCGTGTGGCCATTGCCAATTTAGGCACTAGAGCGACTTATATTAATGATCAAGCATCGAACAGCATGAAAGCTGTCACAGAACTCGATGCTACGACCTCTTCAATCAATCAATTTGTCGCGGCTATTCAAGGAATTTCAGAACAAACAAACTTGCTGGCATTGAACGCCGCCATTGAAGCCGCCCGTGCAGGCGAAGCAGGACGGGGGTTTGCCGTGGTGGCCGATGAAGTGCGCCAACTTGCAAGCAAAGCCCATGAAGCCAGTAGCCATATTGAAAAACTCGTGAAACAAATCGTCGCGCAAGCGGCTGAGATTAAAGAAATTGTTCATAATAATCAAAGTAGTGCCGTTGATGTAGCCACCTCCTCAACCCAAATTGGTCAAGTCGTTGAAGATGTCCTGCAACGCTCAAAACAAATGCAGCACGTTATCCATAACGCAGCCACAGCGTCATTCTTGAATACCACTAAGCTCGATCACGCAGTCTGGAAAAGTAGCGTTTATCAATTAATTGAAAAACCACAGCATAACCACAACGTGAACTCACACACTGAGTGCCGCCTAGGGCAATGGTATTTCAAAGGATTTGGTGCCGAGAATTATCAGCATTTAAGTAACTTCAAAGCATTAGATGCACCACATAAAGCGGTACACGAGGCAGGAAAAGCGGCGCTCAATGCGAGACAAAAAGGTAATTTGCCTGAGATGGTCAAACAACTGCACTCAATGGAAGACGCCAGTATGCGTGTTGTCCATTGCATTGATAACCTTATGCGAGATGTATATCGAGCGTGATATACAGGCACAGAAAGATAAGCTATCGCCCATAAATAAGCCTACCTAAGAGCGCCATACTCGCGCTCTTTTTTATCGTTCAAAACGGTATAGTAAATTTAATCTTAGAAAATGAACCCCTAGCTATACTTGATTTAAACACAGCCTTCATCTTTAATCGTTTCAAGAGCAAGCAGTGAGACTCAATTATAACATTCTAATTTTTAGGGTTATTAATGAAATTAGTCACAAGTTTATTGTTATCACTCACCCTTAGCAGCGCAGTTTCTCTTCGCGCGCAGCCGCTCAACATCTATACCGAAGAATGGTCACCAATCAGCTTTTCTGTCAATGGCAAACCCGATGGTTTAGCTGTACAGGTAGTACAAGAAATTCAAAAGCGCATAAACAACCCAGATCCAATCAAGGTCGTACCTTGGGCTCGCGGCTGGAAAATGCTGACCGAGCAACCTAATACTGTGTTGTTTACGATGACGCGCACAGCAGAAAGGGAGCAAATGTTTACTATGATTGGGCCTGTTGCTGTCGGCACGACTAATTTTTATGCCTTAAAAAATAGCGGCATAAAAATAACCACTATAGATGATGCAAAGACAGCTAAGGCAATTGGTGTCTATCGTGCCTCGGTGGAAGAACGCCTATTGCTCGAACTGGGATTTACGAATGTTGCGGCCTCATCCGAGCCCTTATTGAGTGCAAAACAATTGATGAAGCAACGTGTCGATCTTTGGTGTAATGCCAATCTCACCGCGCCGAGTATTCTGTCGGATGCGGGCGCGAGCATTGATGACGTAGAGTCGCTCTTCACGATTAGTGCTAATCATCTTTATATTGCCTTTTCACAAGGCACACCCAATGATGTGATCGTACAGTGGAAAAACAGCCTAGAAGCGATAAAAGCAGATGGCACCTTCGCAACGATTTACCATACTTGGCTCCCCAACGATACGCCGCCAATGCAGACCGAACGTATCGGGTTTAGCAACTAAACCCATTGCTCTAAATTCTACGTGCTAAGTGATGAGTGCTGAATGCTGAGTTTTATGACTCTTAAGAAAGCACTTAGAAAGGACACTCACAAACCCAGTCAATACGCTCACCCGTGATAGGATGATTAAACGCTAAGCAGGTCGCATGCAGCATTAATCTGCTGCTCGTCGTATTAGTGATATCAGCTTCATCTGCATCAGTCTTATCAGTCACGCACTCACCCACGCCGCCGTAGAGATCGCACCCTAAAATTGAGTGGCCCAATTGCTGACTGTGGATCCGCAGTTGATGGGTTCGGCCAGAAACAGGGATAAATTCGACCCGCGTGGCGAAAGGATCGGTTAATCGTTCCAGCACCTGATATTCACTGATCGCAACTTTGCCTGTGCTATGGCAAATCTTTTGTAGTGGAAAATGGTCACTATCTTTAGCGATCGGCAGATTAATCACCCCGCTGTCAGCGGCTAAATGCCCGTGGAGCAAGGCGGTATAACGCTTTTCAACCGTGCGCGCCTGAAACTGTTTTGTCAGCAAACCATTCACGCTTTTATTCAGCGCCACCAGCATGATACCGGAAGTGCCAAAATCGAGCCTGTGCAGCAAAGTGGCCGTCGGAAAATCCTGCACTAAACGATAATGCACCGAGTCGAGATTCAGCGGATTCTTCCCTGACAGACTCAATAATCCGCTCGGCTTATCAATCAGTAGAATATCGTTATCTTGATAGAGTACGCGTATTTGCCCGAGGCAAGGCGGCGCAATAAAAGTATCAGCTTTGGCAAGGCTATTGGCAGATGCAGACATAGTTTTCAGGCTACCTAAATGGGCAATAAAATGAGTTAAGTCATACTCAAACAAGCTGAACAACTCAATAAAACAAGCTAAATAAAATAGACCCAATAATTCAATAGAACAGATACAGGCCTAAATAATAAGGCCGCATAACCTAAGTTATGCGGCCCTCTAATTAACGACATTAAGGCTGTGGCTTATTTAGCCAATACGCGCAGATGCAGTTCTTGTACTGAAGTCACGTTAGTACGGTCATCGGCGGCATGGGCCATACAAGTGGCGAATGCAGCATTCATGGTCGTCGTGTAGTTAACTTTGTAACGCAGTGCACCGCGGCGCAATTGACGAGAATCTTCAATCGCTTGGCGACCTTCGGTAGTGTTCACGATATAAGTGTATTCACCATTCTTGATGCGATCGAGAATGTGTGGACGCCCTTCGTGTACCTTGTTCACTAAACGTGGGTTGATACCCGCTTCGCCTAGGATAACCGCAGTACCATGAGTCGCATCGATTTGATAACCGAGCTCAATTAACTTAGCCGCTAAATCGGCAACGCGTTTCTTATCGCTGTTACGCACAGACAATAATGCACGGCCCGACTTAGGCACCTCAGAAGTGGCACCTAACTGCGCCTTAGCATAGGCTTCGGCGAACGTATCGCCCACGCCCATGACTTCACCGGTAGAGCGCATTTCTGGGCCTAACAGTGGGTCAACACCTGGGAACTTATTAAAGGGCAACACCACTTCTTTCACTGAGTAGAAAGGTGGGATCACTTCTTTAGTGAAGTTTTGCGACGTTAAGCTTTGACCCGCCATCACACGCGCGGCAATCTTAGCTAAAGGCACACCGGTCGCTTTGGACACGAATGGCACAGTACGGGCAGCACGTGGGTTAACTTCAATCATATAGATTTCATTATCTTTCACGGCGAACTGTACGTTCATCAGACCGACAACACCGAGTTCCATCGCCAACTTGCCGACTTGAACGCGCATGCGATCTTGGATTTCTTGGCTTAGCGTGTATGGCGGCAGCGAACAACCTGAGTCACCTGAGTGAACCCCCGCTTGTTCGATATGCTCCATAATCGCGCCAATCACCACGATTTCACCGTCACATACTGCATCGATATCCACTTCAATCGCATCATCTAAGAAACGATCGAGCAATACTGGCGACGCGTTCGATACGCTCACGGCTTCGTTGAAGTAACGCAGCAAATCTTGCTTGTCGTAAACGATTTCCATCGCGCGGCCGCCCAGTACATAGGATGGACGCACAACAAGCGGATAACCGATACGCTCAGCGGCAATCACAGCACCTTCAACCGTAGTCACGGTATCATTTTCAGGCTGCTTCATCTCTAAGCGTTGAATAGCTTGCTGGAAACGCTCACGGTCTTCGGCGCGGTCGATGGCATCTGGGCTAGTACCAATTACAGGTACGCCAGCAGCTTCTAAGGCACGGGCCAATTTCAATGGCGTTTGACCACCGTACTGCACGATAACGCCCTTTGGCTTCTCGATACGGACGATTTCTAATACGTCTTCCAGTGTGACGGGTTCGAAGTACAGACGGTCTGAAGTGTCGTAGTCGGTTGAAACGGTTTCAGGGTTACAGTTCACCATGATGGTTTCATAGCCGTCTTCACGTAGCGCTAACGCCGCGTGCACACAGCAATAATCGAACTCAATACCTTGACCGATACGGTTTGGCCCGCCACCTAACACCATGATTTTGTCACGGGTCGATGGATTAGCTTCACATTCTTCTTCATACGTTGAGTACATGTAAGCCGTGTCTGTTGCAAACTCAGCCGCACAGGTATCCACACGCTTATAGACTGGGTGCAGGTCGAACTTATCACGCAGCTTACGCACTTCGGCTTCGTTCACGCCTAATACATCGGCCAGACGCGCATCGGCAAAACCTTTACGTTTCAGCTTACGCAGTAAGTCGATATCCAGACCCGCCAGACCCGCTTCAGCAACAACACCTTCGAGCTGAACCAGCTCTTCGATTTGCACGAGGAACCAAGGGTCGATATTGGTCAGTTTAAAGATTTCATCTAAGCTCAGCCCCGCACGCATCGCATCGGCTATGTACCAAATACGGTCGCAACCAGGCTCTTTCAGCTCGTGGCGAATACGCGACATAGCCTCAGGTTTAGACATATCTGTGACAGGATCGAGACCGTTACGACTAACCTCTAAACCACGTAAGGCTTTTTGCAGTGACTCTTGGAAAGTACGCCCAATCGCCATCACTTCACCCACAGACTTCATCTGTGTGGTTAAGCGATCATTGGCGCCGGCAAACTTTTCAAAGTTAAAGCGTGGCACTTTAGTCACAACGTAATCGATAGCAGGCTCGAATGACGCTGGCGTGCGACCGCCAGTGATGTCGTTCATCAGCTCATCAAGAGTGAAACCAACCGCTAACTTAGCAGCGATTTTAGCAATCGGGAAACCCGTTGCTTTTGATGCTAATGCTGAAGAGCGCGATACCCGTGGGTTCATCTCGATGATAACCATACGGCCATCTTTCGGGTTGATACCAAACTGTACGTTCGAACCGCCGGTCTCAACACCAATCTCACGCAGTACGGCCATAGAGGCGTTACGCATGATTTGGTATTCTTTATCAGTCAGGGTTTGCGCGGGTGCAACTGTAATAGAGTCGCCCGTGTGCACGCCCATAGGATCGAAGTTTTCGATGGCGCAGACGATAATGCAGTTATCGTTGCGATCGCGGACCACTTCCATCTCGTATTCTTTCCAACCGATCAGTGATTCGTCGATCAGCAGTTCACTCGTTGGCGATAACTCTAAGCCCTGTGAACAGATCTCTTCGAACTCTTCCCTGTTGTAAGCGATACCGCCACCCGAGCCACCCATAGTAAAGGATGGGCGGATAATACAAGGGAAACCCACTTGATCAAGTACGCCATAAGCTTCGTCCATATTGTGGGCAATGCCCGCGCGTGGACAATCAAGACCAATACTTTTCATCGCTTTATCAAAGCGGCTACGGTCTTCAGCTTTATCGATAGCATCGGCAGTCGCGCCAATCATCTCGACGTTAAATTCTTTCAGTACGCCTTTGGCTTCAAGTTCTAATGCGCAGTTCAGTGCGGTTTGGCCGCCCATGGTTGGCAGAATCGCATCTGGGCGTTCTTTAGCAATAATGTTACGGACCACTTCCCAGTGAATCGGCTCGATATAAGTGGCATCGGCCATTTCTGGATCAGTCATAATGGTGGCAGGGTTAGAGTTCACCAGAATGACACGGTAGCCTTCTTCACGCAGCGCTTTACACGCTTGTGCGCCAGAATAGTCAAATTCACATGCCTGACCAATCACGATTGGGCCGGCGCCTAGGATAAGAATACTCTTTATATCTGTACGTTTTGGCATTGCTTCTCTCTTCTCCTAGCTAGCGTACTACTTGGCGTTCTGACGGTATATGTCGATTAGCTCGATAAAGTGATCGAACAGCGGGGCGGCATCGTTCGGGCCAGGGCTCGCTTCAGGGTGACCTTGGAAGCTGAACGCGGGCTTGTCCGTCAGATGGATACCTTGGAGTGAACCATCAAACAGCGACTTATGCGTCACCTTAATGTTGGCGGGTAAGGTCGTTTCATCGGCAGCAAAACCGTGGTTTTGGCTGGTGATCATCACGTTACCTTTCTCGATATTGCTCACTGGGTGGTTTGCACCGTGGTGACCAAACTTCATCTTCAAAGTTTTTGCACCTGAGGCCAGCGCGAGTAGCTGATGACCTAAACAAATACCGAAAATCGGCGTGTCGGTTTTCAGAATTTGTTGAATCGCTTCAATCGCGTAATCGCATGGCTCTGGATCGCCAGGGCCGTTCGAAAGGAACACACCATCGGGATTCATCGCTAACACTTCGGCAGCTGAAGTTTTAGCAGGCACTACGGTGACGTCACAACCGCGGTCCACTAACATGCGCAGAATGTTTTGCTTAACGCCGTAGTCGTAGGCTACTACTTTGTATTTAAGCTCATTTGCTGGCGTATCTTCTGGTAAGCCGCCCACTAAACGCCAGCTACCTTTACGCCATGGATAGGCAGTTTTAGTCGTGACTTCTTTAGCGAGATCCATGCCTTTTAAACCGGGGAAAGCTTTGGCAGCGGCGAGCGCTTTTGCTTCGTCTAAGTCTGCACCTGCCATAATACAACCGGCTTGAGCACCTTTTTCACGGAGAATACGAGTTAACTTGCGGGTATCGATATCTGCTATGCCAACGACATTGTTCGCTTTGAGATAATCACTTAAGCTTTGTTGATTACGGAAACTACTTGCGATGAGCGGAAGATCACGAATGATAAGACCACAAGCGTGAACCCCATCGGATTCAATATCTTCATCATTGGTACCAGTGTTGCCTATGTGTGGGTAGGTTAATGTTACAATCTGGCGTGAGTAGGATGGATCAGTTAAAATTTCTTGGTATCCTGTCATGGAAGTGTTAAAAACAACTTCACCAACAGAGAGACCATCGGCACCAATTGCTGTGCCAGAGAATACAGTTCCATCTTCGAGTACGAGTAAGGCAGACTTTGTCAACGCGACCTCCATAAAGAGCCAAGCCACTGAAATATAATGTTTTTATGTTATGTTAAGATACCAATTTCCGCTAATTTACGAAATTTTGACAAATTCCAGCGAGTTTACAGTAAAAACGCGAAACCGTCCACCCACTGGTAACTGGGTGCAAAAAAAAACGCCATATCGGCGTTTTTAATATTAATGCAAACCTAAAACCTGCTGCATATCATACAAGCCCGGCTTTTGCTCCACGAGCCAGTGAGCGGCACGCATAGCACCATTAGCAAAGGTCATACGACTCGAAGCTTTATGGGTGATCTCTAAACGCTCACCGATATCGGCAAACATAGCCGTGTGTTCACCAACTAAATCACCAGCACGAATAGTCGCAAAACCGATAGTTTCACGGTCACGTTCACCCGTGATCCCTTCACGGCCATATACGGCACATTTTTCAAGATCGCGACCTAAAGTCTTAGCAATCACTTCACCCATTTTCAGGGCTGTGCCCGACGGCGCATCTTTTTTGTGTCTGTGGTGGCCTTCGATAATTTCGATATCCGTGTAATCACCCATGACTTCGGCAGCCAGTTCGAGTAATTTCCACATCAAATTGACACCCACAGACATATTCGGCGCCATCACGACCGGCGTTTGCTCGGCAAAGGCATTGATCTGTTCTTTTTGAGCATGATTGAAACCGGTTGTGCCAATCACCATTGCTTTCTTATGGCGAACACACCAATCTAAATGGACAATACTGGCGTCTGGCGCGGTGAAATCGATCAACACATCAAAATCATCGGTCGCATAATCGAGCGAATCCATGATCATGACGTTTAATTTACCCACACCAGCTAACTCACCCGCATCCACACCCACTAAACTTGAGCCTGCACGCTCAATGGCGGCACCCAGTAAAATATGGTCGTGATTGTAGGCCGCTTCAATAAGAGTGCGTCCCATACGACCACCGGCACCGACGATTGCCACTCTCACTTGTCCACTCATTTCAATCTCCTCAATCTTTCTTTGTATTCCATAAGAAAACGCCTAAGACAGGCTTAGGCGTTTTTTCAATATTAGATGATATCTAATAATTCAACTTCGAATACCAAAGTTGAATAAGGAGGAATCGATGCCCCCGCGCCGCGCTCACCGTAAGCTAAGTGATGTGGCACAAATAATTTCAACTTAGTGCCTACTGGCATCAGTTGCAGTGCTTCAGTCCAGCCAGCGATAACGCCAGAAACGGGGAACTCAGCAGGTTGGCCACGAACTACAGAGCTGTCGAACACATCACCATTGATGAAAGAACCATGGTAGTGAGTACGAACAGTATCTTCGTAAGTTGGAGTAGCACCGTCACCTTGGACTAATACTTCGAACTGCAGACCAGAGTCAGTCACAGTCACGCCATCACGCTTAGCATTTTCAGCTAAGAAGGCATCGCCTTCAGCAGACGCAGCAGCAGCAGCTTGCTCTTGAGCAGCTTGAATACGACCGCTAATTTCAGTGAAAGCAACTTGCAGATCTTGCATAGACACAGCACTTTCTAAACCGGCAAACGCATCGGCTAAACCCGCTTGAACGGCTGGAATATCCACGCCATCAAAAGAATTGGCGGCCAGTTGCTCACCCATTTGACGGCCTACACCGTAGCTTGCTTGCTGTTCAACAGTACTGAATTTATCAGACATAATTAACGACTCTCAATTATCAGTGGAATTTTGCGCGCCAGTTTACCATAGTTCAGCGAGCTATGCTGATAAACTGACTGCTTATTTAACTAAGGAGGCTTTTTTACACACTTATTGCGTATTTATCCAAAAGCATAAATAGGTTAAGGATACGTATCTCTGCGCAAACGACAGCGAACACTCACCAAACGGGCACTTAGATCTTAAATAGACTTCAGCTTATTTCGGCGCCACACATTGATTCTTCACATGCGCTTTAGCACTGGCATAAAGTGGCTGCATCTGTGCTTGCAATTGTTGTAGCTGAGCAATGCGATTACTGTTCGATGGATGGGTCGATAATAACTCCGGCCCTTGGCTACCGCCCACCTTCGACATATTCTGCCATAACTCAACACTCTGAGCCGGATTGAAACCCGCTCGAGCCATTAACTCTACGCCCATGATATCGGCTTCGCTCTCTTGGGCGCGACCAAAAGGCAGAATAACCCCCACCTGAGCACCGAGTCCTAACGCCGACATATATAAGTCGCGATTCGACACACCACTCGCCCCTAGCGCCGCATCGGCAATCTGCATTCCAACGCCCGTTAGCTGCCCACGGGAAACCTGCTCGTTACCATGTTGCGCCAACACATGCGCGACTTCGTGACCGAGCACAGTGGCAAGCTGATCTGGCCCCTTAGCAACCTTTAGCAATCCGGTATAAACCCCAATATGCCCACCCGGCAGAGCAAAAGCGTTGACTTGTTCTGAGTCAAACAAAACCACATCCCAGCGCTGGGTTTGGTCCGGCAGCACTGCAGTAATACGATTAGCGACACAATTGACGTATTGCGTCAGCTTTTTATCACTACTCACTTTTTGCTGTTTTTTCATTTCCTCGAAGGAGGAATCGCCCATCTGCTGCATTTGCGCCGCTGAATACAACAAGGTCTGCCCTCGCCCCGTTGGCGATTGCGTGGTCGCACAGGCCGATAATCCGAGCGCGACCGCCATCCCCACTAAGCCTAAACGCATTGATTTCATGTGGCACTCCTTAAATCCCATGACGGGCGTGAAGATCTTTGAGCCAACACGGGCTCAACTAATGGAAAGATTTTACTGAGATAGACAAGATAAGCCAAATAGAGAAACACTGGCGGCGCGCGTTAGCGATACTTTGCACCTAAAGGGAATTAATACTCCTCCTTTAACAAGGCATAGACGAACTCATCGCCCCACGCGCCTTTAAAGAAGATGTTTTTCACATAATGGGCTTCGCGCCTAAAGCGGAGTTTTTCGAGTAAGCGACAGCAGGCAAGATTTTGTGCATCGGTGATGGCAATAACTCTATGCTTATGCAATTCAATAAAGAGGTAATCCAGCAATGCGCTGACGGCCTCAAAAGCAACATGTTTACCTTGATGTTCAGGCGCAATCGTAAAGCCAATTTCCACCTGCTGCTCATCAATAAAGTGCAGCGCCAGATCGCCAACTAATTGGGTCGGTCTTGTTCCCAACGCGCCAGTAACAATCGCAAGCTGAAACCAAGTATCAACCGCACCAAATTGTGCATAATCCATCTTCTCGAACAACGCGAGTGCATCGCTATAGCTGTAATCCGTCCAGCTTTGATATTTAGCGACCTTAGGGTCGGCTCGATAGGCGGTAAAAGCCTCAAGATCCGCTCGCTGGAATGGCCTAAGAACAAAGTGCTCAGTCGTTAAACCGTTATTCACCACTTTATGAAGTGCTTTGCTTAACGCCAATGTCGATCCCATGACTTAGCTCCTTAATGTAAATAAGTCACTAAGTTACACCCAGAGCGAAAGTGATAACAGCGGCCAATGCGCTTTATTCTGTTATCAGTTTAGTGATTGAGGCACGCCAAGCTTGAACGCTATGAATAGCTTCAAACTCAGCGCTTACCTTTAAACTCTTTAGCGCTGTGCTTATTGATGCTACGGCGATTCGCCTGTTTATCACGCGGTGGTCGCTTACGCTCAACTTTGCCCTCAGTGGCGTCATCAGTGATTTTTTCACTCGGCTTATCCGTTACAGGAAAGTCAGCCAATAATGCCAGCGGTAACTCCCGCGCGGTTAAACTGCGGATCGCCGTTAAGGTCGCCATTTCACCGTGGCACACGAGGGAAATCGCCAGCCCTTTTTCGCCAGCGCGGGCGGTGCGGCCAATGCGGTGCACGTATACAGGCGCACTCATGGGCAAATCCAAATTGATGACGACAGGCAAGGCATCAACATGAATGCCGCGCGCCATCAAATCTGTCGCCACTAATACTTGGATACGATTGGCTTTAAAGTCGGCCAAGGTTTGGCTGCGAACGGTTTGCTCTTTTTCACCGTGCAGCGCGGCAACTTTCATCCCCGCTTTAGCGAGCCGTTTAGCGACGGCATCGGCATCATCGCGGGCGCTGATAAACACCAACACCTGCGGCCATTGATACTGTTTTAACAGAGCAATCAATGCCTGTGCTTTGCTGCCCTTGTTGACTAAATAGAGCTGCTCTTCGATTTCACCAGCCACTGAATTCACCTTGTGAGCTTCGACCCGTAGCGGCTTATTCACCAGTAGCTTGCCCGCCAATGTATCCAAAGCCTCGGGCAAGGTGGCAGAAAACAACAAGATTTGCTTAAGCTTAGGCATAAACGCCATCAGCTTTTGCACATCGGGCCAAAACCCCATTTCCAACAGGCGGTCAGCCTCATCCAGCACAAGATGTTTTATCGAATCGAGGCTGACGTGGGCCTGTTTACATAAGTCCAGTAAACGTCCTGGGGTTGCCACTAACACCTGCGGCTTGGCTGCAAGTTCGGCTAATTGGTCTTCCAGCGCGACTCCACCACACAGAAGCTGAATGTTCAACGAAGTCGATAACTGACTCGCCACTGTTTGCAGCGCCTCAGTCACTTGCAGCGCTAATTCCCGTGTAGGCACCAGCACTAACGCCAGTGCATTTGGAGGCTGTACAGACTTAGCGCCCTGCAACTGTGTTTGCTGTTGCAACAAAATTTGTTGTAGGAGTGGCAAACCAAAAGCTAAGGTTTTCCCGCTACCAGTTTGTGCTAAGGCTAACAAATCCCGTCCTGCAAGAATGGCCGGAATCGTGAGTTGCTGCACCTTTGTCGGATGTTTAAGACTTGCAGGCAAGGCCTTAAGTAACGCCGAATTTAAGCCAAGCTCAGCAAAAGTTAACGACTCGGGGGAAGAAGAAAGCTCGGGAAAGATCATCACAGCACCGGATCAAAACATGGGAGCGAAAGTTTACTGAGAGTTGCCTTTGAATACCAATGTTGTTTCGGCTTTTACGCAAGCCTTGGCACAGTTTGCAACGCTAGTGTTTGCAACGATACAGCTACGGCATTTACGTTACGCCACTAAGAAAGTCTAGTTTGAAACTTCGTTTGAATTTCTAAACCAAAGGTCAAATCAATAGCCGACCTAAAGAGAATCACCTGCAATCCCCTCTTGGTTCTCCCCTGCCGACAAGGTCCTTGTCTAACGGCCAGTTCGCAGGAATAGGTGAATGCCTGTCACTTCGGTGTTCATGGTTTATCTTAAAAGAGACTCTAGCCGCATCTTTCTTATGTGCGCAAAGTTAACGCTGGTGATGGGATGGTAGATTTTAATCCCACAGCTTTCGTGAGCGCTTATGGTAGAATCCCGCCCAATCAGCTTTATGAATGTGCAACACAACTCATTTGTTTAACTGAGCGTAGTGGAACACTACCGTGATTAACTAAATGAGGAGAACAGATTATGAGTAAGTTAAATGCCGAAGAACGTAAAGCCCGCGATAACGCCCGTTTTTCACAACGCGTCGATGAACGCCGCACAAAAGGCGAAGACGTCGTCGCCTACGTACTGGGCAACAAGCTCGCGTTTAAGTTTCTGACTAAACCAGAGAGACACGAATTTAAACAAAGAGAAGCCGCACTTGAAGAAGAAGCCAAACTTAAAAAGCAGCAAGCGTTTCAGCTTAAAACCGAGCAAGAGTTAGAAAAAGTCGAAGCCGCATTTACTGTTCCAGAAGAGTAACCTCTCAAAAGAGCCATTGATCATCATTGATGGCTCACGCATACCCCATTTCCAAACTTCGTTTGGATTTTTAAATCAAAATCAACGTCGTGGGGCTTCACCCCACACCCGACCAAGGAGGACTGCTCGTCCTATCCTCCTTGGATGCTCCCTTGACGAACAACCTCCATGTCTAACTGCCAGTTCGCCATCCCTAGCTCTCGTTCGAAACGCTGCTACGCAGCACTCACCCTAGCGAAGTTACATGCATTGATTACTGGCCTTGGTCTTATGGATAAATTGCTATCGCTTCCGAAGGCAACGTCCATGTACCTACGAAAGCTAGCTCGCCATCCATGGCGAGGCTCACGCAATTTATTCCAACGCCCCGCGGCAACTTCGCAGGGGAAGGTGAACTCCTGTAGTTGTAGTGTTAACCATTAATCCCAAAAGAGATCTGCCAGTCCCATCTTTTTTAACTTTAAAAGTTAAGTTTCATTATGGTGCGATGAAATATTTACAGCCTAACGATCTCAAAATGGTTGGTTATCAAGTAGATCTTCTAAAAGTAAAAGTGCATCTTTATCTTCGGATAACTCAATCAACTGAGAAAGTACATAAGAGGAGAATAAGACGACTATTTTCATCAATTCAAAAACTTCTGAATAGCTAATATTGGATGTAATAATATTTCCACCTATTTGCCGATGAGCTAGCTCACGACCTCCATGAGTAAAATCATGCATATTTTCTCTCATAATTTCCCAAAGCTTAGATAGTAATTTGGGGTTATCAGATTGAGCCTCAATTAACTGAATAGCATTCCAAGGCGATGGCCACCCATCTTTTGAATTCATTACTTTTAGGCTTTGCTCTTCTGAAGCACAGTTACGCAACCAAACCGCACGAAAAGTATTTTCAAAGAGTGGTCTTAGCAAGGCTGAAGAAGACGCTAGATTTTGCTGCTGAACTAACACTTGTATAGCATCACAGTGATTCATAGAGGTGTATAACATGGAGCTAATAAATTTATTTTTATCTGTAGCTAGTACTCCTAATTTTTCTGCTATAAGCCAAGCATTATCCACATGCTCACGAGCTTTAAATATGCAATCCATTTTGACCTCTGCTAACGATTTTAACTACAGACCTACTCTATTAAAGTAATATCTACAAAAAATGGTTCATAGAAATATTCGGCTCACCTAAAATCTTAAATGGCAACTACAAATTTCTATGAAACTACAGCTGAAACTCACTTTAACGGCAAAAGGATACACCATCCCCTCGGAGTTGCCGCAGGGCGAATAGACAAATTGCGTGAGTCTTGCCATGGATGGCAAGCTAGCTTTCGCAGGTGCAGGGACGCATCCTTCGGAAGCGATAGCAAATTTGACAATGAGCACAAGGGGCTTTCAACTCCGTTAGGGGCGTCATGGAGCATCCAAGGAGGATAGGACGAGCAGTCCTCCTTGGTCGGGTGTGGGGTGAAGCCCCACGACTTTGACTTTTCTTTTAAAAAGAATCGAAACCTCAAACTAGATTCGTGACATAAAAAAGCCCTGCAAGGTTAACCATTGCAGGGCTTTATTCATCTAGTGCGCCGCTAACATAACAGCAGCGCCATCAAACCAAGTTAGCTATTCAGATCTTGAAAGAACTTTTTCACGCCATCGAAAAAGCCCTCAGCCTTTGGGCTGTGTTTTTTCGACTCACCTGTTAAGGTGGCTTCAAATTCGCGTAACAGTTCTTTTTGACGATCGTTTAAGTTAACTGGGGTTTCCATAACCACTTTGCAGAGCAAGTCGCCTACCGCATGGCTGCGAACCGACTTGACGCCTTTGCCACGTAAACGGAACATACGGCCCGTTTGCGTTTCGGCTGGGATCTTCAGGCTGACTTTACCATCCAGTGTTGGCACTTCAATCTCACCGCCTAGGGCCGCTTTACTGAAGGATATCGGCACTTCGCAGTAAAGGTTGTTGCCATCACGGACAAAAATCGCATGCTCACGCACGCTGACCTGAACGTATAAATCCCCTGGAGGCGCGCCAAACTCACCCGCTTCGCCTTCACCCGCTAAACGAATACGGTCACCCGTATCAACGCCTGCTGGGATCTTAACCGATAAGGTTTTGCTCTTTTCAACACGGCCATCGCCATGACACTTAGTGCAAGGATCTTTGATGATCTTGCCGCGGCCATGACAGGTTGGACAAGGCTGTTGCACCGCAAAGAAACCTTGGCGCATTTGGACTTGGCCTTGACCATGACAGGTGCCACAAGTGGTTGCAGAGGTGCCTTTTTTAGCGCCGCTGCCTTCACATAGATCGCAAGTCGCCAGTGTTGGGATACGCAGTTCTTTGGTTAAGCCTTTAACGGCTTCTTCCAGTGATAACTCTAGGTTGTAACGTAAATCTGAGCCGCGGGCCGCTTGGCGTTGACCACCACCACGACGTCCACCGCCGAAAATATCGCCAAAGACATCACCGAAAATATCACCGAAATCGCCTTGACCACCACCGTAACCACCGCCACCGCGATTAGGATCCACACCCGCATGACCAAATTGGTCATAGGCCGCTTTTTTGTCGGCGTCGGTTAGGATCTCGTAGGCTTCTTTAATTTCTTTAAAGTTAGCTTCTGCGGTTTTGTCGCCTGGGTTGCGATCTGGGTGAAATTTCATGGCCAGACGTTTGTAGGCCTTTTTAATTTCACGTTCGCTGGTGTCACGACTGACACCTAATACTTCGTAATAATCTCGCTTTGACATAATCTCATGCTTCTCAGCTGGTGTTGAACAAACGGGCGTTAGGGTTGCCCCGTAACGCCCGCCTAGAAATTAACGCTTTGAAATCAATCTATTTGATTGAAAACAAGTCATTATTTCTTGTCGTCTTTCACTTCTTCGAATTCAGCATCGACAACGTCATCGGCAGCAGCGTTAGCCTGTTTGCCCGCGTCGGCATTGTCGCCGCCTTGAGCTTGAGACTTAGCTTGAGCGATTTCCATCAGCTTAGCAGATGCTTCGATCAAGTTTTGAGTTGCCTTTTCAATGGCTTCTTTGTCATTGCCTTTGCTGGCAGTGTCAACAGCGGCCATAGCAGCTTGGATTTTCTCTTTATCTTCGCTTGGCAATGCATCACCCGCTTCTTCCACTTGTTTCTTAGTCGCGTGGACTAAGCCGTCAGCTTGGTTGCGTGCTTGCACTAACTCTTCAAACTTCTTGTCTTCATCTGCGTGAGCTTCGGCATCACGTACCATTTGTGCCACTTCTTCTTCGCTTAAGCCAGAAGAGGCTTTGATGGTGATGTTTTGTTTCTTGCCGGTTTTCTTGTCTGTCGCAGACACATGCAGAATACCGTCGGCATCGATGTCGAACATCACTTCAATTTGTGGCTGGCCACGTGGAGCTGGCTCAATACCGTCTAAGTTGAACTGGCCTAATGACTTGTTCGCGCTCGCTTGCTTACGCTCACCTTGCAGTACGTGAATCGTCACTGCGTTTTGGTTGTCATCGGCTGTTGAGAACACTTGCTGCGCCTTAGTAGGAATAGTGGTGTTCTTTTCAATCAACTTAGTCATCACGCTGCCCATGGTTTCGATACCAAGAGACAGTGGTGTTACGTCTAACAGTAATACGTCTTTCACGTCGCCTGACAGTACGCCCGCTTGAATTGCAGCACCTACGGCTACCGCTTCGTCTGGGTTCACGTCTTTACGAGGTTCTTTGCCGAAGAAGTTTGTCACTGCTTCTTGAACCTTAGGCATACGTGTTTGACCACCCACTAGAATCACTTCGTTGATGTCTGTTACAGATAAATCTGCATCAGCCAGGGCAACTTTTAGTGGCTCTAATGTACGGATAATCAAGTCTTCAACCAGCGATTCCAATTTAGCACGAGTGATTTTAATCACTAAATGCTTAGGACCTGTTGCGTCTGCCGTGATGTATGGCAGGTTCACTTCAGTGTGGTTGGTGCTTGAAAGTTCAATTTTCGCTTTTTCTGCTGCTTCTTTCAGACGTTGCATTGCTAATGGATCTTTACGCAGATCTAAGCCTTGCTCTTTCTTGAATTCGTCAGCTAAGTAGTTGATCAAACGGTTGTCAAAGTCTTCACCACCTAAGTGGGTGTCACCGTTGGTTGCCAACACTTCAAATGTTTGGTCGCCATCGTTGCTGTCGATTTCGATGATAGAGATATCGAATGTACCACCACCTAAATCGTATACTGCAACAATGTTGTCGCCTTGTTTCTTATCGATACCGTAGGCTAATGCTGCAGCCGTTGGTTCGTTGATAATACGTTTAACATCAAGACCTGCGATACGACCCGCATCTTTAGTCGCTTGACGTTGTGAATCGTTAAAGTAAGCAGGAACAGTAATAACCGCTTCTGTTACTTCTTCACCTAAAAAGTCTTCTGCGGTTTTCTTCATCTTTTTCAAGATTTCTGCAGAAACTTGTGGTGGAGCCATCTTGTTGCCACGCGATTCAACCCATGCATCACCGTTGTCGGCTGCAATGATTTTGAATGGCATGATGTTCACGTCACGTTGGACTTCGTCATCTTTAAAGCGACGACCAATCAAACGCTTAATCGCGAAGAATGTGTTAGTCGGGTTAGTCACAGCTTGACGTTTTGCTGGCGAACCGACAATGGTTTCATCATCTGTATAAGCGATGATTGACGGGGTTGTGCGATCGCCTTCAGCGTTTTCTAACACACGTGCTTTGCCACCATCGAGGACAGCTACACAAGAGTTTGTTGTGCCTAAGTCGATACCAATAATTTTACCCATGAGGTCCTCCGAAAAATTTCATTCAATCTAAATTTGTTTAGTTGGTTTTGATATGGGGCTAGACGGTTTAAATATCAAGTCCATCGTTGGCCACCTTCTCTGCCTTGATACCTATATTGGGACAGGGAATTTAATTACAAGGGCGAACAAAAAAATTTTCTGATTTATCTTTCTCGCATCTACAGCGGGATAAAATATCCAATCACATAAAATAGTCTTGCTTATCAACCAAAGCTGTTATTCAATCTGCCCACATTTGGCGGATGTTTATCCTCGTAAGGTAGCAGAGTGAAGTCTTCGAATTTAGCGTACGTGTATGGCATGGCGGCGATCTTTCTCTGGTCGACAGTGGCCACGGCCTTTAAGATTGCCTTGAGTTACTACACACCGCTGCAACTGGTGTTTGTTGCCGTACTCACTTCGATTATTGCCCTTGCCGGAATCCTTGCTTGGCAAAAAAAGCTTTCCTTACTCAAGCAACAGTTTTTACGCCGCCCCATGTTTTATCTGGTGACTGGACTCATCAATCCCTTCCTTTACTATGTCGTGCTATTTAAAGCGTATTCCTTACTGCCAGCGCAGCAAGCGTTGTCACTTAATTACACTTGGGCGGTATTACTGCCGTTACTTGCCGCGCCTTTGTTAAAGCAACATTTGCGTAAGAGCGATATAGCTGCGGCGCTGATTGCCTATACAGGCGTGTTTATCATTGCTACCGGCGGCGATATCAGCGGCTTTAGTTTTGATAGCCCACTCGGTATCGGTCTTGCTCTCACCAGCACTTTACTCTGGTGCCTATATTGGATCGTCAACACTAAAGATCAAGGCGATCCTGTGGTCAGTTTATTATTGAGTTTTCTTATCGGCTTACCTTTTATTGCCGTCACCTTAGTGCTGACAGATACCCTGCCCAGTTTTAGTATTAAGGCGATATTTGCAGGTATGTATGTGGGCTTATTTGAGATGGGCATTACCTTCGTGCTCTGGTTAATGGCGCTGAAAACAGCCACTCGCACCGCGAACATCAGCACTATGGTGTTTTTATCCCCAGTGATGTCGATTGGTTTTATCGCGTGGATTTTGCAGGAAACGATTGCGATGGCAACCTATCTCGGCCTAGCCTTTATTTTATCGGGGATGATGTTGCAGCAACTTCTGCCCCGTTATTTAGAGCGTAAAAACAAGATAAGCACAAAGCTAGCGGAATAATCGTTGAGTAACAGCCTTAAATAATGTTAGCTCACGGCAATGAACCAATTAAAAGAGCTGGCTAACATTTTAAGCCAAGATTAAGCGCTAATATCCTCCATTTTGTGAAGGAGTATAAAATGACCCCGGCCGTCAGATTGGCGAAAAAAGCCAAGATTGCGTTTGATATCTTAGAGTACAGCCACGATCCACACTGCGCCGCCTACGGCGAAGAAGCCGCTAACACCCTAGGGCTTGAACCCGCGCAAGTATTTAAAACCCTTTTAGTTGCCATCGACAAAGCCCATGCGCCGATTGCCGTTGCGCTCGTGCCCGTCGATCATCAGCTTAATCTAAAAGCCGTAGCTAAATGCTTAAGACAAAAGAAACTACAAATGGCCGATGCCGACCTAGCACAAAAATCCTCAGGCTATCTGGTTGGCGGTATTAGTCCCTTAGCGCAAAAGAAACAATTGCCAACCTTGATTGATGCCAGCGCTCAAGGTTTCGATAGAATCTATGTCAGCGCGGGCAGACGCGGTTTAGAGATAAGCTTAGCGGCCACAGACTTAGCCCTGCTTTGCAAAGGCGAATTTGCCGATATCAAGACACTTTAAGCTAGATGCTTTAAGCTATCCAGGCCACATTAAGCACAAGTCATTCGACGTTAAGTAAGCAATTCACTTTAAGTTGTACGCGCTCATATTGGATAAATGGTAAACAAGGCTCAAACGACAACAAACTGCCAGCGTACTGAGTCTAAAGTGGAAAGCGTTTGATAAAGCCGAGATATCCGTCTATAAATTGTACTGAGGTACAAATCGACTAAGGATAGTCAGATGGAAAAATCAACCCAATGGAATCCAGAAAATAGCATCAGCCCTATCAGTTGGTGCGCCATGCTACTCTGCATCGCCTTATTTATTTATGAGCATTTCTGGGGAAACAGTTTTACCACTATGGTAGTCATGCTCTATTGCAGTTTTATGCTGCCTTCGGTTTTACTCACTCGCAGAGTACAAGAAAAGTACTTTATTTATACCTTGGAATACATCAAGGCCTTTCGTAAATTCACCGTTGTTATGTCGACGATATTTTTCTGTATCTGGTTACTTGCTACTTATACCCCGCTCACCATAAGCAGCTAAACTCGTTAGCCAAACACATTGATGTCGCTATTCAGTTGGATACCGTAAACAAAAAAGCCGTCAACGCAGTAAGTTAACGGCTTTGGGTTTATCGGTATTTACCGCTAAACACGACTGGTGTAATCACCCCAAGCTAACCACTTATATGTGGTTAATGCCTCAAGCCCCATTGGACCGCGGGCGTGCAGTTTTTGCGTGCTCACCGCCACTTCAGCGCCAAGACCAAACTGACCGCCATCGGTAAAACGCGTACTGGCATTGACATACACGGCGGCTGAGTTCACTTCATTCATAAAGTGCGCCGCTGCATGAATATCATCGGTCAAAATGGCCTCCGAATGGCCGCTAGAATACTGGCGAATATGACTAACGGCGGCATCGATATCGCTCACGACTTTGATACCTAAGGTTAACGACAGCCATTCAATACCAAAATCCTCAGACTTAGCAAGCGTCACATCGAACCCTAAACCATCCAGCAGACTAAAACTTGTGTCACAAACTGAAAAACGCACGCCTAGACGATGCAGATACTCGGCAATTTGCGGTACAAAGGTACTCGCCACGCGCTCATCCACCAGCAAGGTATCAAGAGCATTGCACACCGTTGGACGCTGCACTTTCGCATTAGCGATTACGCCTAAGGCACGCTTAAGGTCGGCATTTTTATCGACATACAAGTGGCAAATACCAATGCCGCCTAAAATCACTGGAATCGTCGCTTGCTCGGCACATAAGCGCTGCAATGCTTGACCGCCGCGCGGCACTATCATGTCGACATATTGATCGAGCTTAAGTAAACCTGTCACTAGGGCTCTGTCTGAAGAATCAATAAATTGCACCGCATCTATGGGTAAACCTTGGGCGACAATCGCGCCGCGGATCACTTCGCTGATAAGCTTATTCGATTCAAGGGTTTCTTTACCGCCACGGAGGATCACCGCATTACCCGTTTTAAGGGCAAGTACCGCGATATCGACAGTCACATTCGGGCGCGCCTCGTAGATAACCCCAATCACGCCCAGCGGTACGCGGCGACGAGTCAACCTTAAACCGTTATCTAATAACTTGCTGCCAAACTCTTCGCCCACGGGATCAGCAAGGCGGATCACATCGCTGATATCACCGATAATGCCCGCTAAACGCGCATCATCGAGCAACAGTCTGTCGATCATCGCCTCCGTTAATCCATCGTTCTTAGCGGCGGCAACGTCTTTAGCATTAGCCGCTAAAATGGCGGCGGAGTTTGCCGTCAGCGCATCGGCAATAGCTTCGAGTAAGTCAGCCTTTTGGCTCGCCGTTAAATTGGCTAAAGCATAACTGGCCTGTTTGGCATTTTGGCCAAGTTGCTGTAAATACTGATCTTGATTCATTTGACTCAAAACAGACCTCGCTTATAAGACAACCATGTCGTTGCGGTGCACTATTGCGTCACCATAATCGTAACCGAGTACAGACTCGATCTCGTCGGAATGCTTACCCGCAATCAAACTCAGGGCTTGGCCACAGTATCGTGTCATCCCTTTAGCAATCACTTTACCTTGTTGATCAACTAATTGTAGCGTCGCACCACGTTCAAACTGACCTTTAACGCCTACGATACCTTTAGACAATAGACTGCGGCCTTTGTCAGTCACGGCTTTGACCGCACCCGCATCAAGCACTAAAGAACCTTGAGTCGCAGGTCCCGCTAGAATCCACTGTTTGCGGCTTTCGAGCGGGTTTTCGATGGCACTAAAGTGAGTACCGACGGACTCTTTGGCGACCACTTTTTTGATCACATCAGGGTGATGGCCAGAGGCGATAACCACTTCGATGCCAGCACGGCGAGCAATATCCGCCGCTTCCAATTTAGTCGACATACCACCCGTGCCTAAACCCGATACAGAACCGCCCGCCAGCATACGCAAACTATCGTCAATCTTCACCACCTGTGAAATTAACTTAGCGTTCGGGTTAGTGCGTGGATCCGCATCGAATAAGCCCTTTTGATCCGTCAGTAAAATCAATAAGTCAGCATCGCATAAGAGTGCTGCGCGCGCCGATAAATTGTCGTTATCGCCCACTTTGATCTCATTGGTGGCAACGGCATCGTTTTCATTGATGATCGGCACAATATTATTCGCCAACAAGGCATTGAGCGTGTCGCGGGCGTTAAGGTAACGCTCCCTATCCTGCAAATCGGCACGGGTCAGCAGCAATTGGCCCACATGCAGCCCATAAATACTAAAGAGTTGTGCCCAAGCGAGGATCAACTGACTTTGCCCGACAGCGGCTAACAATTGCTTATTGGCCATAGTGTCGGGCAGCGTCGGGTATTGGAGATGTTCACGCCCAGCGGCAATTGCCCCTGAGGTGCATAATACGACTTCGACCCCTGACTTCATCAGTGCGGCCATTTGACGAGCAAGCTCAACCATGTGGGCTTTATCTAGCTGTTTACTGCCAGAGGTCAGCACACTCGTCCCTAACTTCACTACCACGCGGCGATACGCAATCTCACTTAAGTTCATTATTCATTTGTAACAAAATAACCGAACAATCCTTATACCTAATCCGCTGAGTAATTGGTAGCAAGGAGTTATTAACTCGAGATAAATTTTCGTTTTTGCTTAGAATCGCGCATTAAAAAGGGCCATCGATTAGATGGCCCTCAAAAAATGTAAACAATCTACGCTGCGAGTTTTTACTGTGCAGGTGAATTAATCGACAGCATCAACCATAGACAAACTTAGCTACAAACAATGCGGCTAATACTAAAATGCCCACATTAAGATCGCTAAAGCGACCTGTGAGTAATTTGATTGCTGCATATGAGATTATCCCAAAGGCAATGCCCGTCGCGATAGAAAACGTTAGCGGCATTAATATACACACAACCACCACAGGCGCGGCTTCAGTCAAATCTTCCCATTCGACATGCACCAGTCCCGACATCATCAAAATCGCTACATAAAACAGTGTACCCGCAGTCGCATAAGCCGGGATCATCCCCGCCAATGGCGATAAAAATAACGCAGCAATAAAGAGTAATCCCACCACAACGGCCGTTAAACCAGTACGACCACCCGCGCTCACACCCGCGGTGCTTTCGATATAACTTGTCGTGGTGGAAGTGCCAAAAGCCGCCCCCGCAATCGTTGCTAAACTGTCAGCGGTCAAGGCACGATTCAGACGTGGTAAACGGCCTTTATCATCGAGAAAACCACCGCGCTGTGCAACCGCTACTAAGGTGCCAGAGGTATCGAAGAGATCCACAAATAAGAAAGCAAAAACGACTGATAGCATAGTTACTTCAAATACTTGGGATAAATCCATCTTCATAAATGTAGGTGCGATTGAAGGGGGCATTGATACAATGCCCTGATACTGCACATCACCAAACACTAATCCTAGGCCAGTGATAATCAGAATGCTGGCAATCACCGCTGACTTCATTCCCCGCTGCACCATAGCAATAATGAGGAAAAAGCCCAGCACAGCCATAACCGCCGGAAATGCCGTGATATCGCCCAGCGTCACTAGCGTAGCAGGACTTGCCACCACAATACCGGCGCTCTTAAGGCCAATCAGTGCAAGGAACAAACCAATACCTGCAGCAATACCGATACGTAACGACATGGGAATACTATTTACAATCCATTCTCGAATACGCACTAACGATAAGATTAAAAAGCAAATTCCCGACAGGAACACTGCGCCTAACGCAGTCTCCCAGCTGTAACCCATTTCACCCACGACTGTGTAGGTAAAAAAGGCATTAAGTCCCATACCTGGAGCAAGCGCAATTGGATAATTCGCCATCAACCCCATAACCAAACAGCCGACAGCCGCCGCCAAACAGGTCGCCACAAATACAGCACCATGGTCCATGCCCGCATCGGCTAACATCATTGGGTTCACAAAAATGATGTAGGCCATCGTCATAAATGTTGTCAAACCTGCGACCGCTTCCTGCTTGAGGCTCGTTTGATTTTGTTTCAGTTTGAACAGTTTTTCTAACATGGAACAAGGTTCCTTTTTATTTTAAGTATGTAGGGTATTTAGATGTGAACACTATGTAACGTGATGACATTTGCAGCCGATTATAGGGAGTTTAGGCTGGTCAGGCCAGAAAATTGGCAAAGGAGTAACGAAGAGAAAATGCTCAAATATCTATGCAAACGAATGCAATATCCTCGGGTGAGACTCGCGTTGAAGGTTAAGCATAAAAAATGAACACATGATGAACAAGATGATTCACTCGTTAGCGACCAATGCTGATTTGTAGCCATAAACAGCCCACATAAAGAGTAACAAGGATATATACAGCAGAAAGAACTAAATTCAATTTCCACAGACTCAACCAAAAACTCCCTTTAAAATATGTACGTAGCCTGACTTCTGATTTGCATAATGTTAAAGAAGAAGGTACCAACATTAACGCAGAACAGCCAAAGGTTGGTAATACCATAAAAATCATGCCTAAACCCGCAGCCCCAGCAGAAGCTTCAGATGTTTGACCGTCAATAGATGCTAGCGTTATATATCCCAAAATGACGCCTGCGATGGCAAGAATAAAACCTAACAGTTGAAGAGTTCTCAAATTCGTCCTTGGTAACAAACAGCGTTTAAATTGACTTCTCGTAAAACCCTATCAGCTCAGCGATTTCGCTTAGATGGGTATCGACCCAAGCGCTGCTGATCGGCCCCCAGGTGACTATGCGGTAATAACCTGAATTGTTACGGCTGCCTTCCTGCACAAACTCGACTCGAATACCTATATCCTCAAAAGCTGCGATAGCATCCTGTAAAGTTCTGCGAGGCATTCCGGTTAACTTATTGAGTGATAAAAGATTATGGCGGTCATCATCCATTAAATGCGCCAAATATAACTTACGCAGAAACGCTTTATTTTGCTTTGAAACCTGTTGGGATGCTGGCATTGAAAGTGACATAGGATGACCTGTCTGGAAACAAAAGTAATTATCATCAAAACTACTTTATATTCAGTCAATAAGGCAATAGCCAATACTAAATACTTACGGTTCGCGACAATATCATCAGATAACAAATCTGCACTTAAATCAAACGAAACGACTTGTCATCCTCCCCCAACAACTGTTATTTCTAATATCACTCAACACCTATGAAGAAAGGCTAAAATGAGCCAGACAATCACAGCAGACCAAATACTGACATTTTGGTTTGAAGACATTGACCCAAAGCTCTGGTGGATTAAAGATGTTGAATTTGATACCCAGATCAAACAGCGCTTCGAAGGTGTACTACTTCAAGCTAAACGGGGAGAACTTTCACATTGGCGAATCACGCCTCAAGGTCGATTGGCTGAGATAATAGTGCTCGATCAATTTTCCCGTAATATTTACCGCGATACGCCTGCCGCTTTCGAAGCTGATACCATCGCCTTAGTGCTCGCCCAAGAAGCCGTTGCCCAACGGGTCGATACCGCACTAAAATCCAAACAAGTCCCTTTTCTATTTATGCCCTATATGCACAGCGAATCGGCAACCATTCACCAAGTAGCAGTAAAACTGTTTAATCGCGAAGCTGCGATAACAAACCTAACGTTTGAACTGCGCCATAAAGTGATTATCGACAGGTTTGGCCGCTATCCACATAGAAATATTATCTTAGGCAGGGAGTCTACTGCGGAGGAAATTGCTTTTCTAACTGAACCGGGCTCATCCTTTTGAGCCTGTAATAGGTTAAAGCGTTAATGTGTATTTGATAAATAAAGCCGTGCTGAGTTCACAGACACACTACACTTACTCAAGAAAGTCATGGAATGACTTGGCGAGTATCAAACACAGTTACAAGTGTATACCGCGGAGGTGTTGGTAACTTATGGCGCATAAACTAAATAAGCCAAGTAGCTCAGTGGCTCGTCGTAACCGCTACAAATTGATGGGGTTACTCATCCTATGCGGCGCTCAGCTCGGCCAAGCAGCTGAAATTAAGATAGGCGTCAGCCTGTCTATCCCGCCCTATGTCATCCAAGCAACAAATAGCGGGATCGAACTCGAATTACTTAACCAAGCCCTCGCCGTTAAAGGCCATACAGCTTCTATCCACTACTTACCACTGGCGCGCACTTTCCATGAACTCAGGGAGGGTAAACTCGATGGCATCATCAACATCAAAGAAGGAATGATTAACAACGTTTTTTATTCAAACGTTGCGATAACCTACCAAAACTGCGCCATTAGCCTAGAAAGCAATCAATTTAACATCAATAGCATAAACGATTTAAACAACAAACAAGTCGTCGCCTTTCAACGTGCATCATCGTTACTGGGGGAAGAGTTTGCCAACATGGTTAAGACCAATAGCGGCTACCAAGAACAAGCGAGGCAAGTGCAGCAGGTTTATATGCTGATGAAGCGCAGGGCCGATGTCGTTGTGATGGATAAAAATATTTTCAAATACTACTTAAAGCAGGCCTATCTTGAGGGCAAACTGACTGAGAAAGACTTAAAACAACAGGCGATTTGCCACCAAATATTCCCACCTACAGAATACAAGTTCGCGTTTCTCAGTGAACAAATTCGGGATGATTTTAATGCGGGACTCAAACAAATTACCCAAGATGGCAGCTTAGTGGCTCTGCAGGAAAAGTATCGACGCCTGATGTCATTTGACAATGAAGCAGAGGCGTCGACTAAGTTAACAGAACCTAAAATGATCAAAAATGATTCCTACTAAACTTATCCCATAGTGTTATTTCACCACCAACACCGGGCACTTAGCATACTTAACAATATCCTGTGTAACGTGGGGTTTTAAAAAGTCAGCTAAACCGCTGCTACCATGACTAGCGATAACCACCATGCCCACATCAACGGCTTCCGCTAAAATCTCATCAATAGCATCACCATGGCGCACGACTAACTTAATATTGAGCCCTTCGGTAAGGTTCTGCTGCATTTCCTGCTGCAAACTTTGCATTTTTGCATCAACGAAAGCTTTGAGTTCATTTTCCAATGTAGCGGGAATATCGACCGCAATACCATAACAATGGGCGCCACGGGCAGGGCTAGTCACATGCAACAACCGAATATCGACTTGATAAACATTTGCCATTTCAACCGCATATTTTAACGCATGGGCCGCAGTGGATGAAAAATCCGTAGGGCATAACACTTCTTGAGTACGCATAAGCTTATCCATCATTTGAGTTTTTAATTAAGCTAATTATTAAGGCCAAAATACCACTATTTTATAGCAGTTTGCTATGCTTCTTGCGTACCCATTTCAATTAATTATTCTTTATCAATCAAAAAGAAAGGACGCTATAAGCGCCCTTTGGATTTATAGAGTCAAAGCCAGTTACTTAACCACAAGCACAGGACAAGCTGCACCATTCGCCACCGCTTCTGAGACATTGGTGTGTAAAAAATGCGAAATCCCAGTTCGGCCATGGCTAGCAATTACTACCATGCCAATGTCTTTACTGTTGGCCTCTTCTAAAATTTGATAGACAGGATCGCCACGGCGGATCAAGGTAGTGATGGGAAGCTCAGTATTCAATCCATCCAATAGTGCTCGCATTTTAGTTGCCGCCGCTTCCTCCATGCTTTTAGCAAGTTCTTCAGGGGTAATAGATAGAATCATAAAGTTTTCATCACCGATCGGCTGTTCAACCACATGTAAAATTTTTAGCCCTACATGGTATAGATTAGCCATTTCAATGGCATAGCTCAGTGCATGGGCCGCAGTTTCCGAAAAATCTGTGGGCCAGAGTATTTGACCTGTACGCATAATTTGTACTCCTTCTATGGCGCGAATGGATTGCTGGGTGAATCTTTACGGCGCTGCTATAACGCCCGATTTAGCACATTGGCAGACCACAAACTTCATCTCACAACCTTAGTCTCTTAGCCAAGCAACAGCATCGCCATTATCAACAAAAAACCTTACCTCAGCAGGCGTAAACCAGTTTGCCAATTTAGCCAACACTTCCTGCAAAGTCGTCTTACCGACGATGGCTATTTTCTCGAAATGACGAATATGCTTCACCCCAAGTTTGAGATCGTCCCAAGCGGCCTGTAGTTCCAAGCCTTCCAACTCGGTGACATCTACCAAGGCGAAGATATCAGGATCTTTCACCCCAGCTAATGCAGACTCCAACACAGGCACCATCATTTCGTAGTCTTGATGAGTTAAGGTACCGATAGCTTTAAAGGTAACGAAAAAATCATCATCACCGTAACGCTCAATACCAATCGAAATTCCGTGCTTTAACAATGCCATACATACTCCTTATGTAACAACCCTTGATTTAGTGTAAAAGCTAACGCCACAACAAGCCGTGATCTTGCTCAAAAATACACCAGATACCTTGCACCATCTCACTAAGCAAGCTAGGATAAACCGACTAATCAGTCGGTACTGATTTAATAAAAGACTCAATCTAGACGATTACTTAAATAAAGTACCGAATAAGACTCAGCCTACCATTTCCCTTGGAGCAACCACTATGAATATGGCCACCGAACACCTTAATACTTCGCCACTGACTCAGTTGCTCCAACGCCAACGCAGCAGTTATTTAGCGGCGCCGAATCCTAATTACGCTACGCGAGTGGAGCAATTAACTCGACTTAAGGCGGCCATACTGCAATTTCAAACACCCTTAGTCGAAGCCTTAAGCCAAGACTACGGCCATAGATCGATTGATGACAGCCTGATCTCAGACATTATGCCTGTCATCAACAACATCAATTACAGCTTGAAAAACCTCAAAAAATGGCTCAAGCCCAGCGCTCGCCATGCGGGCATCTTACTCGCACCCGCCAAAGTCACAGTGCATTATCAACCTTTGGGGGTGATCGGTATTATCGTGCCTTGGAATTTCCCCGTCATGCTGTCAATTGGCCCGCTAGTGACTGCTATTGCCGCGGGTAATCATGCCATGCTCAAAATGTCAGAATTTACCCCAGCGACCAACCAAGTGATCAAACGGTTATTGGCACAAGTCTTCGATGAATCCCACGTGGCGGTTGTTGAAGGTGAGGCGGACATTGCCGCCCAATTTTCTGCCCTGCCCTTCGATCATTTACTCTTTACAGGCTCGACCACAGTCGGCCGCCATGTGATGCGCGCCGCAGCGAATAATCTCACCCCAGTAACACTCGAATTGGGTGGTAAATCGCCTGTGATTATCGCCCCCGATATGCCGCTTGAGATAGCAGTAGAACGAATGATTTACGGTAAGTGTTTGAATGCCGGACAAATCTGCGTAGCCCCTGATTATGTGCTTTGCCCTAAAACCAAGGTGGATGACTTTATCGCCGCCTACCAAGCTAAGTTTAAGGCCATGTACGGCACCATTAACCACAATAAGGACTATGGCAGCATCATTAATACACGTCAGTTTGACCGCTTGATGACAGTGCTCGAAGACGCCAAAGCAAAAGGTGCCCGTGTTATTTCAGCAACTGACGAAGCCATAGATAGCCAACATCGTAAACTCGCAACTCAGTTGATAACTCACACCAGTGAAGACATGCTATTGATGCAAGAGGAAATTTTTGGCCCATTGTTACCGATTATTAGCTACGACACCTTAGATGAAGCGATTCAGTACATCAACCACAGAGCCAGACCCTTAGCGCTTTATGTGATGAGTTTCGATGAGCCAACTCAGCAAAAGATCCTCCAGCAGACCCATTCTGGCGGTGTTTGTATCAATGAAACCGTGTTTCATGTCGCCGCCGACGATGCGCCCTTTGGCGGAATAGGCCCGTCGGGCATGGGGCATTACCATGGCAAGGAAGGCTTTTTGACCTTCAGCCATGCTAAAACGGTACTCAGCCGTGGCCGATTCAACACAGGCAAATTTGTGCACCCGCCCTACGGCACTTTTATCCAGCGCATCTTAATGAAGCTATTTTTGCGCTAGTCATTGGGGGATAAATCTTGAATAAACCATCAACAACACAACCCATTAAAACCATGACTGATAAACGCCAAGCTATTCTCGATACTGCTTTAGCGCTCTTTGTCAGCCAAGGATTTCATGGCACGTCCACCGCCTCGATTGCGAAACAAGCAGGTGTAGCAACGGGCACCTTGTTCCATCACTTCCCTTCTAAGGAAGCCTTGATGGAATCTTTGTTTCTTACAATAAAACAAGAATTTGCCGATGCCTTACTGTTAAACACCCATAAGGGCAGCGATCTTAAACACAATGCCCTACAACTATGGCAAAGTGCGATAGATTGGTCGCTGGATAACCCTGTCAAACAACTGTTTTTTCAGCAATATTCAATGTCGCCCATGATTGCTGCTAAGGTGCGCGATCAAGCGATGAATAGCATCTTAGGCTTTATTAGCGAACTCATTAAGCAGGGACAAATGATGGGGCTAATCGCCCATTATCCAGTGGAATTGATGCTAGAAAACTGCCACGGCCAATATCTAGCAGCAACGCGTTTCTTTATCGATAATCCGCACTTGGGGACAGATAGAACATACCGCGATGCCAGTTTTGAACTGTTTTGGAAGGCCATGCAAACGGACTAAAATAGCCAAATATCAACTGACTGCTGCAATAACTGCAATAAAAAACCGAGTCAGCTTAACTGGCTCGGTTTTCTTTTTCGCTATCGCGACTAAGTGCTAAAGCAGAAGCCTGCTTTGCTCTAGCATCTAATACCGACTTTCAGGCACCTAGCCCTGACTCAACTCCTGGGCTTTTTCTGCTGGCTGCGCCACTTGAGTTGGGCTCCAGTAGCCTTGTTTGATGCCCTTATCAATCAGCTCAGCGACCGCCAATTCAATGGCTTGTAATACGCAAAACTGCACTGGCTCATTGGTAGTAAAACCGACTTCAGCCTCGGCTAATCGATTTAAACTCGTGTAACGGAACAAACCCGCACGCATTTCTTGGGACAAAACTCGTTTGCTGGTTGAGACCGACATCATGACTTTACCTGTGTGTACATCCACGGCGCGTAGATAAATGGTCACCAGATCTTCACGGTACATTTCAGAGGCGCCAATGCCGTAGTATTCGACACCGCTACCACCAGTGCTAGTGTTGGTCTCATAACTAATCACCCCACCTTCGAGTAACAATCTGGCGGTGGATAATACGGGCACTTCATCGCCCTTAGTACCGCTCTGTTTATTGCTGATCTTACGCTCGGTAAGCAAATTTTGTAGCCCTTCACGCTCAACGGGTGTAAACCATTTAGAGTCGAGCAAAGTCTGCATCAACATCGATGTTGCACCCTGAGTCACCGCGGTCGAAAACGAACTCACGTTAGCCTGCGGCTTATATTGGCCAGTTTGATCGCGAAAGGAATACACGGCCACAGGGATAGGAAACTTAGGTCCTGGTTGAGTTTGCAACCCACGCATCACCTCACTCAAGGGGTTAACCTCGGCAGCCGTGATATTTAAATCGGGTTTGGAGATCAGGCTACAGGCCGACACACTTAACAGTAGTAAACTCACTAACACTAGACGGGCCATTAGTTGACTCCTCCGAATGTCGGCATTTCAATCACAGTGACTTCACCGGTTTCAGTATTAGTAATAGTTAGCATCACGCCATTTCCCGTAGAAGCCACTTCAATCCGAAAATCACCGGTATCGTAAACACCATCGGTAATTTCACCATCAGCAACACCGCGGGTGATTGAGTTAATGATATTACGCTCTAGGGATTCTTTAAAACGGGTGACAAAGTCCTTCTCGGTCGAGGTAGATTTATTGTCATTCTGGGCTTGGGCTTTATTTAATAGAAAAGCCCCATTTTGTGGATTGCCGCCAAAACTGGGATTCACTGGCGTATAAATCAATTCAGTGGCTTGGCCACTGCTTGCCACACATAGCGTGACAAGAGCAAGTAACGTCCTGTATGTCATTATTATTATCCTAAAAGTCGTCCGATGTTCCTGAAAAATCACCTGTTATTGCATTGGCTCTGACTTGCGCTAAATAATCAATCGTAAGCAAAATCGCCTGCTCTGCGCTCTCTTTAATCGGATTTGCACGACGACCAAAATGGGTGGTGTAAATCCGAGTCCCGTTTACCTCTAAGGTTAAAACGGTTCCAGCCTGTGGAAACACTGTCTCATATAGAGTGACGTTAAAGCCTTGGGTAAAGGGCAATTCGCGCCAATAGCTTGAGTAGTAAAAGCCAAAGTCCTTACCAAACCGAGTCAAGGTTCTATCTATTACTAAGCCACTAATTTCAATGTCGTTATCGGCAATAGTGATAGGGGAAGCCAGCAGCAGGAATGGACATAAAACGTAAGTAAGCAGACGCTGTTTTAACTGTTTCACTTATCCCTCCTTAACCTTTTTAATCGAACCTTAAAAACCGCGCTAACCTCTGTTAGAACAAGGTGAGTTTTAACGCAAATTTTCGATAAAACAGGTTAACAGGGTTAAAGATCTCCCGTCATTACGCTAGGGGGCAAATTAGCCCGAAGAGCTAAGGTAAAAAGGCAAAAATAGCCCATTTGGCTAATACGCCAAGAGGCTGTTGAGGATAGGAGTTATGCATTAAACAAGCGGATAAGATAAGCAATAAAAATGCGACTTAAGAGTCGCATTACGGTGTTTATTCAAAACGCGAGCATTATTGTGGTAACCATAGTCGAACCAACAGGCCACCGTCACTGCGATTATGCATGCTAATACTGCCATCGTGGGCTTCGATAATTTCACGGCACAAAGGTAAACCTAAGCCTGTACCCGATTGTTTTGTTGAGTAAAACGGCAGTAGCGCCTGCTCTAATACTTCACCAGACATACCTGCGCCGCGATCCTCAATCACAATACTAAAACCTGCACCATCCACTAAGGTTTGATACCGAATCGACAGGGTGACATCCTCGGGGTTTGAGCCAGATTCATGGGCGTTTTTAAGTAAATTGAGGAGCACTTGCTCCATCTGTCCTTGATCGAAAAAACCATCAACCTCAGGTAACTCATGAATGAGTTTAAAGGGATAATGCTGAGTTAACTGGGCAGTAAATTGCGTCCAATTCACCTGACGCCGTTGCGGGAGCGGCAACTTAGCAAAACGAGCATAGTTGAAGATAAACTGGCTTAGATGGCTGGTGCGATTCTCGATGGTATCGAAAATTAAGGTTAGCTTGGGATTATCGATATCTTTGGTGAGCAGTCGGCCGGAGTTCACCATAGAGGCGATGGGCGCGACTGAGTTATTGAGCTCATGGCTAATAATGCGGATGACTTTTTTCCATACTGCCACCTCTTGACGATTGAGCTCGCGGGTCATCTGCTTGAGCAAAATCAAGTTATGCTGTTGGTTATTCAATAAAAATTGGCCGCGACTTAAATACCAAGTTTCCACATCATCTTCACCCATGGCGAAGAGTCCGTTCTTTTCATGTTTAAGCGCTAAGGCCAATACTTCGGGCAAATCCACCAGCAATTCATCTAAGCTCAAGCCTTCCATTCTGCCCTTTTTATGAAATAGGTGACGCGCCGCATCGTTGGCGTAAATGAGCCGCTGATGATCGTCCAGTAACAACATCACATTGGGAGAACTTTGAATCACCTTATCCAGTAATAACTCCCGCTGATAAATGTACTGCCTTTCTTGGCGCAATTTTGCCGCCGAATGGTTAAATAACTGCGCTAAGGTTTTGAGCTGACCTTCGCCATGTTCAGGAATACTCACACTAAAGTCATTATCACTAAAATTTAGCAAGCCGACTTCAAGGGAATCTAAACTGCGGCCGAGATGTCGAGTCAACCAAGCAATACCTAAACCACAGACAGCACAAGCGAGAAGCAACACGATCAAACCTTCACCTAAGGTCAAACTCGAGACACGCTCTCCCTTAGCTATCTCAGCGGATATCGCAGGAGATACAGGTGCTTTGGGCGGTAAAATGGATAGCGGTTCTACACGTAAAGGCTCAACCACATGAGGAATAGAATTAAACAGCCCTTCTTTAAGTTGTTCTAACTTGAAGAGTTTTATTTGTAACTGCTCTTGTTTAAGTTGTTCAAGCTTTTGCAGCTCGGCTTTAATCTGCTCGGCCCTCTGGTGCGCTTGCATCGCCGCAGCCTCCTGCAATTGCTCACTATTGTTAAGGGCGAGTTCGATGGAGGCGACCGTTTTCTCAAGCTCTGCAAAATCCAGTTGCACATTCACATCAGGGATTTCAATCGTGTTAGACGTGGCAACAGACGAAGCATCGGGTGAGATATACTTCACCAAAGCAAAACTCAGCAAGACGCCAAAGGCGCAGCAAGCCATTGAAAAAATGATAAGTTTAGTTCGAATTAACACTCAGATTCCTTAATCGATAGCCTTTACCCTAGCATCTGCACTTAGCCTATGACTTATCTAAACCAAACTTGTCCATCCGCCGATACAGCGCTTGGCGACTGAGTCCAAGCGCTTTTGCCACCCGAGCAATTACGCCATGATGCTGTTTTAACGCCGCTTCGATATCTTCTCGGCTCACGTCTATCGCCTCATTGGCATCTGACACTTGGGCACGAACAGACTCATGATAAAATGCGGTATTTACGGGGATGGAAGCGGGCGAATAAACAGGCAGAGGATCAGACTGTCTCAAGCCAGATAGCCGCGACTCAGATACAGCCGAAACACTGGAAGCCGATTTGATGACACTCGCAACAGTCGCCAAACCAAAGTCAGCTTCAGTCAACACATGGCTTTGCGCCAACAATACGGCTCGCTTACAGGCGTTTTCAAGCTCGCGCACATTTCCCGGCCAGCGGTGCTGTAATAACGCCTGCAACGCAGGTTTACTCAAGCTAAAATCGCTGCCAATAAAATGCTGCACTAAAGGTAAAATATCATCGATGCGTTGATTCAGCGGTGGCAATGCCAGTTCAATCACGTTTAAGCGGTAAAACAAATCCTCACGGAATCGCCCTTCAGCGATATCTTGGGCCAGATCCGCATTGGTCGCACTGATCACCCGCACTTTTACTTTCTGGGTTTTATGGCTTCCTAAGCGTTCAAATTCGCCGGTTTGTAGCACCCGCAATAATTTCACTTGCCCAGACAAAGGTAAATTGCCAATTTCATCTAAAAACAGCGTGCCGCCGTCTGCCGCTTCGAAACGGCCAATACGCGCTTTAGTCGCGCCAGTAAAAGCGCCCGCCTCGGCACCAAACAGCTCGGCCTCTAATAAATCCATCGGCAAGGCGCCGACATTAACCTTAATAAAAGGTTTGTTTTTTAAGGGTGAATTGGCGTGGAGAATATCGGCAAGCTTGTCTTTACCCGCGCCATTGGGGCCAGTGATCAAGACCGACACATCGGAGCGTGCCAGTTGCAAGGCTAAGTCAATACAACGTTGCATAGCACCGCTACCAAAGACAATACCGCAGAGATCCGCATCGGCGATCGCCACTTGGCGTTGATGATTCACCCGCTCCAAGCGGTGGTTAGCACGGGAGAGTTTATAAAGCGCAATCAGATTAGTGATGCTATTGAGTAGCTTAGCGTCATCCCAAGGTTTGCCCATATAATCGGCAGCGCCCGCTTTGACTAATTCAACAGCCGTTTCGAGCTGGGTCCACGCCGTCATCAAAATAATCGGCAAATCCCCTTGGCGTTCGCGCAGGGCGTAAAACAGCTGCCGACCTTCCTCACCCGAGGTGGTATCTCGGGTAAAGTTCATATCTTGGATCACTAAATCCACATCTTGCGTCGTCAATAACCCAAGGGCGTCCTCTGGGCTATGGCAAATCAGCACCCGATAATCATTGAGTTCTAGCATCAAACCTAGGGCTTGGCAGATGGCATGATTGTCATCGACGATAAGGATAGTATCCATAAGTGTGAGTGTTGTCCTAAGTAAAACTGTTAACCGTAAAGTAACAAAAAGTGCAATAACATCCTATTGTTATCGCACTTTTGTCGCACTTTTGTCGCGCTTTTATCGCACCTTGAGTGACATCAAATATTCAGTTATACGCTGCGAGTTGCGGTTGCTGGCGAAATATTTGCCGCTTTACGCGCTGGCAAGTAAACCGCTAACGTGGTGACAATAAACAAACCTGCCACAGTAATTAGTGGGTAGCTTAAGTCCAACATAGGCAAGCTATAGATTTTCATCAACTGTTGGCCTAACTGTATCGCTAACAAGCCGCCAAGCACGCCTCCCGCTAAGCAAATCAAATAATTCTCCACGAGGAAGTAACTGATAATATCGCGCTTTTTAGCACCCAATGCGCGGCGGGTACCTATCTGCTTAGTGCGGCGCTGGATATTAAACATCACCATGCCCGTTAAACCGAGCGAGGTGATAAGCAATAACAACACCACCATCATAGTTAACACAGTAATCATCAATTTATGATCTCGGTATGAGCTATCTTTTAAGGCCTCGATTGACTTAAAGCCATCGAGCACTCGGTTTGGATTCTCAGCCAGCAGCGCTTTTTTTATCGCGTCTTTAAGCTCGGCGTGAAACTCAGGTTTGGCCCGTACCATGTAAGAACTGCTGCCATAATCCACATTTTGAATCACACTATTTTCAAGGCTAGAACTGTCAATCCACGCGCCTTGCAGTTTTTCGACTACGCCAATCACAGTGATCTGCGCATCCTTACCTTCGTACAATACTTTGCCAAGTGCGGATTCATCAGGCCAAATGGCTTTCGCTAACGTACTGGAGATGATCGCTAATCGGCTAGGGCTATCGAGGTTATCCTTAAGTTCATGGGGGTAAAAGTTACGCCCCTCAATCAGCTTAATTCCTAAGGTCTCAATGGTGTGATCTGTCCCTAAATACATGGCAAATTGCGGTGTCGATTTAGCGCTATCTGGGTCGGGGCCCAGATTTAACGTGCTCGACCAGCCGCCACCGCTTAACGGCAACATATTGGTTGAGGTCGCATCAATCACATTGGGCAGCCCCCGCAAAATTTGCTGATCAATTTTGTTTTGCGCGGTTTTATCAATCAATGGATCGAAGTTGAACAAGCTAAAGGTCAAGACTTCTGACTCTTTAATCCCCGAATCACGCTGCATCAGGGCTAAACGCTCTTGAATAATAAAGCTCGCATTCGCCACAATCGCCACAGACAAGATAATCTGAATAAGCAGTAAGACTGGACCGCTTTTACTGCGCAATAAACTGCTGAGAATAGGTTTAATATGCAACATAATGAGTCCCTTACTGGCTTTTCAGATAAACACTAGGTTTAGTGCGACACACCACCCATGCGGGATACAAGCCAGCCAACAAGGCTGTGCCTACCGCAATACTTGGGGTGATAATCCACATACTCGCCGATAAATGGGTTAACCCCTTCGCGACCTCAAACTGGGCCGATAACCCATAAAGCGAAGCGTAGGCCCAAGCGAGTCCCAGCAAACCACCGAATAAGCCAATCATGCCCACTTCCACCATGTATTGAGCGAAGATTTGGCCACGGCTAGCACCAATGGCGCGACGCACTCCCACTTCGGGTGCGCGCTTGAGGAACTTTGTCAGCATTAAACCTAATATATTGACTAAACAAACACTTAAAAACAGCGCACTCAAGCCAACCAAGATTTTATTGTCTTCGGGCACCACATGATTGTATTCAAGCCAAGTTGCCACATCGGATACTTTGACTGAGTCAGCGGCAGATTTATTATCCGTAAAACGGCCTAGGGCTTTTTGCTCCGCTACATAATTGCTGAGCCAAGAACGGTAACTGGCTACTGCGTCTTTATTTGGTAACTCAACCCAATACAGCAGCCACACTTTTTCAGAGTTAAGGCGATCACTGTAACTATTCATCGTCTCAAACTTCCAACCCGACGTGTTACCCCATACATCAAACTCTTCGATAGGCGTCAGCGAAAACGGCACAAAAATTTGTTCCGTGTCGTTAAAGGCACCGTTAGTGGGATCATAATATTTAGGCTTAGGATCCCAAGCATCAATCACCCCCACCACTTGATAAGGTTTACGATTAAGATAGATAACTTTGCCAACACTGTTTTGACCCGCAAACAACTTTTGATTGAGTTTATCGTTAATCACCACTTGATAAGCAGGTTCAGTGTCGACGGATTTATCCCACGCATTACCGTACAAAAATGGCACGTCAAACAGCTTAAAAAAGTCACTGTCCGTCACCCGAATGCTTTCTAAAATAGGCGCAAAATTGGCATCCTCCGTTTGCACTGCCATCCCAGTGCGAAACATCGCAGCTTGGCTTTTAGGTAAGGTATTGTTGCGCAGATTCATCGCGTCTTGGTAAGTCACTAACGAGTTTAACTCATCCCAAGAATCAGGACCTTGGCTCCAAAGCTGTACCGCATTTAACTCATCAGAGCGTTCACCCGCAGGATTAAATGACATCATCTTGTACACGTTTAACGTAGTAATCGTGATACCAATACCAATCGAAATCGCCAACACCATTAACAGCGACAGCACCGGGGTTTTCTTAATGCTGCGCCAAGCTAAATCAACATAATAAAAGAACATAATGCATATCCTTAACGGTCGGCGTTGGCGACAAGTTTGTCGATATCAGTCGCAGCAGTGATGTCACTGACATGTCGATGACCTTGATGATACATAGTAAAATCACACACTTGACCATCGACAATTTGAATGTTGCGTTGGGCGCGGCGAGCGAGTTCAGGATCGTGCGTCACCATGATAATGGTCGTGCCCGCTTGATTGATATTTTCGAGTAATTCCATCACTTGACGTGCCATTAGGCTGTCGAGGTTTCCCGTAGGTTCGTCGGCGAGCAGGAAACGTGGCTCCCCCGCCAAAGCACGAGCAATCGCCACCCTTTGTTGTTGTCCACCCGACAACTGAGTAGGTAAATGTTGGAGCCGTGAAGCTAAGCCCACTTGCTCTAATGCCTCTTGTACACGACGTTGACGCTCCTTGGCATTAAAACCACGATAGCGCAGCGGCACTTCAATATTCTCAGCTAAGTTAAGATCGGGAATTAAGTTAAAACCTTGGAAAATAAAGCCAATTTTTTCATTCCGGATAGTGGCGCTCTTGTTATCGCTCAAGTTAGAGACGTTAATCCCATCGAGAAAATAGTCGCCGTGGGTAAAACCTTCGAGTAAACCTGCAATATTTAAAAAGGTGGTTTTACCCGAGCCAGAAGGACCTGTGACTGCGACAAATTCGCCTTCGTTCACCTCGAGGTTAAAATCGCGCAGGGCGTGGGTTTCTACTAAATCCGTTTTAAAAACCTTGCTCACATTCTTCATTGATAACATGTTAATTTCCTTTAAATAATCAAATCTATTTTGGCGCCTAGACTCTGCGTCTACACCTTAGGCATCGACTCATGTACGACCGTAATCAGCACACCTTTATCAGCCAAAGAATGGCTCAACGACACATTCTAAAAACCACATAAAAGCGCCCAGCATAAGGTTGGCAGTTTCGGTTGAAACCTCACCCACTTGGCGAAACTCATCCAAAGGATTACTCCATTCCAACAAATTGAGTCCGAGGAAAAACCAGCTATTGGCCTCACCGATACTTAGTTCCACCGCAACCACCAGTAATAATAAGGCTAGTACTCCAAACACTTTGGATGACATCAACATGCTGATATCAAATTGTTTATCACGCATATCCGGCTCCTATTCTTATCCATGTCGCAGCAGGTTTCGTCATTCACCTTGATCACTGCGCTGTTAAATTCATCAGATTGGTTGTTTAATAATTTACGAATATCGGTCATCAATGAATTCTGACCTGTTCGGCGTGATTAAAAGGGTCGACACTTGAAATAACCCACTCATCTCCGGCTTTGCCACCATCAAGCACTTCGACTTGGCTCAGGCTAGTACTGCCGAGCTTAACCTCACGACGGCTGGCTAAATCGCCCTCGACTTGATAAGCCACATTACCTCCACCGCTGGTCATAAAGGCGCCGCGTTTTACCATAAGAACATTGGGTCTGTGCTCTAATAACACTCGGGCCGAGATGCGTTGATTCTGGCGCAGTGTTAGGCTGTCGCTTTGGTCAAATTGCACCCTAGCGGTCACTTCACGGTTACGCACTTCAGGGGAAATCGACGATAACTTGCCCATTAACTTAATACTGCCAAAACTCAACTCGACTTCCATGCCTAAACCCAGATCATCCGCATAGGACTCAGGCACGGCTAACTCAGCCTCATAGGCGCTTAAATCCACGACGGTTAAAATCGGTTGGTTAGCGCTAAGACGGGTTTTCTGCTCGGTAATCCAGTTACCGATAATGCCGTTAACAGGTGCAACAATATTCAAGGCATCGACTTGGCGTTCTAATTCACGCACCGCGAGAGTTTGACGCTCAACTTCTAGGGCTTTATTTTTAATCTCAAAGGTTAACGTATCTTTCGTTAACGCAACTTCTTGCTCTGCATGCTTAAACTTCAGCTTGGCTTTGTGTAAATCATCTTTGCCCTTTTCATAATCAATCTGGCCAATAAGCTGACTTTGAATCAGTTCCTCTCCGCGTCGGCTTTCCCTATCCGCCGCTTCAAGATCGACCGTTGCGATATCTAAGGTTTGATAAGCTTGTAATTGATCGCGTCTTGCATCCAACTTAGCGCGCTCTAATGCACTCTCCATACCCGCTAATAGGGACTTGGCTTGCTCTAGCTGATTAGTGAGTCTTGGACTATCAAGTTTGGCGACCACATCGCCCTTATTAACAGTATCGCCAGGATTGCTGAGCAGAGTCACAGTACCTTCCTCAGTGCTGTACAAAATAGGCGCATTGGCCGCCACGATTTTACCTGTGGTCGCCACATCGCGGGTTAACGTTCCAACGAAGAGTTTTGCGGTAGTGATGTCGCTGCGGCTTAAGGATTTGCTCACGCTATCAGTGCCCAAGCTCGCCCAAACTAAGGCGCTGACTAATAAGGCGCAACCGCCAATGATCAGCGGTAACTTAAGACGTTTAGAGGTCGATGGCACAAGTACTGTATCTTGGCCGCTAGTATCTTTAATCATGGCTTTACTCGCTTCCCTGTTGGAATCATCAGTGCCGGAACGTATCAACGGACACTATTGGAAATCTCTACCCTAGAGTTAGCAAAGCCTATGCCAAACAAGTAAAATCATATTATTTCAAAACGTTAACAAAAAATTGCAGATAAAAGTGTCCGCGGACACTGGCGCTTTCATTTAAAAGTGTCCGCAGCAGAGAAATGAAAAGTGTCCGATTGAAAAAAAGCAGTTCCTAGATTCTAGGGTCTAGAAATCTAGATTTATTAACCAAAACAGCCGAGTTTCCCTTTACAGTAAAATCCTTGCCACATAAGATCCCGCCACCCTCGCAGCAAAAACGATCAAAAGAAAACCCTATGACCACAATAACAATCACTCGCCCAGACGACTGGCATATTCATTTAAGAGACGCCGCCCAGCTTAAAGATACAGTGCGCGATATCAGCCGCTATATGGGCCGCGCCATCGTGATGCCAAACTTAGTGCCCCCCGCTATCGATACCGAAACCGCACTGGCCTATTACGATCGCATTAAAGCGCAAGTGCCCGCGGGCTCACAATTCGAACCTTTGATGGTGTTGTATTTAACCGACAAAACCAGCCCAGATGAAATCCGCAAGGCCAAAGCCTCGGGTAAAATTGTCGCCGCTAAACTCTACCCAGCGGGCGCGACGACTAACTCAGATTCCGGCGTAACCGATGTTAAAAACATCTATCCCGTACTCCAAGCCATGCAAGAAGTCGGTATGCTGTTTTTAGTCCACGGTGAAGTCACAGATTCAGCCATTGATATTTTCGACCGCGAGCGTGTCTTTATTGAAAATATCCTCAGTAAAATTGTCGCCGATTTCCCAGCGCTTAAAATCGTGCTTGAGCATATCACCACCAAAGATGCAGTTGATTTTGTCACTCAAGCCTCAGACAATGTGGCCGCGACTATCACGGCCCACCATTTACTGTATAACCGCAATCACATGCTGGCAGGCGGTATTCGTCCGCATTTTTACTGCCTGCCGATTTTAAAACGCAACACCCACCAGCAGGCGTTGTTAGGTGCAGCGGCAAGCGGCAGCAAGAAGTTTTTCCTCGGTACAGATTCAGCGCCACACGCCAAGGATAAGAAAGAAGCGGCCTGTGGCTGTGCGGGTTCGTACACGGCTCATGCCGCCATTGAGCTGTATGCCGAAGCATTTGAGTCGGTCAATGCGCTGGATAAACTCGAAGCGTTCGCAAGCTTTAACGGCCCTGACTTTTACCATCTACCACGCAATACCGATACCATCACGCTGGTCAAAAAGTCATGGGATGTTCCTGCAACTTACCCGCTTGGCGATACTAACGTCGTGCCTATTCGTGCTGGAGAAACCATTGATTGGCAAGTTGAGTAAGCCTTAAGTCTTTAACATCAAGTCGCCTACGGGCGACTTTTTTATCAGATTTTGATTTTTAATCCACAATCGGTCAGTATCCTGCGCTTAGAATACGGCCCTTACTTATCACCTTTTAAGAGAAAATCAGTATGCCCACAAGGATGTTATTCTCCGTTTTATCTTCAAGCCTGTTGCTGACCGCCACGATCTCTTTGCCGACCTTTGCGGCCAATGAACTCACAGGGATCTGGCAGGGACAGTTAGGTAAAAGCAAGGTCAGAATTTGTTTTAATCAATATGGAACAGGCAGTTATTACTATCAACGCTACTTAACGCCGATAAGACTCGAGCAGCAAGATGAACTGTGGAAAGAAGAAGGCAATACAGGAAATTGGCAGTTTGATAGTGTCACGCCACAAAAACTGAGCGGCCATTGGTTTAAAGATACCGCGAGTAAATCGTTACCAGTGCAACTTGAGCGAGAAATCAGCCCAGATAAGGTCGAGGATTGTGGTGCCGATGCTTACAATCTACCGCTAGAAACCACGCCAAAACTCAGCCGAGGTAAATGGCAAAGCTACGAAAATATTGAGTATCGCCCGCTGACGTTTGGCACAGATGTAGGTATCGAATTTAAAGGCCCACAAACGGGTATATTGACAATTAATCAATGGCTTGAACATAAGCTCACCGATGAAGCCCAACTAGCACAAACCTTTGACACTCGCCGCAGAATGCTGGCACAAATGGGCAGTTTTGTAACTGACGAAACCTTTGCCGAACCGATTTTTATTAATCAGCATTGGCTCAGTGTGCGCCTATATCGCTGGGCGGCAGGTTATGGCGCCAATGGTATCAGCCAAGAATTTGTGAGTTTCTCCCTTAACGACGGCAAACCTTTCCACCCATGGCAATGGTTTCTCGCCGATACTCAACCACAAAGCATGCTCGAGGGTATGAGTCATCCTTTACCCCCAGCATTAAGGGACAAATTGTTTGCTGGCAAAGCACCGGACGCAGAATGCCCCACATCCGACGGCTCGGGATATTACCAGCTCACCCTCGAGCCAAAGGGCATCAAATTCTGGGAAACGCCCCGCGGCGATGGCTGTGAAAATGAGTTTATCCTCAGCCCGCAAGAAGCCATGCCCTATGCCACCCAATGGGGAAAAACACAGCTTAAGATATTGGAATAGTGTACTTAACTGAGAAAATATTAGAGGGAAAGAAAGCAGTCATGGCGATGATAGTAGTGCGATGATAGTAGCGCGACGACAAGCACTCTTTCCCTCCCGACACAGCAATCCATTTCGAGCTAATTCATTTCAGTAAGGAATCATCTTTGAGCAATTTAACCGCAAAAATAGCGACACCCGAGGCCTTAGTGCAAGCTCAGCTTGAAGCATAATATTTGAGCAAGGAGTGCCTACTACCTTGAAAAACACCGATGGTAGGTGTGAGAGCATTGAGAATTATAGATAAAAAAGGAGTTATCGATGAAGGAAATAGATTTTAATCAATTGCAAAATATAAATGGGATCTATTATGAAATAGATACACAAATACCTTTTACTGGGAAAAGTAAAAGGTATTATGAAAGTGATGATTGTGACGGATATAGGGAAATAACTTATAGAAATGGTCTAGAAGACGGTCCTTTTAAAACATATGATGAAGATGGTTTGCTATTGTTCGAAGGATCTTATAAAAATGGGTTAGAAGAAGGCCCTTACAAAAAATATTATGAAAATGGCGGAGTGGAGAAGGAAGGAAGTTATAGAAATGGATTAGAAGAAGGCCCTTACAAGATATTTTATAAAAATGGCGCTGTAAGGCTTGTAGGGAATTATAATAATGGATTAGAAGATGGTCCTTATAATAGATATTATGAAAGTGGGAGGATATTGAGAAAAGGAACTAAGAAAAATGGACTTCCAGAAGGAATTTGTGAATCATATTATGAAAATGGTCAATTGTGGGGAGTGGTTTTCTGTAAGGATGGTAAGCAGGAAGGCCTTTCTAGATATTATTATGAAAGTGGTCAGTTGTGGTGGGAGATGACGTATAAAAGTGGTTTGGAAAATGGCCACTCTATACATTATTATGAAAATGGAAAGGTCAATTGTGATGCAATTATTGAAAATAATCTAAAAGAAGGTCCATATAAGCGATATTATGAAAGTGGTCAATTGATGGAGGAAGGGACTTATAAAAATGACTTATTAGAAGGAGTCCTTAAAAGCTATGGTGACGATGGGCAATTAGCATCTGAAGAGATTTATAAAGATGGTCAATTAATCATGGTAAAAAATAAATAAAATTTAAATCTGCAATTCACTGAACCAGACTTATCTCGTCTGGTTCCCAGGGTAATCGCGTGAATGTTCATATTTTGTCCGCCTTGGCAAGTCCAGCCATTAATATCTTTTCAAGAAATGCGGTTTTCATCCAAGCTCGATTTCTTTTGGTCACTAGACTCGGCTTGCTCGGCTAGGCATTGAGCATATAAGCGAAAGTCAGGACTCCCATAACTCTTTTTCTGCTTTATTATCAATATTATCAAGACATCCATTGTTCATAGCCTGTACCTTAAGCATCTAAATGTGCCCATATCAACTCTAAGCTATTGTCGTGCTTTGTTTTTGACTGCTTGCTGCGATAACATTTGGTGGTAATAAATTCTATTGCCCAACTCAGATCGGCCTTGAACTGCGTATTACCACGCATGGCAGTAAAAAAAGCGGACAGCCATGAATTTTTTAAGAATCAACCATCTGACATACACAGGGATTAACCCAAATTAAGCACTATCATGGAAGTGACCGTCCGTGGCATGGTCGCTTATTTACATCCATGTGATCGCGACATTAATATGTCCTATACAGCAGATGCCACGTTCGAGCATCAAGGGACGGACTTGCTGCGTGTCAGTGGAATGATAGTGCTTAATGGATATGCGGAATTAAAGCTCCACCTATATTTACAAACGCACGAAGGATTAAGTTGGCATCCAAACTAAACTGCGGACAAAACTGAGTATTCATAATCTCACCCTGCGGTAGATTGCATTAACTCACCAAAAGATTTTTTGTTTACGAAAAAGTCTTAACCAAACATATCCTCATTGATCAAAATAGGCTGAAAGAGCAAAATGCGCCTCTTGAAGCTGTATGCCAATTCGACTAACGCTCCTGTGTCTATGGCAAAATTAAATGTGTTGATTATGTGAAGGTAGGTGCAATGGATAGCTCAATATTAGTTTTTGACTCAGGTTCAGGTGGACTGACTGTCGCGGCCGAAATAAAAAAGAGAATCCCCAACATACGGCTGAGTTACGTCTCTGACGCTGGCTTTTTCCCGTACGGAAAAAAGCCGCACGATATACTAAAAAAGCGAATTTTAGACGTTATATCCAAAGCAAGCTCACTGACTCAACCCGATATCATCGTTATCGCCTGCAATACAGCGAGTACCATTGCGCTAGACTTACTTCGTGCTGAACTCAATCTACCTATTGTCGGCGTTGTCCCTGCGATAAAACCCGCCGCTTCGTTATCAAAATCAAAGGTAGTGATGGTACTTGGCACTCACACCACGGTGAACTCAGCTTATGTGAAGATGCTGATCACGAATTTCGCCACAGAATGTAAGGTTTTAGTAGAAGACTCTGAAGCGCTGGTTCTCGCCTCAGAGCAAAAACTTCTCGGCAATGGGTTTGACCCCGACATTGTAACCCAGGAAATTCAGCGTATTTTTAACAAACCCGATGCGTTTAATACCGATGTATTAGTGCTGGCTTGTACTCACTTTCCACTTATCAATGCAGAAATCAAAAATGCCCTTCCCCACCACGTTACCGTCATTGATTCTGGATTAGCGATTGCTAATCGAACGCACTCATTGTTGAAAATCGAACACCAAACGTGTAGCCCGATACTCGATCCAGAAATAACGTTTTACACCACTGGGAATGTAGATTCAGAACAAGCGAAACAAAGCAAAATTGAAGCACTGCTTCAGTGCTCCATTAAATTTAAGCAGCTGTTATTGTAATATTTTTAGCTCATTTTCTTTTAAAACCCGTTTTCAAAGAAATCTAAATGATTACCCTAAAAGACACCCGTGAAATAAATGCTATATCGCATCGCTGATTGTTAAACATTAGATCTTAACAGGCCGCTATTGCGGCCTTTTTTGTATCAGCTACTTCCTGAAGTGCTTGTCTTCGCATAAAATTCGGCCCGTTTACTGGTGCGCATGAGGCGCAAGTTATCGGTGTAAAAGGTGTAGTTAAATGGAACTTTCGATTCGCAGTTTATTCACTGCAGCGGGCATGATGTTGTTATCCTCTTTAACGGTTATTCCTGCGGCAAGCGCTGCGGGCAAAGCCGTCCATCCCACTGTCGATTTACCGAATGGCCAATGGCTTAATTTTCACCAAAAAGACAATCAAGTGTGGAGCGAAATGTCCGACGGCGATGCGCCCGGGGTACATCTTGATGATTATGGTGCGGCTGAAATTGTGGCAGTTTTTTACTATGACTTTGATAAGGGTGGCGACAAAGAAGTCGTGGTCATGCTTAAAGATGCTGATGGTCAGCATTTACGGGGTTATGGTTTTGAGGATTCAAAGCTCACTAAGCTGCCACGCCTTCAAGTTGTGCTGGATGAAGTCGCCCCGACGTTATCGTCATTTACCGTCAGCGACACCCGCAAAGTGTTAAACCAAATTCCGCCGCAGCAATATAGCATGACCTATGATGTTGAGGCGATTGAAGATCCTGCCATTAAAGCGATTATCGATGGATCAACCAAGCTCAAACCAACCTTAATCGGCTATCGCAATGCTAAAGGTTTACCCGCCGATGTGAAAACCGCGGACGAATATAAATTACGTTATCCCCTCACCCGCAAAGATAAAGATGCCCAAGGCCGCGAGCATCAATACAGTTTAGTGACCCACTTTTATCGCAATGATTATAGCGAACAACAGGGCAGTTTTGTGTTGGTGAGCGTTGTCTTTGAAGCCGATGATGTGGACTGGCTAAACAGCGGTGAGGGTGAGATCCCAAAAACGGGCCCAGCTTATGATTATATGAATCTCGGTGGTTCTTGGGCTGGACTTGCGCTTGAAAGTCATTATGCCCAAGGTGTGCTCGATGGCCCCTATATCGCCTACGATAACCGTAATGCCAATATCATGTTGAATGGTCAGTACAAACAAGGCAAAAAAGTCGGTAAATGGATGGAGGCTGACGGCCAAGCAAGCTATTGGGAAGGTGAATATCTTGACGGCAAAAAGCAAGGTAAATGGATTGCACAGTCCATGTTCGATGAGGCAGATAACTACGGTTTTGCCCATTACCATCAAGGAGTGCTCGGTGGCCCATATGAAATCTATGAGCCCGAATATGGCGCAGACACAGGGGATAAGCGATTGTCTGAAAAAGGCATTTATCGCAACGGCGTCAAAGACGGTGAATGGCTTGAGAGCAATGGCAATAAAGGTCACTATCAAAACGGCATTAAACAAGGCCCTTGGGTAGATAAAGTCTCGCTTGGCGAATACCGCAACTATGTGGGTAACGGGGCTTACCTTGATGGCAAGCGCACTGGCCCTTGGGTATTTAAAACTGACAAGAAATCACGGATCGAAGTGACTTATCTCAATGGATTACGCGAAGGTGAAGAAAAACTAATCAGCGATGAAAATGTGCTCTTTGCCAATAAGCATTATAAGCAGGGACTGCTCGATGGTCAGAGTATTTGGTACTCAGCACAGGATGTTGCCAGTGGCATTAGGCACTATCGCAAAGGTGAATACCATGGAATGCAGGCGATATTTGATCCTAACCATAATCACCGGCTTATGGAGTTAAGTCATTATGAATATGACGAAACCTTGCCCGTCAAGCCCTCTCAGGACGAGTGCATAATGCGAGAAAATCCCTATAGCAATGACTGTAAGGACATACTGAATCCCCCTTTTAAAAATACACCATCGATTAAGCATGGGGAACAATATTATTATGATAGTAAAGGAAAATTATACAAATTTTCTGACTACCATCATGGCAACCTCATCAAAGAATATGAATTCGATGAAGAGGGGCATGTCCAAAAGCTGCAAAATAATGAACAGGGGCAAGACAGTCAAATCAGCATCCGCTACAAGAAGGATGGCGGTTATTCACTGTCCAATTACAGCGACAATGAGCAACGTGGCTGGACATATGAAATCGATAACAAGGATCGATTACTGTCCCTGAAGTATTACCACGATGGTGACAAAAAGGGGTTTATCATCCGCTATAACACAGATGGAAGTTATGCGATTACAGAAAGGTAAACATTAATATCGAACATCAGGCACTGCTTATCCTTTTATCCTAATGGTTAACTCAAGACCTTGAAGACAATTACCAGCAAAAAGGCAAAGTTTAAAGTTGGGATATAGGGTAATGCGGATGCCCTTGATTAAATTGACCTATATAAGTCTAATTAAAGTGCGCTTTATTCAGGCTAAGTGAAAATGGTTATTTTACCAATCACTTAGTTTGTTCTTGTTAATAGATGTAATGGTGCGTCATCACTTAAATAAATATCATCCACCAGATATAGCTTATTGGTACGGATCATCTGACGAATCGCCTCAACATAGGCGTGACCACGCTCCGAATATCGGTCTAACGTCCCTGCAAGTGCAGAGCCTGTCACAGCTTGATTAGCTTGTCTTGATTGGGCACGAAAATCTCGCATCTTCTGATAAGCATTATGGGTATTCAAATTCAACAAATACCCTTCTACTGAAGCAAATGGTGTATCGAATCGTGCTAAACCATAATTGCCTAAACCTTGGCGCTTTTGCCTAGGTTCCATACCATTACCCTTGAAATCCCACTGCCCAAATAATGCATTACCTTCACGGGCAAATCGCGATGTGCCCCAACCGCTTTCTTTTGCCGCTTGAGCTAACACTAACGATGGTGGCAGGATATCCACCCTTTCAAGTAGCATTTGTCTTTGGGCTTCTAACAGCGGTTTATCTTCACTGCTTATTACTTTGTACTTTACCCCTAAGGCTAATAACGCAATATCATCGAGGGGGGCAGACATAATGACCTGTCTTTCTTGTAAAATTTTCTCATTCGCCAATAAGACTAAAGGGGCAATCATCCTAAGAAACACCATTTTCTTTTGCTTCACCGGGAGTAGGCTTGACACTGAACTCCAGCCCTCTCCCACGGCATCAAAGGTCAATCTAGGGACCGATTTATTACCATCACGAAAGCTTTCTGGCGTGTAATTAAGCGAGTCAAACAAGCCCATGAGTTCATCGAGAGAACTGATATTCAGACTCAGTTGTTTAATCTCTGGATTATCTAAGGATGACTGCTCAAGCATTTTTGGGGATGAGAAATGTTCAGCAACCGTTGGATTGGCAACAGCACCTTGATTCGCTTGCGCCAGGGAAGTCGTCATCAGTTTTGGCAAACTCTGCATATGATGCAGAGCACTCTGACTGGCAACTAAAGGATTGGAAGCCGTCTGAGACTGAAAGCTAAGAGTATCAACTGGCAGCCTATTTGAAATCAGCTTAGTTACTCGCGTTTCTTGCACATACACCGAAGAGCATAAAACAGACAAAGCAATGAGTACGAGCATAGCAACGGGAAGCTTAAACTTTATAAACATGGTATCTCTTTAACTAAGGTAAAACGGTAGCAATGGGATTAGCCAATACATCGGGGGCGTAAGGTAACAGTAAAAACCTGACAGTTTGCTTAATAGATATACAAAATGGCCGATTACGATCATTTTATTAAAGAGAATAGGACGAGCGCCTTCCTGGCCGCCTCTTGACCCAATGTCAGCAATTAAATCCAACATCTTGATTTATTTAAACTCAATATAAAAATAGCGAGCGTTCACTCGCCAATAGAGGTTGGCGAAATAAAATCAACTTATTCCAGTGCCAGCAAAACGAGGTAAAGCCTCTTCAAGATAGCCGACGCAGGTGCGAAGTTTGGCAGACGTTTCTAATCGTGAAGCATAAATTACATGAATTTCAGCGGATTGATGATACTCGGGGAGTACTCTGACTAATGTGCCACTTAAGAAATCTTGCTGTAAATCCCAGATGGAGCGCAACATAATACCGTGGCCTTTAAGGCACCACTGCTTAGCGACAGTGCCATTGTTGGTCATCAAGGAAGCCGCTAAATCAACCGAGGCTATGCCAGCCGTACTTTCCAATCGCCACACTCTATGGTTTTGATCGCGCTCGCGGATCCCTATGCACTTATGCTCGGCTAATGCCGCGAGATTGTTTGGCATGCCATGCGTGTCGATATAGGTCGGCGACGCCGCCAATACCCGATAATTACTCGCAAGACGCTTAGCAATCATTTGCGGTGGCAATTCGCCACCGACACGGATCTCCAGATCAAAACCTTCAGAGACCAGATCGACGGGGCGATCGAGCAACTCTAAATCAACTTCTAATTCGGGATAGTGGAACACGAGGTCTGAAATAATCGGTGCAATGCAGTGGCTGCCAAATCCTGTGCTGGTTGCGATACGTAATCGCCCCCGTGGCACTTGCTGCTCTAAGCTAATTTCAAGGCTCATTTGCTCCATTGTATCGAGCAAACGTTCGGACCATTCCAAGGCAATCTTGCCCTCTAAGGTGAGGCTGACACTTCTGGCAGAACGCAGAAACAAGCGCACTCCGAGCGCTTTTTCTAATAGGCCAATGCGTTTACTCACATACGCTGGCGAAAAAGATAATTGCTCCGCAGCGGCTGTAAATCCCCCGCTTGTAGCGGCGATAACAAAGACCCGTAAATCTTCAAGTGGCGGCAGTTGGCTCACGATTCGTAATCCTTAACAAAACATTTAGCCTATTCATACACGATACGAATATGGAATAACATACTAAAAACGCAGAATCCCCTATTGGAGTCGAAGATGTCTAAGGTAAAAATCGCCGTAATTGCCGGAGATGGCATAGGTACAGAAGTGATCCCCGAAGGGATACGCACACTCGAAGCCACAGGAAAAATCTTAGGTGTGACGTTTGAGTGGACCTACTTCGACTGGTCCTGTGAAACCTACCATAAAACCGGTCGCATGATGCCAGAGGATGGACTTGAGCAACTAAAATCCTTTGATGCCATCTACTTAGGCGCTGTTGGATTTCCAGGAGTTCCCGACCATATTTCACTCTGGGGATTGCTACTACCGATCCGCAGAGCCTTTGAGCAATACGTGAACCTTAGGCCTATTCGGTTATTTGAAGGCGTGCCCTGCCCACTCGCGGGTAAAAAGCCCGGCGATATCGATTTTTATGTAGTACGTGAAAACGTAGAAGGCGAATATTCCGCCGTCGGCGGCATTCAATATGAAGGCACTGAACATGAGATAGTCTCCCAGCAGAGCATTTTTACCCGTCGTGGCACAGATCGCATCTTAAAATATGCCTTCGATTTAGCCCAAAGCCGCAAAGCAAAGCACTTAACCTCGGCGACCAAATCCAATGGCATATTTCACTCTATGCCCTATTGGGATAGTCGCGTCATGGAAATGGCAAAACAGTATCCAAATGTTAAAGTCGACCAATATCATATCGATATTCTGACGGCCAATTTCGTGCTGAAACCAGAGCATTTTGACGTGGTTGTTGGCTCAAATTTGTTTGGCGATATCCTGTCTGATCTTGGCCCTGCGTGCACCGGCACTATCGCCATTGCCCCTTCGGCGAACATCAATCCAAGCAAGGAATTTCCGTCGATGTTTGAGCCAGTTCATGGTTCGGCGCCGGATATTGCAGGCCAAGGTATTGCCAATCCTTTAGGCACAATTTGGGCGGGCGCTATTATGATGCAACATTTAGGTTATGGTGCAATGCACGACCTGATACTCAGCGCGATAGAAAACGTATTGAAAGATAAGCAGTCTTTAACCCACGATATGGGCGGAACGGCGAATACTCGGGAGCTGACCGATGCAGTGATCGCTGCGATTAGTCGCAATTAAAACGTGCATTAAAACCTAATGCTAAAAGCCCTTTAGCATTAGGATTGAAAGGATTTTAGACTATCAAGCCGCTGATAATAAACGCATCAATAAGCTAACCAGTTAATGCGTTAATTAAAGGCCCTTCCTTACAGTGGCATTCTGTACTCAATGACTCCCGGTTTTTCACCAATCCAGTTATAGAGTTTTTGCGCGGTTAAATTTGTTTCCTGTGTATGCCAGTACAGGCGCGCGCAGTTGTGTTCAATGGCCGCTTGCTTTACATACTCAATCAATTGTTTTCCAACATGTTGCCCCCTTGCCGTTGGGGCAACAAACAAGTCTTCAAGATAACAATAATCCGTTTCGGCCCAAGTAGAACGATGAAAAACATAGTGCACAAAACCGAGTAAGTTTTGGCCCTCTCTTGCGACGGCGCAATAAATAGGTTCTTGGTCATCGAAGAATCGGCGCCACGTGGCTTGGGTGGTCGCTTCTGATAACGCCACTTTGTAAAAAGTCTGGTAATCACGCCAGTGTGGTAACCAGAGTGAATAGTCCGTTTCTTTAACCATATCAATGGTTACTGTTAGTGATTGGCTGGACATTAGCGCACTCCTTGAAATTAAGTAAATGGTCTCAGTTTTACTGAAGCAAGATTCTAGATTCAATTGTGGTACCGCATAAGGTACACTTTTTGTATTTTTTACAGTACCAGTTAGCAAATGAAAAAACCTCAATCCAATTTCCCTCACTTGCAACTCAAAGATGGCATCCTCAAAGATCAGCTTTATCATGCGTTTAGAGAGGCCATTCTTGATGGACGTTTACACCCGCGAATGAAGCTCCCATCCAGCAGAGCCTTGTCGGAAACTATGCAGATTTCACGTAACTCAGTACTGCAAGGGTTTGAGCGCCTGATTGATGAAGGCTATCTGCTGACTAAACCGGGATCGGGCACTTATGTGTCAGATACCATTCCCGATGAATTGATCGATATTCCAAACCGTGCCAGAGAAAGCGCTCAAGCCTTTGATTCCGATTTAGAAATTAATCCACAGTTAATAGAAATGGCGCGACTGAAAGCGAAGGGGAATACGGACCACAGCCATAGCATGTTTAATATTGGCGTCGGATGCGTCGATCTTTTCCCGCACCAACTTTGGGGGCGGCTGTTAGGCCGAGTTTGGCGGCAATCGCGTAAAACCTTAGGTAAATCAAACCATAGCGCGGGGTATTTGCCGCTGCGTGAGGCGATAAGTGACTATGCGCGTTCGACCCGCGGCCTCAATTGCACACCTGAGCAGATCATCATAGTCAATGGAACTCAGCAGGCCATTAACCTCACAGCGCAGGTACTACTCCAACAGGGAGATGAAGTCTGGCTTGATGAACCTGGGTATGACGGGGCTTTAGGCGCTTTTCTCTCGCAAAATATGCAAGTTCGTCCTGTGAGTGTTGATGATGAGGGCACAAATATTGCCGATGCGATCCAGCGGTGGCCCTCAGTGAAACTGGCTTTTACCGCGCCCTCACACCAATTCCCCCTCGGCGGAACACTAAGTCTGCCACGACGATTGGCCTTACTCGATTGGGCCGCAGAGCAAAGTAAATGGATTTTAGAAGATGACTATAACAGTGAGTTTCGTTATAGCGCCCGTCCGATACAGGCATTACAGGGGCTCGATAAACATCAAAGAGTGATCTACGCTGGCACCTTTTCCAAGATGCTGCTACCCGAATTACGACTCGGCTTTTTGGTGGTGCCCCCTAAATTGATACAGGCTTTCCAGCTAGCAAAGCATTACGCCGATACGCACACGGCTCACCTAGAGCAAGCAACATTAGCGCTGTTTATCGCCGAAGGACATTATGCGCGGCATGTTCGCCGAGTGCGAAAAGCCTGCTTAGCACGCCAAACGGCGTTAATCGCAGCAATTGAGCACTATCTGCCCGACAAATTGTCCGTTCAAACCTCAGACTCAGGTATTCACCTCGTGTGTTGGCTGAAGGGCGACTTGACCGAAGAGGAAGTGATCAACAAATGCCGCCAAATACGTTTGGGGGCACAGCCTTTGTCTCGATATTGCCAAGCGCCCTATTCAAGGCAAGCAATCTTACTGGGCTATGCCGCTCATACGCCTGATGATCTGCGGGAAAGTATCAAAAAACTGGCGCAGGTCCTTTAATATCCAAGCTTAAAAAGCCTGAAAGAAAATCCCGAAAGCACTGAAGATGGCAACAAACCATGTGAGGGATCTTAAGGTACCTTTGTTGGCAAGATAGAGGATGTGATACACAAAACGGGCGCCGACATGGACGATGGCCAGCCATTCAGTGGTGGGATTTACTTTGCCGGTAGCTATCACCACTAATACGGCTAGGCCAAACACCAGCAATGATTCAAAGGCATTTTGATGTCCCGCTAAAGCGCGAGCGCCAAAACCAGTGAGCTGCGCCTGCTGAGCACGGGGATGATTATTATCGTAACCACCCGCCTTTGCCATCGCCCAAGCCACTGGACCTTTCGCAAGATATGGCAATAACATGGCGACAAATAAGCAAATAAGTAAGGTATTCATGGGGTAATCTTCCTTTGATTGTTGTTTTAAGTTCTACTGTTTGAGTTCTACAGCTATAAGTGCCTAAGTTACAAGTGTATTGGTTAGCGGCGTTATTTCACCATATACATGCCTTCACTTGCGGGACGACTAAATTTAAAGCCAAACTTTTCATAGAGTTCAGGCACATCCGCCATCAGGGTAATATACGCGCCCTCAAAAGCCTCACGATCTAGATAAGCCATGATGTGCTGCATAATAAGCCGCCCTAATCCCTTACCTTGATGCTCAGGATCCACTGCAATATCGACAATTTCGAAGTTGAGCGCGCCGTCACCAACCACACGCCCCATACCCACAGTCTGCTCAGCGAGCTTTATTTGCACGCCGTATAAACTCCTTGGCAAGGCCTTAATGGCACCCTCCAATGGTCTAGGGCTTAAGCCTGAAATCTGTCGTAGGCGAACAAAATCATTGGCAGAAACAACGCCTTCAAGCACTTGGTACATGATATTTCCTATTGTTTTTATTCACGAACTTATCTTTCTATCACCTCAAGCTCAAAGCCTTCATCCAGAGTCGGCGGCTGAAAATAACCGCTCACATGCCAGAACATCGCCTCGGTATCGAACATAGCGCGCTCAGGGTGGCTTTGTCTGCGTTTATCGAGTTGACTCAAACAAAGCGCATCGCTGTGATTAAGATAAATAAGTTTATGGGCGGCGCAATCAGTAAAAATGCTTCGAAACCACAGGCGCTGATTGATAGTATTCGCGGGAAAGTCCATGACCACAGAAACACCCGAACAGAGCAGTTCCTGCACATGCTTTTTAAGCAAAGGCTTAAGGCGAGCGGAATAGCTCAAGTAAGTATCAAAATCTTTAATTTCATCGGGATATAGCGCCGCCAGCCATGCGTCTTCCGAGATTAAAATACAGTTTTTGGCCTCTGCAAGTTGTCGCGATAAGGTTGATTTACCTGCGCCCATTTTGCCACAAAAGAATATTAACGTACCTTTACTGACCAATTGTCCTAACGCATTCTGCTGTGTCATCTTCACTCCTTGATTACTGGTCTTTTATCTCAGCCGACGATTTCACTCGCTATGACACCAATGAACGACAGTACAGAGCATCACATAAAGCATGAACACCGAGCAAGACTTGGGACGAGTTTAAGGTAATAAAATCCCATTACATTAATGACTATCCTGTGTTTAGACAGCAGACGTTTACCGCTATTCGCACAATCCACCGTTAGCTTTTTTTGAGATCTGACATCTCTTCGCCCGCTTAGATAGCCTCGCTCTCTGAGCCCTACCCTTGCCTTAAATCAGGGAGAAACCAAAGCATTTAACTCGAATAATAAAACAATAAACCACACTATTAATCTAACAATTAAGCACTAAAGTAGTAATTTACGCTTAGCAATAAAAACATTACCACCATTCATGCTATGACATTAATTTAGGCGTATGCTAGGGTAAGAATGAAAGGATAACCGTCATAAGTGCAAAGGAGGCTCTATGAGCACTGTCGTTCCACGTACCGTCACTTCCCCTAAAAAATTCATTATCGGCAAGGGCCTATTAGCTCAAATGCATGATTATGTTAAGGACTTTGGTGACAATGCTTTTATCATCTGCGATGAATTTATCCTCAGCCGCGTGAAGAATGAAGCGGTCGCTGGGCTAGATCAAAATGGGATCAGCAGCCACCTCGAAAAATTCAACTATGAGTGCAGCGAAGCCGAGATAAAGCGCTTAGGCGCGCTGGCAGAACAGCATCATACCAACGTTATTGTTGGAGTTGGCGGTGGAAAAACCTTAGATGCCGCCAAAGCCGTCGCCTTCTATCAAAAAAAGCCAGTCATCTTGTACCCCACAATTGCCTCAACCGATGCGCCTTGTACTGCACTTGCAGTGATCTACTCCGAAACAGGTGAGTTTGAACGCTATCTGTTTCTGCCACAGAACCCAGATGCTGTCGTTGCCGACACTGCTATTATCGCCGCGGCTCCAGCCCGATTTTTTGCGGCAGGCATAGGCGATGCACTGGCAACCTATTTTGAAGCTCGTGCCTGCTATCAATCGGATGGCGTCAACCTAGTCCTGAAAAAGCCTTCCCGCACAGGGCTGGGATTGGCCCAACTTTGTTATCAGTTACTGACTGAAAATGTTGAAGCTGCTATGGACGCGGTTAAAAACAACATAGTCACACCTGCGCTAGAGCAAACCATTGAAGCCACCATCTATCTCAGTGGTGTTGGTGCAGAAGCAGGTGGGTTAGCCGCCGCCCATGCCGTAAACAATGGTATGTCAGCGGTAGCAGACTTACATAAAGCTCAGCACGGCGAGAAAGTCGTCTTTGGGCTACTAACTCAGCTCGTGCTCGAAAATGCCCCAAAAGCCGAAATCGATAATGTTATCCGCATTATCAAAACGGCGAGACTACCGCTCACACTCGCAGATTTAGGGCTGAAAACCTTTATCGAGGCCGAGTGGCACAAAGTGGCTGAGATAGCCTGTGCTGAGGGCGATACTATGGGCAATATGCCGATGAAATTAACCGCAGATGACGTCTATCAAGCCATGATAGCCGCCAATGCCATGGCTGAACGCTATAAAACAGCTGAAGCTTGTTAACCGTAACAATATGACGTGTACGCCGTAGATGGAAACCATCTATCAATTTGATTTAATTGATTAATACTACTGAGATAGTTCCTACTACCACACGAGTTTACCGTTCATACTAGGCTTCCTTGCCACATAATCAATGGCAAGGAAGTCCACAACAAACAAGACATTTCCACCCTCGATGCCAAAGCTGGCATTTACGCTCTATTTGTTAAACGCTTGGAGGCACATATGGCTTATGCAACAACCAATCCCTTTACGGGAAAGCTCATTAAAGAATTTCCAAATGCAACAGATACCGAAGTCACACAGGCGATAGAATCCGCCCATCAGGCATTTTTAAGCTGGCGAACCACTCCCTTTGCCGACAAGGCCGCAATACTGTCTAAGGCAGCAAAGATCCTCAGAGACAACAAGTCCAAATACGCCAATCTACTGACCTTAGAAATGGGCAAGGTCACAGCAGAAGCCGAAGCTGAAGTCGAACTGTCGGCGCAAATTTTCGAATACTACGCCGAACATGCCGAGCGACTGCTGGCACCGCAAAAACTGCCGGTTGCCGATCCCGCCGAAGGTGAAGCGATACTGGTTAATGAGCCGCTGGGCGTATTATTGGCTATCGAACCTTGGAACTTTCCCTACTACCAAATTGCGCGCATCTTAGCGCCGCAGCTTGCAGCCGGAAATACCTTACTACTCAAACATGCATCCAACGTGCCCCAGTGCGCTGCGGCCTTTGAAGGCTTAATGCGCGATGCCGGACTGCCCTCAGGTGCATTCCAAAATCTGTATGCCACCCGAGAGCAGATAGAACAGATCATCAATTCGCCCAAAGTGCATGGTGTTGCGCTCACGGGATCAGAAGATGCGGGATCGATCATTGCCGCTCTGGCGGGTAAGGCACTGAAAAAGTCCACCCTAGAACTGGGTGGCGCAGATGCCTTTATCGTACTTGAAGATGCCGATCTGCCTAAAACCATCGACTGGGCTGTGTTTGGCCGTCACTGGAACGCGGGACAGGTCTGCACATCATCTAAGCGGATGATCTTAGTTGAAGCCATTTACGATGAATTTATGAAGGGCTATATCAAGGGGATTGAAGCGCTAAAAGCAGGCGATCCTATGGACTCGGCCACTACGCTAGCGCCGCTCTCTTCCCAAGGTGCTGCCGATGAGTTGAAGCAGAAGATCCGTGATGCCGTAAAACACGGCGCAACCGCGACCGAAGTGGGGCCAAAAGTGCCGAAGCAAGGCGCCTTTGTGCAGCCAACAATACTGACAAACCTGACGCCAGATAACCCAGCCTACTATTGGGAATTCTTCGGCCCAGTGTCCAGTATCCACAGGGTGAAAGATGAGCAAGCGGCAATTGCCATCGCCAATGACTCGCCCTTTGGATTGGGTGGCTCAGTGTTTACCGCCGATACCCAGCGCGGGCTGGCGGTCGCTAAGCAGGTTTCCACAGGCATGATGTTTGTCAATCATCCAACTATGGTCAAGGCCGACTTACCCTTTGGTGGCGTACGCCGCTCAGGTTATGGCCGCGAGTTGATTGATTTAGGATTGAAAGAGTTTGTAAACCACAAGCTGATTAATGTGGTCGACATCAACGCGCCTTTCTAAACGCTTAGAAAATAGCAACATCTGACTAAACGCCTGACGGAATAATCTGTCAGGCGTTTTATTTAACGTGCTTTATCCAAGGCATCACATAAGGCTTGAACGCCAAGTAAAGCTCTGGGCGTCGCGCGGTGTAATAAATCGGCATTGAGTTGATAAATATGCTGTTTCTTCACGGCAGGAATTTCTGGCCATTGGCGCCAATCAACCCCTTTCACATTACCTTCTTCTTCACTCTGTAAAATCACTTCGGGCAAGGTCAGCAAGACGTTTTCTAAACTGACTTGCGGATAATCACTGGCGGCATCGTAAAACACATTTTGTCCATGGCACACACTGATGATCTGTTGGATCCAACTGTTTTTAGAGACTGTCATCAAGGGGGTCGACCAGAGTTGATAAAATACCTTAGGTTCTGATTTTTTAGCATTTTCAACCCGTAATCGGATAAGCTCAGCGCGATAAGCGGCTGCAGCCTTGCTTGCTTCTTCAACATGCCCCGTAAGTTGGCCTAACTCTTCAAGCTCCTTGGCGACGCCTTCTAAGGTTTTAGGATCGCTACCATAAAGGTTAAATCCTAACGTCCTAAGCTGGTTGATATCTTCGGCTTTATTACCCGAATCCCACACCACAATCAGATCGGGATTAAGCTCCATCACCCGCTCCATTTGAATGCCGTAGTAACCGCCAATACGCGGGATATTTTTTGCCGCCTCGGGATAATCCGCATAATCGGTTGCGGCCACAATCGTATCGCCCGCGCCTATGGCGTAAAGCATTTCCACCGCATGGGGCGAGAGCGCAATAATGCGTTTAGCGGGCTGCGCCAATACGCTATGAGGGAGAAACAGACTGAGCCCAAAAACGAGTCCAGCTAAGTGTCGCTTAATCATGATATGCCTTAGTATTTATCCCCAAACCGCCTGAAGATGCAGGCGTAGTCTCTTCAGGTCACTTAGGGTTATAGAGTTAAACTAGCTGCTCTGGCCAGCCATAGTGTTCGATATAAGTTTGTAGATTCTTCGGGCGATACTGAGGATCTTGATCCCAGCGGGCCTTCACCGAATGATGCAAAAGTACTGGGACTTGCTCAGGGTCGAGTGGTCGCAAATATTCCTGTTTTATCCGATAAAAACTGCGTCTCGAGTTATGTAAGGTCGCGAGCGGATTTGGATGCACACTCGCGGCTAAGTGTGGCTCTAGGCTTAAATTAAATTTCTGCGCCTCGGATATCATCCACAACAGTGCAATATCCGACAACAATGAACCGTCTTTATCGGGTTTATAACTGCCGCCAATATTGCTATGGGCGCCCGCAAACCACACTTGCTGCATGTCCATATTGTCACGCAGTTGCCAAATGGTCGGCTCAAAATCACTGCGATGTTCATCTATGGCTAACGCATGACGGGCAACGCGCACATTGCGGCCAATTTTAGTGTCGTAAAACTCGTCTTTATCTTCGAACAAGCCTAAAAATGAAATAGGGATCCCCATAGCACCCACGGTATCCCACACACCAACAAACTTGATTTCCCGAGATTCATGACTGTATCTCGCTCTAAATTCGAGGGATTTTTCACCATCAGGCGCAAAGGGCGCACTGCTTTTTTTATAGTGGTCGAAAGCTTGTTGAATCAACGCCGCATCGGGGCGTTTAAGTATGCCGCAGTTATTAATCAAACCACACAAGCAACGCACAGTGTAAGCACCGCGGCTAAAACCAAAGAGATAAATCTCATCGCCAGGGGAATAGTTTTGCACTATATAGCGATACCCATCCATGATGTTTTTATGTAAACCGCGCCCTGTCGCACCACCGATGGTTTGATCGTAATAGGAACCCACGCCCCAATCATAAAATACCTGCTGGGGTTTACCATCTGCCGCTATCGGGCTGATAGCACGCGCAAGGCGCAGCACATTGGTGGGGAAATCGACCTTAAGATCTTTCTCCGGCCGATTCCAAGTCCCATCGGCACAAATCACGATACGCTTATTCATAGGATCATCCTTGAGTCACTGATGCCCAATCTCACAGGTAAAAAGCTGTCGATACAGACGCTAACGGGTTTTACCAAGAATAACAGCCTCGATAGCCTTCTTTACCAGCGATTCAAGGCGTTAAAAGCTCATCTTGCTTTACATGCTAACGTCGCAGCAAAAAACCTATAGTGACATAAAAACCTAAGCTGACAAATTAGAACAATAAGATGCCGCTATAGTTTGCATATGTAATGTTCGTTTAACAAGAGTTGGACAGAGGAGCGTTAAATATAGAAAGGCTAATATCACTAAATGACTTATTGCTTAGTTATTAAATGCAGGCCCCTATTGAAGGTCGATCCATGGTATTTGCTCGACGACATTGTGAATAGAAACCTAGGGTTTCTAAGCTTATGAACGAGAGCCATGGATGGCGAACTGGCAATTAAACACGGATGTTGTCCAAGCCGCTCGACCGCCCCGACTTATAGGTTTGCCATGCCATTTGCTCGTCGACTCGCAGCCAGTCCATCCTTGGATGCTCGACCGCCCCGTCCATGGGGCGGACGGTCGTCTCGCAAATCACCACGGCTCACCGTTTTGGCTTTAGCGTAACCTGTAGATTTAAAAGACATACGCAACACAGTTTTGAGACATTTCCGTGTTAAAGCCTTAACTCTAACGCGTCTGTTTCGGATAAAGATTTCTATAGGTAACGCCGCCAACACGGGCCGAGCGATAGCGAGGTCCAGCCCGCGTTTTTTTGCGGGCGATGTGCTTGGCCTTGTTAATGGTTTACTCACTATGAACCACGACCATTTCGCCATCACTGTTTCTTTGCATGATTGTTCTCCCGATGTAGCACTGTGCTATTGGAGATAGTAATTCGATAAAATCAGCGATTTTTAGCATATATAGTTCCTTCTTCTTGCTGCGATCCGAGTTGAATAGAATGCCTTCGATATTATCTTTTGACTTGAAAGCGAATAAAAACGTATAGCTATGTATTATTTGATTAATAACATATGAGAACGGTTTTGTTATTTCTTGTGGCTGCTCAACTTCGTATAAATCGCCTACTCGATGCCAATTTAGCAGATCTACAGTTTTCCCTTTATTTTTATAGGAATACAACTTCACTTGGCATTCGAAAATCTCTTTTGTAATCTTATTAGCTTCTGCCAGCTTCCTAACGATATAGCAAGACAGCATTACTCTTTTTTCTAAAGCAGCAAAGGAAGCTTCCCTCCAAGTCGTCTGATGCAGCTTGTTGTGGAAGAATTCGACGTTCTTCTGTAGGTCATTTTTCCAGTATTGTGATTCAGAGATCATTGCTTTTGACCATTAACGCTTTGCCAAGGGGCAAATGCGAACGTTGTTGGGCGAAGCCCAGTGAGTATTTGTCCCCGCCGCGCTTTTTGCGGCGAATTTAGGCAACTTGTTATATGCCACTTTTACCCCAGTCATCTAGCACTTCTTGAAAGCTTTCAGCTACATCATTGGCATTAATATCAAAACAAGAATATCCGTATCCCAAAGCTACAATATCTTCTCTTACGTCTTTAATAGTATTCGCATTTTTAACGATTAGCATGCCTTTACGTGCACCATAACCTTCAATTAAGGCATCAATGACATATTTTTCGCCATTAACGCTTAAATGAAACGGCGCAAGGATAGTAAGTTGGTAACGTTCAGTTAGAAGTTTAATCGACAAGCCTAATCTCCCTGTGGCATATAACGCCTTTATAACGGGCAGCCTGTGGCGAAGCCACGCTTTAGGCTGTCCAGCCACGAAGTGGCGTTCGTTGATAAACTTGTTATAGGTTTAGTGGATAAAGTGTAAATGACTTATCTCCTTTTCGATTTACTAACCGATAATTTCTTTGAGCATCACAGACTTGAACCACCCAAACATAGTCGAATAACCCCGGCTCTATATTGGCCCCTGTTGAGTCAATGTCTTTGATAGGATCATATTTTCTAGTTTGGAGTACTTGAAGTGAATTGCACTCTTTACTGTTAATGGCCTCCATTAGAGCGATGTAGTCTAGAGACCATTGCACATCAGCTTCGTTTAGCAGGCTGCTTGTAACAATACGACTCCCATTACCTTTCCATTTCTCACGAACCTCTGAAAGCAAACCTTCAGAGACGCTCATATTTTTACCATTTAGGTTAAATACATGAGCGTCGCTAGACAAAGACTCTTTATTTGTAGCGCAACCAAATAGAGAAATAACTAACAGAGTAAAAATACACTTCTTCATGATTGACCTATAACGTTGAGCGCATGGGCGCCGCGTAGCGGCGTCCCAGCAGCCGAAGGCTGCAAATGACGCGAATTGTTATATTTTTAATCTGGATCAAATTGAAACAAGGATTCGCCACAATTACGACAGGAAAACCTTAAAAAATAGTGCAATTCGTCGTCGTCTTTACCTCTCTGTATATCTGTAAGCTCACGCTTGTCTAAATAGCTAGTTTGGAACAATCGTTCTTTTTGCTCAGCAGAAATATTCTTTATATCTTTCACTGTGCTTATTCCATGATATTCACAGAAATCACCACAATGATTTGGCCATTCAATTTCTTGATAACTTGAAAACCCAGGAGTTCGGTGAAGCAATTCATCGAAAGCACTTTCGCTACATTCTATCTCTTGTGGATTGCTAGGATCGATAATTGCCGGCATCAAAGAGACAAACTCAATTCCGAACATTTTAGCTGCACCACCATCGGCAATGCACCAAGGACAGATTGAGTCTGGCCTATTTTTACTATAAATAGAACCTGAGTAAACGTACCCCTGCTGATGCTTGCAGCAATCACATGAGNGACACGGTAATAAACAGAATTTGCTTGGTGACAATAGCCTTGTGGAACCACCTGATCCCATCCCGAACTCAGAAGTGAAACGCAAACGCGCCGATGGTAGTGTGGGGTCTCCCCATGTGAGAGTAGGTCATCGCCAAGCGCCTAATTATCTCATTGAGATGTAACCAAGCCAGCTGAATAAGCTGGCTTTTTTACGTCTGCAATTTGTCTTAATCCCATCTATACATTGCTCTCATTCATGTGATTAACGTAGAAGAGTGAATCTCTATCTGATAATAACAAGCTTTTAGGTGCTTGCTTATCTTGGGTTTGGTCTATTCTTGTCAGTTATGTCATAAGTAACTCAACTATCGAATTGACCAAGTTATTTTCTGAATCACGGGTATTACTATAAAAGTAGCCTTCTGACACGCTTAAGTCGATAGAGTGCATAAACAATTCATTTCATCGGTGCAATATTTTGATTTTATTTAACTTACTTTGTTAATTGCTGGTCGCTGTAGAAGTTGTGTTAAATCGATGACTCTATCTGCAGCTTTAATGGTTTCGGGCCGATGGGCGATTACCACTCGGGTGATATTCAATTTTTTCATCGCTTGATTAACAACAGACTCAGTGACAATGTCTAAGTGACTTGTTGCTTCATCCATAAATAAAATCTTCGGTTCCCGATACAGCGCTCTCGCCAAAATTAACCGTTGTTTTTGCCCACAGGATAGTGCTGAGCCCATATCGCCTATTAAACTTTTATAGCCCATTGGCATCTGACAAATATCTTGGTGTATTGCTGCCATTTGTGCACAACGAGTGAGCTTTTCGACGTCAATCTTTTCCGAAAAAAAAGTAATATTATCTTCTATTGTCCCACCGAGTAATCGGTCTTCTTGCATTACAGCTGCGACTTGCTGGCGATATTGAGCTAATCCTAATTTCACCAACGGTATGTCATCGATTAAAATCTCACCTTCGGTTGGTGTTAATAGCCCTAATAACAGTTTCATTAAGGTACTCTTACCACAACCGGATGGACCTATAATTGCAACCGACTCACCGGCGTTTATTTGTAATGCTAAATTGTATAGCACTGGCTCAGCGACGGAGCTATAACTAAAACTAACCTGTTGTAGACAGATATTTCCGGCCACTTTATGCAGCATTGGTTGTGGTGGATAAGTTTGCTCTTTGGCTGTTAGGGCAATATCTGCAATCCGTTCAAAATGTAAACTCAGCATGCGATATTCAATTAACTTTTCGATCAACTTGCTCATACGCGCCATAAATTGGGCTTTATAGGCAATAAACGCAAATAACATTCCTGTGGTAAAACTGCCCGCCATTACTAATTCTGCAGCAAGATAGATCACTACAATATTTTCTGTACCAAATAGCAATTTGTTCATTATTTGATACGAAATTTCATATTTCCCGAGCGTAATGGTCCTGTTCGTTGCTTTAACATAGTGATTTTGCCAAATCGCTTCTCGCTGACTTTCAAAACCAAATAGCTTAACCGTTTGAATTGCTCGGATCGTTTCCATAAAGTTAGATTGTTCACCTGCTAAAGCTAGAATTTGCTGCTCTGAGGCTAAGCGTAAGGACCGATATAACGCTAATCTCAAGGCGCAATATGCTAGCACTGCCACTAGCACGACGAGAGACAATAACGGGCTGTAAAAGAAGATCATGCATAGAACTCCTAGCGCCATAAAACCATCAATGATGGCTTCAATAATGCCGGTAGTCAGCAGTTCCCGTAATTGCCTTAAAGAACCAAATCGTGATACCAGATCCCCCATATGACGTTTTTCAAAATAGGCCAATGGTAGCCGCACTAAGTGATGGAAGAGGTTACTGGCTAGCTGCACACTAAGTTGGCTGCTGAAATTCAGTAGCACTAAGCTGCGTAAAGCATTGGTGGCAACATCAAATAATAGTAACAAGGCAAAGCCTAATGCCAACACTAATAACAACTGACCATCATTATTGATAATAACGGCGTCTACCACGAGTTGAATGTAATAAGGTGAGGCTAAAATAAACAGCTGTAAAAAAACGGACAAACTGAGTAACAACCCTAACGATTGCTTTAAACCAGTGATCTTAGAAAAAAAGGATGAGAATGTTAGTGATTGTTTAGCTTGTTCTGCAGTAAATGTAGCTGTCGGTGTCAATTCTAAAGCGATACCAGTAAATGATTTTGACACTTCTGTTAGGGATATTCGCCGCACTCCTAAAGCTGGGTCATGAATAATACAGTGTTGAGTGTTCACTGACTTTAGTACCACAAAGTGATTGAGATCCCAGTGCAAGATACATGGCGTAGCTAAGTCGGATAATTCTTCTAATTCAATTTTCAGTGGGCGGCTACTGAGTTGCAACTGCTCTGCAATATGCATCAGATCCAGTAAGGTACAGCCTTCTAGCGATAGCGAAAAACGTTGTCTTAAGCTATTTAAATCAGTTTGATAGCCATGCATGCTGGCCACCATAGCTACACAGGCTAAGCCGCATTCTGCGGCCTCAGTTTGAACGATCATGGGTAAGCGGCGGCCAGCAGACCAAGTTCTAAGCTTCTCTTGCAGTGTTGCCATTAGTTTTGACCCTTATCATCAACATTTGGTGTAAACAACCACTCCAATAGTCTGCGTGGCGCGAAGCTAATATTAACCTCTAATCCCATACCTGCTCTCAGTGGCAATTTTTTTGCGTCTTCCGTCAATGCTAAAACGGCTCTATAACTCGGCTCCGATAAGGGTTGCGATTCATTTATGGTTATAGGCTGACTTCCTATCTCAACTAGAGTGGCTGTTTGCACACTAAAATGTTGATAGGGAAGTGCCTCTATGCGCATTTGTAGCTCCTGCCCCAATGTGAGTTGTCCTATAACTCTTGAGGGTATATATACAATTGCGAATAAGGTTTCTGGTTGCGGTAATAACGATATTGAGGGTTTTGATGGGCCGATATCCTCTCCAGACGGCAATAAAACTTCGGTAACCGTTCCTGTAAAAGGAGCTTTTAGTAAAAATGATTTTCCCATCGTATTTGGGAGGTTCAGCGGTTGTACTAAAGGTTGATTCTGCTGCACTTGCTCGCCAACTTGTACTAAAAGATGCCCTGCGTTGACTGATTTAGGTGTGGGCAAACGAATCGCCATCATGGCTGGCTCGATAGAACCTTGCACATGTTCTTTGCGTTGATACTCGCTAAAATACAAAAATAGTAATGCACATAAAAAAAGCGTGCTAATCAATACTGTGAAACCAATAAAACTAACTGGCTGGGTTAAACTTACTTCCCCTTGTAATCTTTGCTGTTGCTGTACAACAACTTCTTTTCGAAATAAATCGCTCATTGCGATAAACCTCGTACTGGTTGTGCGCGTTTGCTTAGATAGATACGGCGTAACATGTCATAAACGACAAACTCTTGCTCTCGACCATAAGCCTTGAATAAACGGTTAGTAAACATATGTAATAACGAGCCTAATAAATTATCGCGACTGCCTTGTGCCTGTTGGGACTCAAATAATGCCAACATTGCCTGACAACATGGTGTAATCGAAGATGAAAACTGCTGTAAACTCTGCTGAATTTGTTGTTTAAATGGCTCAATAGTTTGGTTCTGCCGATCCAATAATTGGCTATCTTGTTGTAATTGTGATTGATAGTGTCGATATTTATCGCCCATCTGCTGGCGTAACTCTAAGTCTTCTTTAAATTCTTGTGCAAAACCTGCCCGCAAATTATCGATCAGTGTAAATTTCTCGGTGGGTAAATAATCGAATTGAGTTAAAATTAAATCTATCGCTAAAATAGCTAAGCGCCACCTCAAGCTGTCATCTTGTTGACTGAATAATATTGCATGCAACACAAACTGGCTGTCCAAACAGAAAAAGTGCTCAGCCAAAGGCATCATATGCTCACCACCGTAACGTTCTGTCTCCTGCATGTAAGTGAACAACTCAATTCGATGTAAGCCTGCACTGGCTAGAGATGGCGCTAATAAGCGATTTAGTGCGGGTAGTAACTCCCCATATAATCGTTCCGGCTCGCCAAAACATCGTAGCCGTAGATGCCAATCAGGATCGCCATAGCGTATAAAGAACCAATGCTTGAGCACACCATCTTGCTGCATCTGTGTTAGCCATGGTGCCAATTGCTTTAGTAACAGTTGCTCCACACTACTTTGCCCTGCATACAATTTGACACTGAGCCATTCTGAGCCAGGCGTGAACTGCCTACACTTGTCATTGGTTGAGCTCGTCAATGGCGCTATGAGTGGTGCTAAGTATGGGATTGCTGCACTATTTGACAGCGGTACAATTATTTCATGTTGATAAGGGCCATCTGGCCCTTGCAGCAAAGGTTGGTATTTCATCGCGAGCACTTCATTCAACCTAATGTGGCTTTTATGATTTACCTCTGCCAACAACATTTGGAACATCATATTATTTTGCAGATCGATCAGTAACACATGGTCGGCTATGGCATAGCTCATATAACGCTCTAAACCATATTCTTTCTGCAGTTGTTGCCAATCGGATTCAACAAACTGGCCTTCTTGCCACAAGCGTTTCAATTGTGCGACTGGAATATTGCTGTGGGCCTCTTGCAGGACCAGATTATCTAACATGATCCTTGGAACTCGTTTTGCTTTATGCAGGCTATCAGGTAAGGAGAAGTGAGGCATTTGTAAGTTTTGATGTTGAAGTGAGCATAAAAACCGATAAATCCCTAAACTACGATCACTGAAATTATGGGCAGAGGATAAACGGGGAATTATTCTTTTTTGTAGTCGCTGTGACCATAAACATAACACGTTATTTTCTTGATAGACCAATAGATCGCTGATTGGGATTTGCCACTCATTTGCTAAGTGACTGTCAGCAAGAAAAACAATCTCATAGGCTCTTAATGTCGGTCTAGCGATGACATTGCCTGGACGCCCCTCGGGCATATGTAGTACTTCTGCAAAAAGGACTTCTGGAGAATGCGCTTCTTCTTGAGATAAATGTTGTTTGACCTGTTGCAGCATATCTGTTGATAAATGACAGAAACGTCCGAGTAAATTCGCTGCAGAAGGACCATAGCAACCATGATAATAGTAAATAACTCGGCCATCCTCTTGTTGATACGCTGACAAATTAATCGCGAAGGAAGCGGGTAACTTAGCCATTAATGTCGCACTTTCATGTTTAGACAATAACGAATCACTTGTTAATTTCAGCACAGTTTCGCTTGGGGATACATCACTTAGAGCAGCGATAATCGTCTGTTGCAATGGTTCGATAACATCTTGTGTGGGGGGGTGACGATTGGTGATATTTAACCCCGCTAACAAGGAAGTGTGGTAGCCAATATCGCTGGAGAATGAAATACCAACTTCGTCATCTAATAAGGTCAACAGTGGCACATACTGGCTACCAAATCTTGCTTCAAATTTTTGGCTAAAGTCATTAAGTGGTGTTTTATAAGGTTTTCGTATCGCTAATAATGCCAATAATGCAGGCATCAGGGCAGATACTTCTGCTTGTGCTAATTGGCACTGTGAAAATGAGCGCAAAATATCAGTCTGTAATAGGCGATTCTCGCTTACAGGATACGGCAGTGTTTGCAAGCTATGATAAATTTCTTGATATTGCTTAAGCGGGTTAACAGGTTGTTTATCCATGCTGTTTAACTGAGTGAGAGCTCGTTGCAATATATCAGCACTGTCTGTAGCGCCCATACTTTGTAACGCCGTAATAAAAGTTTGATCTGGGGAGCCAGAAGTTAATGTTAGTGGTAATTTGACTTGCAGCACACCGGCAGTAAGTAACTGCTTAATATAATCCTGTATGCTTGCAGTATTCGCCGTAGGATAGAGTTGTTGAAATCCACCTTGTAACGAAGCAAAGCTCCCTTCCTTCTTCGCCAGTTGCAGCATAGCAAGCAAATATTCATCTGATACCAAGGTACTTAAACGATATTTTTGCTCAGTATCTGAAAAATACGGTTCAATATAATGCAGACCATCGCTCTGTTGTTGCAACGTCGGATTTGCTTGATAGCACAATACCGGCCACTTCTCGGCCTCATTTGGTTCACTTAACTGGGCTCGAATTGCAGTTAAATAGGCTATGTCAAAGCGGGTATGGCGCTTATCTCGCAGCATGCTATCACACTGTAAGCGCGTTTCATTTGCTACTTGCCCCAAGGCTACGCCTGCAAATAACCCAAATGGCGTCGCTCTAGAGCTAAACCGAATAAAATATTTCAATAAGGAGTTAGTTATTTTAATTGCCGCTTTACTGTGTGGTTGCAGTTGCCAATTAGGCAATCGTTCCATCAATGAAGGACTTGCAAGATATAAGGCTTCTTGTACTGCTGGGTTTGCTAACCAACTGGCGAGAAAATCGACTAAGGCCGTAGGCTCTGTTGGTATTTTTCGTAGTTGAGACAAACTTGATCTAGGTGCCCGGATAACAAAAAAATCCGCGGCTTGCAAAACCTCTACACTCATAAACAATTCCTTGTTATAAAAATAGCCAATATATCGAAATCAATTATTGGTTAATAAAAGCGCATCTAGCCAATTAGTTTCTACGTTGAAGGCCATCAATAGCACTAAACCTATACCGGCATAGCCTCCAAGTAAGCCATGGTCTGGTAGGCGGCAGTTTGAATTATCTTGTTCGCGCACGGCATTAAAACCGTCGAGTCCTGATGTTTGATATAGTGCTAATGTATGTTCAAACCAATATTGTGCAGCCTGTGAAAGAGTGGATTCGGTGTAATAGCGTGTTATGACTTGAAAGATTAAAGCCAAACCTGCACTACCATGACAGATACCTGCATCCTGTACTTGGCTGCTTTTTAGTCTACGCTGAGCGGCTTTTAAGGCAATGTTCTTACCAGCGGCGGTAAAGTCATCACGGTTTATTGCATTGCCCACTCGCAGCAATGTTAAGGCGATGGTGGCATCGCCATAACACCAACCGAGTCGTGACTGGCACGGTTGTTCCGTGATGTACGCAAAGCAACTACCAAATTTCTCTGATGTTTGTTGCTGCTGAATTAACCACTGACAACTGGCTTGCAACAACGTCTGAATTTGGCTGTGTAGTTGCTGATGCGCTAATAATGGTAATAGAGAGGCAATGATTGAAGGGACTCCGTGAGCTAATCCTAAATTATATTCAGGGTTATCTGTTGCCTGATTAAATCTAAAGAAAGAGTTTGTTGCCACTTCCCAAGCACCAGTACCATCGGCAAATTGATGCCATTGCTGTTCCAGTAGTGTCAATAACGCTTGGGCCAAAGGTAAGCCTAATTCCGCGGTTTGACGCCGCGCTATATAGACTGCAAAACCACTTAGTCCGCGAATAAATTCCAATTCTCCAGTCCAGTCGTTCTGTTGTAAATGTTGTAGTAAGAGCACATCAGTATTGTGATTAAACTCCGCTTGGTAATTCCCTTCATGCAAAAAAAATTCATATAGCCAAGCGACACCAGTCAGTCCATAGCCAAACGCGAACTGTGAATGTAGGAATGGTATTTGCTCTTCTATTAATGTCATTCGTGCTGAAAATTCATGTTGGCATGCTAGTTCTGGAAACTGTTTATGTAATTGCCAGAAAAATAATTGTTGCCCAGCTAAGCCAGTTAACAAACCAACCCCTTGCTGCTCTAATGATTGTTTGGCATCTTTCACTAATAGCACAGCTATGTCGTTCAATGCCTGTCTAGCAAGGCTAGACTGATGGGGTTGATTAAATTGCACTGAACCACCTTCCTTTATTTCCATGAAGTACAGCTTCTACATATTGGCTCATTTAGAAAGTCAAAAGGGCATAGTGGATATGCCCTTTACACATCTACTGATAAAATATGCTGTGTTATATTGTGACGTCACAACCTATTTGGTTACTTGAACCCCGTATTAAGGGATTTGACAGCAGCGATGAGTGCTACCTGTACGATCAGAAGGGCAGGTGTATGCATTGGCAGTCAACTCTCCGCAAGCACGAGTTATCACACCACCAGCAACTTGTGGTGTTAATTCGCTAGGTAAGACTTTTTTATCATGGGACAGATTCACTAACTCAGCTTTTTTTAATTTAAGTTCCATCATGTTATTCCTTTTACTTGATTAGTAATTTTTCGCCCTATCATTTAGGCAACTTATTTCTAACATTTGATGGGGAGAGTTTAAATCAGTATAAAGAATGAGCAGGTTGAAGGTTGAATAAGTCTAAAGGTTGAATGTTTTTTATGGAATAGGATTAGAGCATTGATCTTTTCATGCTTAGTGAGGCTTTGAAGCTGATAATGACTCTTGCTAAATAATGCCTTTATGACATTTTTTGTTACATTTGTTTCTGGATCTAGCCAAAATATATAGCGTAAATCATAATGCATACGGTTAAATGTGTAGGCTAAATAGTATTTATCCTTGCTCAAGGTTTTGATTTTTAAAAATATTTAATTATGAGATAACGCTTTGCGGATAGTTAATTATGTTGGCTGGAGGAACTGAGACTATTCGATTTTACTCAGTTCGAATTCTTTGTAGTTAATTAAGTGATAAGTCTTTTATCTACAAATGCTTAACTGTATTTTATAAAGCGAGTTGATAAATAATAGTCTACGAAGACTGTAAAATGATATGTCTTTTATATTTATAATTTGTTCTACCAAATATATAAATAACACCTTTACAGGCACTCGCACCATTTGTTGCTTAGCAGCTTTGCTGTGTTAAATGACATTAAGCTGTGAAGTGAAAATGGACTTACTGAGTTTTAATATTTCTGAAATATTAGTTTTACTAAGCTTTAATAGAGTCGCCAGTCCATGTGAGACACTTAGCTGGCGGTCTGAAGTAGATAGCCGAAGCGGTATGGATCACTCTTTATTTATTTTGGCTTTGAAGCTGGCTTTGGTATTGTCGTTAGCTTGTTTGTACCAGTAATCCAGCATTTGACTGATTTCAGCTTGGCTAGGTGTCGTCGCTGGAGTGATTTGCTGAGCCTTATCATTGTTCGCTGCGACTGCTGACGACATAACTGCTGGCGCGATCAAGCTCGTGGATGTGGCTGCTGATGTTTGGTGTATTTGCGGCTGGCTTGCCAATACTGGTGCAATGGCGTCGCTTGCTTGCGTTGTTGCGGTATTCATAGTGAGATTTAATGAAGCCGGATGATTGCTAAGGTTGTACTGCAGTATCTCGTGTTCGAAATCCCGTCCCAGTTGAATGCCATTCTTAATCAATTTATCACTGGTAAAACCCACTGCTTCATCTTGAGCATTTAATAGTGTCAGCTTAGGTGACTCATCAAATTTCTTTGCATCTCTGGCTGAGTTGATGGCGGGAAGTGTCAGCGTGAGTGTTTGTGCTGATGCATCAAAACGGACGATGAGCACGTCGGAGAGATAATGCACTGAGTCAGCTTGTTGTCGATATTGCGCGGCATAACGGAAGGCAATCTGATTGGTCCCATCGGCTAAAATGAGATCGCCACTCTTTACGGCTGGCTTGCCATTGACCGTTAGCACTTCAGCATTTTTAGTCAGATTGAGATGAACATCGGCCGTTGCAGGTTGCACTGCGCCCAGCATTAACGCAGTGGCACATAAGATTGATTGATATTTCATAAGCTTTCTCTGTTGTTGCGAGGACGCCGCTAAATAATAAGGCAGATATTTAGCGACACAAAGCAGGTTTAACCTTTAGTGTGGAGCATGATGAACTAAATGGCGACACACTGTTTATAGCGCGCAGATTAGCGTTAATTTGATCTGCAGGGAATAAAAAAGGCTCACGAGGAGCCTTTTGAGCATGATATTTTGGAATTGAACGCTTATTTGGTTAGGTTGATGCTATAAACGGCGAAACCCAGTTCATCCTTACCGATCTTCTTCATTTCACGCTGTTTATTGGCTTCGATAAAGGCAGCGGCTTTGTCACTGTCTTGGGTTTCGAAGCGAATGTCTAATGTGACGTTGGTAGTGATGGTTTTGAAATCCCAGTTGTAATCGGCACTTGGATTGACCATAGCTTCGTACTTACCCGTGGTTTCGTTGTACTTAGATTGCGCTGTGATATAAGCAGCTAGCGCTTCACGGTTAGTATCGGGCAGTTCAAGTACCACATGGTCGCTACCCGTACCAGCAAACTTACCCCCGAAGGCGCGGTAGTTATTTGAGGTAACGATAAACTCTTTCGCGGCAAATTCTTCACCTGTGATGACTTTGCCGTTTTCGTCTTTATAGCTTAAATCAACGATACGGTTTGCGTTGGCATTAACGACTGCGCAATCGCGGTCAAACTTGCTTGGTTGGGTCACATCAATTTTATAGGTTAAGCCATCGAGTACGTCGAAGTTATAGGTTGGATGACCATCCCAGTTGATTAAACCTTGTGGGGTGGTTTTTGCAGGGTCAATTTGATTGAACTGGTTTGCTGAGCACTCGAGCCAATCTTTCAATTCGGCGCCCGTCGCTTTGACTGCCACCATAGTATTGGGATATAGGTACAGATCGGCGGCGTTTTTAAAGGTCAGTGGGCCTTTATCAACTTGCACAAATTGATCGGCATCACTGGTTGTACCGTGGCGGCCGCCCGCTTTAAAGGGGGCGGAGGCTGATAGCACTGGCAGACCTTTTAATGCTGCAGGTAATTTCGCTTTCACGTTAGCGATTTGCGCATCGGAAACGATTTGTACCGTAGGGTCATCCTGCACTAAGGTAAGGAAGCTGTACATGTCGGCTGCGGCAACGCCGATAGGTTCATCCACAAAGGCGAGGGTGCCTTGGTGCTCGGCTGCGACTGCATCTTTAATTGCGGGATCTTGGCTAACTAACTCTTCCTTAGTTGCACCATTATATATGGGGCGAGCTTGCGTTTTCGCACTAAGGACATGCCATTTACCATCTCTACGTTCAAGTTTAAAGTCAACAACCCCTAGGTTATCACCCCAACGACCTGGCATCACAGCGGGGACGCCGTTCAGTAGGCCTTTAGTGACGTCGGTATTGGGTAAGTCGGCATACTTAGCATCAGGGAAGATAGAGTGGCTGTGGCCGAATAGAATCGCATTGATACCATCAACATAAGTCAAAGCGTAAGTGGCATTTTCAGCCATAGGATCGCCAGGATTTTCCGTTGAACCAATGCCAGAGTGAGGAATGGCGATAATGATATCGGCCCCTTTGGCTTTCATTTCGGGGACATATTTTTTCGCGGTTTCAATAATATCTTCGACCGTCACTTTACCCGTCAGATTTTGTTTATCCCACAATAGAATTTGCGGTGGCACAAAACCAATATAACCAATGTTAATGGTTTGATTATTACCTTCGCTGTCGATGATGTTTTTTTGTTTGATGATATAAGGGGTGAATAAATGCTCACCTTTTTTAACCTCATTCCAGCAACCATTATCGTCGGCGCAATAAACGTTTGAGTTGATATAAGGGAAATCTGCACCACTAATGGATTTATTTAAGAAATCTAAACCATAGTTAAATTCATGGTTACCGATATTACCGACTTCATAATCTAATAGGTTCATGGCTTTATAGGCTGGATGAATATCACCCATTTGCAGGCCAACTTTAGCCATGTAATCGCCCATTGGGCTGCCTTGTAGTAGATCGCCGTTGTCGACGAGTACGCTGTTTTTGGCTTCGTTGCGTGCAGCGTGGATTAAGCTTGCAGTACGGGCTAGACCGATAGTTGGGTCATTTTTGCCACTGTAGTAGTTGAAATCCATGATATTTGTGTGCAGATCTGTGGTTTCGAGTACCCGTAAATCGGCTTGAACGACTTTGTCGTCATCAGAATTACAGGCGCTTACACCAAGGGCGGCAGTGATCATCACTGCGAGTATTTTCTTATTTAACATAGTTATCTCTATTTATATTTATTTGACCCCAATGCATGTTCCGTAAAAGAACATGCCCATCATCCCGTTAATTCAGCGTAATTTAACTGTTAGGTTAATTTTCCGCTAAGTTAACGAGCGGGAATTATAAAGACATTTGATGATCTGAATGTGACATTAATCGGATAAAAGCTGTTTCAAATTGTGACTCAAGGTTTGCCTGCCTAAATAGTGAGCCGTTTAGCCTGTTTATTTGTTGCATTAATGTTTAAATAATTGCAGTAAACAGTTTATTAAGAAGAATTAATATTTGTTATTGGAATGGCATTTTATTTGCTCAGCCCCTTGTCTATGTCGGGGATATTTGACGTAAAATTTCAGTAGAATTGTTTTAAATAATTCTTTTACATAAAATTTTAGCCAATGTTAATCACCTATGCTCACATGTCTCTTGGCTTGATTGAGGTGAGTTAGGTTTAGCGTAGCGTTGGCATAGGCTTATTTAGACGGGCAATACACATAAAGTGATACAAATTAGCTGTGCTCTGGGCGGGTAAAACTTGGCTGAAATGCGCGTAACTTGTTAAGGTAGTTCATCGAAATTGACGTACGAAGCTACACAAGTTCGTTAAAACAGACTGTTGTAAACCGAAAGCCAAAATCCGTTTGCGCGCACCTTTCACCTTAAAAATACAATCGAAAGGGCAGCAACATCCAAGGGAGTTAATATGCGTAAGTCCGTTATTACCACAGCCGTAGCTGCGGCATTGTTACTTGGCGCTTGTTCAGACAAGCCTGATGTAAGCACCAATGAAGCCAAAAATGCCGTTGCGACTCAATCCGCTGCTAAAGCGCAAGCAACTAATGTGCTGCTGAGCAAGAGTCCACTGCAAGATCAAGCGCCGCAATTTAATCTTATTCAGTCCGCAGATTATGCTCCCGCCTTCGAGCAGGGCATTAAAGCTCACGATGCAGAAATCGCTGCGATTGTGAATAACAAACAGGCGGCTAGTTTTGACAATACCATTCTCGCCATGGAAACCTCGGGTGAATTGTTAACGCGCGTATCGCGTACCTTCTTTAATCTCGCAGGTCTGATTTCTGATGATGATTTCCAGAAAACTGAAGCGGATCTGGCACCTAAGCTTTCTGCACATCGCGATAATATTTATCTCGATCCGACTTTATTTGCCCGCGTTGAAGCCGTATACCAGCAAAAGAGCAGCCTAAATGCGGAAGATCAGCATTTAGTTGAATACTACTATGAGCAGTTTGTCCGCGCTGGCGCGAAATTGTCGGCTGATGATAAAGCTAAGATGCGCGACTTTAACGCTGAGCTTGCAACCTTAGCGACGGACTTTTCACAAAACAGCTTAAAATCATTTAAAGATGATGTGATTGTTGTGACTGATAAAGCCCTGTTAGCCGGTTTATCCGACAGCGAAATTGCTACTTTAGCTGCGGCTGCTAAAGCTGCTGGTAAAGAAGGCTATTTGATTACGTTAGTCAACACGACACGTCAACCTGTACTTTCTAGCCTGAGCAACCGTGAACTGCGCCAAAAAGTATGGGAAACCTCGGCGCACAGAGCCGTCGCAATCAATGGTCCATTGATTGTCAAAATGGCGCAAATACGGGCTAAAAAAGCCAATTTACTGGGGTTCGATACTTGGGCATCCTATGCGGTTGCCGATCAAATGGCGAAAACCCCTGCTGCTGTGTATGAAATCCTCGATGATTTAGCGCCAAAAGCTTTAGCTCGCGCCAAAGTGGAGGCGGCTGATATTCAAGCTGAAATCAAAAAGGCGGGCGGTGATTTTGAACTGCAACCTTGGGATTGGGCTTACTACGCCGACAAAGTGCGTAAAGAGAAATACTCCCTCGATGAAAGCAGTATCAAGCCTTATTTCGAGTTTAATACTGTGCTGAAAGACGGGCTGTTTTTCGCTATGCATAAATTGTATGGCATCAGCTTAAAACCGCGTACTGATTTACCCGTGTGGCATTCCGATGTTTTAGCCTTTGAAGTCTTTGATAAAGATAACAGTTCTATTGGCTTATTCTATCTAGACCCCTATGCCCGTGAAGGCAAAGGCGGCGGCGCGTGGATGGATGAGTTCGTCACCCAAAGCGGTCTGCTCGGCACTAAGCCCGTTGTCTATAACGCGCTTAATATTCCTAAGCCAGCCGATGGCCCAACGCTAATGACCTTCGATGAAGTGACCACTCTGTTCCATGAATTTGGCCATGCGATACACGGTTTATTCTCGCAGGTGAAATACCCAAGCGTGGCTGGCACATCAACCGCACGTGACTTTGTTGAGTTCCCATCACAGGTTAACGAAGATTGGAATATCGATCCTGCTGTGATTGCTAACTATGCCAAACACTATAAAACGGGTGAGCCAATTCCTAAGGCGCTGCTCGATAAAATCTTAGCGGCAAATAAGTTTGGCCAAGGTTTTGATACCGTTGAGTACCTGTCAGCGGCCTTGTTAGATATGGAATGGCACTCTATCAGCGCCGATACTCAAATTAGCGATGTAGAGAAGTTTGAGCACCAAGTGCTAGCTAAACATGGTCTTGATTTTGCGCCAATTCCACCCCGTTATAAATCGAGCTACTTTAGCCATGCCTTCTCCGGTGGTTATTCCGCAGGTTATTACGCGTATTTGTGGACCGAAGTGTTTGCCGCCGATGCCTTTGCCTATATGGGTGAGCAAGGTGGCTTAAAAGCCGATAATGGTGACAAATTCCGTAAGGAAGTCTTATCTAAAGGTAACAGTGAAGATCTCATGCAAGATTATATTCACTTTACTGGTAAAAAACCGACAACAGAGGCACTGTTAAAGCGCCGCGGTTTAGTCGATTAATTGATTAATTGTAAAAAGCTAAAGGCTTGTTAGGGAAACCTAACAAGCCTTTTTTATTGATGTCAGGGCGGATTTATTAACCATTTTTTGTTTCAAGACAGGAGGTTTAGAGGATAAGGAAATCTGCAGGTAACGCTCCTAATCACAGTTCCAAAATAGTTTGTTGGAATGTTGTCGAAAGACAGTCTTAAACTATTTTTTATTGATTAAATTGTTATGTTTGATTGTCACTTATAAAGTTAGTAATAGTGTCCTCCTTACGTTGACTCTCTAATAGCCACTCAACCCTCCATTCAGTTAGGCGTTCACCTGTTTTATGAATGAATTTTCCTGCTTCTGGTTCATCAATCCATTCAAGCTGTTTAACAAGTACTAAAGGCGCTTCAGACCCGTCAGTTTCATTCGAAAATTCAAGAGCCTCATTATAAGTATGAAATGCGTAATAGTAGATTTCACCATCAAATTCATCTGGAGCACCTTGCCAAGGGCGGCACCAAACACGATATTCTAGTACTTGATCATAGAAATAACCGCCGCCTGATTTTGTTTCCGCCGGATACTCTCCAATCCTATTCTCATCGATTGAATCAGGATACATCTACAATCCCTCAATGGAATATAACGCCAGATGCAACAGCGGATAAGGTTTACCCTGTCCATCAACGGGTGAGCGACCCGTTACTGAAAAACCAATATGCTGGTAAAAACCTAATGCTTGCTGATTCTGCTCATTAACATCAACCTTTGTGGCTCCCAGTTCTTTAATGGCATGTGTCGCTAGCATGGAACCAATCCCTTTTCCGCGCGCGTCAGGTGAGATGAACAGCATTTCAATATTGCCATCATGTACCCCGCAGAATCCGAGGATTTCTCCATTGTCATTTTTAGCGCACTTTAAGTGAACGGCGTCAAAATATTGTTCGAGGATCAACGGCTTTAATTCCTGTAGATCTTCTTCTGCTAAAAAGTCATGGGTTGCTCTCACTGATGCTTCCCAAATATTGAGCAGACTAAGATGATCTGCTTTTTCTACCATCTCAATATTCATCATATAACTCTATTGAAAATTTAATGCCGCCTAAGCGGTGAATCATAGTGGGTTAACATGTGAAGCGGAAACGTACCACCTTTACGAATCCGCGTTTAAAAAGTTTAGGCGTAAGTTCCGTAACATCTTTTTCCCAAGATGTTACCTGCCAAGCTGCACTCTGTCATCTTGACCTTTCTCGCCATTTCCCTATTTGGTATCAGTAAAATAAAAACAGGGAGTGTTAGCTCCCTGTTGGTGATATTTCAAACTTCAATTTAGAGGGATGATGTTATGTTACTCGGCCAGTAATCCGCGGCTACGTAGTAGCGGCTCTATACCGGCTTCTTTACCGCGGAAGTTTTTATACATCAGCATAGGATCATCGCTGCCGCCTTTCGAAAGGATATTGTTACGGAAGGAATCCGCAGTGGCCTTGTCGAAAATGCCGTTTTCTTTAAAGGCTTCGAAAGCATCCGCACCTAAAATATCCGACCAGAGGTAGCTGTAGTAGCCTGCTGAATAACCACCTGCGAAAATATGCGAGAAGTAAGTGCTGCGATAGCGTGGGCTAATTTCCTCAATCAGTCCCATTGCCGCTAACGAGTCCGCCTCAAACTTGGCCGCATCCTTTGGCGTTGTATCGGTTAGTGTGTGCCAATCTAAATCGAGTTTAGTGGCCGCCATGTATTCAACGGTAGAAAAACCTTGGTTGAACTTGCTGGCCGCTTGGATTTTCTGCACTAGCTCCTGCGGGATCACTTTGCCAGTTTTGTAGTGCTTGGCAAATTGGGCTAACACTTCTGGCTGAGTCATCCAGTTTTCATTCACTTGCGATGGGAACTCAACGTAATCGCGAGGTACGGCGGTGCCGCCCTGTGAGCGATATTCGACGTTCGATAACATGCCGTGTAGTGCGTGGCCAAATTCGTGGAATAGTGTGCTGGCTTCATCGAAGGTCAGCAGCGCTGGCTCATTACCCGCTGGGCGAGGGTAGTTTAATACGTTGATAATAATAGGTTTAGAATCAACGCCATTCATATTGTATTGCTTGCGGAAGGAGTTCATCCAAGCGCCGCCACGTTTGCTGTCACGGGTGAAATAGTCACCCATAAAGATGGCCATCAGTTTGCCGTCTTTATCGTAAACTTCCCAAGTACGGACTTCGGCATTGTATTTGGGTAAGTCGGTACGTTCTTTAAAGGTCAAACCGTACAAACGGTTAGCCGTGTAGAACACGCCTTTTAATGTACTGTCGAGGGAGAAATACGGGCGGGTTTGTTGCTCGTTAAAGCTGTACTTAGCGACACGAATTTTGTCGGCGTAGTAATCCCAGTCCCACGCTTGCAGCTTAAAATTGCCACCTTGAGCGTCAATCATGGCTTGCATATCAGCCACTTCGGTTTTTGCTTGGGCCAATGCCGCTGGCCATACTTTATTGAGTAAACCGTAGACGTTTTCTGGTGTTTTAGCTGTGCGTTCTTCTAACACGAAATCCGCATGGGTTTTATAGCCCATCAGTTGAGCACGTTCAGCACGCAGGGCAGCAATCTTAGCGAGTATAATCTTGTTATCGTTGGCGTTATTGTTGTTACCGCGCTCGATATAGCCTTTGTAGAGTTTTTCACGTAACTGGCGATTATCGGCATAGGTCAAAAAAGGCGTAATAGAAGGGCGAGACGTGGTAAATACCCACTTGCCTTCGTGGCCACGTTTTTTGGCGGTTTCAAAGGCTGTGGCAATCACATCTGCGGGTAAACCCGCGAGATCGGCTTTACTATCAACCACTAATTCGAAGGCATTGGTTTCGGCTAATAGATTGTCACCAAAGGTTAAATTGAGTTTGCCGATTTCTTCGTTCAGCGCGCGCAGTTTGGTTTTATCTGGCTCGCTTAAGTTAGCGCCGCCACGGGTGAAAGATTTATAGGTATCTTCCAGTAATTTGGCTTGGGCTGTGTTGAGCTTCAGGTTGTCTTTTGCGTCGTGGACGGCTTTAACTTTTTGAAACAGTTTGTCATTAAGCAAAATATCGTCTTCGGCGGACGATAACATAGGCGACACTTCTTTCGAGAGTGCTTGCAATGCTTCATTCGTATTCGCGCCCGTCAGGTTAAAGAAGACGTTAGAAACGCGCGTCACTAGATCGCCAGAAAACTCCATGGCTTCAATCGTATTGGCGAAGGTGGGTTTGGCTTTATTATCAACAATTGCTTGAATTTGTTCGTGTTGTTGGGCGATTCCCGCTTTAAATGCGGGGAGGAAATGCTCAGGCTTGATTTTATCGAAGGCCGGAATTTCCATAAAAGTATCATAGGGTTTAAAGAATGGATTAGTCGCATTCTGGCTGATAATTTGTGCTGACACTGCATTTGGCGCCGCACTTGCTTGAACACTGGCATCGGGTTGTTGTGTGCTACAGGCGCCCAAAGTTAAGGCTAAAGTGATGGCACTTAGCGTGAGCTTAGCTCTGTGTGGCGTGAGGGCTTGCGATTTGAGGGTTAGTCCCTTCATTATTTGTTCCCCGTTAGGTCGATATTGTTATGGATGTTTGCATGATGATGGCCTTGGATTTCAGGAAAAATTTGAAGTCTACGTGCGGCTAAAACCATTAAATTAAGCTTAATGTGACTGTTTAACATGTATCGGACTAGGGGTTCCATCGATTTTGTGTTTAGTTTGTAACAAATGTTTTGTTTTAGGCTTTTAAGCAAAAAATGATGGCAAACTGGGCGAGGATATTATTGCGTCTCAGGCACGTTTTCTTGGCTTAGTCGACCCTAAACCCATTGCAATTGGCGGCTCAACGAACAGTAAATTACTCCCCATTGCTTTAAGTTTTGACCCAGCGATGCTGGGCGTGGAATACACAGGCCATACCGAAAAAGAGTTTATCACCCACAAGCAATTCATGCTGAACCTAAAAATGTATACCGCAGCGTTTATCGAGCTATCGGCGGTGAAATAGTGATCTCTACCATTACAAACTTCGTTTGAATTCTTTAATCACAATCAAAGTCGTGGGGCTTCACCCCACACCCGACCAAGGAGGACTGCTCGTCCTATCCTCCTTGGATGCTCCATGACGCCCCCAACGGAGTTGAGAGCCCCTTGTGCTCATTGCCAAATTTGCTATCGCTTCCGAAGGATGCGTCCTTGCACCTGCGAAAGCTAGCTCGCCATCCATGGCGAGACTCACGCAATTTGTCTATTCGCCCTGCGGCAACTCCGAGGGGAGGTGTATTCCTTGGAGTTTAGAGTCGTTAGATAGCGATTCATCAGCAAAAAATAAGTGCGAAAAATGAGAAAGCTAAAACGATATCAAGTGATTACCCATCAAACTGTATAAAAAACCGCTTCCGCAAAAAAGCAAATTCCTATAGCATCATTTATACCAATTGACATGGATGTAACTGTGGACTTAGGTGTAAATCAACTACTCCAAAATGAGGGGGTTGGATTAGTGCCAAGCTATGCACCGATAGTCGGACGAGCACTTGAACATGAGTATCAACACCAGAGTATTGAATGTCATGACTTATTCGGGGATGACCTGTTAATACCAAATTTCGATGCGTTATCTTGGGATCAAATCATCGAACTCAGAGGTGATAAATACATTGAAGCCTTTAGAAGTATGGTATTTGAGACAGTTATCGACAATCCAACTTCTGTAGATAAAGCTTTGGTTTCCCAAGTCCAAAAAGACCTTTGGGATTTAGCTTCTGAAGTAAAACCAAGTATCACAAAAACATTTTTGACAGGTTTTTTGGGAAATTTGCCATCGCCTTTAATACTTAACCCAATAGGTATTGGCGCTGCAATTAACGACACTTACCAGGCAAAACAAAGAGCTGATAGGTATGGGCACGTATTCTTTATCCAAGGCATACGAGGAAAAGAGAGTTAACAAGAGCCAATTAAGGCGAACACCTAATAGTTGGTGCGTTCGCTTCGTTCACAATTATAGCCAACTATTATCCGCCGCCTATTGGGGCGTTACCCATAGAGATTTTAATTCGAAACTCACAAATTAGAGTTAGGAATCTAACTCATGTATGTCCAAAAGTATGTTGCGTATGTCTTTTAAATCTACAGGTTACACTAGTGCCAAAAAGGTGAGTCATGGTGATTAGCGAGACGACCGTCCGCCCCATGGACGGGGCGGTCGAGCATCCAAGGACGGACTAGCTGCGTGTCGATGAGTGAATGCCATGGTAAGCCTATATGAGTGTGCCACTACAGTATACCAGCCAACCACTAGGATCCCAACGATTGAAATAACATGTCACCCGGTACAAATTGCCTATGCCACTACAGTCTAAAGGTCAGCTATATTCAGTATGAAAATCAGCTATTCAAAATAATAAAAAGCCCTGCTTATACAGTGATTTATAGCAGGGCTTTTTTAAGCGAGAGTTTGCATTCACTGAGCGGAAGGACAAGCTTTACTCAGGGTTTATGACCTAGTTCGAATAGGTCATAAATCCTTTTATCTCATTCACTTCTTTATCTCACTCATCTCTTTACACTCATCTCTTTCACTAACATTGGCATCATGGGGATGCTAGTAGCCGATAGCTTCGCTACCCGAGTGGCGTGGATCAGAAGCACCAAAAATTCCTTGTTCGGTCACCATGATTGATTGTGTGCTGCCCATAGCGGATTGTACTTTCACTTTGTGTCCTTTGGCTTCGAGCAGGGAAATGGTATCGCGATTAAAGCTGGACTCGACTCGCAATTCATCGGGTTGCCATTGATGATGAACCCGCGCCGCATTACTGGCTTCCGCGATATTCAATCCATGATCAATAACATTCATGATGATCTGCAGTGTGGTGGTGATAATGCGCGAACCACCTGGACTGCCAGTGACGAGGAAGGGTTTGCCATCCTTCATTACTATTGTTGGGCTCATTGAGCTGAGTGGGCGTTTATTGCCCTCGACCGAATTGGCATCACCGCCCACTAAACCGTAGCCGTTGGGCACGCCGGGTTTGGCTGAGAAATCATCCATCTCGTTATTGAGCAAAATGCCAGTTCCCTTGGCCACTAAACCTGAACCGTAGCTGAAGTTTAAGGTGTAAGTGTTTGAAACCGCATTGCCCCATTTATCCACTACCGAGAAGTGAGTGGTTTGGTCGCTCTCATAGGGGGCGAGCTTGCCGGGCTTGATTTCAGCGCTCGGTGTTGCCTTATTCATCGCAATTTGGCTGGCGATTTTTTGGGCGTAGTCCTTACTGGTTAAGGCTCTGACGGGCACCTTATAAAAGTCGGGATCGCCTAAGTATTCGCTGCGATCGCTATAGGCGTACTTCATGGTTTCTGCCATCAGATGAATCGTCTGGGCGGTATTGTGGCCGAGTTTGTCTATTGGGAATTGCTGCAATACGTTGAGCATTTCGATGATGTGCACGCCGCCCGATGATGGCGGTGGCATAGACACAACCTCGTAACCGCGGTATTCGCCGCGCACGGGTTCACGTTCCACAACTTTATAATTTTTAAGGTCGTCTAAGGTCATAATGCCGCCAGCTTCTTTCACCGCATTGATGAGCTTAGTGGCGGTTTCACCTTCGTAGAATCCTTTGGTGCCTTTTTCTGCGATAAGACTTAACGAATGGGCAAGTTCAGGTTGTTTAAGAATATCATCCACTTGATAGTCACTGCCGTCGGCTTTGTAGAAGATAGCGGCCGTGGTTGGCCATTGGGCCATGCGGCGTTTTAGGCCTGCAAGGGATTGGGCAAGATCTGGGGTGATGCTAATGCCTTCCTGCGCCATTTTGATCGCGGGTGCCGTAACTTGGGCGAGAGTCATAGTGCCATATTTTTCAAGGGCTAAGCTCATGCCCATCACAGTACCTGGCACACCCACGGCAAGACCGTGTTCGCGGCTTAGTTTTTCAACTGCATCACCATTTTCGTCGAGGAAAATGTTTTTCTTGGCTTTAGACGGCGCCATTTCGCGATAATCGATAGCGATGGTTTTGTTTTCTTTGGCAATATGCACCAGCATAAAACCACCGCCGCCGATATTGCCAGCACGGGGTAAGGTGACTGCCAAACTGAAGGCGACAGCCACGGCGGCGTCAACCGCATTACCGCCTTGCTTTAGGATCTCAACGCCGGTGCGACTGGCGAGAGTTTCTTGGCTTGCGACCATGCCATGCTTAGCCCACACAGGTTGTGCGGTGGCCATCTGGCTGAAAATTGGCGATTCATCGGCAAGCAGACTGGGAGATGATAGTAAGGGAAGCGCCATCGCAATGGCGAGAATAAGAGGTCTAAAAGGTCTTGTTGGACGCATACTCAATCCTGAATTTATTTTAATTATGGCTATGCAATGTGCCGAGAATTAGGCTTAATTGCAACCTCGTATACTTGTTCACACCAGTAAAGGACGATAATTTACCCAATGAGACAGCTTATTTTGGCTTTTGCGAGCTCAATGTCGGATATTTCGGCCAGTGCGTGGAATGCCGCCATGGGTGAGGCGAATCCATTTTGCCGCCATGAGTTTCTGTTGGCACTTGAGCAAAGCCGCTCCGCCTGCACTGCAACCGGTTGGACGCCTCGACATTTATGCGTGTTCGATGCGGGTGACACATTAAATGATGTCGCCAGTAAGGATAAAAGCTTGTTGCCTTTGGCTGAAGGAGGGTTTATCAGTGTGCAAACGGCTAAGCACTTCAATCAGTTCCCACTTATTGCCGTCATGCCCTTGTACCAAAAATCCCACTCCTACGGTGAGTATGTGTTCGATTGGGCGTGGGCCGAAGCCTATGAGCGCCATGGGCTCGATTACTATCCCAAATGGGTGAATGCGATCCCTTTTACCCCAGTGCAAGGTCAACGGATGGGCATTCATCCCGCAGTAGAGCGCGCCGAGCAACTGCGCGTGGCGGCATTACTGCTGATGACATTGAATCGCCGACTAATATCAGCGCAGGATAATCTCGTACCTAAGGAAGCTATTCTTAATGAGCCAGAGCAGGGCTTTACCCCGATTTCCTCATGGCACAGCCTGTTTGTGACCCTAACACAAACGCCGTTATTTGAAAGTTTGCCAAATTCGCTGTTAAAACGCTTAGGCACTCAGTTCCATTGGCATAATCGCAGTTATCGGGATTTTAATGATTTTCTGGCGGGCTTTAGTTCCCGTAAGCGTAAAAATATCTTGAAGGAGCGGGCGCAGTTACAGCCTTTTAATCTTAAGTTTCAGTTTGTCGAAGGGGAGCAGATCACCGCTTCGCAATGGCAGACTTTTATCCAATGTTATCAATTAACTTACCTTAAACGCTCCGGTCATCGCGGCTATTTAACGCCAACCTTTTTTCAGCAGTTGGGGGCACAACTCGCTGCGCAAGTCCTACTGTTGGTGGTTGAAGATGCAAAGGGCGAGATGGTCGCTGGCGCCTTGTATTTAAAAGGTGAGAATACCCGAGGGCAGAAATGCTTATATGGTCGTTATTGGGGGACGACGGTTGAGCTTGACGGTTTACATTTTGAGGCCTGTTATTATCAAGGTATTCAATATTGTATTGAACATGAGTTTCAAGTGTTTGATGCGGGCGCGCAGGGGGAACATAAGGTGCTGCGAGGCTTTGAACCCGTAGCAATGTATTCCTACCATAACATCGCCCATTTGGGATTTAAGGCGGCGATTACGGACTTTGTTGAGCAAGAAACACTGCAAATGCAGCAATATATGGCGCAGATGCAGGATGTGTTGCCCTACAAAAAAGCGCCTTCATAAAGACCGAGTTAACGGGACTTTATTGGGTTAATTTTAGGTAGAACAGGTTACATTTAAGCGGTTAGTTCAAACCGTTAGCTCATGGCTAACCAAACTCCTACGCCTATCATTAGGCTGCCCGCAATGCGGTTTAACCAGCGAATATTATCACCACGGCTCAAGAAGATGCGCAGGCTTTTGCCACCACTGGCGTAGGCGAGCATAGAGGTAAATTCGGTCACCATGATAATGCTCAGTAAGGCGAGGAGCTGCGGCGCGACGTCGCGCTCGGCATTGATAAAAGGGGGTAGTAGCGACACCATAAATGCCCAACCTTTTGGATTGGCAATGGCGGTAATAAAGCCTTGAGAGATCAAGGTAACATTGCTGGCTCTGGGGTTAGTGTCATCATCACTTAATATGGCCATCTTGCCGCGCGCGCGCCACATCTGTACGCCGATAAAGCCTAAATAAATCCCGCCGATCCATTTAAAAATTTGAAATACTTCGGGATAGTTGAGCATGATACTGGCAACGCCCATCACGGCGGCCGTGGCCACTAACGCCACGCCTACCAGTTCACCCAGCATCATCCACAGGGTGCGGCGCACACCTATGCTCATACCCAGTGTCATGGCGAGTGTCATGCACATGCCCGGCGTGATAGAAACAAAGAAAAAAGTCGGGATAAACACAGCGAGTAAGGCAAAATCAGGCATGGTTTGGTCATTCTTGGGTGAAGATGAGAAGGTCGATAGTGTAATGAAAACGGAGGATTTAGCCAATCTGCTTATTTTGAACTTGCTCTCTTTAAATGTAATCGGTTGTGTTGGCTGGCGATATTTCACGCAAAAAGCATATTGTAGTTATTATTAACAATATGCTCACTAACCCCATTGTGATTAATTCTGCAGTTGTTCGGTTAACAGCGATTAACTTCATAGTTAACAAGATAAGACATTGACTGTAGGTTCTACATCAGTATCGATCAAGTAGACACTATCGGCGCCCACCATATAATAACTGTATAGGTCTTGGTAAATATGTTCGCCTAATTCACCATAATAAGGACGGCGTGCATTTTTTACCGACTTCCATATTGGCCAAGGTAAAGAAAAATAATCGGCATTGGATTGATTCGTGATATTTAAATCTGAATCAATAGGGAATGGCGTATTGCTTTTATCATCATGTAGAATATCGCTAAAGTTATCACTTATGTTATCTAAGAAGGTTTGATAACTTGACTCATCAATTACTTGTATTCCAGATATCGTTGGGAAATATAATTCCATTGTGAATGCATCGTTATCAAGTTCCTGCCACAGAATGGTTAAAGATAAATGGTCTAATCTGCAACTCAGGTTCGGGTGTGGCTTTAGGTTTCTGTTCACGGGAAACCAAGGTTGATAATCCGCTTTAATCATAGCGAATCCTCGTTATATTATTGTGTTAATAACATATCTTAGTCGTTTGGTTGTTACTTTTTTGCATTATCTTTGCTGAAACTACCATAACCTAAAAATAACTGAGAAGCATGTTGAGATTATCCAATATTTTTTGAAACTCATATCAACCAAATGCGCCTTATCAATAATAATTTGATTGATATGCTAACCCACATTCTCAAATCAATGGTAATGACTGTTCTAGGACAGTTCAAAAATGGGTTCAGCATATTATGAAATCGCCTTATTTCTCCTCTTTCAAAAAGACTCTCTTGGTGACTGTCGCTTTGGCTGCCAGTATTAATTACGTTATGGCTGACGACAGTGCCTCTGCGTTTAGTCTCGAAAGTAATTTAGCTGATAATTCAAGGTTTCCTCCTGAGTATTATTGGAATCAATTTGGTTGTTCGGGCGAAAATATTGCGCCGCGTTTAACTTGGCAAAATGTACCTGCCGGTACCAAGAGCTTTGCTGTCACTTTATATGACAAAGATGCGCCTACTGGCAGTGGTTTTTGGCACAGTGTTGTGTATGACATTCCGGCACAGGTGTCGACTCTCGCAGGTGGTGTGAATGGCGGAGCGCTACCCAGTGGTGCCATTGAAGCTAATACCGATTTAGGTAAACCTGGATTCTTTGGACCTTGTCCACCAGAGGGACGTGAACACAGTTATGTATGGACAGTGCATGCTTTGGATGTGGCGCAGTTGCCGATAGACAAGGGATCAACTCCCGCTTTGGTGGGATTCTATCTTTGGCAGCATAGATTAGGCGAAGCAAGTTTAACGCTTTTAGCTGGCCCACGTTAGGAGGAATGAAGATGACCATATTATCTACGCGCATTACATACCCAATGTTATCAAAGGTTTTTACACTACTGGCAACCAGTTTGTTGTGTTCTCACTCATGGGCGACACAGACTGAGCCGCTGGCAAAAATGGAAGTCTTTGCCGAACTTGATGGGGCTGTGGGCGGTATTACTTTCACATCAGATGAACGATTGATTTTCAGTTATCACCCTTTCTATCAACCTAACATTAAGGTGGCAGAGCTTTTAGCGGATGGTAGTACTAAGCCATTTCCTAATTCGGATTGGCAGCAATGCCATGATCCGCAGGGCAAAGCGAAAGAACCTGACACTTGCCTTAATTGGGTGTTGGGGCTGCGAACCGACGATCAAGACAGAGTTTGGCTATTAGACTCTGGCCAGCAGGCGCCACGTATTGAGCCTAAATTAGTGGCGTGGGATACCAAGAAAAACCAATTAGATCGCATTATTCATTTGCCCGCGCCAGTCTCTCTTCCTGAGTCACAACATAATGACTTTGTTATCTCATCTCGACATCAAGCGATTGTGATTGCCGATGAGGGGATTGGTACGGGTCCCATTGGTGAAAAGGCTGCGCTGGTGGTTGTGGACTTAAATACAGGGAAAAGTCGGCGCCTATTACAGGGTGATAACAGTGTGATGCCAGACTTACAGCGGCCACTGATTATCGATAAAAACTCAAAAGATAGAAAGCAGATTGAAGTCTATGTGGGTGCCGATGGCATTGCTTTAGATAAAACCCAAACATGGCTCTACTTTGCCCCGATGAATAAAGACAAAGTTTACCGTGTGCGGATGACCGATCTCATCAATCCTTCGTTAACGCCTGCGGCACTCTCTGCCAAAGTGGAGGCTTATGCCGATAAGCCCGACAACGGTGGCTTAAGTATTGATGAAGCGAATAATTTGTATCTAACAGAAGTGGGAGAGCGGGCCATTGGTGTGATCCCTGCAGATTCTCGCCAGTATCGTACTTATGTCCATGATGAACGTATGGTTTGGCCCGACGGTGTGAGTTATGGCAAGCAAGGTTACTTGTACTCTGGGGCTGCGCAATTACCGTTATCGGCACCATTAAATAATGGCAAAGCTGAAAACAGTCCACCTTATTATATTTTCCGTTTTAAGCCGTTAGCGGCGGGCGTTCGTGGTAATTAATCCGAACAATTAATCTCATCAATTAATTTTATAACCTTACGCCAAGTGCTTATCTGAACTGAATTTATTCACACGATTTTTGCGGATTAAAACGGTTTGGATTTGCACTTGGTTATACCGAGTCACTGAGTCACGACATCCAGAGGATGACAATATGAACATTATCGGATTGGATCACTTTACCATCAGAACCCCCAAACTGGTTGAAACGCTGTTGTTTTATCAAGTCATCCTTGGATTGAAATTAGGTTGGCGGCCACAGTTTGGTTTTCCTGGACATTGGCTCTATGCCTCAAATAAGCCCATTTTGCATTTAGTGGAAGCGGGCGATCAGGCGCTAGATGCCTACTTAGGGGAAAGCAGAAATATTTATGGCTCGGGACGTGTTGACCATTTGTCGTTTCGTGGCACGGATTTACACCAGATGCAGCAGCATTTATGCCAGCAGAGGATGATTTTTCAGGAACGAATTGTGCCTGAGATTGGTGAGCATCAGTTGTTTCTTGAAGATCCGAATGGCATCAAAGTAGAGATGATATTCCCCTATGCAAAGGACAACGCCATCGTAGGGATTGTGATGGATAGGCTCACTATTTTAGACACCAAGGAGCCTGAACATGGCGGAGATTAATGTCTTCAGAAGGCAATTATTGCAAACGCTGGGATTGGGCAGTTTGGCATCATTGGCATTATTTCCTCGAGGTGTGATAGGTATGAATTCATTGAGTACGAGTACAAATATGGAGAGCTCACAGGGTAAGCCGATGATTCGCATGGGAGTGACGGACTTAAGTTTTCATCGCGTCACCGCCGCTGTGGTGGCCCATGTGATAGGGATTATGGGCAAAGAGGTGCAACGAAGCTATGCATTGCACGAGGCTAATTTTGAGCAGCTAGGTGAAGGCAAAGTGGATATGCTGTGTTCAGCATGGCTGCCCCATAGCCACGGGATTTATCGACAAGGTGTCGAAGAGCGAGTTGCTACGCGGCAACTCGGGCTACATTATGAGCCCTATGCGCTCTGGGGCGTACCCGATTATGTGCCTGCTGAGCAAGTGTCGAGCATTGAGGATTTACTCAAACCTGACGTGCGGCAACGTATGCGGCCCATCATTCAAGGGATTGGTGAGGGGGCGGGGATCACGCGATTTTCTAAAAATATTATGACGCAATATGGATTAACGGCGGCAGGTTATCAATTTAGAACAGGCACTCAAGCCGACTGTGTCGCGGCTTTTGAGTCTGCCGTAGCGGTAAACGAGTGGGTGATCGTTCCTTTGTGGCATCCACAATTTTTACACCATCAATACGGTATTCGCGATCTTCAGGACCCTAAAGGTTTACTCGGGGGAAAAGATAAAGCGGTATTGCTCGCCCGTGAACGCGAGTTAGTGGTTAATTTCTCGCCAGCACAAATTCAGGTGCTGGATAACATAGTATTATCGAATCAAATGGTTGCAGAACTCGATTATGCGGTTAATCGACAAGGAATGACGGAAGATGAGGCCGCTGCGAACTGGCTGACAGTCAATCCTCAGCATTTGACGACTTGGTTAGCCCCGCTGCTTAATCCTGCGAATGTCTCATCTCAGGAGGTGACATTATGATGAGCACACCTGAATCGCGGCTAGTGGCGGCAGGGCTTGAACTACCTGAGGTTGCCGCGGCTCTTGGAAATTATGAACCCTATTCAATTGTTGGCAGTCAGTTAATGACCTCGGGTCAGTTTCCCTATTTAGAGGGCGAGCTTCAGTATCAAGGACAATTGGGCGCCGATCATACTGTGAGCGAAGGCTACGCTGCCTGTCGTCTTGCGACCCTAAATGCCATTGCCCAATTGAAACAGGCTTGCGGTGAGCTTTCGCGGATAAAACAAATTTACCGCTTGGAAGGAGTGCTAAATGTGCATCAATCTTGCTTTGAACATCCTAAAGCACTCGATGGGGCTTCGGATTTATTGCTTGAAATCTTCGGTGAAGCAGGGCGTCACAGCCGGATGATTTGGACAAATCCTGTCATGCCGCTGAACAGTTTGTGTCTAGTGTATTTATTTGCAGAACTCTATTGTGATGACGAACAAAGGCAATGACCTTTGTCTCGATTGAGATTTAATGCTTGAATGTGACTCACATTGGCTATTAGCTAAATGTTCTGTCAGCAAGACGGGTAGTTCATTCAAGAGCATATGAGGCAGTTCTTGAACTTTCATCAATCGATTGTTAGGGTTAGGTCATCATGGACTGAATGTTGACAATACGATGACTGAGAAACAAAAAATGTTGGCGGGCCAGCCCTATAAGGCTTGGGATGATGAGTTATTGGCTGAGCGGATGCGGGCGAAATCCATTTGTCATCAGTTTAATCTGGCCGAACCGACTTTGCTTGATGCCCGAATGGAGCATCTTCGTGGCCTGCTTGATATTCAACACTGCGCCCATATTGAGCCTAATTTCTTTTGCGATTACGGCTATAACATCCATATTGGCAAACAATTTTACGCCAATCATAATCTAACCATATTAGATGTTTGCTCAGTCTCGATTGGTGATAATGTGATGTTTGGTCCCCATGTGATGATTTCTACCGCAACGCATCCGATTAATCCCATTGCGCGGCAAACGACGGAATACGGCGCGCCAATTCAAATCGGCAATAATGTTTGGCTAGGCGGAAACGTCTCTGTACTGCCCGGTGTGACCATTGGTGATAATTGTGTCATTGGTGCTGGTAGTGTAGTGAATAAGAGCATTCCCGCGAACTGTGTGGCGGCGGGGAACCCTTGTAAAGTTATCAAACCTATCGATGTGGACTAGCGCAGGAAAGTTAAAGCTGAGTGATTGGTGTCAAAGCTGATGGTGATTTAGATGACGATGTAGATAGTCGTAGAAAGAAAAACGGTACGCAGTGCGTACCGTTTTTTATTAGTAGGATGAATACTTACAGTACGCCGCGGCGCATTTGGTCCCGTTCAATTGATTCAAACAGGGCAGTAAAGTTGCCTTCACCAAAACCTAAGTTATTCTTACGTTGGATGATTTCGATGAAAATCGGTCCAAACAGGTTTTTAGTAAATATCTGCAATAAATAGCCTGTATCATCACCATCCACCAGAATTTGGTGATGTTTAATGCGCTCACGATTTTCTGTGACCTGTGGTAACTTATCGAAAATAGTGTCGTAGTATTCAGGGATGATGTCTAGGCATTGGATTGAGCTGCCTTCCATCGCATCCAGAGATTTAACGATATCGCGGCTTCTAAAGGCTAAATGTTGCACACCTGGGCCATTGTATTCCTTCAGGTATTCATCAATTTGGTTTTTATCGCTGCCTTTACCTTCGTTGATCGGGATACAGAAGCTGCCATCGGGTGAGCGCAGGGCGTAGGACACTAGCGCGGTTTGTACGCCGCTGATGTCAAAGTAGCGCACTTCAGTAAAACCAAAAATGTTTTTATAGAAGTTAGCCCAATGTTCCATTGTGCCTTTGTAGACGTTGTTGGTTAAGTGATCGACTTCGATAAAGCCTTTCTCTTGAGTGATAATTTGCTCGTCTAAATCTTCAAAATCAGCGGCATAGATATTGTTATCTGCGCCAAAGGTGTCGATGAAATAAATTAAGCTGTCACCAATGCCGTAAATCGCAGGATAAGGCAGATCTTTGTTGGCATCATCGGCGGGTTTTGCACCACGTTCAACGGCAACGCGATAGGCAAAGCCGGCATCTTCTACACGCCAGCCCATAGAACAAATGGCTGGGCCGTGGGATTTAGCAAACTTAGCTGAGAAACCTTCGCACTCAGTGTTGAGCAGAAAATTAATGTCATTCTGTTTGTAGTACAGGATGTCTTTGTTCTTGGCTTTTTTCAGCAGAGAAAAACCAAAGTCGATAAAGACTTTGTGCATAAAATCAGAATCAGGGCTGGCGAATTCAGTGAATTCGATACCTAATAAGCCCAGTGGATTTAGTTCGCTTGCCATGTTGTTTTCCTCGTTATTTTAGTGCAACACGCCGTCACTCTAATGACTCCCGCATGGGAGTGCTGGTGGCTTGGGGCTAGTCTTCTAGCCAAGAGCGGTTGTAGTCTTTGCTCATGCAATTTTGTACATGTTCGGTTAATTTCAGTGGGGCGAACGTGTCCACCATCACTGCATATTCATAGGTTTCTTTTTTGCCAATTGAGGCTTCAGTTCGGCCCGGTTGTGGTCCGTGGGCCACGCCTTTTTGATGTAAGGTCATGTAACCCGCTTCAATGCCCGTGCGGCTCATAAAGTCGCCATCGACGTAATACAAGACTTCGTCGCTATCTATGTTGTTGTGGTAATAAGGCGCCGGAATCGATTTAGGGTGGAAATCGTAGGGGCGCGGTACGAAGTTACAAATCACAAAGTTATGGGCGGTAAAGACTAAGTGATCAGAAGGGGGGAGATGGATTTTGCCTACCTTTGGTGCGTATTCTGTGATGTTGAATGCCCAAGGATAAACGCAGCCATCCCAACCTACTAAATCAAAGGGATGCCATTCGAGCGTGGTGAGTTGGTATTTATCGCCAAACTTACACACTAAGGGGAAGGCGCCGCGCTCAACCACAGCATCTTGCAATGTAGGTACGCGCAAATCGCGCTCGCAGTAAGGTGCCGATTCTAATAGCTGACCATACTCGTTACGGAAATGCTTAGGCACTTCCACCATAGAGAATGACTCGATGACGAAAAGTCGCACATTGCTGTAATCGTTGAATTTAAGCTGATAAGTGGTGCCACGTGGGATCACGAGATAGTCCCATTTTTGGACCTTAATTGTGCCGTACTCGCTGTAGAGTGTGCCTTCGCCTTCGTGGACAAAAACCACTTCATCGGCATAGGCGTTACGGTAAAACTTGTCGGTATCGGCGGTGACTTTGGCGGTATAAAGTGCTAAGTCATTGTTATAAAAAATCTTGTTACGGGCGCTGAAGAAATTACCTTTACGGTCGGCGTCGCGGGAATCGAGTTTATAGTTTTGGACCAGCGAGTCTTCCCAATTGGCACCATGGCCTAGGCTGTAGGGCGCCACTTCTAATGCTTTGGTTGGCATGTTGTGGTGATATTTATTGGAATAAATATTGGAAAAACCATGGGTTGAGAACAACTCTTCACGGTAAAGCTCGCCGTTTTCCTTTTCAAATGCGATATGGCGCTTATGGGGAATCTGGCCTTGTTTCACATAAAATGGCATGGAGGATCCTTGGTTTTTACAGCGGTGTGAGATTAGCTCTACTTCGCTTGTCGTTATGGTTATGTGATCTTGTTATCAATTTAGTTGCTTGAATGAACAAAAAAAAGAATAATAAATCCGTTATCTCAATCTAAAAATTAGATGGTATTCTAATCTTTACGAATCGTAGTGTTTCCGTGACATGTTCATTAGAGCCAAGGAGTGACCATGCGCATCGATATTGATGCTTTTAATGTGCTGCAAGTGCTGGTGGAAGAGGGCAGTTTTGCCAAGGCGGCGGAGCGATTACACAAAGCGCAATCGGCGGTGAGTTATCAAGTTAAAAAGTTAGAAGAGCACTTAGGCGTGCCGCTTTTTAGCCGTGAGCAATATCGTGCTGAGCTGACGCAAGAGGGCCGCGTGATTTTGGCCGAGGGACAAAGATTACTGCAACACCTTGCAAACATTGAACATCTTGCCAGTCGTTTCAGTGAAGGCTGGGAGCCCAAGCTAGAGCTAGTGATAGACGGTGCCTTACCGATGGAGCCTATCATGACGGCCTTAAAGCGCATGGCTGAACATCAGATCCCCACTAAAATTCAGCTGAATATGGAGTTTTTAGGCGGTGTACAACACAGATTTGAGCGGGATAATGCCGACTTGATGTTAGTGAAAGATTATCGCACAGGCCCCTACTATCATCCGCAACCTTTGCCAGCCATCACTAGCGTGCTGGTGGCCAGTGCTTCGCATCCTTTATCTTTTATTCGCGAAATTAGTTTGTCTGAGCTGCAGCAACATGTGGAATTAACTATCGAAGACTCTTCACCCAATAAAAGTTACCGCGATGAAATGCAATTTGGCGGCGATAAAGTGTTTTATCTTTCTGGCTTTATCATGAAAAAGAACGCCTTGTTAAAAGGCTTAGGTTTTGGCTGGTTGCCGGACTTTTTAGTGCAAGAAGAGTTGGCTAAGGGCGAATTAGTTGAAATCGACTTCGTCGGTGGCAGTCGTTTTACGTTTATTCCACAGCTCGTCTCGACCTTAGAGCGACCGTTAGGTCGTGCGGGACAACTTTTTACCGAGTTGATATTAGAGGAGTTTGCTAAGGCTGAGCAGTTTAATGGTGTGGGTTTGGGTTGATAAGTCTTCGCTTGTCATCTTTTGATACAAGTTACCGCATAAAATAATCGCATTTTGACATTTTATGTCATAGATTAATGCCTAGGTCAGATGAAGGTTTGGATTGAGAGTTAAAATAAGGCCTAAATTCAGACTGAGCTTAGATCTAGATTAAGGTCGAGATGAAGAGTGAAATTGAGCCGCGATAGGTAAAGAGTCGTCCATCGGGGTCAATCTAAAGGATAGTAACAAGGAACTGACAGTTAAGGGGAACAGTATGTCTAGACGTTGTCATGAAGTGGATTATGAAATTATCGGCCACAGTATGCAGTTGGTTGAAGTGGAACTCGATCCTAACGAAACCGTGGTCGCTGAAGCGGGCGCGATGAATTATCTAGAGCAAGATATTAGCTTTGAGGCCAAAATGGGCGATGGCTCTGAGCCTGAGTCAGGCTTTTTTGGCAAGTTGGTGGGCGCGGGTAAACGGGCATTGACAGGTGAGAGCATTTTTATGACTCACTTTACCAACCAAGGCAATCAAAAACGTAAAGTCGCATTTGCCGCCCCTTATCCTGGCACTATCCTAGCGATCGACTTGGCCGAACATGGTGGTGAGCTTATCTGTCAGAAAGACAGTTTTTTGGCTGCGGCTTTAGGTACACGCGTGACGATGAAATTTAATCGCCGCTTAGGTACGGGATTTTTTGGTGGCGAAGGATTTATTCTGCAAAGCCTACAGGGCGATGGTATGGCGTTTATCCATGCGGGTGGCACCTTAGTGAAAAAAGAACTAAAAGGTGAAACCTTAAGAGTTGACACCGGTTGTCTTGTTGCATTTACCTCAGGGATTGATTACGACATAGAGCGTGCAGGCTCATTAAAGTCTATGGTCTTTGGCGGTGAAGGTTTGTTTTTAGCCACACTCAAAGGCCACGGGACGGTTTGGCTACAAAGCTTGCCATTCTCACGTATGGCGGATCGCATTATCGCCCATGCCCCATCTGCGGGAGGCAGTGATCGCGGAGAAGGCTCTGTACTCGGAGGTCTTGGTCGCATGCTCGATGGGCGCTAAATGATAAGCTGACATGCTGTCTTCTCTTAAGGCATTCCAGACTATCCTCTGGGATGCCTTTTTAGTTGAAACCTCTCATTTCCTTTATCGTTTTAAGCATTTTCGCCGTTGTTAAGGTTTTGCTGAATGCGTCTTTCAACTAGTTTAGATATGAGATACATCATCAAATAGCCCGTGCCTAAGGCTAAAATCACCGCGACGACATTCTCCGTATACAGGCGGTAAGCGTAGAAAGTACCGACCAGTACTGCGATACCAGCAAGGCGAATAAGTAGACTTTGAGTAAAGTAGCCATGAGCTTTGATATAAGCAAGCTGGTAGCCATTGAGCATCATAAATATAAAAAACATGGAGAAATGCATTAATACTGGAGCCGCTTTAATGTATTGCTCGGGGAATAACCAAGCGACTAACGGCTTGCTCGCAAAAACCATAACGACAAAAAAAATACCGCTGATCCACAAAGAAACTTTCGTCAGCCATGACTTAATTTGTTGCACTTCGTCAAAGCGTTTTTCTCGTACGCACACTGCGACTTCGGGCAGCACAAAACGGTAGATGGGAAAGACAAAAAGCAGGGTGAGGTAAGTGATCATCGGCCGCACCACCACTTGGAAATCACCCAGTTCATCTATGCTGAAATAGGCAATAGTCAGCAGTACGGTGATGTAAATCATCAAGATACTGGCCCCCGCTTCCATGGACGCCGTCAGGCTTTTCTTCATAAAACTGCGTAAACCCGTATCAAAATGCACTGCACTTAAGGGCGGAGTGGCAATATCTTTGCGCCGTTTTAAGTACATATATAAGGCAACGATGAGCGATGACAGTGTCATGCTGTAAAAGAGTGATGCAATGGCGGTTTGTTTTAAGCCGTAGAAACATAATAAAAAGCTAGTCACTTGCGCGAGCGGCTCTAACCAAGTGACTCTATTGGAGATGGCATATAGCCGGTACATGGCAATTTGATTGGTAAAATAGACCTTGAGCCCCATACTCAGAATAATCCCAACCAATTGAAAATATTCTACATTGAGCTGAAGTTTGTGTTTGATATAGGGTAAAACTAAGCCCCATGTCAGTAATACCATAGCGATCAAGCTGTAGCGGAATATATTGGTAATATCCACATCTTGCTTGGTCTGGGAGTAGGTCACCACCATAGAGGAGCGAAATCCCGTCATTAGGATTAGCGACAGTGAGATAATGTCGATCACTGTGTGATAGAGCGCTAGATCGGCTTTGGCAACCCATTGTGCTAGCCAGAGTTTAAATAGAAAACCCACAGAAATACTGGCGAGTGATGCCCAGAACCCCGCAATAATTGCCTGCTTAACCCGTTGAAGTGAGGTGTTTTCCATTATCAAAAATCCAGCGTTAGTCTACGGTCATTATCGGGATGCTATGAATTCAATTAAGATTTTGCCTTAGCCGCATGAGTATTTTTAGGTGACACTTATCTTGTTCTGTTCGATATCTTTTCACCCTGCATGAGTCTAGCATTTAGCCAATTTACGACCAATAGCCAGATAGTAAAGATATGATAAATATCAATATGTTGCTTTATTGTAAGTTAGAACGTTATTGAGTGAGGACTGGGATGATAAATTGTCTTACAGACAACGTTTTTTGATAGATGAAAGCAGTATTAAGAAGTACAACTACGCCCAGATAAGCGCTGGGCGTAGTTGTAAATGTGTCAGTTATAAATGCCATTTTGTCATGGGAAGTTAATCGGTAATGATATTGACGATATCGAGGATTTTACGGCTGTTATTATCGAGTTTGATTAGTGCACCTTCGACTTGAATGCTAATGATGCCATCTCTGTCTAAGGGCACTACGATGCGGCCGCGATCATAAATATCATGCTCAAGCACATCACCACGCTGGAGTTTTTTCTGCCAACCGGGTGGCAGTGGCTGACCTTGGTCAACTTTTTTCTGTAATCCCGGCGGTAGACTTTTATCCTTTTTGTGGTGCTCATGGTCATCTTTAGCAAAGGTTGAGATGGACATCGTTAAGCTGAGGACAAGTCCTGTGATTACCACTGAGGTCAATTTATTCATCTGTACTCCTAAGGGGCATTGAGTTGATGTTGTGTCCAATGCTGGATGTGGCCAACAATAGGCGATGCGAAATGAACTATAGCTGAACGTTCTAGCTCAAGATTGCTTTCTAGCGGGTTAACATGAGTACAGCTTGCCATTGTTCGGCGGTCACAGGTTGGATACTGAGTCTTGACCCCTTAGAGACTAAATACATGTCCGCCAGTTGGGGTAAACTTTTTATCAAACTTAAGGGAATAATCTCGTTAAATTTTTTGACAAAGCGGATATCTACTCGTAGCCATCTTGGTTTGGTTGGATCTGACTTAGGGTCGAAATACTTCGATTCGGGATCGAAGGCTGTGCTGTCGGGATACGCATTGGTCACGACTTCTGCTATGCCGACAATTCCGGGCACTTTGCAGCTTGAATGGTAAAAAAATACCTTGTCGCCAATCTGCATCTCATCGCGCATAAAGTTACGCGCCTGATAGTTACGGATCCCATGCCAAGCTTCGGTTTGGTTAGGGCAAGCCTTAAGATCATCTATGCTGAATTCGTCGGGTTCCGATTTCATAAGCCAGTAGTTCATCTTGTTTCCTTTACTCATAGTTGCCGTTAAGCGCTTCAATACCGCTGAGTTTATCTGAATTTTGTCGAATACCCCAGTTCGTCACCCATATCAAATATTGTGAGTTTGATTAAGTTTCCGTTCAGATAACGTGGCTTAGCCTGTTGACAGTAATCTTATTTGGTATGCCTTATGCAAATTCTCGTTTCTAAGGCAAAGCGTCAAATTCGATCTCGGTTTGTGACTGGTGTCGTACAAGTTGTGGCAGCAGAGGCAACCAAAACCTGTGAGGTGTGTTATGGGGACTTCAACAATGACATCCGATTGTGGTTTATACACTAAATATCTTAAGGATTTTACGGCGGGTGATGTGATCTTAAGTCATGAGCGAATGCTGGAATTTATTAATGACCTGACAACGCAAGGTTGGTTATTGGCTAATTTCACTTGGGACTATTGGTATAACAACAGTTACTTAGTCGATAAACCTGCCTATATTCGTGATGCGAGTATCGCACAATGTAAGTTGCTGTTGACGGCCATGACGCGACTCGAGGTTTTTAGCCCCGGCGTGTTAGAAAATATGCGTCGCCAAGGCGTGTTACTGGCCATTGTTGAGCGGTTACAAAGCTTAAATGTGCCTAAGTCGAGTACTCATTTTGAGTTTATCAGCCGCTAGCACTGGGCTTTAATGGATTGTTATCTAATCGTTTGTCTTACTCTTTAGTCTAATAAAGTGCTTTTTTACTTGTGACATGATCCGTGGATTGGTTAGTTTGGACCTCGCTAACCATAATAATAAATGCACGGAGGCCTTAATGTCAGTTCCTACAAGCCAAGTTATAAGCCCGCTCAATGTTAGCGAGTTTAGAGGCGAGTCATCACCGAAACTCGTTGAGAAGACCATAGGTCAATATCTTGATGAGATTGCGGCAACGTATCCCGACCAATTAGCTGTCGTCGTACACCATCAACATATCCGCTGGAATTACCGCCAATATCTTGCCCAAATCGATGCGCTCGCCACAGGACTCTTAAAACTCGGTATTAAGTCTGGTGATAGGGTAGGGATTTGGTCGCCTAACAATATCGAGTGGTGTTTAACCCAATATGCGACCGCTAAAATTGGCGCTATCATGGTGTGTATTAATCCTGCGTATCGCCCTGAAGAGTTGCAATACGCGCTGAGTAACGTGGGTTGTCGCGCGGTAATTTGTGCTGATAAGTTTAAATCCAGCAATTATCTTGAGATGCTATATGAATTGGCGCCTGAGCTAACTTTTTGCCCAGCGGGTAAATTACAAGCTAAAGCCGTACCTGAGCTTGAATTTGTGATCCGTATGGGCGCAGAGAAATCCGTCGGTATGTTGAATTTTGATGACTTGATCGTTGATGTGACCGCCGCTGACAGGATAATGCTCAAGAGTATTGCTAAGGAATTAAGCCCGTACGATGCGATTAATATCCAGTTTACCTCTGGCACGACGGGCAGTCCGAAAGGTGCGACCTTATCACATCATAACATATTGAATAATGGCTATTTAGTCGCAGAGGCGATGAAGTTTACCTGCCACGATAAACTCTGTATTCCAGTGCCTTTATACCATTGTTTTGGCATGGTACTTGGCAGTTTAGTCTGCTTAGCCAAAGGCGCAGCTGCTGTGTTCCCCGGTGAATCCTTCGATCCATTGACGACATTACAAGTGATTGAGCAAGAGCGTTGCACCGCTTTGCATGGCGTACCGACCATGTTTATTGCCGAGTTGGAACACCCAGAATTTGCTCGTTTTGATTTGAGTTCCTTACGTACCGGTGTGATGGCGGGGGCAACTTGTCCTGAAGAAGTGATGCGACGTGTACAAAACCTGATGTATATGAAGGAAGTGCTGATTGGTTATGGTCAGACTGAGTGCAGTCCGCTCAATCACATTACTGAAATCGACTCACCCGTAGAGAAACGTGTGCTCACGGTTGGCCGTGCTTTACCCCATACCGAAGTGAAAATTGTCGATGAATTTGGCGAAGTGCTGCCAATTAATCAACCCGGTGAAGTCTGTAGTCGTGGTTATTGCATTATGCAGTGTTATTGGAATGATCTTGAGAAAACGGCTGCAACCATAGACAGTCAAGGCTGGCTACATTCGGGCGATATTGGTCAAATGGATGAGCAAGGTTATGTGCAAATTGTGGGGCGCATTAAAGATATGATTATTCGCGGCGGCGAGAATATTTATCCCCGTGAGATTGAAGAGAAACTTTACACCCATAAAGATGTGCAGGATGCGGCTGTCTTTGGCGTTCAAAGCGATAAATACGGCGAGGAAGTGTGTGCTTGGATTAAAGTCCGCTCAGGAGCCGCGATCACAGAGGCTGATATTCGTCATTTTCTCACCGAGAAGTTCGCCTACTTTAAAGTGCCGCGTTATATCAAGTTTGTGGATCAGTATCCAATGACAGTGACGGGAAAAATTCAGAAATTCAAAATGCGCGAGCTGATGTATCAAGAGTTATATGAAGATATTAATGCTTAAGTGATGTGATTTTGCGAGTGTGCTTTTTTGACTTTCAAGCCGCGCAATGCGGCTTGAATTTGATTCTGTCTAGCTATTTCGGTTAGCAGATAAACGAACAAGCTAATTGGCTAATGAAAAAGTCGGCGAGTCATACCATCAAGCCAAGCTGTACTTTGAGTTAGCTTTTGCTGCTAATGTCGTTATTCTAATTGTAACAAAACTTCACTTCCCCACTGTGGCTTGATGGCTATACTAAAACTAGTCATAAAATCTAACCAGTCATAAAATCTCGGCAGATAAAAACGAAAGCGTTAAGTTGTCGATGATGTAGTCGTAAATCCATGTAGGCAAAGGAGTACTAAATGGTTCGATGGCGTTCAATGCTCCTTGTGTATTGTCTTTCCTTTATGGGATTGAGCGTAGCTAAAGCGGATACCTTAATGCTCACTTCTTTACTTTGGCCGCCTTATTCAGGAGAGCAATTAACGGAGCAGGGTGCCAGTATTGCCGTGGTACGGGCGGCGCTGAACGTTATGGGACACCAATTAGACGTGGATTTCTATCCGTGGAGCCGCGCTGTCAAACTTACGACTATGCCGAACTCTGACTACATAGGTTATTTTCCTGAATACTATGTAGAGACTGAAAAGTTTATCTTTTCAAAACCGATTGGCGAAAGTCCATTGGGGCTGGTGGAGCAAAAGTCCCATCCAGTAAGTTGGAATTATATTGAAGATCTTAATCGCTATACCTTAGGTGTGGTGAAAGATTATGTGAATACTCAGGCCTTAGATCGCATGATCGTTTCCGGTGTACAGCGGACTGAAGCTGTGACTTCGGATGAGCATAATGTCAAAAAAGTTGCCGCAGGTCGGATTGATGCCGCGGTGATTGATGTCAACGTTCTGCACTATTTACTCAAGCAAAAGCCCTTACAGCCGCTGGCGACAAAGTTGCAAATCAATCGGCAAATTCTGGCGAATAAGCAGCTCTATATCGCGTTTCGTAATACAGAAGAGGGACGGCGTTGGCGAGATATTGTTGACCAAGGCTTAGTGCAGGTTGACGTAGAAACCATCATTGGAGAGCTACTTTATCGTGAAGACTAATGTAGGGTTTTAGGATAGTTTATTCTTTGTTTTACTCGCTATTTTTCCGCCTATTTCCCCGTAAAGTCACTTCTGATATGCAGTTTGTCATCATTTTGTCTTTGTTCACTATTAGTATCACTTTAACGGCATGAGTTGTTCTCTCATTTTATTGATTAAGGTGACATGAAGAAACTTCCTTTTGAGCTTCCATTTGAGTTAGATACACTGCAGCAACTCATTGATACTCATCATCTTAAGTTGGATTATCAGATCCTTGCCGACATTCCATTCCGCCAAGAGCATTTCCCCCTTTACAGTGTTGAATTAGGTGGTACAGATACGCCTTGTCCGACAGTACTCTTTGTGGGTGGCGTGCATGGGGTTGAACGTATTGGATCTCAAGTTATTTTGGCATTGTTGAACAGTTTGTTGCAGCGGCTTGTTTGGGATAAACACCTACAACAGATGTTAACGGGCCTGCGGTTAGCTTTTGTACCTGTAGTGAATCCTGTTGGGTTATTCATGGGAACGCGGGGCAATGGTAATCAAGTGGATTTGATGCGTAACGCTCCGATAGAATCCCGTGAAAAAGTGTCCTTTATGGTGGGAGGACAGCGTATATCGTCACGGCTGCCCTGGTATCGCGGTATTGGGGGAATGGAGCTGGAAACCGCGGGTTTAGTTGCCTATGTACAACAACTGTTGAGTCGCAGCACAAGTTTGATTTCGCTCGATGCCCACTCGGGATTTGGCTTGAGTGATCATATCTGGTTCCCCTACGCCCATACCCGTACCGCCTTCGAAAATGCCAATTATATTTTTCATCTAAAACAATTATTTGAACAGAGTTATCCCCATCACGGCCATTATCGGTTGGCGCCGCAGAGCCAGTTTTATCGCACTCATGGCGATATTTGGGATTACCTCTATCGCCAGCATCAAGTGGCTGATCCTTCTGCTCAGGTGCCATTTTTACCTTTGACATTAGAGATGGGATCTTGGGCATGGATAAAGAAAAATCCTAGACAAATATTTAATTTTGCTGGCTTTTTCAATCCACAAAAAACACATCGTCACCACAGGATTTTACGCAGGCATACAGTACTCATGCAATTTATGATGGAAGCGGCCTATGCCCAATCGTTAGAGCAGTTAACACCTGAACGTTTGGCTGAGCTGACAGAGTGCGCACGGCATTATTGGTATTGGGAGTCTCAGTCATGACAACTTGGGTGTTATTAAGGGGATTAATGCGTGATCAGCGCCATTGGAATGGTTTCGATCAGCGTCTGCGACAAAAGGGATTGCGAGTGCTGACACCGGATCTTCCGGGCAATGGGACGCTATCCCACGAATTAAGTCCGCTTAAGATTGCTGATTATGCCTATGCCGTGTGGCAGCAATTGGATGAGCTGGTACAGGAAGGGGAGACTATTTATCTCCTCGGTTTGTCTATGGGCGGTATGTTGGCGCTGGAAATGGCATGCCAGCGACCTTGGCAGATAAGGCATGTCTTTGTATTAAACAGCAGTGCGGCGAATTTATCGTCTTGGTATCAAAGATTTAACCCGCTGAATGCATTGAAGGCTTTTTTCATGCGGGCTCGGGGTGACGCTTTACATCCAATCGAGTCGACTATAGTGCGTTTAACCAGTTTTCGTCATCGGCGAGACCGAGAGTTAATTGTCAAGTGGAGTGAGTTTCGCCGCGATACTACACCAAGTCGACGTAATGTATGGCGACAACTTTGGGCGGCTTTTCAATACCAATGTCCATTGACAGTGGAAGTACCGATAACTGTGCTCTGCGGTGACCGTGATGCGCTGGTGAGTATGGCATCGAGTAAGGCGTTAGCACGGCATTTTTACACCGATTTGATTGTACTCGCGTATTGTGGTCACGATGCCGCTATAGATGCACCCGCAAAACTGGCGCATTATCTGTTGGACATTGTGGGGGCGACTAAGCCGCAAGTGCAGTTTTCTGTGGATAGTGAGCCTGCCAATACTCAATATGATTGTAACGATTTATTGGAGGAAGAAATAGCCTTAAACGAAGTGATATTTGCTGTATGGGATGACAAAGCGCTATCCACTCTTGAAACCAAATAATCGAGAGTGAATAGCGCAGTTAACACATTGTCTTATTAAGCTTTAGCCACTACGGTTTGGCCTATCGGTGTGAGGCTGAGTAAAGCCAATTTAAGATGCTGTATCCCAAAGGGAATACCGATAATCGTCACAAAACAAGCTAAGGCGTGGACCAAATGCCCTATGGCTAACCAGATCCCAAACAGTAAGAACCAAATGATATTTCCTACCATGCCTAATGCACCTGTGCCCAAGTCTTCACGTCCAGTTAAGTGGCGACGGTTCATTTGTTCTTGGCCGAAGGGCCAAAAGGTCATTTCGCCGATAACAAAACAGGCGCGGCCGAAGGGAATACCAATGATACTGATAAAACACAGGATACCTGCGAGCCACCAAGCGAGTCCCATCACAAATCCGCCGAGTACAAACCAAGCTATGTTGAATATTAAGCGTAATACAGCCATTGAAAACTCCTTATGTTTACCCTGTTAGCCTTTATCGTTAGCTTCGATAAATTGAATATATGTCAATGTCTAAGCGATAACCATGCCAACTATTTAAATTATTCATAATCAATGGGTTAATTATATGTATTCGAGATTCATGTGTCATTTTCACTAGTTTTTCGCCAAATTGATAATTTCTTAAGGGCGTAACAGGAAGGGCGGAGTTACACTCACTATTCCCTTAACTGGTTTAAAAGCCAGAGAATTTAATTGCTTGAGTCGCTTGATGTTTGCAAATTCCCCTGTTGATACGTTTGCCTTTGCTGGCAGAGACATTTTCCTAAAACGTGATGATTTACTGCATCCGGCGTTTAGTGGCAATAAAGCTCGCAAATTCGGCTATTTTTTAGATCATGAGTTTGCAGGCATCAGCAAGGTGATAGGTCACGGCTCTCCATTGGCTAACTCACTGTATTCATTGTCAACATTAGCAAAGATGAAAGGTTGGCAGTGTGATTTTTATGTAGATCATATTGCCAGTCAAGTGGTTAAACATCCCACAGGCAATTACGCTGCCGCCTTAGCGAATGGCGCCAATATTATCGATTTAAGTGTGTTAATAGCACAAAAGCAGGCGTGCACTCAGCCGCAATCTGAACCTCACGTTTTGTCAAATCTTAATGCTAGTCCTGAGCCTACTGTGCAAGTGGGCGACGTGCGACTGAGTTGCCAAGATTATATCGAGGCTCAAGTACTCGTGAATGAGCCGACAGCGCTTTTTATCCCAGAGGGGGGGCGCTGTGCTTACGCCGAATATGGGGTGAATAGATTGGCGCAAGAGATAATACAGTTTGCGAAGGCGAATAGATTGGTTGATTTAACGGTGTTTTTACCTTCGGGGACGGGAACGACAGCGTTATTTTTAAATCAGCATTTTATCCGTCAGCAAACGGATATTCGCGTCGTGACTTGTGCCGTTGTCGGTGGAGATGATTATTTGCGCTTGCAATTTTCTTTACTTAATTCCAATACCAGTGAGCATCCACAGATTGTTAATGTCGGCAAGAAATATCATTTTGGTAAACTTTATCCCGAATTTTATGCCATGTGGCAGCGGGTCTGCGCCTCAGGTGTGCAGTTTGAATTACTCTACGATCCCTTAGGTTTTATTGTGCTTGAGGAATATTTACAAGGCGGAGGCTCTCGTCCTGTGATGTATATCCACCAAGGTGGCTTACTCGGGAACGAGACCATGTTGCCACGTTATCAGCGTAAATTTGGGCAAAGTGGCTCATCCTGTGCCTCAGATCATTGACTTAGTGACGCTAAGACATAATATGTTTGAAGCTGTGTAATGCTAAGTTAAGCTGATGATTTGGAACGATGGGGAATATCAATGACTGAAGCGGAATATCTCGCCAATTACGATCCTAAGGTTTTTAAGGCTCAGCTACTGACAGTAGATGCCGTATTGTTTACCTATCACGATCAGCAACTTAAAGTACTCTTAGTGCAACGTTCAAACCATCCTTTTTTAGGTTTATGGGGATTACCTGGTGGGTTTATCGATGAAAATTGCGATCAATCCCTTGAGCAAACTGTATTACGTAAACTGCATGAGAAAACCGCGGTAGTGCCACCTTATATTGAGCAGCTATGCACTGTGGGTAATAGTAGTCGTGATATAAGAGGCTGGTCTGTGACTGTATGTTATACCGCCTTGATGAGTTATCAAGCTTGCCAAATCCAGATTGATTCAGTGAGTGATGTTAAGTGGTGGCCATTAGAAGATGTGTTGCAGATGCCCTTGGCGTTTGATCATCTGCAGTTAATTGAGCAAGCGCGGGAACGTTTAACACAAAAAGCCTTATATTCTTTAGTCCCAGGATTTGCACTGTCTGAACCTTTTACCTTGCCAGAACTGCAGCATGTACATGAGGTTTTACTGGGCAAGCCTATCCAAGGTAAATCTTTTCGTCGGCGGGTTGAACAGGCTGATTTATTGATCGATACGGGATTAAAGCGCACCGAACGTGGTCGTCCTGCTAATTTATACCGCTTGAAACCCAATACCGCATCGTATCGCTTCTTAAGAAATTTAGAATGTTGATCACAGTGAATATGGATTTAAGCCAGATATTCGCCTTGCTCAATATGAGTAACGGCGACTGCTTATGCCTTATTCATGGTGACTTTGAATCAGTAAAGGCTGTTTAATTACTGATTTTGCCTTAATGTCTCCGGTTCTTGTATTACTCGATACCCATATTGTGGCTTCTTAGTTGTCGCGCCCATTAATAGTGTCTAAAAGACACTATATACCATTTAAGCATAACATTTCAGGTTGCTCCGTCTGAAATAGTCTAAAAATCAACTTTACACAATAATGTCTTTAAGACACTATTGTTCATGTAGACAACAAGGGCGCCGTCAATTTCGGCAATCTTGCCACAGACAGGAGGTTACTATGTCTCAACGTATTCAAACGTCTCAAGATGCTTCTCACGCTCAATGTTCGCAAGCCGATTTTTATCGGTTACCCGCAGCTAGTGATGAGACTCACTACCGTTTATTTCAATTTGGTGCGGGGGAGAATCATGTTCAACTGCTGGTTCCTCCAGCGAAACGCGTCACAGTTTTCTTCGGTTATCGTGGCGATCATTCCATCATGCAGCTCTTGTTGTTAACTGATGCATTGCGTCGCAGTGGTGCAGAGCAAATCGATCTGTTACTGCCTTATATGCCGGGTGCTCGCCAAGATAGGGTGTGTAATGCTGGTGAGGCCTTATCGGTAAAAGTCTATGCCAGCCTGATTAATCAGCAGCAATATGCTTCAGTCAGCATTTTTGACCCTCACAGCGATGTCACCGCCGCATTGTTAGACCGAGTGCAGGTAATAGATAACCACAGTTTTGTTGCCGCGATCGCAGCCCAATTAACGGGGGAGCTAGTGTTAGTCTCGCCCGATGCGGGGGCGAATAAAAAAGTATTCGGCTTAGCTAAAGCGTTACAGGGAATGCCGGTGATCAGGGCCGATAAACATCGTGATGTGGTCAATGGCCATATTATCGCTACTGAAGTGTTCTGTGATGACTTGTCGGGTAAAACCTGCTTAATCGTTGACGATATTTGCGCAGGTGGCAGAACCTTTATTGAACTTGCCATCAAATTAAAGCAAAAGGGGGCCCAAAGCGTCATTTTGATCGTGTCACATTATGAAGATAAGGCCAGTGAGTTGGCACTGCGAGAGGCGGGCATAGACAGATTATTTTGTACCGATAGTTTAGGTGTCCCCACACATATTTCGAGCGAGTTCTGTCATTGTCATGCTGTTTTGAGTTATATGAATCATTAAGGAAAATATTATGTACTTGAATCCCGTTACTGCCATTGATGGCTACAAAGTCGATCACCGTCGTCAATATCCCGATAATACACAAGTGATTTTTAGTAACCTGACCGCCCGTAAATCCCGTCGTGGTTATACAGACCAAATGGTGTTTTTTGGCTTGCAGTATTTTATCAAGCATTTCTTGATCGACAGTTGGAACCGTGATTTCTTTCAACAACCTAAAGATCAGGTCATTCGTCAATTCTCCCGCCGTATCAATAACTATCTCGGGCCGAATAATGTTGGCACTCAGCATATTGAGGAGTTGCATGATTTAGGTTATTTACCAATTAAAATTATGGCATTACCTGAAGGCTCAGTGTATCCATTAAAAGTGCCTTGCTTGATTTTGTACAATACCGATGAGCGGTTCTTTTGGTTGACCAATTATCTCGAAACCATCCTTTCCGCGAATGTGTGGGGTATGTGTACCAGTGCTACTACCGCGCTGCAATACCGCAAAATATTTGAGACTTACGCGCTAGAAACCGATGGTGACATCGCTTTTGTTGATTGGCAGGGGCACGATTTTAGTTTCCGTGGCATGTATGGTGCAGAGGCCGCGATCATGAGCGGCGCCGCACATTTACTCAGTTTTACTGGGACTGATACCATACCCGCCATTGATTTTCTTGAGCAATATTACCTTGCCGATAGTGATAAAGAACTTGTCGGTGGCAGTGTGCCCGCAACGGAGCACAGTGTCATGTGCGCGGGTGGCATGGAGAATGAATTAGAGACGTTCCGCCGTTTGATTGAAGATATTTACCCAACGGGCATTGTCAGCATTGTTTCAGATTCTTGGGATTTTTGGCAGGTGATGACAGAATTCACCTTAGCGTTAAAAGACCGCATTCTTGCCCGCGATGGCAAAGTGGTGTTTAGGCCTGATACAGGTTGCCCTGTGAAGATCATTTGTGGCGATCCACAAGCTCCAATCGGGAGTCCCGAATATAAAGGCGCTATTGAGTGTCTGTGGGACGTCTTTGGGGGCAGCACAACAGCCAAAGGTTACAAAGCGCTGAATAGCCATGTTGGACTGATTTATGGCGATTCAATCACCATTGAACGTGCTGAAGCCATTTGTGCCGGATTAAAGGCTAAAGGTTTTGCGTCAACTAATATTGTGTTTGGAATTGGCAGTTTTACCTATCAACACGTGACCCGAGATACTGACGGTTATGCCGTGAAAGCGACCTTTGCGAAAGTTGATGGTAAAGACAGAGAAATATTTAAAGATCCTAAAACAGATGATGGCACTAAAAAATCCGCTAAGGGTTTAGTGGCGGTATTTAAAGATGAGCAGGGTCAATTTTATCTTAAAGATCAAGCCAGCTGGCAAGATGTCAACAATTGCGAGTTTGTTCCCGTATTTGCCGATGGTGAACTATTAACGGAATATTCTTTGGCAGATATTCGCGCAAGGTTGGCAGAGTCTAGAAGTTGAGCCTATCGATTTGTGATTTTTAACGGCTATCGACAATAGCGAAGATAAAACTGGCAATGTGATTTCTATTAGGGTCATATTGTCAGTTAAGTTTTGAATTTATTTTAAGTCGCGTAAGTAAAATGCCCTATAAATAGTCAAATGCAAATACAAGCGATTAAGACAGTAACTGGTTCCGTTTAAGAATTTTATAGGTACGACGGCCAATGTTTTCGAGGTTTTTTAAATCTTTTAGGCTAGGCGTCACCTCACTAAATTGCCAATAACTGATTTCGGCATCTAACATTTCCAGCATTTTCTTCGAACAACCTAAACATTGTCCCTGGCACAGTTGTGCTTCTTCTAAATTGAGTGGAATAGTCTCTTTGATCTGGTTTATCAAGGTTTGCATGGCAATTTGAGTATTGGGTTTTGGCATAGATGATGTGCTGAACAGTATTCATGTGTATGAATATTAGCGGATGCTGCAATGGAAAGAGGTGATCTAACGCTGGATTTGACTCATTTGGTTCGGCAGGTATCTGTGTGAGAGAGATACAGCCTGAACCAAATGTGCTCGTCATAATGACGTAAAAAAGGATAGCGTGTTCGTGACATTCGGCTATCAGTCTACTTAAGTGCTCGGTACTGCGAAGATAATGGAAACCGATTAAATACACTTGAGTAAACGGGTACTGCGGTATTAATTTTTAACTTATCGTTTTACTTACTTTTTGACTTATTTGTTCGCGGACAATAACCATTTCATAAAGCTGATGGCTTCTGTACGTTTAGAAAAAGTCTGTCTGTTTTTACCTTGACGATCGGTAAAAGCAATTGAGGTTTTATTTACTGAGATTGAATCTACAGGGAAGTTCACTGTAATTTCATGTCCATTAATTTTGTATGACATATGCCACACTCCTTTTTGTTAATTCACCCATAGGTGAGATAGTTGTAACTATAAAATATCCTTAGCAATTGTGCGAAAGATTCGTTCTATTGAGTATCGAGGTTACCCCATCTTTGATTCATTAATCAAGAGATGCTTAATCGATAAATATTTCATGTTGTCGATTACGTCAATGGAATAACTCGATTCAACCAGTTGACCATAGCTTAATGACAATACTATGACAACAAGGAGAACGGTAAGTTCACAGACATAACCACATGATTTTAGTGATATCGAATGATTGAGCTTATGGGGTTTTGCTTGTAGTAGGCTTTCTTTATGAGGACCGAACTCTGATTGCTAAATATCAGGCTGGGTTAAAAAGGTAAACAACAAGGTGTATCTCAAAACGACGTGCAGTATATCAATAAAAATAGCTTATGCAAGTTTAATTTTTATTCGATGTCATTATTTATTTGCTAATGTTGAATTAAAGTGTATTTTTCGTGGCTATTTACTTGATTTAAAGGGGAATAGTCAGGTCTGTTTATGGGTTGGTTTTTATTTTTGTGGTAATTGACTAAGGCTAATATTGCCGTTTTATAGGCAAATGTTATAAAAAATCCCACTAAAATAGGTCATTTTAATGGGATTAATCATAGTCATTTATGTAATGGAATTATTAAACTGAATTTATAAATGAATCTATGCGTTTGCTGTTGTTTAAAAACTCAGTCAAAAGGTTTAATAAATCAGTTCACCTATGGGATTGAGTAGCTTACTCAGACCTTTGGTAAAATGCAGCGGTGCATCTAATACTGTGTAGCATAAGCAACCGTTAATGGTTTTCGGTGAGTGATGGTGTTGGCCGTCGAGCACGATAAAATCACCTGGCACATAGTCACCATTTAGATCGGAAAACTCTCCGGCTAGTAATAGTGTTAGTTCATAACCTTTATGGGTATGTTGGGGGATTTCACCTTGGGCATCTATATGCAATAGGCTAGCGCGGGTGTTCGTTTCATCGACATCAAAACGCATGCGACTGACTTTGCCTAATATTTGCCATGGACGGGCCAAATGCTGACGAAACACCGAGGGCACAGTGTAATGCTGTTGCTTTATGTCGACATCGATAGGGGCGTTATTAGGCACATTTGTCGCTGCCGGTTGAGCCATGATTTGCGCCATCATAGCGTCAATGTCCAATGCCGATTCTTGATTGTCGCCAGAGTGTTGCACCTCAACATACTCTCTGTGCATCAACTCTTCGCCCGTATCATTTGCAGCATGACCGCCATCAGGATTTAATGCTAAATTTGCAGCTTGTTCTGTGAATAGGGCAAGCTGCTCTCGACAAGTCTCACATAGGTCGCAGTGTGCGGATATTGCTATCGCCATTGATAAAGGTAAGTTCCCATTGGCATGGCTGACGAGTAATTCTTGTTGGGGATGATGCTTAATCATTGTGTGTCTCCAAGAAGCTTTTCAACTTTTCTAGCCCTAATCTTAAACGGGACTTTATGGTCCCTATCGGTACCTTTAGGGTATCGGCTAGCTCTTGTTGAGTGAGTTCTTGCATGTAAATGCCTTGCACAACTTGTCTTTGTGCTATGGGAAGGGCATCAAGATGTTGGAGTAATTTAGCCGTCAACTTGTGATCAGTGAGTGTGTCCTTAGCCATGGTCGCATCACACAGCGGCCAAATATCATCACCGAAAGTATCTTCTCTATTGTGTTGTACCCGTCTAAGCATATCGAAACATTGATTACGCATAATGGTAAACACCCAAGTTGTCACTGACCCTTTTTCTGCATTATATAGATGAGCCTTAGTCCAAACGCTGGTCATGGTTTCTTGTACTAAATCCATCGCCAACCCTTGTTGATTCAGTCTTTGTAAACCAAATGCTCGGATCTTGGGCATGAAATGCTGGAATAAGTGACCAAAGGCGGCTCTGTCTCGGTTGTCTGCTACTTGTAGCATAAACGTGATTAAAGCATCCGCTTGAGGCTCGCAGGTTTGGGAAGCTGGAATTTCGTTATCCATAGCCGAATTAGTCAGAGACGTGATTGGGACATGATACCGAGTTTGCCTGCTTTGTGATTGAATATTTTCCATTATTTTCGCTCTTATCGCAGTCGTGAGTGCTGAGTGTGATATCAGTAACGACAAAATTGAGAAGTGTGTTGCACTTCTGAGCCCATTTTTGCTGTCAAACTTTCAATCAATACGAAGTGGCTTAAATAAAGGATCATTCACAGTATTATTTAATGACGGCCCGCAATAGATCTCGGGTCATAATATGATCTAAGGCATTAATGCAGGTGTACTTTTCGGATGCTTGTACGGGTAATATTTCTAGCCAGCGCTGGCAGACCCAAGCGATATCATCGAACTGTTCTGTTTGGTAGTGCTTGAGATGTTGCGGATATTCCTTAAGAATGTTTTGTAACATTTGACTCAAGTAACGTTCATCGGTCGCAATACGTACAGCAGGCCAATTGTCGATTAAACTGACGTCTCCGCGCTTTAAACCATCAGCTTCGACACTGATTTTATCAAGTTTAAAGCGTTTTGAACCTTGAATACTGATCCCTAATAGTCCGTCTGGTAAGGTTTCAAAATCAATAATATGCACTAAGGTGCCTATGGGCTGAATGGTTTTACCATCCTCTTCAAGCATACATAAGCCAAAGCCTTGGCCTGACTTTAATGATTCGGCGACCAAGCGCTTATATCTAGGTTCAAATACCCGCAGTTGCGTGTAACCTTCGGGCAATAAACAAATGGGTAATGGAAAAAGAGGTAATTTCATCGTGGCCTCTGGTGAACTTATGTTCCTATCATTACGTACCATAATGGCAGTTCGATCAGTAAAATTATTCAACAGTAGTTTACCCATAGTGAGAGGATGGCATGAAATTAAATCCATTTGAGAAAAAGATCGTTCAGCATCCATTACGTTTTTGGCTACAAAATCATCTCGAAGCGCCCTTATTGACCTCTATGATGCCAAAACCTATGGCTTTGTGCGAACGCGCATTAGAAATAGGTTGTGGGTTTGGTAACGGCATTCAGTTGATCCGCGAACATTTTGGCGCGGGACATATCACGGCCGTGGATATCGACCCTGACATGGTTGCCTCCGCACAATCCCGCTGGCAATCTCGGCCGCAAGGGTTAAAAGGGCTGAGTTTCTCGGTTGCTGATGCAACATGTTTACCCTTTGGCGATGGCGAGTTTGATATGGTGTTTGATTTTGCCGTATTCCATCATATTCCAGAGTGGCAAGCGGCCATTAAGGAAGTTGCAAGGGTGCTGAAACCGAACGGATACTTTGTGATAGAGGATTTATATCGTGCCGCAATTTGTAATCCATTGAGCCGGCGCTTATTTGAGCATCCACAGCAGAATCGCTTTAATCATAGTGATTTGTTAACGGTATTGCGCCAGCTGGGATTTAAGATTGTCCGCGATAGAAATGCCTTTAATCTTGCGGGTATGGTGCTCGCCCAGAAAATATTGCGTTAACACTAAGACCAAATATTAGCAATGTCGCGTATTATCTGAAAATATAAGCTTAGGGATGCAGATATCTGAGATGCGCTAAACGAAGTTTATGGCCGAACTTTGCGAGAGTGGTTGTAATTTTTAGATAAAATAGACTCTCGGCATGGTTCTTCATGGGAGTTTACCGCTATAATTTGAGCTAATCCGTCGCATGTGGGGAAAGGATTTTCCTCAAGAGTAGAGAAGCAGCATTATGGCAAACGTACTTGCAACCGTAGATCAGCGTACCAAACTCGTTGGTGAGAACCGACTTGAGTTGTTGCTCTTTAGCATTAATTCCACGCAGTTATTTGCCATTAACGTCTTTAAAGTCAAAGAAGTCGTCAAGCTTCCTCCCTTGAATGCGATGCCGGGTAGTCATCCGCATATTTCTGGTGTTGCTAATATTCGTGGGATTTCCATCCCCGTGATTGATTTACGTTCGGCCATAGGGTTTAAGCCCGTGCCGCCTAACGAAGATGCCAATATGATCATCACAGAATATAACCGTAGTGTGCAGGGTTTCTTAGTCGGTAAGGTTGAACACATTATCAACATGACTTGGAGCGATATTATGCCGCCGCCTAAAACGGCTGGGCGTAATAATTATCTAACGGCAATTACTCGCATAGAGCATCAAGGTCAGTCGCAGTTAGTGTCTATTATCGACGTAGAAAAAGTCTTGGCGGAGATCATTCACTACGATATCCGTTTATCTGAAGGTGTACTCGACGAAACCTTAGTCCATGAAATGCCAGGCAGAAAAATCCTGATTGTGGATGATTCATCGACCGCCAGACGTCAAGTGCGTGAAACGTTAGGCCAACTGGGTATCGAAATTATTGAGGCATCTGATGGCTTACAAGCGCTGACGTTATTGCAGAAATGGCGTGATGAAGGTAAACAAGTTGCCAAAGAATTATTGATGATGATTACCGATGCTGAAATGCCCGAAATGGACGGTTATAAGCTCACTTCTGAAGTGCGCAGTGATAAAGCTATGTCGGATTTATTCATTACCTTAAATACTTCGTTGAGTGGCAGTTTTAACCATGCCATGGTTGAAAAAGTGGGCTGTGATAAGTTTATTTCTAAGTTCCAACCGGATTTGCTGGTGCAAGTGGTGCAAGAAAGATTAAGACAAGTGATCAATCACTGATCGCATTTTGAGATTCGAACTATCGGTGATTGACCTTGAGTCGATCATCGATAGGTTCGGCGCTTTGAATGAACGCTTTAATAACAGTTTTTAATACGGTCTTGAATCACATTCTTTTAACTGCTACCTTTTCAACTGCTTTTCTGCAAACATCTGCCAACCCACTACCTATAACCCACTACTTATAACTCGCTAGATTATAACGCTAATTCGGCTGCTACATCGTGTAATACTTGGCGCTTCATTTCTTTGGCGGCGGCGATATGGATACGGGCGAGCCTTAAGGCATAGTTGAATCTTGCTCGGCCGACGAGGCTTACCAGTTCGGCAAAAAACTGTGGATCTAAAGTGAATTGCGTCGAATAGTATTGGATAGCGGCATTGACTGAATTAAAAGTCACGCCATCGAATTCAAAACCTGCGTTATAACCTTGGTCGTCAATTTCTTCGCCTTCTAATACCAGTGGCCAACCGGGCGCATTGATACGGTCGCGGGCAATTTGGTACATCATCCAAGCACTTTTTTTAAAACCTTCAAACACTTTGCAGGAGAATTCGGACTCAGCAAGCTCTTCTTCGGTCCAATTAATCCCTATGGCGAGGTGTTTCGCATAAATACGCATCAGAGCATCTTTGACGGCCATACGACAATCCCAAATGGAGCTAAGAGTATGTTGTTTGGCTAATCGCAAACATTCGCTGCAGGCGGGCACAGCTAACGAAGCATGTGGTGTATGTGTGTGTGCGATATATTCGAAGTGTTGATGGCTCGGTTCGCCACAAAACCAGCAAGTATGGCGTTTGTCGAAGGGAATATCGATAAGCGGAATAGCAGACATCAAGGAATGAGCACCTCAGTCCTTGATGTCATCAATGGCATACTGAAGCGATTAAACTTCTTCAACATCAACCAAATCTTTTGCTAAAACAATCGGATCAAGTTCAAGACAATCTTCATCGGTTTGCCAATCAACACCGATCAATACACCATCGTCGTTTAGATCTGAGACCCAATATTCTAGAAATTCTTCTAATGAAATAGAAACGGGTTGATAGTCGTGCCATTCGTCGCTGCAATGGGATTTTGCAGTAGCTTCATTTGACCATAATGGCATCACATCTGTGTCTTCAAATTCTGAAGAATCACAAACGACCCAGCCTTCGCCAGTTTCATCCATTAGACCCCAAAGCGTCTGATGTTGTTTTACATTTTTGATAAAGCCAGCCAAAGCCGCATTGATTTCAGTCATGATAGGTCTCTTTGATGTGTGCTGTTAACTTATCCATTATACGGTAACGTGCTGCGATACCAAGGGATTCTTTGTTAAGATTTTTTTTGTGTTGGATAACTGAGCAATAAACCTATGCCGCAAGGTATTTATGGCGATAAGGATTGTGTTACGTGTCACTATGGGTCAGGATTATTGGTAATGAGTCGCCTTGGTACAGGCTGTTTTACTGACTAAATGTGGCTCAGATAGGGGCTTTACGTAGCGGAGAAACGTGTCTTCTATGCTTTTGGCCGTTAAAGGTGTTTTGGATTCTAACCTTTCACTCGTTATGCCAAGGCGAATATCTCTCTAGGGCAATTCCCTCTTGAAGACGGAATATTGTCGTGTTTAGCCACAACAGTGTGATTGTTGTGAGATCAAATATTGGAGTTGTTGATTTGATTAAAATTAAAGGGTTAACTTATCTGTTTGCGAGTATTGCCGCCTGTGTCAGTCTGAGTGCCTGTTCAAGTGCGCCAACGGCGAGTGCCAGTGCTAATGCAACCAGCTCTAACGCAAGTGGCATAGCTGCTGAAATCAATCAAATGCCCGATATCAGTGCTAGCGTACAATCTAATGCTGAGGCGTTTCCAATGTGCTTGACTGGACTGCAAGCGCGAGCACGTGCAGAAGGTCTGTCTGAGGCGACGATAAACTCTACCATTGCGAACTTGAAATTTGTCCCTCGAGTGATTGAGCTGGACCAACAGCAACCCGAATTCAGCCAGACATTTGATAATTATTTCAGTAAGCGCGCGACCGAATGGCGCGTCAATGAAGGCCGCCGTTTACTGCAAAAGCACAGTGTCTTACTTAATCAATTAGCGCAAAAATACGGTGTTCCGCCGCAATATATCTTGTCTTTTTGGGGACTGGAAACGAACTACGGTTCCTATAAAGGCAAAATGTCGGTATTGAATTCGCTGGCGACTTTGGCTTGTGAGCCACGCCGTAGCAATTATTTCACCATAGAGCTGATGCAAGCCTTAAAATTGAAAGAAAAGTATCAGTTCGATGATGACACTATGGTGGGATCATGGGCAGGTGCTATGGGACATACGCAATTTATGCCTTCTGCGTATGCCAAATATGCGGTCGATGGCGATGGCGATGGTAAGGCCGATTTATGGAATAGCACCACAGATGCGCTCACTTCTGCCGCGAATTTTTTGCAGCACTTAGGTTGGCAGCGTAATCAGCGTTGGGGGCGTGAAGTCTTGTTGCCAAAGGATTTTAGTTACAGTCATTTAGGTGCGAAACAGCCCTTGTCGTTATCGGAATGGGCTGCGCTCAATGTAACACAGTCGAATGGGCAACCTTTGCCTGCCGTCGATATTCAAGCTGCGTTGTATTTGCCTGCGGGACACACAGGCCCAGCCTTTTTAGGTTATGAGAATTTTAATGTGATCATGCGTTGGAATCGCTCCGAATTTTATGCCATTACGGTTGGGCACTTAGCCGATCGTATTAATGGTGGACAACCCTTGACGGTCAGTCCGCATGAGCAACCACGCTTAAGCCGCGAGCAAGTAAAGCAACTGCAAACAAAACTGAACGAGGCTGGATTTGATGTTGGTAAGCCTGATGGCGTGTTGGGACGTAACTCTATGGCAGGGTTGCAAGCCTTTCAACGTAGCAAACAGATGATTGCCGATGGCTTCCCAAGCCCAGAGGTGTTTACCGCTTTAGGATTATCACTTTAGTTACAGTAGCTACTGTAGCTACTGTAGCCAAAGAGCGCTCGCTGCGGGTTTTGAGTGCTTTGAGGCCGGATAAAAAAGTGGAGTGAAAAGCGCAGTTTTGTTAAGCTCGGCCCACAATTGAAATCGAAGAAAATCAAAGGATATTCGATGAGCATTAAAGACGATATGGTTGTGCAGTTTAACTACACACTGCGCGACGAGAAAGGTGAAGTGATCGAGACGAACGAAGGTCGCGATCCGATTGCCTATTTACACGGTCATGACAACATGATGCCAGGTGTAGAAAACGCGATAAACGGTAAAGCTATAGGTGAAAAGTTCACTGTGACTTTGCCTGCCGCTGAAACCTACGGTGAGCGTGTAGCGGATGCTGACGCACACCAACGTGTGTCAGTTAAGCATTTACTGGGTGCGACTGTGTGGAAACCAGGCATGACAGCAGTGGTTAATACCGACCAAGGTCAGCGCCAAGTGACTATCGTTAAAATGGGTAAGTTTATGGCGACTGTGGATGTAAACCATCCATTAGCCGGCCGCGAACTGACATTTGATATTGAAGTCGTAGGTGCCCGTGATGCGAGTGATGAAGAAATCGCCCACGGTCATGCCCATGGTGCAGGTGGTCATCACCACTAATCTTTAGGTTTCGGGCTCGGCTTCGAACTTGGCTTTATCTGACTCAATGTGAGTGGAGTATAAGTTCAGTATGGGTTGAATGAATCGAGGCTAAAGATTAAATAGCAAAAGCCCAAACCTAGGTTTGGGCTTTTTGTTTTTACGGTGCTAATGGCTTAATGATTGTCGCAACCGCTAATGGCTCCTTATCTCGCTAATGGCTATGTTCATGCTCGAGTGGTTTGTCGGCAAACATCATATCTAGGCTTGCTTGGGTTTGGGGATGGTAGCCGCTGCGAGCCCTGAGATAGACGCTTTTGGCCCAGTCGTATTTATCAGAGCTTGCTAGCTTTTGATATAAAGGCACGATTAAGCGCATACGGCCAATATGGGTTAAGTGTTGTTTTAATGCGGGTAGTACTGCGTAATAGCCATTGTCTAGGGCCAGTGAATACCATGCAAAAGCGATTTCACTATTGCCAGTGCCCGTAAAATGGAACGCCTTATCTAGCTCGGCAAGTTTGGTTTGGTCTAGATTGATCCTTGGCATTTCATTGATGAATCTTAACCACTGGTGGACTGTCCAAGTGCTGGTTTTCAACTCGCTTGCACTGAGTTTACCCTCGAGCCAAGTTTGTCTTTGAGCATCAATATCATCGAAGGCATGGGAATTGGGCGGCACAAGAAATGACGGTAAATCTTGACCTTTAATCCAAGTATCCACTTCACCTTCACTGACAAGATGGGGATATTTGTTTAATAGATTCAAAGATAAATATTCACGGAATTGCGCCGTAGTAATACTCTGAAATGCAAAATGATTGAAGTAGCTTTTCACAAAAGTGTCGAAGCGTTCACGGCCAAATTTTTGCTCTAAAAATATTAAGAACAACTGGCCTTTTATATAAGGGACACCGCTGAAGGCTTCGTCGGGCGAACGTTTACCGAGATCGAGATGTAGCACTGAATCGGCAGGAGTAAGTTCTGCAAGCTCTGCAAGCAATTCAGAGTAGCCGATGGTTTGCTCCATCAGTGCTCGGTCTCGGCCATAGAGGTCTTCCATGATGCGATTCTCAACATAGGTCGTAAAACCTTCATTAAGCCAGAGATCGCGCCAAGTGGCATTCGTCACTAAATTACCCGACCACGAGTGCGCAAGTTCGTGGGCGATGAGGCTCACTAAGCTTTTATCACCCGCGATCACTGTGGGTGTAATAAAAGACAAACGCGGGTTTTCCATGCCGCCAAAGGGGAAACTTGGTGGCAAGATAAGCAAGTCATAACGTCCCCAAGGGTAATCGCCATAACGTTTAGCCGCGATTTTGATCATTTCTGGCGTGTCGGCAAATTCTTTGCTCGCTTTGTCGAGGATCTCTGGCTCAGCCCAAATGCCCGAGATGTTATCTAAGGGAGCAAACTTTAAATGTCCGGCCGCAATGGCAATCAAATAAGCTGGAATAGCCTGCGGCATAGTGAATTGGGTCTGCGTGCTCGACAGGGTTTTGCGATCGGCACTCATGACCACAGTAATGGCTTTATCGGCCGTAATCGTTGCGCTATAGGTTTGGCGAACGGCTGGCGTATCTTGCAGTGGGATCCAACTGCGGGCGTGAATAGCCTGACTTTGACTGAACATAAAAGGCAACTGTTTACCTTGGGTTTGCTCAGGAGTTAACCATTGAATACCAGACGGATTATTCGATGTGTGATAATTGATTTTGACCTTTTGACTATTTTCATCAGCAAGTTTGATGGTTAGCGCGGCGCCTTTTACAGCGTCCGCTTTGGCTAACGTGAAGGGCACGCTTTGCCATTTCCCCGCTGTATTTAAAGCACTTACGCTGTTAATCGTCAGATCTCGAGTATCTAAGATGAGTTCTTTCCCCGCCTTATGCCAAGCTAAATCGAGGGTGGCTTCACCGGATAAGCGGTTTTGCTTAAAATCAACTACAAGGGCTAGTTCCAAATGACTCACGCTGACTTCAGTGTAATTGGCGTAGGTCAGTGCATCTTGGTTCTGCTGCGTATCAGCTTGTACAACAGTGGCAGTAGGCTCAGTGGTTAAGGTATTTGGAGTGCTATTGGCATAAGCGCAGGGAATTAGTTGGAGGGCAAAGACTAGGGTGCTGCAAAGGACGGTTCGACGAAGTGAAAGCATTATTTATAGTAGCCTAATGATGAAGTATGTTAGTTCGAGTTTGGGGCGATAAGACCATCAATTCAGCTTGGTTTTCTGTTAACCCACTCTATTAGCGCAAAAGTTTACCTGATAATTCACTGGATTTGTTATCTCACTGTTAGCTCAAATGTAATCAAACTTTAATGGCTTGAATGCTGGTCAGGAAATGCCATCGGTAAAAGAGCACAAGTTTGCTATGATGACGGCGTTTTCACATAGGGCGGTTATCATAATGGTGTTAGATTTTTCGCAGGGTAAGTTAATCGTTACTGAGTTCGAGGTTCAAGTGCGCCTCAACGTTGCCAGTATCGTACTGCAAGCGAGTGCTGAGGATATCGGCTTGAGACGTCAGCCTCCTATGCTGATCGCCGATGGTGGCGGTGTACGTTGGAGCTTAGTATTGGACTCAAATGCTCAGTTATGTGCGATTCAAGATGTGCTGGGCATGGATGCTGAATAACCTGTGCCCGAGTGGTGATGAGTGTTTAACGTATAGATTTATCATCATTTTTTAGTTGATGAGTGTTTAATATCGAATTGGGAATTTTTAGTATGTCAGTTTCTCTTGAGCGTATTGTTGTTGAACCTAAGACTCCTGCTACGGCTGTGGTTATTTGGTTACACGGATTAGGGGATTCGGGGGCCGGATTTGCTCCCGTAGTGCCTGCATTAGGCTTACCTGCAGATCATGCTATTCGATTTATTTTTCCCCATGCACCAGAGCAAGCAGTGACCATTAATGGTGGCTACGTTATGCGCGCTTGGTACGATATTAAAAGCATGGATTTGCATGACAGAGCCGATATGCAAGGCGTGCTTGAGTCGGAAAAAATGGTTGCCGCATTAATTAATGAACAAATCGCGGCGGGTATTGCGAGCCAACGTATCGTATTAGCGGGATTCAGTCAGGGTGGAGTAATTAGTTTATTCTCTGGACTGCGTTTCCCTGAGCCACTTGCAGGGATTATGGCGTTGTCTTGCTATTTGCCGACGGGCGATGTGTTACCCGCTGAATTAAGTGCGGCGAATCGCAATACACCCATATTACAGCAACACGGTCTACAGGATGATGTTGTACCATTATCCGCTGGAATGTTAGCAAAAGAAGCCTTAACGGCGGGCGGCTATCATGTTACGTGGCAAACTTATCCAATGCCTCATTCTGTCATTCCTGAACAATTGAAAGCGATTTCTAAATGGTTATTACAGCGATTTGAAATGTAGATAAGTCTAATTGCTGATAAAAACAGCATGCGGTAAGTTGAGATTTACCCATGCTTGTTTTTTTAAAGGAACAATCGCGATGTTTTTTCATATTTCCTAAGTTATTTATAACAAACGATTAAAATCCATTTATTCCATTTTTATTTTGTATTCTCTAAATATATAAAAATCAGTCATTCAGCTTATTTTTTTATATGAAACAAATCCTTCTTAAAATGCCCGCCAAATTTCATATAAATGTCAAGTTTTTAATAAAAATGACACAATTTATCTTTATTATTTGCTATTATCCGTGACGCTGAACTTGATGGAGTTCACGGCAATCTTTCTATGATAAAATAATTAAAATCAAGGGGTTGATGTAATGAGACATATGCTTATTAAAGGATTAGTTGCAACTGCTGTTCTCGCTGCACTTGCGGGTTGTAATAATAGTGATGACGATAAAGTTCCAACAACGTGTGCTGAAGCGGGAAGTGCTTGTAAAACGTTTACCGTTTTACATACCAATGACAACCATGGCCGTTTCTGGGAAAACAGTGATGGTGAATACGGTTTAGCCGCTCAGAAAACTCTGGTTGATCAAATTCGTGCAGAAGTGAGTAAGAATGGCAGTCAAACCTTATTATTATCTGGTGGTGATATTAATACGGGTGTACCAGAATCTGATCTTCAAGATGCCATACCAGACTTTACGGGCATGAATAAAATTGGTTACGACGCCATGGCTGTTGGTAACCATGAGTTTGACAATCCGTTATCAGTACTTGATATGCAGCGTCGCCTTGCTGAATTCCCTATGTTAGCGGCGAACATTTACCGTAAAAATGCCGATGGTACTCTTGGTGAGCGTTACTTTGATGCCTATAAAGTATTTGACGTTAATGGTCTTAAAGTTGCTGTTATTGGTTTAACGACAGAAGACACTGCTAAGATTGGTAACCCAGAATACATTAGCGATCTAACATTCACCGATCCCAAGGTGGAAGTTGCTAAAGTGATTAAAGAAATTAAAGATGCCAAAGCGGCAGATATCATTTTCGCTACCACGCACATGGGTCATTACGCGGATGGTAAAAATGGTAGTAATGCCCCTGGCGATGTAGCTATGGCTCGCGCATTGAAAGAAGGGGATTTACAAGTTGTTATCGGTGGTCATTCACAGAATCCAGTGTGTATGGAACCGGGAACTGACAACAAAGCTTACGCAGCCTTTAAGCCTGGTGATGCATGTGCACCTGATAAACAAAATGGCACTTGGATCATGCAAGCCCATGAATGGGGTAAATATGTTGGCCGTGCAGATTTTGAATACTTTAACGGTGAACTCCATCTAGCGAGCTACAAGCTTGTCCCTGTGAATATGCGCAAACTGGATGATGCTGGTAAGAAAACTGCTGACTTAGCAGGCACTAAAATTGAACCGGATTCAGAGTTAAAAGAGCTGCTTTCTTACTATCAAGAGAAAGGTCAAGCTAAGTTAGACGAAGTCATTGCGACAACGGATGCCCTGTTAGATGGTGAGCGTGCAAACGTGCGTAATAAGCAAACTAACTTAGGCCGTATGTTAGCGATGGCACAAAGTGCTAAAGTGACTGCTGATTTTGGTGTAATGAACTCCGGCGGTGTACGTGCATCTATCCAACCAGGCAACATTAGTTACCGTGACGTGCTGACTGTTCAGCCATTTGGTAATATGGTTACCCTTAACGAAATGACGGGTACTGAAGTTGCGGTTTATTTAGGCGCAGTCGGCAGTCTTCAAGTTGGTTCTGGTGGTTATGCACAAATCACTGGTGTGAAAATGACCATTGACTGTGTGGCTAAAACAGCCAACATCAGCGACATTGGCGGCAAGGATTTTAGCCCAACAGCCACTTATAAGTTCACTGTACCTAGCTTTAATGCTGCGGGTGGTGACGGTTATCCTAAACTAACCAGCCCAATTCAAACGGGTTTTGTTGATGCTGATTTACTCTATTCTTTCTTGAAAGAGAAACAAGTGATTAAAGCTGCTGACTACAATCCTGTAGGCGATATTGTTTATGAGAACTCAAAAAGTGTTGAAGGTTGCCAACTTTAAGTAATCAATCATTACTCAGTGTTTCAATATTAATGCCACTCAAATGAGTGGCATTTTTTATGGTTAATTAATATTGAACTAAGTGTAAATTAATATTCAGCGTTTTATTTTGGATACACTTTGATTCATTTGTGGCGTGAGTTTCTCGGTGTTCTTTTGGTTAACAATTGAGATTTATTGTATCAAATTAAATATTTAATATATTCAACAGGTCTGTATTGCTTAACTCCATGATGTATATACGAATATCTTATATTCAAGTTGATTTATTTTGTGTCAATTTTTTTTAATTTGAGATTAATTGTTTTTAATGGTTGACTTAGATGTTGCGCATTAACATTATCCCTACAGCGAAATAGAGTTCGCTTGCCAAATATAAAAATAACAAACATAGGGTTTTATTTACCTCAAGGAGAGATTAATGCGCTATTTAAGTTTAACGGCCAAAGCCGTTCGTACTAGTTTAATTACAGTGGCGACAAGCAGTGTGGTTTTTTCTGGAATAGGCTTTTCTGCAGTGGGAAATGCAGCAGAAGAAAATGCGAAAGTTGAACGCATTGAAGTGACGGGTTCTCGTATTAAACAAGTTGATATGGAAACTGTTTCACCCGTGACTGTCATTAATGCTGCGGATATTGCCATGACGGGTGAAAAAACCGTTGCTGACGTATTGAATAACTCCGCGATAAACAGCTTTGGTTCTTGGCGTGGTATTTCTGGCTATGGATCAGGAGCAAGCTCAACCAGTGATGTCAATTTACGCGGTTTAGGATCGTCTGCGACATTAGTGTTATTGGATGGACGCCGTATGCCGGGCACAAGTTCGAGCTCTGGCTCTGTGGCCGATACATCTTCTATCCCTATGGCTATCGTGGAGCGTATTGAAATCCTGCGCGATGGCGCCTCGGCAGTATATGGTTCCGATGCGGTTGCGGGCGTGATAAACATTATCACTAAGAAAGAGTTTGAAGGGTTTCAGCTTGATTACAGCACTGAGCAGCCAAGTGTTGAAGGAGGCGATGCCAACCGTTTATCACTTGCAACGGGCTTTAATACTGATAAAGGCAATATCACGCTAACCTATGAATATTATGATACTAAAGCGGTAATGGATCGTGATATTTGGCGAATGGACGATTCAAGTTATAACGCATATAGTGGATATAGCTCAGTACCAAACGGTAAATATGGACCAGGCAACGGTAGCTGGTATAGTAATTCAGATATATGTGAAAAAACGGAAAATACCATAGACTCAGGTGATGGTCGTTGTTTATATAACCATGGTAATGTCACTAAGTTATTTGGCGATCAAACCCGTAATTCGCTGTTATCTAATTTCTCCTATGAGATTTCAGAGAATATAAAATTCCGAGGCCGAGCTTCTGCTTCATTAGCTGAAACTGAAACCCGTTATGCGGGAACGCCAGTATCAACGAATACCCCTGTGATGAGTGCCGATAATAAGTTTAATCCAGTTGGCGAAGAATTAGTGATTTCTATGCGAGGCGCGCAACTTGGCGAGCGAGATACATTAACTGAAACCAACAACTTTGATATTCTAGGTGGCTTTGTTGGTACAATAGATTCAGGGAATGGTATCGACTGGGAATTAAATGCCCAGCACGCAACATCGACGACAAATAGTTTTAACTATAATTTACTGAACGACGATATTATTCAGCAAGAAATTGATTCAGAGCAATATGATATTTTCAATACCTCTGGAATGAGTTATGAGCAGTGGGATCAACAGATGACAGATCTGTATCGTAAAGCAGCGCATACTGGGGTTTATCAGGGCAAATTTGAAAGTACTCAATTGGATGGTCTTGCTTCGACCTTACTGCTCGATGACGGTGATCTTTCAGTCGCTATGGTCGGCGGTCTTGAATATGAAATGATCAAGTTTAAGCAAACCAGTGATCCAGAATCGGCCGCGGGTATTATCTCCGGCGGTTCGGGTGGTGATGATGTGGATGCCACGCGTGACCGTAGTGCCGCTTATTTGGAACTCCAAGTTGGCTTACCTGCCAATGTTGAGTTTTCTGCCGCAGTACGTTATGAGCGCTATGAGCAGGAAGGAACTCTCACAGGGCCTCAGGGGGAAGTCGTTAATTCATCGACCTTCGATGCCGTGGTGCCTAAGTTTGGTTTAAGCTGGCGTCCTATAGATACGTTATTATTGCGTGCTAGCTATGGTGACTCATTCCGCGCGCCGAATATGAGCGAAATGTTCTCGTCTCAATCCTTGAGTTTTGAGAAGGGTGTTGATTCTTTGTGGTGTAATGAACCTGGTAACGTGGATGCCATATATTGTGCGACTAATAATCAACATAAAACCTGGTATGGAGGAAATCCTGATCTAGAGGCAGAAGAGGGCAACTCGTTAACCTTTGGCGGCGTTTGGAATGTCACTGACGCATGGAACTTGGAGTTATCTTATTACTCAATCACCTATGACAACAAAATTGAGTCAATTGATGTGGATGATATCCTGCGTGATGAAATCAAGAATGGTTCTTCTCCCTATGTGACGCGCGGTCCTGATGGCAAGATTGAATATATTGAAGCCGGAGTTCGTAACTTAGCTACAGTTGAGACCTCAGGTATCGATTTTGTTACGGCTTATAACTTAGAAACAGGCTTTGGGGATTTCAATTTCAAACTGGATTTAACTCATGTGCTTGATTTTAAAAAGCAGGATAACGCTGAAGCAGACATGATCGATTACGCAGGGTCGACTGACTCGCCCGATTGGCGCGGTAACTTTGCGACCAGTTGGAAATACGATGATTTTTCTGCCGCATGGACAGTTGTTTATATCGGTAGTCAATCAGCAAGTTATTTCAATGAGTTAGAAGAAACCGACCGTTATGTTGATTACGATAATTACTTTAAACATAATATTCAGTTTGGTTATACCCATGCTTATAACGGCTCTATCACAGTAGGGGTGAATAATGTGTTTGATGCTGAAACACCAAACTATTACACCTACGCCGATTATCGCGATGTGAATGTGGGTTTATATGATGTGTTAGGTAGAACGTATTACCTGAGAATAAACCAGAAGTTTTAGGTTGTCCGCCCTCCCTGGATAACTCAAACCTCCGCTTGCGGAGGTTTTTTTGCTTATAAGGCAGTTTACTGGGTGTCGAATGAGCGCTATCAATGCGTGAGGCGCAGTTCGTGGCGGTGTTCATGCTGATAATGCTCGGCGCAGGAGGTGCAGCGTTGTTCGGTGGGATCTTGGCTTAAGCGTTCGCTTTCAATTTCTGCCTCACAATCCGAGCAAAGACCGTAGAGACCTAAGTCGAGCTGGCAAAAGGCGGCATCAAGTTTATTTAATCGGCAAAATAGTGGGTGTTCAGCCAGTGGTGTCTGAGCCAATTTATCAATTAATTCTGCCAGACTCAGGCTAGCGTAATGCTCCCCTATGGCTTCGAGGAACAGAGGGAGCGCGCCTATTTCTTTCCTTAGATTAGCTTCAAGCTCTGACAATTCATGTCTGATATGGGTGGTGCTCACGTAAAATCGCCTATTTCATTTGACTCTAGGCGTCCAGTCTAATAGTTCCACTATCAACGACTATGATAAAGATCAAGTATCTGCCACATTTTCGGTTTTTTAGCCGTTAAAAATCGAAAAAGTACTTCATTCTTATCGCATTATATGTGCTACGGCAAAAGCCCTTTTATCACATATATCGTTGCGATTATTCGTCGCATAAGTTCCGTTGCGCTGTTTCTAATACGCGGACAATTTCTTCCGTTGTTTTAAAGACTCGCAGTTCCCTAAACAAGGTATCGGCTTCGGGATATTGACGGTTGAGATAGGTAAACCACTGTTTGATCCGGGCTGGATAATAGTCACTTTTACGGCCATTGAGTTCCCTTTGGGTATAACTGAGCATGAGCCCTAAGGTTTGCGCCCAAGTATAAGGAGTGGCTCCTGTCTTGATAGTATCAGCCAAGTTCGGCAATGAAATTGCCCCGCGGCCGATCATGATACTGTCGCAGCCCGTGACCTCGATACAACGCTTAGCATCGTCACTGTTCCAAATTTCACCGTTGGCGATCACCGGGATCGGCAAACGTTTGCGCACTTCGGTGATGTATTCCCAGTAGGCTGGCGGTCTGTAACCGTCGACTTTACTGCGCGCATGGATGGCAAGTTCAGTTGCACCGGCTTCATACACAGCAATGGCGTTTTCCATAAACAGTGACTTATCTTCGTAGCCCAAACGTATTTTGGCCGTTACGGCATGCTCTTTTGGTACTGCTTGACGCATGGCTTTGACAATATCGTGCACACTCTCAGGATATTGCAATAATACGGCGCCACCTTTACTGCGGTTAACAATTTTTGCTGGACAGCCAAAGTTTGCATCAACACCGTGTGAGCCTAGCTCAATGGCACGCAGGGCATTTTCGCCCATACATTGGGGTTCTTGACCAAGCAATTGTACTCGTACTGGCGTACCTGAAGGGGTGTTGCCGTTGTTGAGCAGTTCAGGACACAGTTTGAGAAAGACCTTTTCAGGCAGCAGTTGGTCTACCACTCGCACAAATTCGGTGACGAGCAAATCGTAGGGATTGATGGTCGATAGGATGTCACGCATCAAAGCGTCTACTACGCCTTCCATTGGAGCCAAAATCACACGCACTGCAGTAAACCCATATCTGTTGCAAAGGGCGAGCATTCTACCTTATCAGCCCTAAGTTACAAAGTGGCCTTGTGAAGGAGGATGAATAGGTACGCCAATAAATAAAATCCAAGCTAAACTGATTGTCCTAGCAGGATATTTTTACCATTTCTGTGACTTAGTGATATTTTTTGCAATAGAATCGAAATAAGGCAGGTCTTTTGTTGTAAGCCAGCTACTTAAACTGTTGTTGGTCATTATTACTCAATAAACAAGAAGGGATTATTTATGAATTCAGTTAAAAAAACAGCAGTTGCAGTAGCGTTAGGTTCAGTTGTGATGAGTTCAGCTTTTGCTGTCAATGCACAAACTAACCCATTTGGTTTTGAAGCTATGGATGCGGGCTATCAAATTGTCGGTTCAGAAGGCAAATGTGGTGAAGCCAAATGCGGCGCAGACATGAAGAAAGCCGCCGCTGAAAAAGCCAAAGAAGGTAAGTGTGGTGAGGCTAAATGCGGTGCTGAGATGAAAAAAGCGGCTGCAGATAAAGCTCATGAGGGGAAATGTGGCGAAGCGAAATGCGGTGCTGACATGAAGAAAGCCGCTGATAAGGCCCATGAAGGTAAGTGTGGTGAAGCAAAATGTGGCGCTGATATGAAGAAAACCGCCGAAAAAGTGGATGCTAAAGTCGAAGCCGTTAAAAAAGAAGTGAAGTAAAGCGGGTTTGTTTTATCCCTGCAGTTATTGGGATAATTGAGCCTAAAGAGGCCAGCCAGCGCTGGTCTCTTGTGTTTTATTCTTAAGCGATTACAGGTTAGCATTCGTGAGGTTCTATGAATGATCAAAAAAATACGACACAGGTAGGGCTGGGATTAAGACGAGAAATGCTCAGTGAATTTTGTTTACAGGTGCCTGATGCTATTAATTTTTTTGAAGTGGCACCTGAGAATTGGATGACCTTAGGTGGTAAATTTGGCCGCCAATTTCGTGAGTTGACTGAGCAACATACTTTCTACTGCCACGGTTTGAGTTTATCCATTGGTAGCCCTGAACCTTTAGATCTCGCGTTTGTAAAAAATATCAAAACCTTTATGGATTTACATCAAATCCAAGTCTATTCCGAACATTTAAGTTATTGCTCAGGGCAAGGTCACTTATATGATTTAATGCCTATCCCTTTTACCGACGCTGCGGTGAAGCATGTGGCGGCGCGGGTCAAGCAAGTAGAAGATATTCTAGAGCGGCCGCTTATTTTAGAAAATGTGTCTTTTTATGCCGCTCCAGGTGCGCAAATGACAGAACTTGAATTCGTTAATGCCGTGCTGCAAGAAGCCGATTGTAAACTGCTACTGGATGTGAACAACATCTATGTGAACTCGATAAACCATCAATACGATGCCGATGCCTTTTTACAGGCCATGCCGACGGAGCGCATCGCCTATTTGCATATTGCTGGGCACTACAAACAAGCTGAAGATCTGCTCATTGATACCCATGGCGCCGCCATTAACGATCCCGTCTGGACATTATTACAGCGCTGTTATGCTTTGCATGGGGTAAAACCGACTTTGCTTGAGCGTGACTTTAATTTGCCGACAACCGCTGAATTGTTGCTCGAGATAAATCAAATTCACGGTTATCAAATGGCGGCGTCCAGCTCCCATGCCCAAAATAGTGCTCATGCCGTAAAGAGGATCGCCTAATGGATTTTAAGCAAGTGCAGCAATCCTTTATCGATTATATCCGCGATCCATCTTCGCCATTGCCCGTGGATACTGATTTCCGGCGTATGCAGGTTTACCGCGAGTTATTTTTTAATAATGTGCTGGGATTTGTGTCGAACGGCTTCCCCGTGCTGAAAAGTTTGTATTCTGAGGAGGATTGGCTGACTTTGGTGCAGCGTTTTTTCAGTCAACATGATTGCCAATCGCCCATCTTTATCGATATCGCGTGTGAGTTTTTAGATTTTTTACAGCAGGAATATCAGCCCACGGCAAATGATCCTGTTTTTATGCTCGAATTAGCGCACTATGAATGGCTGGAGTTGGCCGTTGCGGTCGCACAGGCGAGTGGGGATGAATCTCAACTTAGCCTAGCGCAAATGTCGACGCAGGCTTTATGTTTGTCGCAGACGGCGAGGGTGGCGCAGTATCATTTTGAGGTGCAGCACATTCGTCAGGATTATCGGCCGCAGCAACGACTCGATACGCCAGTGTTTTTTTGTCTCTATCAAGATGCCGATTGTGAAGTGTGCTTCTTACAGTTAAATCCCTTAAGCGCGCAGGTGCTGGCATTTCTTCAAGCTCAAGGCCAAGCGGGTTTTAAAGAGATAGTTGATTGGTTAACAATCACTTACCCTCAAATGGCGCCAGAGATTATTGAGCAAGGTTGTATGCAGTTACTTGAGCAATTAGCGGCGAAAGGGATAGTGCGCGGACGTCAGTCTTAAGGTTGGGATTATTGCCGAAATAAATGCAATAACCCTACATTTAGAGGGTTTTTATTGATTTGACAAACCGCTACAATGTCGGCCGTTTTGTGATCTCAATCACTGTACGATTCCTGCGCACTTATACTTGCACATACTAGAGGAGCTGTAATGAGTAGTCAGCCGTTCAAAGACCCATTTAATTTTTTGTATTTTATTGGTTTTATTTTAGTTTTACTGTTGCCGACTCTGCCAGCAAGTCTGTCTTGGTTAAAGCATTTAGGTTTAATTTAAGCGAGCGTTAATCTCTAGCGCATAGCCTATTGGCCACTCTTCGAGTGGCTTTTGTTTTTTCGATAAAGGGCATTTAAACCTATGGTATTAAAGCGCGGATTATTTTTACTGTTAGGCTTAACCGCTTTAGTCTTAGGTTTAGTCGGTATCGTGCTACCGATATTGCCGACCGTGCCTTTTATCTTGCTTGCTGCCTTCTGCTTTGCCCGCTCGAGTGAACGTTTACACCATTGGTTGATGACACATCCCTGGTTTGCCGACGCCTTAACCCAGTGGCAAGAGCAGCGAGCAATGCGTAAGGGATTGAAACGCAAAGCCATGATAGTTAGCGCACTCAGTTTTAGTCTCAGTATTATTGTGGTCCCTATCCTTTGGGTAAAAGGTCTGCTGTTTGTCATGGCATTGGTCCTACTTTGGTATCTTAAAGGTATACCTGAAATAGAGGGATGATTGAGTGATTGGATGGGCTCAAGTGCTGTGACTGAAAGTTTAGTCGTGTTCTTGTTGAGGCTATTTAACTGAGAGCCAACAGGGTTTGATCTAAGGCACAAATTGATAACCTTTCCATCACTTGTGCATTGTGATTGTTGCAACTAAAACTAAAGCGGCATAAGCTTTGTTCGACTTTCGACAATGCGTCCACCCAGTGTGGACGTTTTGTTTTATACCGCCACCGCTAGGTTGGTGAATTGATTAAGTAACTTATTAAGCAAATATGATGGCTATGAATACAGAAACCTTATCCTTGATAAAGCAAAGCATTAAAACGATTCCTAATTATCCTAAGGAAGGGATTTTATTTCGAGATGTCACCAGTTTGCTTGAGAATGCAGCAGCCTATAAAGCGACCATCGACTTGTTAGTTGAACATTATCGTGGCCAAGGCTTTACCAAAATTGTGGGCACTGAAGCCCGTGGTTTCTTATTTGGTGCACCGTTGGCTTTAGAATTGGGTATCGGTTTTGTACCTGTGCGTAAACCCGGCAAATTGCCGCGTGCAACCATCAGCCAAAGCTATGAACTGGAATACGGTCACGATAGCCTAGAAATTCATACTGATGCGATTAGCGCAAATGACAAAGTGCTCGTTGTTGACGATTTACTCGCCACTGGCGGTACTATCGAAGCGACCGTTAAACTGATCCGCCAACTCGGCGGTGAAGTTAAACATGCGGCCTTTGTGATCTCATTACCTGATTTAGGTGGTGAAGCACGTTTAACCGCATTAGGGCTTGAGTTGGTTAAACTTTGTGAGTTTGAAGGCGAATAAATCTGCAGCTAAAGGCGCCTTGGGATAGTTTGATGGCATGTCAAATCATGGCATGTTATCTTTCAAAGTTCTCGGGGCGCATGCTCCCGCTTTTGTATCACATACTCTGGGGAGTTCCATGTCATATCAGGTGTTAGCCAGAAAATGGCGCCCTGCCACATTTGATCAAATGGTTGGCCAAAGCCATGTTTTGCATGCCTTGACCAATGCGTTGAGCCAGCAGCGCTTACACCATGCTTACCTGTTTACGGGAACGCGCGGTGTTGGTAAAACCAGCTTAGCGCGACTCTTTGCCAAAGGCTTAAACTGCGAACAAGGTGTGACAGCGACTCCCTGTGGTGTTTGCGGCAGTTGTGTGGAAATCGCCCAAGGCCGTTTTGTCGATTTGATTGAAGTCGATGCCGCATCTCGCACTAAGGTCGATGATACCCGTGAGCTGTTAGACAATGTGCAGTATCGTCCAACCCGTGGCCGCTTTAAGGTTTATCTCATCGACGAAGTGCATATGCTGTCGCGCAGCAGTTTTAACGCACTGCTAAAAACCTTAGAAGAACCCCCCGAGCACGTTAAATTTCTTCTGGCGACCACCGATCCGCAGAAACTGCCAGTGACTGTGTTATCTCGTTGTTTGCAGTTCAATTTAAAAAGCCTGACCCAAGCTGAAATTGGCACTCAGCTCAATCATATTTTGACCCAAGAGCAGTTTCCCTTTGATGCAGAAGCCCTAAAACTGCTGGCTAAAGCTGCCAATGGCAGTATGCGTGATGCCTTGAGTTTGACCGATCAAGCCATCGCCTTTGGTGGCGGTAATGTGATGCTCACTCAAGTGCAAACTATGCTTGGCAGTATTGATGAACAGCATGTAGTTGCCTTGCTTAACGCCTTAACCGATGCCGATATTGGTGTGTTAATGCATACATGTGCCCAAGTGCTCGCGTACGGCGCAGATGCCCAAGAAGTGCTACGCAGTTTACTTGAGTTGTTACATCAAATTACCTTGACCCAATTTGCCCCCGCTTGCGCGCAGCAATCCTTGTATAGCGCACAAATTCGCGCCTTTGCCGAACAGCTTAAGCCGGAACAAGTGCAGCTTTATTATCAGATTTTATTAACAGGCCGCAAAGACTTACCCCATGCACCGGATCCTAAATCGGGTCTTGAGATGGCGCTATTACGCGCTGTGGCGTTTGTGCCGGAAAAGCCAGTAAAGCGCTGGCAGCCTGATGCGGTCGCTGAGATCAGTTTACCTGAAGGGCAAACGCCAGTTGCGATAGCGCAAGCTACTGATGTAAATGAACAAAAGTTTGCTGAGCCACATACTGCGGAACAACTGCCTGCTGAAAAAAAAACGGTATTAATTGAGTCCACCGTAGCGAGTCAGCAAGCTGAAACTGTTCAAACCGCTGCCGTTGAGGCGACATGTGAGCTTGCTGATGTAGTAGAACATGAGTTTGGATCTGAACTCGAAGCGGATGCGGCATTAATTGCCGAACAGGCGGTGATTCTAAGTCAGGCGCAGAGTCAGGGATTTAACGCTGGCATCTTGAATACCAGCACAGTGAATGCCGAGGCTAAATCTCAAACGGTATCAACCGTTCAAGCGTCTCTTATATACACTTCAGAATCTGTTGCTGGTATCGAGGCATCGGTTGTTAGTATTGATACTCAGAATATTCAAGGAATTGAATTAGTCACAACAGCTTCCGAGCTGAGTCGAGTGAATACGGCAGAGCCTGAAACTGCTGTCAATTCAACAGCGGTTGAGTGTGATGACAGTGCAGATAAAACTCTTTCTGATAAAGACCCTGCTGCAAAGAACATCTTCGATAACAACATCGATAACAACGCGTTTGAGTTAGAGCATGATGCCAATCGTCTTCATGGAAATGAAGCTGAGCATTCATTTCCAGCGATGGGGGATTATGCCCTAGAGTCAGCTCCACTTGATTCCTATCAAGACGTTTATGCTGATTTTTCCTCTGGCGCTTATAATGATGATAACTTTAACCATGGCTTTGATTCGCAAGAGGCTATAAATTCTGTTGATGTTCAAAGTTCTGTAGGTGTTTCAAACGCTGCAGGCATGCAAGCTTCTGCTGATCGTCAGTCAGCACCTGTGGCTCAAGTCTTCACTCAATCACAGATCTCAGTATCAGATTCAATACAAGAGCAAGCGCTACAACAAGCCGCTTCTGTATCCTTAGCCGACGATGATATTCTCTCAGCTGTGTTGGCGGCGCGGGATTCGCTGCTATCTGATCTTGACGCCTTAAGTGCTAAGGACGGTGATGAAAAAAAGTCGTCATTGGACTCAAAACTTAAGACGCCAAACACTAAATCACATGGTGTAACCTTACCTAAATCGGTTACTAAAATTGAAGCGAGTCAGCCAAGTGTGGCATTTTCTGTTGATCCAGCATCTGACTTAGACCCTGATTTAGCGATAGATTTTGATGATGACTTCGACTTAGATCTTGAGCCTATCGATCTGCACCAAGCAGTATCTTCAGTCGTCATTTCAACTGGAATTGTCTCTGAGAAGCCTGTCAAACCGTCCGCTGCAGATGATCGTCCGCCTTGGGAGGCAGCGCCTGAAGCTGAATCTATCGAAGTGACGCAAGTCGATAGCAATAAAACTAACTGTGTTCAGCCTGTGAGCGCGCAAGCTACTGATATAAATAATGTTCAAGCCAGTCATGCTCAAGAGCTTTTAGGCGCGAGTTACGCACCTAATCATGCACAAGATGACACTCTATCCCTGAGTGACGGGCAGGCCGCAGCATCAAGTTTGAAGTCGGAAATACTTCAAAATCAGGCTGTACGTCAAGAAGAAATACCCGCCTCAGAGTTTGCCTCGGTTAGCGCAATAGCACTGACAAATGCGTCGAATACAGTGGAACACACGCATGAGACACAAGTCGCGCTCAGTTCGACTCAACCTATTAGCGGTCATCCATTAGATTTACATTGGTACAAGTTGATGGCGAGCTTAGAGATCGGCGGGCGAGTGCGGCAACTGGCGGTTAATTCTGTCTGTCAAACTTTGAGTGATCCTTTGCCGTTGCTGCTTAAACCAAACCAGAAGCATCTAGCGGCCGATGTTGCCATAGTGCAGCTTGAGCAAGCCTTAACTACTGCGCTCGGGAACCCAAGACGGGTACAAGTGGTCATAGGAATCGATGAACAGCGGGAAACGCCCTTAGAGTTACGTAAGCGTTTCCACCAAGAGTTGCTGCAACAAGCGCATCAATCATTGATTCATGATGACAATGTGCAATGGTTGATCCAACGTATGGGCGCCGAACTCGATGCCGATAGTCTAGTGTATCCGCCAGAGTTGTTGAATTTACGCAGTCAGCAAATACAAGCGTTACCTGAGTTAAATGAGGCCGCGAGTTAGCTATTATTGGCGAGTCTTTGGGTAAAATTTTCATCGTTAATTTGTAACGCTGTGGTTTAAATTTAGGCTTCGAGTGCATATTTATAGTGATGCTGCTGAGAAACTCGGCATCGAGATCATAAGTTTATTAACAAGATAACGGCATTGATTGCCAATCCCATTTATTTAAGTAAGATTAGCCGCGTTAATGCTTGCGACTAACCCTAATAGAAGAGAAAAGACTATGTTTGGAAAAGGCGGTATGGGCAATCTGATGAAACAGGCCCAGATGATGCAAGAAAAAATGGCCAAAGTGCAGGAAGAAATCGCCCGTATGGAAATGGTGGGTGAATCTGGTGCAGGTTTGGTGAAAGTCACCATGACTGGCGCGCACACAGTGCGTAAAGTTGAAATCGACCCAAGCCTGATGGAAGACGACAAAGAAATGCTGGAAGATTTGATTGCTGCGGCTTGTAATGACGCTGCCCGTCGAATCGAAGAAAACCAAAAAACTAAAATGGCCGAAGTCACTGGTGGTATGCAATTACCTCCAGGCATGAAAATGCCATTTTAATTGAGATAGCCGATGAAATTTAGTCCACTGTTAGATGAGTTAATTCAGTCCCTGCGTTGTTTACCTGGGGTTGGGCCTAAATCGGCGCAACGTATGGCGTTTCAGTTACTCGAGCGCGACAGAAAAGCAGGGCTTAAATTAGCCAGTGCGCTGTCCAGTGCGATGAGTGACGTCGGTCATTGCCAGTCTTGCCGAACCTACACTGAAGAAACCCTCTGTCCGATTTGTGCTAGCCATAAACGCGGTACGTCTTCCACCATTTGTGTGGTGGAAACGCCGGCCGATGTGTTAGCCATTGAGGCGGGTGGACATTTCACCGGTCGCTACTTTGTTCTTTTAGGCCATCTATCGCCACTCGATGGTGTTGGGCCGGAAGAGCTAGGTTTAGCGTTACTTGAGCGCCACTTGGCCTCGGGTGATGTGGCCGAGTTGATTTTAGCGACCAATCCGACGGTAGAAGGCGAGGCAACAGCGCATTTTATTGCTGATATGGCCAGACGCCATAAGGTGATGATCAGTCGCATCGCCCACGGCGTGCCCGTTGGTGGCGAGCTTGAATATGTGGATAGCACGACGTTAGCCTTGTCATTCAATGGCCGTTTACCGCTTTAACAGAACACAGTGACTCAGTTTAGTTAGTGTAATGCGGTTGATTATATTCGCTTAATTTAAATGCTGAACTGTTCGACTCGACTCAATTGTCGCGATATCCCTTAAACCCGCCAAGAACCTATCTTGAGCGGGTTTTTATTTGCCCAGTGTTTTCAAGATGTCGAGGCTGGGTTGTGGTGATAGGGCCGTGGAGATAGCGCTGTGCTTCAATCCTCATTTCAATTGATATCTACCCATATAAAAACTAGGTTTATCAATAGTTTTTTAAATTTCATACTTGTCTTATGCGAGCTTCATCCGTAAAGTCGGTTTGATAAGAAGCGGGCTAAGTTGCGATTTACCACAGTGTTCGCGCCTTTGTGCCTAAGCTAATCCGTGGATTTAGATCTGTGTGCTTAGCTCTGTGTACGTTGAACCGGACAGGTATTTTTTATTAGAAAACCATGGAGGGGACTCATTGGGAAATATTACGATTAGGCATGCAGAGAAGAGTGACGCTGCAGCCATTCAAGCAGTATATGCCTGTCCAAATGCCTATGCCGGTACCTTGCAATTACCTTTGCCATCGACCGATAAATGGGAGGCGCGTCTTGCTGCAACATCGAATCATGTTCATCGTTATGTCGCAGAGATTGAAGGTGAAATTGTCGGTGAGTTGGGTTTTGAAGTGTATGAGCAACCTCGCCGTAGGCATGTTGCCTCCTTTGGTATGGGTGTAAAAGACTGTTGGCAAGGCCGCGGTATAGGCAGTGCCTTGATTAACGCGATGCTTGAGCTTACCGATAAATGGATGAATATAAAACGAATTGAATTAACAGTTTATACTGATAATCATGCCGCCATTGGTCTATATAAAAAGTTTGGCTTTGTGATTGAAGGTGAGTCGAAGGATTTTGCCTTTAGAAATGGTGAGTTTGTCAGTGTGTATCATATGGCGCGGATAAAATAGCATGCAGATCTCGGCGCTATTTTAGCTGTTGCTTAAGGCATTTACTTTAAGAACGGACTCTAAGCGTTCAATCTAAGTCCTAACTTTGACTCTAAGCGCTCAATCTAAGAACGTATTTCAAGTGCTCACTTCACAAACTGTGGTCAGTGAATAGCATTAAGCGCTCATTTTCAAAGTCCGCTTTAGGTGCTAAGTGTATGTCTGTCTCAACTTTTAAGGATAAAAATGGGACTCATTTTATTGCCGCTGCTGATACTTTGGTTGGGTGTCGGTATTTATGCCATTCGTATCGGCTATCAAGTGTTGGTCGGGGCATCGGAGTTAACTTATACACTCAGTGTCTGCGCTATCGCCTTAGTGGCATTACTGCTTTATCTCTATTTCGGGTTCGCTCAATTTAAGGAAAATAAAGCGTTGTGGGCGTTTGAAATTCCGATGTTTTTTGCCACAAATAGGCTCGCCTTTGGCGTCATGATGCTTGGTCTATTACTGCACTGGTTCGGTCAAGGTGTTCTGACTTCCGCTTATTTGAAACCTCTACCTTTCATCATGATTTTCACCGTTTCCTTTGGTGCTATGGCAGGCGTCATATTGTCCGACACTTTTATGGCGAAATTTGACATCCAAAAAATGCATTGATGTCAGCTGAACAGTTTAAATCTTATTTTGGACGCTGTTGTTGAAGATGATTTGAACTGATGGCTTTCATCGGTTGTTTATAGGTTGTTGAATCCGATGAGCGCTACCATGTTGATCTGGTTAGGATTTTACAGAGGGTTATTACGAATTTTAGATACAAAAAACCAGCTTGTGCTGGTTATTTTTCTCTTTAATAAAGAGAATTGGTTGCGGGAGCTGGATTGCTAATGTTAAATCAGCGACGACCTTCGCCTGTTGTTTATAAAGAATTGAGCCCGACGAGTGAGCCTGTTGCTCTGTCCTATATTTAACTGTGGTTAATTTCAGACACAAAAAAACCAGCTTATGCTGGTTATTTTTCTCTTACATTAAAGAGAAGTGGTTGCGGGAGCCGGATTTGAACCGACGACCTTCGGGTTATGAGCCCGACGAGCTACCATGCTGCTCCATCCCGCGTTCGATTGTTGCTGTTAATAACTGTTNCTATGAGTGGGATATTAAGGTAGCGACTGTGTATGGCATTGGGTGGATCATGGTCCTTATTCCGTGCGGGATTACGGCTCTAGTTGGGTTGGTGACATACTGGTATGGATTTGAGCAATGGTATTATTTTCTCATCATAGCGATGATTTTTGGGCCATTTATGCGCTACCTCTGGTTGGCTGACAAACAGTACAATTATCGGCTTACCACCGAGGGGTTAGTTACCACCTATCATGACGTTATACCGGATGCTGCCTACGCGGTAGTGCGGGGGCTGGCTTGGTTTGGGGTGGTGGTTTGTATTGTCGGGGTGGCCTTTTTAGGCCCGGCCGCCTTGGTCGGCGCGGGTGGTTTTGCTGTGATGGCATTTTTCTTCACCGGTTTTAAAAATATAGAGACTACTTACGAGAGTCCTATAAAAAATGGGCATCGTCATTTGATTAAGGTAACGCGGAATCGTCCATTTATTGCCTGCCAATCGGATGTACGAACAATGGGCTTACGCGCAAGCATTCGTCTTCATTGCCCATTGGATAAGATGCACACTATCTTGTCATTGCTAATGACGCAGTTACCTGATTCTGAAATCCGTGTATTTAAAAATGAGCGCGTGTTAGATGGCGTAACATTTGCGTCATTTGAGTCAGGCGAACCTGCCCAACTGGCAGATTTTACCCCTGACAATCCCCAGCCTAGTTGAATAAAGCTTGGACACTTAACAATAATGGCGCGGTAGTTAACTTCCGACTATATGGGTGGTTTTATGCCGCACCCTCGTATAGTTTAAATCGGTTTTTAACCATCTATCTCTATTGTTGCTGCTGTTGCCGCGGTGTCTGGCGTGCCTTCTATGAATGATAAAAGAGTGGTTGGCGATGATGCCTATTTAGAGAACAACGCGATGATTGAATCAGAATCAAAGTTGTATATACCTTCAAAATACAAAAAGCCCCGATAGCGTTGCTATCGAGGCTTTTATATTTTCTGTATCAATTACATAAAGCGAGCCGGTTGTATAGCGCTAGCCATTACAGGCTGTAGTACATTTCAAACTCAAGTGGGTGAGTTGTACGTGCTACGCGCTCAGCTTCTGCTGTTTTCAGTACGATATAAGATTGGATGAAATCTTCACTGAACACGCCGCCTTTTGTCAGGAACTCATGGTCAGCTTGCAGATTTTCAAGGGCGTTTTCTAATGACGTTGCCACTTGTGGGATTTCAGCCGCTTCTTCTGGAGGCAGATCGTACAGATCTTTGTCCATCGCTTCACCTGGGTGGATCTTGTTTTGGATACCGTCAAGACCCGCCATCAGCAGCGCTGCGAAACCTAAGTATGGGTTTGCATGTGGATCAGGGAAGCGTGCTTCGATACGACGGCCTTTAGGGCTTGGTACCACTGGAATACGGATTGATGCAGAGCGGTTACGGGCAGAGTAGGCCAACATAACAGGTGCTTCAAAGTGTGGCACTAAACGCTTGTAAGAGTTAGTGCTTGGGTTAGTGAAAGCGTTCAGCGCGCGAGCGTGCTTGATGATACCACCTATGTAGTACAGAGCCGTTTCACTTAAACCTGCGTATTTGTCGCCAGCGAACAAGTTAACACCGTCTTTCGCCAGAGATTGGTGAACGTGCATGCCGCTACCGTTGTCACCAACGATGGGTTTAGGCATGAAAGTCGCCGTCTTACCGTAAGCGTGTGCCATGTTGTGCACTACGTACTTCAGAATTTGGATTTCATCCGCTTTCTTAGTCAAGGTGTTGAAGCGAGTGGCGATTTCGTTTTGACCTGCAGTCGCCACTTCGTGGTGATGCGCTTCAACCACTTGGCCCATTTCTTCGAGCACTAAACACATAGCGCTACGTAGGTCTTGTGATGAGTCAACCGGTGCAACTGGGAAGTAACCGCCTTTAACAAATGGACGGTGACCTGTGTTGCCGCCTTCGTAGCTAGTGCCTGAGTTCCAAGCCGCTTCTTTAGCGTCGATCTTAACGAAACAACCTGACATGTCAGTACCGAAACGGACATCGTCAAATAGGAAGAATTCTGGTTCTGGTCCAATCAATACAGTATCAGCGATACCAGTAGAGATCAGGTAAGCTTCTGCTTTTTTAGCAATTGAGCGTGGGTCACGGTCGTAACCTGTCATGGTACCGGGTTCAAGAATGTCACAACGGATCAGCGCTGTGGTTTCTTCGGTGAAAGGATCCAGTACGAATGTCGTTGGATCTGGCATCAGTACCATGTCTGATTCGTTAATGCCCTTCCAACCTGCGATAGAAGAACCGTCAAACATTTTGCCGTCTTCGAAGAAATCAGCATCTACCTGATGAGAAGGAATAGATACGTGCTGCTCTTTACCTTTAGTGTCGGTAAAACGTAAATCAACGAACTTAACTTCTAATTCTTCAAGTTGCTTTAAAACTGATTCAACTGACATTCTCAAGCCTCCGGTAGGGTAAAGGGATGCCCCTTCTATAATCTTTTAACTCAAGTGATTTATCTTGAGCCAAACTTACGAGCTATAAAGCGATATCCATGCCAATAATTTAACTTACTGATTAACATGGTTTAAAATCTTTGTTGCACTTAATTGGATTCGCGTGTGCACCATAATAGTGCTTTTGTCTGTGGCATTTTGGTGCATTACTCCATTTTGGTGCGCACTGAATTGATTCATGCAAACCTTAAGCTGGGATGCACAGCGATAACATGCACCACTTATATGGCAATGAGATGGCAATGACACTTTGGCTTTCACTATCTCAGTAAGTACTGCCTCTGTGAAGCTCACACATACTTTCAGTACAGAACGGGACTATTTACCACCGCATAACCGCCGCATAATTGTCATAAAACCACGCTAGTCTGTCCAACTATGCCACGCATTATCAATCCAATAGTGGTTTATTATCATATTATTAGGAAAGAGTTCGTTCTCATGTGCGAAATGTCTTTGCTGTTCACAGGCCAAGTGAAATCAGTCATGCGTAAAAGGTATCCCGTGACAATGAAGTGAGTCTTAATGCCATCGGGTGTAAACGCCAACATGAACGTTAGATTAAGTGTGCCGCAGAATTTATTGCAGTGTGTTCACGTGGTAATTTCTCTGTACCTAAGTCGATTTTGCTGATGCTTAAATCGACATTAGCAGTGCTAACATTGAATACGAAAAATAGCAAATTCAGCTGCTTAACTCGGATTTTTCCTACGAATATGGCAATTAAACAGAGCGTTAACTCTGGCTATAGAGGATTTCATTCAGTGGATGATTGGCGGAAATTACCCAAGGATTGGCGAATTGTTTTATAAGTGTTCAAAAATAATCCTGTGCGCCAAGGCCGCTCTGGAGTAGAATGGCACGCTTTTTATTGTGGTAGATCGAGCTCGATCACCATAACGAATTACTGAAATATCCCTATTTTTGTTTGATGGTAAGAGGTTTATCCGTGCTAGAGAATTTACGTAACATCGCCATTATTGCACACGTTGACCATGGCAAAACGACCCTGGTAGACAAGTTGCTGTCACAGTCAGGCACCCTTGCAACCCGAGGAGAAGCCACTGAGCGGGTGATGGACTCCAACGATCTTGAAAAGGAACGTGGGATCACGATTCTGGCAAAGAATACTGCCATCAAGTGGAACGACTACCGTATTAACATCGTTGATACCCCAGGCCACGCCGATTTCGGTGGTGAGGTTGAGCGTGTTCTGTCTATGGTTGACTCAGTATTATTGCTAGTTGATGCCGTTGACGGTCCAATGCCACAAACTCGCTTCGTAACGAAGAAAGCGTTTGCTCAAGGCCTAAAGCCAATCGTTGTTATCAACAAAATTGACCGTCCAGGTGCACGCCCAGATTGGGTTATTGACCAAGTATTCGACCTGTTCGATAACTTAGGTGCAACTGACGAGCAGCTAGATTTCCCAATCGTCTACGCTTCTGCGTTAAACGGTTTTGCAACTTTAGATCCGGATGTAGCGAGCGATGATATGACGCCGCTGTTCCAAACTATCGTTGAAAAAGTATCTTTCCCAGATGCTGACGCCGAAGGCGCGTTCCAGATGCAAATTTCGCAAATCGACTACAACTCATACGTGGGTGTTATCGGTATCGGCCGCATCAAGCGTGGTAGCGTTAAAACTAACCAACAAGTGACTATTATTGGCGCTGATGGCAAAACTCGTAACGGTAAAATGGGCCAAGTATTAGGTTACATGGGTCTAGACCGTACTGAAGTTGAAATTGCTAACGCTGGCGACATCGTTGCTATCACAGGTTTAGGCGAGCTGAAAATTTCTGACACTATCTGTGCCGTTGGTGCAGTAGAAGCTATGCCACCTTTGACTGTTGATGAACCTACTCTGACCATGACTTTCCAAGTTAATACTTCACCTTTTGCAGGTAAAGAAGGTAAGTATGTGACTTCACGTAACATTCTGGAGCGTCTGCAAACAGAATTAGTCCACAACGTGGCACTGCGTGTTGAAGAAACAGAAAGTCCAGATCGCTTCCGTGTATCTGGCCGTGGTGAATTGCATTTATCAATCTTGATTGAAAACATGCGTCGTGAAGGTTACGAGTTAGCCGTATCACGTCCAGAAGTTATTCTGAAAACTATCGACGGTGAACTGTGTGAACCATTTGAAACCTTGACTGTTGACGTTGAAGAAGAAGATCAAGGCACAGTAATCGAGAAATTAGGTACCCGTAAAGCTGAAATGAAAGACATGCAGCTTGATGGTAAAGGTCGTGTACGTATCGACTTCATCATCCCAAGCCGTGGTTTAATCGGTTTCCAAACTGAGTTTATGACTGCGACTTCTGGTACTGGTCTAATTTATCACTCATTCGACCATTACGGTCCGCACAAAGGTGGCGATATCGGTCAACGCGCTAACGGCGTATTGATCTCTAACGCAACGGGTAAGGCATTGACCTTCGCACTGTTCGGTCTGCAAGATCGCGGTCGTCTCTTTATCGGCCACGCCGCTGAAGTATACGAAGGCCAAGTGGTTGGTATTCACGCTCGCTCAAACGATCTGACTGTTAACTGTTTGAAAGGTAAGCAGCTGACCAACATGCGTGCTTCTGGTACTGACGAAGCCCAAGTGTTGACTACGCCAATCACAATGACACTTGAGCAAGCGCTTGAGTTCATCGATGATGATGAATTAGTTGAAGTAACGCCTAAGAACATTCGTGTTCGTAAGAGACACTTGACTGAAAACGATCGTAAGCGCTTTAACCGCGGTTAATGCCAGCCTGTTGATTCAGGTGACACGCCCTTAAGGTGAGTCTATCGGTTTAAAAAGCCCTGCATAGGAAACTGTGCAGGGCTTTTTGTTGGGATAAATTGAGTAATGGGTATTATACCAATCACATTAAATAGCTAATCAGTTCAGAGCCTCACAGGCATCTCAATCCAAGGCGCATTGACGCAGAAATGGTTATTCCCTTTTAAGTCAATGCAACACGGGAGTGGGATGCCTGTGTGGCTCCCGAAGGGCGGCTGATGTTCACTACATGGCAAAGCGCTTTATACTGCGTTCAAGGCTTTCGACAGAGCACCACTATGCCTTCAAGCCTTCGCCTTGTCTAAAGCGCGTTGAACTCGCGCTGAATGAACAGATATTTAATACGATTGGTATTAGTCGTCCTCATCCATCACCCGTATGCAATTGCGGCCAGCGGATTTTGCGCGGTAGAGAGCGGCGTCCGCTTGGCGAACAAGTTCTAGAGCATTTTGTTGTTTAGAGGGTTGCAGATAGGCGACGCCTGCGCTCACTGTCACAATCCCAAGGTCGGTATTTGCATGCGGAATGGCAATGGATTGGATCAGGTGATGAATGTGCTGGGCTGTCTCAAGTACGGTTTGATTATCGACATTCGGTAATAGAATGACAAATTCTTCGCCGCCGTAGCGAGCGACTAATTCGCCCGCTCTGCGACCGGACTGGGATAGTGTACTTGCTAATTGTTTAAGGCAATCGTCTCCGGCGAGGTGGCCATAGTGATCGTTAAATTGTTTAAAGTGGTCAATATCGAGCATGATGAGGGCCAGTGATGAATTGCTCCTTTGTCCACGACTCCACTCCGTTTGTAACATCATGTCAAATAGGCGGCGATTGCCTATATTGGTTAAACCGTCGGTATTGCTGAGTATTTCAAGTTGCCTATTGGCTTCTGCCAGTTCACTAGTTCGAGCTGTGATCATGGATTCAAGTTCGACGTTACGTTCCTCTAATCGCGCGATCGGGTAAATTTCCCCTTTGTGGGCTAAGCCGTAGGGGATGGATATGCCACTGTGGACAATCATCCAGTCGTTGTTTTCTCGGTGAAATATCAACACTAGCCGTGCTGTCTCGCGGGAAAGCATAGGATTAGGGATAGGTAAGTGGATATGGAAAAAGGCAGTCACCACCACGAGGTTGTCGGCAAGGTCTTGTAAAGAAAGATCTAACATTTCGATGTGGATTCGCTCAGGCACTTGTGCAAAGTCCTGACGAGTGATTCGCACCCATTCTTCCCTGCTGGTGACAAGCTGGTCACTGCTCCCTGCATAGCCGCTAAAGTTATCACTAAAGCGACGAGTTAGCCTGTCATCACGGGAGGCATACATCTCAATATATTCGTCAAATAACGAATGGATCAATTGCTGTCGGTCGGGTCGCATAGGTTAGCTCCGTTGGGGAACATAAAACCATTTTCCTAATATCCGTATAGGAATATTATCTGCGATAAAGTCTAGCTGTTGCCTGATTGTAATCAATTTTATGACGTATATATTAAAAATACTGCAGAGAGTGATGTAAGCCATTATCTGCAGTATGGTCTGGGAGACAAAATTGTTTTGCATTCACTTAATGTATCATTTAGCCCAAGTATTATTTAACACAAGCCTGCTGGGATTATTCAAAATCAGGCAAAGCTTGTTGGTATTGCTTAGAGGGGCTGCTGATGAGAGGTTACTGGATTGCGTTAGCTGAGTGTGTCACTGGGCGGCACGTGAGGTTTTTCTGGGTAGTATTACTTGGCAGTGGCTTTATTGCTAACGCCTATCATGGCTGTGGTGCGGCCGAGGACGTCGGGATACTCGATAGGACTTAGAGCCCTATCGAGTGAGCAGTCAAGCTTATGACTTAGCTTTATCTGCCAATTTTACCGCATTGACACTTTCACCTTTGAAGCTGATAGTCACATTTTTCTGAGCGACTTCATTATCTTTCAGCAAAGTCTTAGTGGTTTCTGCCAGCATTGGAGAAGCTGCATTTAACGCACTAAGATCATAGGCCCAAACTTCTAGATCCGCTTCATTATAAGTGCTAGCAGGCGCACCTAATTTTTCAGTGATTGTTTGCTTGGTTGAGCCTTCTTTAATGCCGAATGTATTTTTAATCGCTTCATTCGTTGCGCTGTCTAACGCATTGGTCGCCGTATCATTCACTGTGTCAGTGACAGATTGAGTTGCTGATTTAACGATTGAATCGAATGGGCCAGCATAAGCAAATAATGGCAGAGCAGTAAGAGCGATCAATAATGATTTTTTCACACAATAATTCCTTTGGTTAATACATTCCTTTATTAAATGCGCGCGAATTAGACCAGTAATTAGATTTTGTGTCAATTAAGCATCTGTTCTATATGATTTTATTTTAATCTTTTCAGATTATTCCTACTAAGTTGGTCAACCTTTAGTTGTACCTAAAGGTTTCCATTTTGAGGTTTTCTAGTCTTATCTGCTGCTGTTTTTCAATTTCGTTAGTGTTTTATTCCATCGCAATTGGATCCCATCATATGTGTCATTTTAGGTGTTCTAGTGCCCAATTCTATTAATCACTTGGATCAATTCCATGCGGATGTTGTCTGGTGTTTGGCTATGCCAGAAACCTGCTAAGTAAGCGCCCAGCGGTAGGATAAATAATGCGATAAGCACTAATGCGAGCAATCCCTTATGACCGAGTCTATGGCCTGATTTCAGCCCAAGGCCGAGGGCGGCGGATTTAGGGCAAGCCGCGACACAGCGCATGCAGGCTTGGCACTCGTCACTGCGAACCGTGGTTTTAGTGTGCACTATGATGTTTGCTGGGCAAGCGCGGGTACACTTGTCACATTTCATTCCTTTCGCTTCGATAAGACAGTGCTGGGTATTGCGGCGAATTTTTAATGGGCTTGCAAAGCTTAAGATCCCAAGCATAGCGCCATAGGGACACAAGTAACGGCAGAATCCCTGACGACGCCATGCCGCTAAAGCGAGGATCAGCGCAAATACCAGTAGCGTGATTAGGCTGGGTGTTAGGAAGAACAATGCCATCTTCAAGTCGGCAATCTTATGATAATTACCTTCAAGATAATGGGGGATGGATTGTGCTGGCATACCAATGACTATGTAGCAAAGTGCTAGGAGTAATAGATATTTCAACATTCGCAGTGGCCAATCTAGCCAAGCGGGTGGTGTAAGCTCTGATTTAATAAAGCGTTTTCTAAAGGAATACAGATATTCCCCTGCCAAACCTAATGGGCAAGCCCAACCGCAAAATGCCCGCTTGCAGAGTAAACCTGTGAGTAATACCGCCGCTAGCATGACTGCTGCCGCAGGATGGGTTTGATCCCACAAATTGAGGCTGATAATGGCTTTAAGCTCAATGCCACCCGCAATCGGTAAAAAGGCATCGACTACGTCTGGGCGCATTAGCCAAGGTGTGATTCCTTGCTTAAGCAGTACGGTATTGATTGTGTATTGTATGGCAACCAGCAAGAGCGATAGCGCTAAGACATGTTGAGTCCCTTCACGAAGGGTATTGATTTTAATTTCACCCTTGAGTGCATCAGGCGCAAATTTATGCCCAAGTAGCATCAGTGGTAGTGCAATAAGAAGCCCGAGAGCCAGTGGCCAATAAAGACTCATTGCCACCGCACCAATACTGAGCAACAGTGTGGCGACCGCGCCCCATTTCTGGCCGCTCCAATAGCTGAGGGAGGCGAGATACATGAGTGCCAACATCAGCGTGAGTGATTCGATAAAAGTCATAGTGATGAATACAGCTAATAAGTTACAAGTACAGGCTCTGAGTGGTGAACTGAGGATAAGTTTTTGAGTAATAAGTGAAATTGTGCGTCAGATCTAAGATTCGCGCTATCAATCAATTAAAGCGCGCCATAGCTCACAAAGCTAAGTGTTTTAGTCTTGCACAAATAAAGTATGGCTTGCAGGGACAGCGTGCGAGGTCACACAAAGAATAAAAAGCCCCAGCAATTTATTTTGCTAGGGCTTAGGCGTTCAGTGGGGCATTTGGATTAATTTTTTGATTTTTCGAGTGCTTCGATAAATTTGCTCGATTCGTTAATCGAGGTGTTCATCTCTTTAATCAGGCCAGAAATATCGGTTTGCAGACTCGCAAATTCGCTTTTAATCGCACCAATGGCTTGGGCGTTCAAGTTATGCTTGAGATACAGCATATTGTCTTTCATGGCGGTGAGTATCGGCGGCATTTTTGACTCGGCACGGCGCATACTTTTAATCAATTGTTCATAGGCGCGGCGCGTTTCTTTGAGTTTAGCTTCACTGTTGCGGCGTAGATTAGCTTTACTGATCTCGCTAATTTCATTTTGCCACTCATCGAACAGTGCTTCGGCTACATCTTCGACTTTATTGATACGGTTGCTGACGTTGTCGGCGGCACTTTGAGCCGATTCGTATTCATCTTTGGCTCTGCTATAGGCTTTTTCTAAGTTGCCATCACTGTAATTGAGCAGTGCTTGCATTTCTTCTAGGGCTGAGCTGAACTCTTTTTGAGCATCCTGTTGGGATTTTTTCGCATCTTTAACTCTGTCGACCATAATATCGCGTTTATGGTAACCGACCTTTTCCATTGCGCCGTAGTAGGCACTCTGGCAACCACTAAGCAGGAGACTTGTGGCAATCAGCCCTGAAGCTATCAGTCTTTTCATTGGGTGTTCCGTCGCTGAATGAAATTAATTAATCGGCTTTAAATCGCGCCGCATCGATAATGCTCCACAGATGAAAGATAGCACCTATTACCGCGGGTACAATCAGCCACCAGAGGGCATAACCCACCACTGTGATAATGAAAAATAACAGTGCGGCCATTATTCTGCCTTGCAATAATTGGCCTAGCCCAGGAAAAAATAGGCTAGCAATAGCGGAAATAACGTTACCTGCAGATCCTTGTTGAGACATCAATTCACTCCTTAGACTTGTAAATTAAGTGTTTATTGTACGAAGATAACGAGTCTATACCAACAGAATCAAGAGAAACCCGTGACTAAGAAGATAGAACTGGCACAAATTCGCGCCTTATTCCTCGGGATCTGGCACTTCCTGCTGCATTTGAGACGGCGTTTAGTTGAAGATCAAATCAATATTCGCGCCGGACATTTAGCCTATGTCACACTGTTGTCACTCGTGCCTATGGTGGCGGTGACTATGTCTATGCTGTCAGCTTTTCCGGTATTTAAGGGGATACGTGGACAGATAGAAGGTTTCGTTTATCAGAATTTTTTACCCGCCGCTGGCGATACTGTGCAAGTGTATATCAATGAGTTTGTGGCCAATGCCTCTAAGGGGACTGCGGTCGGGATTGCGGCCTTAGTCGTGGTTGCCATTTTGCTGATTTCTGCCATTGATAAATCGCTCAATAACATTTGGCGTACTAAAGAGAAGCGTTCAGTGGTGGTGGCATTTTCTATGTATTGGATGGTCATCACTTTGGGCCCAGTTTTGGTGGGGGCCAGTTTGGTCGCCACTTCCTACGTGGTGTCATTGAAGGTCTTTGACGGTCAGCTGTCGGGTGTGGTGCCCGTGTTTCTTGAGCGTTTACCTATGCTTTTCTCTGTGGCGGCATTTTTGTTGTTGTATATGGTGGTGCCTAATCAAAAAGTGAAGTTTCTACATGCACTATTAGGGGCGATTGTTGCCGCAATCTTGTTTGAGTTAGGTAAAAAAGCCTTTGCTTTGTATGTCACTCAGTTTCCGAGTTATGAAGCGATTTATGGTGCTTTAGCCGTGATCCCCATTATCTTTGTCTGGGTGTATTTATCGTGGATGATAGTATTACTCGGCGCGGAAATTACCGCCGCGATGCCTGAATATTTAGATTATGAGTCGAGCTCAGATGATGACGAAACCGCTCTGAATGCTAAGCCCCTAGAAAATGCCTCCCAAGAAAATTCCGCTGCGGTGTTAACTTCGGCTGAGGTGACGGCACTCAAGGCGGTGGCTAAATCTGAATGACCCCATTAGAGGATTATTAATGTCGATGACACTGAATGCCTGAATCCTTCCCATCTTTTATCCGTCGCGACTGGTTTAACGTTGGCAATGGTCAGCAATTGCATCTGGCGCAATACGGTAATCCACAAGGTATCCCACTGCTGTATTTGCACGGCGGTCCAGGAGCGGGTTGTGATATCGGTGATTTAGCTTTATTTAATGGCGATCAATATTGGATTTTGCTTTTAGATCAACGCGGTTCTGGGCAATCTTTACCCTTTTGCGATTTAGCCAACAACCATCTCACTGGTTTGATTAGCGATATTGAGGCGATTCGCCTTGCATTGGGTATTGAGCGTTGGTGTTTAGCCGGAGGCTCTTTTGGGGCCACATTAGGCTTAATTTACAGCGGATTATTCCCAGAGCGGGTGATTTCACAGGTACTGTGGGCGTTATTTATTCCATCCAAAGAAGGTCTCGACTGGCTCTATGGCGCTGACGGCGCGGCAAAATTGCAACCTGCTGATTATCGACTCTTCAATGACATTTTTCCGGTTCAGTTATCGCTGACTGAATTACTGGATTCATATCATCTAGGTTTGGCATCAGCCGATGAAAATGTGCGATACCATTTTGCGCGGCGTTGGGTGCAGTGGGAGTTGCAGCTTGCGGGGGCGAGGTTAGTGCTACCAAGGCTGTTACCCGAATCCGTATTAGCATTAGCCAATATCGAGTTACACTTTGCTCGACATAATTACTTCAATGCCATGAATGTGTTACAGCGCGTGACGCCTAGAGTGAAGGCGCGTAGTGTGTTATTGCAAGGAATGCAGGATGCGATTTGCCCAGCGACGCTATTACGCGATTTTTTGGCTGGGTTGGAGCATGCTATTACAATTCAATCTGTTGTCGATGGCGGACATATGCTCAATAGTGAGTCTTTGTTTTTGGCGGTTACAGCAGAAATCCATGCTATGTGGTCGTGGATACATCAAAGAGAAATACAATGAAAACATTGCTCATCAGTGCCAGTTTACTCGGATTAACCGCCTGTGCCGCCACGGCGCCCTCGCAAACCAGCGCGATTGACCTAGTGGTGGCTCAGGAGGTCGTGAGTGCCCCTGTCGCGCCCAAAGTTGTTGAACTCGGTGGGTTGACTAATGAAACTGCCGCTGATCGCTTGTACCAAGCGCTGATTAACGCAAATTATCTGGCCACCCAAGTTGCGCCGACTAAAGTGGCTGTGCAGTTTGGCAATAACCAATTCTTGCTTGAGCCGAGTATCAATTCGGCGGGCATTGACCGTATTTTAATGAATCGCTTCTATGCAGTGCATCCGCAATTGCAGGCCAGCCAAGAGTTGCCTGCCGTGATTGGCACCTTGAATCAGAAGCTTAATTTTGCCAAGTTTGTGTTGTTGGACCAAGGCGCAGTGATCCAAGTGCAAGGTACAGTGACCTTTGCCGACCGTATTGAAATAGAAGAGTTACGTCGTTTTATGCTGTGGACGAATGGCGGCTTGGCGCAAGTCGTACAATCTTTGCCTGATGGCGTAGAGCAATATATCCGCCCGCTACCGCTAATGCCGCAAATGGTTCCCGTTAAGCCTTAATCTAAAAGGAAAAGTTGTGATTGCGTTAATTCAAAGAGTGAGTCACGCCAGTGTGGTGGTTGATAACCAAACCTTAGGTGAAATCAATAAAGGCTTGTTGGTTCTGCTCGGTGTCGAGCAAGAAGATACCCGCGAGAAGATGGAAAAGTTGGCGACTAAAGTCATGAGTTATCGCGTTTTTTCCGATGAAAATGGCAAGATGAATCTCAATCTAGAACAAGTCGGTGGGTCTTTATTAGTAGTGTCACAATTTACCTTAGCCGCTGATACAGGCCGAGGCTTGAGGCCGAGTTTTTCAGGGGCGGGTACGCCGGATCAAGCCTTAGGCTTGTATGAAGAGTTTGTCGCATTCTGCCGCGCTAAGGGCGTTCATACAGAAACCGGACAGTTCGGCGCCGATATGCAAGTGTCCTTAGTCAATGATGGCCCCGTGACCTTTAATCTGCAGGTGTAGCTTCTATCGTGATGTTTATCTAGGGGTCTAGGTGATGGGGTGCTAGGCATAATCAATGTCGCTTGTACTAAGGGAGTATTAAGGGAATGCACATGGATCAATTACTCATTAAATTACGCCAGACTTGGCACAGTACGATCCCCGTTAGCGAGTTTATGCAGATAGTGCCACTCGATTACAGCGAGGGAGAATTTCGAGTCACAGCGCCGATGATGCCCAATATTAATCTGCATCAGACCATGTTTGCGGGCAGTATTTATACCTTGATGACCTTAACGGGCTGGGGTGCAGTGTGGCTAAATCAACAGTTGGTGGGCGTGGCGGGTGATATTGTGCTCGCCGATGCCCATATTCGTTATCTTGCTCCTGTGACTTGTGACCCTGTGGTAAAAGTACAATGGCCAGATGTGGATCTCAGCCCGTTACAAAGGGGGCGCAGAGTTAAGGTGAAGCTGGAAGTGCAATTGTATTGTATGGATTCACTGTGTGCGGTTTTTGAAGGCCTGTATGTTAGTACGTCGAAAGTATGAATGCGTCGAAAACAACTTAGTGTATCTGTACGTCGAAGATGACGTATAACCTTTCTAAAAAATCGAAGCTAATCTCAGATTTTATCCGCTTTATTTCTTTTTTATGGGCTAATACACTAGCGCCATAGAGTTGAGATATTCCATCTGACTCTGAGTCATTTACCTATTTTCGGAGCAGATTATGTCTAAAGTCTTAATTTTAAAATCAAGCATTCTTGGCGGTTATTCACAATCTGCCGTGTTAATTGATCACTTAGCGAGTCACTGGGAAACCCAAGGCGCCGCTATTACAGTGCGTGATTTAGGCGGTAAAGACGTACTGCCTATGGTAGACGGTGAAATCGCTTCTGGGTTACGCGGTGGTGCAGAATTATCTGCACGTCAGCAAGAAATGCTCGCCTTATCAGATACCTTAGTCGCTGAATTAAAAGCGAACGATACGATTGTTATCGCTGCACCTATGTACAACTTTACGATTCCGGTTCAACTTAAAAACTGGATCGATTTTGTCGCCCGTGCCGGTGTGACTTTTACTTACACTGAAACAGGTCCAAAAGGATTAGTGGAAGGTAAACGCGCTGTGTTAGTGACGACCCGTGGCGGCGCTCACAAAGATGGCCCAACGGATCACGTTGTACCTTACTTGAAAACGGTTTTAGGCTTTATTGGTATCACTAATGTTGAAGTTGTTTACGCCGAAGCGTTGAACATGGGCCCTGAAGCCCACGACAAAGGCATGAGCGAAGCGAAACACAGTATCGATCAGCTGAAAGCTTAATTGTCCCATTGATTAGCTGAGCCATTTGATTTGGCTGAATAAATAATGCCAGCCTTTAATAGGCTGGCATTTTTGTATGTCCATTTCAGCTAAGCACGCTTGGCTTAAGTGGCTAGGTTTAAGTGGCACGCTAAGCTGTTTATTCGCAAAGGCTGCAGCCTTTGGCGAGGGTGCTTGTCTCAACATAACGCACCTTAGTACTGGCTTGGTCGCGGTTACGACTGATGCTAAAGCGTGCAGGACGTTCAGTTTCAAGCGGCTTTTCAGCAGGGTTAACCAGTGTGGCTTCAAGCTGTAACGCTTTGGCATAATTCGTTTTATGCATACATCACCTCGCAGATATCTAAACCATCACAACATACAGATTGGTAAGATTGGCGCCGAACAACTGAGGCTTAAATTAGCTCGGTTGGCAGCAGACTAAATCTTTAAGCGAGCCACCATTTACTACGCAGCTAAAGCCATTGGCCTTGAGAATGTCGCAGCCTTTTTGCGCTCGAATACCCGCGCCACAATAGAGCACGAAGGGATGTTGCTTATTGTCGACTTGGTGTAACCATTGGTCGAGCGTTGGCAATGGCACATTAATGGCTTGGGGCAAATGACCTGAGGCAAATTCCTCCGGCGAACGCACATCAATCACCCGTGCGCCTTGTTCAATCAATTGCCAACATTTTTCGCCCGAGTGGCTGCCGGATAACTTAGCCAGTAAAGATTGAAACATAGCATTGCTCCTACCATTAGAAAATTTTCAATAAGTTTATTCTAATGAATTGGCGAGTGCAAGTGTTGCAAATTATCATAGTGAAGGGTTTGGTCTTTGGCGTTGTTGGTACTCGAACTCTGCATTACTGGCGTTATAAGCTGCTACAAGCTAGATTCACTGCCTCGTTGATAGTGAATGATGTCGTGGAATACCACGGCTTGCTCGTTTAGATTGCGATAGCCATGGGGTTTGTCGGCCGCAAATCGTACCGCTTCACCTTGCTTGAGTGTTTGCCACTCGCCATCGACTAGCACTTCCATAGTGCCGCTCAAGACAATGACATGCTCAGTGACACCCGTTTCATGGGGCTCAGAAAGGCGCTCATAGTTTGGCAGCAGCGTGAGTTCAAACATCTCGAAACCGAAGCGCTCTTCAAAGGGGAAGAGTGAGGCGACTAGCATGCCGTCGGTGGCGGGTTGTTGGCGTAACTCGTCGGGTTTACGGAATACTGCGCCTTGGCTCTGGGGTGTGGGTTCGAGAAAGGTCGACAGCGAGATATTGAATCCACTGGCTATTTTCCATAGCGTCGCAATGGTTGGGCTTGATTCACCGCGCTCGATTTGTCCTATCATGGCCTTACTCACGCCCGTCTCTTGGGCGGCTTTATCTAAACTCCATCCCTTTTGGTTGCGAAGTGCTTTAAGCGTGGTGGCGAGATAGCTGTTTATCGTCTGCACAATGGCCCCATCATTTTTATGAAAATTTAGTTTGTACGTTATAACGCACAGGTGTTATCTTGTCCATCTCGTACGTTATAGCGCACAAAAGCTATCTTGTTCATTTTATAAGTTATAGCGCACAAAGTAATGGCGACACTAATTGCAGAGAAAGGGAGTGGATATGTGGCGAGATGCAGGGAGTTTATCAAAAATATCAGCGGGTTTTATTGCGGTATTAGTAGGTTATAGCAGCTCGGCGGTGATTATCTTTCAAGCGGCGGAGGCGGTGGGGGCTACACCAGCACAGATCAGTTCATGGCTGTGGGCTTTAGGAGTGGGCATGGGTGTGACCAGTATAGGGTTATCGCTTTACTACAAGAATCCTATTCTAACGGCTTGGTCTACACCGGGCGCAGCGCTGATGGTGACTAGCTTAGCGGGGTTAAGCGTCAATCAAGCCATAGGCGCGTTTCTGGTGAGTTCAATTCTAATCACCCTTTGCGGGGTGGCGGGCTGGATGGATAAGCTTATCCGCATCATGCCGCAGTCGGTGGCTTCCGCCATGTTGGCGGGGATTCTGCTGCAATTTGGCCTAGGGCTATTTCAGGCGATGCAAACCCAGCTGAGTCTAATTTTGATCATGTTGTTGGTGTTTGTCGTCGTTAAGCCTTTTGCGCCGCGTTACATCATCTTGCTGACGTTGCTGGTGGGCATAGGCATGAGTTTTCAATTAGATTTGCTCAAGCTAGATGCGGTTCAGTTGCAACTGGCGATACCGGTGTGGACTACACCTGAGTTTTCGTTGGCGAGTGTGATTGGCGTGGCATTACCGCTGTTTGTGGTGACTATGGCCTCGCAAAATATGCCGGGTGTCGCTGCGCTGCACGGTAATGGTTACAGGCCGCCCATTTCACCTTTGATCACGAGCACAGGGCTAATCGGGGTTATCCTCGCGCCCTTTGGCGGTTTTGCCTTTAATTTATCCGCCATCACAGCCGCTATTTGTATGGGTAAAGAAGCAGACCCGAATCCAGCGACCCGTTACTGGGCGGCGGTATGGGGCGGGGTGTTTTACTTTATCACTGGGTTACTCGGCGCCACTGTGGTTGGACTGTTTTCCGCTTTCCCGAAGGAGTTAGTACTGGCCATCGCCGGATTAGCCCTGCTCGGCACTATCGCCAATAGCCTGACCGCCGCATTAGCTAAAACGGAAGATCGCGAAGTAGCGGTGATCACTTTCTTGGTCACGGCATCGGGTTTTAGTGTATTGGGTATCGGCAGTGCATTTTGGGGGTTGTTACTTGGATTTATTATCCATTGGTGGAACGGGCACAGAACTGCATCAGTAGTTAAGCGATCTAATACTTAACTGCAGCAAAGCGCCTTAGAGATGAATTTCAAAGACTAAGGCGCATGTTTTTTAGATTTTCTTTGTCATAAACACACTATTGGGATCGAGTTGATAGGTGTCGAAGGGGCCGCAGCTTTCGAAGCCAAATTTGGTGTAGAGCATTCGGGCTGGATTAAAGAAGTCCATCGAACCTGTCTCTAGACTCAGGTGTTTAATGCCTGTGGCTTTAGCATCGTTAATTAAGTGCTGCAATATTTTAGACGCTATACCTTGCTGCTTATAGGGCGCGGCGGTGCGCATGGATTTGATCTCCGCGTGCTCGGTATCTAACCATTTTAGTGCACCGCAGCCCGCGAGATTATTACCATCCCACAGGGTCCAAAAACGAATATTGGGCTGACGCAGGCGGTCAAGATCTAATGCGTGAACGCTTTCAGGCGGTGAGGTTGCCCGCATATCGTTGAGGTGTTCCTGCAGTAAAGCCGCAATCTCAGGCCCTTTAAGGTCATCTAAGGTTATTTTCATGGCTCTTATGGTGGATTTCATAGCAGATCGGGTGCTCCTATTATTTTGGCTTATCCATAATGGCGTCATCGCGCTTTGTCGTCTGTTTGCCAATGCGCCGTGGTGGATAAGCAAATGCTAGGCCACAAAACTAGGGAGTAGAAAAGGTATCAGTTGAATGTTGAGCCGTACATCTCTCAAGATAGGACTATTGTGGAGGCTCAATTTTTCTTAAAAAAGTAAATTTATCTTCATACATTGATTCATATTTTATTTCAATATTTACTTCATTTAATGCTGAAATAAGATCATTAATCTTGACAAAGCCATTCTTATGTTCATTTGTAGAAAAAAGCCATTGTGATTGTGAAGGTAAAATAGTGCCTGGGATACCCAAAAGATTGAAATGAAAATGCTCATTTCTTAATTCAGGAAATAATCCTAGATATCTAAAATCTCCCAAGCTAAATTCTTTATTATTCCGTTTTATCTTCGCTGAAGTAATAATCGCCGGTCCAATGCCATCGTTAGTGAAATGAACTCCTATTTTCTCGCAGTGATTTGATATTTCAACTCTACAGTTAAGGATTGGTTTAACGGATAATTTATTATGTTTCTTTGTCATCTTACCCTGCCAAATCGTTGCAACTAAGGCAAACAGTGCAATAAATACTGACGAAATAGCAATAATGATTTCAGGAGTAATCCAGTTAAACATGCCACAATTTCCAATAAAGTAAGAGTAAGGCAAGATATCGCTATCTTTACTTGATTACAATATCAGTAGATTTAATTTGAAATTAATCACCATTTCCTATCATATGTGCATGAAAGTCGTACAGCTACACTCTGAAATATACATCTTGCTCACAACGAATAATTACCTAACTAGATGTTGTAAAATTTGGTTAGCGAAGTTTGCAGTTATTAAATGTTAGCTCGCGTCTTTGTAAGCCTACAGATTACACTAATGCTCGAAAGGCAAACCATGGTGATTGGCGAGACGACCGTCCGCCCCATGGACGGGGCGGTCGAGCATCCAAGGATAGACTTGCTGCGGGTCGTAGAGCCAGTACCATGGTTGGCCTCACTCTGAACAATATCTATGTTTAACTGCCTCTTCGCCTTCGGTAACTCTCGTTTATCAACTTAGAGCCTCTAGGTTCTTTCACAGTGTAGTGAGTGATTACCATGGCAAGCCTGTATAGGCGAATATAAAAATGGCCGAGGATAAGCTCGGCCATGATTTACTCGATTAAGCGTAAAACGGGTAGGCTTAGTAGTATTTCTTCAAATAACTCTCGGCGTAGTTTTTGAGCTTTTTGTTTGAGCTCGTGGTTGCCATATTTTCAATCACATCGCGGTAAGCGGTATTCCCCGAACTAGCTAGCGCTTTTGCCATGTTGGCATAGGTATCGATGGCGAGTTTGTCATCGGCCATTAAGCGTGGTGTTTTCAATTCGTTACTGAGTACGGCTAGGATAAAATCATCGTACTGGCGGTCATCTATGATGCGTTTAGCCGCGAGACGCATTAATTCTAAATCATTGCTGCGTAGGGCATTGGCAAAGGCATTATTTTGCTGACTTTGATCGGCAATATATTGGTTTTTATCCGCAAGAATCGCATTCCATTTTTTATATATTGTTATGTTCTCTAAAGCTTGACCTGCGTATTTTTTGAGTTTTTTAGGATAATCACCATTAACAATCTTGTTGATGGTTTCGCTGTACTTATCATTGCCTGAATAAGCTAAGCCTTTGACTAACCAAGCACTGTAGTCAATGGCATTTTTTTCAGTGGCTTGGGGCAAAGATGCGAGTAGCTTTGCTTCGAGCGCATCAAAAATGGCAGGATCTGATAAACCAGCGATGGTGAGTGATTCAATGGCTTCTTTTTGCTTGAATTGGTTATCACCCTTAAAGATTTCTTGATAGGTTTCAAGCGTATATTCCTGAGCCAATAAAGGCGAGCTTAATAAACTGATGCTAAGCAGCATACCTGCAAAGAGTGGTTTCATGGTGATGTCCTTATGTGGTTTTTATATGTTGTTATTGGGCCCAGCGTTTAAAAATCAGCGAGGTATTAATACCGCCAAAGGCGAAATTATTACTCATGACATAATCTGTGTCGATTTGGCGCAGTTCGTTACGGATATAGTCCAAATCGGCGCATTGTGGGTCGATACTTTCAAGATTGAGTGTCGGCGCAAACCAGCCCGCATTCATCATCTCAATACTCACCCAAGCTTCTAATGCGCCGCATGCGCCTAAGGTGTGGCCCGTGTAGCTTTTAAGGGATGAAATCGGCATACCAGCACCAAAAACTGCATGGGTCGCGTGGCTTTCGGCGATGTCACCGCGATCCGTTGCCGTGCCGTGGGCGTTCACATAACCTATGGCGCTAGGCTCAAGCTGTGCGTCTTTGAGCGCCAACCTGATAGCGATTTCCATGGTCTGCGCGTTTGGTTGGGTGACGTGTTGGCCATCTGAATTCGTGCCAAAACCGACTAACTCAGCGTAAATCTTGGCGCCACGCGCCTTGGCGTGTTCGAGCTCTTCGAGTACCAGCGTACAGGCACCTTCGCCAATCACGAGGCCATCACGGCTCGCATCGAAGGGGCGTGGCGCGAGTTCGGGTGTGCTGTTTTTAGTGCTGGTGGCAAATAAGGTATCGAACACGACAGCCTCTGTGGGGCAGAGTTCTTCACCGCCGCCCGCCAACATTAAGGTTTGATGACCGTATTTGATGGCTTCATAGGCGTAACCTATGCCTTGGCTCCCCGAGGTGCAGGCGCTGCTAGTGGTATGAATTCGGCCCTTTAAGCCGAAAAATACCCCCACATTCACCGCTGTGGTGTGTGCCATCATGCGGATATAACTCGTGGCGGTGACACCCGACATATCACCGGTTTTCAACATATCGCCAAAGGCGATGATGGCATCGGTACTGCCAGTGGACGAGCCATAGGCGATACCCATTTCACCCGAGGACACGATAGGATCGTCTAACAATCCCGCATCGATTAATGCAAGTTCACTGGCGCGGGTCGCCATGATAGAAACCCGACCCATAGAACGAATTTTCTTGCGCGAATAATGGCTTGGCACTTCAAAGTCGGTAATTGGGGCGGCTAAGCGGGTATTGAGGCCATCGTATTTATCCCATTCGCCCATAGTGACAACACAGTTTTTCTGCGCCTTAAGGCTCGCCGCTATCGCCTCCCAATCATGCCCTAGGGCGGTAATGCCGCCAATGCCAGTGACAACCACTCGTTTCCCTAAGCGGGTTTGATTTGTCGCTTCGCTCATTTAGATCATGCCTCCATTGACCGAGATCACTTGGCGAGTGATATAGGCGGCATCGTCAGACATTAAAAATGCGGCTAAGGCGGCGATTTCACTGGGTTTACCCATGCGGCGCATCGGCACTAATTGCTCGACCATATCCTTAGGAATATCGGCCACCATGTCGGTTTCAATCAAGCCGGGAGCGATACAGTTAACGGTAATTTTGCGTTTTGCCAGTTCTAATGACAATGCCTTAGTTGCGCCGATAATACCCGCTTTTGAGGCGCTGTAATTGACTTGGCCACGGTTGCCCGCAATCCCAGAAACCGAAGCTAAGGTGATGATACGTCCGCCCTTGCGGCCTTGTACCATAGGCATCACACAGGGATGGATGACATTATAAAAACCGTCCAAGTTAGTGTGGATCACGCTGTCCCACTCGCTTTCTGTCATGGCGGGAAAGGCGGTGTCGCGGTTGATGCCAGCATTGAGGATCACGCCATAATAGGCACCATTGGCCTCGATATCGGCTTCAATGGCGGCTCTGACGGTTGCGCGGTCGGCGACATCAAATTTCAGCAGGCTCGCATTCACTCCAAGCGCGCGGATTTGCGCTGCAGTGTCATCGGCAGCCGCTTGGTTACTGTGGTAATGCAGGGCGATATCGAAACCCGCAGCGGCGAGTTTTAGGGCGATGGCTTTGCCAATGCCACGGCTCGAACCTGTGACTAATACTCTGTTATTCATCTGTTTTCTCCACCCCATTTTATCGTTATGTGTCGGTATGGGGTTTCATGTATTTATGGTAAAAAGGTCGCTTGTTAAGGCGCTTTAAGGCTTTTTTATCTACATCATTGCTTTAGTGCCCAAGGCTTCTATTTGCCGCGTCTTGATTGCCTGCAAGGTAGGCTTGTGTGTCCTGAGGTTGGAACACATTCACATTGGCTTGGGCCACTAAGCTCTTTTCTAGCTCAGTGCCGGCTTCGGGCAGCAGATAAATTTGGCAATCGAATACCGCTAATCCCGATCCCTCTTGATAGAGGCGGCTGACTTGGGTGCGATAGGTGCGCCCGAGCTCATATTGCTTGGCATACAAGGTTAATTTGCGCGATCCCAATAGAAAGCCCACGCGGATTTTATCATTGCGAAGCTTTGCCTCAACCCCAGCAAGGGCGGCAATACTTTGGGCCATATATTCGATACCCACATAATTGGGTACGGCTCGATGTTTGTCATCGAAATAGGGGCTCTGGGTTGTGATGGTGACTTCGGTCTCTAGGTTATCGCGCTGATAGCCAATGATTTTATCGAGCAAAATCATCGGTGCCCTATGGGGAATAAAATCGGCAATATTCTGTTCGGCAAAGGGTTTATTGATCTTAAGTAACTGCATGGTACTAGGCCTCGTTACGGCAGAAAATCAGGCTGGCATTGCTGCCGCCAAAGGCGAAGGAATTGCTCATCACATAATTAAGCGCGCCCTTAGCGGCAACTTGATGGCGCTCGACCAAGGCAATGGACGGATCCTGTGGATCGATTTGTCCGTCCCATTGATGGGGTGGCAGGGCTTGGCGGTGATTATGTGCTGAAAGTAATAAATAACAGAAGGCGGCTTCAATGGCGCCAGCGGCACCTAAGGTATGGCCGACTAAGGGCTTGGTCGAGCTGCAGGGCGGTACGTTTACACCAAACACTTCAACCACTGCGCGGCTTTCCATCGCATCATTTTTAGGCGTGGCTGTACCGTGTAAGTTTATGTAACCAATGTCTTTTGCTGCAATGTGTGCATCTTGCAACGCCGCGTGCATGGCAGCGATGGCGCCTTCGCCTTCGGGGTGTGGCGCCGACATATGGTGGGCATCGCTCGACTCGCCAATACCCGCTAGCATGACCTCTGACTCGCCCAACGTCAGGACGAAAAGCGCCGCGCCTTCGCCGATATTGATGCCATCACGGTTGATGCTAAAAGGATTGCAGTGGCCTTTCGAGACAGACTCTAAGGCGTGAAAACCATTGACTGTGAGTTGGCATAAACTGTCGACACCGCCGACAATCACAACATCACAGAGATTCGCCTGTAATAGGCGTTTAGCGCTGGCAAAGACTTTTGCGCTGGATGAGCAGGCGGTCGAAATCGTGTAGCAAGGGCCGTCTAGCTCAAAATATTGGCGTAAAAAGTCGCTGGTGCTGCCGAGCTCTTGCTGGAAATAGTGGTAATCCGCCGGAAAGTATCCGTGTTGATTGCGGTAGCTCAGCGCGGCTTCACCTTTTGAAATCCCTGACGTGCTTGTGCCTAGCACAACACCAATACGGGCATGACCAAAATCCCGTTTCGCTTGTTCAACTGTGGTCGCAATTTGCAGTGCGGCGCACAGCAGTAATTGGTTGTTACGGCAATCGAACTGAATGAGTTTTTCGGGAATGGTTGGTAGTGCTGCCGTCACGGGGGCAACTAAGGTTGGGTGCTCGAACAGGAGAGTGTCACTGCGCAGCATCGCACTGGTATCACCGGCGATCAGGCGGTCTAAAACCTGCTGGGAATCTTGCCCTAGCGGGGTACACAATCCAATCTGTGTAATAGCTACTCTGTTCATCATTGTGTGTCTTTTTACCATGGCACAGTTAAGTGCGGATGCTAACAGATTAAATAGGTTCGATTTCTAGCTCAAATTTAGCTTGTGGCATAGTTAAGCTGATGTGGGCTTGCCAAAGAGCATCGCCGATATTTTGTTGATAACGGATTTGCACCACATGGGTTTGCTGGCCGCTTTTACTGATCAAGGTGTCTTGACTATAGATCTGGCGACAAGGGATTGTATTCACTCGGGTGCCTACAAGTGCATCGCCCTGATTTCCCCCTACCGTATCGCAAAGGCCTGTGACTAAATGACCACCTTCTAAATGGGCGCGAATACTCTGCTCAGGCCAATAGATCAGTTGCATCATCGCCATTAAATACTCAGCTTTAAAACTGTCCCCTAGCAGCACGCTTTGTTCACTGCTGAGTGTATTACCATCATAAACTAAGGTAAACAAAGCCTGTCCGAGTGGCGCTAAGCCAACGAGCGTCATACGCTCATCCTCAAACTCTAATTGAGTGAGTAACTCGTGGGACTTATCACCCACTTTAATGCTGACCTTTTGGCTAAAGGACTGGGGTGAGGATACGCCCGTTTTACTCTCGGTTTGCGGGCTGCTAATGTCGGCGGATTTGGCCGTCGGCTTAGTCAGAGGCTTATCGGCTGCGGGGGCAAAATCATGGGGCAGTGGCGCCAAGCAATAACGCATGTCTTTAGCGAGGCCGACACAGGTTTGCCTGAACAACAGTTCGCTACATCCCGTCAGCCCCAGACTGATGATCAGTAGCGCGGGGAACACTCGCCATTTCGCGTCAAAGTTAAGCGACATGCGGTTACGCCTCTGCAAATTCAGGAATGGCAACTTGGTTTTGGCACAATTCGACCACCATATTCAGGCGGCGCTCCGAGTCTTTAACGAAGGGATTATTGAGGTCCCAAGCGTAGCCCGCCAGAATCGAGCAAATCATTTGCTTGATGCGTGGATTCGGTTCTTCATAGAAGATCACATCCTGAAAGCGGCCATCATACCAAGCTTGCACATAGGTGCGGAAGGTATTCACCCCCTGCATTAAAGGTGCTGAGTAATCGGCTTGCCAGTCAACCGTTTCGCCATTGAGTTGTTTAATCACACATTTTGCTGCCATCGATGCCGATTGCATGGCGATAGTGACGCCGGAGGAAAATACCGGATCAAGGAACTCGCCAGCATTACCCAGTAGGGCGAACTTGTCGGTCGCAAGCCGTGACACATTGGCTGAATAACCCTTGAGTGTGGCGCATTCTTGCACCACCTTAGCGTTTGCCAGTAGGGCTTTTAGTCCTGGTTCTTCATTGACTATGCTCATCAATTGTTGCTCAAGCGAACCTTGTAAACGCGCAAGTAATTGCGGTTCTGCCACTACGCCGAGTGAACAACGGCCATTGCTAAAGGGAATGAGCCAATACCAAATGTCTTTATGCTCTGGGTGGACGCTGATTAAAATTTTATTTCGATCAAAGTTAGGATCGCTGATGTTGTCTTCCACATGGGTAAAGATGGCGCTGCGCTGTGGTAGGCAAGACGGACTTTCTAAGTCGAGCAAGCGGGGTAACACACGGCCAAAACCACTGGCATCAAGCACATATTGGGCGCTGATTTGATAAAGCTCGCCCTGTTCATTGCGCACCATTAAGCATGGATTCTCGGTTAAATCTATCGCCTCGACGGTTTCGCCGTAGCGGATTTCGATCCCTTGGCTTTGGGCGGTATCGGCTAACAGTTTATCAAAACTGGCGCGCTGCACTTGGAATGTGGTGCCAGGCCCAGGGGTAAATTTATCGGTAAAGTCGAAGGTAGTGTAAGTGCCATTACGACGAAAGGCGGCGCCATTTTTATGCTGGAATCCGGCGGCATTGAGTGCGTCTAACATGCCGGCTTCTTCGATGAATTGCATGCAGCAGGGCAGTAAACTTTCACCGATGGAAAAACGGGGGAAATGTTGTTTTTCTAACACCAGCACGCGCTTACCTTGTTGGTGTAGCAAGCTGGCGGCGATGGCGCCTGAAGGTCCTGCGCCGATAATAGCCACATCGACGGCAAGTGAATTTGGCATAGCCGATAAATCGTGAGCGGGTGTAGGCATGTAAAGTACGTTCCTTGTCGTTATCAGGACTTTTTAGTCGTTAAAATCAGTGGCGAAAGTAAAAAGGTTAAACCTATACCTAGCGACAGGGTTAAACCAAAATAATGAATCGCTTGGGTCTGGCTAAAGGCGAGTAAACCAAAGGCTAATAGGGTCGAGCAGGCGGACATAAATACCGCCATCATCACTGCCTTGCCGTGGTTTTGAGCAGAGGCAAAGAACAAGCTGTAGTCTATCCCAATCCCGAAAACTAAAATGAGCGCGAGTGCATGGAACAGACTCAGTGGCGAGCCTGTTAAGCCTAAGGTTGCAAGCGTTAGCAAGGCAGCAAGGGCTGGCACTGCAACCACAACCGCGGCTTTTTTAATGCCAAAATTCAGGCTAAACAACAAGAGTGCGATACCGAGTGCGAGCGCTAACAGCTTTAGGGTTAACAGTCGGTAATGGCCCATGACCGCGGAGATATCCGCGACTTTATCGATAAGTTGTACGCTTTGAACATTGGCAAAGCGCGCCTTGAGCGCGTCGATCTGCTGAATGCCGCCAAGCAAGACAATGGCACCATGCTCAGCGCTCGCGCCGCCATCATTTAGCGCTTCATAGTCGGTGGCGTTGCCATTTGGTGCTAGCCACAGCGGTGCGAGTTGCTTGCCTGCCTCTAGCTTAAAGAAATCCGCTGGGGCGATATATTGGTCTTTAGCCGCTAAGTAGCTTGCTTGCAGCTCTGGCTTTAAGTTCTCATCCAACCCAAGGTTTGTGAGCACAGTATCTATCTGAGTTTGATAGATTTCACCCTGTAAGCGATAAGCCGTGTCTTGCCTTTGATGGCTGGGCAGATAACGGCTGAGGCTGACGTAGTTGCCTAACTCTTGATTGGCGATAGCGGCATCCAGCAGTGGCGACACTCGCTCAAGCTGTTGTAGTAGTGCTTCTTCACTCGCGGCGCGTACCAGTAAGAATTGATTATCTGTGCCGCCGCTGAGTAGCTGCCTGAGCTTATTTTCAGGTTCAGTCACGCTCGCGGGGCTTTGCTGCAAATGGCGAATATCGTCATCGACGGTTAACTTGGTTACGCCAACCAGACACCACACCACTATCACTAAAGCAAACATGCCCATGCCTAAAGGTGTGGTCAATCGGTTGGATAACTGAGTGAGGTTGGCAAGGTACTTCCCCGCTAACGCTAATGGGCGGGAGCCCGATGGCAAACGACTTCCCGCTAACTGTGGGTAGGCGAGAATGAGGGTGAGATAGGCCCCGAGTAGTCCCGCGGCGCAGAAAATCGCCACTTGCTGCATCCCAGGAAACGGCGCTAAACCTATGCCCACATAAGCTAAGGCACTGGTGATAAAGGCAAGTGTCACTGTGGGGAAGATATACGCGACCGTCGCCTGAGCGCTCCGTTCGGTATCGCTTAAGCGCTCGCAGTAAAAATGAAAGCTGTAGTCGATGGCAATGCCAATCAAGCTAGTACCAAACACTAAGGTGAGTAAATGCAGCTCGCCAAATACGCTTAAGGTAAAAGTCACGGCCAGCAACAGCCCGCTGGAAATGGTGACGATTGCCAGCAGTAGCGGCATTACAGAACGAAACGCCAGCCAGACTAAAGCTATTACCCCAAGTAAGGATGCAAGACCAAGGATCGAGATTTCACTCTTAGCCGTTTGGGTCGCCGCAATCGCGTGAAACAGGGCACCAGCCTTAAGCAGTGTAATATCGGGATAGCTTTGTTTAACCGCATCCAATCCTAGGGTTAATGCCGTCATCTGCGCCAATTGCGCATTGGGATTAAAAGCGCTTTCTCGCCCCTTTGCCATAACAACCGCAGCGACATTATCGCCTTGATTCGCTAGCAGAATGCCTTGGCTGGCTCTGACTTTGGAACTCGGCGCGAGGGCGAGTAAATTGGCGGGGAATAACAGCAGCGGATCTTGGGCAAGCAAGTTGCTATTGGCGTAGCTAAAGGCGTTGTAAAGCTGCGCTGTGGCCGCTTCAATCAGATTTCCAATGTCTTTCGTTGCTAACGCCTCAGCTTGTGGCGCTGTCAGCAATTTAAATCTGTGGGGGAAATAGTATTGCCCCAACGCTTCACCGAGCTGCATATCGGCGCTGCGAATATCTGTGAGTGCAGCATTTTTTCCAGTAGCAACAAGGTCAGTTTCAAGCTTTTGCATCAACAGCTTAGCCGCAGATATTGCCGTGGTTTCATCCTTGGCGACGAGCGCAATATAGACTTGATCGGCGAGCGTCGCTTCAACTTGGTTAAGGGCGCGCTCTGTGAGTTTGTCCTGCTGTAAATGCGGCAGCATAGCAAGAATATCGCTCTGCACCCTTGCGCCGTTTTGCCAGAGTTGCAAAGTCCACAGACTGGCAGAGAGCATCAATAGCAACCAAATGGCGAGGCGCCATTTAGGGGATGATTGTATTAGCGCTTGATTGGCGCGCGCGGTGAAGTTGGCGGCCATGGTTAAGGTTTATTCGCCTCTATCGCCACAGCATACTGCGCCAATTCGGTTTCGCTGAGTTTGCCTTGGGAAAGCGCACTAAAGTCGATGCGGGTCATATCCTGTGGGCTCACACTCGGCGCTGCGCTCAGCAGCACTAAGGATTGCAACACATCGCTCCCCTCTAACACCATATTGGTGATGGCTTTTTTCATTAAGGGATCTTTGGGCGTTAGGCCTAATTGCCATTGGCCGTCTGTGCTCAAGCTTTCTATTTTTAACCTGTCTGTAATGAGAAAGTGCAGCTCGAAGTTTTCGCTTAAACCGGAAATATCACCGCCGAGCATAGCGCGCACTAGGCTGGGCAATAAATCGCCCATAGCGGCAGCGCTCGCCGAGGCATCGGCCTTGCTGACTTGGACTCGACCTTGACTATTGCGCTGAATAAGCTGCTTATCTTTTAAAATCAGCAGGGATTCGAAGGGCTTTATCTGCTGCCATATCAGCCCTTGGGTCTGATCGAAGATAAACTGACCTTGGCTGATTAACGGCTTTTTGAGCACCTTTAACTGCCGAGATTGCACAAACTGGCCTCGCACCGTTTCGCCCAAGTTAAGCTTTTGGCTCAGGGCGACAAGCTGCGCGGTATCCGCATTTTGGCTAAAGAGCGCTTGATAAACACCGGGCTCAGCTAAGGTTTCTGCTTTGAGTGGCAGGGTTATCAAAGCACAAGCCAAGCCGCAAGCAAGGCAGAGGAGTAATGCACACTTCGCCAGCACAGGATTCTTCGTCAGAGCAGAGCTCTTCGCGAGTACTGAGTTCATTAGTCTTCAACCTTAGCGAGCAGGATGGCTATTTTGTTACGGAACACCTCTGGGGTAACAAAGCACAATTCTTGGGTGCTCATGTCGACTGCTGCCTGAATGGTATAACCCTTAGTGATGCGCGCACCCGTTTCAACGTCGCGGATTTGATAATTGATTTTTAAGCGGTTTTCCCACTCGACTAACTCGGCGCGGACTGTGATTTTTTGCTCGAAGGTGCTGGCTTTGACGTATTTAATCTGCAAATCGATAATTGGCCACGCATAGTTAGATGCTTGCATTTGGCGGTAGTTATAGCCCAGCTCATCGAGCAGTTTGCAGCGAGCAATCTCGAAATAACGCAGGTAATTACCATGCCAAGTGATCCCCATGGAATCCACATCGTGGAAGGGGATTTGCATTTCCATATCGATAGTGAGCAATGATTTCATCGGCACACTTCCCATTCGCCTGCTTGGATTTTAGCTATGGTTTGGCGCAGCACGGCTTCAAGCGGTCGGTCTTCGATTAAGGTCTCAAAATCGGCGCGTACTTGGGCGAGTGTTTTCGCCAATGAAGGGGTGAGCGAGGCTTCGTCCAGCTCATTTTGGACGATACGCAGACCAATACCTTGAGTCATGGCGAGCAGGGCTGCCGCCGCGACTTGTTCGGTCAATTGCAGCACGCGCATACAGTCGCGGGCAGCAATAGTGCCCATGCTCACCTTGTCTTGGTTGTGGCATTCGGTCGAGCGTGAGAATACGCTGGCCGGCATAGTGTGCTTGAGTGCTTCTGCTGTCCACGCCGATACGCCAATTTGCACCGCTTTAAAGCCATGATTAATCGCGCGGCGCGGGCCGGTTGAGCCGGATAAGTTAGCGGGTAAGCCATTATTAAACTTAGGGTCCATTACCAGTGCCATTTGGCGATCGATAAGATCGGCTAAGTTGGCCACAGTATTTTTCAGTGAATCCATCGCAAAGGCGATATGGCCGCCGTAAAAATGGCCACCGTGGAGAATATGCTCGCCTTCGCCGTCGACAATCGGGTTGTCGTTGGCGCTGTTGACTTCGGTTTCGATAAACTGACGCATAAACGGCAGCGCATCCTGCAACACGCCGATAATGTGCGGCGCGCAGCGGATGGAATATCTGTCCTGCAGCCTGTCAGAATTACGTGGATGTTCGTGGTGATTTAAATCTTCCCGTATCCAAGTGGCGATTTGGTTTTGCCCCGGATGCGGTTTAGCGGCAAATAAGATTTCATCAAAATGGTTCGAGTTGCCTTTTAGCGTTAACGAAGCCATAGCGGTAATGCGGCTACTTAAGCGGGCAAGATATTGGGCGCGATCGAAGGCTAAACAGGCCAAGGCCGTCATCACAGCCGTGCCGTTCATCAGGGCTAAGCCTTCTTTTGGACGCAGGACATGCGGGATAATGTTGAGCTTAGCGTAAACAGCTTGAGTCGCTTGGCGCTCACCTTGGTAAATCACTTCGCGCTCACCGACTAACACGGCGGCTAAATACGACAGCGGCGTTAAATCACCACTGGCACCGACCGAACCTTCCTCTGGGATTACAGGGACTATGTTGAGATTGAGCAAAGTTTCGATGCGCTTTAATAGCTCATAGGTCACGCCAGATTTGCCAATGGCTAAGGAGTTTAAACGGCAAGCCATCACAGCGCGGGCCTGCATTATGCTTAAGGTCTTGCCTAAACCGCAGCCGTGGAAGCGGGTTAAATGCAGTGGCAATTCGTGGACCAGATCTAAGCTCACATTGACTGTGCAAGAGTCGCCATAACCTGTGGTGACGCCATAAACCACGCCTTCTTCGTGCAGCAGGCTATCGATAAAGCGCGCACCTTTTTGGATATATTCTTGATAATCCGCATCATCACAGAGCTTGACTGGTGCGCCCTTGGCGACGGCAACCACTTGTTCTAAGGTTAGAAATTGACGGCCGAACTCAACAGTCTTTAAGTCTGATTGATTCTTTGAGTCGGCGGCTTGGGTGTGGCTCATGAATGACTAGTCCTGTCTGTCTTATGATCCTGCTCTGGGACCTGCGATGATGCTGATTCTGTTGTTACAGCATCGGCTTGTACTGAATTGGCTGATGCGCGTTCTAACTCGCTGTCTTTACGCCAAAAATCGAAGAAGTTAAACCATTGCAAAGGCTCGCGTCTGGCAAGGTATTCTAAACGTTCGCTGTAGCGATTTACTGCCTGCTGTAATCTGTCCATTCTGCCCGCCCTTGGGCCTTTAAGTGTTTCGGCGAAGTGCTCTAAATGCACCCGATAACGGCCCTGTTCCCGCAGGCAAAACATTAAAAATACAGGGCAATCGAGTAAACCTGCCAAAATAAACGGCCCTTGAGGAAACGCTGCATCTTGCCCCATAAACGGCGCATACATGACGCGGCCTTGGGTATTCGGCGAGGTTCTATCGCCCGCGATCACCACCAGTTCACCGGCTTCTATCTTTTGCTGCAACAGCATAGACGTCGCGGGGTTAAGCTCGGTCACTTGAATAAGATTAAGCGTGCTATCTGGATTTAACTGTTTGAGTACCTTATTGAAATTTTCCGCATGGCTCGTTAACACCATGACGTTTACTTTGACTTTGCGCTGGTGGATTGAAATGGCGCGGCAGAGTTCTAAATTACCGAGGTGAGACACCAATAACACGGCGCCTTTACCGCTTTCGAGTTGGTCGGCCAGCACTTGGCGGTCTGGAAAATCCACTTGGCTAAATTGGATGCGATCGCACCACGCATCGATTCTATCGAGTGCGGCATTTCCAAAGGCTAAAAAGTGATTCAGGCTATCGCGCCAGCCTACGGGCTGGTTGAGCTTAGGATGTTGCGGCTCAAGCGTTTGCACGCGGCGCAGGAAATCTAACGAGGCTTCGCGGGTGACTTTGCCCGTGAGAAAGAAATAGCAAATCACCGGGTACATAATGGCGCGGCACAACCAATGGCCGCCAATACGATAGCTCTCGGCTAACAGTTTGATGCCCCAGTAACTGCCGCGCTCCTTCATGCCCGACCAATGGGTGGCTGAAGTTGATGATGTTGCTGAAGTCGATTGTGTTGCTGACGAGCAATGGGAGTTTTGCGCGGCTTGTTGCTGTGATTTACGCTTCAATAGCCAAGGCAGGCGTTTGAGCATGCCGAAAAATAACTTGGTATGCAGTTTAGTGATGCGCACATTGTCGGCCACACCTTGAAAGTGACTAACACCACCTTCGGGATAAATCACCTTAGTCGGCTGGAATAAAATTTCCACCCCTTGCCAGTAGAGTTTGACTAGGATTTCGATATCAAAATCCATTCGCTCCGTTAAGGATTGCTGGCGTAGTAATCGCTCCGTGGCGGCTAAGGGATAAACGCGAAAGCCACACATAGAATCTTGAATATCAAAGCTTAAGGTTTCGACCCACACCCAAAAATGGGTGATATAACGGCCATAAAGCCTGCCCTTAGGCACGGATTCATCGTACTCGGGTTTGCCTGAAATCAGCGCATCGGGTTTAGCCTGCGCCCTTGCTACCATAGCTGGAATATCGGCCAGATTGTGTTGACCATCGGCATCGACCTGCAGTGCATGACTAAAGCCATCGCTGTAGGCTCGGCGTAGGCCCGTCATCACAGCAGCGCCTTTACCACGATTGTAAGGATGCAGCAGCAAAGTCACCCAAGGATAGGTTTGGGCTAAGGATTGCAGTAGATAACGGGTTTCGTCATTGCTGCCATCATCAATCAAATAACAGGGCAGATTAAATTGGGCGAGTTCGGCCAAGGTCTGGGCAATTGCGGCACTGTGATTGTAATTGGGGATCACTAAGGCGAGCTTGATGGGTGCCGACTCAACTAAGTCGCTGGGAGGTGTTAGCACTGGCTCGCCCCATCGCTGCTGTTAACTGGCGAGATATCGAAGGCGATACGACCTGACGCGTAGCGGTTTTCACCATCGCTATAGGCGAAGGTGAGTTTTCCCTTAGCGGCATTATTGCTAATGCTTAAGGTGACTTCTTGCCCCGGCAGTATGAGTTGCTGAAACTTAAGCACTTCTAAGTTGGCTACGGCTTCGCAATAGCCGAAATATTGGCAGCCTAAACGCACCGCCCAATCTAATTGCGTCACGCCCGGTAGCACGGCTTGCTCGGGAAAATGTCCCTTAAAAGATTCAAGGTCGGCCGCCACTAACAGACGTAATTCAATATTATCCATGCCGATATTAGAATGCAGGATCGGCGGTAAACTCGATTTAATCATGATCAAATAACTCGACTAACTGGGCAGTGACACGCTTACCCTGAGTGTTCAGTGGCAAAATATCGGGATAACGCCAGCGGCGTGGTAGCGTGACTCGCTCAAATTGCGTCAGTAAATGTGCTTTTAACGCATTGTTGATACTGAGTTTTCCTTGCTCTTGATGCACACTGCGGCCAAGTGCGGAGAGAGTTATCACAGCGCCCAGTTGGGATTTAAACTGCGGCAATACCACAAGTGCGGCTTGCTCAACGTAGGTGTGGCTGCAGAGCAGCGTTTCCATTTGCGCCAGTGACAGGCGTTTCTCTTCAATCTTAACGATGCGATCGAGTCGGCCCTTGAGTCTAAACTGGCCATTTTCGGTTGGTTCGATTTTATCTTCGCAGCGCAACCATTCATCGTCGGCTAAATAAGGTGATTTAAGCAGCAAGGCTCCGTCGCTAGGATCTTGATCTATCGATATTCTGTCAAACACTTGCCAAGGTTCATCGGCCTCATGCTGACGGCGATAGGCGATGCCGCCCGTTTCTGTGCTACCAAAAATCTCGATGGGCAAATGGCCATAGCATTGGCTGATCCCCTGAGCCGCCGCAAAACTTAAGGGCCCGCCAGAGCTAAACACTAAGCTGGGTGAGCGCAGTTGCCGCTCGTGCTCTAAGGCCTTAGGTAAACGCGATAACTGGGCAGGGCTACTGATCAAACACAAGTTTGGCAGTAAGGCAGTGTAATAGCTTAAGGTTTCTGGGTATTCAATCTGCTCACTTAAAAACGGCCGACTGGCGGCGAGTGGCCACAAAATCTTGAATAACAGGCCATAGATATGCTGGTGGGAAACCGTTGAAACCACACTACAATGGGGTAAATGTTCGGCAAAGGTATGTTCGAGCACTGAGACTTCAACGTCTAATTGCTGAAGTGTTTTACGGATCGCCTTAGGTTCGCCACTGCTGCCGGAGGTAAATAGCACAAGTTCACCGATAGCCTCGCTCGTCGGCCAAGGCTTGCTCGGCAGGCTCAGCTCTTTTCTCAGTAGAATAAAGGCCTGACTTTCACACAATGGCTTGTCCGACAATATGCCTTCAAACTGGTGGGTTAACTCGCTCAGCGTGCCTGTTTGGGTGTTGGCTGGTAAGATAATTTCCTTGCCTGCTAACAGCGCCGCACATAAACCCACAGCAAACAGATCGCTGGTATCACTCGCGAGCAGCCATTTTTTCTCTGGCGCGGCCAGCAGTTGCTCATAAAAATACGCCACCTGATTGGTAAATAATGCACCTGTGACTATGTCGTGGTGATTAAAGCTGATCAGTTGTTGGGCAAAGGGCCCTTGGGTTAACCAGTTTTTGAGTAGCTGTGTCATGTTTTCTTCAACCAAAAGCTGCGATATAACCATTCCCCACCGAGGAGCAGTCCCATGAGTACGTATGCAATCAAACCGTTATACAAGGTCCAGGTTGCTAAGCTAGTAAAGCCAGCGGTGTAAGCCGCCATAGTGCCATTGAAGATAAATAAGCCGCACCAAAGTAGAGTGACTTTTTTAAGATACCCAGTGGCTTCTTCCGGTAAATCGGGTTCTTTCAAACGGGCTAAACGTTCGATCATGCTAGGGCCAGTGTGCAGTGAATAACTGAACAGCGCCAGCATAGTGAGATTTATCACTACTGGGTAATACAGCAGCCAGTCACTGCGCTTGGCAAGATAACTGCCTGCCGTGAGCACAATCCCCACCAATAGTGGTAAAACTAATGTCTTAACCTTTTGCTTTTGTAGCATTAGCCGCACTATCAGCAATAAACACAGCACGAGCGCTATGGTGCCAGCAGGCAAGTAACTGAGCCCTAAATACACGGCAACGGGGTAGGCCAGCAAAGTTAGGGCGGTTAAGACCTGTAGCAAGGCTCGCATTAGGTTTTAACTAAACCTTCGATAGCATTAATCACATCATTGATTGTGCGAACTGATTTAAATTCATCGGGTTGGATCTTTTTACCTGTCAGTTGCTGCAGCTTTATCACTAAGTCGACTGCATCAATACTGTCGAGATCGAGCTCTTCATACAGGTTGGCCTCAGGCGTAATCGCCTCGGCATCAATTTCGAATTCGTCCACTAAAATAGTGGTCAGCATAGCGAGGATTTGTTCACGATTTTGCATATTCCTCTCCTATGGACGCTGTGATTCGATAAAGCGAGCTAAGCTGGCAACACTGTGGAAATGGGCCTTAGTGGCATCCGAATTGGCTTCGATTTTGACATCAAATTTTTTCTTGATGGCTAAGCCGAGCTCGAGGGCGTCGATAGAATCTAAGCCTAAACCTTCGCCAAATAGCGGCGCATCGGTTTCAATATCATCAATGCTGACGTCTTCTAGATCGAGACAGTCGATGATTAACTGCTTTATTTCATTGTTTAAGTTCATAATTATTTTCGAGTTGTTGTTTATAGTAATGTTCAAGATCCCGCGTCAGCTGCCGGGCCATTTTTGCATGCTCACCTAAAGCCGCTTGGTACTTCTGGTAAGAAACGATTGTGCCGATTTCAACGGCCATTCCCATGGTTTGCCTTGGGATTTCATACCAAGGTTGCTCCTTTGTCAAACCACGCACATTGGTACGTAGCACCACAGGTAAAATATCCGCTTCGGCCCTTAAGGCGATATTGGCAGCGCCGCGGGCAAAGTGGTTAATGGTCGCACCGACCACCGTACGCGTGCCCTCGGGGAAGATAATTAAATTGGTGCCTCTTGCGAGCACTTCGCGGCAATCCTCTAGCATGAGTTCGGCGCCGCGATTGGGAATATAACCCGCGCAGGACACCACACCACGCAAAAATGGATTACGCCACAAAGCTTGTTTGACTATGCAGCCCGCATTGGGCATGAGACTTATCAATACCACCACATCCACTAAACTGGGGTGGTTGGCAATGACGATAACGCCTTTGGCATCATGTAATTTTTGGGCATCGTGGCTGCTGACCTTAATCACACCAGCCCAAGTGAGCATGGCGACAAAGCCTTTGAACATTAAATGCACGGCCTTTTGTACCCGAATAATCCGCGCCTCTGGTGTGCCTGGCCAAAAACGCAGTAGCGGCAGAATGGTCAAGGAGCTTAATAAGCCGCCTAAGCCAAAGGCGATATAACAACTCACGCCACCTAGCCAACGTGGCACATAATTCAGCCCTTTGCGGCGAGTTTCCGGCAAGGTATAAGCGGCATTGAGCATTGAATCTTGATGATCCTTAGCGGCGTCATGGCTGTGGGCTGCATCAAACATGCTCAAGTCTCCAATGCCATTGGGATAAGCAGCCTGAAATATTTTGCGCCGTTGCTAGGGCGTGGATAAATGCACCATAGGTCAGCGGATTTAAAGCTGTTGCCTTAGAAATGTGGCTCACCGTGAGCTTGGCCGAAGCGGGTGTATCGAAGGGGGCGAGTTGTAGGCCTAGGGCCAAAGGTAATTCAAATTCTTGGGTAAACTCATCGTACACAGGAGGCACTGGATCATCACCGAAGACCAATAACAATGGTTCTGGCGATTGATGTAATTGGGCGAAGGCTTCGACCATAGCTTGGGACAGGGTTTCTGTGCCCGCCGCAACTGAGGTTGAAGGCGCGGTATTGGCCGCCAATATGCCAAAAATACCGCTGGCGGTGTTGTGCACCGACTGACTAAAACCTAAGGGCGATAAGGGCTGTTTGGCGATAATGTCTTCGAGCAGGCCAATGGTGCGCTGCAACTCTCCATGGCGCGAGGCAAAAATAGAGCGACAATTTGCAGGCATTTCGCACTGAAAACTCACCTCTAACATCATCTTAGTCAAGCGACTAAAACGGCGGCGCTGCATGGCGGGAATTTGTTTGAGTGCGGGAGCGGTGGTATCCGACTGTGGTGGCGTATCGAGATTGAGCTCAGCCGAACTCTCGCACCAAGTTTGCCAACTTTGATGGTGCTGATATTGGGGGGCCCAAGCGCCCCAAGAGAGAATGCTGAATGTTAGTTGCACTACTTTGCCTCGACACTAAATTTAAGCTGTCTTAGTTATCCCTAACTAAGTTAGAACATTAATGGATTGTCATACCATAGTGAGGAGTATACGCGTTAGAAGAATGACGCTCGAAATGCCCTCTACAGCGTGGTCATTCTACACTATGCCCCTTCTTTTTATGAAGCCATTTGCATTGTGCGGGTTAACGGAATGGGATCAAGTGCTGTGATTTACAGCACTTATTCGACATTGAGTAACAAATATCGCAGTGGCTATCTGATTTCGCAGACACTTTAACTTACAGGTTAAAATGAAAAAAGGCGCACTGAGCGCCTTTTGGCATGAGCTTGATAACCTATTGCGACAATTGACTCTCGATTTTACGCAGCGCTACTTTCAACTTGCGAGTATTTTCTGGACCCATACGGATCAACAGTTTTTGTGCACTGGGTAGTGCCTCTAAGTTAGGGTCAACGAATTGATAGTTAACGCTAATTGAATTCAGCTCAATCGGATCTTCAATAATAGGTGCTGCGAGTAACATTTTAATTGCTTGCAGCATTCTGTCTTTAAATTTGGCGTTGCTGTAGCCGAGTTCGGTAAAAGCTTCCTCTAGGAGCGGCGTCAGTTGCTTGTAAGTTGTGATTAAGCTCTGTTCGTCCATTTTGGCAATCGAGTCAACATAGGCGTCGTATCTGTGGAACCCCTCAGGATTTAAATACACTTTGTTGGTGATTTCTGAGACTGAGAACAGCTTCTCTGGTCCTTTAAGTGGGCTAACTTTACGGGTTAATTCACCCTGAGCTAGGTTATCCACGAATACCACAAATTGGCGGACGAGATCTTGCTGCACTAACGAAGAACTCAGCACATTGTTATTGATCATGGCGAGGGCTTTTTGTTGCACAAATGCATCACTTTCAGCCAGCACTGGCACAGGTTCTACGACAACTTCAGGCTCTGCCACTGCAGTGGTTTCAGTGCTATTGGTGTTCGTTTCTGTAACGGCAGGCGTCGTCTCTGTGGTTTCAGGCTCTGGCGCACTTTCGAGCGTCATAGGTTCAGATGGCGGTGTTTCAGGCAATACAATAGGGGCGTTAGGAATGAGTTTAGGTGAGTCAGAATCACCGCTGTAGTAATAATATCCTCCGGCAGAAAGTAGCACGACGAGCACTATCGCAAAAAGCGCAAAGCGATTGCTGCTAGAAGACGTCTCTTGAGGTGTTATTCTATCATCTTGATTAACTTGCATTTTACATCCTTCGCTTGAGTGTCAAGGTAACTTGGTGAATACATGCAGCTAACATTAAAGTGCAAGAGCGGGCTATTTGAAGGCCGCAGGTTCATTTTGCAAGTTTCCATGCGCTTGTCTATAGCGCTTAGCTGAACATAAACAATTTATTTCGAGTAAAGGCAGATGTTACGCCTCGTTCTTTACCCTTTAATATTTACGGCCTAAGCCTGCACATAGTGCTGTCTGTGCCCGAGCCAACGTAAAATAATTGCATCGACTTTTTCGGGAGCTTGCGCCATTACATGGCTCGCTAATTTCTGAATGTGTGGGATCAAAGCTTGATCGCGCACCAGATCGGCAATTTTGAGCTCAGCCAGTCCCGTCTGCTTAGTGCCAAGCACTTCACCTGGGCCACGAATTTCTAAATCTTTCTGCGCTATGATGAAACCATCATTGCTTTGTCTGAGTACACTCAGTCTTTGGGTGGCGGTATGGCTCAACGGCGCCTTGTAGAGTAACACACAATGGCTTGCGATGGCGCCTCGACCGACTCGTCCGCGCAGTTGATGCAGCTGTGCTAGACCTAAACGTTCAGGGTTTTCAATGATCATCAGGCTGGCATTCGGCACGTCGACGCCCACTTCAATCACGGTTGTCGCTACCAGTAGATGAATAATGCCTGCCTTAAAGTCGGCCATGATTTGCTGTTTCTCGGCGCTCTTCAACCTGCCATGCACTAGGCCAATATTGAGCTCGGGCAGGGCGAGGCGCAGTTCTTCGGCTGTGTCTTCGGCGGCTTGGCATTCGAGCACTTCGGATTCTTCAATCAGAGTACACACCCAATAGGCCTGACGTTTATCTGTGATGACGGCGTTACGCACCCGTTCAAGCACTTCGTTGCGGCGTGAATCAGCAATCGCCACTGTGGTTACTGGAGTTCGCCCCGGCGGCAGTTCATCGATAATGGACGTGTCGAGATCTGCATAGGCCGTCATCGCCAGCGTGCGGGGAATGGGTGTGGCTGTCATGATCAATTGATGCGGGTGGAAACCTTGGCTCACGCCCTTTTCCCGCAGGCCTAAGCGTTGGTGTACGCCGAATCTGTGTTGCTCATCGATAATAATTAACGCGAGTTTGCTAAAGACCACATGCTGCTGGAAGATGGCATGGGTGCCAATCACCATTTGGGCTGCGCCGGATTCAATATCCGCAAGGGATTGGGTTCTGGCCTTACCTTTGAGTTTGCCCGCCAGCCAACCGACTTTAAGTCCGAGTGGCTCAAACCAAGCGGCAAAGTTAGTTGCATGTTGTTCGGCCAATAGCTCAGTCGGTGCCATCATGGCAACTTGATAACCGTTTTCGATCGCTTGCAGCGCAGCCATCGCCGCGACTAAGGTTTTGCCTGAGCCAACATCCCCTTGCACTAAGCGCATCATAGGGTGCGGCTTTTCTAAATCTTTGCTTATATCAGCCACGACTCTTTGCTGGGCGCCAGTCGGCTTAAAGGGCAGAGCCGCGAGGAAGGGATTGAGCAACTGCCCCGTGGCCTGCATGGTGACAGCGGCATCTAAATTACTGCGCTGCCTTAGGCGTAACATACTGAGATTGTGGGCGAGTAATTCTTCCTGCACGAGTCGTTGCTGGGCTGGGTGTTGACCTAGCTCTAAATCGAACTGAGAGATCCCCGCAGGAGGGCGATGTAGCGTCTGTAGCGCTTGTTTAAGGCTGATGTTGTTAGGTTGCAATTGTGGTGGCAGCAGCTCAGTTAAGCCACCTTCTTCTAGCAATACCAAGGCTTGCTCGGTCAGCTTTAGCCAACTCGCCTGTTTTAAGCCCTCAGTCGTGGGATAAATCGGCGTTAGGGTATCGCTCAGGTGAACATCTTCACCGGGATACACCACTTTATATTCTGGATGCACTATCTCAGCTTGATGACTACCACGGCGCACTTCACCATAGGCGCGGATTATCAAACCATTTTGCATGGCATTACGCTGAGCAACGGAAAAGTTAAAGAAGCGCAGGCTTAAGCTGCCCGTATCGTCGCGCACATTGCAGACCAGCATGCGCTTGCGGCCTTGGATGATTTGTGTCGATTGGATTTCAGCTTCTATAGTGCCATAACCGCCTAGGCTGAGGGCGGCAATGGGATAGATTTGGGTTCTATCTTCGTAGCGCAGGGGTAAGTGAAACAGCAGATCTTGTACTGTTGTGATGCCGAGCTTTGCGAGTTTCTCCGCGACCTTTTTGGCGACGCCTTTGAGGTCGGTGATCGGAACAAGATCCAATTGCTGCAAGTCGTTAGCACTCAATCACTGTGAATTTATACATATATTAACAGAGAATAAGCGTAAGGCAATCTCAAGGGGAATTAGGGTGTTATCAAATTTTGTTTGGAAGCATAGCTAATATCCTTCTGTGGCCTTAAGACCACAAAATTGTTGATAAGATATCGTTAGGCTGAAAGCGTGGTTAACTGTGAGTGTTATTACAACCAGCCTTTTTGCTTGGCAATGCGGGCTGCATCGATTCGATTACTGGCATTGAGTTTGGCTATGGCTTCTGAGAGGTAGTTGCGAACAGTCCCTTCGGCGATAAAAAGAGTTTCGGCGATGTCGGAGGTGGATTTGCCTTCGCTAGCGAGGCGAAGAGCGCGGCGTTCTTTGTCGTTGAGTGGGTCGACATCGCCAATCGCCATCATGGCAAGTTCAGGATCGATCACTCGTTTTCCTGCCATCACTTGTTGAATCGCGTTGACTAAGGTTTCCGAGGGCGCATCTTTAAGCAGAAAGCCGCCCACACCCGCTTCGATGGCACGTTTAATATAGCCCGCACGGCCGAAGGTGGTAATGACCACTATCTTGGTTTGGCTATGTTGCTCCTTTAACCATGTGGCCAACTCTAAGCCTGTGCGGCCGGGCATTTCGATATCCGTTAGCAAGAGATCAAAGCTTTGCTGTTTGAGTAAGCTTAGAGCTTCGTCGCCGTCACTCGCTTGGGTGATACTAAAACCCCCTGCAAGCGTGAGGAGTGCGGCGAGTGCTCCTCGCACCATAGCTTGATCTTCCGCCAATAAAATCTTCATTAATGTGTTGCTCCCTGCAAAGGTAAACTGACGGTAAAGGTATATCCCTGTTCGAGATTATAGCTCAAGCTGCCACCTAAACTGTCGAGACGCTCGCGTATACCTGTGAGGCCATTACCCTCTATAAAAGGTTTGGCCGCGGCATTGTCTTTGACTTCGAGCAGCAGGCGGTCTGATTGCTTAGAAAAGTGGATAGAGCATTCACTTGCACCGCTATGGCGGAGAATATTATTAATAAGTTCGGTGAGGATCAAACTCAGTTGGCTTTCTGTGCTTGCACCTAGCTTGGGTAGCTCACCACTGAGCTCGACACTTAAGCCTTTATCCCTTAAGGATTTACAAAGCTGCGTCACGCAACTCTCTAGGCCCTTGTGTTTGTAGTCTGACACTGTGTGGCGGATCTGGCTTAAACTTTCCCTCGCAATTTGTCCTAGCTCAATCAATTGGGTTGATGCGAGTTCATATTCTTGTTTTGCGATAAGCTTTTCGGCTAGCTCAGCCTTAAGGGCGATGGAAGAAAGGCTATGCCCCATAATGTCGTGTAGATCCCGCGCGATACGTTCACGCTCAAGCATAGTGGCCAAGGTGGTAATTTCTTGGGCACTTTGCTGTTCTTTCAATTTATGCCGATAACGTCTGCGTTCGGCGACACCAAACATGCCCACGCCGAGCACTAATCCCGAGCCGTAAAGCGGAAAGTAGTAACTGTTAAAGTGGTAAATCTCATTGAGGGCAAATAGTAGGCCGATGATGGCAGCAAGCGCCAATAGACAGGTCCGTAGAGGGTAAAAAAAGCCAATGAAAAAAGCGGCAAAGGTGAATAGTGAGATAGAACCTGGGTTGATTGGGGTGATCGCTATTGCTATCGCCACCATAATCAGAATGGGCCGATAGGCGCTACGGTTATTGCACTTATAGGTCCAAAAATAGCTGGCAATAAAAGGGATTAACACAGCAAAACTGAGGGCGATTTTCCAGCTTGGGTAGGGATTTATGGCTAGAGGGATAAGATAAAACACTAAGTTTATCAAATACACCCAAGCAAGTTTTCGTTCGAGCTGAAGGGGAGTGCTTATCATGATGCCTCTGTGTCACTGAGTTGGTTGTTGAATGCCCACCGATGGCATCTGTTTTAATTTATTCTTTTTAGGGATTGGCGCTATCGTCAGCGCCATAGATCCCCGTTAACAACTTTGTCTATTTTGCACTTAATTGCTGATTTTGTTGAAGCAAAAATTTTGCCCAACCATAATCTGCTTGTACTTTGATCGCTTGTTGCCAATCTTCAATCGCGCCTTGGCTATCGCCTAATTCCTGTTTAGCGAGCCCGCGCCACGTGTATGCTTCGGCTTCACCCCAGCAAATGTTGTCGCAAGGCTGGGCGAATCTTTCTATGGACGTAGTGGCTAAGGTCTTAGCATTTTGCATGCTGCCGCCAAACATAGCTGGCGTGTTATAGGCGGCGATGGCTTTAACCAATGCGACCCGTGGATTTTGTGGTTCTAATTGTTCGGCACTGGCAATCGCCTTGGCGGATTTCATGCCGAGCGTTGCACCTTTACTATTATCTAAGGCGATTTGCATGCCATAAACCGACGATAACAGGGCAAGGAATTCTGCATTCGCTTGGCTGGTTTCGAGTGCTTCTAATGTGGTTTGCGCTGTAGTCAGTGCGCTGCTAGCGAGTGTTTTCTGCCCCATTACATTGGCACTGATGGCTAATCGATAGTTCGCATAGGCTTTATCATAATCTTGAGTGCTACCGCTCAGTTGTTGTAATTGCGTTAGATTCATCGCATTCGAGGCCGCGTCTACGTTGGTGATGTTAGTGTTTGATGGCGTTGCTGCAAACGAGTGAGTACTGATAAGCACAAAGCTGGAGGCGAGGAGTAATGTTTTCATGGTATTTCCTTATTGAGTGAGTTTCCCAATGTTTGGGTACGGGCTCATTATCAGAAATTCGATAGAAGAAATGCAGATACAAAGGTCATGGCTTTGGCATGACAAATGTCATCAGTTGAGTTATGTGCTTATATTTTTTATGAGGTGTGCTTTAAAGAAAGTGCTTGATTAATAAAGGGAACAATACCTAGAGAGCAAAACACCGGAGAGGCTCCGGTGTTTTTTATCGTAAATGAGCTGCTAAGTGTTATACCACAGCTTGAGTGCTCGCTTGGTTTATTAGGTAGCCCAAGTAACCTAAGTAGCACAGTAGTAATACTGAACCTTCGCGGCGGCCAATACGAAATCCTGTCCAAGCGAAAGGTAAAATCATGATGGCAAATGCCAACATCACTATGAAATCAAAGGGTTGGAAGCCAAGTGATGATACCGGCTGTACTATTGCAGTAATACCTAAAATACCCAAAATATTGAATATGTTAGAACCGACAACGTTACCTATGGCTATGTCACTCTGACCTTTCAGTGCTGCGAGAACAGAAGTTACTAACTCTGGCATACTGGTACCAATCGCCACGATCGTTAAGCCGATAATGACTTCACTGATACCGAAGGTCTTGGCTAAATCTACTGCGCCGTTGACAAACAAAATACCGCCACCGACTAACATACCAATACCGACTAAGATAAATAGGGCTGAAAGTAGCGGATTATTTGGACCTGCTTCAATCTCTTCCTCTTCATTACCATTTTTCGAGCTGATGTAACTAAAGGCTAAATAACCGAACAGTAGTGACAGCAATATCACACCGTCAATTAGGCTGAGCTCGCCATCTAACAAGAGTGCCCAGAACAACATGGAAGCCAATATCATCAAAGGGATATCACGCTTTACGACTTGAGATTGCACTTGAATAGGGCGGATAAGTGCCGTGATGGCTAAAATCAAACCTATGTTAGCAATGTTAGAGCCAATAACGTTACCTAAGGCGATACCGCTGTTTCCTGCTAGAGCAGATTTTACACTCACAGCCAGTTCTGGTGCGCTAGTACCAAAGGCTACAATAGTTAAGCCTATGATAAGTGGCGTAATACCTAAACGTAGAGCGATTGAACTCGCGCCACGCACTAGGGCTTCAGCGCCTAAGGTTAAAATAATAAAACCGCCAATAATCGATAGTGTAATTAGCATCGTTAGACTCTGTTAAACCTAATATTGAATGGAAAAGTACAAGGGAATTGCCCCTTGGCCGACTGGCGCACATGATACGTGGTTTTATCGGATTTTGACAGAATATGTCATAAAAAAGCACACCCTAGGCGTGCTTAGTTTTAGCTGATGACCATGCTCGCCAACTGATTGTTTGGCCTAGTTATTTTTGAGTTAATTCATCTTCCCAGCGGACTTGGGCGCCACGAATGCCGTCAACTCGTTCGCTAAAGGCTTTTTCAAGCACATGGCGTTTGATTTTGAGGGTAGGTGTGAGCGCATCATTTTCAATCGTCCAAGGATCACTGACCACGACAATCGCATCGACATGTTCGTGTGACTCTAAGTGCGGATTAACGCTATCGAGTGTCGCTTTGAGTGAGGTGCGGACTTCTTCGCGGGCTTGTAGATTTGCCCCTTCGGATAACTGTACTAGTGCGACGGGATGTGGCAGACCAGAGCCAATCACGCAGATCAGTTCAACATGGGGATCCTGCGCCAATTTACGTTCGATAGGCACGGGCGCTACATATTTGCCCTTGGCGGTTTTAAAGTTGTCTTTCACTCGGCCAGTAATAGTGACACAACCATCGGCATCAATTGAGCACAGATCGCCTGTGTGGAAGAAACCATCAGCATCGAAGGCCGCTGCAGTAGCTTCAGGCTGAAGATAATAAGCAGTCATTAATCCCGGACTCTTGAGCAGTAGCTCACCATCCTCGCCTTGGCGGATCTGGCAATCCTCAACTGGGCGGCCAACAGTACCAATTTTACGCGCATCAAAAGGATAGTTGATGATCGAATAGGCACAGTTTTCTGTCATACCCCAAGCTTCGCAGATATTAAGACCAATACTGTGATACCAGTGGATCAGTGATGGTGGAATTGGCGCCGAGCCAGAGCCGAGTAGACGACAATGGTTCAAGCCTAAACCCTTATGGATTTTGTATTTCACAAAGCTGCTAAGCAGTGGGATTTTCAGCAATAGATTAAGTTTACTGACCCCAATTTTGTCGATGATGTTTTTCTGAAACAGGCTCCATAACCGTGGTACCGAGAAGAATACCGTTGGTTTTGCTCGTTGAACATCGACAACGAAGGAGTCGAGACTTTCAACGAAAGCCACCACACTACCTGAGTAGAAGGATGAGCCTTCAATCGCAACGCGCTCTGTGATATGGGCTAAGGGTAAATAGGATAAAAGTCTATCGTCGCCATCGGTGCGCAGGTCACGCACTACCGCTTGGCAAGTCCAGCCATAGCTGGCGAAGGTTTGAATCGCGCCCTTAGGTTGGCCAGTCGAACCAGAGGTATAGATGAGTGTCATCACTTGATCTGGAGTAGGCAGTGGGGCGTTAATTAAGGGATAGCCTAGCTTAAGCAACTGTTCCCATTGATATTGTGCTGGCATCGTATCATAGGGCATGGCAAGGCGTAGTAGCTCGCCGCCGACACCGGCTTCTTGGTCAGCCCAATGGTCAAGCTTGCCGAGAAAAATGGCTTTTGCGCCACTGTGTTGCAGCACATAGCGAATAGTATCTGTGTTGGCGGTAGGATAAATAGGTACGCTGACATAACCGCCGTGCATCAACGCGAGGTCGGTGATAAACCATTCGGCACAGTTTTTAGAGAGAACGGCAATTTTATCACCACGCTCTAAGCCTAAGTGATGTAAGGCTCCGGCAAGTTGTTGAACTTTTTCTTGAACTTCAGCCCAAGTAAAATCAAGGAATTGACCCTTGATCGGTTGGCGTAAATAGACTTGGTCCCCCTGAGTATTAGCCCAGTGCGCCAGCATTTCAATTGGCGTCTTAATCGCTGTATCCATTGGCAATTCCCTGTTATTTATTGTTCTTTTGGCTGTACCCAGTATGGCGAGTTTTGTGAGCTCGCGCAAATAGTTTACAAGATTGTAAAATATGAGAATGGAGCGCAAAGCCTACAAGTTGAGTATGAAAGCAAGATGAAGAGAGTGGCGAGCGGGGTGTAGGAGTGTGTTGGCAACAAAAAAAGCGCCGTAGCGCCTTTTTGTTTATAGAAGGTGAAATGCTAGCGCTTACAGCTCCATCACGCCGTCCATTTCAACTTGAGAATCCTTCGGCAATTGCTTCACGCCGATAGCAGCACGGGCTGGGTATGGCTGGCTGAAGTAACGGCTCATGATTTCATTCACTTTAGCGAAGTGGCTTAAATCAATCAGGAAGATGTTGAGCTTAACGATATCGTTGATTGAACCACCCGCAGCAGTACAAACCGCCGTCAGGTTTTCAAATACTTGCACGACTTGCGCTTCAAAATCATCGCTGACAATTTGCATTGTGCTTGGCACGAGCGGGATCTGGCCAGACAAATACACTGTGCTGCCGACTTTAACCGCTTGTGAATACGTGCCTATGGCCGCTGGGGCGTTTTCGGTCGCTATGATGGTTTTTTCTGCCATGACGCTCTCTCTAGTGTTGAGTTAATTAACGATTACGGGATGTGCGCAGTACTTCGGGCAGTACCCTAATTCGGCGCATCACGTTGGCTAAATGGATCCTGTCTTTCACCGAAATCCGCAGGTTGATCAAATACACGCGACCATCACGTTCTTCAGTGCTGAGGTTGTGAATGTTTGAACCTTCGGCGGCAATGATCGAGGTGATCTTCGCCAGTGCACCTTGGTGGTTAACGATTTCGACCCGCAGATTGGCTTGGTAATCAACGCCTTCAACATTATCCCATTGTACGGGAATATATTTGTCTGGCTCGCCTTGATAACCACGAATATTGGCGCAGTTTTCCATGTGCACCACTAAGCCCTTACCTTGGCTCACGTGGGCTATCACGGCATCACCTGGGATGGGGCGGCAACAGTTAGCGAAGGTAACGAGCATGCCTTCGGCGCCACGAATTGGCATCATGTGGCCGTCGCGACTCTCTTGATTCTCAAGATTATCGCCAATCAAACGCTGGGCGATAACAATACTCATGGCATTGCCAAGACCGATATCGGCGAGCAGCGAATCGAGCGTGGTATGTTTAGTATCGCGGATCACTTTTTCAATCTGCTCAGGCGCAATGCTGTCGAGTTTAGTTTTGCCTAGCGCATGGTTGAGCAGGCGGCGACCGAGTGCAATCGCATCATCACCTTTAAGGCTTTTCAGCACTTGGCGGATTTTAGCGCGAGCTTTACCGGTTACCACAAAGTTCAGCCAAGCGGCATTAGGACGGGCGCCTTTAGCGGTAATGATTTCAACGGTTTGGCCTGAAATTAACGGCTGACTGAGCGGATATGCTTGGCGGTTAACACGGGCACCGACGCAGGTATTACCTACATCTGTATGCACTTCGTAGGCAAAGTCTACTGCAGTGGCATTCACGGGCAATTCCAGAATGCGACCTTCAGGGGTGAACACATAAATCTCTTCAGGGAAGAGTTCAGTTTTCACGTTTTCAACGAATTCGAATGAGGTGCTAGCGCTTTGTTGTAACTCCAACAAGCTTTGCATCCACTTACGGGCACGCACTTGAGTCGTCGTACCTTGGCCTGTTTGCGCACCGCCTTTGTAGGCCCAGTGTGCGGCGACCCCTTTGTCAGCCATCTGATCCATATCTTCGGTACGAATTTGGATCTCAACGGGCACGCCGTGTGGACCAAATAAAGAGGTATGGAGAGACTGATAACCGTTGGCTTTGGGGATAGCGATATAATCTTTGAAACGACCGGGACGAGGCTTGTACAGTCCATGCATGGCGCCAAGTACGCGATAACAAGTGTCGATGGAATCGACTATCACCCTAAAGGCGTAGATATCCATCACTTCTTGGAATTGCAGCTCTTTACTCTGCATCTTGTTATAGATGGAGTAGAGGTTTTTCTCGCGACCTTTGACTTTCCCTGGAATACCCGCATCATTTAAGCGTGTATACACAGCGGCTTCGATGCCTTGGATCAATTCTTTGCGATTGCCACGGGCGGCTTTAACGACTTCTTTAAGCACCCGATATCGCATTGGATAATAAGCTTGGAAACCTAAGTCTTCTAACTCTGTCTTGATGTTATGGATACCGAGACGGTTAGCGATGGGCGCGTAGATTTCTAAGGTTTCGCGGGCGATACGGCGACGTTTGTCGGGACGCAGTGCGCCTAAGGTACGCATGTTGTGGGTTCTATCGGCAAGCTTGATGAGGATAACGCGGATATCCTGCGTCATCGCCATCATCATTTTACGGAAGTTTTCAGCCTGGGCTTCTTTCTTGTCGCGAAATTTAAGCTTATCGAGTTTTGACACGCCTTCGACGAGTTCGGCCACCGCGACACCGAATAGTTCGGCTAAATCGTCTTTGGTGACATGGGTATCTTCGATGGTGTCATGGAGCAGTGCTGCCATCAGCGTCTCATGATCAAGACGCATGTCAGCAAGGATGCGGGCAACCGCAACCGGATGAGTAATATAAGGTTCGCCACTCGTGCGCATTTGCCCTTCGTGGGCATCGCGCGCAATCTGGTACGCCTGCTTGAGCAATTCTACCTGTTCAGGTTCTAAGTAACCGGAAGCAGACTCCTTTAGACCTTCAAACAGATACAAGTGGCAGCTCTCCTTTTACCTAAATAGGTTTTTACTCAAAAACTATAATGAACGACCTTCAGCAATGGCTGCAACCGCTGCAATTTCAGCGGCTTCACGTTCACGCACCGTTTGACGCTCATCGGCATCTAAGGTGTGAGCATTAACTAAACCTAGTTCGATTTCACGCAGGGCGATAACCGTGGGTTTGTCGTTCATCTCTTCAACCATAGGGTCTTTACCCTGCACGGCGATTTGGCGAGCACGACGCGCCGCAACCAAGATCATATCAAAACGGTTGCCGATTTGTTCTACGGCGTCTTCTACAGTTACGCGAGCCATGTGTTGAAACTCCAGTTTATCTAGGGAAAAAATGACGCAAAATTGTACACTATGACAGCTATCCTGCCAACAGATCGTGAAGCATATCATTTTGCGCGTGGATCTGACTAGCACCTGTTAAGCGCTGACTGCGAATGATGGCACGCAAATCGGCTAAGGCAGTGTCAAAATCGTCGTTGACGATAATAAAATCATATTCTTTATAGTGGGACATTTCCGATACGGCTTGTGCCATACGGCTGGCGATAACATCGCTACTGTCTTGTCCGCGACCTGTTAGGCGGCGCTCTAGCTCGGCTTTAGAGGGTGGTAGAATAAACACACCAATGGCCTCTGGCATCACGGCTTTAACTTGTTCGGCACCTTGCCAGTCGATATCGAGGAAAACATCGATACCTTGGGTGAGCGTATGCTCGATCACATGGCGCGAGGTACCATAGTAATTGCCAAACACTTCTGCCCATTCAAAAAAGGCATTTTCAGCAATTAAGGCTTTGAATTGCTCAACATTAACGAAGTGATAGTGTTGACCATCAACTTCACCTGGGCGTGGTGCGCGGGTGGTATGAGATACCGAAACCTGCATGTCGGCTGGCTTGTCTTTAAGCAAGGCTGAAATCAACGAGGATTTACCTGCGCCACTTGGCGCCGACACAATAAATAAATTTCCGCGTGCGGTCATGAGCTAAATATCCAATGGGTTAACGCAAGAAGGGCCCAGAAAGCCGAGCATTATACCGATTTTGACCATAGAAATACTAGGGCTTGTTGGCTGGCAATTTAAGCCTATTTTAGATTTACTTCGATATTATGTGCATTTTTATCCGACTTGGGTCGTAGGCACTGACAATTGCGGGTAAATTGGTTACGCTCGTGCGAATAAGGCAATGAGTGTCTTTTTGTATCTCGTTTTTACAACAATAAAGGAAGGGTCGTGCTGTTAAAATCTCTTTTCTGCCTTCACGGGCGTGATTCTCGTCCCCGTTTTGTCGCAATCAGTGTTGGCGTTTACGTCTGTATTGCATTTGCCGCCGCTGCTTTTGGGGCTAATTTTCTGATGTATTTGCTGGCATTGTTGGGTCTACCTTTATTAGGGCTCACCAGCTTGCGTCGTTTGGCCGATGCCGATAAGTCAAAAGGCTTGATTGGCGTATTTCTATTGCCGTTAATAATTTTCATCGGCCTGTTAGCGGCCGATGTGCATATTGCCTTAATTGGATTGAGTTTAGTGTTAGCCGCGGGACTGACATTTTGGGGCTGGCGCTTTCCTGCACCAACGATAGTGGATTATCGCTACGGTTATTTCGGTCCTGAGCTGGATGCACCAACATCACAGGCAATGCCTAGGCGCCGTGTGGAACCGACTATCGTTCCTAAAACCATCGCACCTAAAACCATAGATCCTAAAATCGTAGATCCTAACACTATAGACCCTAAAGCCATGGCATCTAAAACTGCCATAGATCCTAACATCATTGACCCTAAACCTATTGTTGCTCAAGACGTTGCCGTAAGACAATCGGCAAAATTTACCTCTCATATTCAAGCACAACCTCAAGCTGAAAGGCATGAGCCGCATGTTGAGCAGCTTCATGCCCAAACCATTAGCGTTGAGACTGTGTCTGAGCCAGAGGTCGATTTATCGACCCATGTTGAATCTGTTTTAACATCGCCGAGGGTTGAGCCGAGTGTTAGCGCGGCGGAGGCAGAGCGAGAGGCGTTGCGTCAAGATGAGCTGCGCTTTGATGCGTTAACTCGAATGACGCAGAATCCTGCCGATTTTGTGATACCAGACAGCCATGCGGATTTTCGTCCTGCTAATACTAGCCGCGTTGAACAGACCCACATTGAGTTGGTCGATGTCGATGTGGACAATGTTGATTTGAAACATGTCGACTTTACTGCGGCGCAATTAGATCCTGCCGAGCGTAGTGCTGAACCCGGTTGGCGTTTTACCGCCGAAGAAGATGACGAGCCTGACAGCTTTAACGATAGAGATCATGCCGAAGAGGTACGTCAGCGCCGCGCCGAAGCAAAAGATTCTGGTTCGATGACTGAGCTATTTCGCGGTTTATTTGAGTTTTTGGCGCCACTAAAGCGTTTCTTGGTGTTGCCTAAGATTAAACTGCCGAAAGTGGAACGCCGTTATTGGCGCCCAGCAGGAATTGGCTGTGGCGTGGTGCTCTTGATTGCCTTGGTGTGGGGCTTTTGGCCAAATAGCGATGCAGAGACGGGTGATGGTGCAGAAGTTGTCACGGTTAACGCGATTGCGCCCTATGCGGGTGAGCGGGTGACGCTCGCGTTACCGGACGGTTTTTCTGTGGCGCTGGAGGATGACATCTTGATCATGCGTTGGCTCGGTGAGAAAGGTAAAGCACAAAACCTGTGGTCCTTAGCGACGGCAAAGGGAGATAAAACTTGCAGCGTCTTATCCTTTAACAATGGCACTGACTATCGCCCTGTGACTGTGGATCTGAAAGCGGATTCCGCTTCAGAGGCACGATTCTCGCCACTCGATACTCAGGCCATCATTATTGACCTCGCCCGTCGAGGTAATATTAGCCTATGTGGTTATAAGTTCAGTCTTAAGGGCAGCCAAGCGATATTGGAACAAAATCGCACCTTTGGCGATTATATTGCTCGTTAAAAAAGTCTGCAGCTAAGTCGATAAAAATTCTGCTTAAATGCTAGTCACAATTAGAGGGGTAGATTACACTTTTGCTCCTCTTTTTCTCAAACCGTACTTTAGGTTGTTTAGGTCGCTGCGGTTTGGGGAAACACCTTTAAATTTGAACTGAATATATCAATCCAGCATGAATACAGAATTGACCTTAGTCATTATGGCTGCGGGGCTAGGTAGTCGTTTCGGCGGCGATAAGCAATTGGCGGCACTCGGTCCCGCGGGTGAACCCATGTTGGTGCTATCAATCATGTCGGCCATTCGCAGTGGTTTTCAGCGTGCTGTGCTGGTGATCCGCCCAGAGTTAGAAAGTGAATTAACTGAGATCCTGACACGATTTTTGCCAACCGATTTTGAATATCATTTTTGCTATCAAGTCTTAACGGATTTACCCGACGCGGTGCAGTTGGCGGAACTTAGCCACAGGCTTAAACCTTGGGGGACGGCCCATGCACTCTGGAGTGCGCGCCATCTTGTTAAAGGGCCAATGGCCGTTATCAATGCCGATGATTTTTATGGTGATAGCGCTTTTGCTTCCTTAGCCAAAGGCTTAAGCACTAGGCCAACTGAGTGGATGATGGTGGCCTATCCCATAGAACTCACGTTGTCGGAACACGGTGGTGTTAACCGTGGTCTGTGTCAGGTTGAAAATGGTCAGCTTAAATCGGTCGCCGAATGGCTCAATATCGCCGAGCAAGCAGGCCACTTAATGGGTGATGGCCCGCAGGGTCATGCTAATTTGCCGGCGCAGTCCTTGGTCTCTATGACATGCTGGGGCTTCTCCCCAAACATATTTGATGTTATTAAACGTGAATTAACCGAATTTATCGGGCAACAGGGGCAACAACCTAAGTCTGAATGCTATTTACCCGCCATAGTACAAGCGGGAATTGAGCAAGGTTTGCCTGTCTATGTCGATGTTGCCTGTGAGCCATGGCTTGGCGTGACTTATCCGCAGGACACTGTCTGGGTAAAACAAAAATTAACGGAGTTATTGAGTGATTAAACTCATCAGGCAGTCAGTGTTGCCTCATTTTGGTATTGAATCTGCCGAGGCGAAAATTTCTGCCCTCGGTAATGGCCACATCAATGACACCCTTTTAGTGCGCTGGCCTGCGGGCGAATTGGTATTGCAGAGAATTAATACTGAGGTATTTAAAACACCCAACGCTTTGGTCTGCAATGCCGATAAAATTAGCCATCATTTATGCGCTAAGTCATTGCAGCAACAATACGGCCTTAAAGTCGTTAGCCCATGTTTAACCCAAGAGGGTGAACTGGCTATCGATTTAGGCGAGCAAGGATTTTGGCGTGCGATCAGTTACTTGCCCCATAGTCTCAGCATTGAAGTGGTTAAGTCGGAACAAGAAGCGGAAATGGCGGCCAAGGCCTTTGGGCATTTTGCCTCTGCCTTAAGTGATTTTGATGCGACAGAGCTTGAAGATGTGATCCCTCAGTTTCACCATTTACCGGGACGCATGGCCTTACTAAAGCAGGCCGCTGAACTCGATAGTCAACATCGCTTAGCGCTCTGCCGTCATTGGGTCGATTACGCGTTATCTCAGCAGGCTTTGCTGGATGAACTTGCAGAAATATCGCCAAAGCTGCCACTGCGAATTTGTCATAACGACACTAAAATCAATAACATGCTTTTTGATAAACGCGACATGTCCAGCATGGCGATTATCGATTTAGATACCTGTATGAAAGGTCATCTTATGTATGACTTTGGCGACATGGTACGCACTTTCTGCTCGCCAGAGGAGGAAGACTCTACGGCCTTGGATAAAGTCCAAATTCGCCAAGATATCTTCGCCGCGATTTGCCGTGGCTACTTGAGCGAGTTGGGTGACGTTTTAACGGAAGACGAAAAGCGCAGTCTGTGGCTCGGTGCTCGGGTGATTTGTTTGATGATAGGTGTGCGTTTTTTAACGGATTATCTTAACGGTGATGTGTATTTCCACATCCACCGCGAAGGCCATAATTTAGACCGCGCCGCCAACCAGTTTACCTTGTACCAAAGCTTGCTCGACCAAGAGGCTGTGCTTAAAGCTAATTTTTAATTCAGCGCTTGGATATCTGTGCATTGGTATTTGTGTACTGATCCAATGCATTGTTAAAGCGTGTAGTCGAAAAACTTACGGCTTTGTGGGCCTGCGCTATTGGTGTTGACCTTGTTGGGGTGTTTATATTCGCCCCAACTTGCCACGTTGCGGCCCACGTTAAGTTTAGGGAAACTCAGCGGCTCGCTTAAACCTAATGCGACATCGCTATTCTCCGCGTTTGCTTCCATTCCCAAAAATTGCAGTAACTGACTTAAGCTTCCTGCATGGCTAACATCGATTGAAATAAAGTCTTCCCGCCCATTAAAGTAAGCAAACACTTCTTGCTGATGCTTTTGATAACAAGCAATTAAGTGCTCACTGCTGGCAGGTTCCGCCACTTTATCTATGGCGAAAGTATGCCTAAAACTGCGCTTTAATATTGGATGGAAGCGGCCCGTTTTTTCATCCAAATGGGGTGCCATTTTACCAAGTAACATCTGCATCGAAGGCAACCAAGTATTGATATCGCGGTCGAGATAGACAAACACTGCCTCGGGAAATAATAAATCCAACTGCTGATAATCGCTGAAACAAGGCGTGTCAGACACTGCATCGGCCAGCATAAATGCCTGTTTAGTAAAGGCCATGTGCGCCACTTTTAGCCCTTGCTCCAATAGCGCCACACTCACACTCGTGGTGCCCGTGCGTGGCAAACCTATGATAAAGACCTTCTGCTTTTTCACCTTTATCTGTTCGTCACTGAGCGCATTCGACTGGGCTGGATGCATTGTATCTGGCGTAGCAATCTGTGAATTACCAGTAGGTTGAACATTGCCGATACGCTGTGCATTAGCAGTACATTGTACGTGAGTAGAGGTTGGTGAATTGTTGGTGTTATCAGGCATAGGTTAGGCTCAGAATGTGTATCAGTGGTGCGGTAAAGCCGTAAGTTATCACCTCGGCGTTTCATATTGGCGTGTCAAATCAGCGGCGGCAGTATATCTCAGCGCGAAGGTTTTGTCGGTGGCTATACATATTTGTCGGTGGCTATACATAAAAGTCACGCGCAACGCCAATGCACCACAGTAAAGGCGCCACTAAGTTGTATGATAGCTGCACTGTAGCTGCACAATAATAGCAAGTGGCTGACCGCAAGGCTTAGAAACAGAGCTCCCGGATTACCAACAAGGCTCATTTTCCTGCATTGGATAGCCATATTGGTATTGATGAGGCGATTATTAGTGCTATTCGACTCATAAAATGAGGCGAATAGGTTTGTTAATCGCCTCATTATGTGAGTAGAATGGGCTTGTTATTCGACTCATGGGGTAGATATGTGGATTTGGCAGCAAGCCGATTGGCCTAAGTTTCATTGGAACACCAGCAGCATTGATGCCTTGCTGCGTCAGGTCTATTTCAATCAGGGCCAGTTGCTTGGCAAGCAACTGCTAAGTCACGACGATAGCTTATTAACTTCAGACGCTGCACTCGACACCTTACTCGCTAACATTATCCATTCCAGTGCCATCGAAGGTGAAACGCTCAATGCGGCTTCGGTGCGCTCATCCTTAGCTAAAAAACTCGGCGTGACTGAAGACAAACCGTATCCGACAACAGCACAAACCGATGGTTTAGCTGACATTATGCTCGATGCCTTAAAAAATTTAGAGACTGAATTAACCCTCGAACGGATATTGGGCTGGCACAAGCAGTTATTTCCGCAGGGTTATACACTGTTTAACCCCGTTATTGGCGGAACACTGCGTGGCGATACACCTATGCAGGTTGTCTCAGGCCGGATTGATAAACCAACGGTACATTTTGAAGTACCCTCTAGAGCGTCATTGGATGCTGAACTCTCGCAGTTTATCGAATGGTTTAATGCATCACGGCAAGAGCTGGGTTTAGATCCGCTTATCCGCGCGGCGATAACTCACCTTTGGTTTGTGACGCTGCATCCGCTTGATGATGGCAATGGGCGCATCACTCGCCTATTGACCGATTTGGCCTTGGCACAAGCGGAGAAACGCTCGATTCGTTTTTACGCTATGTCGGTCAGTATTCTTGCCCGTCGCCAAGCCTACTATGACATTTTAGAGTCCACTCAAAGGGGTGATGTCGATATTACTCCTTGGTTAGTCTGGTTTTTTGAAACCCTCAATGACTGCTTACTCAATGCGATGGCAGATGTGAGCAGAACACTGTCGAAAACTCAGTATTGGCAAAGTGTCGACCAATCTTTATTGAGTCAGGAGCAAGCTAAAGTGCTCAATCGGATGTTAGATGGCGATTTTGAATTAGGGATTAATAGTAGCCAGTATCAAAAAGTCGCAAAGGTGAGCCGCGCCACCGCCACCCGTCATCTTGCGCAAATGGTCGAGCAAGGCTTTTTAGCTAAAGCCGCCGCTGGCGGCCGCAGTACCAGATACTTATTGCTGAGTGGAAAGTAGCGAGATTTTTGGTTTAAGGCTCAGCTGTGGCACTCAAATGGTATCGACGCAGGCACGCCGTAAACTCTTCCATGAGGGCTCCACCGCGCCATCCATGGCGCAGAGGGCCTGCTTAGCGATACCATTTTCCGCTGTGCAGCCATTGTATCGCTTTACCTTCAGTGTGGTACTTGTGTGAGGTTATAAATTAGCAGTTGAATAAGCGCATACTCACAATTGGTCTCCACATATCTTCTAATTAAATATCAGTATGTTATATTGCATCAAGCTGCTTAGATAAGGATTGGTGACGAATAATGGAAATTCAGATTGGTGATGTACTGAGATATAAAAAGCCAGCATGTGGAGAAAACATGTATGAAGATGGCTACCTCAATTTCCATTTTCTAACCAAATCAATCGAAGCCAACAATCTGCAGCTTGAAAAGGGCATAAACCCTAGTGCCAAGATTAAAACCTGCTTGGGTCAACTCGTCCGCCCGGCAATACTCATTTCCAGTAGTCCAAATAAGAAAGGTTCAATAGAAACACCATGGGAAGATTTTTATGACGTTGATAACGGTCATATCCGCTACTTTGGTGACAATAAAGAACCTGGTAAAGATCCTGCTACTGCACCAGGGCGGGATTAAGCTTTGTTAAATCTCTTAACCAAAGAAAATCTCGCTCCTAAAATCGCCATTCCATGCTGCCTTTCTTATTTTGGTTGGTTTACTGGCTTTTAGCGGATGCTGCTCTAAAAGGTTCAGCACGATACGCCGAAATAGCGCCATCTTCTTCGCGTTTTCACGGTCACCAATCCTTGAACAGTCTTCCCTAAAGGTGACGTCAAGCACCCAGTGTTGCTGGTTCTCGATGTGCCAATGCTGACGCACCGCTTTGGCTGCAAGTTCGACGTCTAGAGGTAAAGAACTTAAGTAATAATCCGTACTTATGGTGCTAACACCTTTATGTGTTCGTTGACGTTCAACGGCAATTAGCGACTTGGCTGACGGCCACTTTTTCGCGAGCGCCTGCGGCAGCTTTGCTGGAATTTGAAACGTCGTGCGACGCTCCTTACGGCCATGCCCCTTTCAATATGTCGACGCCGTCGTTATCCCAGTGAGGTTGGAACTGCATCTCTATGGCCTGCCTAAGTAGAGGTTGGTTGCCTTTTACCTGAACAACATAGTCGCCTTTAGCTTTGATGATTTGTTGAAGCGTTTCCCGCTGGCAGTGAAGTGCATCAAAGGTTACAACAGCGTCTTTAATGTCTAACATGTGCAACAGCGCTTGAACCGTTGCGATTTCGTTACCTTTGGTCTGTGTATCTTGCTGATACAGCACAATTCCTTGTTCGGTATCAAAGGCCGAAACGAGGTGTAGCGCATTTTTAGCGCCATGTTGATTAACAGCCCCCGCAACGTTTTGCCGTCGATAGCGATTAATGGCTTGGATGAGGCCTCTCTTAAGCTATTTGCCCAACTAAAGAGCGTCAACACCAGTATTTCGGTATCGATGACTTTAATGATCCGAGCAATGGAATGCCGAGTCGGGATCCCGTTGTCAAAATCTCGATGTTTATGTAGCCATGATAGGTTCTCTTTGCCGAATTCTTCGATAGCTTGCCAGCCATCACAACCTGAAGTGATTGCCGCTAAAACGAGAAAGATAATATCAACTAAATCATGGTCTAGGGTGATGTGAGAGCGAGGGTCTTCGATGAGTTTCAAGTGTTCAAATAAGGACATGGATTAGGCTCAGTAGAATAACATGCCCGATCAGATCATGCAGATACGAAGAAGTTCCCTACGGTTAACAAAGTATGATCCCGCCCTGCAGAGTCGGTAGAAAGTGCGTTTATCTATGTTTAAAACAGCCAAATCTACCCAGGGTTAGTTCGAGCCCATAATGAAATCTTTGGCAGGTAAATCAATAACTTAATTGAAGGCTGAACTGGGTTTGGCAATAGCATTTGTCATCACAAACTGCTGTCAAGCCAACAATAAAAATCTAGGTAAGACAACAGTTTGGAGTCGATATTGGATCAATTAAATGCTTAAGGTTCAGTCTATTAGGGAAGAGTAATGGAAATAACATATATCAGGTCTGAATTATAAGTGTTCACCAATATGTGCTATTGCAATTTGAGGATTTTGACACTTAATACGATTGAAGAATCCAAAATAAATTCGGTTGAAATAATAAGTACCCTTACCATTTGCACCATCTATACGCTCGAGTTTATAATGGTATTCACAGTTTATATTTTTATATTCAATATCATTAATTAAAAAATCTCTTTTGAGCTCTCCAATCTGCCTTTGGTTGCTGCCAGTTCCCTCTGGTGTGACAGGGAATTCAAGGGCGGCATTCAAATTTGCAATATTATTCACCCAGTCATTAGGTATAACTTGATATCCATTCATAAATATCAAACAGCTCGTAATGCCACATATGTAATTTTGATACCCTCCATTTAACTTTCTAATACTATTATAGGTTTCACCAGTGTTTGTATTATTTAGGAACAAAATATTTCTATATATCAAAGGAAATATCTTTGCATATTCATCATGATTAACAGGGTTTTTAATTAAAACTTCAGAACAATACGATACTAAGTCATTTTCAGAGTGTATGACTCTAAGTTGCTCATTTTCACCTTGTGATTTATTAGATGAACTATACAGTGAAAGCCAACAATCATCATGCATCGGTATTATTCTACTAGCACAGTTGAGCACGTCGCTGGAGTTAAAGTTGTCATAAGTTTTAACCTTTGACATTCCTCCATCATATATAGCAGAAGTTAATGCTCCAATTTCAATAAATTTGCCTGAGCAAAATAATTCCATTGCAACAAAATCATGAAAATCAGAAGATGCAGTGAAAGTAACATATTCAGAATTCATTTTAGAAACAAGCAGTGCCGCGCTATAAAACGATTCAATCAAATCATTTTCAGTATCATTGAAATTAAAGCTACTCGCCACAAAACAGACATTTGTTTTCATAATTTATTTGCCCTTCAGTGGTAAGTCTTTTTTTCCAGTCAAAATTGAAAACATATCTTGTGCTTGCTGATCAAAAAAACCATCTGGCCAATTAGATAGTTTTCCATCTTTCGCAAGTGTTATTTTCTCTACGTTGCTTTGTTCGTTTCCTTTTGATATATAATAAAGAGAAAATATTGATGGATCAAAATCTTCATGGGTCCTCGCTACTACTCGCATACCGTTTAGTAAATGGTCGCTATGAGTTTCCACTATCACCTGAACCCCTGCTTGGGCAGCTAAAGCAATTAAACGTCCAAGATAACTCTGACCTCGTGGATGTAAATGGGCTTCCGGATTTTCTAAAATAACAATTCGCCCCTTTGGAGCAAGAATTAGTGCAGAAACAAGACCGAGTGAATAGCTATATCCAAAACCGACATTAATAGGCTTAGTTAAATTTCCGCACCCAGTATCAATTGTATTATGGCTTACATTTGCATCATCTACCCGAATAGGGTTTATGCTATAACCTGGTGCAATTTCGCCCATCCATGCTTGTATATTGCGAAAAACTTCACTAATTGTTAATGATGGATGTTTACGAGGATCTCCTGCATCTGTATCAGACTGATCTAAATGTTGGCGCTTTTTAGTGATTAAGCTTTCCAACACTTCTAAAGTAAACTCCCCTTTTGTTCCGAGCCAATCCCAGTCTCTTGTATCTTCTGAAAGAGGTAGGTTGTCACGAGGACCAAATCGTTCAGCTTGAAGAAATTGGTATGATATAGATTTAGGTGAAGCATCTTCAGAAGCCATAAATGCAACTTCTTCTTCGCTACCAATAAATGGTAGAAAGTTATTTCTGAGATTTTCTCTATTTTCTGAAGTTCTATATCCCCAGGTTCCTTTTACAACAGAAGAATCGATAGTCACTTCTAATGTAGACTCATCTTTATTGCTAAAGTTATGTATATCTTTAAATCCACCAATGTGAACAAGCTCACCATTTATTTTAACACGACTTTCAAAGTTTGACTGCAATAATATCCCAAGTGCTTGAATTGCTGTGCTTTTACCTACTGAGTTATTGCCGCAAAAAACTGTTAAAGGAGTAAAGTCAAAAACTTGACTTTTATAACACTTAAAGTTTATCAACTTAATTGATTTAATTGTTAGCATGTAAATTATACTCTTAAAGGTGTCTGTTTAATATCTACTCCGGTACTTTCTTTTAATATTTTCCGGAATGATTCAAATCGATATTTAACTGTAATGTTTTTCCCAGTAGATGTTGATATTGAATATAAAAAACCTCTATCAGATTCAAAATATCTTTGAGAATCCCAAGTCGCATAATCATCCACTTCTCCTGACATTGATTCATATAGTTTTTTTACTAACTCATTTTTATTTTTCATCACCATTTCAGCTTGCTGAGTATTTAGTTGATAAAAATAAGATATGATTAATTCAAATAATGGTTTACTTATTGGGTCATTAGGTTTAGCATCTAAATTTTTCTTGAACGCTAGAACGCCAAAAACATCTTTTGCTAATGAGAAGGCTTTTATTAAATTAGACTCAAGCTCGAGATAGAAAGTGCTCGTATCAGAAGATAAAGATGATTCTCCCTTATCTATCCCATGTTTATTTTCAATTTTTATTTGATGGAAATTCATCTTTGTCATTGAGTTTGATAAGAATTTGTCGTAGCTATCATCAATATAATTCTCATAACCGAGAACAATAAATGCAATAGCTGAAAGGCATAGTTCCATATCTTTTTGTCTTTCAGCTTTTATTCTTTCATTTGTAACAATTCTAAACTCTAAAGATGCTGCAATATATCTTAAAAAAGTAACACTCGAACCTTGATTAAGTGCAGACCTAATTTCTTGTGAACTAAGTTTAACCCCGTAAGTGTTAATTCTATGGAATAGTTCTATTACAAGATCTTCGTGACCAGAAGTCATATCTATAAGATGAGAAGTAACTGCGTACTCAAGAATTCTTCGTTGGTGAATACGATCTAAGTCTCTAAAATAAAGGTCTCTGAATTCAGTTCTAGCTTCTAGTTTTTTTGAAAGAGGAAAGTCACCACGTATATAGTCATAAATACTTGTAACGCGTTGAACCCCATCAATAACTATCCAGCTTCCATCAGCTTTCTCGCCAAAGTAAAAAGCAGGCAATGGTAGCTCCATTAAGATTGATTCAATCAACCGCGACTTCTGTACATTATCCCATATTCGATCTTTTCTCTGAAAGTCGGGTTGTAGTTCAATCTCGTGATGTGTGAGCCGATCGAAAATTAATGAGATTGTTGGAGTATATTGTCTGATTCTTGGTTTTCCAGTAGTACCGATATATTCTTCTTCACTTTTGAAACCAACATAAACTTCATTATCAATATCATTAATAGATGGCATAACACTTCTTTCAGTGTTATTTTTTGTTAGATTAATGTTTATGGTATCAAGTGAAACTATCGTATTTCTGATTATATTCTCAATATTTTCAAGTTCAGTAAAACTTTTTTCAAATGCTTTTACATTTGTATCGCTAGGGTATTTTACCAAAATAGAATCTAAGGATTTTTTTATTTTTTCAGAAATTTGACTTAGTGAATCGATTATTAATTTATTGCTTAATTCATTGTGAGCTCTAATTTTCGCATTGACTATTCTCAATTCGGAATAACTTAGTTCTGATAGAACTCCTATATCATGTACATTTTTCCCTCTTAATAAAAGATGTTTTCTTTGTTGATACTTAAAATGTTGAATATAAGGTAAATGTGCGAAAATAGTTTCAGGTTGATTTCTACTACTACCACCACCAAACAAAGCTTGGTCAACGTTACTAAAACCTTTTAGTGTAAGTTCTTTCCATATATCTTCAAACTCTCTAATAGAGCGTGAGGAGCCTTGGGAGTTAATACTTCCTGATACAAAGTATTTCCCTATGTCTTTATCTATACGAGTTAAGACGATCGGCGCTGTTTTAGGATTAATTGATTGTAATTCTTTCCCTATCAACTTTTCTATGTCACTTAACACATCACTAAATTGCATAAATTGAGCTCACTATGAATAACATCGACTATAGCCAGTCTAACATGTAGAGATAGTTACATACCAGAAGGCTTGTAACATCAAATAATGATGTTTATAGGGTAGATGAACATTTCACTTTAGAGATTTTAGAAAGCTGTAAATAGTTCTTGCCAAGCCTTCTGCAGCAAGATACGGGACCCCGTTACCAATAGTTTTAAACATATTAGATAAGGTCATTGTTGCGGGTAAGCTAAATTCTTTTGGTAATGATTGAATTGCCAAAGCTTCTGCGGCACTTAATCTTCTGTCTTTATATGGATGAAGGTGGACTTCATTGTTACCATATGCGGCAGTAGGTGAATATCTCCAACGGTGTAAACGTTTGAACGATTTTTTGCTGTCATCACCTTCTAAAATAGTTTGAAATTTTAACAAGGCTTGTCTTGGTACAAAATGATGATGAGCATTTGGGTGAGAACAGACGTCATTCTTCTTAAACCAATACTCGACGGTTAGTTCTTCATAAGGTTTGATAATGGCAGGACATTTTTTCTTTGAATCTGTACTATAAGTATCTTGTGTAGGCCAAAATTTCTTATTCAGCACAATATCTTTATCAAATATGATATGTGTATTCCATGCAAAATTTTTTTCTAACATTGCACTATTTATTTTTCCTGTGTGTGACTTATGAATGCCAAATAGTAGAATACGGTCTCTATCTTGCGGTACGCCATACTCAATAGCGTTTGTTAGGCGATCTGTTAAAATGTAACCAGATTTCTCTAATTTCGTTTTCATTTGGTCATAAAAAGCCCGATGTTTTACGGTTCTCCATAGCCCTTTTACGTTTTCAAATAAGAAAAAGTCTGGTTTATTTTGAATAATAGCGTCTATGTAGACTCGACTTAATTTACCATTATCCCCTTCGGAACCCTTATTCTTTCCTGCGACGGAGAAATCTGGGCAGGGCGGACCACCAATAAATCCAACCAGCGATTTTTTTTTCGCATCTTCAACTAAATCAATTAATAGCTTTGCACCATCGCCTACTACGTAGTCTTCAATACTACCAGGGAAATACCCATATTTAGGTTCAGGGAGGTGCATCATTTTTCTTGAGTATTTATATGCCTCCATAAATGGAGGATGAAACTCGTTGACAAAGCGTACATCAAATCCCGTTTGCTCAAATCCAAGATCGAGGAAGCCGCTGCCAGAGAAAAAAGAAAAAATGATTGGTTTGGATGATGATGGAGACAACGATTAACCTTCGGTTGTTGAAAGTACAGATTAAATAGCTAAGTATAATACCTCATCAGGAAGTTGTAGGCACTTGATATTAACTCTGCATCCCATGTAAATAGTGCATGTTGTTGGCATAAAGTTATTCTATTTAGGACTATAATTACTAATGGGATTTTAGGATTAGTTCATATATATCTGAATGTTAAGTTAGGGTTTGACGTTACATGTTAAAGTACATCCTTAAGCTTTTTGATGGCTAGCCCACTAGATATGAGTCACATTAACAAGTCATACACATCTTTAGGAACTTGTAGTTAGTGCGAGCATCAATTGACGTTATAGAATTTGGCTATATTTGTGGGAATGGGAGTTATGGCTGAATTCATAAGTGAATCGATCTAGCTTTGTTGGAAAGCAATGGGCACCAGTGACTTACATTGCACTGTTTAACATCATGGTTATTGTATTGAAACGACTTTGGTGCTCAGTTGCTGTTTTATCTGCTCAAGGTAGTGAATTAGGTCACTGGGTTGTTCAAATTCAAGTTGTAGTGTTGGTTGAGAAGCGGTACGGATTTCTGGGTGTAGGTTGTCGCCGTCATTCTCGGCTGAGATGATGCTGTAGCGGGGATAATCTTCTTCGCGGCAGATGGGGTCGGCATAGTCTACCCAAAGAATAAAGTAGTCGCTTTTTCGTTTGAAATAAAAGCTTGGACACATGTCATTTTGATAGCTTTTGTCGATAAGAAATGGGTATTGGCTCAGGTCGAAACCAAGATCAAATTCATAGCCAAATGTTTGATGATAAGCGCTCATATTTCTGCCTTAAATAGTCAGCTAGACTGACTATTATTATAGTTGGGCAGGCTATTTAATATGCTGTTTTATTTGGCTTAAGTCCGTTTTAAGTTAGTTTTTTTTAGCTTTGTGGTTGTATTCGTTATAACCCTTTTTTTAAGCTGTTTTTATCGTTAACCCTATCTAATCATTGCCCAATCTCTTTACTAACAACTCCATCAAAAACGCTATCAATACACTCACCTTAGTCGGCAAATGTTTTCGCTGTGGATAAACCGCATAAATGCCATGTTCGGGGAGGGGATGATCTGTGAGCAAAGCTTGTAGGCGGCCTGCTTGTAAGTCGGCGTCGATCATGAAACGGGGCAGGTTGGCTATGCCTACACCATCGAGTGTGGCTTGGTGGATGGCATCACTTTTGAGCGCTGTTATAGCAGTCGCCTTACCCTATGATCTAACCCGTTCAGGATGCTGTGCTGGATATGTGGGGGGAAATCATCTGGCAGTTGCGCTTGTATCCGTTGGATAACCATAGGCGTTTTTTCAACAAACTCCTCAAGAAGCTCGTTCATGGCTTGTTGACTAAAGCCGACTCGATTTGCCGTAGCGAGAAAATGGCGGGGAAAGATTTGTTCAATCTGGTATTTTTTCCCTTTAGTGGCTGTCAGTCCCATGGCCAGTTTCGCATCGCGGATGTTAAGTCCTGTACCACCCAGCACTGGATAAACGGAGATGATGTCGTAGAGTGGGGTAAGCTCGTATTTTCCTTCGGGCCTGATAAATAGCGAAAAGTTTTTAGCGTGGCCGTCTGTCGCCGCCAGTAACCAAAATAACACTTGTGCTTTCATGAAGATGCGCCGATCTCTTTCTGGGGCAAGCGATCCCATCAATACGTACATTATCTCGCTAATGCCTGGTCCGTCTTGGTTCTCGTATTTCCTCGCTGAGGGGATATTGAGGGTTTGGCAAAAATCTTCCTGTGGTAGGCGCATCAGCCAACTATTGTCCGCTGCGTAGCGGCGATCGAAGCGTTCGACAGCGAGCGCCTTGATATTCCCAACCTTAAGGATTTCGCAATCGGGAACTGGTAAACCATATTCTCGAGCAATAGACATGCACAGGTACTCGTTTTCGACACTGTCCGATAGATCTAAGGTGTGGGAATGGGTGACTATCTGGCCGATAGGGAGTTTGATTATGTGACTGGTTGGCGTTGAACCATGGGGTAAACACCACAGACCATCATATTTCAGCAGGGCGGTTTTTTCCTGTGCTCCAGCAACTGAGATCCGAAAATCGTCATATTCTTCGAGCATGCCTAATGGGATCTTGGATTGGTAACCTGCTAAGACCCGTACTAGGGCTGCGTCATCAAGTGGTTCACATTCAATTTTTTTAATGTCTTCGGGTTCAATACCTTGTGGTACCAGTTGCAAGGCTCCGACACTATCTTGGCCGACTTTCGTCAGTAAATCGAATGGTTGGGTTGAACTAGCTTGATAGCGTGCGAGGATACGCTGGCGAATTTCCGGTGAGTCAGGCAGTAAGTTATCAAAGAAGTTATAAACTTCATTGCCCTGATAGTGGCGTTGGCGTAGAGGCATAGACAACGATATGGGGCGATTTCCTGGAATAGTCAGCCAGTCGCTATTGTATTGAAATCGATGGGCTCCTGTCTCTTCTTTAGAGAAAGTACCGACTAGAAAGCCATTCATATAAACGTCAAGTGCTGCCATTACCACTCCTGAGCCCATTGTTTATTGTTAGATGGGCCTGTATCACTGTCACTCGCGTTGCGAGGTTTGAGTTCTATTTCGAGTTCGAGGGCTGATAAGAGTTTGAAAAATGTATCAAGTTTAGTGCTGTCGGGATTCTGTTCGAAGTTGGAAATAGTGCCTTGGCGTAAGCCAATTTTCTCACCAATTTTAGCCTGGGAGAGTCCCTGTGATTGGCGAACATCTTGTATATAAGCGCTAAGCTGTTTGGTTGTGGTGATCTTCATCTTAAATTCCCATTATTTCCCAATACGCTTTAAAGTATAAACATAACTTAACACGCTATAGCGTATAGTCAATGTTTAAGACGTTACAGCGTATAATTTGTTTATATACGTTGTAGCGTATAAATAGTGGCTAAAAATGCAAGTGTAGTCTTGATTAAAAACATAAATCGGATTGTTCAAATGATCCGCTTTCAGCCGCTCGAGAGAGTCAGTCTGATGGTCTCTGGTCTCTGGTCTATTGTTTATTTTTCATAGGGGGTGAAAGGGAGTTGTCCTTCCTCATTACTGACAAGTGAAAATTTACCCTAACTTGCCACTCGCCAGCTTCTCTATCAAAAATTCAATCAATACACTCACCTTAGTCGGCAAATGTTTTCGCTGTGGATAAACCGCGTAGATGCCATGTTCGGGGAGGGGATGGTCTGCGAGCAAGGCTTGTAGGCGGCCTGCTTGTAAGTCGGCGTCGACCATGAAACGGGGCAGGTTGGCTATGCCTAAACCATCGAGTGTGGCTTGGTGGATAGCATCACTATTGTTGACTTGATAGTTACCGTTCGGCTGGATACGAGTGGGGCCCTGCGGGCTTAAGAAGGTCCATTCAACACCATCACGAAAATATGAGTAGAACAAACAGTTATGTTGGCTTAATTGCTGCGGCGTTTGTGGTGCAGCGTGGCGAGCAAGATATTCGGGTGAGGCGCAAATGACACTTAAACAAGGGGCGATTTTACGGGCAATAAGGCTTGAATCTGGTAGCTCGCCTATACGAATTGCCAGATCGAATCCGCCAGCAATTAAATCGGTTGTCTTATCATCCATCTGCATTTGCAGCTGTATTTTCGGGTAACGGCGCAGAAACTCGGGGATTAAAGGGGCGATATGCAAGCGGCCAAATACCATAGGAACTGCGATGCGAAGATTGCCCTGAGGCGCTTGTTGTAGCTCAGAAATGGCGTCTAACCCTTCCTCTGCGAGTTTAACGGCAGGGCGAACATAGTCAAAATAGCGGGCGCCCGCTTCGGTAAGACTTAAGCTGCGAGTGGTACGGTGCAAAAGTTGAATACCCAGACTTTGTTCTAATAGGGTAATGCGTTTACTCACAGCCGATTTACTCAGTCCAAGCTTTTGACTTGCAAGCGAAAAGCTACCGCATTCCACGACCGTGACAAAGATAGGTAATGCCGAAAAGTGCTCCATGGTGTCCTTAGATTATCGCGTTCCCCTGCCATTATTGTTGATGATACCTCAACAGTCAGTTTTTATTATCGTGGTTATCATCGCCCTTGATGCAAGGTAGACTAATGCACTTGCTGATTGCGGGTGTCGACTGTGAAGCCTAGTTATTTTCGCGCTCATCGCTCATGTTTATCGCTTATCTTGATTACTGCTAGGTAGTTAGCCACAGTGTTGCCGCAATCGCCGATGTACCATTCTCGATGCCACTGAACGGCATAAGGATGGGTCTTAGCTATTTTGTCAGAAAGAGAGTTCCTATGTCCTTGCCTTACCAATGGATTTTGTTTGATGCCGATGAAACCTTATTTTATTTCGATGCCTTAAAAGGGCTTCAATTGATGTTTAGTGAGTTTGGGGTCGATTTTACCCAAGCCGATTTTGATGAGTATCAGTTAGTTAACAAACCACTTTGGGTTGATTATCAAGATGGCAAGATAACTGCCGCCGAGTTGCAGACCATACGTTTCGAGCCTTGGGCTGACAAATTATCTGTCACGGCCATGACCCTCAATAGTGCTTTTTTATCGGCAATGGCCGAAATTTGTTCGCCGCTACCCGGTGCCCGCGAGTTATTAGCCGCGCTCCAAGGTAAGGCTAAATTAGGCATCATCACTAACGGTTTCACTGAGCTACAAACCGTGCGATTAGAGCGTACAGGATTACAGCATCATTTTGATATTTTAGTGATTTCAGAAAAAGTCGGCATAGCCAAACCTGATGTGGGTATCTTCGAACATGCCTTCGAACTCATGGACCATCCTGAGCGCGAGACTGTGCTCATGGTCGGCGATAACCCGCATTCAGATATCCAAGGCGGCATCAATGCAGGTATTCATACTTGTTGGTATAACGTCCACGGCCACGATGTACCCGCCGGTATCGCCCCGCACTATCAAGTGAGCTCGCACCAAGAGCTGCAAAAAATCCTGTTACCGTAAACGATTGTTCACTGAGCCTAGCTCAGTACTTCGCACTCGATATTAGTGAATCAGAGTGAGTGCTTTAACTGATATTCCCTCAGTGTCATAAAATACAAAAAGCCCTTACATTAAGGGCTTTTGGGTATCTAAAACGCGTTAACTATCATTACTCAACGTTTTGGATCTGCTCGCGCATTTGCTCTATAAGGACTTTAAGTTCAACTGCGGCTGAAGTGATTTCAGTGCTGATGGATTTAGAGGCGAGTGTGTTCGATTCGCGGTTGAATTCCTGCATCATAAAATCTAAACGGCGACCTTCGCTGCCGCCTTTTTTGAGGATACGGCGAGCTTCGGCTACATGGGCTTCGAGTCTGTCCATTTCTTCGGCGACATCTTGTTTCTGAGCCAGAAGCACCATTTCTTGCTCGATGCGGGCTGGGTCGAGTTCACCTTTGATTTCCGCAAGGCGGTTGGTGAGCTTTTCGCGTTGATACAGCATCACCGTTGGCATGTGCTCGCGTACGACGGCGATTTGCTCGCTTACGCCGTCTAAGCGGCTTAGCAGCATGTCTTTGATGGCTTCGCCTTCACGGCCACGGGCTTCGATGAATTGATCTATGGCTGAGTCGAAGGCTGTCATCAGATCGGCGCCGATCGCATCCATATCTTGTTCGCCGCTCGCTAGCACGCCCGGCCAGCGTAGGATGTCGGTCAGATTGACATCGCCTTGTCCCGCTTCTTGCTTGAGCCAAGTGGCGGCGCCTAATAGCTGTTTTGCTAGCGCTTGATTCAACTGCAGCTCGTTATTGCTGTTGTCTGCCAGCTCGTAGCGCAAATTGACTTCCACTTTGCCGCGGCTTAAACGTTTACGAAGGCGGTCGCGCAGTACGGGTTCGAAGCTGCGGAATTGCTCGGGTAAACGTAGGTAAGTTTCGAGATAACGTTGATTGACAGAGCGAATTTCCCAGGAGGCTGTGCCCCATTGTGCTTTGTGCTCGATGCGAGCGTAGGCTGTCATGCTTTGGATCATGGGTTGTCCTAATGGTGTAATCGTCATAATGAGAGGCGATTATAGAGTCAATGGCTTTAGGATTAAAGGCATACCGCCAATAGCGACCGGGATTAGGTGTTTGTGTGATGAGTTTGCCAGAGAATCACCCTAAGCATGGCATCCTAAGGCTCAAGCCCTTATAATATGCAGCCAAAATCGGTCAATGACTCAGAATACAGGAATCTCGCATGCGTCCAAGTAACAGAACGCCAGCACAAACTCGTCCCATCACTATCACTCGCCAGTTTACGGCCCATGCCGAAGGTTCTGTGTTAGTGGAATTTGGCGAAACCAAAGTGCTTTGTACCGCCAGTTTTACTGAAGGTGTGCCACGTTTCCTTAAAGGTCAGGGTCAAGGCTGGGTGACTGCGGAATACGGCATGTTGCCACGTTCGACCCATAGCCGTATGGATCGTGAAGCCGCTCGCGGTAAGCAATCTGGCCGTACGCAAGAAATTCAACGTCTTATCGGTCGTGCTCTACGCGCCTGTGTGGATATGAAAGCCCTAGGCGAAAACACTATCGTGATCGACTGTGATGTGATCCAAGCTGACGGCGGCACGCGCACAGCCTCTATCACTGGCGCCTGTGTGGCCTTAGTGGATGCGTTGAACTGGGCGCGTGGTAAAGGCATCATTAAATCTAACCCGCTGAAATTCCTTATAGCTGCTGTCAGCGTAGGTATTTACAAGGGTGAAGCGATAAGCGATCTAGAATATATCGAAGACAGCGCCGCTGAAACTGACATGAACGTGGTGATGACGGAAACGGGCAAGATCATCGAAATTCAAGGCACCGCCGAAGGCGAGCCATTCAGCCACGAAGAATTACTTGAACTGTTGGCATTGGCGAAGAACAGTATTCGTGAAATCGTCGATGTGCAGAAAGCCGCACTGAACTAATATTGTGGTGATGAAAAAGCCCCGTCATGTTATAGAGTGCGGGGCTTTTTATTAACTGCAGTTTTTTATCTGCAGCAAGATGCTAGTGTAGTGCAAGCCCTGTACCGAATAAAAATTCCCCATAATACAAAACCAATAAAATACAAAGTCGTAAGGAGATATTGTGAAAGCTTATCAACGTGAGTTTATTGAATTTGCCCTAGAACGTCAGGTGTTGCGATTTGGCGAATTTACCCTTAAATCGGGCCGTATCAGTCCTTATTTCTTCAATGCGGGTTTGTTCAATACTGGCCGTGACTTAGCGCGTTTAGGTCGTTTTTATGCCGCTGCGTTAGTGGACTCTGGCATTGATTACGACTTGCTGTTTGGCCCTGCTTACAAAGGTATTCCGATTGCTACGACTACGGCCGTTGCCCTGTGTGAGCATCACGATATTGACATTCCTTACTGCTTTAATCGCAAAGAGAAAAAAGATCACGGTGAAGGTGGCAGCTTAGTCGGTAGCGAGCTGAAAGGCCGCGTGATGCTCGTCGATGACGTGATCACTGCGGGTACTGCGATTCGTGAATCGATGGAAATCATCGAAGCCCATAAAGCACAATTAGCGGGCGTGTTGATTGCTTTAGACAGGCAAGAGAAAGGCAAGGGCGAGTTATCGGCCATCCAAGAGGTTGAGCGCGATTTTGGCTGTGGCATAGTGGCAATCATTAAACTTGCCGACCTAATCAGTTATTTGTCTGAAAAACCAGGGATGGAAGTGCAACTTGCCGCCGTGAGCCAGTATCGCGAGCAATATGGCATTTAAGTCTAGTGTTTGACGGCTGGTATTGATCAAGTGGCTATCTCTGGCTTGGTGAAATCAGTTAATCAGCCAGCATTGATCTTAGCTAGGTTGAGAAGGGTTTGATTGAGTGGGTATAAAAACAAAAAACGCTGCGATTCTTTATAGAAGGAATCGCAGCGTTTTTTATTGAGCTGTATTGGTTGCTATTGATTTCGACACGTTTTAAATAGCGTTAAGTTTCAATACATTTATTTAGACTGGTGCAAAAATTCGGCGCGGGTCGCAGGGTTAGATTTGAAAATACCGCCCAGCGCTGTGGTAGTGGTCGAACTGGTGGAGTCCATCACGCCTCGGGATTTTACGCAGTAATGCACGGCATCCATTTTAACGGCAACGTCTTTGGTTTCGAGCAAGGTTTGCAGCGCGACTAACACTTGCTGAGTCAAACGCTCTTGCACTTGTGGACGTTGGGCGAAGAAACGTACTATACGGTTAATCTTTGATAAACCAATGATTTTTTTACGTGGTAGATAAGCTATGGTCGCAGTACCATCGATCGTCACTAAATGGTGTTCGCAGGTGCTGGTGAGGCTAATGTCTTGCACTCGCACCATTTCATCGAAGCCCATCTTATTGTCGATAACCGTGATCTTAGGGAAGTTCGCATAATCTAAGCCGGAGAAGATTTCATCGACGTACATTTTAGCAATGCGGCGCGGCGTATCGGCAAGGCTGTCATCTGACAGATCCAATGACATTAATGTCAGGATTTCTTTCATATGATGTTCAATCTTGTCTTTACGTTCTTCACTGCTGTAAACGCTTGGGAGCATTGGGGTTTCAAGCCCACGTTCTAATAACGCGGCTTGTACTTTTACTGCTGCTTCACTTAATGCCATCTTATCCTCCACTACGTCGTAGCGGCTATAACAGAAAACCTATGCTGAGCATCGAGTGGTACTTGGGCTGTTCAGCATCAGATACAAATTATTGTTATTCTCGCTAGGGCAAGAATAGGGGGAGGAGGATAGCGCGAATTGCAGACAATTCATACCGAAAAACGCGTATAGGCCACATGAAAAAGCCGATAGTCCTTATCGGATATCGGCTTTAAATCTGCCACTGCCAATCGAGTTTAGCCTAGTAGTGTCGGCAAGTTTGAGTCAATTCTAAAGTTTCAGATTGGTTTTTAGGAAACTGAGCATTTGTTCATAGTATTTCGCTCTATGCTCATCGTTATAAAAACCGTGGCCTTCATTGTCCATCACCAGTTTTTGGTAAGGATAATTGTGAGCTTTTAGGCCTTTTTCGAGGGATTCGAGTTGTTCAATTGGCGCTCGCTCATCTTCACCACCATGCACCAATAGTATGTTTGCTTTGAGTTTATCGACGTTTTCAGAAGGAGACATTGCTTTAAGTACCGCTTTATCTTGGCCAAGCACATCCTTGAGATAGCTAGTACCAGAACGGCTGTTGGCGACATCGCCTTCATTAAACATCAATTCAAGATCATATACGCCAGCTACACCTATGGCGCATTTAAACATATCTGGCGCAAGCACAGCGCTCTGCAAGGCGCTGTACCCACCAAAACTGCCGCCAACAATACAGATGCGTTCCTTATCGGCAAAACCTTGGTCAATAACGTACTGGGTTGCGTCGATAATGTCATGCTGAATATCTGAGCCCCATTTTTGATAGCCAGCGCGTTCAAATTGATCGCCATATCCGCCTGAACCACGGAAGTTGACCTGTAGAACGGCTATGCCTTGGCTTGCTAGATATTGGTTTTGTGGGTCAAAGCCCCACCAGTCACGGATACCGTGTGGACCACCGTGTGGATTGACGACTAAGGGTAGGTTTTTAGCTTCTTTACCAAAGGGGAGCGTTAGATACCCATGGAGTTGTTTACCATCACGGCTGGTGAAACTGATGGGTTTAACATCAGCCATTTGCTCTGGGTCGAGCCATTTTTTAGCGGCGGCTAGATATTCAAGTTTTAGTGTTTTCGTATCAAATATGTAGTAATCGCCAGGGTTTCGATCGTTAAACGCAAGTACAACGAGTTTTTCTGCATCTCGGGTTTCGCTAACAATTCGTACTTGATGGCCGGGGAGAGCACCCAGCAGATCTTTTAGCAATTTAGCGTGCGAATCCTCATTATCGACAAAGGCATAACTTGGGTAACCATTTTCAAACTCGACGGCGTAAAGTTGTTTATTGGTGCCGTTAATCCAAAAGTTGCTAGGGTCAACGTTTTCATCCTGAATGATTTCAGTTTTATCGCCCGTTTCGAGATTAATTTTGTAAACCCCTAAGGTTTCACCTTGGGAGCGACCGGCGGCATAAATCGTATTTTTATCATCGGCAAAGGAGAGTGGTTTAAAATCAGCAAGACCTAGATTTAGTTTATCGGTATTTACCCAGTTACCGTCTTTGCGGTAGAACACTTTAGTAATGTTTTTATTGTCCTCACCGGCAACGAAGCGGACTTCACCTTGATGGTCTGTCATAAAACGGGCTCGGCCGATAGGTGAGCCTGTGATGCGTTTACGTGTGCCATTGAACAAGTCTACGCGATAGACATCTTGTGATAGTTCAAAGTCAAGATTGATCCTATCATTCCATGGAATAGCATTAACTAACATGTAGCGTTCATCATCTGGCAGAGGATCGAGGATAAACGCGCTCGCCCGCATAGGGGTATTTTTCTTGATATTTGAACCTGTTTGTTGCTCGCCACTCTCGAAGCCGAATAAATACGCTTTTCGTGAACCATCGGCATTTACCGCCATCAATTCACCGTAGTAGATAGGTGTGTCTTGCCAGCCTTTTAGGTATTCTTTTGCCAGTACCAGTCGCTCACTGTTGGCCCATTCATAGTCGCCGACTTGAGCATTATCGGGAAAACGTATCGCATTGAGGAGTTTTTTGGTTTGGGTATCTAAGACTAAGAGAACGTTTTTACCTTCGACACTTGTGATAGCGCTTAAATATTTACCAGTAGGTGATATTTTTACATCCGAGTACTCATCACCTTTGCTGAATAACTGTGCTTGCGATAACGCATTCGCGTTGGAGCTATTGGCTGCAAAGGTGGATATTGGAAGTATTGGTAAGCAAAGTGTCGCCAATGCGGCTAATCGGAAGAGTTTCATCTGACATCCTTGTAAAATCATTGTGTTTTTTGTTCTTAAAATGTTTTTCGAGGATAAAACAAAAGATGGGGCGAAACAAGGAAGGAATACCGAACATAAAGGACGATAGTTACCGTCCTTTATGTTGAAAAATCATTAGCTTTGTAAAAGTTGATGCTGGATAAAACGCCACTGTTCATCGAAGTGTGTCGTCGGTTTGAGTTTGAATTCACTTCGTACAAATTGGGCGATGCGGCCTTCGGCAAAGGCTAACAGTAAATTGGCTAATATGGCTTCGTCTAAGTTGAAGCCTTTACCTTCTCGCAGGGTTTTTTCCCGTAAAATTTGCTTTAACTGGGTTTCAATTTTGGCAAATAAGTTACCAATACGGCTTCGCAGGCGTTCATTTTCACCGAGTAGAGCATCACCGTTGAGAACGCGGGAAATTCCTGGGTTACGCTCGGCAAAGATCAGCAGCAGTTGCAGTACCAACTGGCAGCGCTTCATGGTGTCTTTTTCGTCATCCATGATTAAATTGATGCGCGACAATAACGACTCTTCGATAAATTCGATTAGGCCTTCGAACATCCGCGCTTTACTCGGGAAGTGGCGATACAGTGCGGCTTCCGATACACCGACTTCTGAGGCCAGTTTCGCTGTGGTGATCCTTTGTCCTGGGTTGGTTTCTAGCATCTGCGCTAGACATTGCAGAATGTGTTCACGACGATTAATTTTTGGGCTTACAGCCATTGCAGTATCCTTGGCTCAATAACGACTTAGGGGATTATTTAGTGCCTGAATGGCCAAATCCGCCTTTACCACGGTCTGAGCTGTCGAACTCATCAACGAGTTTGAATTGTGCTTGTACCACAGGAACAAACACCAGTTGCGCGAGACGATCGCCCATTTCTAAGGTGAATGGACTGTCACCACGATTCCAACAAGATACCATTAAGGGGCCTTGGTAATCTGAATCTATGAGTCCGACTAGATTCCCCAGTACGATACCGTGTTTATGGCCCAGGCCTGAGCGCGGTAAAATCACCGCTGCAAGTCCTGGGTCGGCCACATGAATAGCAATCCCCGTGGGAATGAGCACAGTTTCACCCGGTGCTATGGTTAAAGCCGTGTCTATCATGGCGCGAAGATCCATGCCTGCACTGCCTGCGGTGGCGTAAGCGGGCAAGGGAAATTCTGAGCCGATACGGGAGTCGAGAATTTTTAATTCAATCGGTGTTTTCATGTATTTGTTTTTTCTTTCACTATCAACGAAAGTAATTGCCGTGCCAACGTGAGTTTGTCAGTAGCAGGCAAATCTTGACTGCCGTGCGGCCAGAAAACACGCAGGGCATTAGCATCGGCATTAAAGCCTAGGCCAGCAATGGAAACGTCGTTTGCGGCGATCATGTTCAAGTTTTTACGTTTGAGCTTATCGCGCGCATAGGCTTCTACATCATGGGTTTCGGCGGCAAATCCCACCACAAAAGGACGGTTAGGTAAGCTCGCAACCGTGGCTAAGATATCAGGATTCCTCACCAGCGCAAGTTGCATTTCTTCGGTCGATTTTTTGATCTTACAGGTAGCAATATCGCTAATGCGGTAGTCTGCAACGGCGGCGCAGCCAATAAAAATATCTTTTTTATCAACGTTATCCATAACAGCATCGAGCATATTTTGCGCCGATTCAACATCAATGCGTGTCACGCCTTCTGGGGTGCTTAGATTTACTGGGCCTGAGACTAAGGTGACTGTTGCGCCCATATCTGCCGCGGCTTTGGCGAGTGCAAAGCCCATTTTTCCAGAACTGTGATTTGAAATGTATCTGACGGGATCAATTGCTTCACGGGTTGGTCCGGCGGTGATCAGCACCGACTGTCCTGCGAGTGGCTTAAATTCAACGGCGTCAGGCGTGGCAAAAAATTGTGTAGCCAGTTCCGCTATGTCTAATGGCTCTAACATACGACCAGGGCCGACTTCACCACAGGCCTGACTGCCACTGGCGGGGCCCCAAAGTGTAAAACCACGTGATGCGAGGCTAGTTAAATTCGCTTGTGTAGCCAGATTACGGTACATCTGCTGATTCATTGCTGGACACAGGGCAATTGGCGCCTCAGTGGCAAGACACGTGGTGGTGATTAGCTCATCGGCCATGCCTGCATTAATCCGCGCCAATAGGTTTGCGGTTGCAGGGGCGATGATGACGAGATCTGCCCAACGAGCAAGTTCTATATGGCCCATGGCTGCTTCTGCTGCGGGGTCGAGCAAGCTAGATGCCACTGGATGTCCAGACAACGCTTGCAGCGTCAGAGGCGTAATAAACTCCATCGCACTTTGGCTCATCACCACGCGCACATCAAAACCACGCTCCTTCAAGCGACGTACTAAATCAGCACTTTTATAGGCCGCAATACCGCCGCCAATGCCCAGCAGGACGTTTTTATTTGTCAGACTCACAGACATCATCCGAGATAGAAATAATGCCGGCAACAATATCACAAAGCGGTGAATTTTAGTGACTATCCCAGTTCAAAAAATCTCGTCCATACTCAGTAAAGTGAAAATATGTGAGATGACAGGGAGGTCACATGGGGATTAAAGATTGGCCTGAGGGCGAAGGCCCCAGAGATAAACTGTTACAAAAAGGAGCTGCGCATCTCTCGGATGCTGAATTACTGGCAGTATTGCTGCGTAACGGTTTAGCCGGATTAAACGCGGTTGACCTTGCTAGGTCGCTTATTTGCGAGTTTGGCGGCCTCAGAAACCTGCTCTGTGCCCCAAGAAATCAGGTGTGTCGACTTCCGGGCGTAGGACCTGTAAAATACGCCCAGCTTCAAGCTGCGGCCGAATTAGCGCGGCGTGTAGCGCAGGAAAATCTGCAAAGAGGTCAGGTTTTGACAAATCCCGATTTAACTCGGGACTATTTAATGCGACAATTGGCCGATCGCTCCTATGAAGTGTTCGCAGTTTTACTGCTGGATAGCCAGCATAGAGTGATTCAATTTGTCGAATTATTCCGCGGCACAATAGACTCAGCCTCAGTATATCCACGTGAAGTGGTGAGCTTAGTGCTGGAGAAAAAGGCCGCAGCAGTTATAGTTTGTCATAATCATCCGTCTGGTATTGCCGAGCCCAGTCAGGCTGACCGACGAATAACTGAGCGATTAAAAAATGCGTTAGCAACCATAGACGTATCCTTGTTGGACCATATGGTTGTAGGTGATCGAGAGATAGTTTCTTTTGCAGAACGAGGCTGGATTAATTAATCTAACACTTGATCTTCACTCTGTGATCGTGTATAAAATGCGCCCTCTTTGTGCCTCGGGCGACGGCCATACGAGGCACATTAATGCTCGAGCGTTAAAATTGTTTTTGGAGAAGATTGACATGTCAAGAGTATGCCAAGTTACTGGCAAGAAGCCGATGGTTGGTAACAACCGTTCGCATGCAAAAAACGCGACCCGTCGTCGTTTTTTACCTAACCTACAAAACCACCGTTTTTGGTTAGAAGAAGAAAAGCGTTTCGTACAGTTACGTGTATCTACTAAAGGTATCCGTCTGATCGACAAAAAAGGTATCGAAGTTGTTGTTGCTGAACTTCGTGCCCGTGGCGAGAAGGTATAATAGATCATGGCTAAAGCTAAAGGTAATCGTGAGAAGATCAAATTAGTTTCTACAGCTAAGACTGGTCACTTCTACACAACTGAAAAAAACAAGCGTAACATGCCTGAAAAAATGGAAATCAAAAAATTTGATCCAGTTATTCGTCAGCACGTTATCTACAAAGAAGCCAAAATCAAGTAATCCTTGGTTAGTGTTTCGAGAAAAGCCCCTTATTTAAGGGGCTTTTTTTTGCATTTTTTTAGTGGCTAGTCATCAAGTTGAGATAATTGCCTCGCAAACTGATGCCGCTGAATCATCCCCTGTGAAGTTAAAAAAGTGTGAACACTTACTGAAAATATAAAATAGTGCGGTTCTAAGCACTTTAAATCATCAAATCTGCACTTTAGTGAGAATAAATTCTTTATATGTGAATTAAAATGCAATACCATACGCGAAAGTTAGCGATTCATTCCTGGTGTGTCATAGTGACGCTGCCAGCTCAAAAATGAGGTGTAAATAACGCGTGCGTACCACTGAACTGGTTGATGGATTTCGTCATTCTGCCCCCTATGTTAATGCTCACAGAGGTAAAACTTTTGTGGTCATGCTTGGCGGTGAAGCTTTGGCTCAAAATCAATTCCGCGCCATCTTAAATGATGTCGCCCTGCTGCACAGTTTAGGGATCAAAGTGGTGTTGGTATATGGCGCTAGGCCGCAGATTGATGCTGCATTAGCCGCCAACGGTATTGCGCCTGCCTACCACGACGGTGTGCGTATCACGGATGAAGATTCGCTCAAAGTGATTAAGCAAGTTGCGGGTGCACTGCAATTTGATATCACAGCGCGTTTATCCATGAGTTTAAGTAATACGCCGATGCAAGGTGCGCAAATTAACTTAGTGAGCGGCAACTTTGTGATTGCTCAACCACTGGGTGTGGATAATGGTGTGGACTTTTGCCTGAGTGGCAAAGTGCGTCGTATTGATGTGCAAGGCTTAAAACGTCAGCTAGATAATCACTGCATCGTATTGATGGGGCCGATTGCTGCTTCGGTTACTGGTGAAAGCTTTAATCTCACCGCTGAGGAAATCGCGACTCAAGTGGCAATTAAGCTCAAAGCAGACAAGATGATCGGCTTTAGCTCACAGAACGGTATTCTCGATCGTAATGGCGATGTGATTGCGGAGTTGATGCCAAATGATGCGCAAAACATCATGAACAAGCTGGCCGAGCAAGGGTCTGCTTGTGTTGGCACTATGGCGTTTCTCAAAGCCAGTATCGATGCTTGCCGCAATGGCGTACCGCGTTGTCATTTAGTTAGCTACCTCGAAGATGGCGCCTTGTTGCAGGAACTGTTTTCTCGCGAAGGAATAGGCACACAAATCGTCACTGAGAGTGCTGAGCGTTTACGCTGTGCGTCAATCGCCGATATTGGCGGTGTGTTGAACCTTATCCGTCCATTGGAGGAACAAGGCATTCTGGTGCGTCGTAGTCGTGAGCAGCTTGAGATTGAAATCGAACAGTTCATGTTGATTGAACGTGATGGTTTAGTGATTGGTTGCGCTGCGCTCTATCCTTTTGAAGAGGACAATGCGGGTGAGTTTGCTTGTTTAGTGGTGCATCCCGATTATCGCGATGCCGACAGAGGGAGCTTACTGCTGAAGAACATTATCAATCAGGCCAGAAACCGTGGTTATTCACGCTTGTTTGCATTGACAACTCGGAGCATTCACTGGTTCCTCGAGCATGGTTTTGTGATTGAAGATGTTGAAGCACTGCCACAGAAGAAGAAGCAGTTGTATAACTATCAACGCCGCTCAAAAATTCTCGCGCTCGATCTCTAAGCCGTTCTAAATCAATCCAATCAATGCCAGCCTAGTACTCATATTAGCGCTGGCATTTTTATTGACATAATATGTCTTTATTGGCAGATTAAGACTTCACTGCACGGGAGATACTGCCAATGAGTCCTCAATTTTTTGAACTCGCCCCTTTAACCCAAACCTCTATCTTCAGCTTTATCGTCTTATTGCTCGGTTTAGCGGGTATCTTGCTGATGTTATGGCTAAAAAATATGCCTAAGATAGCGAAGTCGGCGAGTTTAGGTATATTACTGGTGATGATGGGCGGATTTTCTTGGGTCTTCTATCAATCGAATAGCGCCGAATTAGTGTTAACCGATACTGAGCTTACCTTGGATGTGCCCTTCTATAAAGTGCAGTTATCCCGCGCGGATTTATTGCCCGCCGAGGCACGCATAGTCGATTTGCAACAAGAGGCAGATTTAACGCCGAGCTTTAAAATCAACGGTATAGGCATGCCAGGATTTCAATTGGGCTGGTTTAATCTACAGGGAAAAGGCAGGGCATTTTTGGCGATAACAGATAAATCGAAGTTAGTGTTAGTGCCAACGACTAAAGGCTACAGTTTATTACTGACAGTACCGCAAGGGAGTGAGTTTTTAGCACAGTTACAGAAGTAATCATCATATGTCATCACTTCTGCCACTGTGTTTATCGGCGTGATAATGCTCACGCCGTTTTGCGTTTATAGGCCATATCTAAGGTAAAGACGAGCAGCGCGCTCCAGATAAATCCGAAGGTCACGCCTTTTTCGGCATCGAAGGGCTCATTGAATAGACTCACCGCGAGGATAAACATAATACTCGGGCCAATATATTGGAAAAAGCCGAGCATAGACAATGGAATACGTACCGCTGCCCCTGCAAAACACAGTAAAGGAATGGTAGTCACTATCCCAGCCGCCATTAACATCAGATTCAGTTGCCAATCATTAGTCAGCATGCTCGCTGTTGCTGTGTCTAAGGTTGCGAGGAGATAAATCAGCGCTACCGGTAATAACACTGCGGTTTCGACTAATAAGCCTGCTTTGGCATCCACATTGACCTTTTTTCGCAGCAGTGCATAGAAACCAAAGGTGCCCGCGAGTGCCAGTGAGACGATGGGAATCGAGCCAAAAGAGATTAACTGGATCAATACGCCAGCGCTGGCGAGTGAAACCGCAAACCATTGCAGTTTACGTAACCTTTCGCCTAGAAATAACATACCGAGTAAGACGTTGAGTAAAGGATTGATGAAGTAACCTAGGCTGGCATCGAGCATGTGATCGTTATTTACCGCCCAAATAAATAGTAACCAGTTTCCCGCGATCAATATGGAAGTAATGGTGAGAACCATCAACTGTTTAGGCTGTTTAAACAGTAAGCGTAAGCGAGAAAAACCGCCGATAAACTGCATAATGATCAGCATAAACACGAATGACCAAATCACTCGATGGAGCAAAATTTCGGTGGCGGAAACATGGTTGAGTAATTTGAAATATAAAGGCGCAAAACCCCACATACAGTAAGCACTGACGGCAAGTAGGATCCCTTTGCGGTATTCAAGATCTGGCATGAGACATCTTCGAAGGACAACAAGACGGCGATTGTAGGTGTGTCTGACCGCTGACTCAAGGGATTCGCCGCGTTCTTTTCGTTACAGAATATCTCTACAAAAAATTGAATGTGCGATTAAAGTGAGTAACCATCCTGTTAATCAGGACGTTTACCTTAGTCAATCTTGAGCCCTAAGGCAGTAATACACATCTAAATTTAATCGCCTAACCCACCATATAAGTCCCTGTTCCAAAAGCGATATGCGTGCCTTGCTCATTATGTAGTTCCATGCGGCATACTGAAACTCGATTACCCGCACGAATGACGCTGCCCGTCCCCGTAAAGGTGAGGCCACGGCCAGGTCTAAGATAATCAATGCGCATATCAATTGTCCCTAGGGTTTGCAGGCGTTGCTGCAGCTCTTCGACCGTCCAATCATCACGACTGGCGACCAGTCCTGCAAATGCGGTGAGTCCGCCGACCACATCCAGTACTGTAGCTGTGACACCGCCGTGGAGGATCTGTTGATGGATATTGCCAATAAGTTCAGGTTTCATATTGATGACCACTTCGACACCGTCGACATCGTAGCGTTTAATATCGAGCCCGAGCAGATTATGAAAAGGGACATGTTGATCAAATACTGCTGCGACTCTTCTCAAAGCTTCGGCTTGGATTGGGCTGGTCATTTTGGGGTCCTTGTCACTGAGTGACGGTATTAGGCGTAATTGGATTTGTTATCAACACTGAGATAAACAAAGTGCGGCTTAGAGCAATTAATCTACAGTGAAGCTTACGGCTAATGCAACTCCGTCGCTAAAATGACGACACAGTTTCGGCAGTTTTTAAAGTATTTTACCCCGCGTTCGTTATTTTTGGCTTAGCCCACTAGGGTTAAAATAGCTGCAATCGTGGTGAATTGCCTCGTCTAAAGCGCTTTAAATTACCGTTGAATCCTGCATTTTGAACTAGTTTGGGTATAGAATAGGCCCCCTCACTTTTGACATAGAAGATCCATGGAAAAGTTCGTACTCGACACGCATGATGATCCGCTCTCGCAACGCCTCGCGCAGGTGTTTGGTTACCGTGACTTTAGGGACGGTCAGCGGGAGGTGATAGAACGTGTCTGCGGCGGGCAAGATTGCTTAGTGATCATGCCGACGGGCGGCGGTAAGAGTCTGTGTTATCAGTTACCCGCCTTGATGATGAATGGCATCACTATTGTCGTCTCCCCATTGATTTCTTTGATGAAAGATCAAGTCGATAGCTTATTGCAAACCGGTGTTGCTGCGGCTTATCTGAATTCTTCTTTGCCGCGCGAGCAGAGTGCCGAAGTATTAAGGCAGCTACGCCACGGTGAGTTAAAACTGCTTTATGTGTCACCTGAGCGTTTATTAACCGCTGATTTTATTGAGCGTATGCAGTCTCTCCAGCTGGCGATGTTTGCCATCGATGAGGCGCATTGTATCAGTCAGTGGGGCCATGATTTTCGCCCTGAATATGCGGCGCTCGGCCAGTTAAAGCAACTCTTCCCCTATGTGCCCATGATGGCGCTGACCGCAACAGCAGATCAGGCGACTCGGCAGAGTATTTGTGAGCGGCTCGGTATTGAACCGTTCCGTTTACTTTCAAGTTTCGATCGGCCCAATATTCGCTATACAGTCGCCGAAAAGCTTAATGCAGCTAATCAGTTACGACATTTTTTAACGCAGCAGAATGGCACTAACGGCATTATTTATTGCAGCAGTCGCCGTCGTGTCGATGAAGTCGCTGACCGTTTATGCCTGCAAGGTTTTAATGCCAAGGCCTATCATGCGGGAATGACGCAGGAAGACCGTGGTGCAGTACAGGATAGTTTCCTTAAAGATCAAATCGATATTGTGGTTGCTACTGTGGCTTTCGGTATGGGGATTAATAAGTCGAATGTGCGCTTTGTAGTGCATTACGATATCCCGAAAAGTATCGAAGCCTATTATCAGGAAACGGGCCGAGCAGGACGTGATGGGCTCGATGCAGAAGCTTTTATGTTGTTCGATCCCGCCGATATTGGTCGGGTGCGACATTTGATTGAACAGTCCGAGCCAGGACCGCAGCAACAGGTCGAATTCCACAAACTTAATACTATGGCTGCCTTTGCTGAGGCGCAGACCTGTCGCCGCCAAGTGTTGCTGCATTACTTTGATGAGAGTGCATTAGAGCCCTGTGGTAACTGCGACATTTGCCTCGACCCGCCTAAGCGTTATAACGGCACCGAAGATGCGCAGAAGGTGTTGTCATGTATTTTCCGTTTAGGCCAGCGTTTTGGTATCAATCATTTAATTGAAGTGTTGCGCGGTTCGAAAGGTGCGCCGATAGTCGATCGAGGGCATGACAAACTCACGACTTGGGGGATTGGTAAAGACAAGAGCCATGAATATTGGTTGAGTGTGATCCGTCAACTCATTCATCTGGGACTGGCGAGTCAAGATGTGACTCGCGGTTCATCTATTACCCTAAACCCATCGGCACGGCCTGTGCTCAAAGGGGAAGTGGCGTTAATGCTCGCCGAACCGCGTATTCAGTTAACAACCACAAAACGTAAGGCGAGTCAGTCTAAAGCACCGTTGAATTATGACCGTAAGTTGTTTGCACGGTTGAAGTTATTGCGTAGAACCATTGCCGAGCAGCAGGATGTGCCGCCGTATTTAGTCTTTAACGACGCTACCCTCGCAGAAATGGCAGCCATGATGCCAACGAGCGCGGGGGAAATGCTCGCCGTCAACGGGGTTGGCGAGCGTAAACTGAGTCGTTTCGGTGATGCTTTTCTCGATGAAATTACGGCTTACTTAGCGGGAGAATAATGGTTTGAAGTATTCTCATTGATTTTAACCTTGCCCAATTGATTGATACTGGCTCTCTTAATTAAAGACTCTAACGTATCAAACTGTTGCATCGCCGCTATACCAATATTGACCTTACTTGAACCCTGCCAAGGCTGAATGCAAGCAACCAACTGACTAACGACTCTTTTAGCACCAGTTGCCGAGGTATGCGGCAGGATAATGGCAATTTCATCCATCGAATATCGGATTAACTTATCTTGCTCCCGTAGTCTGTGTTGTAGCTCATCCTGTAAGAGAGGTAGGTCAACTTGACGGATCTGACTCGCATTAAACAATAATAAAGACAGTGGGTAATTGCCTTGTTTGGCACTGTTTAATGCTGATGTGACTTGTTGGAGCAGCGTTTCCGCAGGTTCATTACCTTCAATATGTGGGGCACGATTATTCTGTTTATCAATCAAATACCAAATAGCCCCGCCCAATAATGCCATCGCGATTAAGAACAGTGTGCTATAGGCCCAATCGACATTTAGCTCTTGTAAGATTGAATCTTTTTCTGGTGCAGTGCTATTTGGCTCCTGCTGCAGATCTTGTTGATTTAGACGGGCCTTAAACTGCAATATCCGAGCATTATTCATCGCTTGATTGGTGAGCTCGGCCGCTCGATAACGTTTGAGTAAGAAAGAATAGGCCTGTTTAAAATCTCCTTTTTCTAAGTAGTGATCGCTCATGATCCCGTAAAATCCTTTGAGATCAGAATACTGTTTTAGATTTTCAGCTTGCTCAATTGCGTGATTCATGAGGATTAAAGCGGCATCTTCTTGATGTTGAGCAAAACGAATTTGGGCGAGTAGGCGAGTTGAACGCATTGTAGCTAATTGTTGATTTTGTTTTTTAAACGTATTAATCGCGATAGAAAGATATTCTTCGGCATTATCAATGCGGCCTTTATCGAGCGCGATTGAGGCCAAAATGGCATAACTGTAGGCGAGTTCAAGTGGCGAACCGAGCTCAGGTAAAAGCGCTTTAGCTTGTTGTTCGAGTTTATCACTGTAATCAAACTCTTGATTATCAAGCGCTATCCGAGCTGCATTGCGTAAAATAAAGTGTAAAACCTTCCCTTTTGCATCGGCACTTTGTATACCTAAGTTGGTGTAATACATGGCTTGGGGGAAATCATGGGTGGCATAAAGTAAATTTCCCATCGCGGCATACACATAGGCCTGTGGTGGCCAAATCCAATTTTGGGTTTGAGCATGAATATCCGGATAAATATCAATCGCGAGGCGTAAATCTTCGATAGCAGAAGAGAAGTTGTCAGTGTCAGTATCGAGTTGGCCACGTAAGCGTAAAGCATCGACTAAGGCTTGTGGTTGCTGGTAACGTCGCGCTAGGTTAATGGCTGAATCAAGCAAAGGTAGGGCATTTTGAATATTGTTATAGCTAAGGTTGGCATCGGCTTGGCAAATCAAAAAGTAAGGTCGTACTTGATCTAGCTTAAGTTGTTTAGCGTTTGCTTCGCCTAATTGAGCGACGTTGATAGCGGCTTCATTTTCCCCTATTTGTAGTAGGTTTTGGCATTTCAACACACTTAATCTGAGTCGATTGATATCTGAGCTTGCACTGGTCGCAAATTGTTTTTCTAACGCTGTTATTTGAGTGAGTGCTTTACTTGGATATTGGTAGACGAGTTCAGTGAGTTCATCTAATTGGTCTATAGCACTGGCCCCAAAGGGAAACAGCCATAACAACAGGCTCAGTACCAAGACGCGAAAATCCATTTTGTGCTCCATATAAAATGCGTAAGTTCTAATATCCCTAATCACTAAGGCGGGATTATAACTTTTCTTAATAGTTTTTTGCATAAAAAACTATTTTTTTCTAAGGGGAATAAGTTAACACATCCCAGTGATTTCTGAATCCAAACAGCTGGTTAATTCTGTGGAATCGATCACTAATTTGGGGATGAAACTCACAGTTATTAGCCTTAAGACAGGTTGAATGAGTGGAACATGAAAAAATTAGGGTTGACACTATCGGCTAGGCAAGTTAAATATTAACCGTCCTCAATAATTCAAACAGAATAAATATACAGATTAAATGAATATTATTAGCCGCAAACTCGACCTCCTCCTTCTCTCTCTCGCGGTTTATACGCGGAGGTCTTAGTGTTGCACGCTCGATAAAGAGGCAAAGCATTCACAAACCCCGCACCGATGTTGCGGGGTTTTTTGTATCTGAATACGGCAAAAATTAACTAACGAACGGTGACGTTCCATGGAGAAGCGAGATGTCTAACAGAGTCATAATATTTGATACTACCTTGCGTGATGGTGAGCAGGCGTTAGCCGCAAGTTTGTCGGTCAAAGAAAAGCTACAGATCGCTATGGCGCTGGAACGTCTCGGTGTGGATGTGATGGAAGTGGGTTTTCCGGTTTCTTCACCCGGTGATTTTGAGTCAGTGCAGACCATAGCGCGTACCATCAAAAATAGCCGTGTTTGTGCCTTATCCCGTGCATTGGAAAAGGACATAGATGCAGCGGCGCAGGCCTTGTCAGTTGCAGATCAATTCCGTATCCATACCTTTATCTCGACCTCGACGATTCACGTTGAGAGCAAGTTGAAGCGTTCTTTCGATCAAGTGTTAGAGATGGCCGTAGGCGCGGTGAAGTATGCCCGCCGTTTTACCGACGATGTGGAATTTTCCTGTGAGGATGCGGGGCGTACGCCCATCGATAATCTATGTCGTATGGTAGAAGCCGCCATTCGTGCGGGCGCACGCACCATTAATATTCCCGATACGGTCGGTTACACAGTGCCCAGCGAGTTTGGCAATATCATTCAAACTTTGTTTCATCGGGTGCCGAATATCGACCAAGCGGTGATCTCAGTGCATTGCCACGATGACTTAGGTTTGTCTGTGGCTAACTCGATAACGGCAGTGCAACACGGTGCGCGTCAAATTGAATGTACGATCAATGGCATAGGTGAGCGTGCGGGTAACTGTTCACTGGAAGAGATCGCGATGATTTTAGCGACGCGTAAGGGGATGTTGGGATTAGAAACGGGCATTAATGCCAAAGAAATTCACCGTACTTCTAATTTAGTCAGCCAGTTATGCAATATGCCAGTGCAGGCGAACAAGGCTATTGTCGGTGCCAATGCCTTTACCCATTCATCGGGCATCCATCAGGATGGCATGTTAAAAGCACAAAATACCTATGAAATCATGACACCAGAAAGCATAGGTTTGAATCGCAACAACTTGAATATGACCTCGCGCTCGGGTCGCCATGTGATCAAGCATCGCATGGAGGAAATGGGCTATAGCGAGCACGATTACAATATGGATACTCTGTATGAAGAGTTTCTAAAATTGGCAGATAAAAAAGGCCAAGTATTTGATTATGATTTAGAAGCCTTAGCCTTTATGGAAGCGCAGGCCGAAGAAGACAATCACTATCAATTGCAGCAATTAGTGGTGCAGTCTGACTCAACTGAAGGCGTTGCTACGGCGACTGTGCGTATCGAAGTGGGCGGCGAAATTAAAACCGAAGCCGCAACCGGTAATGGTCCGGTTGATGCTGCCTATAACGCGATTGCTCGTGCAACGGATCGTCGAATCGACATTATCAGCTATAAGCTAGGCGCTAAGGGCGTAGGTCAAAATGCCTTAGGCCAAGTGGACATTACCGCGGTTTACCACGAGCAAAACTTTCACGGCGTAGGTTTAGCGACCGATGTGGTCGAAGCCTCGGCACGCGCTTTAGTGCATGTGATGAACTTAACGTGCCGCGCAGACAAGGTTGCCGATTACAAACAAAGTATGCAAAAAAATCGAGAGCTAGGCGGCGTCTAGTCGCTAAAAGCATCCAAAGAATAGCAAGGTCGAGCATAAAGCATTCACATTTAAAGGAGTTGGCTGGCGTATGAGTTATCAAATAGCAGTATTAGCAGGGGATGGGATCGGTCCTGAAGTGATGGCAGAGGCGCGTAAAGTGCTGCGTGAGGTTGAAGCGCGTTTCGATTTGAGTATCGAATACACTGAATTCGATGTTGGCGGTATTGCCATTGATAACCACGGTTGCCCACTACCCGATGCCACGCTAAAGGGCTGTGAAGCGGCAGATGCGATCCTGTTTGGCTCGGTAGGCGGTCCTAAGTGGGAAAAGTTACCGCCAAATGAGCAACCTGAGCGCGGCGCGCTATTGCCTCTGCGTGGTCACTTCGAACTGTTTTGTAATCTGCGCCCAGCTAAATTGCACGACGGCCTAGAACATATGTCACCGCTGCGTAGCGATATTTCCGCCCGTGGATTTGATGTCTTATGTGTACGCGAGTTAACCGGCGGCATTTATTTTGGTAAGCCAAAGGGTCGCCAAGGTGAAGGCGAGAATGAAGAAGCCTTCGATACTATGCGTTATAGCCGCCGTGAAATTAGCCGTATCGCCCGTATCGCCTTTGAAGCCGCCCGTGGTCGCCGTAAAAAAGTGACCTCAGTGGATAAAGCCAATGTGCTCGCCTGTTCAGTGTTATGGCGCCAAGTGGTTGAAGAAGTGGCGGTGGACTTCCCCGATGTCGAGCTTGAACACATCTATATCGATAATGCGACCATGCAGTTGCTACGTCGTCCCGATGAGTTCGATGTGATGCTATGTTCTAACCTGTTCGGCGACATTTTATCCGACGAAATCGCCATGTTAACGGGCTCTATGGGCTTGTTGTCATCGGCGAGCATGAGCAGCACTGGCTTTGGTTTATTTGAACCAGCGGGTGGCAGTGCGCCGGATATCGCGGGCAAAGGCATTGCAAACCCTATCGCCCAAATTCTGTCGGCGGCATTAATGTTGCGCCACAGCCTAAAGCAAGAAGAAGCCGCCTGTGCGATTGAGCGCGCCGTCAGCAAAGCGTTAAATTCTGGCTACTTAACCGGTGAACTATTGAGCGCAGACAAGCGTAGCCAAGCTAAATCCACTCGCGAGATGGGTGACTTTATCGCCAATGCTATAAAGGAAGGTGTGTAATGACGACTGTGCCAAAAAACTCGGTGGCAAAAACGCTGTATCAAAAAGTATGGGATGCCCACGTTGTAGCGACTCCTAAAGGTGAAGCGCCGATCATTTATGTCGACAGACATTTAGTCCATGAAGTGACTTCTCCCCAAGCATTCAGTGGCTTAAAAGTGGCAGGCCGCAAACTGCGTGCACCGGAAAAAACCTTTGCCACTATGGATCACAACACTTCGACCCGTAGCGCCAGCTTAGATGCGCTAAGCCCAATGGCGCGCGCACAGGTTGAAACCCTAGCGCAAAACTGTAAAGACTTTGGCGTGCGTTTATACGACATTCATCATCCTAATCAAGGGATTGTGCATGTAATGGGCCCTGAATTGGGTATCACCTTACCCGGCACTGTGATTGTCTGTGGTGATTCCCATACCGCAACCCATGGCGCCTTTGGGGCATTGGCGTTTGGCATTGGAACATCTGAAGTTGAGCACGTTTTAGCGACGCAAACTCTGCGTCAGTTAAAAGCTAAGACCATGAAGATTGAAGTGCGTGGTCATGTCACCGATGGCGTGACCGCCAAAGATATCGTACTCGCTATTATTGGCAAAATAGGCATGGATGGTGGCACGGGTTACGTGGTGGAGTTCTGCGGTGAGGCGATTGAAGCCCTGTCGATGGAAGGCCGCATGACAGTGTGCAACATGGCAATTGAGATGGGCGCTAAAGCGGGCATGGTCGCGCCGGATCAAACCACTTTCGACTATTTAGCAGGCCGCGAATTTGCGCCAAAGGGCGAAGATTGGGCAGAGGCTGTCGCTTACTGGCAAGCCATAAAGACCGATGATGGCGCCGTGTTTGATGCTGTAGTTGAGTTAGATGCCGCCGATATCGCACCACAATTGACTTGGGGTACTAACCCAGGCCAAGTCGTAGCGATCGATGGCAAAGTGCCTAATCCTCTTGATGAAGCCAACCCAAGTACCCGAGCTAGTATGGAAAAGGCCCTAGAATATATTGGCCTGAGTGCGGGTACGCCTATGACAGACATCAGCATCAACAAGGTATTTATCGGTTCATGTACTAACTCGCGGATTGAAGATTTACGCAGCGCTGCCGTACATGCCAAAGGTCGTAAAGTCGCGAGTGGCGTCACCGCGATTGTTGTACCTGGTTCTGGTCAAGTGAAAGCCCAAGCCGAAGCCGAAGGCTTAGATAAAATCTTTATCGAAGCCGGGTTTGAGTGGCGTTTACCGGGTTGTTCCATGTGTTTAGCGATGAACGATGACAGATTAGAAGCGGGTGATCGCTGCGCTTCGACCAGTAATCGTAATTTCGAAGGTCGCCAAGGCCGTGGTAGTCGTACCCATTTGGTGAGCCCGGCGATGGCCGCCGCCGCTGCGGTGGCTGGGCATTTTGTCGATATTCGTAAACCTTACTAATTACCGTAAACCCAAGAGGAGAAGTTAATGCAACCTTTTACGACCCATACCGGGCTTGCGGTCATGATCGACAGCACCAATATCGATACGGATCAGATCATTCCGAAACAGTTTTTGTCTAAGGTGACGCGCGATGGTTTTGGGGTGCACTTATTTCATGACTGGCGTTATTTAGATGATGCGGGCGATGTGCCCAATCCTGAGTTTTCATTGAACCAGCCTCGTTATAAAGGCGCTTCAATTCTTTTGTCGCAGGAAAACTTTGGTTGTGGTTCAAGCCGCGAACATGCGCCTTGGGCGCTGGCAGACTTTGGTTTGCGCGCCATTATAGCGCCCAGTTTTGCCGACATTTTTTACGGCAACTCAATCAATAACGGCCTATTGCCTGTGGCGTTAACCCACTCGCAGGTGCGTCAGTTGATGGATGAAGTGGCGGCAGAAGAAGGCGCGCAAATCACGGTTGATCTCACCAGCTGTAAAGTGATTTCACCGTCAGGTGCTGAGTTTAGTTTTACGCTGGCAGAGTCGGCGAGACATAAGTTACTCAATGGGTTAGATGCTATTGGGCTGACCTTGTCCCATGCTGCGCAAATCAGTCAGTACGAAACTCAAATCCAAGGTTGGCGCCGCTAAACTTTCAGCGCACATTTGTACTCGTGTTGAGTCTATATTTATGTGCCTAGGTTAATACCTAGGCGTTTTTGTTTTAAATCTCAAAACACTCTTAATTTAATTAATTGTATTTTAAAGCATAAATTTTTATTGTCGTTTTGATACTAGAAAATTTTATTCTCTGCAGTGATTTATGCTGTATTTGTCGAGTTTAAATGATTTACAGGTGTTCCAAAGTTTTAATTTTTTATCTTATTGTTTAATATTGGTATTTGTTGGGTTCATAATTTGAATCTCACGACTGTCGTGAATGATTTTTGAGTGTTTAAAGGTCATTTTTTGTTTTAATGGTGACATGCGTCACTAAATCTGTTTTAAAGTCGCATCTCTTTAGAGTTTTTGTCTGTTTTATCTCCTTTGGTTGCAAACATCTTCTGCATAAGTAAACTGCTGCGCATTCAATATGGAGTGTTTGCTCTATTTTGCCTGAACGCCGCAGTACTCATCCAAGTAGTACAGATAACAATAATATGATTAGAGAATAACAATGCAAAAACGTCTTCTGACTTTGGCTGTCACTGCAGCCTTGTTAAGTTCAACGACTCAACTCCATGCCGCGGGTTTTCAACTTGCGGAATACTCTGCTACAGGTTTAGGTCGCGCCTTTGCGGGTGAAGCCGCTATGGCGGATAACGCTTCGGCTCAAGGTCGAAATCCTGCCATGCTCACTTATTTAGAAGGACGTCAGTTGTCCGCGGGTGGCATTTACGTTATGCCAAACGTCGATGTGACTGGTGATGTGAGCCTTAGCTCACCGTTAATTGGTCCTAATCCTGCTGTTATGAAAGGTGGCGATGCACTAGATGTAGCTGATGACGCACTTGTGCCAAATTTTTATTATTCAAATCAGCTAAATGATCAATGGACTTGGGGCCTAGCGGTAAACTCTAATTATGGTCTAGCCACTGAATTACCCGCGACCCACGCAGCGGCTATTTTTGGTAACAAGACTTCGGTTACGACCGTTGAATTTAATCCAAACATCGCTTATCGCATCAATGATGCTGTCAGCGTAGGTGCTGGTGTACGTATCGTTTATGGTGAAGGCGAAATTGGTGCCTCATTACCAGGTTGGGTTGATGGTATCAAACCTGCACTGCCGGCTCCTGTGCAGGCAGTGTTACCTCCAGGTGGCACTGAGCTGAAAAGCATGAAGGGTGATGATGTGGGTTATGGCTGGCAGTTAGGTGCAAGCTGGCAAATTAATCCGGCTCACCGTTTGGGTTTTGCTTATCACAGCGGCGTGCAACTGGACTTGGATGGTCATGCTTCTGGTGTTCTGTACACTGGCGGCCAAGATGTGTCCATTGAAGGTTATTTACCGCTTGAATTGCCCGCTTTTGCAGAGATAGCTTCCCATCACCAATTGACCGATAACTGGGCCATGCATGCGAGTGTGAACTGGACCGATTGGAGCGTATTCGATCAACTAGTGGCTTATTTCCCTGGTGAAGTTAAACCTAAGGGCGGTTTAGAGTCTGATTTAGTTAAAGAAGAGCACTTCGAAGATAACTGGCGCTTCGCGCTAGGGACTACTTATCAAGTGAATAACGACTGGTTAGTGCGTGCCGGTGTTGCTTTAGATAAAACGGCGGCAAATGACGAGTGGCGCACAACCACAATTCCAGACTCTGACCGTCTGTGGTTCTCTGTGGGCGCAGGTTATCAGGCAACTAAGAACCTGAACGTTGATTTTGCTGTGACTTATATTAAAGCGACTGGCGATGCGCCAATCAATGAACAGCAAAACCTATTGAACCTAGCGACTGTTAACTTTAACGGCGAAGCAAGCGGCGATGTATGGCTTGCGGGTATCCAAATGAGCTACAAGATGTAAGTTCAGTATGTTAAAAAAAGCCCTGAATCTTCAGGGCTTTTTTATAGCTATAGCATGGTGGCGTTATCTTGTTTTACGGCTTGCTTGCTGGTCACGGCGGTAAATTCCGAATATATTCACTGCATAAGTCGGTGGATCATGTTAATTCTCCCTAGCATAAAAAGGCGGCGGAGAGTTCAGATAGGATAGTAGCGTGCAGAAAAAATACGTGGTGGCCTTAGATCAAGGCACGACCAGCTCAAGGGCGATAGTGTTCGATCACGACGCAAACATTGTCAGCGTGTCCCAGCGGGAATTTACCCAGTTGTACCCTAATCCGGGTTGGGTCGAGCATGATCCCATGGAGATTTGGGCAAGCCAAAGTTCAGTGTTAATTGAAGTATTGGCGCGTGCGGGTATTCACAGCGATGAAGTGGCCGCCATTGGCATTACCAATCAGCGGGAAACCACTGTTATATGGGAGAAGGCCACAGGTAAACCTATTTATAACGCGATAGTGTGGCAGTGCCGTCGCAGCGCTGAGATTTGTGAGCAACTCAAAGCTCAAGGGTTAGAAGAATATGTGCGTGAGAATACCGGTTTATTACTCGACCCTTATTTTTCAGGCACTAAGATCAAATGGATTCTAGATAATGTGCCCAATGCCCGTGAGCAAGCCGAGCGTGGTGAGTTGTTGTTCGGCACTATCGATACTTGGCTCGTGTGGAAGTTAACCGAGGGCAAGGTGCATGTCACCGATCCCACCAATGCTGCCCGCACTCTACTATTCAATATCCATAGCCTGACTTGGGATAATAAGTTACTCGAAGCCTTAGATATTCCGGCGTCTATGTTGCCAGAAGTTAAACCTTCCTGCAGCGTGTATGGTACAACACGGATTGCTGGCGAAGGCAGTGAAATCCAAGTTGCAGGAATGGCGGGCGATCAACAGGCTGCGCTTTTTGGTCAGTTATGTGTCGAGCCCGGCATGGCGAAGAATACCTACGGTACTGGTTGTTTTTTGTTGATGAATACAGGGACAAAAGCGGTGCGCTCAAACCATGGCTTATTGACCACAGTTGCCGTGGGGCCTAAGGGTGAAGTGAACTATGCCCTCGAAGGTTCAGTCTTTATGGGCGGCGCGACCATTCAATGGCTGCGGGATGAACTGGGGCTTATTCGTGACGCCAGTGATACTGAGTACTTTGCCTCTAAGGTCGCCGATACTAATGGCGTGTATCTGGTGCCCGCTTTTGTGGGATTGGGTGCACCTTATTGGGATCCCAATGCCCGTGGTGCGCTATTTGGTCTGACACGCGGGGCGAATCGTAATCATATTATTCGGGCGGCGTTAGAATCCATCGCTTATCAGAGTAAAGATTTACTTGATGCCATGACCAAAGACAGTGGCGTCAGCCTTAAGCGTTTAAAGGTGGATGGCGGCGCGGTCGCTAATGATTTTTTGATGCAATTTCAAGCCGACATTACCGATGTCGAAGTGTTAAGGCCAAGCGTTTGTGAGACAACCGCTTTGGGTGCGGCATTTTTAGCTGGGTTGGCAGTGGGCTTTTGGGAGAGTGTGATAGAGCTTGAGCACAAAGCCTGTATCGATAAGCATTTTATCCCTAATATCGATGCCCAGACTCGAGTACAGTTATACGCAGGTTGGCAGGACGCGGTGGCCAGAACTCGAACTTAAACAATACGCCTTGAGGCGGCATTGGTTTGAGATAAAACTTAATTTGAGGTATCGCATGATTCGAAATCTGGCCTGATTTCAGGCATGCTCGATAGTGCTGCTAAAAAGAGGCTAATAAAAAGGCGCTAATCCAATGGGATTGCGCCTTTTCCGTTTTATATCAGTACGGATTTATACTTCTACATCAATGATATGTTGGCTCGGTGGCTTCTTGATTTCTGCGGAATCATCGGTCACTTCAAGTACGACACCTTCTTTTAGTTTTAGCGTTTCGGTTTCATCCGATGCACGGCGTTTCTTATTTTTATTGTTATCTGATTCTTTGCGTCTTTCCCTGACTTTAGTATTGCGGCTTTCTAACGCTGGAGGTAACTGCGACTGCGGTGTTTCATGGCTATCTGGGGCATTTGCGCTTGCGCTGCTGACTTGGTCAACAACCCGTTTAGGGTGAAACACGGCTTTTACTGGCTGTGCCAGCATGGCATAAATGCTATCCAATCCACTCATAACGCCTCCTTGTTATTACACCTCTTAATATGATATCGGCTGAAGTAGGTCAATATTTAGACTATACGCCGTTTAACTTGTTAAGGCGAATAAGGCGAGCCATTAGGTAGCTAGTGCGGGTATAAGGTGAATGTATAGGGAGAAAGTGGTTCTTTTGGTGGATTTTACGTGGGATTTTTGATCTTTCTCGCAATCGCGACATTAATATTCAGCCATTAGTAAAAAGATGAACGTCTTTATTTGGAATAAAAATTTAGATTTTTATGCTGATTTCAACTCTTTTTTGACTGTCGAATAAGGATGGACGTAAGTTTGTTTTGTTGCGTTTTTGAGTTTGACGTTATTTCTCGACCCGTAAAATCCCACAAATACAGAAATAATTCCCCATTTTTTTCATCGCAAGCACCTGAAAGCAAAAGGTTGCTGAATATATCGGCGCTATTTATTCCTGTTGTTTCCTCTGTTTAGTCAATCTCTAATGGTTTTTCTTGTCAAAAGTTTGTCGCGCGGTTAAGTGCTCAACATGCGGCTAACCCGCTTGCCGACTGGATTTATAAAAGGATCCCATCCCTTGACAATGCTTGTCGACTGTCCCTAAACTTAGCAGTTGTGGGAAATAGTGGATATTTGTGGATCAAAAATCAAAGGATAGGATGAATTAGCGTGTTTCGTGGAGCCAGTGCTATCAACTTAGATACAAAGGGACGGATCGCTATTCCAGTGCGATACCGCGAACCTTTGCAGCTTGAGCACCAAGGCCGCATCGTGATTACCGTCGATATCCAATCCGCCTGTTTACTCTTGTATCCCATTCACGAATGGGAATTGATCGAAGCTAAGTTGTTGAAGCTTTCAGATACCGATAAAACCCAGAGATCTTTAAAACGCCTGTTACTCGGCTACGCCCACGAAGTGGAGCTCGACAGTAATGGGCGCATATTACTGCCGCCACCGTTAAGGCAATATGCCAATTTAGATAAGCGCATCATGCTGGTGGGGCAATTGAATAAATTTGAGCTGTGGGATGAGCAATCTTGGCTGCAGCAAATTGATGAATGTCAGGAAACGATTCGAAGTGAGGATCTCGTTAATAACGAGCGCCTCGCGGATTTTTCACTTTAACGAGTCGTGATAACTAAATAAGAAGAGAGTAATGAGTCAAGAATTTGCCCATTTATCCGTACTGCTAGCAGAAACGGTTGGCGGTTTAAACATCAAAGACGATGGCATCTATATCGATGGCACGTTCGGCCGCGGTGGTCATTCAAGACAAGTATTACAACAACTCGGTGAACATGGTCGATTGATCGCTATCGACCGCGATCCTCAAGCGATTGAAGCGGCCAAACAATTTGCTGACGATCCACGCTTTCAAATCGTGCATGGTGGCTTTGGTCAATTAGCCGATTACGTCGAAGAGCTTGGGCTTGTGGGCAAAATTGATGGCGTATTACTCGATTTAGGTGTGTCTTCACCCCAGCTCGACGATGCTGAACGCGGTTTTAGTTTTTTGCGCGATGGTCCACTCGATATGCGTATGGATAACAGTCAAGGCCAAACGGCTGCACAATGGTTGGCTCGTGCCGAAATTGAAGATATGGCTTGGGTATTTAAAACCTACGGTGAAGAGAAAAATGCTCGCCATATTGCCCGTTGTATTGCTGCCGATCGTGAGAAAACGCCGTTTTTACGTACTAAAGATTTAGCCGATTTAATTGCGCGTATCACTAAAAATAAAGAACGCAATAAGCACCCTGCGACTCGGGTGTTTCAAGCGATCCGCATTTATATCAATAGTGAATTAGATCAAATTGATCAGGCACTTGAAGGAGCCGTCAATGTGCTTGCTCCCCAAGGACGCTTGTCGGTCATCAGTTTCCATTCTTTAGAAGATCGTATCGTGAAGCGTTTTATTCGTCGTCATAGCCAAGGCGAAAGTGTACCGCACGGTTTTCCGGTGACTGAAGATCAAATTAACAAGTCGCGTAAGTTACGTGCCGTGGGCAAGGCGATTATGCCATCCGACGAAGAAATCGAACGCAATGCCAGAGCTCGCAGCTCAGTGTTACGCATTGCCGAGCGTTTAGATTACTAAGGGGCGCACTGTGAGTAAGCCCTCGATTAATCTGCCACGGATCGTTTTACATGATTTATGGCTGCACAAATGGATCTTGTTATTAGCCTTGCTTGTGCTGAGTAATGCGGTTGCCGTGGTTTATGGCAGCCATGTTAGCCGTCAACTGACAACCCAGTGGGACCAGTTACTGCAGGAGCGAGATAGATTAGATATTGAGTGGCGCAATTTATTATTAGAAGAGCAATCGCAGACTGAGCACAGTCGTATTACGCGTATTGCCTCTAAGGAACTCAACATGAGTCGTCCGTTACCCAGCGAAGAAGTTGTGGTAAAGGTGCCGTGAGTATAGGGAAGATATGACTAGGCAAGCGAAAATCAAACGGGTAAGCAAACCGCAAAAACCTCAATTGATCCACTGGCGTTTATACGTAGTGGTCGGGTTTGTGTGTGCGTTGTTTTGCAGCCTAGTGGGACGCGCAGCTTATATTCAAATTATCGAGCCCGACAAATTACGTCACGAAAGTGACATGCGAACATTGCGGACCACTAGTCGTGAAGTGCAGCGTGGCTTGATCACCGACCGTAATGGCGACATGCTGGCCGTTAGTGTGCCAGTGCGTGCCGTCTGGGCCGATCCAAAACAAGTCAATGATAGTAATGGTTTTGCCGATATGCGCCGCTGGCAAGCCTTAGCCGATGTGTTGCATGAGCCCCTCGAAGATTTGTTAGAGCGAGTACGCAGTAACCCCACCAAACGCTTCACCTACTTGAAACGCCAAATTACCCCTGCGGTTGCGGACTATATTACTCAGCTTAAATTACCCGGTGTATTTCTAAAGTCTGAATCTCGCCGTTATTATCCAGGTGGTGAAATCACAGCTCAGTTAATCGGCATCACTAACATAGATGATGTTGGGATTGAAGGTGTTGAAAATGCTTACAATAGTTGGTTAACAGGTACGCCTTCCAAACAAAAAGTGCGTAAGTCACGCGATGGTCATGTCGTCGAGCGTCTCGATATAGTGCAGGAAGGTGAGAGTCCAAATGATCTCGTGCTGAGTATCGATCATAGGATCCAACAATTAGCCTATCGCGAACTAAAACGCACCACTGAGATGAACCAAGCGACTTCGGGTTCGATTGTCGTCCTCGACATTCATACGGGTGAAGTCTTGGCAATGGTGAATACGCCTTCGTATAACCCCAATGCGCGCGACAATCTGCAAACCTTCAGAATGCGTAACCGTGCTATGACAGATACCTTTGAGCCGGGTTCGACCATTAAGCCATTTGTGGTAGCCGCAGCGCTTGAAGCTGGCACAGTTAAATCGACCGATATTATTGCCACTTCACCGGGTTGGATGCGTTTAGGTGGCCGCCAAGTACGTGACCCCGCGAACTACGGCGATATGAGTTTGGCGCGTATTTTGGCTAAATCCAGTAACGTCGGCATCAGTAAATTAGCTTTGTCTATTCCGGTGCAGCAACTGCTCGGCACTTATCAATCCATGGGACTTGGTAGTTTTTCGGGAATTAACCTCACGGGTGAAAGCGCTGGCTTGATTCAAGATCGCCACCGTTGGTCAGACTTTGAACGTGCCACCTTGTCCTTCGGTTACGGCTTAACGGCAACAACACTTCAACTTGCGCGCATGTACGCCACCTTAGGCAATGGCGGTACTTTGTTCCCAGTCTCGATAATGAAACTGAAAAAGCCACCTGTCGGTGAGCGAGTCATTTCTGAAAATGTGGCTCACGATGTAATGCAAATGCTGGTCGGTGTAACGGAAAAAGGCGGCACTGGCACTTTAGCGCACATCGACGGTTATCCAGTTGCAGGTAAGTCTGGCACAAGTCGTAAGGCAGTTGCTGGTGGTTATGGTGATGATTATGTTGCTTTATTTGCGGGTGTTGCTCCTGCGAATAATCCTAGATTAGCGATAGTGGTGGTAGTGAACGAACCTAAGGGCGATCTCTATTATGGTGGTTCAGTGGCGGGGCCTGCATTTGCCAAAGTCATGTCTGGCGCACTGCAAATGTTAAACGTTGAACCCATTACCGATAAAGAACAAGTGCAATTGGCGGGAATCGCCGCTGGGAGAGCAGAATGATGTTATTACGGGATTTGCTAGCGCCTTGGCTACATTATGCTGGCGCGCAGTCCTTCAATGATCTGACCTTAGATAGCCGCGCAATACGTCGCGGCGATGTGTTTTTGGCGCTGCCAGGACATAAGGTCGATGGCAGACAGTTTATTGAAAAAGCCTTAGATTTAGGTGCCGCAGGCGTATTAGTTCACACGGATGATGCTGACCAACATGGCAAAGTGTTGCTGGGCGATAATGCCGAGCACGGTGTGCAGATTTATTTCTTTCAGTTAAGTCGTCAGGTATCGGCAATTGCCGCCCAGCGTTATACCTTAGCGCACAAGTCTGCCGTTATGCCATCCCTTGGAGTTATCGGTATTACCGGAACTAACGGTAAAACCTCTACGAGTCAACTCATTGCACAACTGGTGACTTCATTGGGGCGCAAAGCCGCCGTCATGGGCACCCTTGGTAATGGTCTCTGGGGCGAGCTTGTTGATAGTGGTAACACCACAGCCGATGCGATTACCTTAATGCGTCAGTTGCATGAGTTTGAAGCCCAAGGCGCGAGTGTCTGCGCCATGGAAGTGTCGAGTCACGGCTTAGTGCAAGGCCGCGTCGACGCAGTACCATTTGATGTTGCCGTGTTCACTAATCTGACGCGCGATCACCTCGATTACCACGGCGATATGGAAAGCTATGCCGCCGCTAAACAAAGCCTATTTCGTTTCAGCACTTTAGGTCACGGTTTATTGAATCTCGACGATGCAGTTGGCGTGTCTTGGTTGACTGAACTTAAATCTGTGCCTGCGCAAATGTGGGGCTTTAGTATTGAAGGTCATCAAGCCGCGGCTTTTTATACTAAAAATGCCAAGTTTGACGATCAAGGTGTCAGTGCAACCTTAGTCTGGCCCGAGGGCGAGACTCAAATCCACTCGCCACTACTTGGTGCCTTTAATCTTTCTAATTTACTCGCGGCGCTATCGGCCTTGTACCTGCAAGGTCTTGATATGAAAGCGTTAGCCGAGCAAGTGCAATACCTAACGCCCGTCGCAGGTCGTATGGAGCGTTTCACAACTGCGGATAACATCACCTTAGTGGTCGATTATGCCCATACGCCAGATGCGATCGAACAAGCGTTAAACGCGCTACGTCGCCATTGTGCCGGTGATTTATGGTGCGTATTTGGCTGTGGTGGCGACCGTGATAAGGGCAAGCGTCCTTTGATGGGCCAAGCTGCAGAGCAATATGCTGACCGCATTATGGTGACCAGCGACAATGCGCGCAGTGAAGACCCCGCGCAAATTATTACCGATATTATCCAAGGGCTAACCCACCCTCAGCAGGCATTGACTCAGGTTGACCGTATCGCAGCAATTAAAGAGGTTGTGGCATTGGCTAAACCTGGCGATGTGATCTTGCTTGCGGGCAAAGGCCACGAAACTTACCAAGAGGCGGCAGGTGTGCGTCATGACTATGATGAACGCGCCCTGGCACGCCAGTTATCGGAGCAATCAAGATGATCCCTCTTTCTCTCGGGACCCTAAGTCAACACTATGATGGATGTGTATTGGCACATCGGTCATTGGAGCAATCAAGATGATCCCTCTTTCTCTCGAGACTCTAAGTCAACACTATGATGGATGTGTATTGGCACACCGGTCATTGGAGCAATCAAGATGATCCCACTTTCTCTCGAGGCCCTAAGTCAACACTTAGGCGTGTATCGAGTCGGTGACGACGTCACCATCCAAGATTTAAGCAGTGATAGCCGCAAAATCGGCGCTGCAACCCTGTTTGTTGCCTTAAAGGGTGAGCGCTTTGACGGCCATGATTTTGCAGCTACAGCTATTGCGAACGGCGCAGCGGCGTTAATGGTTGAGCGTGAGTTAGCTTTTGATATCCCGCAGCTCATAGTGGCTGATTGTCAAAAAGCCATGGGTGCGATTGGTGCTTATGTCCGTGACCAGATCAATCCGATTTGTGTTGCTTTGACTGGCTCAAACGGCAAAACCAGCGTGAAGGAAATGATCGCGACCATTCTGTCGGCTAAGCATCAAATCCTCTATACCGCTGGCAACTTTAATAATGAGATTGGTGTACCGCTTACTTTGCTGCGTTTAACGCCAGCGGATGAGTTTGGGATATTCGAGCTCGGTGCTAACCATAAAGGTGAAATCGATTACACCTCGGGACTCGTGCGTCCAAACGTCGCGCTGGTGAATAACGTCGGCAGTGCCCATTTAGAAGGATTTGGATCGCAAGCGGGTGTCGCGCAGGCGAAGTCAGAGATTTTTAATCATCTGCAGGCCGATGGCACTGCCATCATCAACGCCGATGATGCCTTCGCTGATTTTATGAGCGTTAAGGCAAGACCTTATAAGCAACTGAGCTTCTCCCAGCAAGATGGTGCCGCTAAACGTCATATCGACGTGATAGCGACAGGCCATAAGACTAATGCGGATGGTTGCTATCGTTTTATGCTCAATTATTTAGGTGAATCTTGCCAAGTGGTATTGCCGTTGGCGGGTCGTCATCAGGTGAGTAATGCACTCGCCGCTGCAAGTGTTTGTATTGCTTTGGGATTGAGTTTGACTGAAATATCTGAAGGCTTGAGCCAATTAACGCCAGTGAAAGGACGTATGCAGCCGAGTCAATTGGGGCGCGTGCGTCTAATCGACGATAGCTATAACGCAAATCCTGTCTCCGTTGGCGCGGCGATCGCTTGGTTAAAGGAAATTTCTGAAAATCGCTGTCTGGTACTGGGAGATTTAGGAGAATTAGGCGACAATGCGCCCCTTTTACACGCTGAACTAGGGCAACTGGCCAAGCAACAGGGGATTGATGCCTTGTTTTGTACCGGAACTTTAAGTCAGCACACGAGCCAAGCTTTCGGTGCGGAGCACTATGACAGTGTGGCGACGTTAGTAGAAAAACTTATAAAGCATATAAACCAGTTGCCGGGACAGGTAACGGTTCTCGTTAAAGGTTCACGTAGCGCCGCCATGGAGCGGGTCGTGGATGGCCTAACAGTAGCCTTCGGGCGTGGGGAGTTAGTGTAAATGCTGGTATATCTGGCCGAGTATTTAACCCGTTTTCATACCGGGTTTAACGTGTTTTCCTATGTGACATTTCGAGCCATTTTAGGCTTATTGACCGCATTGGTTTTTAGCTTATGGTTTGGCCCTAAACTGATTGAACGTTTGCAATTACTGCAAATTGGTCAGGTTGTGCGTAACGATGGTCCAGAATCACATTTTAGTAAGCGTGGCACGCCGACTATGGGTGGCTTGCTGATATTGGCTGCTATTTTCATCAGCGTATTGTTGTGGGGTGATTTGGGTAGCCGCTATGTGTGGGTCATGTTGTTTGTGCTCGGCAGTTTCGGTTTGATCGGTTTTATCGACGATTATCGCAAAGTGGTGCGTAAAGACACTAAAGGCTTGATCGCGCGCTGGAAGTACATTCTGCAATCTTTGGCTGCGCTGCTTATTGCTTTTTTTCTGTATGCCACAGCGGCCAATCCAGGCGAAACCCAATTAGTGGTGCCTTTCTTTAAAGACGTGATGCCGCAACTCGGCGCCGTATTTATCGTATTGGCGTACTTCACGATAGTGGGTTCGAGTAATGCGGTGAACTTAACCGATGGTCTCGATGGTTTGGCGATTATGCCGACGGTAATGGTCGCGGCGGCGTTTGCATTGATTGCTTATTTGTCGGGTCACGCTCAGTTTGCGAATTACTTACATATCCCGCATTTACCCGGTTCGGGTGAGCTTGTGATTGTCTGTACCGCCATTGTCGGTGCGGGTCTGGGCTTTTTATGGTTCAACACTTATCCCGCGCAAGTCTTCATGGGCGATGTGGGTTCACTGTCATTAGGTGCTGCACTTGGCACTATTGCGGTCCTCGTTCGACAAGAAATTTTGTTAGTGATCATGGGCGGCGTGTTTGTGATGGAAACTCTGTCGGTGATCCTGCAGGTGGGTTCGTACAAGTTACGCGGCCAGCGTATTTTCCGCATGGCGCCGATACACCATCACTATGAGTTAAAAGGTTGGCCTGAACCTCGAGTGATAGTGCGTTTTTGGATTATCTCGATATTCCTCGTCTTACTTGGCTTAGCCACGTTGAAGTTAAGGTAATTGGTTATGCAAAATCAGTATTCACACATAGTGTTAGGTTTGGGGGCCACGGGCTTGTCCGTGGTGCGCTATTTGTGTGGAAAGGGCATTACGCCATTGGTGATGGACAGTCGTCGGCAGCCTCCGGGCGCCGAAACGTTAGCGACGTCTTTTCCTGATGTAAAGCTGATTTCTGGCGGATTCGATTGCCGTTATCTTGTGCAAGCGACGCAGATCATTATCAGTCCCGGCATTGCTACTTATACCCCAGAGGTACGTGCCGCGGTGGATATGGGTATCGAAGTGATTGGTGATGTTGAGCTATTTGCCCGTGAAATTGCTGAACGTAAACCTTGTGTGATTGGCATTACTGGCTCTAACGGTAAATCGACCGTCACTACGTTGGTGGGCGAGATGGCAAGGGAAGCGGGTATTGCCGTTGCCGTCGGAGGTAATATCGGTGTGCCTGCGCTGGATTTACTGCATGAAAATGCGGACTTATTTGTGCTTGAGTTGTCGAGCTTTCAATTGGAAACCACCCACAGTCTTAAGTGTGTGGTGGCGACCTGTTTGAATATCAGCGAAGACCATATGGACAGATACAGTGACATCGATGCCTACCGCGAGGCTAAATTACGCTTATACAAACAAACCCGTGCCGTACTCTTTAATCGTGACGATAAACTGACCGTACCGCCAGAACCAATGAACCAAAACAGTTTTGGTTTAGCTGCGCCAGAAGCGGACGAATGGGGCATCAGCGACAGCAAGATTTATCACGGCAGCAGCGAAATAATGCCGATTACTGAAGTGTCACTGATTGGCAGTCATAACCATGCCAACCTACTTGCGGCGATGGCGCTTGTGGATGTCGTCGGTGTCGATAAGCACGTTATGGCAAAAGTGGCGCGTACTTTTACTGGCTTATCCCATCGCTGTGAAGTGGTTGGTGTTAAGAATGGCGTTACCTATGTCAATGACTCTAAAGCGACAAATGTCGGTGCTACAGTCGCCGCGCTCGATGGCTTGAGTGACCACTTAGGCGATATTATTTTGATTGCTGGCGGTGACGGTAAAGGGGCTGATTTTAAGCCTTTAGCTGTAGCTTTAGCTAAAGTGACGCACCTCATCACCTTAGGCCGCGATGGTAAAAAGATTGCTGCATTGAAAGACGGCTCGATAAGAGTCGACACTATGGCTGCTGCGGTAGCGAAAGCCGCTGAATTGGCAACCTCTGGTGATATCGTTTTATTATCGCCAGCCTGCGCCAGTTTAGATATGTACAGTAACTTCATGGCTCGAGGTGATGATTTTAGAAACCTCGTGGGACAACTTAATGGCGAGTGATGCAAGACAACTTAGCCTATTTGGGCGTTTGCGTTTAGCAATACCCAATTGGCAACGTGATACCGAAGTCCCGGGCGTGCAATTGTACGACCGTGCTTTGCTCGCGGCTGTGTTGTCTTTGATTAGCTTCGGCTTTGTAATGGTGATGTCAGCCTCTATGCCTGAAGCGCAAACGCTCACGGGGAACCCATTTTATTTTATGACTCGCCATGTGGGTTATTTAGTGGGTTGCTTATTCATTGCGGCATTTGTGCTAAGAGTAGAGATGCAGACTTGGCAGCGCTGGAGCCCCATGTTGTTGTTGATTGTGGGTTTGATGTTGTTGGCTGTATTGGTGGTTGGCACTACGGTAAACGGTGCAACGCGTTGGTTATCCATAGGCCCTATTCGTATCCAGGTGGCGGAAGTCGCTAAATTTGCCTTCGCCATCTATATGGCGGGTTACTTAGTGAGGCGTCATCAGGAAGTGCGCGAGAATGCTAAAGGCTTCTATAAGCCGATTGCAGTATTTGCGATTTACGCTGTGCTGATTTTGATGCAGCCCGACTTAGGTACTGTGGTGGTGCTATTTGTGGGAACGGTTGGTCTATTGTTTTTAGCCGGTGCGCGTTTACTCGATTTCTTTGCCTTGATTTTTGCGGGCGTATTGGCGTTTGTGGCCCTAGTGCTATTGGAACCGTATCGTATCCGCCGAGTGACCTCCTTTATGGATCCTTGGCAAGATCCCTTCGGTAGCGGTTACCAGTTGACTCAATCTTTGATGGCCTATGGTCGAGGTGATTGGTTTGGCCAAGGGCTAGGTAATAGTATTCAAAAATTAGAATATTTACCCGAAGCGCACACTGACTTTATCTTTGCCGTGATCGGGGAAGAATTGGGCTTTATCGGCATTATTGCCGTGTTATCTGTACTGCTATTTGTGGCGCTGAGATCGATTCGTTTAGGTAATTTGTGTTTAGCCATGGATAAGCCATTTGAAGGTTATTTAGGTTATGCCATCGGTATTTGGATTTGTTTCCAGACTGTGGTGAATGTCGGCGCGAGTATCGGCATGTTACCAACCAAAGGGCTGACATTACCTTTTATCAGTTACGGTGGTAGTAGTTTATGGGTCATGACTGCGGCAGCGATGATGTTGCTGCGCATTGATTACGAGCGGCGCATGACATTAGTTCAGGCCGTGCAAGGGAGATTGAAGTGATGACTCCAACAGGAAAACGTATTTTAGTCATGGCGGGTGGTACGGGAGGACATGTGTTCCCGGCACTTGCGGTGGCTAAGTATTTAGCTCAACAGGGTTGGCAAGTGCGTTGGTTAGGCACGGCCGATCGTATGGAGGCGCGTTTAGTGCCCCAGTATGGATTTGATATTGATTTCATTGATATCAAAGGTGTGCGCGGTAATGGTTTGATCCGAAAACTCGCGGCGCCCTTTAAAGTGGTGCGTTCAATATTGCAGGCTAAGGCCGTGATTGCTGAGTTTAAACCCGATGTGGTCCTTGGCATGGGCGGATTCGCCAGTGGCCCAGGTGGTGTTGCGGCAAGATTAGCCGGTATTCCACTGGTGCTGCATGAACAAAATGCCATCCCAGGGATGACGAACAAGTTGTTGTCGCGGATTGCGACGCAAGTGTTATGCGCCTTTAAAAATACCTTTACCACAGTGAAGGCCAAGGTCGTTGGTAATCCGATTCGCCAAGAACTGATTGCCTTAGGCGCAGAACCTCAGCCTGAGGCTGATGAAGCCTTAAAAGTGCTCGTGGTCGGTGGCAGCCTTGGTGCCAAAGTATTTAACGATCTTATGCCAGAAGCGGTCGCGATACTGAGTCAGCAGCAGTCAGTGACGGTTTGGCATCAAGTGGGTAAAGATAATCTTACGGGCGTGAAGGCGGCATATCAGCAACAAGGACAAGATGGTGGCGTGAATATCGCTGAGTTTATCGACGATATGGAAGCCGCCTATCGCTGGGCTGATGTGGTATTGTGCCGAGCTGGCGCCTTGACTGTGTCTGAGTTAGCGGCGGTGGGGCTACCGAGTATTCTGGTACCTTATCCCCATGCAGTGGATGATCATCAAACCCGTAACGCTCAAGTATTGGTTGAGGCTGGCGCAGCTTTCCTATTGCCACAGGCCATCTTGGACGTGAATAAACTGGCGAACAAATTACAGTTGCTCGCCAATGACAGAACAGAATTAGCCCGTATGGGCCAAAGAGCGAGAGACGTTGCGGTACTGGATGCGACTGAACAAGTTGCCGCAGTGTGCATCAGCCTTGCTGAGAAAGGATAAGCATGACTAAGACAGAAAGATACGCACAACTGAGAAGTATGATCCCAGAAATGCGCCGTATTAAGCGTATTCACTTCGTCGGCATTGGCGGCGCGGGCATGGGCGGGATCGCCGAAGTGTTAGTGAACGAAGGCTATCAGGTGAGTGGTTCGGATATTGCGCAAAATGCCGTGACCGACAGATTGTGTTTACTCGGTGCCAAGATCCAAATTGGTCATGCCGCTGAAAACGTGCAGCAAGTGGATGTGGTCGTCGTATCAACCGCGATTAATCTGGAAAATCCAGAAATCCTTGCCGCTAAAGAATTACGTATTCCTATTGTACGTCGTGCTGAGATGTTAGCCGAGTTGATGCGTTATCGACATGGTGTGGCGATTGCGGGCACCCATGGTAAAACCACGACAACGAGCCTTATCGCCAGCGTTTATGGTCAAGCTGGGCGGGATCCAACCTTTGTGATTGGTGGTTTGCTCAACAGTGCCGGTACCAATGCCAGATTAGGCACCAGCCGTTATTTGATTGCCGAAGCCGATGAGAGTGATGCGAGCTTTTTGCATTTGCAGCCTATGGTCAGTGTGGTGACCAACATCGAAGCTGATCATATGGATACTTATGGCGGTGATTTTGAAAAACTGAAATCGACTTTTGTGGATTTTCTGCACAACTTGCCGTTCTACGGTGTTGCTGTGGTGTGTATTGATGATGCCGTCGTGCGTGAGATTCTGCCGCGTATTGGCCGTAAACACGTGACCTATGGTTTCAGTGACGATGCGGACGTGCAAGCACTTAATTTTAGTCAGCAAGGTCATCAGTGCCGTTTTACTGTCAGGCGTAAAGCTAAAGAAGATCTCGATCTGGTGTTGAATTTACCGGGCCAACATAATGTGCTCAATGCGTTAGCGGCCATTGCGGTGGCGACTGAAGATGAAATCGACGATAACGCGATTACTCAGGCTTTAGTGGAGTTCCAAGGTATAGGGCGTCGTTTCCAGCATTTAGGCAAATTTGCCACGCCGAAGGGCGAAGTCATGTTAGTGGATGATTATGGTCATCATCCCAGCGAAGTTGCGGCGACCATTAAAGCTGCGCGCGCAGGATGGCCTGATAGACGTTTGGTCATGGCGTATCAGCCGCACAGATACACTCGTACCCGTGATTTGTATGAGGATTTTGTGGAAGTGTTATCACAAGTGGATTGCTTATTGTTACTCGATATTTATAGTGCGGGTGAAGCGCCGATCACAGGTGCGGATGGTCGCGCATTATGTCGTTCAATTCGCTTGCGTGGTCAGCTAGATCCGATCTTTATCGCAAGCCCAGATCTGCTTGCAGAAGTGTTGCCCGATGTATTGCAGGACGGGGATTTATTACTCACCCAAGGTGCGGGTAATATTGGCGCCCTGTCACGACAGTTAGCGTCGTCTGGATTAGGGTTTGCTGTGGTGGAATTACCTGCGCAAGCAAGCTGATCTTTAGCGCTTGATCTGCGAGAAAAAGGAAATTTTGACCAAAGGGTTTTGGTCTATATAATGGCCGGTTTTCTGTGGTTTTTAATGGGTGTCGTTAAAGGTGGGATGAAGCGTGTCTTGGAGTGATAAGAGGCGGCACTGGCGGGCAAGAATGTCACGGTTTAATTGGTATCAGTGGAGCGGGGCTGGCTTTTTATTCTTCATCGTAGCCAGTTTTGTATTTGGTGGCTATCAGTTACATAAATTTTTGAATGATGCCAGCAACTTGCCGATTGAGGCCGTTGCCATCAAAGGTGAGCGGGTTTACACCACAGATAAAGATATACAAGTAGCACTACAGCATTTAATGCAGCGCAGTTTTTTTAGTGCTGACATTACCTTAGTGCAGCAGGCGTTAGAAGCTTTACCTTGGGTGTATCGCGCATCGGTAAGGCGTGAGTGGCCAGCGAAACTCAGGGTGTATTTGCAAGAGCAACAACCCGCAGCCCATTGGAATGGTGACTTGTGGTTGAACGTGCATGGAGAAGTATTCGAAGCGCCATCGCACCCAGAGCTTGAGCATTTACCGCAGTTATCTGGACCAAATGATATGGGCCTTGAGGTGTTGACTGTCTATGCACAGATCAACTCCCTACTAAAGATTAATGGCTTTACCTTAGCCAGTTTGAATTTAACGCCACGACATGCGTGGCACGCGACCCTTGGAAACGGTATCGTTTTAGATTTGGGTCGAGAAGATAAAATTGCACGGATACAACGATTTATTACTGTTTATCCGGTTTTGGCGAAACAAGAGAAATCCGTTGCCAGAGTAGATTTGCGCTACGACACAGGGTTGGCCGTAGGCTGGGGCGATGCACAAACAAGAGAGCCGATAATTAATGATCAAAAACCAAGATAGAAACCTTATCGTCGGATTGGACATAGGAACCTCTAAGGTCGCAGTGATCATAGGCGAAGTTCTGCCCGATGGCGAAATTAGCATAGTCGGCCTTGGTAACCATCCCTCAAGGGGCATGGATAAAGGTGGCGTGAACGATTTAGATTCGATAGTTCGCAGTGTGCAACGTGCGCTCGATCAAGCGGAATTAATGGCGGATTGCCAAGTGTCATCGGTTTACTTGAGTATTTCGGGTAAACACATCGCCTGCCAAAATGAAAACGGCATGGTATCGATCAACGATGAAGAAGTGACACAGGAAGATGTTGATAACGTGATCCATACGGCTCGCTCGGTGAAGATCCCGACCGAACGTCGCATTTTACACGTGCTGCCGCAGGAATATGCAATCGACGTTCAAGACGGTATTCGCAGCCCAATCGGTATGTCCGGTATGCGTATGGAGGCCAAGGTGCACATAGTGACCTGCGCCAATGATATGGCGAAGAATATTACTAAGAGCGTTGAGCGTTGTGGCCTTAAGGTTGACGACTTAGTGTTCTCGGGGATTGCTTCAGCCGATGCTGTGTTGACCTTCGATGAGAAAGATTTAGGTGTATGTATCGTCGATATCGGCGGTGGCACTACGGATATCGCGGTATATACCAATGGCGCCTTGCGTCATTGTGCGGTTGTACCGGTTGCAGGTAACCAAGTGACGAACGACATCGCAAAGATTTTCCGCACGCCGTCGTCACATGCTGAACAAATTAAAGTGCAGTTCGCCTGTGCGCGCAGTTCTATGGTGAGCCGCGAAGACAGTATTGAAGTGCCATCGGTAGGTGGTCGTCCATCGCGGAGCATGTCACGTCACACGCTCGCCGAAGTGGTGGAACCAAGATACCAAGAGTTGTTTGAGCTTGTGCTCAAAGAGTTGAAAGACAGTGGTTTAGAAGATCAAATCGCCGCAGGTATTGTGCTCACAGGTGGCACAGCGTCGATTCAAGGTGTGGTCGATATTGCGGAAGCGACTTTTGGCATGCCAGTTCGCGTAGCGTCACCGCTACCGATCAAAGGTTTATATGAATACGTGGACCAGTCTATTTACTCCACAGGAGTCGGACTGCTTCATTACGGCGCACGACGGGTGATCGAACGTCAGTTCGAACGTCCTGAGCGCCAAGGGGTAACTAGCGCTTGGAATCGGGTCCAAAGCTGGTTTAAGGGCGAATTTTAATTTTCATAACGCAGGCAACACGGAGATCAGACAATGTTTGAGATCATGGATACTCACTCAGACGACGCGGTGATTAAAGTCATCGGCGTTGGCGGCGGCGGCGGTAACGCTGTCGAACATATGGTCAAACACAACATTGAAGGTGTTGAGTTTATCGTTACCAATACAGACGCTCAGGCCCTGAGAAAATCAGGCGCTGGCTCAACAATTCAATTAGGACGCGATGTCACTAAAGGTCTTGGAGCAGGGGCAAACCCAGATGTGGGTCGTGCTGCAGCTGAAGAAGACCGCGAAAACATTCGCGCGGCAATCAAAGGTTCTGACATGATCTTTATCGCTGCCGGTATGGGCGGTGGTACAGGTACAGGTGCTGCACCTGTTGTGGCTCAAATCGCACGCGAAGAAGGTATTCTCACCGTTGCGGTTGTGACTAAGCCTTTCCCATTCGAAGGGAAAAAACGTATGGCTTACGCTGAGCAAGGCATTGCCGAGCTGGCTAAGCACGTGGATTCGTTAATCACGATCCCGAACGAAAAATTATTAAAAGTATTGGGCCGTGGTACTTCTTTACTCGATGCGTTTGCAGCAGCGAATAATGTGTTACTTGGCGCGGTACAAGGTATTGCCGAGCTTATCACTCGTCCAGGTCTGATTAACGTCGACTTCGCCGACGTGAAGACTGTGATGTCTGAAATGGGTAATGCCATGATGGGTACTGGCGTCGCTCGCGGTGAAGACCGTGCTGAAGAAGCGGCCGAAGCTGCTGTTGCCAGCCCATTATTAGAAGACATCGACTTAGCCGGTGCGCGTGGTGTGTTAGTGAACATTACTGCGGGTATGGATATGAGTATCGAAGAATTCGAAACTGTCGGTAATCATGTTAAGGCTTATGCCTCTGACAACGCGACTGTGGTTGTTGGTGCTGTCATCGACCCTGAAATGAGTGATGAGTTGCGTGTAACGGTTGTTGCGACTGGTATTGGTGCTGAAAAGCGTCCAGATATCCAATTGGTTTCTAAACCTGCACCTCGTCCAGAGCCTGTAGTTGTTGAACCAAAAGTCGAAGCCTATGTCGAAGAAGCTGCACATGTGAACTATGCAGCGCCAAAAGGCAACGTGTTGCCAGCGGCTCCGCAGCCAGCTCCTACGCCTGCACCATCGACAAAGCATGAATTGGATTATCTTGATATTCCAGCATTTTTGCGTAAGCAAGCCGACTAGCGAGAGCGTTTGAGTCCAGCGTAATATGTGAGGTGTTGTTCGTTTTGGGCAATACCACAACATAGCTGCATTTGTGTGACATAATAAAGTTATGTTATTATGTTGAACCAGTGCGGCTCGATTTGCCGACGCTGAGTGTACAAATATTAGGCTTTATAATTGGCATATAAACGGGTAACTGAATGATATTTCAACGAACTGTTCAGAAAATGGTGAAAACAACTGGTGTCGGATTGCATTCTGGCAACAAGGTCACTTTGAGCATTATGCCCGCGCCCGTTAATTCAGGGATCGTACTCGTGCGCACCGATTTGAGTCCTGCCGTCGCTATCCCAGCGAAGGCGGAGCAAGTTCGTGAAACCACTATGTGTACGGCACTTGTCAATGACGAAGGTATTCGTATCTCGACCATTGAGCATTTATTTGCAGCTCTTGCGGGTTTAGGCATAGATAACGCTGTAATCGAAGTGGACGCGCCTGAAATTCCTATTATGGATGGCAGTGCAAGCCCATTCGTCTTCTTGTTGCAGTCTGCGGGTATTAAAGAGCAGGCCGCGCCTAAGAAGTATTTAAAGATTAAGCGCCCTGTGCGCGTTGAAGATGGCGATAAATGGGCCGAGTTAAAACCGTTTAAAGGTTTTAGAGTCAATTTTAAAATTGATTTTGCGCATCCAGAAATCGCTCGTAGCCAACAGCATGTGGTGATGGACTTTTCAACTTCTGCTTTCGTGAAAGATATCAGCCGCGCCCGTACTTTTGGGTTTATGCGTGATATCGAATATTTGCGAGCCAACAACCTAGCGTTGGGCGGCAGCATGGAAAACGCTGTTGTACTTGATGAATATCGCGTCCTTAATCCCGACGGCCTGCGTTATGAGGACGAATTTGTTAAGCACAAAATTCTAGATGCGTTTGGTGATCTATATGTGGCAGGACACGCTATTTTAGGTGAGTTTACTGCGTATAAAACCGGTCATGCGCTGAATAACCAATTGGTGCGTGCTTTACTTGCGCAACAGGATGCGTGGGAGTTGGTCAGCTTCGAAAAAGAAGCCGATGTTCCCGTCAGCTTTACCGTACCAGGTGGCGCTGTATTTGCTTAAAAAGCAGTAAGATTATTTATTACGGCTGGCCAATGAGGCCAGCCGTTTTAGTTTTTCGCCCAGTGAACCGCCAATATTTTCCGCTAATGCTGCAATGTGCTCTGCTGCTGCTGGGCTTAATTCTTTATGTCCCTGTTTAGGCTTTGCGTCATACATTGCTAATCTCGGGTTGACTTTAACTTCAATTGCGGTAAGGATTGGGAGCGTTTCTGCTTGAAGCTGGGTTAATAGCTTCGGCTTTTGGAAATTAATTCGCGCAGCCCAAGCTGCCGAAGTGGTTTCAACCACAAGAACACCCTGGCGGAAATTAGCGACTTTTAGTTGCTCCGCAACAGGACCTGCAATAATCTGCTTCACATGCTGATCCAGATACATAAGTAGTTCCGCTTTCTCAGCAAGGTCGGGTAATTTTCCCGATTGATGCAGTAATTGGCTGAGATCTTGAGGGGGCTTTTTCATATGATAATAAGATGGCTGAATTAGGCTATGAGTGTAACAGTATTTATTCAAGGTCGGAATGGCGTCACACGCTGGCAGCCCAGTAAACGCTGGTTGCTACTTCCAATACTATTGTTGGCCACTGGGTCCGGTATTTATCAACACAACTCCGCTCGATTTCAAGATCAGCAAGCCAGTGTCGATAACGATCGTCTCGTGCGCGAACAACAAAAGAAACAAGTCTTAGAGCTTAAAAGTGCTACTGAGTCTCAACTGGCTATGCTTGTAACTCATGTTGCACGTATGCAAGCCAAGATCACCCGTCTCGAAGCTTTAGGTCAACAGGTCGCCCAGCAGAATAAGTTGGATGAAGATTTTGATTTTTCATCCGAGGTTGGTGTGGGTGGTTTGAGCGAACTAGGCACTAACATCGAGCTCGGACAGCTTATCGACGATATGGATAAGTTGGCATCACGAATTGACAATAATAATGTTCAGCTTTCACTACTTGAAACAGTGTCATCTAACCACCATATAGATGATGAACGTTATATATCAGGTATCCCGCTCGATAAAGGTTGGTTATCGTCACCCTACGGATTACGTAATGACCCTTTCAACGGTCGCAGGTCTGTGCATAAGGGGATTGATTTTACCGGTCGAGAAGGAGCTAAAGTTGTTGCGACTGCTGCAGGCGTAGTGACTTTTGCTGGAAATATGTTCGGTTATGGCGAATTGGTTGAAATCGACCATGGTAACGGTTTGCATACGCGTTATGGCCATAATAAAGCTTTGTCAGTGACTGTAGGTGATGTGGTCGCAAAAGGCGATGCTATCGCCAGTATGGGAAGCACTGGGCGCTCAACTGGGGCTCATGTGCATTATGAAGTGTTGCGCGGCGGACAGCAGATAGATCCACAAAAGTTTGTCTACCGCAAAGCAAGTTAATTGAAACATTGGCTTCTAGTTTCCATCATGGACTTGGCCTACAGAGAATAAGTGATTCAGATGTTTGGTAAATTACTGACAAAAGTATTTGGTAGTCGCAACGACCGCACCCTTAAAGGGCTTCAAAAGATCGTTATTAGCATTAACGCATTAGAAGCTGATTATGAAAAATTAACCGATGAAGCATTAAAGGCGAAAACCGCAGAGTTCCGTGAGCGTTTAGTTGCTGGAGCTTCATTAGATAGCATCATGGCTGAAGCCTTTGCTACAGTGCGTGAAGCGTCTAAGCGTGTATTTGATATGCGTCATTTCGACGTACAGTTACTCGGCGGTATGGTACTCGACAGCAACCGTATTGCTGAAATGCGTACAGGTGAAGGTAAAACCTTAACGGCAACCTTACCCGCCTACTTAAACGCATTGACAGGCAAAGGCGTCCACGTGATTACAGTGAACGATTACTTGGCACGTCGTGATGCCGAGAATAACCGCCCACTGTTTGAGTTCCTTGGTTTAACCGTAGGAATCAACGTCGCTGGTATTGGCCAACATGAGAAGAAATCTGCCTATAACGCCGATATCACTTACGGGACCAACAACGAGTTTGGTTTCGATTATCTGCGCGATAACATGGCGTTTTCACCGCAAGAACGGGTTCAACGTCCGTTGCACTACGCCCTAATCGATGAAGTGGATTCAATCTTAATCGACGAAGCGCGTACGCCGCTGATCATTTCTGGCGCTGCCGAAGATAGCTCTGAGCTATACATCAAGATCAACACCCTGATCCCTAATCTTATCCGTCAAGATAAAGAAGATACGGAAGAGTTTGTGGGTGAGGGCGACTACAGCATCGATGAAAAAGCCAAACAAGTGCATTTTACCGAACGTGGTCAAGAAAAAGTAGAAAACCTGTTGATCGAGCGCGGCATGTTAGCCGAAGGCGACTCACTCTATTCTGCAGCTAATATTTCCCTGTTACACCACGTCAACGCGGCGCTTCGTGCGCACACGCTGTTTGAACGTGATGTGGATTACATAGTACAAGACAACGAAGTCATCATAGTCGATGAACACACGGGTCGTACTATGCCAGGTCGTCGTTGGTCAGAAGGCTTACATCAAGCTGTCGAAGCCAAAGAAGGCGTACACATTCAAAATGAAAACCAAACATTAGCTTCGATCACTTTCCAGAACTACTTCCGTCAATACGAGAAGCTGGCAGGTATGACAGGTACAGCTGACACTGAAGCGTTTGAATTCCAACACATCTATGGATTAGACACAGTCGTTGTGCCTACTAACCGTCCAATGGTGCGTAAGGATATGGCGGATTTAGTTTATTTGACCGCCGATGAAAAATATCAAGCGATCATTAAAGACATTAAAGATTGCCGTGAACGTGGTCAGCCAGTATTGGTGGGTACAGTATCAATCGAACAGTCTGAACTGTTAGCGCGCTTAATGGTGCAGGAAAAGATCCCGCACGAAGTTTTAAATGCTAAATTCCACGAACGAGAAGCTGAAATCGTCGCGCAAGCTGGCCGTACTGGTTCTGTGACTATTGCGACGAACATGGCAGGTCGTGGTACCGATATCGTGCTTGGCGGCAACTGGAACATGGAAATCGATGAACTCGATAATCCAACAGCAGAGCAAAAAGCTAAGATCAAAGCCGATTGGCAAATTCGTCATGATGAAGTCGTTGCTGCGGGTGGTTTACATATCCTAGGCACAGAACGTCACGAATCACGCCGTATCGATAACCAGTTACGTGGTCGTGCGGGTCGTCAAGGTGACGCGGGTTCATCACGCTTCTACCTATCGATGGAAGATAGCTTAATGCGTATCTTTGCCTCGGATCGTGTCTCTGGCATGATGAAAAAGCTGGGTATGGAAGAAGGCGAAGCGATCGAGCATCCATGGGTGTCTCGCGCAATTGAAAACGCTCAACGTAAAGTTGAAGCCCGTAACTTCGATATCCGTAAGCAATTACTCGAATTTGATGACGTCGCTAACGATCAACGCCAAGTGGTTTACGCCCAGCGCAATGAGTTGATGGATGCGGAAAGTATTGAAGATACTATCCAAAACATCCAAGACGATGTAATTGGCGCGGTAATCGATCAATATATTCCGCCGCAATCAGTAGAAGAGTTGTGGGATATCCCGGGTTTAGAGCAACGTCTACACCAAGAATTTATGCTCAAATTACCTATCCAAGAATGGTTAGATAAAGAAGACGATCTGCATGAAGAGAGTCTACGTGAGCGTATTATCACTGCTTGGGGCGATGCGTATAAGGCAAAAGAAGAAATGGTTGGCGCACAAGTGCTACGCCAGTTCGAGAAAGCCGTTATGCTGCAAACGCTCGATGGTCTGTGGAAAGAACACTTAGCGGCGATGGACCATCTGCGTCAAGGTATCCACTTACGTGGTTACGCGCAGAAGAATCCAAAGCAAGAATATAAGCGTGAGTCGTTTGAGTTATTCCAACAACTGCTGAACACCTTGAAACACGACGTCATCAGTGTGCTGTCGAAAGTACAAGTGCAAGCTCAGTCAGATGTGGAAGAAATGGAAGCGCGTCGTCGTGAAGAAGATGCCAAGATCCAGCGCGACTATCAACACGCAGCGGCAGAGTCGCTTGTTGGCGGTGGTGATGAGCATGAAGCTGTTACTGCGCAAGCACCGATGATCCGTGATGGTGACAAAGTGGGTCGCAACGACCCTTGTCCTTGTGGCTCTGGCCGTAAGTACAAACAATGCCACGGCAAGTTAAGTTAATCTGCTGATAGATTAAGCCTACTGAATAAGTAGAATAAAACGTACACTAAAGGCAACTTATCTAAGTTGCCTTTTTATTTCTTCCATTAATTAAGAATTAAGCCTCACGTTTACTCCCATGTCATCCGGATTACATTCTTACTCTTCTTTATATTGCTAATCGTCGTTATTCCCCATTGAACATCATTTCATTCTTATCGATAGCCTCTAAAGTTAACCAGCCGCTGTAGCAAATTTAACCGTTAAAACCCATTTTGTGGATAAGTCTGAGGATAAAGTGGGGGTATTGTGTGACTAACTGAAAGTATTAAAAAAAGATCCATTTTTCTCAAAAAAGCCCTTGCGGACTTTCTCAATCCCCCTATAATGCGCATCCACTGACAGGGCAGACAGCGAAACGCAAGTTAAGCAAAGAAAGCCATGCAGTTCATCGGTTAGCGAGCTAAACGATGAGTGTTGAGAAAGTTGAAAAAACTACTTGACGCACTAACGGGAATGCGTAGAATACGCAGCCCTGACCCGCTGAAAACTCAGTGTGTGGTCAACGCTCTTTAACAATTTATCAAGCAAATCTGTGTGGACACTCACAGGTGTTGAGTTAATCGAAACTGCTTAGCCTTCGGGTTGGCAGTCAAAAATTTAAATCAATGTAACAATGAGTGTTCATAGCAATATGTACAGTTTGTTTCAGCCCTTCTTTTATAAGGAGTGCGAGAAACAAAAAATCAGAATTCATTGAGCCGCTGAAGTCGCAAGACGGAAGCAACAAAACTTTAATTGAAGAGTTTGATCATGGCTCAGATTGAACGCTGGCGGCAGGCCTAACACATGCAAGTCGAGCGGCAGCACAAGGGAGTTTACTCCTGAGGTGGCGAGCGGCGGACGGGTGAGTAATGCCTAGGGATCTGCCCAGTNTATGGCGCAGGAGCTGCGCTTCAAATCAGGAACCCAAGGGTTCAAACTGTATAAATGCAAAAAGCCGCTAATTGCTTAGCGGCTTTTTGACTAAATATGGCGGAGGAGCAGGGATTTGAACCCTGGGTGGGCTATAAACCCACGCCGGTTTTCAAGACCGGTGCATTAAACCACTCTGCCACCCCTCCGAACGCCGAAAATAATATAAGTATACCGCTAACTTGTAAACCTCAATTTTTAAATATCGAGTCAAATGCTCAACTTATGTTCACCCCGATGTTTTTTACAACAAATACATGCCCAGTTTCAAGGAATAATCGAGTAAACAGAGGTAAAAACACCTATACAGTGAGAGACTTGTCGTCTTGGTATGGTAAAATCACTGCAACTTTTCACGGTAAATGCTTATATGAATTCACTCTTGATACCCACGTCTTCACTCGCACCTGAATTTAGCCTGCCAACCCTTCCCGAAACGGCTGACAATCTAAGCGCATTACTCTTAGGACAAGAGCGTGCTGTGGATGCGTTTAAACTCCACCAAGCTATTGTCGATCAGCACTTGTATCTGGCTGATTTCCCGAGCATTGACCGCCAATTAATGATCCAAGCCTGTATTGATAGCCTAGCGCCGTTATCTCCAGCTTATTTAGTGGCAACACGCCCGACTGACAAAGCGGCAACATTTCAGTGGCAATCAGAGAAACCACTAGAAAATCAGATCAGTATTGCCGAAAAAACGACTCGCTATCGCTACCTCAGTGGTAATATTCGCCGTGTAGACCTCATTGGCCGTATGGCACAAACAGGAACAACAAGTCAATATCAAGCTGGTGCTCTGGCCGAATGTCATTATGTATTTATTTGCGCCGAGTCACTGTGGAAACGTGAAGGTTTATGGGAATTAGTGATGCAAATCCTCACCCATAAAGCGTATCAGATTAGCAATAACTTAAGTCCTATCCCGCTCAATTGTAAAATTGTCCTTATCGGTGCAGGAATGATTTATAGCCAAGTCAGAACTGAAGATTGGCAATTTCAACGTCACTTTACCCTACTAGCAGAACTCGCTAGCGAAATCGACTTGGTCCGTTATACAGAGTCACAATACGTCGCATGGTTGCAAGCGGTTGCACAAAGTGTCGAGGTCACTCTAGAACAATCAAGCCTAGCGCCACTTTTTCGTTATAGTGCACGGTTAACCGAACATCAGCGCCGCCTCAGTTTGTCTATGCTCGAGTTTGCCCAACTGATGGTGCAAGCTAAAGCCTATTGTGGTAAACCGAGTATCAATGCGAGCAGTATTGAGCTCGCGTTAGCCCAAGCCAACTATCGTCATAACAGCTCGGAAGAGTATTCAGGTCAAAGCTTCGATGACAACTTCATAAATCTGCCAACTTCGGGTGCTATGGTAGGTCAGATCAATGGCTTAACTGTCATTGATGCCATCGATTACAGTTATGGTGAGCCTGCGCGGATCACGGCATCTGTTCACTATGGTGATGGTGAAGTCGCCGATATCGAAAGAAAATCTGAACTTGGTGGCAATATACATGCCAAAGGAATGATGATCCTTTCTGCCTGCTTGTACCGTATCTTTGGGCGAGATGCACCATTACACCTAAATGCCAATATCGTTTTCGAGCAATCCTATCAAGAAATTGATGGTGATAGTGCATCACTCGCCGAATACTGCTGTTTGATGTCAGCGATTGCCGAACAACCCATTATTCAGTCACTGGCAATAACTGGTGCATTGGATCAATTTGGTAATGTGCAAGCGATTGGTGGCATCAACGAGAAAATTGAAGGCTTTTTTAATCTGTGTGAACGTCGTGGTCTCACGGGAGAACAAGGCGTTATTATGCCCAAGTCGAACGTGTTACAGCTTAACCTCAATCCCAAAGTGATTACAGCTGTAGGCAAAGGCTTATTTCACCTCTATGCAATCGAGCATATGGACCAAGCTGTTGAGCTATTAATGCAAATGCCTGCGGGTGTAGCCGATGAAGATAATGATTTTCCACATGATTCATTATACGGCCTTGTGCAGGAACGATTAGACAAGCTCGCAGGAAATGGCGAGGAGGAAATCGGCATAATCACGAGATTACTCGCAAAATTGGGATTTTTTCGCCGCTAATTAGCTGATCGGAGTTGTTTAGCTTACACGTGTTCGCTAATCTTGGCGGCTCTTATTGCTGGAGTAGTAAAACAATGAACAAAGCAAACAGTTTCAATAAAGAAGAACTCATCGCCTGTGGCCATGGGAAATTATTTGGTCCAAACTCACCTCGTCTGCCTGTCGATAACATGCTGATGATAGATAGAATCGTTACTATCAATGATAATGGCGGTGAGTTTGGCAAAGGTGAAATTGTCGCTGAACTCGATATTAATCCAGACTTATGGTTTTTTGACTGCCACTTTATTACCGACCCGGTAATGCCTGGCTGTTTAGGGCTAGATGCCATGTGGCAACTCGTTGGCTTCTATTTAGGCTGGGAAGGCGCAGAAGGCAAAGGACGTGCTCTGGGTGTAGGTGAAGTGAAGTTTACGGGTCAAGTATTACCAGGCGCTAAGAAAGTCACTTATAAACTCAATATCAAGCGTACTATTCACCGTAAACTGGTGATGGGTATTGCCGATGCAATCCTTGAAGTTGATGGTCGTCAAATCTACAGTGCAACCGATCTTAAAGTCGGTGTCTTTAGCGATACGTCTACATTCTGATCAGTCTTACTCCAAGACACTGAAGATATCAGTACTGCAGATATAAAAATGCCCTCATCTGAGGGCAATATGCTGCATTACTTTGCTTGTTCTGGGCTATTTAATTAATGAGTAAAACTCAATTATTTATTAAATAGCCCATTAACTCGGCCATCCACACCTTCACGCCAACCGCCTAACCACTGCGATCGCGAATCAAGATTTGCATATGGACAGAGCTCCTTAGAGCGTCCACCAACCCCAGCTTGGAATCCTTTTGAAAAAGCTCTGTCTAAACGATCTCGTTTTTGTCTTTTCATGCAAGCGTCCTCTGTTCTACATAAAATAGAAGCAAAAGCTTCACCCATAGAAATAGTGCTTTTTGACGCCAAGATCAATCAAAAAATCGGCTATTATACTGACTATTTATTAAACTATTGAGATCCTAGCGAAAAAAAATCGAGGCATTTCGCCTCGATTTTTTTAGTCTGAATTGAAGCTTAAAACTTAACGAATTCGACGACGGAACCACACCAATGGCAAGGCAAATAACCAAGCTAACGTTGCCGCACCAGAACGCTCAAAATTACCGGTATCGGTGCTATCTTCAACAGTACAAGCTTCACCACTGGTAGCCGGTTTAAGTACAACCATACGTGGAACATAAGCCGTTACAGGCTCGCCACTACCACTCAGCTCAAATAGCGGTAAGCCATTTTCACCAATAACTATGTTGCCATCTTTATCAAATTGATAAGAAGGTTTACGAATAAAAGCCGTACCTACGATAGTGCCATCTTCATTGATACTCGTGCCTTCAACCACTAAAATATCAGCGTTATATTGAAGAATTTTACCCGAGCCATCCTGAACTTCGACCTGATGACGTGCCCAGCTACCGTCGTTTGATTTTTCATAACCCTTAGACTCGCAGGTCAGCAATTTATTGATATTGCTAAACTCACCCGTCGACTTCTCATACAGGAAACCCGCTTTGGGGCGTGGCTTCTCTTTATCGTAAGTCGTTTCAACGTAACCAACTACTTGACCTTTATTGTTAATATCCTTGGGTTTACTCGAAAGATCCGTTGCCGTTGAGGCAAAATCATTAGGGGTTACATAGCCAACATCGGGAGTATTAGTATCAAAATAGAAAAACTTGTCGCGCAAATAACCTTGAATATAGCTGCGATAACTACCGACAAGAATACCACTATCATTGATGTCATAGGCAATGGAACTTGAAATCGATTCGCCCATTGGGATCCAGTGGTATTTATAATTACCTTCGGCATCCTTAGCCCAATAAGCCGCATCTTGGTGCAACTTATCTGTATTGTTGTTACGATAAACGTGCGAACGACCAACAACCACGCCGTTATCATTCACGCCGAGAGCCTGAGCAGTAAAGGTTAAGGTGTTATCAGCTTTAGGCGTTAACCCTAAAGGCAACTCAATTCCCGTAGCGATATTATTGTCGATTTGCCATACATAGGCACGCGTCTGGTACTGAATGTTACGCGTACCCGTAGAGTTCGGATATTGCTCACGTTGTACACAAACATCCAACGGCAAAGTATTATCCGAGCCTAAACAATAATTAACACGATCACTACCATATTTACTGATAGCAGTACTGGCATAACCAGCCACTAAGTTATTATTATTAATGGCTGTAGCAGCAGACCATCCACCTAACTCTGCGGTTTTAGTCTTATCAGCATTAACAAATTGCGTGTAGGGAGGAACTAATGGAATTTCAGTGCTACCCACTTTTACAACACCGCGGAACTCATAATCGCGGTAATACCAATAATCATCGGTAACATCAGTAGTTGCAGTGTTCTCTGTTTTCTTTTCAGGCGCAGTCATGCTGCCCACTTTAATACCGGCATCATTAATACCGTAATAAAAGGTATCAACAGAGTTAATCACAGCAGTATCATTTGGCGGTGTAGTACCATTAATGCTATCGAATGTCGGTAACCAAGCCCCAGCTGCACCATTTTCTGCAGCAATAAAAGCAAAGTTATTTGCAACAATGGCAGCGGTAATAGAATAAGTAATGGTTTCTTCTGGTGCGATACCGTCGGCAACATCAATCACGCCGCCTTCGACATCTGAACTGCTGAGTTTTTTCTTACCCTTTGAAATACCGACTAATTCACCACTAGCATTCACACCTAAAGCATAACCGTTACGAGTGCCTTCAAGCGTGCCCTGCAGGTCATAATTATCGATGTTAACGATTTCATAGACAGGTGCAGCATGGGCACTGTTTAATACACCAAGGACACCTAAGGCAACCAAGGAAAGGGCTTTATCCAACTTTGACTTCATTAATTCTATTCCCATTTTTATTATTGGTTTACTTCAGTGACTCAAGCTCTTCCCAACGCTCGAAGCAAACTTCCAATTGCTTTTCTTTATCAGCCAACTGACTCAATACCTGATTGACTTTATCCTGCGCCTGACTATAAAAGTCTGAATGTCCAATAGTGGTCTGCAATGCGAGAATTTCTGCCTCCAATTGCTCCATCACATTAGGTAGCGACTCTAACTCACGCTGTAGCTTATACGACAGTTTTTTTACCGCTTTCACAGGTTCTGCAGTTTTAACTTCAACGGGTTTAGTTTCAACCGCAGGAGCTTCGACCGCCTTTTGCGAACTAGGTTCCTCAGAATAAAACTTTGCCCCTTGGTTCACGGCATCTTGATAACCACCTACATACTCGCTCCAATGGCCATTACCCGCATACCACCAGCTACTGGTCACAGTATTGTCGATAAATGCCCTATCATGGCTCACTAGCAACAACGTACCTTGGTATTCAGTGAGCAACGACTCTAGCAATTCTAAGGTCTCAATATCAAGATCGTTAGTTGGCTCATCGAGAATGATTAAGTTTGCAGGGCGAATTAATAACTTAGCCAATAACAAACGGTTCTTTTCACCACCCGACAGCGCTTTCACTGGCGTTCTGGCGCGCATAGGCGAGAACAAGAAGTCCTGCAAATAACTTAATATGTGGCGGTCTTGACCATTGATCGTGATGGTCTTCTTACCTTCACCAACGTTATCTTCAACGGTTTGCTCAGGATCTAACGCTTCGCGATATTGGTCGAAATAGGCGATTTCTAACTTAGTACCAACTTTAATTTCACCCGATTGCGGTTGCAGTTTCTCGATTAACAGCTTGATCAAGGTTGATTTACCACAACCGTTTGGCCCAATCAGCGCAATACGGTCACCACGGATAACCGTCGTATTAAAGTTTTTAACCAGATTTTTATCGGGCAGATTGAAGTTAAGATCGGTCACATCAAAGACTAACTTACCAGAACGTTCAGTATCCGATACTGCCATTTTAGCATTGCCTTGACGATTCAGACGTTCACTTCGCTCTTCACGTAAAGCCTTAAGTGCGCGAACTCGACCTTCGTTACGGGTACGTCTGGCTTTAACACCTTGACGGATCCATACTTCTTCATCGGCGAGACGCTTGTCAAACAAGGCATTTTTCTCGGCTTCGACGCGCAACCATTCTTGCTTACCATCAAGATACATTTGATAGTTGCCCGGCCATGAGGTCACCACACCACGGTCTAAATCGACAATCCGCGTCGCCATACGGGCAATAAAGCCCCTATCGTGGCTGATAAAGACGATAGCGCCTTGATAATCGAGTAAAAACTTTTCAAGCCACTCGATAGTGTCTATGTCTAAATGGTTGGTCGGTTCATCAAGTAACAACAGATCTGGCTCGCTCACCAGTGCTCTGGCTAACGCCACTTTACGCTGCCAACCACCCGATAACTCGCTCAAGGATTTGTCAGGATCGAGACCTAACAACTCGCAGTTTTGTTGGATGCGAGAATCTAGCTGCCATCCATTATAGTGGTCTAAGGTTTCTTGCAGACCTTGCATTTCATTCAGCATACGATCCATTTGCTCAGGATCGGCATGGGCCACATCGTGGGACAGTTGATGATAACGCTCAAGCGCCTCGCCCACTTCCTTTAATCCCGCAGCAATATAAGCGTATACCGTGCCTTGCTCAGCCTTTGGCGGATCTTGTTGTAGACGGCTAACGGTCACATTACCAGCGATGTTGAATTCGCCTTCATCCAGCAGTACATCACCAGATAACACTTTTAATAAACTCGACTTGCCAGCACCATTACGGCCAACAATACACACGCGCTCACCGCGTTGAATAGTAAAATCCGCTTTTTGTAACAACGGAGTGTAACCATAGGCTAAAGAGCCACTATTGATACGAACCAGACTCAAACTAAGCTCCTGTAAACTCTTGTAATTGCGTTGCGTTAAATGGCCAATGTAATTCTCTACCATCCCAAGCTTTAAGCACAGGGATCGATACGCCATAACGCTGCGCGAGGTATTCATCGTCACAAATATCTATGGCCCGATAGCCAATGTCAGCCGCGTCCAGTAAGGCCGCGGCCAGTTCACACAGATGACATCCCTCTGTGTGATATAGCAGATAATGCCTGTTATCTAATTCTGCTTGAGTCAACTCAGGCATGGGTGATAAGCCAGGTATTATGGATATGTGGATTACGTTTGTAGTCCATAGGCAAAGTCACGTCATCAATGTTCTTCACATTAATGTTCATCTTTGTCAGTGCCTCTATGTCCATCTTAAACTTACGTTTATTATTAGAGAACACTAGCTCGCCTGTTGGGCTGAGCAGTTTCACTAAGGATGCCAGTAAGTTCACATGGTCTCTCTGCACATCGAATGAATCTTCCATACGCTTAGAATTTGAGAAGGTCGGCGGATCGATAAAAATCAGATCGTACTGTTCACGGCAATCACGGATCCACTGCATGCAGTCAGATTGAACAAACTCATACTGCTTACCTTGCAGTCCATTGAGTGCAAAGTTGTCCTTCGCCCAAGCAATATAGGTATTTGACATATCCACCGTCGTCACCGATTTAGCCCCACCAAGCGCCGCATGCACAGAAGCAGAACCTGTGTAAGAGAACAGGTTAAGTACCCGGCGTCCCTTAGATTTTTGACCGACTAAACGGCGTGTCAATCTGTGATCGAGGAATAAACCTGTATCCAAATAACCGGTTAAGTTCAGTTTGAACTTAGCGCCATATTCGGTAGTGATAAGCTCTAACTTACGCTCATCCAGCTTTTGATACTGACTCGTGCCCTTTTGACGCTCACGGGTCTTCATGATCATCTTGTTCGGATTGATACCAATGGCCGACGGCAGTGCTAACAATACATCGCTTAAACGACGCTTGGTTACGGCTTCAGGTATAGTTGCTGGCGCCATATATTCTTGAATAATCACGTAATCTAAGTATTTATCTACTGCGACGTTATATTCAGGAATGTCGGCATCATAAATACGATAGCTGTCGATGCCTTCTTTCTTGGCCCACTTCTCTAATAACTTGGCATTTTTCTTAATGCGGTTAGCAAATGCAGGGGCGATATCGGCAATGTCGACGCCGTCTGGCAGCACTGGCGTATCACGACGTGTACTGGTCGCATGCAAGGTATAAATGTTAAAAGCACATTCTAGGGCACCGTTGAACATCTTCATCTGTTTGTCGGCTTTAAGCTTAAGTGATGATACCAGCTCGATATCACTACACAGCATGGCCACTTTCCAGCCGCCAAACTCTTTCTTAAACTTGTCGCCTAGCTGATAGTAAAGCTGCAATAACTCAGACACATTGCCTAAACGTTCACCATAAGGTGGGTTAGTGATCAAATAGCCACTTTCTGAAGGCGGCGTTATCGTCAACGCATCTGCAACTTGAAACTCAATTAACTCGAGTACACCGGCATTTTCGGCGTTACGTTTGGCTAACGCGACTAAGCGCGAATCGATATCTGAGCCGTAGAATTTAATCTCACAACGTTTCACGCCTAATGAGGCACGCGCTTTCGCTTCTTCAACGATTTCTTGCCACACAGCTTTATCATGACGACGCCAATGTTCAAACCCAAAACGGCTACGCTGTAAGCCTGGGGCAATATCGGCCGCCATTAAAGCCGCTTCAATCAGCACAGTTCCACTACCACAGAAAGGATCGAGCAAGGTCGAAGGCGCTGCTTGCCAGCCACTGCGCACTAACATGTTGGCGGCTAAGTTTTCCTTCAGAGGCGCTTCGCCAGTAGTAGAACGATAGCCACGTTGATGCAATGATGGACCAGAGAAGTTCATCGCAATCGTGATTACGCCATTACGAAAATGGGCATCAACTTTAAAGTCAGCATCGACGCGTGACACATTTGGGCGCTCAACGTCATCGTCCCGGAATCTATCCACAACCGCGTCTTTAATCTTAAGTGCGCCGAACTGGGTATTATTGATAAAACCACCCGTACCATGAAAATCGATACTAAAAGTGCTTTTATTGGAAAAATGCGCCGGCCAATCGACACAATAGGCGGCATTATAAAGTTGCTCTGCCGACTCGCAGCTGCCTTTATAGATAACCAACACGATACGGCTGGCTAAGCGTGTCCATAAAGTAATCCGATACGCTAAAGCTAAGGGGGCAGTGAAATACACACCAGCAACACTCTCTTTTACTTCAGTCGCACCAAATTCTGTCAGCTCTTGGGCTAAGCTATATTCAAAGCCCTTAGGGGCGGCGGCAAAAAAATTAAGCATGGGATAATCAGTACGCAGTCAAAATCAAAGCGACATTATACCTGCTCGAATACATAAAAGATAAACAGTTATTAGTCGAAACCCCATTTAGTCTCATCCTCGACTTAAGATAATCAACGAAAAATCCCTAACTTATGTTTAAATTGTATGAAAGCCCCCCACTCCGCTTTATATTTAAGCGTTCACCACCTTTTTCGATCTTCGTCCTTGCAATGCCAAGGCGCTGCCGTTATAGTCTGCCCCGCTTTGAAGACGGACGCGGGATGGAGCAGCATGGTAGCTCGTCGGGCTCATAACCCGAAGGTCGTAGGTTCAAATCCTGCTCCCGCAACCATTTAAAAGCAAAATAGTAAAGTAATACAGATAGATATCGGACGCGGGATGGAGCAGCATGGTAGCTCGTCGGGCTCATAACCCGAAGGTCGTCGGTTCAAATCCGGCTCCCGCAACCACTTTCTATATGTGTTTATAACGAGAAACAGCTTATCGGGCTAACTCCTTATAAACAACAGGCGAAGGTAGTCAGTTAAAATACGACTCCAGCAACCAATTCTTAGATGACAGAATTAAAATAGTTATTAACAGCAACAATCGGACGCGGGATGGAGCAGCATGGTAGCTCGTCGGGCTCATAACCCGAAGGTCGTCGGTTCAAATCCGGCTCCCGCAACCACTTTATATANACTGCGATGGAGAGACGGAGAAGGCTAGGCTAGCGCGGCGTTGGTAGTCCGCGTTTAAGGTGGTAGGTGGTGTTCTTAGGCAAATCCGGGGACACGTACTTTAATGTACACACTGAGAGCTGATGACGAGGTCCTACGGGACTGAAGTAGTTGATGCCATGCTTCCAGGAAAATCTTCTAAGCTTCAGGTTAGCGGGAATCGTACCCCAAACCGACACAGGTGGTCGGGTAGAGAATACCAAGGCGCTTGAGAGAACTCGGCTGAAGGAACTAGGCAAAATGGTACCGTAACTTCGGGAGAAGGTACGCTCCTGTTGGTGATGAGACTTGCTCTCTAAGCTGACGGGAGTCGCAGATACCAGGTGGCTGCAACTGTTTATCAAAAACACAGCACTGTGCAAACTCGCAAGAGGAAGTATACGGTGTGACGCCTGCCCGGTGCCGGAAGGTTAATTGATTGGGTTATCGCAAGAGAAGCTCATGATCGAAGCCCCGGTAAACGGCGGCCGTAACTATAACGGTCCTAAGGTAGCGAAATTCCTTGTCGGGTAAGTTCCGACCTGCACGAATGGCGTAATGATGGCCACGCTGTCTCCAGCCGAGACTCAGTGAAGTTGAAATTGCGGTGAAGATGCCGTATACCCGCGGCTAGACGGAAAGACCCCGTGAACCTTTACTATAGCTTGGCACTGAACATTGAACCTACATGTGTAGGATAGGTGGGAGACTTTGAAGTTGTGACGCTAGTCATGATGGAGTCGTCCTTGAAATACCACCCTTGTAGTTTTGATGTTCTAACCTAGGTCCCTTATCGGGATTAGGGACAGTGCCTGGTGGGTAGTTTGACTGGGGCGGTCTCCTCCCAAAGAGTAACGGAGGAGCACGAAGGTTGGCTAAGTACGGTCGGACATCGTACGGTTAGTGCAATGGCATAAGCCAGCTTAACTGCGAGACATACACGTCGAGCAGGTACGAAAGTAGGTCATAGTGATCCGGTGGTTCTGAATGGAAGGGCCATCGCTCAACGGATAAAAGGTACTCCGGGGATAACAGGCTGATACCGCCCAAGAGTTCATATCGACGGCGGTGTTTGGCACCTCGATGTCGGCTCATCACATCCTGGGGCTGAAGTCGGTCCCAAGGGTATGGCTGTTCGCCATTTAAAGTGGTACGCGAGCTGGGTTCAGAACGTCGTGAGACAGTTCGGTCCCTATCTGCCGTGGGCGTTGGATGATTGAAGGGAGCTGCTCCTAGTACGAGAGGACCGGAGTGGACGAACCGCTGGTGTTCGGGTTGTCATGCCAATGGCATTGCCCGGTAGCTACGTTCGGAATCGATAACCGCTGAAAGCATCTAAGCGGGAAGCGAGCCCTAAGATGAGTCATCCCTAGGAATTTAATTCCTCTAAAGAGCCGTTCGAGACTAGGACGTTGATAGGCATGGTGTGTAAGCGTTGTGAGGCGTTGAGCTAACATGTACTAATGACTCGAGAGGCTTAACCATACAACCCAGATGGGTTTTACTGAAAATGTTCCAGACATTTTCTAGCACTTCCTCCTTCCATGGAGGTCGTACGAAAAGCCTTAGACAGAATACAGATACTTGATAAAGTTAAAGACTCAACAGAAAATCAGCTTTCCGAATTATTATTAACGTGAGCCAGAGATGGACACGGTAATAAACAGAATTTGCTTGGTGACAATAGCCTTGTGGAACCACCTGATCCCATCCCGAACTCAGAAGTGAAACGCAAACGCGCCGATGGTAGTGTGGGGTCTCCCCATGTGAGAGTAGGTCATCGCCAAGCGCCTAATTATCTCATTGAGATGTAACGAAGCCAGCTAAACAAGCTGGCTTTTTTGCATTCGCAATTTGTTAATTGGAGTGATTTTCCTGCTTTTCTCTCAGTTCTTCATCCAGCCATCTTCTCTAGCATGAGCTGCAATCCTCGCTTTTAGCAGTTACAATACGTTTTTGTCGTCATTGAACAAACACATGTCTCTATCTCATAGCCTTCAATCATTTAATTCCTTTGGTTTAGCCCAGTCTTGCGCGGAACTTGTTGAGGCGCACTCAAAAGAAGCTGTTAAGGCGATCTGTCTGCCACTATGGCAACAGCAATTGCCTATGTTGGTGCTTGGTGGTGGTAGCAATCTGGTCTTTACGGAGGACTTTAACGGCACAGTTGTCAGGATTTTATCGAAAGGGATAAAAGTATCTGAAGACACAGAAGCGTTTTATCTCGATGTTGAGGCGGGTGAGAATTGGCACGAGTTAATTCAGTTTACGCTCGAGCATGGCATGTTTGGGCTGGAGAATATGGCATTAATTCCTGGGACGGTTGGTGCAGCACCTATTCAGAATATTGGCGCTTATGGTGTTGAACTATGTGATGTGTGTGATTGGGTTGAGTATCTTGATTTACCCTCAGGTGAGTTTGTGCGCATCAGCACAGCTGAGTGTCAATTTGCTTACCGTGAGTCTATTTTCAAAGACAAATTGCGCAATCTCGCTGTAGTCACAGCTGTTGGGCTGCGCTTAGCTAAACGTTGGCAACCGCGTTTAGTCTATGGTCCATTGCAATCGTTTGATCCTGCAACCGTTACAGCGCATGAGATTTTTGAGCGCGTATGCCAAGTACGAAGTGAAAAGCTTCCTGATCCCGCAGTGCTCGGCAATGCAGGCAGTTTCTTTAAAAACCCCATTGTAAGCGCAGCCTGTTATCTCGATTTAGCACAGCGTTTTCCGACGATAGTGGGCTACGCACAAGCGGATGCAACAGTGAAATTGGCTGCAGGCTGGTTGATTGAACAAGCGGGACTGAAAGGTTTTGTGCTCGGCAATGTGGCAGTGCATGACAAGCAAGCCTTAGTGTTAGTGAATCGAGGCGGAGCAACGGGGCATGATATTTGCCGCCTAGCGCTGTATGTTATTGCGCAAGTACAGGATAAATTTGGTGTTGTGCTAGAAGCCGAGCCTAGAATCATCGGGGCTAACGGTGAAGGAGATTTGCATGTCTGATCATTGGGGAAGAAAACGCCAGATATTAGCTTTATTATCTAGCGGGCAATTTGTTTCAGGCGAGCAGTTAGCCACTGAACTTGGGATTTCGCGTGCCGCAGTGAATAAGCACATCGATGCGCTAGAAACCTATGGTGTGGCAATTTATAGCGTCAAAGGTCGCGGCTATAAGTTAGCGAATCCTATTTCTTTGATTGATGCTTCACGTTTAGTGCAATCAATTGATAATCGTTGCTTTTACTTTGATGAGATAGCAAGCACCAACGGTTTTTTGCTGGACCATATTACTGAATTGAAGAATGGTGATGTGTGTGTGGCAGAGTATCAATCCGCAGGTCGTGGTCGTCGAGGCCGAACTTGGGTGTCGCCCTATGGGCATCACTTATATTTCTCGCTGTTTTGGACTTTCCCGCAGGGAATGGCGCAGGCAATGGGATTAAGTTTAGCGGTGGCCTGTACATTGGTTGAAGTGCTTAAATCTTTTGGCGTCGAGAATATTGGTGTTAAGTGGCCCAATGACATCTATTTGGATAACAAGAAGCTTGCCGGGATCTTGATTGAGATGTCGGGTCAGGCTGATAGCCTGTGCCAGCTTATCATAGGTGTTGGTGTCAATATGACTATGTCAGAGGAACAAGGTAAAGGTATCGATCAGCCTTGGAGTGATTTGTCAGAGTTGGTCGACATGCCTGACAAGACGGCGCTTGTTATTGCATTACAGAAGCAGCTTAAGCGTGATATTCAGCTATTTGAGCGTGAAGGATTAGCTGCATTCAAGACTCGTTGGCAAGCTGCGGACTTATTTTATGGCCGTGAAATACGTTTGCTTATGGGGGAAAAGTCTGTCGAAGGAATTTGTCGTGGCGTTGATGAGCAAGGTGCAGTATTGCTCGAAACCGCCGACGGTGTTCAAGCATTTATCGGCGGTGAAATTAGCTTAAGGGCACGCTAAGTACCCAAGAGTCAATTTTACATAAGGCTATTTGCGCATTAGCACGTGGGACATTAAATGATCCTGACCTTTCTGCAGGATCAAATGGGCTCTTTCACGGGTCGGTTGAATGTTAAGTTGTAGGTTTGGACCATTGATTGTGTCCCAAATATTGGCGGCAATCGTATTGGCCTCATCATCGGTTAGCGTCGAATAGTGATGAAAATAAGATTTTTTGTCACTGAATGCACCAGAGCGGAACTGCAAAAATCGTTCTTTATACCATTGTTTTAGCAAAGGTTCTTCTGCATCGACATAAATAGAAAAGTCGACAAAATCGGAGACAAAAGGACGACGGGTATCAACGGGGGAGTCGAGTCCTGTTTGTAGTACATTTAAGCCTTCTAAAATTAAGATGTCTGGTTGAGAAACCGTTTGGTGCTGATTCTTAACGCGGTCATAGGTGACGTGTGAATAGATAGGGGCTTTGACATGTGGCTGACCGGATTTCACGGCGGAGATAAACTCAACCAGCATTTTCATATCGTAACTTTCTGGAAATCCCTTACGCTGTAATAGTCCTTTACGTTTTAAGTCCGCCAGAGGATACAAAAAACCATCTGTTGTCACCAAATCAACTTTTGGGTGTTCAGGCCAGTGCCGTAGTAAAGCTTGCAAAATACGTGCTGTGGTGCTCTTTCCGACGGCGACACTACCAGCAATACTAATGATGTAAGGACTTTTTGATGGTTTTTGACCGAGGAATTCATCAACCACTAAGCCTCGTTGTTGCTTAGCTTTAACGATCAAATTCAGTAGCCGGCTAAGGGGAAGATAAATATCGGTCACTTCCGATAAGGAAATCTTTTCATTTATGCCTCTAAGGTTCTCCAAGTCTTGCTCACTCAGTGTCAACGGCACTGAATCTCGTAACTCAGACCATTGCAGGCGCTCGAAGGCGAGATAGAGTGCTTTTTGAATTGAATTTTTAGAAGTCATTGGCTTTCCTCAGCTTAGGAAAGGCACAGTACACTATGAGATTATTTGGAACAATACTAAATGGGTGATTGCAGTCGTGTTTCCGTTACCGTTTGATGTATTCGCTGTTTAATTGGCCGTCAAAGTTGCATAACGTGTAAAAAAACACCGTTCAAGCGCTTTTTTTACGTTAATAGGCGTTTTTTACTTGCACTTGGGAGCGCATTTACCTAATATCCCGTTCCGAAATGATAATGCCGGCATAGCTCAGTTGGTAGAGCAACTGACTTGTAATCAGTAGGTCCCGAGTTCGACTCTTGGTGCCGGCACCATTTTCTGTGGAGGGGTTCCCGAGTGGCCAAAGGGATCAGACTGTAAATCTGACGGCTCAGCCTTCGAAGGTTCGAATCCTTCTCCCTCCACCACTTTTTTCTAGGTAGTTAGGTAGCCTTAGTTAGGTTGCGCGGACATCGTATAATGGTATTACTCCAGCCTTCCAAGCTGATAACGCGGGTTCGATTCCCGCTGTCCGCTCCAAATTAGTTGCTGATATGGCTCAGTTGGTAGAGCACACCCTTGGTAAGGGTGAGGTCGGCAGTTCGAATCTGCCTATCAGCACCAGCCTCTCTAAATTTAGCTCCTACGCCTAAACATAATCGGTTCGATGTCATTTTAATGCATCGGATTTTTTCTATATGTTAGTTTTCATCACCAAGAATCTTGGACTGAGGCATTACCATGGCTAAAGCTAAATTTGAACGTATTAAGCCCCATGTAAACGTGGGCACCATTGGTCACGTTGACCATGGTAAAACCACACTGACTGCAGCTATCTCTCACGTACTGGCTAAGACCTACGGTGGCGAAGCTAAAGACTTCTCTCAAATCGATAACGCTCCAGAAGAGCGTGAGCGCGGTATTACGATCAATACCTCTCACATCGAATATGACACGCCTTCACGTCACTACGCACACGTAGACTGCCCAGGCCACGCTGACTATGTTAAAAACATGATCACTGGTGCTGCACAGATGGACGGCGCGATTCTAGTAGTTGCCTCTACAGACGGTCCAATGCCACAGACTCGTGAGCACATCCTGCTTTCTCGTCAGGTTGGCGTACCTTTCATCATCGTGTTCATGAACAAATGTGACATGGTAGATGACGAAGAGTTACTGGAATTGGTTGAAATGGAAGTGCGTGAACTTCTGTCAGAATACGATTTCCCAGGTGATGATTTACCAGTAATCCAAGGTTCAGCTCTGAAGGCCCTAGAAGGTCAACCAGAGTGGGAAGCTAAGATCCTTGAATTAGCCGCAGCACTGGATTCTTACATTCCAGAACCACAACGTGACATCGATAAGCCGTTCCTACTGCCAATCGAAGACGTATTCTCAATTTCAGGCCGTGGTACAGTAGTTACTGGTCGTGTTGAGCGTGGTATTGTTAAAGTGGGTGACGAGGTTGAAATCGTTGGTGTTCGCACAACGACTAAAACAACGTGTACTGGTGTAGAAATGTTCCGTAAACTGCTTGACGAAGGTCGTGCAGGCGAGAACTGTGGTGTGTTATTACGTGGTACTAAGCGTGATGACGTAGAACGTGGTCAAGTATTGGCTAAACCAGGTTCAATCAACCCACACACGACTTTTGAATCAGAAGTTTACGTTCTGTCAAAAGAAGAAGGCGGACGTCACACTCCATTCTTCAAAGGCTACCGTCCACAGTTCTACTTCCGTACAACTGACGTAACCGGTACTATCGAACTGCCAGAAGGCGTAGAGATGGTAATGCCTGGCGACAACATCAAAATGGTAGTGACTCTGATTTGCCCAATCGCGATGGACGAAGGTTTACGCTTCGCAATCCGTGAAGGTGGTCGTACAGTTGGTGCTGGTGTAGTAGCTAAAATCATCGCTTAATTGCGATAGAAATTAGTTTGAAAAGGAAGCTTCGGCTTCCTTTTTTATTTGAGGGCTGGTTTTATTCACAAATTTGTGTAAAATGCTCGCCACTCTGAAGTTAAATAGTTATTTGATGACTATTTACACAGCGGGCTTGATATCCGGATTTAGATAGGTATAATGGCCCCCTCGTCGACTTAGGTTGACGAATTAAATGATTAGTCGCTGAAGTTAATCATTATCATAGCGGCTCCGATTGGGAGTCGAACGGTTAAATCATCTCGCTCTGCTTTTCTATATTGAAGAAGCTAGAGGGTGATTTTTTATATGTCCATTTTAGGAGCTCTGGTCAATGCAGAACCAAAGAATCCGTATCCGCTTAAAGGGATTTGATCATCGCTTAATTGATCAGTCTACAGCGGAAATCGTTGAAACTGCTAAGCGTACAGGCGCGCAGGTTCGTGGTCCAATTCCACTACCTACTCGCAAAGAGCGTTATACCATTTTGATCTCTCCGCACGTTAATAAAGATGCTCGTGACCAGTACGAATTACGTACACACAAGCGCCTGGTTGACATCGTAGAGCCAACTGAAAAGACTGTTGACGCGTTAATGCGTTTAGATCTTGCGGCTGGTGTCGACGTACAGATTAGCTTGGGTTAATTGAGATCCTAGTAAGAAGAGGTTTGAGAGATGGCTATCGGTCTTATTGGTCGTAAAGTTGGTATGACTCGCATCTTCACTGAAGATGGTGTTTCAATACCAGTTACTGTAATTGAAGTTGCAGGCAACCGTGTTACTCAAGTGAAAACTTTAGAAACTGACGGCTACCGTGCACTTCAAGTTACAACTGGCACCAAAAAAGCCAATCGCATCACTAAACCAGAAGCAGGTCACTTTGCCAAGAGCGGCGTTGAAGCCGGTCGTGGTTTGTGGGAAATGCGTTTGGTAGACGGTGAAGGCGAGGGCATTGAAGTTGGTGCTGAGCTAAATGTTGATATTTTCGCAGACGTAGCGAAAGTTGATGTTACTGGTCAATCAAAAGGTAAAGGCTTCCAAGGCGGCGTTAAGCGTTGGAACTTCCGTACTCAAGATATGACTCACGGTAACTCTTTGTCGCACCGCTCGAATGGTTCTATCGGTCAGAACCAAACGCCTGGTCGCGTATTCAAAGGCAAAAAAATGTCAGGCCATATGGGTGCCGAGCGTGTTACTACTCAAAATCTAGTTGTTGTTCGTGTAGATGTTGAGCGTAACCTGCTACTAGTCCGTGGCGCTGTTCCTGGCGCTACCAATGGCGACTTGATTATCAAGCCTGCCGTTAAAGCTTAAGGTCTGAGGAGATAGTAATGGAATTGGTATTGAAAGACGCGCAAAGCGCTCTTGAAGTTTCCGAAACTACCTTCGGCCGTGACTTTAACGAGGCACTGGTTCATCAGGTAGTTGTAGCATACGCTGCAAACGCGCGTCAGGGCACTCGTGCTCAAAAGACTCGTGCGGAAGTAACTGGCTCAGGCAAAAAGCCTTGGCGCCAAAAAGGAACTGGCCGTGCTCGTGCTGGTTCTGTTAAAGGCCCAATCTGGCGTGGCGGTGGCGTAACATTCGCTGCTAAAACCCAAGATCACAGCCAAAAAGTTAACAAAAAGATGTACCGCGGCGCGCTGAGAAGCATTCTGTCTGAATTGGTACGTCAAGAGCGTTTGGTTATTGTTGAATCTTTCGGTGTTGAAGCTCCTAAAACTAAAGAGCTGAAAGCTAAATTGAAAGCAATGAACCTTGAAGACGTTCTGATTGTGACTGCAGAAGTTGATGAGAACTTATTCTTAGCAGCTCGTAACCTGTACAAGGTTGACGTTCGTGATGTAGCGGGTCTAGACCCAGTGAGTCTGATCGCCTTCAACACTGTGCTTGTGACTGCTGACGCAGTGAAGCAAATCGAGGAGATGCTAGCATGATGATCCGCGAAGAACGTTTGCTAAAAGTTATTCTCGCTCCACATATCTCTGAAAAGAGCACTGTGAACGCTGAGAAGCACAACACTGTTGTTTTCCGCGTAGCTATCGATGCAACTAAAGCTGAAATTAAAGCTGCTGTTGCTAAGCTATTTGAAGTTGAAGTTGATTCAGTTCGCACTTTAGTGAGCAAAGGCAAAACTAAACGCACTGGTGGCCGTACTGGTCGTCGTAGCGATTGGAAAAAAGCCTATGTGACTCTAGCTGCTGGTGCTGACATCGATTTCGTCGGCGGCGCTGAGTAAGCAAAGGAGAATTATCATGGCAGTTATTAAGTGTAAGCCAACCTCTCCAGGTCGTCGCCACGTAGTTAAAGTGGTGAACACTGACCTGCACAAGGGTAAACCTTTTGCTGGCTTGTTGGCGAAAAAATCTAAAAGTGGTGGCCGTAACAATACTGGCCGTATCACTGTCCGTCACGTAGGTGGTGGTCATAAGCAGCATTATCGTCTAATCGATTTCAAACGCGATAAAGATGGTATCCCTGCAAAGATTGAGCGTCTGGAATACGATCCAAACCGTACTGCTAACATCGCGTTAGTATTGTATGCGGATGGTGAGCGTCGTTATATTCTTGCTGCCAAAGGCATGCAAGCTGGCGATAAGATCCAGTCTGGTGTTGCTGCCGAGATCAAAACCGGTAACGCTATGCCACTGCGCAACATCCCAGTAGGTTCTGTAGTTCACGCAGTTGAAATGAAGCCTGGTAAAGGTGCTCAGATCGCTCGTTCTGCAGGTGCTTATGTACAAGTTGTTGCTCGTGATGGCGCATATGCCACTCTACGTCTTCGCTCTGGCGAAATGCGTAAAGTGCCAGTTGATTGCCGCGCGACATTTGGTGAAGTTGGTAATGCCGAACACATGCTACGCCAGTTAGGTAAAGCAGGTGCTAAGCGCTGGAGAGGCATACGTCCTACAGTGCGTGGTGTTGCAATGAACCCAGTAGACCATCCACACGGTGGTGGTGAAGGCCGTACTTCTGGTGGTCGTCACCCAGTGACTCCATGGGGTGTGCCAACTAAGGGTTATAAAACTCGTAGTAACAAGCGCACTGACAAGTACATCGTACGTCGTCGTAATAAATAGTAAGAGGATTCGCCATGCCACGTTCTCTCAAGAAAGGTCCCTTCATTGACCTGCACTTGCTGAAGAAGGTAGAGAAAGCGATGGAAGCCGGTGACAAAAAGCCTATTAAGACTTGGTCACGTCGCTCTATGATCATTCCAAATATGATTGGTTTGACCATCGCTGTCCATAATGGTCGTCAGCACGTTCCTGTGTTCGTAACTGACGAAATGATCGGCCACAAACTTGGTGAATTTTCACCAACTCGCACTTATCGCGGCCATGCTGCAGATAAGAAAGCGAAGAAGCGTTAATACGGGAGGAATAAGATGGAAGTTTTAGCTAAACATCGTTTTGCCCGTACGTCTGCGCAGAAGGCCCGTCTGGTTGCTGATCAAATTCGTGGATTGCCTGTTGCTAAGGCCCTCGAAATTTTGACTTTCAGCCCCAAGAAAGCCGCCGTACTGGTTAAAAAAGTACTTGACTCAGCTATCGCAAACGCCGAACACAACGAAGGCGCGGATATTGATGAGCTTAAAGTCGGAGCCGTCTTCGTAGATGAAGGCCCAACTATGAAGCGTATCATGCCACGTGCTAAAGGCCGCGCTGATCGTATCATGAAGCGTACCAGCCACATTACTGTGGTTGTATCAGATCGCTAGGAGAGAGCAATGGGACAGAAAGTACATCCTAATGGTATCCGTCTGGGTATCACCAAGCCTTGGATCTCTACCTGGTACGCAGATAAATCAGATTACGCAAGTAACCTGAACAGCGACTGGGAAGTGCGTAAGTTTCTTGTAGAGAAATTACAAGCTGCTTCAGTATCTAAGATTGTTATCGAGCGTCCAGCGAAAAGCATCCGCGTTACCATTCACACTGCCCGTCCAGGTGTTGTGATCGGTAAGAAAGGTGAAGACGTTGAAGTATTGCGTGCTGCAGTGTCAAAACTTGCTGGCACTCCTGCTCAAATTAACATCGCTGAGATCCGTAAACCTGAGCTAGATGCCAAGTTAGTTGCTGACTCTATTGCACAGCAATTAGAGCGTCGCGTAATGTTCCGTCGTGCTATGAAGCGCGCAGTTCAAAACGCAATGCGTATTGGTGCTCAAGGTATCAAAGTACAAGTTAGTGGCCGTTTAGGCGGAGCTGAGATTGCGCGCGATGAGTGGTATCGTGAAGGTCGTGTACCTTTACATACTTTGCGTGCTGATATCGACTATTCTACATCTGAAAGTCACACCCAATACGGTGTGATTGGCGTTAAAGTTTGGATCTTCAAAGGTGAAGTTCTAGACGGAATGCTGCCACAGATTGAAGAGCCGAAGCAGCAGCAACCTAAGCGCAAGCCTCGTGGTAAATAGGAGAGCCGGCAATGCTGCAACCTAAACGTATGAAGTTTCGCAAGATGTTCAAAGGCCGCAACCGCGGTCTAGCGAACGGTACCGAAGTTAGCTTTGGTACTTTTGGTCTGAAAGCAGTCGGCCGTGGCCGTTTAACTGCACGTCAGATCGAATCTGCACGTCGTGCCATGACACGTCACATTAAGCGTCAGGGACAAATTTGGATTCGAGTTTTCCCGGACAAGCCGATTACCTCTAAGCCTCTTGAAGTGCGTATGGGTAAAGGTAAAGGTAACGTTGAATACTGGGTATGTCAGATTCAACCTGGTAAGGTTCTTTATGAGATGAATGGTGTTTCTGAAGTAATCGCTCGTGAAGCGTTTGCTTTGGCTGCTGCCAAGCTTCCAATTAAGACTACCTTCGTAACTAAGACGGTGATGTAATGAAAGCGAGCGAACTGAGAGAAAAGAGCGTTGAAGAACTGAACGCTGAACTACTTGGTCTGCTGCGTGAGCAGTTCAACCTGCGTATGCAACACGCCACTGGTCAGTTGACTCAGACTAATCAACTGAAATTGGTGCGCCGTAACATTGCGCGCGTTAAGACCATTATTACTTCTAAGGCGGGTGCATAATGTCTGATAAAATCCGTACTTTGCAGGGTCGTGTAACTAGCAACAAAATGGACAAGTCCATTACTGTTGCTATCGAACGCCAAGTGAAACACCCAATTTATGGGAAATACATTAAGCGTACGACAAAGATCCATGCACATGACGAAACGAATCAGTGCAATGAAGGCGATTTAGTAGCGATTCGCGAATGTCGTCCTTTGTCTAAGACTAAGTCTTGGACCCTGGTTGAAGTAGTATCAAAGGCCTAAGTTAATTAGGTATTTAGGTAAACGGCCCCAGAATGTGGGGCCGTTTGTTTTTTAATACTATACATTCCACTTTTATGGTGTTATATTTGCGCGCCATTTTTGACTAAATTAATAGCAAAAATGAGTGTTTTTATTGTCCCATAGTGGGAATTGTGTAGTAACGATAGCGGAGCACTTAAAATGATCCAAATGCAATCGACTCTTGACGTTGCTTGTAACAGCGGCGCACGCAGAGTTCAGTGTATTAAGGTCTTGGGTGGCTCTCATCGTCGTTATGCCGGTATCGGCGACATCATCAAAGTTTCTGTTAAAGAAGCGATTCCTCGCGCTAAAGCGAAGAAAGGCGATGTGTATAACGCGGTGGTAGTCCGTACTAAGAAAGGCGTACGTCGTCCAGACGGTTCTGTCATTCGCTTCGATCGGAATGCAGCTGTTCTTTTGAACAACAACCTGCAGCCGATTGGTACTCGTATCTTTGGACCAGTGACACGTGAATTGCGTAATGAGCAATTTATGAAAATTGTCTCGCTGGCACCAGAAGTACTGTAAGGAGCTTCAAAATGGCAGCTAAAATACGTCGTGAAGACGAAGTGATTGTATTAGCAGGTAAAGACAAGGGTAAACGTGCAAAAGTTTCTCAAGTCCTTCCTACTGGTAAATTGATTGTTGAAGGCATCAATCTTGTCAAAAAACACCAAAAGCCAAACCCACAATTGGGCGTAGCTGGCGGTATTGTTGAGAAAGAAGCACCGATACAAGCATCAAATGTAGCGATTTTCAACTCTGCCACTGGCAAAGCTGATCGCGTTGGTTTCCGCTTTGAAGACGGCAAAAAAGTTCGTTTCTTCAAATCGAACAGTGAACTCGTTAAGTAATTGGAGTAAACGATGGCGAAACTGCATGATAAATACCAAGAGACTGTTGTCGCTGAACTTGCTAAAAAGTTCGGTTATACCAGTGTCATGCAAGTCCCTCGGATTGAGAAAATCACCCTGAACATGGGTGTTGGCGAAGCTGTTGCAGACAAGAAAATCATGGACCATGCTGTCCGTGATATGACTGCAATCGCTGGTCAAAAGCCAGTTGTGACTGTAGCTCGTAAGTCAGTTGCTGGTTTTAAAATCCGTGAAGGCTACCCTATTGGCTGTAAAGTGACCCTACGCGGTGAGCGTATGTGGGAATTCTTAGAGCGTTTAGTCGATATCGCAATCCCACGTATTCGTGACTTCCGTGGCTTAAGCGCTAAAGCGTTTGACGGCCGTGGTAACTACGCAATGGGCGTGCGTGAGCAGATCATCTTCCCAGAAATCGATTACGATAAAATCGATAAGATTCGTGGTATGGATATTGTTATCACTACTACTGCGAAGAATGATGAAGAAGGTCGTGCTTTGTTAGACGCTTTTAACTTCCCATTCAAGAAATAAGGGTAGCGTAATGGCAAAAACATCAATGAAAGCACGTGAAGCTAAACGTGCACAGCTCGTGGCCAAGTACGCTGAAAAGCGTGCGGCTCTTAAGACTATCATTGCAAGTCCAGCTTCTTCTGACGAAGATCGTTGGGATGCGGTTCTTAAGCTGCAAGCTCTACCACGTGATTCCAGCGCTGCGCGTCAACGCAATCGTTGTAATCAAACTGGTCGCCCTCATGGCTTCTTACGTAAATTCGGCTTAAGCCGTATCAAATTACGTGAAGCAACCATGCGTGGTGAAGTTCCTGGCCTGCGTAAGGCCAGCTGGTAAGCACTTGTCACGGAGTAAGCTAATATGAGCATGCAAGATCCTATTGCGGATATGTTAACCCGTATTCGTAACGGCCAAGCTGCTAACCACGTATCAGTGAAGATGCCTTCAGCTAAGTTGAAAGTCGCAATTGCGAAACTACTTAAAGATGAAGGTTATATTGCTGATTACGCCGTAGCAGATGAAGCCAAGCCTGAACTGGAAGTTACTTTAAAGTATTTCCAAGGCCAACCAGTCGTTGAGACTATCCAGCGTGTAAGTCGCCCTGGTCTTCGTATTTACAAAGGTAAAAACGAACTACCAAAGGTGATGGGCGGTCTGGGTGTCGCAATTGTGTCCACTTCTAAAGGCTTGATGACTGATCGTGCCGCCCGCCTTGCAGGCATGGGTGGCGAGGTTATCTGCTACGTAGCTTAAGGAGCTAGGAATGTCTCGTGTAGCAAAAGCACCAGTATCTATTCCAGCTGGCGTAGAGGTGACCTTGAACGAACAGACCCTTACCGTCAAAGGCGGAAAAGGTAGTCTGACTCGAGTGATCAACAATGCGGTCAATGTTGTTATTGAAGCCGGCGTAGTTAAGTTCCTCCCTGTTGAAGGCGTTGTTAACGCTTGGGCACAGGCTGGTACAACTCGTGCATTAGTAAACAACATGGTTGTTGGTGTATCTCAAGGTTTTGAGCGTAAGTTAAAGTTAGTTGGCGTTGGTTACCGTGCGAAACTCGTCGGTGCTGATATCGACCTTACTTTAGGTTTCTCTCATCCGTTAGTACACAAACTGCCCGCAGGCGTTACTGCAGAGTGCCCTAGCCAAACTGACATCGTCCTACGTGGCGTTGATAAACAGTTAATTGGCCAAGTCGCTGCTGAGATTCGCGGATACCGTCCACCAGAGCCATACAAAGGCAAAGGTGTTCGCTATGACGACGAAGTAGTACGCCGTAAAGAGGCTAAGAAGAAGTAGGTAACGCGATATGGATAAGAAAACATCTCGCTTACGTCGCGCTACTCGCGCTCGTAAGAAGATCCAAGAGCTGGGCGTGAACCGTCTGGTTGTACATCGTACACCGCGTCACATTTATGCTCAGGTGATCAATCCTGAAGCTCAGGTGTTGGCAGCTGCTTCAACCGTAGAAAAAGCGGTTAAAGAGCTACTGAAGAGTACCGGTAACGTAGACGCAGCGAAAGCAGTAGGTAAATTTGTTGCTGAGCGCGCGATCGAAAAAGGCGTAACTTCAGTTGCGTTCGATCGTTCTGGTTTCAAGTATCACGGTCGTGTAGCTGCTTTAGCAGATGCAGCTCGTGAAGCTGGCCTGAAGTTCTAAGGGGTTATAAAATGGCTAAATTAGAAGCTCAGCAAAAAGACGATCTGCAAGAGAAATTAATTGCAGTTAATCGTGTTTCTAAAGTAGTTAAGGGCGGTCGTATCTTTAGCTTCACAGCACTGACAGTAGTGGGTGACGGTAACGGTAAGATTGGCTATGGCTATGGCAAAGCACGTGAAGTTCCAGCCGCGATTCAAAAAGCGATGGAAAAAGCTCGTCGTAACATTGTGACCGTTGAGTTGAATGCAGGTACTCTGCATCACCCAGTTAAAGGTCGTCATACTGGTTCTCTTGTGTACATGCAACCTGCATCACAAGGTACTGGTATTATTGCCGGTGGCGCAATGCGTGCCGTATTGGAAGTAGCAGGCGTGCATAACGTTCTGTCAAAAGCATACGGTTCTACTAACCCGATCAACATCGTTCGCGCGACTGTCGATGCTTTGGTGCACATGAAGTCACCTTCGCAAATCGCAGCTAAGCGTGGCCTGAATGTTGACGAAATTCGGGGGTAATGCACCATGGCAACTAAAACTGTAAAAGTTACTCAAACTAAAAGCGGTATCGGTCGTTTACCGAAGCACCGTGCAACCCTAACGGGTCTTGGTTTGCGTCGCATTGGTCATACTGTTGAATTAGAAGATACTCCTTCTGTTCGCGGTATGATCAACAAGGTCTACTACATGGTTAAGGTGGAGGATTAATAGATGCGTTTAAATACTCTATCTCCAGCTGCAGGCTCTAAGCATGCACCAAAGCGTGTAGGCCGTGGTATGGGCTCAGGTCTAGGTAAAACAGCGGGTCGTGGTCATAAAGGCCAAAAGTCTCGCTCTGGTGGCGGTGTACGCCCAGGATTCGAAGGTGGTCAAATGCCACTGAAAATCCGTTTACCTAAATTTGGTTTTACCTCGCGTCGCGCTATGGTAACAGCTGAAGTTCGTGTACTCGAACTGGCAAAAGTTAACGGTGATGTTATCGACTTAAACGCTCTGAAAGATGCGAACGTAATAACTCGCAACATCCAGTTTGCGAAAATTGTTCTTTCAGGTACCATTGAGCGCCCTGTGACTGTTAAAGGTCTGAAGGTAACCAAAGGTGCACGTGCAGCTATTGAAGCTGCCGGCGGTAAGATCGAGGAATAATACGTCGATGGCAAAACCAGGACTTGATTTAAAAAGCGCGAAAGGTGGACTTTCAGAATTGAAAGCTCGCCTCCTGTTCGTGATTGGTGCGATTATCGTCTTTAGAGCCGGTTCGTTTGTGCCAATTCCTGGTATTGACGCAGCTGTATTAGCAGAGCTGTTTGCTCAGCAAAGTGGAACCATCCTTGGCATGTTTAACATGTTCTCGGGTGGTGCCCTTGAGCGTGCCTCTATCTTTGCATTAGGTATTATGCCGTACATTTCGGCATCGATTATCATGCAACTGTTGACTGTCGTACATCCTGCACTCGCTGAATTGAAAAAGGAAGGCGAATCAGGACGTAAGAAAATCAGTCAATATACCAGATGGGGTACCTTAGTGCTGGGTACATTCCAGTCGGTCGGTATTGCAACCGGGTTACCAAATTTAGTGCCAGGCCTTGTGGTCAACATTGGATTTGGATTCTACTTTGTTGCGGTTGTGAGCTTAGTAACAGGAACTATGTTCCTTATGTGGCTAGGTGAGCAAATTACCGAACGTGGTATAGGTAATGGTATCTCGATTTTGATTTTCGCAGGTATTGTTGCTGGATTACCTTCCGCTATCGGCCAAACGGCTGAGCAGGCGCGTCAAGGTGACTTGAATGTGTTAGTATTGTTGTTGCTCGCGGTAATTGTGTTTGCAGTGACTTATTTTGTAGTGTTTGTGGAACGTGGTCAGCGTCGTATCGTCGTTAACTATGCCAAGCGTCAGCAAGGCCGTAAGGTGTTCGCTGCGCAAAGTACCCATCTACCGCTGAAAATAAACATGGCAGGTGTTATTCCGCCAATTTTTGCGTCAAGCATCATTTTGTTTCCTGGAACACTGGCTCAGTGGTTCGGTCAAAATGAGTCCATGTCATGGTTAAGTGATTTTTCACTTGCTGTGTCACCTGGCCAACCGCTTTACTCATTATTATATGCAACAGCGATTATCTTTTTCTGTTTCTTCTATACTGCGTTGGTGTTTAACCCACGTGAAACAGCAGATAACTTGAAGAAGAGTGGTGCATTCATCCCTGGGATCCGTCCTGGAGAACAGACTTCGCGTTACATTGATAAAGTTATGACCCGTTTGACATTGGCAGGCGCGTTATACATAACCTTTATCTGCTTAATTCCGGAGTTCATGTTAATTGCGTGGAAAGTACAGTTTTATTTCGGCGGTACTTCACTACTAATTATGGTAGTCGTAATCATGGACTTCATGGCTCAGGTTCAGACGCATATGATGTCTCATCAGTATGAGTCTGTGATGAAGAAAGCTAACCTAGTTAACAAAGCGAATTTAGATCGCTTTGGTCGCTAAGTAGCTTTACGGAGTGATGAAATGAAAGTTCGAGCTTCCGTGAAGAAGATCTGCCGTAACTGCAAGATCGTCAAGCGTAGTGGCGTTGTACGCGTTATCTGTGTTGAACCAAAACACAAACAGCGTCAAGGCTAAAAAGTAATTTGTTCAGCCCATGAATTGGGCTGAACAAAATTTTGTTTGCAAATCTGTCAACTGTCGAGTATCCTTTCGGGCTTTTCGCAGTTGGCCTTTAACTTTAAGGAGTGCATAGTGGCCCGTATCGCTGGCATTAACATTCCTGATCAAAAGCATACAGTCATCGCATTGACTGCAATTTTCGGCATCGGCCGTACTCGCGCTAGAGCAATCTGCGCGGCTACAGCAATCGCTGAAACTGCTAAGATCAAGGAATTGAGCGAAGCTCAAATAGACACACTACGCGAAGAAGTCGCCAAATACCTAGTAGAAGGTGACTTACGTCGTGAGATTTCAATGAACATCAAGCGTCTTATGGATCTTGGTTGTTATCGTGGTCTCCGCCATCGCCGTAGCCTGCCTCTCCGTGGGCAACGTACTAAGACCAATGCGCGTACGCGTAAAGGTCCACGTAAACCTATTAGAAAGTAACGGGAAGGTAAAGCAATGGCTAAAGTTCCGTCACGTTCTCCGCGTAAGCGCGTACGTAAACAGGTTGCAGATGGCATGGCTCATATCCATGCTTCTTTCAACAACACTATTGTCACCATTACAGATCGTCAAGGTAATGCGTTGTCATGGGCTACTTCAGGTGGTTCAGGTTTCCGTGGTTCACGTAAATCTACTCCATTTGCTGCACAGGTGGCTGCTGAGCGTGCAGGTGCTGCTGCTCAAGACTACGGTTTAAAAAACCTTGAAGTGTTTGTGAAGGGTCCAGGTCCAGGTCGTGAGTCAGCCATTCGTGCGCTGAACGCTGTTGGTTATAAAATTACCAACATTACCGATGTGACGCCGATCCCTCATAATGGTTGTCGTCCTCCTAAAAAGCGTCGTGTATAACGCCGTTTCATTAGGATAGTTGGAGAAAGATCATGGCAAGATACTTGGGTCCCAAGCTCAAGCTCAGCCGCCGAGAAGGTACAGACCTTTTCTTAAAAAGCGGTGTGAGAGCAATCGATTCAAAGTGTAAACTGGAAACTGCACCTGGACAACATGGCGCTCGTAAGCCACGTTTGTCAGAGTACGGTACTCAGTTACGCGAAAAACAAAAAGTTCGTCGTATTTACGGTGTGTTAGAAAAACAATTCCGTAACTATTACAAAGATGCTGCACGTACTAAAGGCAACACAGGTGAAAACCTGCTTCAGCTTTTAGAAACCCGTCTTGATAACGTTGTTTATCGTATGGGCTTCGGTGCAACTCGTGCAGAATCACGTCAGCTAGTAAGCCATAAATCTATTATGGTTAACGGTCGTGTTGTTAACATTCCATCATTCAAAGTGTCTGCGAATGATGTTGTGAGCATCCGCGAGAAGTCACGTACTCAAGCTCGTATTAAAGCGGCTTTAGAAGTGGCAGCTCAACGCGAGAAGCCTACATGGGTTGAAGTCGACAACGCGAAAATGGAAGGTGCTTTCAAGCGCGTTCCAGAACGTAGCGATTTGTCTGCGGAAATTAACGAACAGCTGATCGTCGAGCTTTACTCTAAGTAAGGCTAACAAACAAGAGAGGACACAATGCAGGGTTCTGTTACAGAATTTCTTAAACCGCGTCTCGTTGATATCGAGCAGGTTAACTCAACACGTGCCAAGGTTACATTGGAACCACTTGAGCGTGGTTTCGGCCACACTTTAGGTAACGCGTTGCGTCGCATCCTATTGTCGTCTATGCCCGGCTGCGCGGTTACCGAAGTCGAGATTGACGGTGTACTGCACGAATACAGCAGTAAGGAAGGCGTTCAAGAAGATATCCTTGAGATCTTGTTAAACCTGAAAGGGTTAGCAGTGACCATCGAGGGTAAAGACGAGGCTATGCTTACGTTGAGCAAGTCCGGCGCAGGCCCTGTCATCGCAGCAGATATCACGCATGATGGTGATGTCACTATCGTGAATCCTGATCATATTATCTGTCATCTGACAGGTAATAATGATATCAGCATGCGTATTCGCGTTGAGCGTGGTCGTGGTTATGTACCAGCATCTGCTCGTGCACAGACCGAAGACGATGATCGCCCAATCGGCCGCTTGCTGGTTGATGCTTCTTTCTCGCCAGTTGCACGTATTGCCTACAATGTAGAAGCAGCACGTGTAGAACAGCGTACTGACTTAGATAAACTCGTTATCGATATGACCACAAACGGTACTATCGATCCTGAGGAAGCTATCCGTCGTTCTGCAACTATTCTGGCTGAACAGCTAGATGCGTTTGTAGAGTTACGTGACGTGACTGAGCCAGAGCTGAAAGAAGAGAAACCGGAATTCGATCCGATTCTGCTGCGTCCTGTCGACGATTTAGAGCTAACTGTACGTTCGGCTAACTGCTTGAAAGCCGAAGCGATTCATTACATCGGAGATCTGGTACAGCGCACTGAAGTTGAGTTGCTGAAAACCCCGAACTTAGGTAAGAAATCTCTTACTGAAATTAAGGATGTTTTAGCTTCTCGCGGACTGTCGTTAGGTATGCGTTTGGAAAACTGGCCTCCAGCTAGTTTAGCAGACGACCTATAAGTCTCAGGTTTGTACAGATTTAGGTTATAAGGATTAGGTCATGCGCCATCGTAAGAGTGGTCGTCAACTAAACCGTAACAGCAGTCATCGCCAAGCCATGTTTCGCAACATGGCCGGTTCACTAGTTCGTCATGAGATCATCAAGACAACTGTGGCTAAAGCGAAAGAACTGCGTCGCGTAGTTGAGCCTCTGATAACACTTGCTAAGAGTGACAGCGTTGCAAACCGTCGTTTAGCGTTTGCACGTACTCGCGACGCTGAAGTCGTTGGTAAGTTATTTACTGAGTTGGGTCCACGTTACCAGGAACGTCCTGGTGGCTATACCCGTATCCTTAAGTGCGGTTTACGTGCTGGTGATAAAGCCCCTATGGCTTACATCGAGCTAGTTGGTCGCCCAGAAGCTGCTCAAGCTGTTGATGTTGAAGCTGCTGAGTAATTAAGGTTACACTTTTAAAAAGCCGGGCATTAGCCCGGCTTTTTTATGCCTTTTTTACTATTTTACCCAAAGTGTGGTTTTCTCGATTTCTTTTGGGAGGACGATATTCCATTTAGCTAAGCCTTTCTGGCTAAACATGTATTTTCCAAGATCATCTGTTACTGGGAAAATATTTTCGGGTTTCTCGCCGCCGAGTATTTTTGTCGCCATATTCGCTGCAATCTTGCCATGATGATAGCCATCGAGAACATAGCCACCAATATTACCTTCAGCAGAGACACTAAATCCCCAAAACCCAAAATTCGGTACCGGAGTATGTTCAGATATCCATTTTAGGAGCTGATCTGCATCTACTGAGCGATTATCTGCGTCTCTAACTGTGTGGTATAGCGCCACGACTATAGCGTTATAACCCTGTTCCTTCGCGGTCAATACATTCCGCTGCCAATCCCTTAGCTGTGACAATTGCACTAAATTAACTTCGATATCGCCTAACATGCTTGAGTGTTGTTTACTGATGTATTCAGCCGCTGAGTCAGAGGTGACTCCTTGGTCGAATAGAACTAAGATTTTTCTATGCACAGTCTGTGGTAGTAAACGTTGAATGAGCAGTAGTGAACGTCGTAGTAGTGGTCTTTCAATGACGCCTGTGAAGCGTTTGTGTTCATTGAGATGATATTCTCTAGGATTCATGTTCACCCCTAAATAGACAACTGGGATTAGGCTGTCATTTAGGCGCTGGTGTAAGAGATTAACCGCATTATCATCGGCGAGAATAACCAATTGAGGTGCTTGTTGTTGAATGTATTTCCATGCTAAGTCAGCTCGTTCAGTAAATTGCTCTTCGGGCAAGCGTTTGGTATCCATCTCGAAATAACTAACATCGTGGTGAGGGCTGAGCGTGTCATAAATCGCTTGATAGTATTCTTGGTCCCATTGATAGCTATGATGGTAGCTTTCGATAACAACAACTTTAGCAGCATTGGCTTCCTGAGAGAGGCCTATCAAGCAGATAATTAGGAAGCTTAGAATGTGTTGCAAACTAGAGTTTAGTTGTCTCATTTGAATCATATGCAATCTTAGGTATTGGCGCTGCCTAGAGTATAGTCCACCTTTAATTGTGCATATTGAGATAATAAAAAAGCCTCACTAGTTATTAAGCTAGGAGGCTTAGTTTGTACGCTATTGCTGATCCATCAATAACCTACTTAGTATCAGGTGCCTTTTGCTGGCTATAATCTAACTTTTCGTGCTTTTGGCCCATGGCTTCAGCGACTTCTGGTGGCATGTAGTTTTCATCATGCTTGGCCAGTACTTCAGTTGCTTCTAGTTTGCCATCAGCACCCAGTACACCCTGAGCAACAATGCCTTGTCCTTCACGGAAAAGATCGGGCAATAGGTCGTCATAAGTGACCAGTACTTCGCCGCCGAGGGAGTCATGCACTGCAAATTCGACATGCAAGCTTTTGGGATCTCGCACCATAGAACCTACCGTCACCATTCCGCCGACACGAATACGTTGGCCAATTTCAGGTTTTACGCCAGTGTCTGTCTTGCCGTGGACAATTTCAGACGGAGTATAGAATAAGTTCAAGTTGGAGTTCAGCGCATAGAGCAAAAGCGAAGTAATCGCAGCAACGCCACCGATTAATGCTACAGCTAATGTCAGTCTTTTTTTGCGTCTTGGGTTCACGATTTAGTACTCCTAGTTTCTTTTAGGCGTTCTTCTCTATCCATCTTCTTCGCGATATCAATTAACACCTTACGCTTTTGGCGTGCGCTGGTAATGATGAGCGTAGAGAGGCAGAAGAAGGTCACTCCATAGGATAGCCATACATAGAATGCATAGCCGCCCATATTAAAAAAATCACTGATTGAATCGAATTGCATCATTTGACCTCCTCCGCTTTAGCTAGTTCACGGACCCAAGGGCGCATGCCATTTCTTGCTAAAATTTCTGCTCTAAAACGGACAATAGTGATGGCGCCAATCATAAGACCGAAGCCCAGTATGTTAATTAATAGTGGATAGAGCATTTCCGTCGACATTGTCGATTTCTCGGTAATGCGTATTGTCGACGGTTGATGTAATGAGCTCCACCATTCAACTGAGTATTTGATGATAGGAATATTGATCACACCGACGATCGCTAAGATCCCTGCTGCACGAGCTGCGAGCACTTTATCCTCAAATGAGGCGTAGAGCGAGATCACACCTAGATATAGGAATAGTAATACCAGCTCAGAAGTTAAGCGTGCATCCCATACCCACCAAGCACCCCACATAGGTTTACCCCATGCTGCCCCGGTAAAGAGTGCGATAAAGGTGATCACTGCACCAATGGGAGCAATAGATGCCGCAGCCCAGTCGGCAAGTTTTATCTGCCAAACTAGACCGATAAAGGCTGCTGTTGCCATACCCATATAAGCCGCCATTGACATAGACGCTGCAGGAACATGGATAAATATAATACGGTAGCTATCACCCTGCTGGTAATCCGTCGGCGCGAAGACGAGTCCCCATGTAGTGCCAACAGCAATCAATAGACCGGCTAAGATCGCAAACCATGGAAATAAAGTTCCTGATAATTTATATGCGCGTTCAGGATCCGCGTAAGGGTGTAACCATTTCCACATTTTAGTTAGTACTCACTCGCAGAGATGCACCAATTGCAAAAGGTGCTAAGGTTAACGATCCGACCAGCATAGCGCCTATTATAGCGAGCTGACCATCATAGGGTAAATTCATTCCTGCCGCGTCTATGGCACTCGTTGCAAAAATGAGTACTGGGATATATAGGGGCAAAATAAGTAAGCTGAGTAACACGCCGCCTTTCCTTAGACCGACGGTTAATGCCACACCAATAGCACCTAACAGCGACAATACTGGCGTGCCTAGCGCAAGCGTTGAAATTAACGCACCGTAGCTGTTGCCGTCTAGATTGAGTAATACCGCTAACAGTGGTGCGATAATAATCAGTGGCACACCTGTTAAAATCCAGTGGGCTAACACTTTAGCTAATACGAGAATGGCTAATGGCTGTGGGCTTAATAGCATTTGTTCTAAGCTACCATCACTAAAGTCGGCTTTGAAAAGCCTTTCAAGTGACAACATTGATGCTAATAATGCGGCTACCCAAATTATCCCCGGTGCCACACGTGCTAACATTTGCGGCTCTGGTCCAATTCCCAGCGGAAACAAGGTAACGACCATAATAAAAAATAGCAGTGGGTTAAAAATGTCGCCGCGGTGGCGAATAGCAATTTTAAGATCTCGCTGCAGCAAGGTGAAAAATGCTTGGGTAAAACTGATGCCTCTTTTCATTGAGCCTGACCTTATATGAAGCGATAATCGAGACGAATTTTACGAAGCCTATCATCTGTGATAATGCCCATATCTTGGTGAGTTGTGAGGATCACACAACCACCATTATCCGCATGCTGAATAAATAACTGCTCCAGTTCTTCGACGCCTTTTTTATCAATTGCAGTAAAAGGTTCGTCAAGGATCCAAATTTTACAGTTGCTATGCCACAATCTTGATAGCGCTGTTCTGCGATGCTGGCCTGCGGATAAATGCCCCGCGAGAGCTTCTTCAAAGCCCGTTAAATTGACTTTGGCTAAAATCTCTGACGTATCAAAGTCATCATAACCACTGATTCTTAAATTGAAATTAAGGTTTTCTTCGGCAGTCAGCTCGCATTTCACGCCAGCTAAATGGCCTAAATACAAGAGGTCTTCATTGTATTCATCGCGGCAACGGTTTATGTCTTCATTAATGTAAAAAGTTTGTCCGGCATAGGGGCGAGAAAGGCCCGCCAATATGCGTAATAAACTGGTCTTGCCTGCGCCGTTAGGGCCTTCAATCTGAACAATGTCACCGGCATTTATATCAAAACTTAACTCATCAAAGAGGATGCGTTCTTCGCGGATACAGGTCAGCTTGCTGGCTGACACTAATGTGGTTTCTTTAGTTATATTTGTCACTGAACCCTCTATCTCAAGCCGGAAGGAAACACAAGTCATTCTAACACAAACGTTATTGGGGGTTTACTCTTGGTTTGCACTAGATGTCAGCAATATGATGTGGTTCCAATAACCGCAATATTTATCGAACTTTTTTACGACTTGCTAATATATTAACGAATTTGTCATCCTTGTCGCCTGATTCATTTTGTGTTGAGATTCTAATCACAAAAAGATGAGATTTCTTGAAGTTTGTAGTAATCTTAGTCGGCTATAATGAGTCTGCCTAAGTAAGGGCGGCGCCGAGCTTTGTACGTATTTGCATTAGGAACATTGAACATGAAAAAACTGTTAGCAATGACTGCTGTCGCTGCTTTGACTATGTCAGTTAACGCTTCAGCTCAAGATGCTGAGGCTATTTATAATAAGGCATGTACCGTATGCCACAGTATGGGTGTTGCTGGTGCTCCAAAAGTACACAACGCTGCAGAATGGGAACCACGCTTAGCTAAGGGTGTTGACGCTCTAGTGAAGAGTGTGAAAACCGGTCTGAATGCTATGCCACCAGGCGGTATGTGTACTGATTGTACTGATGATGATTACAAAGCTGCTATCAAATTTATGTCTACAGCTAAGTAATTCTTCAGATATAAAAAAACCGGCGAAAGCCGGTTTTTTTATATCTGCAATTAACTGCGATTTATTGCACTTGAGTATCAAGTACTAGGTTCGCTGTATCGCCTACGGCGACTTTACTGATCTTGCCTTGAATATCACCCGTTTGCGGTTTGATATTACCTTGTTTAGATAGTACAGCAATCACTTCCACATTGGCTGCATCGCTTAACTTCACATCACCACCCATACCGCTGCTGTCATCTAATGTCACTGTAATCGGGAAAGACTTAGCACTGACTTTGGTTGCAGCTAATGGGACTTTAGGTCCTTCAGTTGCACGGGCAAAGATGAAAATGGTGTCTTCTGGACTGGCTTTAGCCGCAAGTTCTGCTGAGATAGATATAGTGACATTGACCGATTTAGCACTCGCTTTGACTTGCTTATGTGCATCATCATTTGGCATGCCAGCGGTTTCCGACTGCATGCGTAAGTTGGCGGTTTCGATTGCATTCATAAGAGCAGCACGATCAACGTCGGCACGACCGCTATCTAAAATCGTTTGCCAAGAGGTGATGGCTTTCTTGTAGTCAGCAGTAAAGAAAGCATCCATACCCACGAGCAGTAGCGTTGAAGGATCTTGTGCATCCATTGCTAAAGACTCATTGATAAGAGCTTGGATTTGCGGTGTCATTTGTTGACCCGCTTTGTAATACATCGCCGTTGCTTTTGGACCGAGCAATTCTGCATGCTTTCCGACTAATTCGATTACTTTATCGAAAGCCGCAATCGCTTTATCGTATTGGTTTGCCGATACATAAGCATGACCTAAGCTGAACCACAGTTGGCTGTTTTCTGGCTCGGCTTTAACTTGAGCTTCCATCATCTGCACGCGTTGCATCATGATTTGAGCCGTATCCATTCCCGCATGTGGATTTGCAGGTTGTTGAGCACTATCAATATTCTCGAAGGCGCCTAAGTGTTGATAGAGATAGCCTGAGATAACAATCAAACAAACTGACATGATCGACGGCCACAGAATCGTCTTTGGCTTTATTTGGTTGACCAGTGAATCGTCGTTCGCTTGTTTGATGTCTTGGAGTAGACTGATTTCCAGTTCTTTCTTCAATGCATCAAATTCGGCTTGATCGAGTAGCTCTTCACTTAATTCTTTTTCAAGAACGCCTAAGCGCTCATTGAACAATTCAAGGTTCGTTTGTTTACGAACTCCAGCTTCTTCCGTTTTCAGCAATTTTTGCTGTCTGAAGTGCGGGATCCAAATCAGCATCAGGCCGACTAACATAACAAGCGCAATAAAAATCCAAAATGTCGTCATTGTTTCTATATTCACTTTAGTTTGCAGAAAGCGGAGTAACCGCTAGGCTTGGAAGCAAGATTATACGTAAAGATTGTTCATTGAACAGTAATATAAGGTAATCCCAGTGCTGAAAGCTTATAGTTGGGCACTGGTTCACAAATTGATTCTTCTTGTAAATTTTGTATGAAACTTAAGTGTCATTTGTCGGTCACATGCAGAACTGAGCCTCTTCCGTGACTTTCATCGACCTCTAAAATTGAGAATGAGACAAGTAACCCAGTTTTGTACGAAAGAGGCAGACAGGAACAATAGCAAATACTAAAATGAGCAAAATTTCGTGCATTTGCGTGAATAGCATGTTGTGCGTTGAGATAGAGTCTTTCTAAATCAACATATTATTGAAGACTGAGGAAAACCCATGATCCCAGAACTTGGACACTTTGCGTTGATAATAGGGGTGGCTTTTGCCTTCTTATTAATCAGCGTCCCCCTAATAGGTGTTGCCAGAAAAGACCAATACCTTGTTAGGTACGCTTGGCCATTAACGTACGGAATGTTCTTTTTTATTACCTTATCTGTTGTCGTGCTGGCTTATAGTTTTGCCGTCGATGATTTCTCGGTCGCCTATGTGGCACATCATTCAAATTCTCAGTTACCTATCTTCTTTAAGATCTCGGCCGTATGGGGCGGTCATGAAGGGTCACTGTTATTTTGGGTGTTTGCTTTATCAACTTGGGCGGCTGCGGTTGCTTTGTTTAGCAAAGGTTTAGAAGAAGTATTTACTGCCCGTGTGCTGGCAGTATTGGCTCTTATTGTGATTGGCTTTAGTTTGTTTATGCTACTCACATCTAGCCCATTTGAACGTTTATTCCCGATCCCTGCCGAAGGTCGTGACTTAAATCCAATGCTGCAGGACGTGGGATTAATCTTCCATCCTCCTATGTTGTACTTGGGTTATGTGGGCTTCTCTGTAAGCTTTGCATTTGCGATTGCTGCGCTGATGAGCGGCCGTCTCGATTCTGCATGGGCTCGTTGGACTCGTCCATGGACATTGGCTGCTTGGACCTTCCTTACGGGCGGTATCGCACTAGGATCTTGGTGGGCTTATTATGAATTAGGCTGGGGCGGTTGGTGGTTCTGGGATCCCGTTGAGAACGCCTCTTTTATGCCTTGGTTAGTGGGTACTGCGCTTGTTCACTCTTTGATTGTGACTGAGAAACGCGGCGCCTTCCGTAACTGGACTGTATTACTGTCTATTTTCGCTTTCTCTTTAAGTTTGCTTGGTACCTTTATTGTTCGCTCAGGTGTATTAACCTCAGTGCATTCATTCGCAGCCGATCCAAGCCGCGGTATGTTCATCCTGTTGTTACTTGGTTTAGCTGTTGGCGGTTCATTAACACTGTTTGCTTTACGTGCCAGTGAAATGAGTAGTCCTGCCCGTTTCGAGCTCAAGTCTAAAGAAACAATGCTCTTAGTATGTAACGTGCTACTGACGGTTGCCGCAGGTACGGTACTATTGGGTACATTATATCCATTGCTCATCGACGCGCTTGGCATGGGTAAAATCTCTGTTGGACCCCCATACTTTAATGCGGTGTTCGTGCCTATCGTATTAGTGCTATTTGGCTTTATGGGTATTGGTCCAATTATTCGCTGGAAAAAATCGAAAGCGGGCGAGCTTAAGCGTCAGCTATTGATCCCAGCAATGATTGCTGCTGCTATCGGTATTGTGACGCCATTTATCGTCGATGGTGTATTCAATATTTGGGTTACCTTTGGTATTGCTGCCGCGGCTTGGATTATTCTGGCTACCGCAAGAGCGGCCTATAACATGGTCAAGTCGAAAGAAGGTGATATCAGCATTAGCCGCATGGGCCGTAGTCAGCTTGGTATGATCTTCGCGCATCTCGGTATTGCTGTTTCTGTGATTGGTGCCACTATGGTGTCAAATTACTCGATTGAGAAAAGTGTTCGTATGGGACCTGGTGTAAGCCAAGAACTCGCCGGTTATACTTTTAAGTATCTCGAGACCAAAAACGTAGTAGGTCCTAACTACACTGCACAGCAGGGACAGATAGAGATCTACAAGGGCGATGAGCTACTGACATTACTAAAACCAGATCGTCGTCAATATAATGTGCGAACTATGGATATGACAGAAGCCGGTATTGACTGGGGTCTATTCCGTGACTTGTACGTGACTATGGGTGACCCTATTACCAGCACTGAATTTGCGGTTCGTTTAAACTATAAGCCGTTCGTGCGTTGGTTATGGTTTGGGGCAATTTTCATGATGATAGGTGGATTCTTCGCTGCATCGGATAAACGTTACCGTGCGAAAGTCACTGCAGCCGTCGCGCCTTTGTCCGAAAAGGCAAAATTGGCAACGGCTCAATAATTGGGGAATGTATGAAGAAGTTGGTTCTGTTTATCCCATTGGTCATATTTCTCGCCATGGGGGTGTTTCTATATAAAGGGTTATTTCTGAATCCGCAGCAATTGGATTCAGCACTGGAAGGGAAGCCTATTCCGGCTTTCCAACTGGAACGCCTAGAAACACCGGCTGAGATAATAACGAATGAGCAATTAAAAGGTAAGGTATCATTACTTAACGTATGGGCGACGTGGTGTCCATCTTGTAAATATGAGCATCCTTTCTTAGTGATGCTAAAACGTAAAAATCTTTTGCCAATTTACGGGATCAACTATCGTGATGAGCGTGTTCCTGCGTTAGAAGAGTTAAAACGTCAGGGCGATCCCTACAACGTTAATATTTATGATAAAGATGGCCGTTTAGGATTAGATCTTGGCGTTTATGGTGCACCAGAGAGTTTTATTGTTGATCACAACGGTATTATCCGTTTCCGTTATGCAGGTCCAATAGACCAACGCGTATGGAGTGAAACCCTTTACCCTATGATCCAACAATTACAAGCTGAAGCAGCGAAGGATGGCGCAGCATGAGAACACTGATAAAAATCATAGGTAGTCTAGTGCTGATGTTCAGCATGACGACCGCTGTCATGGCAACACCAGTTGATACTTACGAATTCAAGTCACCTGAAAATCAAAAGCGCGGTTTGTCTTTGGCCCATGAACTACGTTGTCCACAGTGTCAAAACCAAAATTTGATCGACTCCAATTCACCCGTTGCTCGAGATCTGCGTCTTGAGGTATTCAAGATGGTTGACGAAGGAAAAGGGGATGATGAGATCATCGAGTTTATGACTAGTCGTTACGGTGAGTTTGTTCTCTATAAACCTAAGATGGAAACCAAGACCTACATTCTCTGGTTAGGTCCTATTGGTTTATTACTTCTGGGTCTAGTGATTGGATTCATCTTCATTCGTAAGCAACGTATTGGCGGTAATGTGCCGAACGAAATTAGCGCAGAAGATCAGCGCGAGTTAGATACCTTGCTAAAGCGCAATACAAAATGAAGCATAAAGTCATAACGGCATTCATGTTGTCATCCATTCTTTCGGTATTTGTTGCTGGGGTCGCGCATTCGTACCCTGGTATGCAGCAAACGGCTAAACCGATGGAATCAACGGTTGATTTGATCAATGTACTGCCAAAGACTTTTCCTATTGAGCCTGTTGCCTTTAATGATGTCGATGGTAAAGCTATCGACTTCAGCCAATTTAAAGGCAAGATCATTATGGTTAACATGTGGGCGACTTGGTGTCCGCCATGTGTCAGAGAGTTGCCTGCAATCGAAAGGTTAGCAACTAAGTTCAAGACTGAAGATTTTGTCGTGCTGCCTATCTCTATTGATGCAGAAGGTAAGCAGCAGGTTCAGCCGTTCTTAAGTTCATTAGGTATGGCGAATTTCAACTCTTACTACGATCAACCACAAAGTCTTGGGAACGTTTTTCCGCTCGACACGATTCCTGCGACCTTTATTCTTGATCAACAGGGTCAATTAATTGCCTTTGTTCGATCCTATGTTGATTGGGATGACGTAAAAGCCGTCTCGCTAATCCAAGGTTTTATCGATAAAGGCAGCAAAAAGCCCAATTAATGGGCACTTTGCATGTAAAACAATCGCCGCTGTTTAAAAGATCGCCATGCGATCTTTTTTCATTTAAAAAGCCCTTGCACAAAAAGTTTCACTGCCTATAATGCGCATCCACTGACACGGCAGACAGCGTTAAGCAGCCTGGTGTGACAGTTCATTGATGAGTTTACTGATTGATGAGTGTTNCAACCACAACCTGCATTAATCCTTATACAGGAACGCTTTGCAGGCATCATCTTCATCAGAGTGTTATTCGTAAAGTGCTCGGCAATGCGGTGCGTAACATCAAAATAACTAAGCGTGTTACCTGTCATACATTTAGACATAGCTTTGCAACCCATCTACTTCAATCGGGCAGTGATATCAGAAGTGTTCAGGAACTACTTGGCCATAATGACGTTAGTACAACACAAATCTACACCCATGTGCTTGGCCAACATTACGCAGGGACAACGAGTCCATTGGATGCATTATAAATAGTAACTATGGCGTTATTTCCCTTACACTCAGGCAGTTCGAGCAGCCCAATCGCATCATGGCTAAAATTTCATTAACTGGCTACCTATATTGACAAGCGATAGAAGTGACTCAAACACTTTGGGACAAAATAGTGTTCACTCAATTGCGACTTAGCATTTTATATACGCAATCAAGGCCCACTTTGTTTTATGCCTTGGTCAGCGAGAAATAAAGTATCAGTGCCATAACGTTGGTGATGTTATCTACAGCAAGTAACATACCAAGGAACGTTAAATATCGGCCCATTCAACAAAGATCAAAAGATCACAAAATCGATCTGTTGAAGTTGGTATATCCGAGCACGCCTGTTTTTTGAATCCCTGAGAAAACATGAATAATAAGCAAATAAAATCAATGGTATAAATAGCGTTCAAAATTATGAACGCCCCCTAAAAGCCCGTTAATAAAACAACAACCAAGCCCTCTAAAATCCTCATATGTAGTGAAGCACTGCGCGTCACTGCCCCCGCAATCAACCGAGCCGGAAGGACCCGTGATGATAATGGTTCGCATCTACATCGAGTTGAGAGCGATTCTCATCATCATAAAGTGTCGCGTTCGGTTTCAATCAAACCGTGAGCATCGGCGAGACACAAAATCCGCCCATCTGAAAATCAAAATTCCTCATAATTGCACATGATCATCGCTCCATTCCTATCCATGCAGGATGACTAATATAGGTAAAGATAACGACTCTGGCACTCGGTTAAAATGAGCCTAGTCCTAGACAGAAGCAATTCACCTAAAACCGTCTAAAACCGTTTAAAACCTTGGCTTTTACCCTCTTCACCCTATTGCCAATATTTAACACCAAAGCAACAAATGCACGCTGTTGCATCCTCCACTAGGGTTGATGCAATGACTCGTCTGTAGCCTTACTGCTGCATGGGCTAGAGTGCTCCCAACTTTTTGAGGCTATCTAGGGATTATCTAGGCCGCATCAAAAAACGGTTGAACCATATTGGTGCAACACATTGAACAACACCCATTAAATTAAAACATATCAATAACAATTCAAACTAAGGCAGCATGAGCCTAAAAACGCGTTCAATCACCCAAAAACAGTGTGCAGATCATCCCACTTTGCCTGCTTTTAATGACCAAAAACGGCGAGCGGATAGCACCCAAGCAGGATGAGGCAACGACCTAAACCGTGAGCCGAATAGAAGGATCCATTTAGGCGCCATCAATTCACCCAGAACTACCAAAAAACTCACCTTTTGCCCTACCCTTTACGCCCTTGAAGCGTTAACACAAAAGCAACAAAAGCGAGCCGTTGCATCCTCCTCTAGGGTTGATGCAACGACTCGCCTGTAGCCCTACTGCTGCATGGGTTTGAGTGCTCCCAACTTTTTGAGGCTATCTAGGGATTATCTAGGCCGCAACGAAGTACTGTTGAACCCTAATGGCGTAATACCCCTATCGCCATACAACATATCAGCAACAACTACGACTAAGAAAACGTGCGGAATTCTCACTCGCCATCGTCGCACAACACGCCTATATAAGCCCTACCAATGCCGGCTTCATCCGCGGACATTAGCAAATGCCTGAACAACTAACGCACCTGCAGGTAAAGCTGCTGACAAAAACGTAAATATGCACATTGATGCGAGGTATCAGCCCTATCAATTCCCTTATCTCAACAAGCAATTAGCCAGCGTGAGATTAGCGACACACATGCAGATCAACACGGCAGGATCATAGGACCAAGTGGAACAACACTCTTAGATACCAGCCATGCTCGACCACCGCATTAGTGCATTACTGCATTACTGCCCACAGCTCATGATTTGTATTGGGATTGGATAAAGCTGACGACTAGGCATGACGCGTAAGGTGCTCGGGTGATACGTCTGCAGGTGAAGAAAGTGGTCTAAGAACAGGTCAAACAGAACGCACGATGCAATTAGATCCGACAGGTAGCTTTAGCTCACTTCTGCCCCAAAGCTTGTTTCAAAGTTTAAAATGCAAGTAGGGCGAATAAAGTTGTGGCTATAAAAAAGCTAATGTGATGAGGTTACTTTCAACCTAGAAGTCATGCCCGTCCGAACTTTCAAAAACCAGCCACTACGTTTGTCAGGATAGCCTCTCCCTCAAGACGAAGCGGAATGACCGACAGCAAAAAGCAGCCTGCCTTATAGGCGCAAGCCAGTGAGGGGATGTGATACGAGAGTTAGCCTGAGTGCGGGGCCTTTATGCTGTCTATGAAGGTCAATAATCAGTCATGCGAGAGCGTATAAGAATGAGAAAGCTAAAATGATATCGAGTGATTATCCGCTAAACTGTATAAAAAAACGCTACCGCAAAAAAGCAAATTCCTATAGCATCATTTTTACTAATCAACATGGATGTGGCAGCGGCCAAGTCCAGCAAGCGATTTATGTCCCGCAAACAACGCAGCGCATAAATGCTAAGACGTTAGCATGCCAATAATGAAACCTTACACACTTATTGTTCTTACCTTTCTGTTGGTGACGGGCTGCGCATCCAACTCGCCGAATTCGGACATTAAATTTTGCAAGATAGGCGAGTTATCTGCACTTCAAGGCACATACTCCAACGAAGCAACTAATGCACAAGATCATTTCAGAGTTTACCTCTCACAGATTATTTGGCCCGAATTAGAGGATCTCATACTGGAAGAGCATCAGGATATAGACCGTATCTCGCTTTCTATTGATTCTGCTGGGAAAGTTTTGGCTGAAGGATATTCTCAAGGTATTCTTAGAAAATCCGGTAATCCAGAATCTATACAATCCTTAGAAGACGGTGTAGTGCCCCTATATTCCCATTCAACGGTTTTGCCCCAACTAAGTGAGTTAGTCGGCTGGCACGATACAAAATTATTCTTGTACAAGGACTGCGACCAAAATTTAGTTTTGGGTAGAAACAGAGTATCGACAGGACTGGCTTACCTTGTTATTCCAATGCACTTCGATAGCAGCGAGTCACTTACCTTTCGTAGGCTGGATCATGCTAGCAAGTAAAGCAACCAGACGGCTGTGCCGCCGGTTCTTTTGGCGTTACCCATAGAAATTTTAATTCGAAATTCACTAATTCGAGCTAAAAGTCTAACTCGGAAATGTCCCAGAAGTGTGATGTCGAGTGGAGATTGAGCGCTTGGAGCTCACGCAAGACTACTCAAAACCTCGCAATTCCCCTGACCTTTTTAACCTGATAAAATTAACATAAGGCCAACAAAAGCGCGCCGTTGCATCCTCCTGTAGGGTTGATGCAACGGTATGCCTGTAGCCCAGCTGCCACATGGGTTTGAGTGCTCCCAACTTTTTGAGGGGATCTAGGGATTATCTAGGCCGCATCGAAGAACTGTTGAAGCATAATGGTGTGATCCCCCTATCAGAACGAAACATACCATTAACAACTAAGATGAAGAAAACGTGCGCTATTCTCACTCGTCATCGTCGCTCAACACACCTATATCAGCCCTATTTATGCCGGCTTCACCCACAGACATGAGTAAATGCCTGAACGACTAAAACATCTGCAGGTAAACACACGGCTAGATCATAGGACCAAGCGGAACAACACGCTTAGGTACGTGCCATTATCGACCACCGGCATTAGCGTATAACTGCGCATAGCTCATGATGTACATTAGGATTGGGCAAAGCCGACGACTGAGCATGAAGCGTAAGGTGATCGGGTGACGCGTCTGCAGATGAAAAGAGCACAGGTAAAGAGTACGCCGTACCAAGCCAGCGACTAGCCATGAAGCTTAAGGTGATCGAGTGACACGTCTGCAGGTGAAAATAGTGGTCTAAGAATAGGTTAAACCGAACTCACGATTGAACTGGATTAGTCTTAACTTAACCTGTAAATATTCAAATCACGATGCAATTAGACCCGATAGATGGCTTTAACCCACTTCTACCCAAAGTTTGCCGCAGCTCGAAGTTCAGACATTTGTTATCTGATAATTTGAGATACATAATGTAATGACTACCAAAGAGTAAGGTGTGATCATGAGGGATTTGATAAACCGTTACATTGAATCAAACTTACCTAGTCTGTTTCATGCGCAACACGCTGGCATTTTGCGTGAGCTTTGGCCTCATGTGCTTTGGTCCAAACTCGTGTCAGGCAAGATCAGTTCTGGCACGTTTATGCCCCATTCCGTGTTTCGGCTCGTTAACACAATCGAAAATTCCCACTCCTGCTGCTATACAAATTTTTATCTATTTGCCTATGTTTGGCCCTACCGCGAAGCGACTAATAATGTATTGGTATACAGTCAAATTTAAATTTAGATACTTTGGAGTGATTTTAAGACAATATCAGTGCGCATTAACTCCATCTGCAACAAATAAAACTCTATAAAATCAAATAACTATAGTCGCTGGCTTTTAGTTGATAGGTTAGAAAAACGCGCATGCGCGTTTTCCAGATGGTGTATTTAATAAAAAGCTGATAAGTTCTTTGCATACAGATGGTTAACTGTGCGCGTTTTCACTGGTCCAACGAGGTAAACAGGGCAGCGCATAAATACTAAGAAGTTAGCTCTTAGGGAAACAACGATGCATGATCGAATTCCAACAGCCTTTATTTCGTTCGCCGCTACAGAGCTGACAAATAACGGTCTGTCTGGCTCAAAACTGGTAGAGATAACATCGGCTTACGCCGCTGATTTTGCGGTCGATATCCCGCACGCTAGATATCCTTTTGATGCACCAAACAAACGGACAGCACTTCTTGACAACTTGCTAAAATTTTCTCCTAAGCAGCAGTATCAAATAATTCGAGAGCTTTGTGATCGGCTGAATGCAAACGGGGATATAGCTCAGCTTGTCACTCTAAAGACCAAGTTGTTCAGAGAATACCGAGACTTTGCAGATCAAGATAATCTTACTGCTATCCACGAGACCCAAATTATTGAGGCGAGACACTGGTTAGCCGATTATCCCGATGCAAAGAAGCTTTTTGATGAGGCGCTTGAAAAACATAGCCATGGTATTTTTCAGCGTAATACTTTGGATGATCTTAGGCTGGCTCTTGAAATTCTTGTCCGCCAAATATTTGGAAATAATAAAACCCTAGAGAATCAGATTTCAACTATCGGTCAGTACGTAAAAGATCGGGGTGGCTCGCCACAGTTGGCAAACATGTTTGAGAAGCTTGTGGATTACTACACAAAATATCAGAACACCTATATTAAACATGATGATGCTGTCATTACAGCTGAGATTGAATTTGTATTCGAGTTAACCAGCTCGTTTGTTAAACACTTTTTGAGGCTTAGAAGTGCTAAGAGCTAACAAGGCTAAGCACTGCGACGGCTTTTCCGTTGCGGCTTCGCCTTCACTGCAAAGCCGCGCGTGTTGGCGGCGTTGGGCGCTATCAACGGGGCTGCCAAGTTACGGGTTGTGGCGTTAATGCTAATCGGACATCTGTATCGCAAAGGACTAGGAGGCAGTAATGAAGTTGGTAAAAGTAACAGTCTATAAATACAAGTGCATTCAAGAAGAGCAACCGGTAGTCATTGACCCCAAGATAACTACGGTGGTTGGCATGAACGAGTCAGGAAAAACTTCGTTCCTGTCTGCTATCGCAAAAACAAATTATTTTGACCAAACAGATAAAGATTTTGAATTTGATGAGGTACTTGATTATCCGAGAAATGAGTTGATAGACTTTGAGGATGATAAGGAAAATAGCGGCAACATTATTTCATGCACTTACGCCATACCGATTGAGTTGGTTGAAACTATCAACAACAAAATAGGGGTTAAAGTATTCTCCGCTAGGGAGTTCACGCATAACACGAACTATAGAGAGCCAAAAGTTACGGTATCTAATGTTGTTGCGGATGATAAGGTGTTTTTGGCTCATCTTACTGAAGGCCATCAGTTATCTGAGGCAACTCGGAAGGCTATTGGCGAAATGAAAAATATCGGTCAAGTTTCAGCCTTGAAAGGCAATGATGAAGACACTGATCTTGATGCCTTCAAAGCCGAAGTCGCTAAGTATGCGACCAACCCAACCGGATGGAATGATCTAGGTGCCTATGTCTATCGGACTTACATTCGCCCCGCACTTCCGAAATTCTGGTATTTTGATGATTACTATCCGTTGAGTGGAAAAATAAATATTAACGAGATGGCAATCGCAAATGGGGTGTCGGAAAAGGATAAAACTGCACGCGCACTCTTCGAGCTGGCAAGAATTGACCCCAAAGACATTCTTGGCGCCCAGGACAAGGAATACGAGAGGTTTGTGGCTTTGCTAGAAGCGTCCGCAAACAAAATTACAAATGAAGTATTCAAGTACTGGAAGTCAAACGAAAATTTAGATATAGAGTTCAAGATTCAATCCATTAATAATCCACAAGGGCAGCTTGAGAAATACCTAGATATCCGAGTCAAGAGCCAGCGACACAAAGTTACTCTTCCCCTTGATCGTAGAAGCAAAGGGTTCAACTGGTTTTTTTCGTTCATTGTTTGGTTTTCGCGAATTCAATCTGATAAAAAATCAGACTACATCCTATTGCTCGATGAGCCAGGGTTGAATCTTCACGCGTCAGCGCAAGCAGATCTTCTAAGGTTCATTAATGACCTGTCTGACAAGTATCAGATTATCTATACGACGCATTCACCATTCATGGTGGAGTCTGAGCACCTAGATAGAATTCGCACTTGCTTGGAAACAAACTCCGGCAGTGTGATATCTGACTCTATCCAAGAGAGAGACCCAAACACTCTTTTTCCACTTCAGGCAGCTCTCGGGTATGACATCGCACAAAACCTCTTCATATCGAAGAAGAATCTTTTGGTTGAAGGTCCGGCAGATCTTATATATCTGACTTTCTTCTCTGGAATATTGCAGGCAGAAAACAGGGCATCTCTTCGAGAGGATGTTACGATTGTTCCGGTCGGTGGCCTTGATAAAGTAACTACATTTATTTCGCTTCTGCGAGGCTCAAAGCTTGGAGTTGCGTGCTTGCTGGATACCTTCACAGATCAAAAGGGTAAGCAAAAGGTTCAAGACCTTGTCGCCCAAAAGATCATCAAGGAGAAGCATATAAGATTCTTTGACGAATTCGTTGGCGGCGAGACAAAGGTTGCCGATGTTGAAGATCTGTTCGAGAAGGCAGAGTATTTGAAGTACTTTAATCTCGCCTTTTCTAGTGAGCACCCAGAGCTCAAGGTTTCAGATCTAGACGCCAAGCTGCAAACAATTATCAAGCAGATAAATAAGGCCATTGGAAAGGATCGGTTTAATCACTATCGCCCAGCCAGCCAGCTTATTCAGGTAGCACCCAAAGCAGGTGACTTTTCAAAAGAGACGCTTGATCGATTTGAGCGGGTCTTCATCGAAATAAATAAGCTATTTGAATAAAGAGCGCCCAACAACCGCTTCGAGTCAGACGGCTTACCCTTACCCTTACGCTGTGCTTCAGGGCAACCCGTGGCTCAAGCGGAGCGTTAACCCATAGAAATTTTTATCCGAAATTCACCTGATACAGTCGACGTCCTGACACGCTTTTGTCCCAAAAATGAGCCAGTGAATCACTCTACACCAGACTGATTCATGCTGACCTTAAAACAGACCCGTTTCTTCCTTTCAACGGGGCTTTTTTTGCCTTAGCATGAATCAAATATCTAGAGAACTGATTCATATCCCTGTTATGCCTATTCCAACTGGTGATATCGAGAGTTGATTAGTTTGTAGCCCAAAGAGGCGTTTGTTCTGGTCTAATCCCATCGGACACTTAATTTTGAGACAGTATGGTCAATAAATTAAGAGGTCTATATGAGTCTGAAAAAATCACATAAGAGTTATCCGCAGGCATTTAAAGATGAAGCCGTCTTGATGGTGCTGGAGCAAGGTTATAGCGTTGCCGATGCGGCAAAGTCTCTTGGAGTTAGCACGAGCCTGCTTTACAACTGGAAGGAAAAACACTAAGCCCTGCAACAAGGCATCACCTTAGAAGAGTCTGAGCGTGATGAGTTGAAGCGATTACGTAGAGAAAACAAAGAATTACGCATGGAGAAAGAAATTCTAAAAAAGGCAAGCGCCTTCTTTGCGAGAGAAATGAAGTAAGATTTCGTTTCATCAAACTGCAATCTCACCTGTTTCCCATAGCACTGTTATGTCGAGTAATGAGTGTCAGTAAGTCAGGCTATTACGATTGGCATAAACGCCCTGCAAACGTGATAAGCGTTGAAACACTGAAGCTTTATCGCCTTGTTCGAAAGCTATTTAAGCAAAGTCGAGGTAGCTTAGGGAATCGTGAAATGGTGAAGAAATTGCGCAAGGAAGGCTACCAGGTTGGTCGCTATCTCGTTCGTAAAATTATGCACCGCCTTCGACTCAAAGCAACCCAGCGACGCGCTTACAAGGTGACTACGCAGCGGAAACACTCAGATGCAGTGGCTGATAACCTGTTAAACATGAACTTTAATCCAATATCGGCTAATCAGGTCTGGGCGGGTGACGTGACCTATTTAAAGACGGGTGAAGGCTGGATGTATTTGGCAGTGGTGATGGATTTATATTCACGCCGGATTGTGGGATGGCACATAGACAAACGCATGACCACGGATTTGATATCTAAGGCATTAATGAAAGCCTACAACCTGCGACAACCAGCGCGAGGGCTGGTATTCCACAGTGACCGAGGCTCGCAATATACCAGTAAGCAATTCGGTAGGCTGCTATCGAACTATGGTGTCCGAGCCAGCATGGGTGATGTGGGTGCGTGTTGGGATAATGCCGTTGTTGAGCGTTTCTTTGGTAGCTTGAAACACGATTGGATTTTTAAAGTTGCTCAACCAACAAGGGAGTTTATGAAGCAAGATGTGACGGCTTACATGAAATATTACAACTTGGAGCGGCTTCATTCTGCTAATGACGATCTGTCACCTGTAGAGTTTGAGAATTCTCAAGTAAAAGTGTCCAGTTTAGGTTGACCAGTACAGTTACTAATAAAATAGCTAATCCGAATCTGGCTAATAAGGTTTTGTCCCAGAAGTGTGGTGTTAAATAACGACTCTTTAATCTCTCTAGCACAATCAAGCCGGCCTAATCACACACACCAGCGCGCCCATAATGTAGCCCGCGACCACCTCATCTATGACAAAATCCAATCCGATATCAACGGCACATATACAACTAATATGTTGTATTTATACGCATAAACAACAAATTGATTGTATTTATACAAAATAACATCGCATTAGTTGTAATTATTGACGGATAACAACTAATATGATGTTTATGAGTAAAAGATAACCGAGCCAACACCATGAAGCATCTCAGCGAATTAGCCACAGAACTCAAGCACTACCGAGAACAACTAGCACTAAGTCAGAAAGACATGCTGCTGAACATAGGTATGTCACAGCTGCGCGGTACGCGTCGGCTGGCTTTTCTTGTTAGCAGTTGATTGCCTGCATTAGTGTTTTTGTCACTTTTTTGTATTCTATTTCTGAAACTTTAAAAGGCACTTTATTTACCATAGGTATTGGAGGCAATATTTTTACTTTAGTAGCACCAATGAGCGATTCAAACTCTATATTCAAATGGTAGCTTCGATAAGATTTACAGTTAAACGTACTAGTGAAACCACCACAAGGCTCTCTAATTCGATCACTTTGTATTAAATCCTTGGCTTTTTCAGTGAATTTTTCATTATTTACCTGAACACTTATTTCATTGTTTTGCCATTCAACACTACTACCATCTACGACTTCGACTACCAAATAAACAGAATTGTTACCTAAATTAACTTTAAAACTGGCCCCTTCCATTTCATATCGAAAAGTTGATGGGATTTGTGCGCAGCCATTTATAATGACGTCACCACCAAGTCCTTTTGGACTCATAAAAGTGGCCGTATTTGGCGCACATCCAGCAATCAATATAAAAAGAACAAGTATTAGATTACGCAAATTTTATCCTTAGCTAACGCTTGCAGCATGCGCGCTCATGGAATGGAGCCGAAGGCGCAATGTCATTGGCGTCGCCGTGCCTGCACTGGTTATGTTTCTTTGGCAAGGTGTACCTCTCCAAAATTCATAAACACGAAAGTGCCTGGAGCGGCCTCAGCACAATATGCGCCGTTTGCTTCAGCAAGGCGCATAGCCAGTGCAGTATATTCCCACGCTCTCATCTCTGTGCAGGTAACCTTTTGAGTCGTTAGTTCCTTTGAACCATGCTCTTCGCCAAATTGCTTTACCCGCAATGCGTTGGCTTGAAGTGTAGGCAATATTGAAGGGTGGTCCCAGGCCCACATGAACGTGTCATCATTGGAATTGAAGGTACCAATAATTTGGACTGGTGATTCTGCAATAGTGCCATCTTCAAACGAAAAGATGATTTGTCCGCTGTCCTGATCTACGTTCCAGGATTTCTCTTCGCCTAGGTGCCACGTTGCTCTGTGAGCATCAGTGGTCATCCTCAGGCCTTCGACGCTACCCGAGATAAATTCTTCGACGTTCATCTTTTTTTAAATAGGCCAAACACCATCAACTCCCAGAGACATAACGCATTACTAATGGGCTGCCGCAGCGTAGCGTAGGCAGTCCCGTAGAGGCCACGCTGTTTGTGGCCGGAACGAAATTAAGTAACTTGTTATATGGCATGTTTTTCACCAGCTTTACGATACTCTGCTGTATCCATCTTTTTAATTTGCAAGTAACCTAAAAACAACGATATAGGACAAATAGTCATTATTAAAATTCTAGAAACTGTGCTCATTGACTCACCTGGGATGATGTATTCGATCCCAAGCACTACCATCAAGAAAACTAGTCCTCCATAGATGAAAAAATCTACCTTTCTCTGGATTTCTAATAGTGATGAATTGCTAAGTTTTTGCGAGCATTTAGGGCAATGAAATAATGTTTCCTTTTTTGTTTTTTCCAAGTTTTTCAATAGTAAGTAACCGAACTCCTCAGAACACACGGGACATTTCATCGAACTTTCCTAAATGACATATAACGCCCCAAGCAGGGCAAGTACATGCAGGCTAAAATACGGAACGAAGTGACGGGAGACTGCATGTAATTGTCCCGCTGACTTGGTTTGTTATGTGGCCTACTTTGTAACCATATAAGTCTCGGCAGACAAGAACCAGCTCTTTTTGTACATACACTCTACGATAAATGCATATTGGATATCACGACTTGGAAATTGTTTATCAATTAGATGCTCCTTTATCTCACTTTTACAGAGTACAAAGTCCTTTTCAGCCCCGACTATATTGTCACCTGTCGGGGGAATTTCTGGGTTTCTCACCCAATAAGTAACGTACCCGAAATAGTCGTAGTTGTCCTGATATGAGAAATTTAATTCTACTTCTGTAGGCTTGGTCGTAGTACATCCGCACAGGGCGGTAAAAAGCAAAATGCTAATAAGTCTAATCATTCTCAATTGCCACATAACGCCTTGCTAACCGGCAGCCGTGTGCGAAGCACGCTTTAGGCTGTCCAGTGGAGGCCGCTTTTTGGCCTGAACGGTGGTTGAGCAACTTGTATGGATAATAAACTCACCTGATTACAAATAATTTCCAGTTTCGGGTAATGTGAGACCCAGGCTTTAGCTGCAACTAAAGCTTTCCTTGTCGTAGTTCGATTGAACGCTGGCTCCTCTATTGAGAGACCGATAACAAGAAAGAACGCGACAAAGGACTCCAAGCAAAATACTCGAATAGTCTACTGGGTCTCGAACCCGCATTTGCAAGCAAGAGTTAGCTTATTATGAAAACAACTTCTAATCAAAACATTAACGTAGGTGTTGATACTGGCAAGTTTCAACTCGACATTTATATCCGCCCTCTCAATATCTATTTCACTGTATCGAACGATGAAAAAGGGATTAAAGAGGCCGTCAAAACTATTAAAAAATACACTCCTGAGCGCATCGTTATCGAAGCGACAGGTCGTCTTGAAATGCCCTTCATTATGGCCTGCGCTGAGGCAAACTTACCTTTTGTCATCGCAAACCCTGTTCACATAAAACGCTTTGCTGGTGCCATTGGTCAACGGGCAAAAACTGACAAGCTTGATGCGCAACTTATAGCGCATTACAGCGAAGCGATTAAGCCGACCTTATCAACTTTAAAACCTGATGTAATGCGTGCTATGAGTGATTTAGTCGCAAGACGAAATCAACTATTGGTGATGCAGACGATGGAAAAAAACCGCCTTCAAATATTGCCAAAAGAACTTGAAATGACCATTAAACCTATTTTAACGGCGTTCAAAAATCAGATTGAAAAGATTGAAATAAAAATCGTTAAACTCATTGAGTCAAACCCTGATTATCAAGCGAAAAATATACTGCTTCAGAGTATGAAAGGTATCGGTAAAATCGCCGCAGCTTCCATCATCAGTAACTTACCAGAATTGGGTTATATCAGTAACAAGGAAGCAAGCGCATTGGTCGGTGTGGCACCGATGAATAAAGAATGCGGGCGCTTTAAAGGCATGCGAAAAATACAAGGAGGAAGGCATCAAGTGAGAACGGTTTTATATATGGCAATGATGTCAGCCATACAATCTAACCCGGTTTTTAAGAGCACCTATCAGCGATTAGTTGCCACAGGGAAACCTAAAAAAGTGGCTATCATTGCCTGTATTAGGAAGATGGTGGTGACGTTAAATTCGATGTTGAGAGACGGTGCCCTATGGGAAGCGCCAAAAGCGATAAATTAGTTATTGACGCCATAGTCTCTTGTTAGGGCTTTACTGGTAACCAGTTGTTCAGGTCGGAAGCTTTGATGTCGGGCTCTTCAAGATTTAGGAGTATCTGCCTTGCGCGAGCAATCATTTCGTTTGTGCTAATAGCTCCGTCCTTATGAGCAAGCAGAGGAAATAATTGATCAATTAATCTCTTGTCTAGTAATAGAATATTTTTCCAATAGGTGGATTGAATTTCCCACCTTTGTTCATTGCTTGTTGTTTCTCCAAAATATTTAGGCTTAACCCATACCCCTAGAATTTCGGCAATTGCAATGCTTGCCTCACGTTGTTTTTGAAGTTTCAGGCGTTCTTCTGCTATTTCGCTTCGCTCAATTTGAAGCTTGTGGTCTAGATACATTTTTAAAAATATGCCGCCAGCTCCACCGCCGAAGAAAGCGCCAATTACACCGGATATAAAACTTGACCAATCCATTTTTCTTCCTTGTGAGGTAATAAGGTGCTTGTTGGCTGCCCTAACGCCCGCCACACAGGCGAGCAACTTGTTGCGAGTCCAGCGCCGCAGGCGCAATGTGCTGGCGTTTGTTATGCATTTTGTGACAACGCCTCTGAAATGGCCTTTTTCATCAGTTCTTCATCATCAAGTAATTCGCGGTAGTTCTCGTATGGCAAGTTTCCATCGTTTACTTGCCTTTCAATAAAAATCTGCATTCGCCACGGATCTGGGTCGGGTTTGTCAAAATCAAAATCGATTCCTCCAACACCTGGAGTTTTAAAAACATCTACTCCGATACCATGAGTTCGAATATTCCAAGCTGTTCCTGGCACTAATTTGCAACCACGATTTTCGCTAGAAAGAATGTCCTCTACTTTCGATAGGCCGAATCCAAGTCGAATTAGCTCTTTCGCCCAGCTCATCTGGGCATACCATAACGGAATGGCTGCTGTGATTGGATTCGTACTCATGACATCCTTAATGCATAACGTTTGGTTAAGGGGCGGGCTTTAGCCCGTCCCAGTGAGCGAAGCGAATGGTTTGAACCTATTGTTAGTCGCGCCTCACCACGAAGTAACTTCATAGATCACTTCACTAGCTGACGGCTCATCTGGAAGGAAACCGCTGCTAGTTTCAAGGATAGCTGCATGATGCCCGTTTTTTGAAGCAATGGCCGCCTGATCGATACCGCGTAATGACATGACCCTAAATGCATCAATGGCTGCCGAGCGGGTGAAAACGTAGCCCGGAAGTCTGGAGACCCATGACCCAGCGTCATTAAAGGCAACCCCATTGCCGCCATCCAAGACCAAGACATATTCACCTTCGGGTAGCCTTGAGGCCCAGCGGAAGAAGCTCTCTAACGCCTTTTCTTTGAAGGCCGTTAGCAAAACATTTGAGCCAGCCATCAGCAGGTGGCTGTTCTTATGTAGTTCTATAGACTTGTGGATTACCGGCGAGAACAACGCTGATAACTCTGGATGATAGATTGCCTCGGCCTTCTCAAACTCTGACTTGAGTTGGCTAGGTAACGATGACAGAAGCCCATTAGCAGCTAGTCGTTGAGAGTTCTTAGTAGCTAAGTCGAAGAGCTTTCTGTTTGTATGCATCTTAGTGGCTAACGCCCCGCTAAACGGAGAGCGTCAGCGAGTCCGGTGGAGGCCACGCTTTTTGTGGCCGGAACGAATTTAAGCGGTTTGTTAGGCGATTCTGAGGTTACTGGCATAGTTGCTCAATTATTTTTTCGAAATCAGGGTATTCGGATTTTGCCCTTCCAATAATTTCAGAAGCAGTGCTTTCGTGTTGTGGAGCAAACTTCTTAGCAAATGCCAGAAACTCTTCGTTCTTTGGCCTGTCTAGGCCGGGATAAGCTACGGCCTCATATGGGCCAATGCCATTAGCGAATAACCAAACATAGTCTCTAAAGTTTCGGGCGATTACTCCAACTTCACCCTCAGAGCCAAAAAATACGATTGGCTGCTGAAGCAAATCGCTATCATTTCTCACAAGCCAAATTGCAACATAACCCCCTGTTCCATCTTGGCCAAATATCAAATATTCACTACCATCAAGCGAACTGTTTCCAGTCCATGCCTTAATCCAATCAGAAGCATCCTCTTCAGAATAGAACTCATCAAATGGCTCGAAGTCTATTCCATCTCCATCAGCATAATCTATTTCAATTGCATGCAATTTTTTTAAGACATCTGGAAATTCTCTTTCCATGTTAAATCTCCGATTCTGATTTGACCGCCTAACATTTTATTAGTGCGCATGCGCGTTTACCTCATTAGACCAGTAAAAACGCGCACTGTTAATTACTTGTAATAAAAGGAACTTATCAGCTTTTTTTCAAATACACCATCTGGAAAAACGCGCATGCGCGNAGCGCTCTAGCTCAAAATATTACGACAGTACAAGCATCAGCTACTGCTGCGAATAATGCTGCTTCGGCGGCGCAATCTAGTGCCGATGCAGCTAATAACAAAGCAAATCAAAATACCGCTGCAATCCAGCAAGAGCAAAGTGCAAGGGCAGATGCTGACAGCGCTTTAGCTCAAAATATCAGTACAGTACAGGCAACTGCAAATGATGCGTCCTCAGCTGTGCAGCAAACATCAACCGCCTTGGTAGCGTTAGATGGAAAGCTGCAAGCGATGTATTCAGTAAAAGTTGGCGTGACCGCCGATGGCAAATATTACGGTGCAGGCATGTCTATAGGCATTGAGAACACGCCTGAAGGGATGCAGTCGCAAGTTTTATTTGATGTTGGTAGGTTTGCATTAATAAACCAGATCACAGGCTCATCAACCATCACAACACCATTTGTTGTCCAAGGTGGACAAGTATTTATCAACACTGCGATTATTGGTGATGCAACAATTAATTTCGCTAAGATTAGTGACACTTTACAATCAACTAACTATGTGCAAAACGTTAGTGGTTGGAAGCTGTATAAGGACGGTACTTTTGAAATTAATGGGACATCTGCAGGAAATCGAATGAAAATAACAAACTCTGGATTGGTTATCTACGATAGTAATAACATCGCACGAGTTGAGTTAGGGTTGAACTTGTCATGACAGCAGCGCTAAGGATCCGCGATGAAAGTGGTAATATTACTTTCGATTTTTCCGATAGGTTTGCTCGTATTATTGGTGAGCAAGAAGTAAAAACCATGACCGGATCTGTCACGGTTGATGCTACGTTTGGTGGCGCTATTTGGTACCAATTTCATCCATCTAGCGACAGTGTTTATGCACCAGCTTTCAGCGTTAGCGGTAATATCATATCGTGGGTATTTAACAGTCCTTCGATTAATATTTTACCAGATGGAATATTAATTTATGGGAGGTATTAATGGCAGTCGGGCTAAGAGTCAGGAATAACAACAACATCATTCAAATTGACAACACCTACAAAAACTTAGGATTGCTAACAAAAGGTAATGTAACAACCGTTCGTAATACCAACTACTATGGAACAGTATCAGTCGGAACGGTAATAGTTTCAGGGAATAACCCTCAGATAGCATTAATACCAAAAGAAAGTGCGCCAGCGGCAGTGTACCAGCGTGTTAAATCAGGTAACACGTTTACATTTACCATTTTTTCTATCGCCCCTGATACCATTCCTTATTATATTTTTGATTATTCGGTTGCTGGTACGGTAGGCCCAAAATTGAAGATGAGAGATGCTAGCGGAAACTTGTTTTTCGATTCTTCGCGCAATTATTTGAAAATTGTTGGGATGATGGATGTTGATGATGGGCAACCGTCATATATTGAGCATCCAACTCCAGCAGGCAGAAAGTGTGCAGTATTAATGAGTGTTGGCGCTCAGGAGTACGTATACATTCCAGCAGGATCGCCAACACCAAACTACTATCAAATTACTGAAATGTGGACCATAAGCGCAGCAGCAGTTAACAACGAGGCATCATATGCAGCATCAGGAATCATGAACCTTAGGCTATTCCTTCGGCTTGAGTATCATCCGGTTCAGCCAACTGGAATCAGTGTTGGCACAAACCAAGCACAATACCCAATTATCGATGTCACTCATTACTGACGTCGCCAAAATTTATTACAGTACGTAGCACCAGTTTCTGGGTAGTGGCGACAATCTCTAACCCACACGTCACCAACTTTTACTCTAGAAAAAGTTGTAATGGACTCTTCCTGAGTACCATCTGAAAAGCTAACGACTACGCTGCATTTTGGCCCAGGTGCAATACATTGTTTAACCTCAGCAACAGTTACTTTCTCTTCTACTATTTCCATGGGTCCAGAAGCTGCTCCAATATGCGCACATCCAGAAATAAATCCTATTACAAGATAAATATACAGTTTACACATTGTAACCTCCTGTTTTAATCACGCCCAAGTTATTAATATATAGATATTATTTTCCAATGTCGCACATATTACACTTCGTGTCTGCATTAAAGCTGTAGATAAATTAATGTTTGCTTATTGGTTTATTAATGTAACTTTGCGCCGATACAGCATAGCGCGTATAATTAGGTCACTTTTGGAATTGTGTACATCACTGCGTACATACAAACAAAATATACAAAAAGCGAGGTGATAAACTCCTTGTTTTTAAAAAGAATACTAGTAAAGAGTTAACTAATGAGTGAAAAATTGCAGAAAGTCTTGGCCCGTGCAGGCCATGGCTCCCGTCGTGAGATGGAGGCATGGATTGCTGCAGGCCGAGTTAGTATTGATGGTGAAATTGCTAGCCTTGGGGATCGTATTGAAGCTGATGCTAAAGTGCGTATCGATGGCAGAGCCATTTCGTTAAAGTCTGCCGAAGACGTGATTTGCCGTGTGCTGGCATATCATAAACCTGAAGGCGAAATTTGTAGTCGTAAAGATCCTGAAGGCCGTCCAACGGTATTCGATCGCTTACCTAAAGTGCGTGATTCACGCTGGGTAGCAGTGGGTCGTTTAGACATTAACACCTCAGGCTTATTGTTGTTTACGTCAGATGGTGAGTTGGCGAATCGTTTAATGCATCCATCGAACGAAGTCGACCGCGAATACGCAGTGCGTACCTTTGGTGAAATCCCTGAGGCTACAGTGCAACGTTTACGTACTGGCGTCATGTTAGAAGACGGCCCTGCGCAGTTTGATAGCATCAAACCAGCGGGCGGCGAAGGGATGAACCAGTGGTGGCATGTGTGTTTACGCGAAGGTCGCAACCGTGAAGTGCGCCGTTTGTGGGAATCCCAAGAAGTACAGGTGAGTCGTTTGATCCGTATTCGTTATGGTATGGTCGAACTGCCAAAATCACTGCCTCGTGGTGGCTGGGTTGAATTGCCCGTAGAGCAAGTTAACTACTTGCGTAAGCTGGCGGGTCTTGAGCCCGAAACTCGTACTATGCTTGCTGCCGATAAACACAGCGTAGCCCGTGCTCAGGTGAAGAGTGCTAAAATTCGCCGCGCCGTACGTAAGCATAAAGTGACCGGATCGGGAAAACCTAAGCCATCGCGTCAGCGCAGCTAAGTTGTTTTATCCCAATGAAAAAGGCCGCTAAGCGGCCTTTTTGCTTTCTGTTATTTGCAGCTATGTTATAACAAGTCTCAGTTGGATTGAGGAGTGAATGAATGAAGCTAATTTCAGTGAAACGGATTTGGGAGCACGCTGCCCATAATGCGTTTACCGATTTAATCACGTTTCAGGGGGCACTGTTTTGCGTTTTCCGTGAAGGGACAGCCCATGTGTCACCCGATGGTGCGCTACGAATTCTACGCTCAGCGGATTTAGGCGACACTTGGCAGAGCGTGGCGCTGATCCGTTCGGATGAGGCGGATTTACGCGATGGCAAACTGATTGAGTATCAAGGGGCATTACTCTTACTCGGCGGCGGGACTTTACACGATAAGTCTGGCTTACAATCACATCTTTGGCGCTCAGCCAATGGGCTAGCGTGGTCGGATGCGTTAAAAGTCGCGGATAAAGGCTATTGGTTATGGCGCTTAACCGAGCATCAAAATGCACTCTATGGCGTGGGTTATCGCGCTGGGCCTGATGGTGATACCCGTTTGTATAAGAGTGATGATGGGGTGCAGTTTGAGACTTGGTTAAAGGTGTTTAATAATCAAGGTTATGTCAACGAAACTGCCATTGTTTTTCATCAAGAAAACGGCTTTTGTCTATTGAGGCGCGATCCCGTATGGGGCCCAGAATTTGTCGGTTTACTCGGCCACAGTCAAATGCCATTCACTGATTGGCAATGGCAAGAACTCGATAAGCGCATTGGTGGGCCAGTGATGTTGATGTATCAATCCCGTTTGTTGGCTGTAGTGCGTTTATACGATGAGCAAGTTCGCACGGCTTTAGTTGAAATTCATCCAGATACTGGCGTGGTTCAAGAACTACTGACACTGCCATCGAAGGGCGATACTAGTTATGCGGGCGTTGTTATTGATGGAAATGAGTTGTGGGTAAGTTATTACTCCAGCCATGAGTTAGCTGACTCACAGCTGGATACGCAAAATTCGCTTGATGAATCAAACAGAGTCGCCAAAGCTAAAACGATGATTTATTTTGCAAAAATTCAGTTAAGCTAAGATTGGCGGTGCGCTATCTTTGTCGTACTTAATATCATCGACAAGTTCTGGGTTTCATTTTGAGAATATCTAAAATAATAAAGAGCCATAAATAGGCCCTTTAATATTGCTGAATCATACCGGCAGAAACTCAATAAGCGATTCGATTACTGTGCGTTAAACTGCTGTCCGTTGACGGCACTAGAATCTTGACCCATCAAATATAGATAGGTCGGCATGATCTCTTCAGCGGTTTTGAGATCCAGTGGATTCTCTGCAGGGTAGGCTTTAGCGCGCATCTCAGTGCGGGTAGCTCCTGGATTGATGCTGTTAACTCGAACTGAGGTGCCATCGCATTCATGGGCGAGAACTTGCATCATGCCTTCGGTGGCAAATTTAGAGAAAGCATAAGGTCCCCAATAGGCGCGGCCTTGACGACCCACACTGCTCGACGTAAAGATAATAGATGCACTGGGTGCTTGGCGCATCACAGGTAGTAATGCTTTAGTTAGCATGACTTGGGCCGTGACGTTCACTTTGAGCACGTCTTCGAGTGATGTAATATCTATGTGTTCAAACGGACCTAAGGCACCGAGTAAGCTAGCGTTATGTAATAAGCCGTCTAAATGATCGAATTGCTCGGCTATGGTATCGGCCATATCGCGATAATTTTGTTCCGTTGCGCCCTTAAGATCCAATGGCACTATGGCAGGTTTGGGATAACCGGCTTGTTCTATTACGTCGTAAACTGCTTCCAATTTTTTCACTGTTTTACCAAGTAAAATCACAGTGGCGCCGTGTTTTGCAAACTCAATGGCGGCGGTTCGGCCTATGCCAGCACCAGCACCTGTGACTAAAATCGTCTTGCCCTTGAGTAAATCTTTTGTTGCTTGATATTCCAACATGAGTCTCTTTTTCCTCTTGGCGAGAATGCCCGCCACTTCTAGAGTCGCCGAAGTGATAAACGCATGTTTCAAACAAATGAATGAAACTTTGTTATCAATAGCTAAAATCTTTGTGACAAACTTGTGGCTAACTCAATATTTTTACGTTAACTTAAAATGAGTTAGGGGCTAACATAAGCCCTATTGGTCACAGATCTAAAAGCTATTGTGACTAATTTCTTGGGGAAAACAAAACTATTACAACAAGATTTGGGGAAAAAAGATGAAAAGACTCATTTTGGGTGTTGCGATTGCATCTGCACTGGGCCTCACAGGATGTGGTGAGGACAGTTTTAATGAACTCAAGGATAAGACAGAAGTGCTCATCCCTGAATCGCACATGGTGTTCGACCCTGCTAATTCAAAAGTTCCATTACCGAATGATTTGCTGTTCAGTGGCACCAAAGATGGCACATTATCAATTCCGGGTGAAAGCTCGGGCAATTATGTTGATCCACAAATAGCGCTTGGGGCGTTAGATGGGTGGTCGACAACATCACCGATTTCTATTGATATCGATTTGGCGAAAAAACATGACGGTACACCGCTGACCTTAATGGCTGCATCGGTTGCACAACCGGGTGCTGTCAGAATGTTTGAAGCTACAGTAGGCGGCGCATTATCGTCTGATCCCGAATGTAAGGCTAAACCGTCAGTTTCAGCCTGTAAAGTGGGCGCTGAGTTGCAGTTTGGCGTTGACTTTATATCAACCGCTTCGGGCAAAAAAGTGGTAATAATTCCGCTTAAGCCACTCAAAGCTGGGCAATCTTATATTTATGCGACAACGAATCTTATTCAAGATTCTGAAGGTCGCGGTATCGCTCCTTCAACGACCTATGGTTTGTTGAAGCTGGATATCAATACGTTACCTTTAGAAACGCCAGACCAATTGATGCTGCAAACCTTAGTGAACAGTTATGAGAAAGGGATTGCTGCGGCCCATAAGGTCGATCCTTTAACCATCAGTTACTCTGGCTTATTTACCACTCAGTCTGTTGCTAACGTCTATGAAACCACCAAATTGCTGATGGCGAAGGGGGCTCCCTATGCACCAAGCTTTGCCCAGATGCCAACACCAACTGGATTGACTGTGGCTCAAGTGGCGGGCTTAACACCGGCTGCTGGAGCTGCCTATGTTGCCGCAAACTTGGCTGATGTGTATACGGCAAAAATTAAACTGCCTATTTACGGTGATTGTTCTTCAGTTGGTTGTTTATCCGCTGAAGGTAAACCATTAATTAATGGTCATTGGAAAGCCCAAGGTGATAGCCCTGTCTCTGTGCTACTAGCCCTGCAAGCGGGCACACTCAGCCAGAATAATTTTGGTATGCAAGCGGTGGCTAATGGTATTGCCAACCCTGCTGATGCTTTAGCCAATCCCTCGTTAATGGCGGGTAAAACATGGGTTTTAGACGATGGTACGGCAGTTGATAAAACCAAACATCTGACTAAATTCAATCCTATTCCAGCAATCAAAGGTTATGAAACAGTATCCGTACTGATTTCTATGCCCAATGCAACGAAATTGGCCGCTTTTTATCAACAGCAAGGTCGTGAGTTTATTCCTCCTACATCTGGTTGGCCAACAACAATTGCCCTTCACGGTTTAGGTGGCGGTAAAGAAATGTCATTGGCCTATGCCGGCACGTATGCGGCAATGGGGGTTGCGACTGTTGCTATTGATATGCCACTTCACGGTGCGCGTTCATTTGATGCTAACGGTGATGGGATTTATGAAGTCTCTGCGACAGATCCTGCCTTCGGTGCAGTTGTTGGTAAACCGGACGCCTTTAAAAATGGTAACCCGTTGGTGTTTGTGAATATTTCTAGCACTTTGTCGGTGCGAGATAATTTCCGTCAAGCGACGATGGACCATTTAGGGGTGCGTCTTGCTCTTACGGGCTTAGCACAGGGCTTAGCACAAGCAGGTCAGCCGCAAGTATTTGATGTGACTAAAATCAGTGCTCAAGGTCTGAGTTTAGGCGCCATTGTGGGCACCGATTTTGCGACCTATGCCAGCACAGGTATGAAGAATCCAGCAACCGGCGATGCCTTGCCAAATGCTTATGTTATCAATGCTGTATCCTTAGTTGCGCCAGCAGGTGGATTAGCAGGATCATTCGCAGGTTCTGCAACCTTTGGCCCAGTACTGTTTAGTAATATTACGGCATCTGCAACTTTCCAAGCACAGGTCGATGCGGCTAATACAGCAGGTTATGAGCCTGGTAGCCCTGAATATGCGGCACTGGTGCAGGCGGTATACGCACAGTTTATTCCGACGTTTGCCTTTGCGGTTCAAACAGCGGTAGATTCTGCAGATCCTGTTAACCATGCTGCTATGTTAAAAGCGACTGGCTTACCTGTGCACTTAATTGAAGTGGCGGGTGATGGTAACGGTAACTTAGCAGATCAAGTGCTGCCTAATCGCGTCGATAACTTCCCATTATCGGGCACTGAGCCGCTGATCGCTGCCATCGGGCTACCTTGTGCCGATAGCACGAGCAAAGGTCATGGCGTTGTGCGTTTCGCTAAAGGTCACCACAGTTCGATTGTTGATCCTAAAGAAAAGGAATCAACGGATGGTATGGCCGCGGCTGCCACTGTTGAAATGCAGACTCAAGTGGCAACCTATGCAGCTACTGCAGGTAAGGGCGATGCGACGATTTTAGTGACAAACAGTGGGGTCATTGCGACTTGTCCTAACTAATCTTGCCTTAATCGGAAAAACCCAGCCTTTGCTGGGTTTTTTTATGGGCCTTTAGGCTGTTAGAATAGCGCGCAATTGATTGAATGATGTAACGCCCTAACGGAGAACACTTTGGAATTTTTATACGAGTATGGAATGTTTTTGGCGAAAGCCGTCACAATAGTGGTCGCAATCGTTGCCGTTATTATTGTGGTGTTGGCTTCCACTGTAAAACACAAGTCAGATAAGGGCGAGCTGAGGATCACTAACTTGTCTGAAGAGTTAGAAGAACTTAAGCATGGCTTAAAAGAAGAACTTCTGTCAAAGAAACAATTCAAAGCCTATGAAAAGCAATTAAAAGCTGACGAAAAGGCAAAAGACAAAGCCGCAGATGAAGCCTGCACGGGCAAAGTGTTCGTGATTGATTTTAAGGGCAGTATCGATGCCGCTGAGGTCGCATCACTGCGTGAAGAAATCAGTGCAATTATCGCTATCGCAGAAAAAGGCGATGAAGTGGTTGTCAATGTAGAGAGTGGCGGTGGTATGGTGCATGGTTATGGTTTAGCCTCCAGCCAGTTAGATCGCTTACGTCAAGCAGATATTCCATTGACTGTCTGTGTTGATAAAGTCGCCGCCAGTGGTGGCTATATGATGGCCTGTGTAGCGAATAAAATTTATGCTGCACCTTTTGCCATTGTCGGTTCTATTGGTGTTGTTGCTCAACTGCCTAACTTTAATCGCCTGCTGAAAAAGCATGAAATTGATTATGAGCAACATACGGCCGGTAATTTTAAGCGCACCTTGACAGTATTTGGTGAAAACTCCGATGAGGGAAGACAGAAGTTTCAAGAAGAACTCGAAGAAACCCACGTCTTATTTAAAGCGTTTGTTGGTAAGTATCGCCCTGAGTTGGATTTAGTGAAAGTCGCCACTGGCGAGCATTGGTACGGTCAGCAAGCCATTGAATTAGGTTTAGTTGATGCGATTTCGACCAGCGATGATGTGATAATGTCACTCGCCACAGAGCGTACTGTGTACAAGATACGTTATCAGGTGAGAAAGAAACTTGCCGATAAAATTGCCCACGGTGCCTCTTTGTCTGTGAACGCTATTTTTAATCGCCTCATAGAAAAAAATCGTCCTATGTAATTCTGTCTATTGGTGAATAAAAGTAAAAACGCCTGCATTTGCAGGCGTTTTCATTTGCTGAGCTTTCGCGGCTAATACCGAAGTGGGTTAGATTTGATAGCTGATATGTTGATGGAAACGTACGATGAGATCTTCACGCTCCGGATCGACACCTATGTCGGCTGCGAAGGCCTTCAGAGCCGTTTCAACATTGTTCATAAAACGACCGAAACCCGAATCGTCACAGTCCTTAGTACCTGCCACTATTGTAAAGTGCGCGGCTTCGACTAAGTTATCGGCATCCCAGCGACGGATAACTTGTTGCTCAGTCGCATTAGGATCGAACCCTATCATTTGTACTTCGGCTTTGCTGTCGAGCTTTTCAAACTTACTGTTACGCACAAGTGGTGTTAAGCCGTTCGCTATCATAGCAAGGCGTGTCAGTTGTCTATTAGCTGCCGCTTTGAGGAAGCAGTCTTCAAGATGCTGATATAAAGGCGTAAAGTCAGTGGCTGAGTCAGGTAATAAACCCTGTTTGAGTTTGCGACTCAGCGGCAAGCTCACCGTCACATAGGTAAGAGAGCTAACGTTTTCTGGTAACTCACATTTTCTGGCTTTATATCTTGGGCCGATGGCGCGCAGTTTATAACCATAGGTTTCTTTATAGCCCTTAGCTTTTGCGAACAGATCATAGGATAAATGCTGATGGTCGCGGACCTTAACCTTAAGATCGCTTATTGGCATTAAGGGCATTAATTCAGTGAGTAACTCACGCACCTTGATATGGAAACTGGCGGAATTACTGCGAATATCGTCACCTGTGGCGAGAAACACAATGCGCAGTTTACGGGCGCGATAGTTTTCTTGCGAGAATAAGTTTTGGGCTTCGTGGTAGGCTGGGTTATAAAAAAATAGAATTTGTTCAGTGGTTTGGAAGCAATATGCTTCGGTATGGTAACGCACTACTGGCAGTTTATCGTTAGTGATCACGTGAACATTACGGAGATCGTGTTGTTCTGCCAAATTAAATATCAAACGGCTTAACGTTTGATAACAGCTTTGATAATCGGGATATTGATTGAGTAGCTCATCCGTCACCTTGATTTCGGCTGTGATGTATTGATTGGTACGGGCTTCCTTGGGTATGTACACTTTTTGCTGATGGCTAAGGGACATATTGACTCCTTGTTTGAGTTAACCATTTGCTAACACGAATTTTACTGTTTATCTATAGGGTGAATCTTGCGTTAGAACACGTTTTTATCCGTTGAGTATGAGTTTAGCTAAGTAAGCGGTTCGTTAGCTTAAAATAGCAGCTATTTTATTGGGTTAACGCATTTTCTATCCATGGTTGCATCCAAGCCGCAATCTGAGCTTGCGCCTTTTCGTTGGGATGAATGCCATCCCTTTGCATTAATTCTGGATGGGGCGCGATATCCTGCATAAAGAAGGGGATCAACACTATATCCTGGGTTTTAGATATGTCTTGATACACTTGGGTGAACTTTTGGGTATAGCGAGGGCCATAGTTAGGCGGTACCATGATCTCGGTCAGCAGCACTTTTGCGCCGCTATCTTTGGCTAGGGTAATGATTTGGATTAGATTATTTTCGAGTTGCGTTGGGGGGAATCCACGTAAACCATCATTACCTCCCAGTTCAACGACCACAAGGTCGGGAGCAACAGAATCGAGCAAGGCGGGTAATCGGCGTAGGCCGCCCGCTGTGGTTTCGCCGCTCACTGAGCCATTGGTAAACTGATGTTCGGGCAGATTTTTTTGCAGTAGTGCTACCCAGCCTGACTGTTCTGCCATGCCGTAGCTAGCGCCTAAGCTATCGCCGAGGATCAGTATCTTTGCCGCGTGAGCGGACGTGACCATGAGTACACTCAGTAGGATGAATGCCCCTAGGGTCTTCGCCATTGATTTTAATCTTAGCGATTGATACCAGAACGATTTATATAAGAAGGATCCTATGTCTAACGTCATCTTAAAAAACAGTGCCATTAATGTTGTTAACCTCGAAAAATCAGTGATTACTCAGGAAGGAACGCTCACTATCCTCAAGGGCATTAACTTAGATGTCAAGCAAGGTGAGAGTGTGGCCATTCTCGGCCCATCAGGTTCGGGAAAATCCACCTTATTGGGATTGCTTGCGGCGCTTGATACGCCTACGTCGGGGGAGATTTGGCTCGATGGTGTGGCATTATCACCACTGAATGAAGAGCAAAAAGCGGCACTGCGTAAACAGAAGGTCAGCTTTATTTTTCAATCCTTTATGTTAGTTGATACCTTAACTGCGCTCGAGAACGTCATGTTACCCGCCGAGCTTGCAGGCGTGAGCAATGCCAAGGAAAAAGCGCAGGCCATGTTGGTGCGGGTTGGTTTATCCCATCGCTTGACCCATTTACCCAAACAGCTTTCGGGTGGTGAACAGCAAAGGGTGGCGATTGCCCGCGCTTTTATCTGTGAGCCTACAGTTTTGTTTGCCGATGAACCAACTGGCAATTTAGACAGCGTCAACGGCCATAAGATTGCCGATATGTTGTTTGAGCTTAATCAAGAAAGCCATACAACCTTAGTCCTTGTTACCCATGATCTGCTGCTGGCCAAGCGGTGTGAGCGTCAACTAGTGATGGATAACGGCCATTTACAGGAAGATATCACTCAAACAGAACTGCTAGCTGATGTTAAGGAGGCTTAATAATGGAGTTAAGTCTGGCATGGCGCCTGTTTAAACGCGAGTTACAGCAGGGACAATTGTTACTGATTATCCTCGCTATTACGCTCGCGGTTTTGTCTGTGAGTGGCTTAGCGCGGGTGAGTGAACGTCTGCAAGTGGCAATTAGTGGTCAAGCTTCACAGTTTATTGCGGCCGACCGTATTATCGATTCGCCAGTTAAAATTGATGCGGCGATTTTATCCAAAGCCGAAGCGCTTGGGCTTAAGCATGTGACTAACATGCAATTTAATTCCATGGTCTATTCGGGAGATAAGTTTCAGTTAGTCACAGTACGCGCCGTAGAGTCGGGTTACCCGCTTAAGGGGGATATTGAACTCACCAGCGGTAAAACCAAGGCGTTACCTCAAGCGGGCGAAATCTGGTTTGAGACTCGCTTAGGCGGACTTTTGGGTTATCCCAAATCCATCGAACTAGGTAATACCGAATTTGTGCTCAGCAATGAGATCAGCCGCTTACCCGACGCAGGTTTTAATCCTTTTGCTTCATCGCCTGTGGTATTGATGCGGATGGAGGATGTCGCCAAAACAGGTGTTATTCAACCAGGCAGCCGCGTGACTTATCTGTATCAATTTGCCGGAGATGAAGCCTCGCTTACGGCCTTTGAACAAAGTGTTAAACCGCTTTTGAATAGCACCCAGCGTTGGGTCGATGTGCAATCCGGTGACTCGCCGATTGCGGGAGCCGTTAAGCGAGCGGAGCGCTTCTTACTGCTGGCAAGTTTGATGGGCATTGCATTGGCCTGCGCGGCGATAGGTATTGCCGCCCAGCGTTATTGTCAGCGTCATTACGATGTGGTGGCCATGCTGAAAACCTTTGGCGCCTCGGCAAAGCAAATTCGCCTGTTGTTTGGTACTCATTTATTGTTGGTAACGCTACTGGGAATTGGTCTAGGTCTTATTGGGGGAGGGTTACTCGATTTTGGGATCAGTTACCTATTGCCACCCGAAATTGCGGCCTATTCACCGCCACTCACACGGCCATTATTACTCGGCATCAGCACAGGGCTCATCAGCGCCTTTATGTTTTCGGCTTATCCATTGATGCGTTTACTGGCTATTCCGCCACTGCGGGTGTTGCAGCGTCAGTTAGAAGGCTTACAGCTTGGTATGTGGCTGCATTTGCTACTGAGTCTAGGGGCTATGGCGCTACTGGGCTATTTGTATTCCCAAAGTTGGACTTTGACTCTGACTGTGGTCGCGGCTGTGCTATTGCTGGCTGTGCTATTAAGTCTGCTTGGATTTGTGATGATACGAGCAGGACACAGTGTTGGTATGAAGACTACCAATCCTTTGCAATTAGCGCTGGCGGGGCTAAGGCGTCGTGCGCGGCAAAATGCGGTGCAATTGGTTGGCTTTAGCGCTGCACTGGTACTGTTATTGACTATTTTGGCGTTAAGACAAGATTTACTTAACGAATGGCAAAAACAGTTGCCCGAAAATGCGCCTAATTATTTCCTTGTCAATATTGCGCCTGATGATGCAAAGCCCTTGAATGATTTCATGACGGCGAAGGGGATAGTGGCGACGGACATTTATCCGGTGATCCGTGGCCGATTAACTCAAATTAACGGTGAAGCGCTGATTTCGAATGAACAGTCCGAAGCGGGTGAAAAGGGAAGAGTGGGCATTTCGCGCGAGTTAAACCTAACGTGGCGCAATACACTGCCTGCTAACAACGAACTGTTAGAGGGGCATTTTAATCAAGCCGCCGATGAAGTATCGGTGGAGTCCGGCGTGGCGGAGCGTTTAGGTATTGGTCTTGGCGATAAGCTGACTTACGTGATTGATAATCAAGAGCTCACAGTTAAAGTTGCCAGTATTCGTGCCGTACACTGGGAAACGCTGCAACCGAACTTCTTTATGATTTTCACCCAAGAAGCGCTCGCGCCTTTTGCTTATACTTCGATGGCGAGTTTCTATCTGAATGATCAGGCGACTAACGATAAGACTATGAATGCTGATGGTACGCCTAAGGATGCAGTGATCCTTGCGCTTATTCAGCAATTTCCGACGATATCTATCATAGATGTTGGCGCTATGGTGGGGCAGTTGCGGCAGATAATTGAGCAAGTGTCGCTGTCGTTGTCTTTAGTGCTGGCCTTAGTGTTATTAGCCAGTGCCTTAGTCTTGATTGCACAGACTGAGGCTGGCATGGCAACTCGGCAACGTGAACTGGCGGTGTTACGTACCTTTGGTGCTTCAGGATGGTTATTGCGCAGTGCAACGGGTTTAGAGTTCGCCTTACTTGGCGGTATTGCGGGTGTGTTAGCCGTAATTGTGGCCGAATTTGCGTTATATCTACTTAAGACGCAAGTATTTGAACTTAATGTATACATGCACTGGCCTTGGTGGGGTATTGCCCCAGTTTCTGGAGCCTTAATTGTCGCCTTACTTGGGGTGTGGCGTTGCCGACAATTGCTCAGCCAATCTTGCTCTGAGCTATTAAAGGCTGGGAGCTAGGGCGGTTTGTGAACTCTGTTGATGGGCTAAAACATAAAGTTTATTAAGACAACAAGCTGAGCCAACATTAAAAGCACTGATGCGACATAAGCTCAGTGCTTTTTTGTTATGGGGTTGATTCTGCTGCACTTGAATTGAATATGCTTTTTACATCGGCTTACAAATTGATCTGTGCTTAAGCAGGTAGCAACAGAACTTAGTGCAACGCAATGGGTCTATCTAACTGAGAACAGCGACTAGCTTATATATGCCATAGAGGGAATATTATGTTCAAAGGAATAACAAAACTGCTTAAGGATAATCGCTCCTTTTTTCTGTTTATCAGCTTAATGTTAGTGTTCAGGAGCGCTGTGGCCGATTGGAATACTGTGCCATCGGGTTCTATGCTGCCGACTATCGTCGAGGGTGATCGCATTCTTGTTAATAAGATGGCTTATGATCTTAGGGTGCCATTTACGCATATTGCATTAGTTAAACTGGCAGATCCTGCTCGCGGCGATATTGTGGTATTTGACTCGAAAAAGGCCGATAAAAAACTGATCAAGCGGGTAATAGCTGTGCCAGGCGATACTGTGATGATGCTGGATAATCGCTTGTATTTAAACGGCGAACTGCTTAGCTACACATCCCAAGCATTGAGTGCTTATGCTCCCGCTGATGTGACAGAAATGCAGGAAAATTTACTCGGTATGGTTCACAGTATTCGCCTTAACCCTGTACCCTCAAGGCTTGCCAATTTTGGACCTGTCACAGTGCCGGATGCGCATTATTTAGCACTGGGTGATAATCGTGATAACAGCGCTGACTCTCGGGTTATTGGCTTCGTGCCCCGTGATGAGATTGTTGGCCGTTCAAGTTCAGTCGTTTTCTCCCTTGATTATGATGATTATTACCTGCCTCGGCCTGAACGCTTAATGCGTGAATTCTAGTCTTAACTATTTTGAACCATGAAATAGGGCGCCAAAGTCGGCGCCCTATTTTTTAAGTGATTGAGTTATAAACAACTACTTCATAAAGCTCAGATAGCCCTGTAAGACAATTAAGTTAACTATGTCGATAAAGAAAGCTCCGACGATAGGTACTACCATAAAGGCTTGGGGTGATGGCCCTGTGCGTGAGACTAGCGCGCCCATATTCATTACCGCTGTTGGGGTTGCACCCATACCAAAGCCGCAGTGGCCACCGGTGATCACCGCAGCATCGTAATTACTGCCCATGACTTTGAACGTCACGAAATAGGCAAAAATGGCTAACACTGCGGTTTGTACCAGTAAAATCACCAGTAGCGGGATCGCTAAATCAAAAATTTCCCATAATTTTAAAGTCATTAAGGCCATTGAGAGGAAGAGTGACAGCGCGACAGTCCCTATCACATCGATGCTTTCGGTATGGGGTTTGTAACCGCGGGTGAGTTCTGTGAGATTAGCGATCAGCACGCCAAGAAAAAGAGCATATACAAAGTCGGGCATCTTTAGCCATGCAATACCCGATTGGCTGATCCACAGCGTGAGCCATTTTGATCCTGCAACACACAACAACAGCACAAACAGAGTTTCTAATATGGTTTTGGCGGTGACTTGGTCTTCTTCTAAGTGATCATAAGTGACTAAATGCGGATGTTCACTGTGATGCTTGCGGCCAACCCCATAGCGAGAAACGAGATTATGCTTACCGATTAATCGCTGTGCGACGGGGCCACCGATGATCCCACCCATGATCAAACCAAAGGTTGCCGCGGCCATAGCAAACTCTAAGGTGTTGATACCGTAGCGCTCAGCAAAGGTTTGTGACCAAGCGACGCCGGTACCATGGCCGCCCGACAGGGTAATTGATCCTGCGATAAGTCCCATGATGGGATCGAGCCCCAATAGGCTGGCTAAACTGACGCCGACGGCATTTTGAATCACAATATACACTGAGGCCACACCTAAAAAGATGAAGACTTTTTTACCACCGCTGAGCAATAGCTTGTAGTTTGCCGAGAGGCCAATGGTGCTAAAAAACATCAGCATTAAGGTATTTTGCAGTGATAGGCTGAAGTCGAGACTGATATTTTGAAAGTGAAGAAATGTGACTCCCGCGGCGACAACTAGGCCACCCACTATGGGTTCGGGGATATTATATTGCCTGAAGACACGTACATGGCGATTGATAGAGTGGCCGATAAACAGCACGAAAATGGCAATTAAAAATGATTCTAGCTCGCCAATCATATAGGTCGTGTGCATGAAAATTCCTTACAAACTGTCTTAGTGCGGGCGTTTCATTGGGCACAATGTCCAATGAGAAGTAACCCATCTTGTTATTAAGTACCTGCTAATGCTGGATGTTAAGCGCTTGATGTCGAGGACAGATCAGTGTCAATCCGATAAAAAATTTAAAGGATGAGTAGGCGCGAGTGTGTATCGTTTTATGGTCTACAGACCAAGAACAGCAGATTAAATAGCCTGTTCCTGAGCATAAATAACTGTCTATTTATGAGGTGTTGCTGAGTCTATCTGTGGTCAAGGCTGAGGCGGTTAATGCGTGCCTCCTATGACCGAATGGAGGCGAGTTTAGCAGAAAATGGACGGATTGTCGCTAAATCATAATATAAATCATGATGTTACACTCTTGTTTTTCTCGTGTTACTAAAATAATGGCAAGATTGACGTTACAATATACCTGGCTGTTGAGCGGATTTGAGTACTAAGTTCCGCCTGCATCAGCCACTGATTTTATCAGTATATTTAAGCTGAGTTTAGGCTCTAGCGTGCTGGCCTATTTGGCTAACACGTTTGTTAAGGCGTTATCGAGATCACTGAATTGAAACTGAAAACCCGCTTCGAGGGCACGTTTGGGGTAAACAAATTGTCCTTCTGTCAGCAGCTCCGACATTTCGCCCATCGCTAAGCGTAATGCAAGCGGTGGGGTCGTGATTAACGCTGGGCGATTAAGTGCTTTTCCGAGCGCTTTGGTAAACACAGCGTTACTCACTGGATTGGGTGCTGTGGCATTAAATATGCCTTTACAGTGTTGTTGAGTGAGTAAAAAATCAATAAGGGAAATGAGATCCTGCACATGGATCCAGCTCATACCTTGGCGTCCATGGCCAATTGGGCCACCGAGTCCGAGTTTAAATGGCGGTAACATTTTCTCTAAGGCACCACCTTTACCTAGCACGATACCAATACGGATAATGCAGACTCGTGTGTGCTCTGAGGTTGCATTTAGCGCCTCTTGCTCCCATTTTCGACAGATGTCATGGCTAAACTCAACATGGGCGCCACTAGACTCATCGAGTAATTTATCATCGTGCCGCCCGTAATAACCGACTGCCGAACCACTCACCATGATCTGAGGAGGAGTGCTACTCTGTTGTATTAGCTGAGTTAATCTTGCCGTAATATCCCAGCGACTATCACAAATGCGTTGCTTCTGATTTTTACTCCAACGTTTAGCGACTATGGGTTCACCCGCAAGATTTACAATGGCATCAATGTGATTTAAGTCGCTTAGCGCATCGAGACTCTCGAGGTAATGGTGCTTACTACCGAGCACTTTTTGTGTTTGTTGCACTGAGCGAGTTAATAACGTCAGTTGATGATATGGCGCCAGTCGTTCGACTAATTGGCGGCCAATAAAGCCGCTTGCGCCGGTGATCAGTATATTCATGGAACCTCTCTTAATTGGTTAAGCTCTGCGGATATATACCAAAATGCGGTGTGCAACGATCACTTAGTCGGAGTATTTGTAGCCAGATTATTTTTGATAACATAACTCCATCGAGACTGAATCGGCAAAGCGTAGTGCATGGGGTTTGTCTATTTCGACACTGGCAAATTCAACCCAAGGATGTTCACTGGCGATGGCCAGCGTTTGGCTGGTGAGATTTTCGAGTAATGAGAAACGGTTATTCTCAATCAGTTCAATGATCTTTTTGGTGATAGTGCGGTAATTGAGCGCATCCTCAACATTGTCACTGTTGCGGGCACGTTCGGCACAATAATGGATCACGACATTAATGATCACGTCTTGGCGATTTTGGATTTCATCTTCTTTAATGCCAATAAAAGTACGAAGTCTTAAGTTTTTAATGCGTATAATCGCGGTTTCTGGTTTCATAATGACAAATGGCTATCTTAAGCTAAAGTTGCTGAGGTTAAGTGGTTTCAAAGGTTAGCCTAACAATTTTATCTAAGATCAAGAAGGATTTTTAATAAATGACTCGACCTAATGCGCCCTCTGCTGCTTATCGTGGCTTTGCGGTTATGGCCTTTGTAGTGATTATTTTGGCAGGGATTAAGGCGGCGAGCCCGATTGTGGTGCCGTTTGTGCTGTCCAGTTTTCTTGCGGTGATTTGTAATCCTGCAATCGGTTTGATGACAAAGTTCCGTGTGCCTAAATGGCTGGCAGTGATCCTCTTGATGGGTTTTATTGTGTTGATGGGCCTATGGTTAGCCTCAGTCGTCGGCAGTTCTGTCAATGAGTTTTCTAAACAATTGCCCCAATATCGCGATCAGCTGGTGGAGCAGTTTTCGTGGATTATCCATAAATTACAGGCATTAAATATTCAGATTTCGAAGGATCAGGTATTAGCCTATTTTGACCCAGGTATGGCCTTGTCTATGACCACGAATATGCTATCGGGTGTCGGCAATGTGATGGCGAATTTATTTCTGATCATCCTCACTATCGTCTTTATGCTGTTTGAAGCTCAGTCGCTGCCAAAGAAATTGCATCTGGCATTGGACGATCCCGATATGCGCTTAAAGCAGATTGACCGCTTTTTACAATCTGTGAATCAGTACATGGTGATCAAGACCTTAGTGAGTTTGGCTACTGGGATCATCGTCGGTGTGGGGTTGACCTTCATTGGCGTGGATTACGCCATGTTATGGGCGGTGATTGCTTTCCTGTTTAATTATATTCCCAATATTGGTTCTATCATTGCCGCCATTCCAGCTGTGTTGTTGGCCTTTATTCAGCTTGGCCCTGCGGCTGCGGGGGGGACTGCACTTTTGTACGTGGGTGCCAACATGGTGATGGGCAATATCATTGAGCCTAAATTTATGGGGCGCGGTCTGGGGTTATCGACCTTAGTGGTGTTTTTATCATTAATTTTCTGGGGCTGGTTATTAGGTTCTGTGGGCATGTTGCTGTCAGTGCCATTGACTATGGTGGTTAAAATTGCCCTCGAATCGAGTAAGAGTGGTAATTGGTTAGCCATTTTATTATCGGACGATATTGAAGATAAGTTCTTGGCCAGTAACACGGAAAATTCAATTCCCAATGGCGATGAAGCCAATACAAGTGCAACTGAGAGTAAGTAATAGAAGATGCAAAGTTTTATACAAGCGCTAGCGACAATTGAGTTAGGTGATGATGCGGTGCGGTTATTCCACGGCCGCGGTGGGCATTACGTGGGTTGTGAGCACCTATGTTTAGATTGGTTTGCACCCGTACTATTGCTGACCAGCTTTACTCCCTTGGAGGATACGGATTTAACCCTCTGCCAACAGGCGATTGCAGCGCGCTGGCAAGCTATTCGGCCAGATAGTCAATTGAATTTAGTCTACCAATACCGTAGTGCGGGGGAGACGTTTACCCAATTATTGCAAGGTGAAGTGCCTGAGCCGCATATCGTTAGCGAAAACGGTGCACGGTTTCAGGTGCACCTAATGCGCGGACAAAACCACGGACTCTTCCTCGATATGGCCAATGGTCGCGAGTGGGTTAGAGCAAACGCCCGTTATAAAAAGGTGCTTAATTTATTCGCTTATACCTGTGGTTTCTCGGTCGCGGCATTACAAGGGGGCGCCGATGAAGTTGTGAATATGGACATGAGCAAAGGCGCATTAGGCATAGGTAAGCAGAACCATTTGCTGAATGGCTTTAGCGCGGGAGCCCGTTTTTTAGGCCATGATATTTTTAAATCTTGGGGCAAACTGAAAAAGCTCGGTCCCTACGACATTGTTGTTGCCGATCCACCGAGCAATCAGAAGGGCAGTTTTGTTGCGACTAAGGATTATGTGCGTTTAATTAGGCGGTTACCTGAGTTGCTTGCCGAGAATGGCGAAGTATTACTGTGTCTAAATGCACCTGAACTCGATACCGCTTTCCTGCGTCAACAGGTAGCGGAAGCAGCACCTGCACTCGAATACATAGAGCGCTTAGCCAATCCGCTAGCCTTTATGGATGTGTCGGAAGAGAAGTCACTTAAGGTGCTTCGCTACCGCTTATCGACTCAAGCCTAGGCCTGATTTAGCTTAACTGGCCTTTTTTGTCGGCTTAGGTTGAGTGTTTAGCTTTCTACACTGTCGCTTATTACACAGCACTTATTCTTCAGTAGCTTAATCGCTCTGATAGCTGCGATCGCCCATAGGTTTCAATCACTTTACTTACTTGATGTTGGTCTAAGTGTTTGAGGGTGGAAATTTCACCATAAAGCCTGCCCTGAACATCTAATGGCATTCCCTAGATTCATTTTATGTAAGCGATTTCTGTTAATCGCTTTTGTGTATAAAGCGAATGATGAAATGGCGTCAGCATGGCCTCAATATCCTCGTAGAAAGTGAAAGTCTTTCATGTCGAATCACTGATTGTGAGCTATTTAAATGATAACCAGCCTTAAATGCTATGCTTGGTAATACAAAACTGAAAGTTTTCTGTAATTGTGGCTTTTGCTTTGTTATACTCCAGCCCACGGAATGTATCCCTTTCCTCATAGGCAAAATGTCAGCATAGAATGGCAAGCCTCTGCGACCTTACCCAATCAAGCAGGAGTTGTTATGGAAGTTCATGAATACGAAAATGCTTATTATCAAGTGAAAGACGATGTACTAACGTCTTTACCTGCTGAAAGCGAAGAAGAAGTGATCCAAGCTTAATCGATAGCGATTAAACTGACGGTACTTATGAGTCGGAAATAACAGAACAAGCACAAAAAAATAGCAACCCTAAGGTTGCTATTTTTTTGGCTGAAAGTAAGCAGAATGATTGTATGACAAGGTATGCGCGGTGAAAGCAGGCAAGAAAGGGGGTTAACCGTTAACTTTGCGCTTTTCAGGCAGAAGTTCGACGATAATCCATTGGCTACCAATTTTGTGTAGGCGTATGGTCCTGTCATCAATCCATGGCTGACCACCTTTAAGACCTTTCATTTTGACCACAACAATGACGTCTTTGGTAAATTTGCGGAAGAAGTCGATATCGATATCATCAATTTCCATTTCAACATTGGTCATAGATAGGCCGAGCATATTACGCTGTACGGCTGCGGCAATGTGGTAATGGGTGAGCACTTGTTTAATGGGATCGTCGACGTATTGCTTGGCTTGTTCAACATTACGATCAACATAAATCGCTTTAAAAAAGCCTAAGCTCACTTCTTCCGGTGATAACTGGCGTTGCTCTTGCGTTGAGGGATCGCCACAACCGAAGAGAAACAGGAGGGAGAAAAAAAATAGAGTTCGCATAAGTTTTAGTTATTGGAATTTGTTCCGAGTATCGCGATTTTAGCTGTAATGTACAAGTCTTGTCGTGATTCGCTGTCTATTGTGAAAAGCATTGACTCAAACCTCATGTGTGTGGCATATAGTTAGGAGTCATATAAAAAGGTTATCCACAGAAACTGTGGAAAACTATGTTGAAGACTTCAGTGATACTTTGTAAGTCACTGATATTGTCTTGCTTTATTTGCTGGTTAAAAAGTGACGCTTTTCTGCTTTCCATTATGTTCCACTTCTACTTGTGGATATTTTTCGCAATTTGCCGAGCTTATTCACACTGCATAATTCGATATTTCTCGTTTTTTTCTTCATCTTTTGCAATTTAGACTTATCCATTAAGCGATTCTTGCGATCAGCGGTATGGTTTACGTTAAATTTGAGCATAAAAAAGCACCGGTAATAACCAGTGCTTTTTTGTGCGTAACGTTATGCAGATTTAATGCTGTTAGCCTTTAGCTGCGTCGTTCTGTGCGGCTTGAATTGCCGTTAGTGCGATAGTGTAGACGATGTCATCGACTAACGCGCCGCGAGACAAGTCGTTCACAGGTTTGCGCATACCTTGCAGCATAGGACCGATACTGATCAGGTCCGCGCTTCGCTGTACGGCCTTGTAAGTCGTGTTGCCTGTATTAAGGTCTGGGAACACGAAAACGGTAGCTTGACCAGCGACAGGGCTATTAGGTGCCTTAGAGCGTGCAACGTTTGGCATGACTGCCGCATCGTATTGCAATGGACCATCAATAATCAGATCTGGGCGTTTTTCTTTGGCAATACGGGTTGCTTCACGCACTTTATCCACATCAGAACCTGTACCTGAGTTGCCGGTTGAGTAGCTGATCATCGCCACTCTTGGCTCGATACCGAAGGCTTTTGCTGATTCCGCCGATTGGATGGCTATATCTGCTAACTGCTCAGCATTGGGATCTGGGTTAATCGCACAGTCACCGTAAACAAGCACTTGATCTGGCATCAGCATAAAGAAGATGGATGAAACTAAGCTTGAGCCCGGTGCCGTTTTGATCAATTGCAGTGGTGGGCGAATGGTATTGGCTGTGGTGTTAACCGCGCCAGAAACGATACCGTCGACTTCGTTTTGCGCCAACATCATAGTGCCGAGCACCATGTTGTCTTCTAACTGTTCACGGGCAACGACTTCAGTTAAGCCTTTGCTGCGACGCAGTTCCAACATAGGTTCTACGTAACGGTCGCGCACCTCTTCTGGATCGATAATGATCACGCCTTCGCCAAGCACCACATCTTGCTGTGCGGCGATACGCAGGATTTCATCTTTTTTGCCTAAAAGTACACAGCGAGCGATACCGCGTTCGGCACAAATGGCCGCCGCTTTAATGGTACGCGGCTCATCACCTTCTGGCAGTACCACAGTCTTGTGGGCGGCGCGCGCCAATTCCGTGAGTTTGTAACGGAAAGCTGGTGGTGATAGGCGATGCTCACGGGGTGAGTTTTTAGTCACGCTTTCAATCCACGTTTGGTCAATGTGACTGGCCACATAATCCTGCACCAGATCGATACGAACTGCGTCATCGACGGGTACTTCATGGTCGAAACGTTGAATGTTGAGCGAGGTTTGCCAAGTGTTACTGTCGATCAAGAACACAGGTAAACCGGTTTCAAAGGCCTGCTCACACAGCTTAAGGATTTCTGGCTCTGGCTCGTAGCTACCTGTTAATAACAGGGCACCAATTTTCACGCCGTTCATGGCCGCAAGACAGGCTGATACGATCACATCTGAGCGATCGCCTGAGGTTACAAGCAAGGAGTCAGTCTTAATATGAGTGACCATGTTCGGGATACTGCGTGCACAAAACGTTACTTTACGCAGGCGGCGGGTATGCATTTCACCAGCATTCAGAATGCGTGCGCTTAAATGTTTCGCTAAATCCGAAGCACGAGGAGCGACAAGATCAAGATTGTAGGGCACGCTGCCTAAGATACGTAGTGGGCTCTTACCCGGCAGTTGGAACATGCTGGCCGCATCTGAGCGTTGAACACCTTGGTGATCAAAGACTTCAGATAAGTCAGGGCGCGCGCGACCTTCGTCGTCAACGGGGGCACCAATCTTGTTGATCACAGCACCAATTAAGCGTTTATTCTTTTTCCCGCCCCAAGAGTTATAGGCGATTTCGAGGCGATTCATTAGCCCTGTAGCCGTATCACTGCCTGGCGTGGCAATAAAAATCACGTCGGCATCCATGGCTTTAGCGATGGCATAGTTCACATCATCGGCGAAGGGATGATTACGCGTTGGCACTAAACCTTCGACAATTAAGGTCTCTGTGTTGCTAGCGCAATCGGCCGCACGGGCGATGATTTGCTCCATTAAGACGTCGATTTGGTCAGCGCGAATTAAGGCTTCGGCATGGGCCATGTCGAAGGGCTCTAAGGGGTTTACTGTTGGCGATTTGCTCAGAATAGTGGTCGAGCGTTCTGGGCCATTATCGTTTGGACGAAGCTGAGAAATAGGCTTAAAGAACTGAACCTTAACCCCGTGGCGCTCCAGTGCGCGCACCATCCCAAGGCTTAAGGAGGTCAGGCCGACTCCGGTACCTATGGGGATTAACATAATATTACGAGACATAAAAACCTCTAGTTTCGATGGTTTTTGGCAGAATAGTTTCTGCAAATTTGCTTGTGAGTACGGCTACGTAAGGTATAAAGCCGTCTGGGTGAGCAAACGGCTTAGGTCTTTTTATTTGTTGATAAGTTTAATGGAATCTTCAGCGATAACCCATTCTTCGTTCGTTGGGATCACCATGGCAATCGTGCCTTTATCTTGGGTGATGATACCTTTCTTACCGAAACGCGCCGCTTTGTTGCGCTCACTATCGACATGGAAATTGAAGATTTCCAGCATGTTGAGCACTTTTTCACGGATTAAATCTGAGTTTTCGCCAATGCCGCCGGTGAAGACGACTGCATCTAAACGGCCCAGTGGCACAGTGTATGAGGCGATGTACTTGGCTAAGCGGTAGCAGAAGATTTCTAAGGCTAAGGTCGCGCCTTTATGGCCCTCGGCGTAACCTTCTTCTATGCCACGGCAATCGTTGGTCAGCTCGGAAATACCCAGCAGACCACTTTGCTTGTTCATCAGGTTATTAACTTCTTCTAAGGTGTAACCCAGTTGATGGACTAAGTGATAGATGATTGAAGGGTCAATATCGCCACAACGCGTGCCCATGACCAAACCTTCTAATGGGGTTAAGCCCATAGAAGTGTCGACACTTTTGCCGCCTTTGATGGCCGTGACTGACGCGCCATTGCCTAAATGAGCACAGATAACATTCGTTTCTTCGATGGGCTTGTTGAGCATTTTTGCCGCTTCACGGCTAACGAATAAATGACTCGTGCCATGCATGCCATAACGACGAATACCGTGTTCACGGTATAACTTGTAAGGCAGGGCGTAGACATAAGCTCTGTCTGGCATGCTTTGGTGGAAAGCGGTATCAAATACAGCAACCTGTGGCAATTTAGGGAAAGAGGCCATTGCCGCGCGGATGCCGATAAGGTGAGCAGGATTGTGCAGTGGTGCTAATGAAGCACAGTCTTCGATACCTTTGATCACGCTCTCATCGATGATCACTGAGCGAGTGAATTTCTCACCACCGTGAACAATACGATGGCCAACGGCTTGAATTTTTGCTGCTAATTCAGGTTGTTCCGCAAGAATTTTATTAACAATGTATTCAACTGCTTCACGGTGAGCCGTAAATGCACCTAAGGCTGCTTCATGTTTTTCGCCGTTGATTTTCCATTTAATGCGAGAGTCTTCTAAACCAAAACATTCAGCTAAGCCAGAAATTTGGTCGTCACCTGTTTGCGCGTCAATGACGGCAAATTTGAGAGAAGAGCTACCGCAATTGAGAACTAAAACCAGTTTATTTGACATGTGTAAACCCTTTGCCATTGTGTTTAATATAACGATTCAAAATAATGAGGAACTGCGGTGTTTTTACCATATCAGTCTTGGGGCGATTCGCCAGATTGTGCTATGGTAAGAGCAGTATTCCATTGTAGTTGGTGTCTAAGATTGAGCATTAAGATCCTCAAAACCTTAGGTGATGGTCATCAGTATATGAAGACTTGGCCTATGGTTAGACAACTGGGTTTTTATTTTCCTGAGTATCGGGTCGTCCGAGCGACTCAGCTTGCCATACTGGTGATGCCAGTGCTGGCGATTTTTGTGAGCATGAGCCAGCTGTATATTCACGGTTGGGCATTTCTGCCCCAAGCTGTCACTCTCGGTTTATTTTTCATCAGCTTACCGTTACAGGGGCTGCTGTGGTTAGGCTGGCGAGCTCGCCATCCATTACCGTTAACGCTGTTCGACTGGATTAACCAGTTGAGTGCGAAGTTGTCATCCATGGGTATCAATTGCCACACGTTAGGCGCTAAGGCCTGTTACCTCGATATGGCACTGATTTTAAAAATAGCCTTTGAGCGTTTAGATGCCAGTTATTGGGAAGAACTTTAGGCCGTTGCCGCGGTTATCCGTTTTGGCTTTCTATTACTGTGGATTAATAAATCGCGTTAATCCCTTGTTGGACAAATACCGCTTTGATCTTTTCCATGGTTTCTCGACTCGGGGGGGATATCCCATCGAGTTGATAGCTTTCGCCCATGGCTTCCCACTTATGTTTACCTAATTCGTGATAGGGTAGTAACTCTACCTTTTCAATGTTTTTCATGGGCTTGATAAACTCGGCCAGTTGTAATGCCGATGCTTCATCGTCGGTAAATCCGCCCACTACGACATAACGTATCCATGTCGCTTGATTACGCTCTGCTAAATACTGCGCAAACTGTAATGTTCTATGGTTGCTGACTTTAGTTAACTCAATATGTTTTTCATCGTCCATGTGCTTGATGTCGAGCAGGACCAAGTCAGTATGGTCGAGCAACTCATCAATCACTGGCGTGTACTTACGTACAAAACCATTGGTATCTAAACAGGTATGAATACCTTCTTGCTGACAGGCTGTGAATAATTCGGCGACAAATTCGGCCTGTAAAATGGCTTCACCACCACTGGCCGTAACACCACCATTGCTGGCATCGAGAAAAGGCCGATAGCTGATGATTTGACTCATTAACTCATCGACCAGAACTTCTTTTCCGCCATCAAGATCCCAAGTGTCACGGTTGTGGCAATATTGGCAGCGCATTAAACAGCCCTGCATAAAGGTGATAAACCGTATGCCGGGACCATCTACTGTGCCAAAGGATTCCACCGAGTGGATCCGACCGATAACTGCCATTGTGACTCCTGTTAAAATAAGTGAGGCTGTAGCACAGTGTACTACAGCCTTGACTAATTTAGCTTACAGACCTTTTGTGAATGTACGCGTGATCACATCTTGTTGTTGTTCTGGCGTCAGTGAGTTGAAGCGCACTGCATAGCCAGAAACACGGATGGTCAGCTGTGGATACTTGTCTGGATGCTTAACGGCATCTTCGAGCATCTCGCGGTTCATCACGTTGACGTTCAAGTGTTGGCCACCTTCTTTTTTGTCATTGTGGTCGAAGTATCCGTCCATCAATGCCGCTAAGTTGGTACGGCGAGCATCATCATCTTTACCCAGCGCATTTGGCACGATTGAGAAGGTATAAGAAATACCGTCTTGAGCGTGGGCAAATGGGAGTTTTGCCACTGAGGTTAAAGAAGCGATTGCACCTTTTTCATCACGGCCATGCATAGGGTTTGCACCCGGTGCAAATGGCGCACCTGAACGACGACCATCGGGTGTGTTACCGGTTTTCTTACCATAAACCACGTTTGAGGTGATGGTCAGAATTGACTGCGTTGGGATCGCATTGCGATACATTTTACGGTCACGAATTTTCGCCATAAAACGTTCAACTAAGTCACAGGCGATATCATCTACACGTGGGTCGTTGTTACCAAATTTTGGATAGTCACCGCTGATATCGAAATCAACGGCTATGCCGTTTTCATCACGCACTGGTTTTACTGTGGCGTATTTGATGGCAGACAGTGAGTCGGCTGCGATAGATAAACCCGCAATACCACAAGCCATAGTGCGACGTACGTCTCTGTCGTGCAGCGCCATAAGCGCGGCTTCGTAAGAGTACTTATCGTGCATGTAGTGGATTGAGTTCAGTGCAGTGACATATTGAGTCGCTAACCAATCCATTAAACCGTCTAAGCGATTCATCACATCATCAAAGTTGAGCACTTCGTCTGTGATCATGTCTGCTTTAGGGGCAATCTGGATTTTCAGTTTTTCGTCTACGCCGCCGTTAATCGCATACAGCATGGTTTTCGCTAAGTTAGCGCGAGCACCGAAGAACTGCATGTGTTTACCCACAACCATAGGGCTCACACAACAGGCGATTGCATAGTCGTCTGATTGGAAATCAGGACGCATTAAGTCATCGTTTTCGTATTGGATTGAGCTAGTGTCGATAGACACTTTGGCGCAATATTTTTTGAAACCGATTGGCAGTTTATCTGACCATAATACTGTGATATTTGGCTCTGGACTTGGACCCATAGTGTAAAGGGTGTTCAAGAAACGGAAGCTTGATTTCGTCACTAACGTACGGCCATCTAAGCCCATACCGCCGATTGACTCCGTTGCCCAAATTGGGTCGCCTGAGAACAATTCGTCGTATTCAGGGGTACGTAGGAAACGCACCATACGCAATTTCATCACAAAATGGTCAACCATTTCCTGAGCTTGTTGCTCAGTTAAGGTGCCATTTTTTAGATCACGTTCAATATAGATGTCGAGGAATGAAGAGGTACGACCTAATGACATGGCAGCGCCGTTTTGGCTCTTCACTGCAGCTAAATAGCCGAAGTAAGTCCATTGGATCGCTTCTTGTGCATTGGTCGCTGGACGAGAAATATCGAAGCCATACTTGGCAGCCATTTTCTTCATTTGGCCTAATGCACGGTGTTGCTCGGCAATTTCTTCACGTAATTGGATAACGTTAGATAACTCTTCACCCGCTTCAAACTGCGCTTGCAGTGAGCTAAATTGGGCAAACTTATCTTTCATCAGGTAATCGATACCGTAAAGTGCCACACGGCGATAGTCACCAATGATACGGCCACGGCCATAAGCATCGGGTAAGCCCGTTAAAATACCTGATTTACGACAGGCCATAATTTCGGGGGTGTAAACATCGAACACACCTTGGTTATGGGTTTTGCGCAGTTCTGAATAAACGTATTTAACATCTTCATCCAGTACACGATCGTAGGCGGCGCATGAGCTTTCCACCATACGAATACCACCGTTAGGCAACATAGCGCGTTTTAGCGGCGCGTCTGTTTGTAAGCCAACGATAGTTTCTAATTCTTTGTTGATATAGCCAGCGTCGTGGGAAGTGATGGTTGAAACCATCTTAGTGTCGAAATCAACAGGCGCGTGGGTACGGTTTTCCTGTTTGATGCCTTCCATGACTTTATCCCACAATTTTGTGGTCGCTTCGGTGGCACCGGCGAGGAAGGACTCGTCGCCTTCAAAAGGCGCGTAGTTTTGTTGGATAAAGTCACGTACATTGACTTCAGATTTCCAATCGCCAGGAGTAAAGCCTTCCCATGCGTTGGCAAACAGTTCAGTTTTGTCGGTCATCGTACTAATACCTTCTGGTTGAGATAAAAGGTTATTGGCGATCAGCGTTAAGCAATGCTGAGTATAAGCCAATAGCTAATTCCTGAAATAAAGCTCCCTTCATGATGACGCCCTATGATGGGAACTGGATTTTGAAGCGCTCGTCACTCCAAAAGTCTGTCTATTGATACCCGATAAGATGACAAATATTCGCTTACTTTGATTATCGGCTACTGATAAATCTTTATAATTGGTAAGACCAATTGTCCACAAGCATATTAACATAGGTCTGTCGCTATCGCATCTTAAACGGCTTGGTTTATGCTCTGTTAATACCAAATTTGCTAGCTAGGTAGCATTTTTTTACCACAATAGGGAATACGGCACGCTTTTTAAGTTGGTGTGACATCTGAACCCCATTATCTCTTAAATCAGCCTGCCTATATTGTTCCCATTTACTGTCCACCTTTAGCGAGGATAAATCTATCCTCGTATAGGCTGATTTTGATTGGTGGGAGTCACGGCTCGATAATGGGAGCTGTCACAGTAGGCGCAGTGGTTATGATATTAAAAATAAGTTTGATGTTAGCTATTTGTATTAATTTATTTTTATTTGCTAACTTAGTGTCGATTTAGGAGACGGCATGTCATAACGCCATCAAATAAAGCATGCAATGCTTAAATCATTCAGGAAGGGTTAAAGAGTGGCTAAATACAGTAGTTGGCTATGATGCAGGCAACTTGTTACTTGCTGTTGGACTAAACTGTAAATGCTAAAGTATGGGTTATAGTGGGTTCAATTTAATGAATACTGAGAGACACGCGTCAAGCTATTGGTCATTTAATGTGTCATTGCTGAGGTTAACTTGAATCTATAGCGCATTAATTTAAGCGTTAGTTCGCTAAATATGAGATGGAAACGTGCAGGATATGCATTGTATACCATCTTAATTAAGCCACATTCTCGCGATGAAAATCGGGTTGACATGGTAAGACCAATTAACCTTTTGTGTTTTTGGCTTCAAAGTTTTCACATTTTGGGTGTGAATAGCATCACGCTTTAGCAATATCTGCTTCACAGCATAAGCGTGTTGTATGATACAAAGCGAGACTTTAGTGAATCATCATTTAAGCAGCAAATCATTATCTCGGTTTTGATTCGTGTTATCTGCGCAATGGCGCTGCTGGAGATACCTATGCTACGCGTTCAAGTTTGTTTATCTGAAGTTGGAGTTATGCAATGAAAAGCCCAAATCCATCGTCATCAGTTCCAACTGTGACAAACAGCGCACATGAAGCGCCACAGGTTTCAGCTCATTTTAGTTGTTACAATCAGGCTGAAATTTACGGGACAAGCAAAGTGGTTAAAGCACCTTGGCAGTCCTTTGGCTTAGCCGTGTTTGCTGGCGCATTTATCGCTTTAGCCTTTGTTTTTTATTTAACCGTAACTACTGGCGCAGGCGATGCGTCTTGGGGTTTAGTTCGTTTCGTTGGCGGAATAGCCTTTAGTTTAGGTTTAATCTTAGTGGTTGTTTGCGGTGGAGAACTGTTCACCAGTTCTGTACTCAGTACCGTCGCCTGGGCACAAAAACAGGTCACTGGCGCTGAATTACTCAAATGTTGGTGCCGCGTGTATGCCGGCAATTTTGTCGGCGCTATGTTGATGGTTTGCTTGATCACTGCCGCAGGTATGTATGATCTCGATGGTGGTAATTGGGGATTAAATGCACTTAAAGTGGCACAGCACAAACTGCACCATACTTGGATTCAAGCCTTTAGTTTAGGCATTTTATGTAACATGTTGGTGTGTTTAGGTGTGTGGATGACCTTTGCTAGTCGTGATGTACTGACGAAATCGTTACTGTTAATTTTACCTGTGGCTATGTTCGTTAGTAGTGGCTTTGAACACAGTATCGCTAACTTATTTATGGTGCCTATGGGCATGATGATCCAATCTATCGCCAGCCCAGAGTTCTTCGTGTCTTTAGGGGTTACTCAAGCACAATTTGCCGATTTAACCGTGGCAAACTTTATATTCAATAATTTAATACCTGTAACCTTAGGCAATATTGTCGGTGGCGGTGTGATTGTTGGTTTAGGTTATTGGTGGATAGAGCAGGGTAAAGTCACCTTGGCTGAACCACACAAAGCTCATCATGAACATTTTTCTGCACCACATTCGCATGCTGAAAAATCTCAGCATCAGAGTGAGATTAAGCTGACTAAACATTCCTAGAACGCCTTTAATTATTAGTCTGAAGTGAAAGTGCCCAGCAGGTAGCTGGGCATTTTTATGTCGGTTTACTATGATGTGTAAATAATGAAGTAAATAAAAACGGCATCCGAAGATGCCGTTTTTTGATTAGGTTCTAACTCATAAACACCATATTAGAATTTAACTTCGCCTTCGATAAACCATTCACGACCACGCGCATCATATGATGAGCGGTTATAGTGTGGCCAGGCTGTATCTGTTGGATCAAAGTTTGGTCCAACATTAAATAAGTTCATTACACCGCCAGTCACTTTAATTGCGTCTGTGATGTTATAAGCCGATGTTAAGTTCCACTTCGTTTGTGATGCAATTTCGTTTGCACTTTCATCGAATGCCAAACCTTTATCTAATGCAGCTTTTTTAAACGATTTATATCCAACACCATGCATTCTTGCTGTGTGGTAAGCGCCTAAAGTTGTTTCAAAATCGTTTATATACCAACCTAAAATGATATTGGCTTTATATTGCGGTAAACCACCATCATCGATGTCATCATCAATTGCAGCTGTAGGATCTGTTTGTCCTTCAGAAAGAAGAATATAAGTACCATTAAAGTTTAGTTTTAACTCACCAAAGTCAGCGACATCCCATCCGTAACCAGTGGTTAAGTCAATACCACGAACTTTCTGATAAGCAAGGTTTTGTGCGACGGTATTAATGTGAGTAATAGTACCTAATGCGTCACGGGTGATCATGTTTGCATAAGTTTCATATTCACGAGCAGCTTTGCTTGCAGAGATGTCACTTACCATGTCATCCAGTTTCCACTCCCAAATATCGAGTGAAGCATTTAAGCTATCGCCACCATATACAGCACCTATGTTGGCTGTATAGCCTGTTTCAGCGCTAAGATCTTTGTTAGCACCAGTAGTGATATCAATATTGAGTTCATTACAGATTTTGTTCAGTGTTGGATCTGGATTTTTCTGAGATGGAGTTCCACCTAGAGCTTGGCACTGTTTAAAATCAATGATATTGCTATATGCTTTAGTTGCATCTCCATATACGCGATGCATATCTGGTGCGCGGAACACTTTACTGATAGAGCCACGAACTAATAATTCATCAAGTGGGCGATACTCTACGGTTAATTGAGGCGACAAATTTCCACCGAAATCATCATATCGGTCATAACGTAAGGCCGCATCAAGTGTTAAGTCCTCAAGAACTGGAAGCTTTAATTCCATATAGGTTGCCCAGTATGAACGCTCACCAGCACCTGATGAACCACCACGGCTTAGAATATTGCCTTTAACAGATTCTGAGTCAGATTCTGATGAGTAGTCTTGAGTGGTATATTCCGCCCCAAAAGCAAAGTCTGCTGAACCTGCTGGCAGTTCAAATGCTGGACCTGTGATATTTGCTTGAATATTTTTTTGAGTTGATTGAGCTTTTTCAAACGGAGTGTACGCTATACCGCTGACATCATTTGTGCTGATAGGCGCAAGCAGTGATTTACCGTCAGTACCTTGAGCTAGATAATTAAATAATCCACCCACAGTCGCAAAGCCACTATTGAATACATCCACATTAGTACGGCCGTAATTTACGGATGTATCCCAACTATAATCATCAGCGATCACGCCTTCCAAGCCCGCGGTGAAGAAATAGTTACGGGTACTTGTTTCTCCTGCGCGGTTGCCGAATTCGTGCAAACGACGAATATAGTTGTAGTCACCATTTTCGGCATTTTTAAAATCTCCACCAAGACCTGTATTCTTGTCGAATGTTTTTGTCAGTGAATCATCTAAATCAACGCCTAAAGTTACTTTGTCTCCTGCAACATTGACTGTGTAGTTATCGATACCCATAGGTTCGATACGTGTTGTTGATTTTGCTTCTGCAAAATCAAGACGTCCTACAAAGTTCAAATTATCTGCAAGTTCATAGTTAAAGTTCGTTGAACTGATAAAACGAGTGCTTTCTGGTGATAGATCGCGCCACTTTGAGCGATCAAAGCCACATGCGCTACCTGTCCAAAGAAAACCGCCCGCTTCGCATTCACTCGCAGTTAGGACACGTTGGCCTTTTGGTGTCGTTCCACCAGCAGGTTTTTTACCTGTAATGCCAGCCCCATATGAGCTGTATTGTGAATATTTACTATAAGGTACTTTGTCTGTATCTAATCCAAAAACAGCTCTATCAGTTGCATTCAAACGCTCAGTATCAGTAAATTCGATGAAGGTTGAGACGTTACCACGTTCGGAAGATGAACCCAGAGATAGCGCAATTCGATCGCTTCCACCACCGCCTTCAGTAGTATCACCATGTCGATATTTTAATGCGACGCCATCAAAATCTCTTTTTAAAATAATGTTTACTACGCCACCAACAGCATCTGCACCATAAATTGCTGAACCACCAGATTGTAATATCTCAATACGAGCAACAGCTTCCATTGGTAAGTTTGCGGTATCAACAAAGTTGTCTGTACCACCTGCTGGTTTAGGATATTGGTTGAGACGTTTACCGTTAATCAATGTTAGCGTTCTGCTTGCACCCGCATTACGTAAACTGATTGATGACGCAGCTGGTGTAAAACCATGTACTGATTGAGTTGTCATTGCTCCTGTTGTTGAAGTCAGGCTCTGCAATGCATCTTGTACGTTAGTAAAACCTTGTTTTGCCATATCATCAGCACTTAGTACTGTAACTGGGGTTGCGGTTTCCATATCGGTACGCTTAATACGTGAACCTGTTACTTCAATACGTTCAACTTTGGCACCATCTTCAGCTGCATATACTATCGAAGTGGTTAACGCGGCAGTAGCTGCTCCGCTTATTAATGCAAAGCGAACGGCTTTGGCTAATGTAGAATTTGCACGCATTTTATTCTCCCTTAACACATGTTGTATGTTTATTTTTTATTTTTCTTAAATGGTTACTTATGTAAAGAATTAAGCTCTCATTTAATTGAGTTCAGGATATAACCACAAGAAAATAACAAGTGCAACATTGGTCATGCTGGAGTTTTGTTTAAAATTTGTTATTTACTCTCTTTTTAAAATGCAGATATAAGTAGGGTGTGTGTGTAATCGGTGGCAGATAAGGTTTTAATCTGAGGGTTTTGTTTTTTATTTGGCTTTTTGTTTTTATTATTGGTTCTTTGTGTTTTTTTATTGTTGCTAATGTTTTGTTTTATTGTGTTTTAATTTTGTTGTTTTCAATAATAGTTTGAAACTATTTTATGTGAAAAAGTAAAAATTAATAACGATATGGTTTGTCATTCCATATATTTTAGATTGGATGATTGAGGAGTGCTATCAATAAGGGTTTTCATGCGGTTTAATTTTGTATGGTGATATTTTTACACCGCGTCAGGAAGCTAGAAGTAAAATTATGGAATGAAATGTTGTAAAGAGTGAAAACTAATCAAATGCTATTTCTGATTATTTAATTTTGACTGTTTAAATATAAAAGCGAAGTGAATATCTATTCACTTCGCTTTCGGTTTATTGTTTAGTTTTTTGAGTGAACAATTCATTTGTATGGTTAATTATTTTTACAAAAAGCTGTTCTGTTTATTTGCTATTTAGAACTGATTTGTGCTCTACCACGTTAAATTGCAGTGGAAAGTAGTGTCCTAAATAACGTAGGGCGACATAGGCAACCACTAAGGTGGCGATTACCAGTTCGAATTCTGCTAAGTATTTTATCCATATCGCTAACTCACCCATGTTATTGAACTGCGTTAACCAAGCAGCGGTTTTAAAGAGGGCGGTTGCACCGATCACCATAGGGAAGGTAAAGGCTGCGTAGCCTGGGCTAAAGGGCAGTTTTAGTAGGTGAAAGAAGGCCAAGTAGATGATGCTGGTCATCAGAATGGCGATGCTCAGTAGTAAGGCGACTAAGGGAATTGATGCCTGCTCACAAACAGTCAGATAGCCCGCGAGTGATAAACTTGCGGGAGCTGCAAGAATGGCAATGGTTGGTTTAGCGGCATCAGGTATCGCCTGACAGAAAATGAGGCGATAGAGCATCAAAGGCAGCATGATTAAGTAGGCTAACATTCCAAAAACCAAAATGGCGTTTGCTAACCATTGGTAATCAGACACAGGGAAAGACACCGCCGCGACGATAATGCCAATCGGTGGTACAAACCAGCTTGGAACCATGTGCTCGAGTTTAAAATCAATGGCGCGATAGTAGATAAACGCGCTTAGGAAGATCACATGGATACCAATGGCGACTAGCCACAGGGTTAAGCCAGCTTTGGGGAAATAGTCGCCGAGTGATTTAGACACCACCATCAAGCCCATGGCGAAGGTGGGGATCACACTACCAATCACAGGGTGACTAAGCTCGTCCTTTAAAATATTAGGATGAAGCATGAATTTACCCATGAGCAATAACAGTAACACAGAGGCTATGATGGCACCTGTGAGTTGTCCTGCGCCATTAAGTGAAGGTGTCATGTTCTCCCATGTCCAACCTAAGCTGGCAATTGCCAGTGCCAACCCAGCCATAGGGCTGGGAAGTTTAGCTGCGTGGGATGTCCAGCGTTTGCGTTTTGAAGTCATTTTGAATACCTCTCAATACTGACAATGCTTAACATCGCTTTTTTGGGGCGCTGTTTTGATGTATTTAGTGTACTGCGGGTATCAATGATAAATAAACTTGATTAATTTTATTCATTGCATAAGTTTTATTTACTTTGATGTTGCTATTAAACTTAAGGTTTGAGTTTACAACGTAGTAGCGTGTGCCCTAGGCCAAGATTGTCTGTGTCTTCATCCACATACAGTCCCGCTTGGTGAAGCAGGGCCAATAAATCCTTAGAGTGATACATGCGGCTATTGCCATTGGCCATGGCGCTGAAATAGAGGCTAGTGGCATTTACGCAATAGGCGGAGGCGGCCGATGGCTGTCTATCCCAAAAGGTTTCGACGATAAAGAGTTGGCTGCTTGATGTCATTGCCTTTGCCGTGCGTTGTAAAATGCTCAGGATTTGGATTTTTGAGAAGCAATCCAGAAATTGACTCATCCAGTAAGTATCGGCGCCTTCGACAAAGGGTAGTGAGTCGTCCAGCAGATCGGTGGCAAAGGTATGCACGCGTGCTGCAAAACCTCGTGCGAGTGCATTTTGTGTGGCTACCTCTAGTTGACCCGGAAAATCCATAATCGTAACTTCAACGTTTGCGTCATAATCACAGCAGCTCAGTGCCCATTTTCCGGTATTGCCGCCTATATCCACTAAATGGATTGGCTTATGGGCAAACACTAATGGTAGAAGCTGTGGAAAGGCATGATCCGAATAGTAATGATCGAAGGCAAACCAGCTCTGTTTCGCTTTGGGTGGTAGATCTTTTAAGGCGGGATAGATGGTATTCCAGTCACCGAACACCTTAAGTCCTGCGGCCTTGCCTTCGAGTAGCGCGGTATCAAGGTTAAAAAGGCCTTGATAGCAAACATCCTGCACAAAGTTAAGGTTGATGGCTGCCATGTCGTCATGGAGTAAAAAGTGCCCAGTTTTGTCGAGCACATAGCCATTTTCATGTTGCCAAACGAGACCCATACTGAGCCCCATATCCAACAATACCCCCAAGGCATATTCACTCAGTGGGGTGGATTGGCTTAACTCGGCCGCAGTGATCCCATGTTCGGCCGCTTTATCTATTTGGGCTAGCACATCGAATTTGAGTAGGCAGTGGGCGACTTGGAAACTAATGGGGCCAAAGGCAATTTTTTGAGCTTCAAACTTTGCATTGAAGGCGCTGATGTTACTTGGTGTTCGGTAAAAAGACATAAAAAGGAATGAATTGGCGAGCGGGTCCGTTCTTTATAACCAAGTTAGCCGTGAAAGCCAGTTGAGATACAAAGAACTATGAGCTGTATCCAAACTTGAGCAGTAACTTGTTTATGCTCTGTAATCGAGATCTAAATAATGGAATGCCATAAATAAAAATACCCAGCCAAAGCTGGGTATTTTAAGGACGATAAAACGTCGTTTATTGAACGTTTTCTTCGTCGCCGAATTGGCCTTGGAACAAGACTGAAGATAGGTAACGCTCGGCAGCCGATGGCAAAATCACCACAATGGTTTTGCCTGCAAACTCTGGCAACTCAGCGATGCGGTTGGCGGCGACAACGGCGGCACCCGATGAAATACCCACTAAAATGCCTTCTTCTTGCATTAAGCGGCGGGCCATGTCGATGGCTTCATCGTTAGTAACAGCTTCAACACGGTCAATCAATTCTAAATCTAAGTTACCTGGGATAAAGCCAGCACCAATACCTTGGATTTTATGCGGCCCTGGTTGCACAGGTAAACCCGCTAAGGTTTGAGCTATAACAGGAGAATCTGCTGGCTCAACCGCAACTGAGGTGATGGTTTTACCGGCCACTTTTTTCAAGTAACGGCTTACCCCAGTAATTGTACCGCCAGTACCTACACCGGCAACAAACACATCCACTTCACCATCGGTATCATTCCAGATTTCTGGACCTGTGGTTTTTTCATGGATTTCTGGGTTAGCAGGGTTATTAAACTGCTGCAATAAAATGTATTTTTCAGGAGCCGATTGGCGAATTTCTTCCGCTTTATCAATGGCACCTTTCATGCCTTTCGCGCCTTCAGTCAGCACGAGAGTTGCGCCTAGGGCTTTGAGTAGCTTACGACGCTCTAAACTCATGGTATTTGGCATGGTCAGGGTCAGTTTATAGCCACGGGCCGCGGCAACATACGCTAATGCAATACCTGTGTTGCCTGATGTCGGCTCAATCAGCTCGTGATTTTTTGTTAATAGACCTTTCTTCTCGGCATCCCAAATCATATTGGCACCGATACGGCATTTAACACTGAAACTTGGGTTACGGGCTTCGACTTTGGCCAGCACTTTACCTTGGCTAACACGGTTTAAACGTACTAGTGGTGTATTACCAATAGTATATGAATTATCTTCGAAAATTTTGCTCATGGATTGCTTGCTCCTATGTTGGCACTACTGAATCATAATCTGCTGTGGCGCTTTTAGAAGTGATTGTTTGTTCTTCTTTATTCGATTTGGTTATTAAAGGGTGTGCTGTTATTCGCAAACCCTGATTGGCAGCCAGTTTAACTGTGTTAACCTCTTGCTAACATAAAAAAGATTGTGGCATTAACAGGGATAACTTCTTGATGTCTCAATCGTAAAACTAGCCTATCACTCGTATCGGACAAGCGCAAAGATGAAGCAGCAACAAATGGATCTGGGTAAAGATCCAAAAACGATGGTAACGCCAAAGGCATTTACCATTGCAGCAGCCGTGTTATATACCCCATTGGCGACACCGTTGAAGCGGATGTTAGCCATACTGATTGATGGTTTGCTGATCACTGTGTTAGCTGAACAGATGGATTGGATGTTTGTCTTGCTGGTGGTCAGTATTATCTGGATTGAAAAGCGCAGTCGTAAGTTTGGTCGTTTATTAAAGTGGGGACTTTATGCCCTGATGTTGGTTTTTATGTTGCTGACAACCGCCAATAATCTGTTTGATTTTAATGGAACAGACGTTAAAAGCAGTGAGGGAGTAGAGCAACAATTGGCATTAGGTGAACAAATCATTACGTCACTACCAGCATTGATGTCGTTGAGCCAGTGCAATAATTATGCTTGTGGTAAAACTCAAGTTCAATCCCTACATGAAGCGATAAAAAGCGCTTCAGTATCAAAGGGCATGACAGAAAATGATCAACGTGAAATGGTGCTAGAAACCATAGCCAACAGTAGTTTGCCTGCCGTAGACAGTGAAAAGTTACAGGCGGAGGTGCTTAATGGCAGCCTATGGCCTGTTATTACACTTCCTGTTGAGTTGGCGACAACAGATTCTCCGCCTGAGCCACTTCAGCCTATTCAAGCTATTTCGCCGGATGTACAGCTGCAAAGTGCGGCTGATGCAGTGAATGTGAGCTCTTCGCAATATTCTCGCCTCAGAACCGTTGATGAAGCTACAACCCATAGTGTTGTCGCTTGGGTGAAAGGCTTTCTGAGTGATATGGGGTTGGGTTTTGGTTGGGCAGCGTTTTACTTTACCGTCTTTACTGCACGATTTGATGGTCAAACCTTAGGTAAGAAGATGTTGGGCATTAGGGTGATCCAGCTCGATGGTGCCAACATCAGTTTATGGGCCGCGTTTGGCCGTTATGGTGGCTATGCCGCAGGCTTTACTACTGGCTTACTTGGCTTTATGCAAATATTTTGGGATGCCAATCGGCAGGGGATCCAAGATAAAATATCTTCAACAGTCGTGATAGACTTAGTGCAAATGCATAAAAAGCAACGATTAGAGCAACAAGCGCAGGGGCAAAATGAGTTAGCACCTGTGCTTACGAGTGATGATGCATCCTCTGCTCACCTTACAACCAGTACCCGTTTGGAGCATTTATGAAACAGGTCGTCATTTCGGGGAGTGGCCTATTTACGCCGCCCCACAGTATTTCCAATGAAGCCTTAGTTGAGAGCTTCAATGCTTATGTGGATATTTTTAATCTTGAAAATGCAGGCTTAATTGAGCAAGGCCATGTCGCGGCTTTGTCCTATTCATCGAGCGAGTTTATTGAAAAAGCCTCTGGCATCAAGCACAGATATGTGATGGTGAAAGAGGGCATTCTGGATCCCGAAGTCATGATGCCGTTGATTCCTGAGCGCAGTAGTGACGAATTATCGATGCAGGCCGAGATTGGCCTTGAAGCCGCATTGATGGCGCTTAAAAATGCCAATCTCAAGGCTGAACAAATTGACTTAGTGATTGTTGCCTGCGCTTATACTCAGCGTGCGTATCCTGCTATGGCGATTGAAATTCAACGTGCACTGGGTACGCGGGGTTATGGTTACGACATGCAGGTAGCGTGTTCATCGGCGACGTTTGCAATTGTCGCCGCGGCTAATGCCATTGCTACGGGTTCTGCCTCAAGAGTGCTAGTGATCAACCCTGAAATTTGCTCGGCACAGGTGAATTATCGCGACCGTGACAGCCATTTTATCTTCGGTGATGTGGCGACGGCTCTGGTACTGGAAGAACAAAGCTTAGCCCAGTCTGACCATGTGTTTAAGATCCTCTCAAGCCGCTGTTTTACCGATTACTCGAACAATATTCGCAGTAATTTCGGTTTCTTGAATCGCTGCGATCCGAGTGCGGCCCATCAAGCCGATAAGTTATTCCACCAACAAGGGCGTAAGGTATTTAAAGAGCTGTTGCCGATGATTTATCAACATTTGGATGAACATCTGGCCGAACAAGCGTTAACGCCACAGTCCTTCAAGCGTTTATGGTTACATCAAGCGAACATCAACATGAATCAGTTTGTGGTGAGAAAGTTGCTTGGGGATGATGTGTCTGCGGAACAAGCGCCCGTGGTACTAGATGAATACGCCAATACGGCTTCCGCGGGTTCTGTTATTGCATTTCACAAGTTTTCCGGTGACTTTAAGACTGGCGATTTAGGTTTATTGAGTTCGTTTGGCGCAGGATATTCTATTGGCAGTGTTATTCTGCAGAAGGTCTAAGATTCTCACCGTCATAATAAAAAGCCCACATCGAGGAAGATGTGGGCTTTTTTATGTCAGTTGTTTGCCTAAGTTGCTTTCTGTTTAAGGCAATGATTGTTTATAGCAGCCATGCGTAACTTAACTTCATAAAGTAGGTTTTCTCGTCCCGCGTCAGGCGGCTTAACTCATCATTAGCCTGTAAACTATCAGAGTATCCGAGGTAGAACACACTCTGCGGATTGAGTTTATAACCGTAGAGGAGCTCATTGCCTAAATGCGCTTCCTCACTCTGCGGCGCTGAATATAAATACTGCGCCACATTGCGATTTATCCGGGTGTAAATGCTAGAAAGGCGAATAAAACTGTGTAGACTGAATTGCCAGTTGAGGCGTACATCGCTCAGATTAGCGGTAAAAAGTGCACCTTGTTCCACATCCATTTGCTGATAAAGATGGGAGATATCGATAGAAAGTCCATTAGCAATTTTCCAATTGATACTCGGGTTCATTTGCGTTTTAGTGCCCAGCCTATCATTGATAAAATCAATTTCATCGCCGTAGTACATTTCAAGCTCCATACTCAGGGGCGATAACGGGGTTACTGCGCCATAAAACCACACTTGGGTTTCATCATATAGTTGACTATTTCCGGCGATAGTGAGCAGTGAAGCATCGAGGCGAGGGCCCACACGTTCACGGGTTTCTACACCAAAGGTGATTTCGCTTTGTAATGCGCCGAGGATTTCTATGTAGGCTTCATACTCTTCTTCAAGTCGTTCGCCTGCTTGGTTATGAGTGATATCCCAATCTCCCGCTAATTCCACCTTGTTAAAGGTGCCCGTAGGATACCAAATCAAACCCGCACCAGCCTCAAAGGTGCGGTAATCGATTTTTTCGACAAAGCCTAAATCGGCACGAAAATCGGGATCAACTGCGTTGTATTCACTGTAAGCAAACCAATTTCGCTCTTCGTGTTTAAAGGTTAACTGATATAAATTGCCGCCAAAGCGGCTATCAGATTGGCTACGTAATACTTGTTCGTTGAGTTGGCAGTGACCGAGTTCGCAATCAAGCTGAGATTGGCCACAGGGCAAACCATTACTAGGGTCATTTTCAGTATCAGTACAAAATTGACGATAAACTCCCGTGGGGTACTGAGTATCCGATTGGGCCACTTGCGCAGTGAAACTGTCCTGTGGTGTTGGTTGATATTTCGCATCCAGACTAATGACATAGTTGTGGTAATCGGGTTGGCTGTTGATCCCATTATGGGGGGCATTTGCTGCACCATTGTGAGTGTTGTCACTGCTTGTTTTCGCGGTAAGTAATCCGCCGATGGAGAAGGTTTTGCTCATGTCGAAACGATAACGTCCCGCAAGGTTCAAACTTTCTTGATCAAGCGAGGCAACCTCTGAGCTTAAATTTCCCGGCACTAAAAACGTGGTTTGGCTATCGTTACTTGCTAGCAGAGCTAAAGTGTGATCATCGCTCTTACTTGTCAGTTTGATACCATAGTCAGGTGCAACAATATTGCGGGTGTGCAGCAGATTGACCTGTGTGTCGAAATAGTCTTTATTATCCAAAAAAAACGGCCGTTTCTCATCATAGAACAAGGAGAAAGTGCTGTTCACATCGAGCTGGCCAGCATCGGATTCCACTTGGGAAAAATCGGGATTAATGGTGGCATTGAGTAAGGTGCTGGAATTAATGCCCCAGCGCAAGTCTACACCTGGCTCGAGATTGTTATCAGCTTCCCAGCCATCCGCCTGTTTATGTTCGTTACGGTTGGCGATAAAAGTCGGGGTGATTTGTACATCCTGTCCTTGTTCTGCCCCCGCCAAGCCAGAAGCCACACCTAACTGACAAAGTTGACAACTCGTATTACGGTCAATCTTATGGGTCGATAGGCGATGTTTTTCATTGCGTGGATAATAACGAATTAACTCAAAGCCCCATTCTTGCAGGCTTTTCTTGTCGTCAAAGTTGAACAGTCTCAGTGGTAACTCGACTTCGACCTGATAGCCATCGGCGGTGATCTTGCCTGCGGATTTCCAAATACCATCCCATGCTTCGCTTTCTTCACCCGTTAGTTCGTTTTCAATTGAGTCTAATTGCACGCCAAGGGGATTAATAAAAAATTGGTATGCTAAACGGGCATTATTAAAAGTATCGAGTTTAATTCCGACTAAATCATCACTCCACAGTTTGTCTCTGTCCTTGAGTGTGGCGCGAATGAGTTTGGGATTAATGTCTTTGGCAGTAAATGCCACAAAAAGACTGGTTTTAGTCGCATAGACTCGCGCCTCGGTTTTCACTAATGCGGCAATGTTTTCCCCTGGTTGGGTTTCGTATTTGAGCTCTGTGACTGCGGCTTGTTGCCAAATGGCATCGTCCAACTCACCGTCGATATTGGCAGCACTGTTAAGTGTTGGAATGGCTAACTGAAATTGGCTGGCATAGCCAGCAAGACAAGTTACAGGTAGAAAAGTAAGACTAGATAAGATGATGGCTAAGATTGATTTCAACAAAAAAGACTCAAATAACACATTCGTGGCGCGCATTTTGCCAGAAAATGTGAAGTTAACAATAGCGAGTAATTGTTACAAGGTTTGCGTTGATTTTAACGAGGCGAAACATGATTGGATTATTGGGTCTAAAAAATTGGGGAGCAGTGCTGAGCCATGACTCAGCACTGCTGGTGTTACTACTCGGGTGCGATGGCATGGTTGCGATACGCTTCACGATACTTATCGACCCACATGGCCGTCGCGCCACAAATCGCCACTGGCATGACGATAAAGTTGACTATGGGGATCATCGAAAATAGCGTCACAGTTGCGCCAAAGCTAAAACTGGTGCCACGGGTTTGATTCAAGGCAAAGCGCATATCTTTAAAACTGACCTTGTGGTTATCGAAGGGATAATCGCAGTACTGAATCGCCATCATCCAAGCGCTGAACAGAAACCATAAAATCGGCGCCAGCGTCTGGCCTACCATAGGCACTAAAAACAATAACAAAAATACCAGTGCGCGGGGCAGATAGTATTTGAGTTTGATCCACTCACGCCCAAGGATACGCGGTAAGTCTTTGATTAAATCAATACCAGAATCGGTATTCAGCTGCTTACCAGTTAACAGCTGCTCGACTTTTTCAGCCAACAGACCATTAAAGGGGGCGGCGAGCCAGTTCATGACGGAGCTAAATACAAAAGCAAGCATCACCAGCATAGTGGTGACGGCGAGGGGCCAAAGCAAAAAGTTTAACCAGCTTAAATATTCAGGGAGCTGGGCATTCATCCAAGTGAATAGCGTATCTAACTGGCCTATGGCTACATAAATGACGCCAGCAAACAGCAGTAGGTTAATCATTAACGGAATAAATACGAAAGTGCGCAGGCCTTTACGTGTGATTAAACCAAAGCCATCGAGAAAATAATTAACGCCACTTTTGGCTGGGAAGGGCAAGGTTTTTTTCTGTGTCATATCGTTTTTCCAAAAAGTTAAGCGACAGCTATATGCGATTGTGATCAACTCATGGACAGATGACAAGCTAAAAGCCGCATGAATTCAATAAAAAGCGTTACAAAATGCTGCCTGCTTTGTTAAAGTTGCCAGCAGAATGCATTTGCACCGCTCGGCTCATTTTCGGGCCAGACTTCAGAGACGCGCTAACTGGCACCATGAGATTAAAACAGATAAAACTTGCCGGCTTTAAGTCGTTTGTCGATCCCACGAAAATTCCTTTTTTACAGGCATTAACCGCCATTATTGGCCCAAATGGCTGCGGTAAATCGAACGTGATCGATGCCGTGCGTTGGGTGCTCGGTGAAAGCTCGGCGAAGCACCTACGCGGTGATTCTATGGCCGATGTGATATTTAACGGTTCAAGCGCGCGAAAACCTGTGTCTGTGGCGGGTGTTGAACTTATTTTTGAAAACAAAGAGGGTCGCCTCGCTGGTCAGTATGCCAGTTATGAAGAAATCGCCGTTAAGCGTCAGGTGAGCCGCGACGGTGAGTCTTGGTATTTTCTCAATGGTCAAAAGTGTCGTCGTAAAGACATTACCGACTTGTTTATGGGCACAGGTCTTGGCCCGCGAAGTTATGCCATTATCGAGCAAGGCACTATTTCCCGCCTGATTGAATCTAAACCCCAAGACTTGCGTACCTTTATTGAGGAAGCCGCCGGGATTTCCCGCTATAAAGAGCGTCGGCGCGAAACTGAAAACCGTATTCGCCATACCCGCGAAAACCTCGAGCGTTTGGGCGATATTCGCAGTGAGCTCGGTAAGCAGTTAGATAAACTTGCGCAGCAGGCTAAAGCCGCTAAACAATATCGTGAGCTTAAACAGGCCGAGCGTAAGACCCATGCTGAACTCCTTGTGATGCGCTATCAAGAGTTGCAAGATCAGATGGCGAGCCTATCTGAGCAGATAAGTGCTATTGAAGTGCAGCAAGCGGCGGCGCAGTCACTCGCGCAAACTGATGAATTACAGACCACTGAATTGCAAGTGCAACTCGCGCAATTGGCGGAGCAAGAGCAGCGAGCGGTTGAAGCCTATTATCTGACCGGTACTGAGATCGCTAAGTTAGAGCAACAGCTACAGAATCAAAAGCAACGCGACGCCCAGCTCGAAACCCAGTTGGCGCAAGTCAAAGAGCAGATCCAACAAAACACCGATAAGCTTAACGGCTATAAAGCGAGTCTTAGCGCGTTAGAGCTTGAACTTGCCAAACTTGGGCCACAGCATGATGAGCAACAAGAGCTCATGGATGAGCTGCAATCCCAATGGGAAATGAGCATAGAACGCAGTCAGCAGCAGGCCGAAGTGGCGCGCCAACAGGCAGCGGATGTTTCTCAGCATAAGTTACAGCTTGAACTGCGTCGCAGCCAGTTAGCGCATCAGCAGCAATTACTGCAACACAAACAGCAGCAAAGTCGTGAGCAGCAGGCGCAACTTGTGGCGTTAATGGACGGTGATCTCGCATCGAGTATTACACCATTGCAGCAAGATATTGAGTCTTTGGATGATGCGCTCACACTGCAAAATGAAATTAATCATCAGCAAGAACAAAGTGTAAGTGCAAGTACGCAAGCCTTAGATGAAGCCCGCCATAGCGCTGAGCACATTCAGCAGCAATTAACTGCGACTAAAGCGCGCCATGAGCTGGTTGAACAGTGGTTGACTAAGCAAGAACAGCAGAGTGATAAACCGCAGTTATGGCAGAGTTTAACTGTTGAAAATGGTTGGGAAACCGCGGCCGAACTCGCCCTAAATGGCTTGTTGACCTTGCCCGTTGGCGTCACTGAAACTGAAATGGGGTTTCAAGCGTTAGCGTCACAATCAAGCCAAAGTGAATTTTTACAGGCTAAGGTGAATCTCGCCCCTTGGTTAGCGGGGCTTAAGTGGGCAAAGGATATCCATGCAGCGAAAGAACTGCTGCCACAGCTAACATCCGATGAACGGATTGTCACTGCCGACGGTTATCTACTGGGACAAGGTTTTTTAATCACTAAAACAGAGGGCGCCCAGTCACTGGTGCAACTCAGTAAAGAGCAAGCTCAGTTAGCGCAAAATATCCTCGATTTGCAACAATCCCTGCAGATTCGGCAAGACAAGATGACAGATCTTGCGGCTATTTTGCAGCAACAAAGACTGCAACTGACCGATGGCGCGCAAAAATTACATCAATTGCAGTTAGACAAAGCGACTAAGTCGATGCAGCTTAGTGGTTTAATCGAGCAAGTGAAGGCGCGCGTCGAACAGCAAAGTAAACTCGACGCGGCTTTAAGTACGAGTTTGATTGATATTGAACGCTTAAGCGAGCAATGCGAATTATTAGCAGAACAAGAAATGGAGCTCGATGAGACGCTGCAGGCTAGTGAAGATATTCAGCGGCAACTCATCCAAGACACACAGGCCGATAGTGTGCGCCATCAAGCATTAAAAGGGCGTATTACTGAGGTAGAACGTCAATTATCAGCCACTGCGACGGGGTTGCAAGCCGTGACGATGCGCATGGCCGTGAGCGCGGAGCAAATTGAATTACAGCAAGTGCGTGTCAATGAACTCATCCACTCCCGCGAGTCTGTGTTAACAGAACTTGCCAAAGTTGCCCAATTGAGTGGGGTGCAAAATAGTGTGCAGCTAACTGAACAGTTAACGCAGTTACTAAAGCAACAACATGAGCAACAACAGGGCTTAAAAGAGGTTCGTCAGCAGCAAAGTGTGCTCACAGACACATTAAACAGTATAGGAATAAAGCAAAAACAAGAGCTTGGTAAGCTTGAGGACTTGACTCAAAGCCTGAGCACGTTAAAGTTACGTCGTGAAGGAATAAAAGGCCAAGCGAATAGTCAGCTGGAAGCCTTACAAGAACAGCAAATCATTCTGTCTGAAATCCTTGGAAACTTGCCGGCAGAGGGGATGCCAGACAAGTGGCAGAGTGATTTAGATCAAATCCGGCAGAAAATTGTTCGTTTAGGTGCCATTAACCTTGCGGCGATCGAAGAATTTGAACAGCAAAGTGAGCGAAAATCTTATCTTGATCATCAAGATGACGATTTAAATAAAGGGCTTGCAACCTTAGAGGAAGCGATCCGTAAAATAGATAAAGAAACTCGAAGCCGCTTTAAGACGACATTTGATTCAGTCAACGAAGATCTCGGACGCTTATTTCCGAAAGTGTTTGGTGGCGGCCGAGCTTATTTAGCGTTAACTGACGACGATTTGTTAGAAACGGGCGTGACTATCATGGCCCAACCACCGGGGAAGAAGAACAGCACAATCCATCTTCTTTCGGGTGGTGAAAAAGCATTAACCGCTTTATCATTGGTATTCGCCATTTTTAGGCTGAATCCTGCTCCCTTCTGTATGTTAGATGAAGTGGATGCGCCATTAGACGATGCCAACGTAGAACGCTTCTGTCGATTGCTAAAAGAAATGTCACAGAGCGTACAGTTTATTTATATCAGCCATAACAAAATAACCATGGAAATGGCGGATCAACTTATTGGCGTGACTATGCACGAGCCCGGTGTGTCTCGTATAGTTGCGGTAGACATAGAGCAAGCGGTGGCGATGGCTGACGCTGGATAACTAGAAGAAAGACAGGGTAACCAATGGAAGATTTGCAACTAGTATTGTTCGTTTTAGGCGCCATAGCCATAGTTGCTGTGCTGGTGCATGGATTTTGGTCTATCAGAAGACAACAGCCTAAATCATTGAAAGATAGCCCAATGAGCAACTTTTATAAGAAACAGGCTGAGAAAGGTGAGCCGAGTCCGAAGCGGATCGATTCAGAAGGGTTTGATGCCGATGGTATTGGCGCCGTACGCGTGCGCAAAGCCGGTGAACTTGCACCTAACAACGAAACTCCTGCGGCCAATCCTTATTTGAAGCAGGAAGTAAAGTTAGAACCTAAGCCTGAATTTAAACCACAAGAGTTTAAATCAACAGAATTTAAACCAGAGTTGAAAGTTGGCCCTAAACACGAGCCTATGACAGCTCAGCCTGATTTTAGCTTGCAGCCACCCGTGGCAAAAGAGCAACACCGTGGCCCGAAAGTCTCGCGTCAAGAGCCCGTCTTGAACACTCAAGCGAGCACGCAAACTCCGCCAATGGGTCAATCCCATGCGGCTATCGTCGCGCAAAAAGCGGCTGAGCAGGAGCATGCGTTACGTAGTGCAGCTCCGCAGCAAACGGCCTTGTTTGACGAAAATGAATATAAAGAAGATAGCTATCAAGAAGAGGTTGCCGAACAAGCCGCTGAAGATGAGTTAGGTGAACCACGCGACGTACTGGTATTACACGTGGTCGCTAAAGAGGGTCTACAGCTTAACGGCGCCGAATTGCTGCCTTGTTTCTTAACCTTGAATTTTAAATATGGCGATATGAATATTTTCCATCGCCATGTGGATAATGCTGGCAATGGAAAAGTATTGTTCTCGATAGCGAATATGCTAAAGCCTGGCGTGTTTGATCCTGATAATATGGAGCAGTTCAGTACCCAAGGCGTGGTGTTTTTCATGACTTTGCCTTGTTACGGTGACGCCCTAATGAACTTTTCGATTATGCTTAACTCGGCGCGTCAACTCGCGGATGATATCGATGCGGTCGTGCTTGACGGACAACGCCAACCTTGGGGTGAGTTCACTAAGCAAGATTATTTACACCGCATTCGCGCTAACGCTTAAGCCGACACCGCAACTTGGCGGTTAATAGATTGATGAGGCCGCTATTGCGGCCTCATTTTTTGTGATCTACTTTTTGTGATCTAAAGAATTCTGGATAAAGAATATGCAAGACATTCAACTCGATACACTTCTGTCTAAAGACGTCACCCCAGAAAACGCATCGCAGGTGATGCAGGCGCTCAGCCAATCGCTGAACGAGCACAACATTCGTTACTATGTGGACGATGCTCCGAGCATTACCGATTCTGAGTACGACAGGTTGATGCAGCGTTTACTCAAGTTAGAAGCCTTGTATCCCCATTTGATTGTCGCTGATTCACCGACTCAAAGGGTGGGCGGATTAGCGCTCGCCAAATTTGATCAAATCACGCACCTTAAGCCTATGTTAAGCCTAGATAACGCCTTCGATGAGGCGGATTTCAGTGCTTTCCATAAGCGTGTCACCGATAAAGTGGGTGAGGTGAGCTTTTGTTGTGAGCCTAAACTTGATGGCCTTGCCGTGAGTATCTTGTATCGCCATGGTGTGCTCGAGCGTGCGGCGACGCGCGGCGATGGTTCAGTGGGTGAAGACATCACTGAAAATGTTAAAACCATTAAATCGATCCCGCTTAAATTACGTGGTAATGACTTCCCTGAACTCGTTGAAGTACGCGGCGAGGCTTTTATGCCAAAAGCCGCTTTTGAAGCTTTGAATGACAGGGCGCGCGCCAAAGATGAAAAACTCTTCGTGAATCCGCGTAACGCAGCAGCCGGTAGCTTGCGACAACTTGACAGTAAAATTACTGCTGCCCGTTCATTGGCTTTTTATGCCTATGCGCTCGGTGTGGTGGAGCCGGATTCCCATCCGTTAGCTAAAACCCATTTCGAGCAGTTACAGCAGCTTAAATCGTGGGGTTTACCCGTAAGTAGCGAAATTAAAGTCTGCGCTGAACTAAGCCAAGTCTATGACTACTACAAAGATATTCTCAGCCGTCGCGGTGATTTAGCCTTTGAAATCGATGGCGTAGTGATGAAAGTTAACGACATTGCCCAGCAGCAACGTTTAGGCTTTGTGGCTAAATCACCCCGCTGGGCGATTGCTTATAAGTTCCCCGCACAGGAAGAAATGACCCAACTTGAAGGCGTTGATTTTCAAGTGGGCCGCACAGGTGCTGTCACGCCAGTAGCACGCTTAAAGCCAGTGTTTGTTGGTGGCGTGACGGTATCGAATGCGACGCTGCACAATGCCGATGAAATTGCCCGCTTAGGCATTAAAGTCGGTGACACAGTGATCATCCGCCGCGCTGGCGATGTTATCCCACAAATTGTTGCCATAGTGCCCGAAAGACGCCCTGAAACGGCGACAGACATTGTATTTCCGCACAATTGTCCTGTATGTGGCAGTTTAGTTGAGCGCCTAGAAGGTGAGGCTGTGGCGCGCTGTAGCGGTGGTTTATTCTGCGAAGCGCAGCGTAAAGAAGCGATTAAGCATTTTGCATCCCGCAAGGCTTTAGATATCGATGGCATGGGCGACAAAGTCGTTGAGCAATTGATTGATAAAGAGTTAGTTCAAAGTCCTGCGGATCTGTTTAAGCTCACCGCTTCTATGATGACTATGCTTGACCGCATGGGGATGAAGTCGGCAACCAATTTAGCTGCCGCGATTGAAGCGGCCAAAACCACCACTCTTGCGCGTTTCTTATATGGCTTAGGTATTCGCGAAGTGGGCGAGGCGACGGCAGCAAACCTGGCGGCGCACTTTGCCAGTCTAGATGCGCTGCGGGTGGCAACTGTGGAGCAGTTAACCGAAGTGGAAGATGTTGGTGCTGTTGTTGCACAGCATGTGGCCCATTTTTTTGCCCAGCCCCATAACCTTGAAGTTATTGATGCTTTAGTTGCTGCAGGTGTTCATTGGCCTGCCATTGAAGCACCTAGTGCAGATGCACAGCCGCTTAAAGGCCAAACTTGGGTATTGACTGGCACCTTAAATCAGCTCAATCGCAATGATGCTAAAGCTCGGTTGCAGGCGCTGGGGGCGAAAGTGGCAGGCAGTGTCTCCAAAAATACCGATTGTTTAGTGGCAGGTGAGGCGGCAGGTTCAAAACTGGCTAAAGCGCAGGAGCTTGGTGTTAAAGTGATGGATGAAGACGAGCTGTTAGCACTTCTCGCCGCGAACGCTTGATTGGCGTCATTTCAGAGAGGGCGTTGGCTTGATGTTGATTCAATGCTGGCTGTAGCGGCTGCAGCCTTGTATCAAGGGGTGAATACCGCCGAATAGCCGATATTAAATAGTGCCTGGCCCAAGGCGCTATTTTTTTGTCTGAAAATAATCACGGTGCGGAAAGATTATCTGCTTTGGCTATTGAATTAACTGCGATTGGCACCATCTCCTTGATATGCTGTTTTAGATTTTGCTGATTGGAAACCTATTTGAATTTTAGTCACATCACTTGGCTCGATGATAAAGGCCACATTAAACCGCCCATCTTTTTATATGCGCTTTTGGCTTATCTCGCGCGTGGTTGGTGTATTTTTATCGCCTCGCTGACTCAGATGGGTGATCGTTCTGAGTTAGTGCGGATTTTTTACCCTGAAAAGTCAGATTTTTTGCTAGCACTCGGGGCGGGACTTGGCGCGGTTTTGATTTATCTTGTGGTGATAGCTGAACGTCGACGTTCGCCCCAATGGTTAAGACCGATTTTTGTGCATTTAAAATGGGGGTTGTGGTTGCTGTTGATGATTGATGGCGTTTTGTTGGGTCAGCGGTTAATCCATAGCCAATTTCTGTTTCATTGGAGTCTTGCTTTAGATGCTTTAATGTTGTTTTGGTCGAGTATTTATCTTATTAAATCGAAGCGACTCAGTTATTACCTCCGTGATTGGCCAAAAGAAGAAGCTCAAGAACTTCAGCCTTAGTTTTTATCGTATTGTTATATAATAACTTTATTTAGAACTGAGCGGTGGGGCACATGACGATGTGTTCTATCCCTCAGTTTGATAAGGATTTTTACCTTATTTCTCCATTGAATGCTTTGAATCATCTATAGTTATATGTACTTAGCTTAAATGTGCCCTGTTGGATACGCAGATGAGGTCATCTGTTTATATCCACATTACATTTGAAAGGAGTCATATTGCGTGGCAAAAGTACCTCAAAAAAAGTTGTTACTGTCAGAAATTCAACTTGGCATGAGAGTCAAGTTGCCTTTGTCATGGACGAACCACCCTTTTTTATTTAACCGTGTTGATATTAGCAGTGCCGCTCAAATCGAAATGATCCGTGGCTTAGGCGTTCCCTATGTTTTTTTGTTATCTGAATTGAATCCCGGATCGGAGACTGTTAGGGAAGATGAGGATGTTGAAGATGAAATTGAAGTTCCACCTGAGCGGGATCTTAAGGCCGATACCCGTAAGGCGATACGTTTAAGCCAAAAGCGTTTCCTTGAGAATGTAAATAACTGCCGAAATGTATTTGGCAAGATAGCCAGTGATCCCGAAGGTGCCTATCGATTGTCGGCGTCATTGGTAGAAGACTTGCTAAGCCATTTGCAGGAAGTTGAAAAACCTTTCCTCACTTTGGTCGGAATGGATGATAACGATGTCAGTGTGACCCAGCACGGGGTCTCTGTGGCAGTATTAGCAATGATGATGGGTCATGCACTGGATTTAAGCCCAAGGGAACTGCGTGATATTGCTCTTGGTAGTTTGTTACATGATATTGGAAAACTTAAGGTACCTGATGTTATTCGCCGTAAGCGCGGAGCCTTAACACCTCATGAGTCAAATTATCTGCAAATGCACCCTAATTTCGCCTATGACATGCTCAATCGTTCCGGATTATTCCCTAAAGAAGTACTCCACATTGTGCTACACCACCATGAGTTTATTGACGGTTCAGGTTTCCCTGATGGGTTAACTGATCATAAAATTCCTATCATTACGCAGATCGTGAGTTTGGCAAATGACTACGATCAACAGCTCAGTGGTCAACAAATATCCTCTCCTCAAGTCGCTTTAGGTTATTTGTTTAAGAATCGGGCCACTAAACATGCCGAATCTTTAATCGCTATTTTGGTTAAAATTCTCGGTATTTATCCACCAGGAACCATAGTGAAACTCTCCGATGGCTGTATCGCAAAAGTCATGATGACGACTAAAGATGTGAGTCAACCCCAAGTGTGGGCCTGCAAAGAGGATGGTAGTGAGCCATCGCTGCGTTTTTTAAGTAATGAAGGCGTGACAGTACAAAAAGCCATCAAGGCGGAAGAGTTGTCCGAGGGGGCGATTCGTACCTTACAAGTCGATAAAGGGATTAGTTTTTATTTTAGTTCGCTACAAACTTGAATCTTATGCGCTAAGTTCCGTATTCTATCCGCTGATGTGATTCCCTTAGGGCTAATATGGCGAATGTAAAAGCAGAAAACAGCGCAGTAAAATCCAGTGTTGCTTTGGTCGGTTGTGGATGGTTTGGTTTTGCTTTGGCAAAGCAACTTGTCCATGAGGGCTATCGAGTCACTGGCTGTAAGCGCAGTGCCGAAGAATTATCGGTATTAACTGAAGTCGGGATTGAAGCCTATCCGCTGCAATTGGGCCACGAAGCATCATCTGCCCCCGATGCTCAGGCGTTAAGCGGTTTATTTCAGACCGATTATCTGGTGGTCAATATTCCTCCACGGCTAAAGCGTGGTAATGCCGCTTATCTTGAAGAATTACAACAACTCATCGCATTAACTCAAGGCTGGCAATATCAGCGGATTGTGTTTATCAGCACTACGGGCGTATATCCGACCCAAGATAAATTGATGACAGAAGCCGATGCGATGACAGAATCAAGCGATAGCCAAGTGCTGTTAGATGCTGAAGCTTTATTTCAAGCATTGCCCCATACCTGTATCGTTCGTTTTGCTGGACTCGTCGGTCCTAAACGTCATCCTGGGCGTTTTCTTGCTGGAAAAACCGATGTGAGTGGAGCGAATGTCGCGGTAAATTTAGTCCATCTTAGCGACTGTGTGCGCGCCGTTAGCGCCATTCTCGCGGCAACTCATTCTGGATTATCAGTGGCGCCGATTTATAATCTTTGCGCACCTTCACATCCGACTAAAGCTGAGTTTTATCAAGCTGCTGCCGAATCTCTAGGTTTAGTCGCGCCAGAATTTAATCAACAATCTATGCCGAGTAAAGTCATCCAAGCTGACGCGATTGTCACAGATTTAGGCTTTCGATATCAGTATGTTTCGCCGCTGGATATGCTAGCGGCATGTTGAGAAAGGTTCATTACTGTTAAAGGTAAAAGTCGAACTTTTAGGTTATCTTTGGGTTCCAAGTTTGCTTGAGCAAATGTGTAATCCTTATTTAAACAAATGGCGAATAAAAAGAGACAATATAATGAGCGTGTTTAATCGAGTTCGACCTATAGCAGTATTTGCGTGCGGATTAATGCTGAGTGCCAGCTTTGCCCTGCAGGCTGCAAGTTTCGAGGAAGGCAAGGATTATGTCACTGTGGCGGGCATTACCGAAACGCAAAAGCCAGTGCTGCGGGAGTTTTTTTCTTATAACTGTACACATTGTTATAAGCAAGAACCGCTCATTGAGTCGACAGTAAAGCTGCTTGGCAAAGATGTGGCCTTTGAGCGTACCCCCGTTGGTGCAGGTCGTCCCGCTTGGGAATTGAGCCAGTTTGCCTATTATATGGCGCAAAAATTAAAGATGACTAAGCAAACCCATGGTGCCATTTTTAAGCAAATTCATGAGAAAGGTGAGCAATTTACCACCCTTGAGCAAGTAAAAGCCTTTTTCATTGCCCAAGGCGCTAGGGTGGATGATGTAGATGCCGCGATGAATTCCGTCGATGCTAAATTCACCCTAATGAATTATGACTCTCAAGCTGAGCTTGCTGGGATCAAGGGGGTACCGTCATTACTGGTTAATGGCCGTTATATGCTGACCTCAACCGCACATACCGCAGAAGAATTGGCGGCGTTAGTGAAGTTTTTAGCTGCGAAGTAACGGCATTTTATAGACGGACGGCGCGCGATGTATCATGCGATGAAAGTTGCTTGTTGCGAGTAACGCTTAGTCACGTTTCCTCAAGGTAGATTGAGTAACCCAGCATAGGCTGGGTTATTTTTTGTTGTAAACCTGCAAGGTGACTGTGAGTCAAACCCTAACATTTTGACGAAATAACATGATGAAATGAAACGGTAAGCAATTGGGCTGACCTAGGTTTGATGAAAGATTTAACGTCTCTAATTGATTGAGAAACTCATGATTAAAACTCTCGATAATCTAGGCTAAAAACCTCAAGTCATCTGATTTTTAGCCAGTCTAGAGCTGTATTAAAGGTCATTTAAATTTCTAATTTCCCTAGTTCAGACAATAAGTTATTTCTATTTATTGGTTGAAAATCCTCTTTCTCCATTCACATCCCACTCATTCATGTTCGACATTGGTCTAACCTGTTAAAAAAGTTAAAACCGCATCAAAATGTAATATCATTGTTAACTCTTTGAATTTGTTTCTATTCGCTATTTGCAGACAGTGTTTTGAATCACGGGTTAGACGAAAGTCGTGATTGTGCTCACACCAGCTGTTGCTAGATTAAACATGACTTAAAATTAAAACAGCACAGGGGAGTCACTATGGGTTTTGAAAACAACGACAAGGCAAAGGGTTATTGGCGCGAGAATATTCGTCTCGTACTGAGCTTATTAGCCATTTGGGCGGCAGTTTCTTTTGGATGCGGCATTTTATTGGTTGATGTACTCAATGAAGTCCATTTCATGGGATTCAAATTAGGTTTCTGGTTTGCACAACAGGGATCTATGTATGTATTCGTTGCGCTTATCTTTGTCTACGCGGCAAAAGCCAACGCCTTAGATAAAAAATATAACGTACAAGAAGACTAAGGAGCTTTGAGATGGATGTTCAAACACTCACATATATTATCGTAGGGCTCTCATTTGCGCTCTACATTGGGATTGCAATCTGGACCCGTGCGGGTTCAACCAAAGAGTTCTATGTTGCTGGCGGCGGTGTTCACCCTGTGGTGAACGGTATGGCAACGGCGGCAGATTGGATGTCAGCGGCGTCATTTATTTCGTTAGCGGGTATTGTGTCTTTCGTCGGTTACGATGGTAGCGTGTACTTGATGGGCTGGACTGGCGGTTACGTATTGCTTGCCCTTTGTATGGCACCGTATTTACGTAAATTTGGTAAGTTTACTGTGCCAGATTTCGTCGGTGAGCGTTATTACTCACAGGCGGCACGCACAGTCGCGGTTATCTGCGCTATCTTTATTTGCTTTACGTATATTGCAGGGCAAATGCGTGGCGTGGGTGTTGTGTTCTCGCGTTTCCTTGAAGTGGATGTGGATACGGGCGTATATATCGGTATGGCGGTCGTGTTCTTCTACGCGGTACTCGGTGGTATGAAAGGGATTACCTACACTCAGGTTGCCCAATACTGCGTACTGATTTTCGCCTTTATGGTTCCGGCTATTTTCCTTTCAGTGATGATGACAGGCCACTTAGTTCCGCAAATTGGTTTTGGTGCTGAGTTACTAGATGCCGCTGGCAATAATAGCGGTGTGTATTTGTTAGAAAAACTCAATAACGTTTCGGTTGAGCTCGGATTTGCACCTTACACCGACGGTTCTAAGAGCATGATAGATGTGTTCTGTATTACGGGTGCCTTGATGGTGGGTACTGCGGGTTTACCCCATGTTATCGTGCGTTTCTTCACTGTACCTAAGGTGAAAGATGCACGTATCACTGCCGGATGGTCGCTTGTTTTTATTGCGATTATGTACACCACAGTGCCTGCGTTAGCAGCGTTCTCCCGCGTGAACATGATTGAAACTATTAACGGTCCCGATTCTAAAGGTGTGGCTTATGAGTCTGCACCAGATTGGATTAAGAACTGGGAAAAAACCGGTTTGATTAAGTGGGATGACAAAAATGGCGACGGTAAAATTTACTATTCGTCAGGTAAGATTGAAGATCCCGCTAGCAAAAATGAAATGAAGATTGATAACGATATTATCGTACTTGCTACTCCAGAAATCGCTAATTTACCAGCTTGGGTTATCGCCCTCGTGGCGGCGGGTGGTTTAGCCGCTGCGTTATCAACATCTGCAGGCTTGCTATTGGTGATTTCAACGTCGGTTTCACACGACCTATTGAAAAAGAATTTAATGCCTAACCTTTCCGATAAAAAAGAGCTGCTATACGCTCGCTTGGCGGCAGGTATCGGCATTGTGATTGCGGGTTACTTTGGGGTGAACCCTCCTGGTTTCGTGGCGGCAGTGGTGGCATTCGCCTTCGGATTAGCGGCTTCCTCACTGTTCCCTGCCATTGTTATGGGTATTTTCTCTAAGACAATGAATAAAGAAGGTGCGATTGCTGGTATGTTAACGGGTCTACTGTTTACTGCGGGTTATATCATCTACTTCAAGTTTGTTGATCCAACGGCTAACATAGCTGCTAACTGGTTCCTGGGTATTTCACCAGAAGGTATTGGTATGGTAGGCATGCTGGTGAACTTCGGTGTAGCAGCGATAGTGAGTCGAGTCACTGCGGCAACACCACTGCATGTTCAGGAGATGGTTGAATCGATTCGTTTCCCTAAAGGTTCGGGTGAAGCAAGCGGCCACTAACCTTACTGCGTAATGGTGAGTATCAACACAAGAGAGCGCTTCGGCGCTCTTTTTTATGGCCTCTTTTGGCCTGCCTTTATGACTCTGTGGGGAGTCACTTTATTATGCTTGCGGCTGACTTTAGTCGAATGTAGCGTAGCGACAATGCAGGCTATAGTGATGACATCTCAGTAAAAATTCGCCTAAAGAAGGTGTTGCCTATGAATGCCAGTGAGTTACAACCCGTAGTGCAATTTCTACAGGGACTTGTGCCCTTTGATGCTCTGCCTGAGGATGTAGTCGTGCGCTGCGCTAAGGCTGTTACTGTTGGGTATTACAGCAAGGCCTCTGGTTATGTTAATTTCGACGCGAATTCGCCTAAGTTGTATATGGTGCGTAGCGGCGCCTTTGAGGTGCGCGATCCTGACGGCGTGTTGGTGGATAGAGTGGGTGAGGGTGAGTTTTTTGGCTTTTCTACTTTGTTATCAGGGGAAAAAGTCGTTAATAAAGTCGCTATTCTTGAAGACGGTCTAGTTTATCATCTGCCCCAAGCCTTGTTTGATAGCCTTAGGAGTGAGAGTCGTCACTTCGATAAGTTTTTTACCCGCGCCTTCGCAAAGCGTTTACGCCATGAGGCCCGCTTTAAGGCAAAGGATCTGACGACCACAAGTCGGATAAGTACCTTGATGTCTTCCACTCCCATCGTTATTGATGCTCAAGCTAGCGTGACTCAGGCGGCACTCTTGATGCGAAATCGCCGAGTATCGTCCTTATTGGTGACGGATAATCATAAATTGGTTGGCATCTTAACCGATAAGGATTTGCGTAATCGCGTGTTAGCAGCAGGGCTTGATGGCAGCGTTGCTGTGCATCAAGCCATGACGGTTTCACCTATCTCTATTTCCTCCAATGCATTGATTTTTGAAGCCATGCTGCTGATGAGTGAGCATAACATTCATCACTTACCTATTATTGATCAAGATAAAGCTATCGGTATGGTGACCAGTACCGACATCTTGCGCGGGCAGGGCTCACAACCGCTACTGTTGATTGGTGAGATTGAACGGCAGCAGGATCTTGCCAGTTTAATTGGCGTCAGTAAGCAAATTCCCCTATTGCTGCAAAATCTTATTAGTGCCGATGCCAGAGCTGAAGAAATTGGCCGAGTGTTAACCTCTGTCACCGATGCGCTGACGCGGCGATTAATTGTGCTCAATCAGCAATTACTCGGTGAACCGCCCATGGCCTTTTGCTGGTTGGCATTTGGCTCGCAGGGACGACAAGATCAGGCTGCGTGTTCAGATCAAGATAATGGCTTGTTAGTCGCAGAAGAGATGGATGATTTTGCTAAAGGTTATTTTGATGCCTTAACCCATGCCGTGTGCGCAGGGCTTGACCAATGCGGTTATGAATTTTGTCCCGGCAATATTATGGCGCAAAATCCCCAATGGCGGATGTCACTCAAACAGTGGCAACAGGTATTTGAAAAATGGGTCATAACGCCTGAGCCTAAGGCGTTAATGCACGCCAGCATCTTCTTCGATATGCGATCGGTTTACGGTCCACAAACCCTGTTTGATGCCTTACAGGATAAAGTCTTAGCTCAAACCCGCGATAACGATATTTTCCTCGCGGGTATGACTGGCAATTCGCTGGTGGAGTCGCCGCCGCTAGGATTTTTCCGCAAATTTGTACTCGAGCGGGATGGTAGTGAAGTTAAAGGCATAGATTTGAAGCATAAGGGCAATGCTTTGATTAACGATATTGCCCGTGTTTATGCCTTGTCTGCGGGCATTAAAGAAGTGAATACTGCAAAACGTATTCGTGCCTTGATGGATGCGAATATCCTCAATCGACAAGATGCGCTCAATTTGGCTGATGCCCACGAGTTTATCGCTCATATGCGGTTATCGAACCAAGGTTATCAACATAATCAAGGGGTAGAGGTGAGTAATTATTTGCTGCCTGGGCATTTATCTTCGCTGGTTCGTCATCAGTTACGTGACGCTTTTAAAGTCGTGCATGAGGCGCAGGCGGGGATGAAGATGAAATTTATGCGAAGTTTTTGATATGAATATATTGTTGCTGAAAACTCAGCTCAATTGGCGGGCGCTGCGTTGCCAACATCATTTATTTAAAGGCTATTATCAGTCGCTGTTGCCTCTGCTGGCAATGCCGTTATCCGAAGCGCCGTTAACGGCGATGGATTTGGAGATGACAGGGCTCAATCCACAGCAAGACCAAATTCTCAGTATTGGATTGGTGCCGATTGAGCGCGGTGAGATCCCGTTGGCACGCGCCGAACAAAAGTTAGTACAAATTCGCGGTAGTGTAGGCCAAAGCGCGACGATCCACGGCATTCTTGATAATCATTTGGTACAAGCCGTAACCATTGAAGAAGCCATGGGCTGGTTTATCAATCAGACCTATGGCCGCGTGCTGGTGGCACATCATGCCCCTTTAGATTGTCGTTTTTTACAGCAGGATTTATTGACGATTTATCATCAAGCCATTGTTTTACCTACAATCGATACTTTAATGATTGAAAAGCACCGTTTACTACGGGAACACTCAGTGATTAAAGAGGGGAGCTTGCGTCTCGGTGCTTGTCGCGAACGTTACAGTTTACCCATTTATACAGCCCATAGCGCACTGACCGATGCCTTAGCTTGTGGGGAATTATTACTCGCGCAAATGGCTGCTATGGGCGGTGCGGCAAAGCTTACCGTGGCTGATTTACTGCAAAAATCGACTTAGTCAGTGTTAACTAAAATCACTCTTTGTGGTGAGTGAATTCATTTGAGATGGATTGGTTTCACTTTGATTTCACTTTGATTTCATCTTAGGTTAATCACTGACAAGCTAAACTCAGTTGACATTTAATTCTCTGTTCAAATTCAACCTGCCGTTAACTTGGCAATCCAACCAACTTGTACTTCACTCTACTAAGTTGAGTGTGTAGGAGAATATGATGCCGTTACCTTTACTTTGGGTGGGTGGTGCCGTAATCGGTGCTGTTTTGCTGGCCGATGAGCGCGAGCAGCGTCAACAGCTTGAGCGTGACAGATTACTCGGTAAGGCTCCTAAGTCCCCCGTTGCCAATCGCGCTATGGTGGCACCGCCGAGTCAATGGCAAAAGGGATTAAAACAAGTATCGCCAATTCCTGGGAGTATCGTCTGTTGTTATGTTTTTGGTGTGATTGAGCATACTGGCATTTGGCTTGGTGATAATTGCCTCGTAGAGTTACATGGCTCAGGGTTGGTGCGGGCTGTATCGGTAAAGCGTTTTTTAGCGGGACGGACCGGTAGCCAAATCTATCTTGCCTGTAATCACCAACATCAGCCTCTTATTGCCGAGTCTGTGTTGCCCCGTGCTGAACAGGCGATTTATCAGTATCGGGAATATGATTTATTCGACAATAATTGCCATCGATTTGTCTGGTCTTGTATTAGTGGCAGCGAAGGCGTGATTAAAGGCTTTAACGAGTTAAATCAAAAACTCGCCGAACATTTTAATCAAGCTATCTATTGGGATGAGATGATCATTAGCAAGCTGAATGAATAAGCTCTGTAGTCATATACTAAAAAAGCCATCGATTAAGATGGCTTTTTGTTTTAGTGAAACACTATGTTATCGTTTTGCAGAAACCGTTTACGGCTTACAAAAATAATCTACAGCGCGTTTAACTAACTCTATGCCTGTTTTATCACAAGGCGGTAACTCGGCATCACTGATATTGATAGGTGTGACGCGATTTCCCCATTGCAGCAAGAGTGCGGCAGAGGTTAAGCCTGCGCCAAAGGCACAAGAGAGTATGGTTTGATTCGGCTTGATAATGCCTTGTTCTAACGCATCACAAATGGCAATTGGAATCGTCGCCGCCGAGGTATTGCCATAATTAGCGATGTTCACGAAGGCTTTTTCTTTCGGGATTTTCATTCGGCTAACTAAGGTATCAATAATACGTTCGTTGGCTTGATGCGGGATCACGAGATCCACTTCATCCTTATCAACACCACATTTTTCAAGCACTTTAGTGCTCAATTTATTCATTCCGTTAATCGCACGCTTGAAGATTTCTTGGCCATCGAATTCAATGAAAAAGTCCAATGAGTCGGCTGAGAATCTGTCCATCGCCGTGCCAAAGCCTGCTTTCAGAATATCACGACCTTCAGGATCGTTATTTAGCTCATAACCGAGCACGCCACCGGCAACATCTGTCGCTTCAACCACAACGGCACCCGCACCATCACCAAATAGCACTGCAGTTTCGCGGCGCGACCAATCTAAATAGAAAGATAAACGTTCAGCACCAATGACTAATACTTTCTTGCTCTGGCCACTCTTGATTTGTGAGCTGGCTAAACCTAAGCCATATAAGAAGCCACTGCAGGCAGCATTGATATCGAATGCTGCACAACTGGCGCCAATATTAGCTTGTACAGTGGATGCAATATTTGGGATCAAAGTGTCTGGGCTGGCACTGGCAAGAATGATCATGTCGATTTCACTGCCATCAATACCTGCTGCTGCGAGCGCACGTTGTGCTGCAACTGAAGCAAGTTCAGAGGTATTTACATGACTGATATGGCGCTGGCTGATCCCTGTGCGAGATTTAATCCATTCGTCGGATGTCTCGATAAAGGTCGCAAGATCATCGTTGGTCAGCGTGGCTGGTGGAACACATTTGCCCCAACCAGTGATAGTGGCGTACTGCATGGTGGTTTCTCTCAAATAAAAAAGGCAGAACCTGAGCGCTGCCTTGAATCGACAACAAAGCTTATCGGCAACTCTAATGGCCGTCCGTGATCTAGACCACCTGTTTGGCGACGAGATCTCGAATTGTCATTGCGGCATGCAGAATATGATGACGCAGTAGCGCCGTCGCTTTTTCTGTTTCTCTCAGTTTGCAGTGGTTGAGCAAAGCCCTGTGCTCATGCTCTGCGGCAGGAATTCCCCCCGCGAGCAATAACTGCAAACGAATGTATCTATCACAATTAGTATTGAGGCCGTGAACAACCTCAAGGGTGTGTGGGCGATTAGCCGCCTGATATAAGCAAGTGTGAAATTGCGTATTCAACTCGCTCCAACTGGCGACGGCATCTTCATGTTTGAAGGCCGACTCCAATTGTTCGAGTACACGTTCTGCTTTTTCTAAATCAGCCTCTTGAAGTCGTGGGATCGCTTTCGCAAGCAGATCGGTTTCGATCATTGCACGTAATTCAAAGAGTTCGGTGACTTGTTCGACGGATAAAACGGTCGCAGTCGCACCTTTATGGGGCTCAAACTTAACGAGTCCTTCAGCTTCGAGTTGCAATAATGCTTCTCTCACCGGAATACGGCTGACATTTAACGCTTCAGCCAAGGCACTTTGTCTGAGGGGTTCTCCTGCGGCTATGTCACCTGAAAGAATTCTCTCTCTGAGCACTTCCACAACTAACTGGGTGCGGGTTTTGTGGACGATAGGCGTAGTTCGACTCATTATTTCCGTCTATTTCGGGTATTTTCTCGTTATTTGCCCAAGATTACCGTTAAAAACACCACAAATAAAGGGAAATGCTTGATTGAGTGCAGCATCTCAGAGACTAACAATGCCCAAAAGACGGGGTTTTTTGTGGTTTTCTCTTACGATTTGAAGCGCATTCCTTGCGAGCGGCTTCGATGGCAACGGTGGCCATTATTTGTAAAAACGCTGTTCAGCTTCTTCGATTGAGTATTTTGATTAAAACAGTGTAATTACACATTTCACTGCTGGATTTTTTTTGGACTCTAATTTGGTGGGACAATTGCTATCTCGCATAGACACAAGCTGTGCATAGAGATTTGCCTGTACAGCCACGAAATATCACTAATGCGCAATTTAGCGCTAAAAGCATAACTTCGCGGTGCAATTTCTGATAATGAATGGAATAATAGCGCGATAACGCCTTAGGCGATTTGGGAGTATTACAGTGAGTCGAGCAGTATTTTTAGACCGTGATGGTGTGATTAACAAAGACCATGGTTATGTCCACCTAGTGGATGACTTCGAATATATTGACGGTGTGTTTGAATCTTGCCTCTCTTTAAAAGAAATGGGCTACAAGTTAGTTGTCGTCACTAACCAATCTGGTATTGCCCGTGGCATGTACACTGAAGACCAATTCCACAGCTTAACGGAGTGGATGGATTGGAACTTTGCCGACAAAGGGGTCGAGCTCGATGGGATTTACTATTGCCCACACCATGCCGAGAAAGGCATAGGGGAATATAAGGTCGATTGTGATTGCCGCAAACCTAAGCCGGGTATGCTTAATGATGCGGCGCAATTCTTAAAAATCGACTTAGCGAACTCAGTCATGGTTGGCGACAAAGCCGAAGATATGCAGGCTGCGAAAGCGGCGGGCGTGACTACTCGTATATTAGTGCGCAGTGGTAAGGTTATTGCTGATGACAGTGATGCCACTGTGGTACTCGACAGTATTGCCGATGTGCCGGCTTACTTAAAAAGCGTGGGTTAGTTGGAGTTCTACTACTTATAATCAGTTCATCATGAGCTGATTCGTCAACCAAGGTTGCGATATAAGCGGTGCCAGTTGTTGCTCTTGTTGGATAGAAATCAGAAGTAAAGCTATCTCGCATGAGATAAAGAGCTAACCAATAGGTTGGCTCTTGTCATTTCTAGCGCTGGATTAATCTCATCTTTGCCCTTAATTCAGCATAGATTCGATAATATTGGCGTTAAAACACACTTTTAGTTTAAAAATTGTGCGCTTGAATCGTTTTTCGTAATTATTCGCGCCAAAGGGGTTGCGGTAAAATCTGACATCCCTATAATGCGCATCCACTGACCCAGCGGGGTCAAGGGTTAAACGCTGAATAAGCTGCTAACCATGCTCTTTAACAATTTATCAAGCAAATCTGTGTGGACACTCACAGGTGTTGAGTTAATCGAAACTGCTTAACCTTCGGGTTGGCAGTAAAAAATTTAAATCAATGTTTTCAAGTCATTCTCCTCAACGAGAAGCGTGATTGAGTGTTCATAGTAATATGTACATACAGTAATGTATGAATTGAAACGTGATGCTTCTTAGTGAGCAAAGCGAATCAAAACAGTAGAATTCATTGAGCCGTTTGACGTAAGTCAAACAACAAAACTTTAATTGAAGAGTTTGATCATGGCTCAGATTGAACGCTGGCGGCAGGCCTAACACATGCAAGTCGAGCGGCAGCACAAGGGAGTTTACTTCTGAGGTGGCGAGCGGCGGACGGGTGAGTAATGCCTAGGGATCTGCCCAGTCGAGGGGGATAACAGNGCATTTTCTTTTTGATTAACTTGCCTGCTTTATCGACACCAACAGCATGAAAAACAGACTTTGCGATATCTAAACCGATTGTAGTAATCTTCATAGGTGGACCCGTCCTCTTTCTGATGAGTTTTAGCGACTACATCGTGGCCCATTGCGAGGCCGATTAAAAGTGGATGGGTCCATTCCATTATCCCTGTTTAACTGCCAGTTCGCCGTCCATGGCTCTCGTTCATAAGCTCAGAAACCCTAGGTTTCTATTCACCGTGTCGACGAGTCAATGCCATGGCGAACCTATATGCGTGGATACCTGCCAATGCTAACCCACTAAAAACTCTAACTAAAGATGCAGGTCCTCCGGCACTACTTTCCAACACATTTCAGTCTAAAAAAATATGTTGCGTATATATTTTCAATCCACTGGTTACGCTAATGCTAAAAAGGTGAGCTAATACCATAGCGAAGCTATCTCAACAGCTATCAGCAGTCATTGCACAAAAAAATAGCGATAAACCCAGTGAGTTTATCGCTATTTTGTTGTCTTGTTATTTCAGCATTCTTAAATCACTAAATCGCACTTGAATGCTGATAATCCAAATTCACTATGCCACTATAGGCCGCACCATTGCTGGTGCGGCAATGGATTACTTAACGATTTCCATCTCAGCTAATAAATTGTCGGCATGATCTAAATACTTCATTACCCACAGCATATAACGGCTGTCGACATGAATAGAACGGTTAATCTCATTATCAAATGCCCAACCGCCGATAATGCTTTCATACACACCGTCGAACAATAGGCCGACGAGTTCAGCGCGGCCGTTTAAGGTCGGTGAGCCAGAATTTCCGCCAGTAGTATCTAAAGTTGATAAAAAGTTTACTGGTACAGAATCTATTGATTTCATATAGAAATCACCATATTGCTTCTGCTTAATCAGCTCTAACTCTTTCTTTGGTGCATCGAATGGGTCAACACCTGTGTCCTTTTGCACTATGCCTTCAAGGCGAGTGAATGGCACAGCCACTAAACCGTCTTTTGGCGAGTAGCCTTTCACATGACCAACCGTGACACGTAAGCTTGAGTTAGCATCAGCATACACTGGCTTACCTTGCTCTAGGTTGTAAGCAATAATGGCATCCATATATTGCGGACGCACCTTCATTAGTTCACCCGCTAATTCTTTTTCTTTCTTTTCTTCAGCCATATCTGTGTCATACATAGCGACAGCGAATTGAATGAAAGGATCTTTAGAGGCTTTAAAATCGGCAACGGATTTATCCATCCACGCTAGGCGAACATCTTTCTTACCTAACTCAGTTTTGGCGTACATTTTATCTAAGGTTTTCGAAAGCTTAGCTTCACTAAACTTTTTATCGATACCAAAGGCTTTATCCAATGCGGGTAGGCGCTGATCTTCTGGCAGTGCGGCGTAGCGTTTTAGCATGTCGTGCAATACCGCTTTATCAACGCTTGGCGCATAACGACGGTCAATACGCTCCATGCTGGCTTTTAGACGTGTCATATCACGATCTTGGAAGCCCGGTTCACGCTGCATATCTGGCAGTTGTTTCTCGTTCGCGAGGCGATATAAGCTGCGCGCCGTCGGCAACATAGTCGTGCTGCCTATGTAGCTTAAGATCATGTCACGCTCTTGATGCGTTTTGCCTTTGGCAATCAAGGCATCTAATTCCGCTAAGGTTTTACCGTATTTCGCTTCACGACTGCTGTCTTTGGCAATCCACGCCGCAAGCTTAGCTTCGAGGGCTTTACGGTCAGCCAACATGGTTGATTTGCCGTAAAACTCGATCATAGAAGTGAAGTTTTTCGCGTAATTTGCAAGGCCAGCAATTTGACTCTCGTACTTAATACGCTCGTCGCTGCCCTCTGGCGCGGTTTCTTTAATGATCTCTATAAAGCGTTCACGCAGCATTTTGCCTTCGGGATAAGCCCACTCAAACTCATTTTGAACTTCAGTGGCTGTGCGATATCTGTTGGTGCGACCAGGGTAGCCTGCCACCATCACAAAATCACCCTCACTCACACCTTTAGCCGAGACTTTTAAGAAACTTTTTGGCTCGTATGGCACGTTGTCGCTGCTAAACTCTGCTGGTTTACCCGCTTTAGATACATAAGCACGGTAGAAAGAAAAATCGCCTGTGTGACGTGGCCACATCCAGTTGTCTACGTCGCCGCCGTATTTACCCACGCTCGCGGCTGGGTTATAGACTAAACGCACATCACGGATTTCCAATTGCTTAACCAGATAATATTCGAGACCACCGTGAAAGCTATACACTTGGCAACGGTAACCATCTTCTTGTTCACATTCAGCAACTAAGGCTTTTTCTTGGCTTTCAATGCCTTGATAGAAGGCGCTGCCCACTTTACCTTCAAGCCCGTTTTTAACTCGCTCAGTGACATTAGTGACATCTTCAGTCACATAGACACGTGAGCCAGGGGTTGCAGGTAATTCATCGGCGAAGGTCTTAGCTAAAAAACCATCCTGCAGCAGATTTTTCTCAGGAGTGGAGTTGTATTGAATGGCCCCATAGGCACAGTGATGGTTAGTCACGACTAGGCCCTTTGGCGATACAAATGATGCAGTGCAACCGCCGAGGCTTATCACGGCATTCATCGGGAATTCGGTGAGTTTAGAAATCGATTTTGCATCAATTTCAAGGCCTTTTGCTTTTAGCTCATCAGCCATTGCAGGCAGTTGATGAGGCTGCCACATACCTTCGTCAGCCTGTGCGCCAAAACTAGCGGCCACGGCAACTGTGAGTAACCATTTTTTCATTGTGTTAAGTCCGTTTTATGTGAATGAAGCCACGCGCAAGCTGGGCCATTTTCTCGTTTTAATAGCGTTGTTTTAATTTTAAATAACTGTGCTAAAACCCAGCATCACTCGCTTTAAAACCTAAAAAGCAAAAAGTCAGGCCGGGGCCTGACTTTATCACATGCGACACTCTCTATAACAGACTCTGAAAAACTCGCTTACAATGCAAATACATTTAATCAAAGTTACCCTGCCGCGTTCGCTAAAAGGCCTCACCTATCGCAATGAAATAACAATAAACTAAATTGCAATGAATTAGATCCCAACAAATAGCTGGGCACCCACAATCACGGCACCTAACAAGCCTGCAATGACTAATGCAACAGATCCGCCAGACACTTGATAACCACCGAGCTGCGACTGACGTTGACGCAGTGCCATAACAATGGGCAAGAAGATGATCATCACGACCAATGGTACGGCCGCAAATCCCAGTACCGCCACAAAGCCTTCAGGCAAATACAAGGCACACAAGACAGGCGGAATAAAGGTCAGTAACCAAGTTTGAATACGGCCGGCAAACGTTTCTTTGGCGCGAGTTAATTCGGCGATAAAGTCATATAAACTTAAGGTCACACCGAGGAATGAGGTCACTAAAGCTAAGTCAGCGAATAATGAAATACATTTGCTGATCCAAGGCGTATGAGCAATATCCTGCAATGCCGTGACGAGTGAAGGTAGTGAACCTTCAAAACTATTCACCTCATATCCGCCGACTGTGCCTAAAGTCACCAATAACCACAGAACATAACAAGCAAGTGGGATCGTCGAGCCGATTAACAACACCTTACGCAGTGATACCGCATCGCCATCAAGATAACGCACTAAGGTGGCGATACAGACGTGGAAACCAAACGAAGTAAACACCACGGGAATTGCCGCCATCCAATTGCTGGTCATCGACTCGGCAATCGCACCCGTTGCCATGCTAGCAATACTGACTTCGGGCAATAAAAATAATACCACCACCACGAGCAATAGAATCATTAACGAAAATAGGAAACGTGAAACTTTATCGACCCAAGCAACACCTAGCGCCGCAAAGCCACCAAGCACCAGTGTGAATAACAACACTGCGACTTGATTATCGAGCACGATATCGAACATGTTCTTCGCTTTAAGCACTAATAACGAAGAGCCGCCGGTGAGATAAGCCGCGGTCAAGGCAAATAATAAACTCAGGAAAGAAGCACCTTGAATTATTTGACCTTTTTTACCCAGTAACTTACCCGTAATAGCATGCACGTTATCCCCCACGCCAGTGCGTAAGTTAATTTCGAGCATAAGTAATGAGGTATAGGCGGACACGCCCCAAATAACGACGAGTAACACTAAGGCAGGGATAATACCTAAAGCCGCTGTGGCTAAAGGTAACGCTAACATACCTGCGCCAATGGCTGTCCCGGCAACGATGGCGATCGAGCCTAACATTTTTGAATTCACACAATAGTCCTGTTCAATAATTAATTATTATTTTATTTGAGTAAGATTTGAACCGATAAAGCCTTGCGTCTTAAATCGAAATAAGCGACACATCACTTAAAGCATCCAATCAGATCTCGACCTAGCAGATCAATTGGCCCCAATAGCTTTTGAATGTTTCAACCCAGTAGCCATTGAGGCTAACTAAATCGATTATTGAAAAATGGCATGACTTTCAATTGTGATAGCCCAAATTAATGTACCGATATAAGCATCGATTAAATAGATAGTTTGGGACATTAACAGAGCCAAACCCAGTGGGCAAGCCAGTTGTGAACAAAGAAGGGTAGCAAACGGTACGGTAACAACTTAATAGCGCTGTGATAAACGAAAATAAACAAGCCAACAAAATCGCTACCTTTGTTGAGAATACCTGTAATCTTGTATTAGGCTCGAATCAAAATAAAGCCAGTCTTTTTCCATCCGATGCAGACAAAAAGGGCTTAAACACACGGATATGTTTAAGCCCAATGACACCTTTTTGAAGCTAGGTTAGCTCAAAAAGTTAATTTACAGCTCAGTCCACGCCATAGCCCAAGAAGCGCCAACACCTGGCTCAAATCCTGTGGCAGAAGCCGACCACTGCACGCAATAGCCGCTATAAGGAAATGGCTTACATTGATACACTTTGCCATTTTTAGGCTGTAACACTGTAGTACCTGCAACGTAACCTTTCACGCCTGCTGGGAATACAAAATCAGCTTCTGGTGCAGGAGCTTGATCCTTTAAGAAGAGATCAAAGTTCTGCTGAATAACATCACCTTGTTTAGGCTCAGCTTTTACCTGCAAATGATAATGCCCAGCTTTAGGCTCAACGACGTCTAACACTAAGCTCGCGCTGGTATTGTTAACAGTTTGGCTCACAAAACCTGACGCGGTGCCATCATGGCTAAACAAATACGCTGACACTAGCATCTCAGCGTTACTGGTTACATCAAAGCTGACCTTCGCCGCACCATCGATAATTTGATAATCGTCGGCAAGTGAAGTGACTTCTAAGCTGTTGCCCGGAGCAGGAGCTAAATCAAATCCTACTTCGACACGCTCAATACCTGAGTTTTTCGCTGTAAAAATGTCGTTTTTGCCATACACAGGCTCAATCACACCCGATGCATTTTTTTGTCCCGCTTTTAACTGGGACTGCTGGGCATTAATCGCGCTCGCTAATAGGAAAGGCCAATTTTGTTTATCACCTTGAGTCGCATCACTAATGGTAATGACTGTTTGCTTAGCCGTTTGCTCACCATTGGCGTCAAACACCCGGGTCATCACTTTATCGCCTGCTTTTAGATCGAGTGACGGATTGATATCCCCCACATCTTGCCATTCACTCGGCACAACAGGACCAGAGCCCAAGTTCACATCGATAGCATTGTAGAAACTATTCGTCGTATCTCCCACTTCCCACACGGCCAAGATCACTTGATAACCACTGCGACCTTCTGGCACGTAGCAGTCATGGGTCACTAACTTAGGCGGCTGTTCCATACCACCATCAACTACGCAAAAGGGTGCTAAGTCAAAGCTCGCTCGACTCAAAGCTTGGTTTGGGTTCCAATCTTGGCGAGTTAAATAGTAACGCCAATTACGGGTGACATGGTTTGCTGTGAACTGCCAACTGAACTTATTCCAGCCCGCTTTAATATCCGTCTTTGCCCAACGGCTCGGACTTTGTTCATCCAAAGGTGAAAAAGCACCATTGCCAGCACTCGCCAATTTGCCATCAGCAGGACCTGATTCAGGAAAACCCGATGGCCCCTCAACACTTTGCGGCTCCCATTGCACCGCACCACAATTGGCATTTTTACCTGTTTTACAGGCATATGAACGCGATTCAGGTGCCACAACATAACCGTGCGCCTGCGCAGAGATACTCACAAACGCATTCGTCGCCATTACTGCCGCGGCCAATAAACTCAATTTAGAAATAGGGGAAAAAACAGTAGGATTTGCCACTTTAATGCACTCCATTGATTGCCTATCATCCTAAACATAATGATAGGCTTAGATATAAAAGTGGTATTTGGGCAAACAACAGCATTAAACAGCAGTCGTTTATCTTTCACAGAAATCGAATTCTGCGGCAACTCCGCTATCTTAGTTCACTAAAAAATCCATTTACAACCTTAGACCGGAAGCTTTGCGTCCTAACTTTTCAATTAGTTTGCCAAATACAGTCGTTATCATTGAGTCACTACGAGTTAACAGTATGTAACCAAGTAGAAATGACTTGGCTAAATTAGCAACAAAAGACAACGTTGTCAAAAAATAATTCATTTATATTCATTAAGTTACAGAATGTGAATCGGTATTTTTCTGACACCTGTCAAACATTTATCAGCACCTACTGTTATAAACTCGTGCTTGAAACTAAATCTTACCTAGGTATAATGCCCACCTCGCTTCGGGGGAGTAGCTAACTGGATTTCGAGCCATCGTCATCTAGGGTGAACATCAACATACTTGGCAACATGCCATGGTGTTCACAGCAAATAATAGATTTGCCCAGCAAGACCTGAGCACAATTACCGCACCTAGGGGTGGACGGTTTATTGTGCTTATGTCATAACCACCCCTAAAGGATCACACTTGGAAGCCCTACTTGCCTCAACCTTTACGGTTGCTATCGCCGAAATTGGTGATAAAACTCAATTGCTTGCACTAATCCTCGCCGCAAGATTTAAAAATAAAACCGCCATTATTTTAGGTATTTTGCTGTCGACATTATTTAACCATTTTGCCGCAGCTTGGATTGGTCAATGGGCCATTAACTGGGTAAGCCCTGATCTTGCACGTTATTTAGTGGCTGCGTCATTCTTTGCGATCGCTCTTTGGGTGTTAATCCCCGATAAAGTCGATGCAGAAGAGAGCCGTTTCTATAAAATGGGCCCCTTTCTCGCCACCTTTATTCTGTTTTTTATCGCCGAAATGGGGGATAAAACGCAAATCGCAACTGTGGTATTAGCCGCAAAATACGATTCATTAACTATGGTGGTTGCTGGCACAACCTTAGGCATGCTGCTTGCTAACGTACCCGTAGTGATCGCAGGCCACTTCAGCGCTGAAAAATTGCCTATGTTGTGGATACATCGTGGCTGCGCCGTATTGTTCGCACTCTTAGGCGTAGCAACACTGTTCTTCTAAGAATCGAGGCAGGGGTTTTGCTGCAGAATAAAATTTCTTCACGCAATATTTTATTCTTTTAAACCTAACCGTTTTGCAAGTCGGTGCAAATTACCTGTATCGATTTGCAATATTCTTGCACACGCAGCCCAATTTTGTTGATTCGCGGCTAAAACTTGACGAATAAGTTGACGCTGATATCTCTCCGTCGCAGCCTTAAGCCCCAGCATAACACTGGAATTATCTTGCGATTGTCCCTCACGACAGGCCGACTCAGACCTAAATGCTAATTCACTGGCTAGCGTTGCGGCATCTGATGGCCTATCTTCGTCGACTGTTCTGTGTGCTTGATTCATCAAAGAATCGAGCTGAAAATGTTTATCACTTAAGCTGATATAAGCCGTTTTTAGCTCGGCTTTCGCCAACACCGCAGCCCTGTGTATCGCATGCTCTAGCTCACGCACATTACCCGGCCATGTATATTGCTCTAATAACTGCTGCGCTGCGGGTGTGATATTGATATGGGTGAGTCCTAACTTCGCTTTACAACGTTCAAGAAAAAAACCTGTCAGCATAACAATATCTTGCCCACGCTCTCTTAATGGTGCTACGTGGATAGGAAATACGCTCAACCTATGGTAAAGATCGAAACGAAAGCGCCCTTCCGTTGCCTCTTGGTGCAAAATTCGATTAGTGGCAGCAATAATCCGAGTATTCACTTTTAGGCTCTTATCACTGCCCACTCGCTGTAATTCACCGTATTGTAAAACCCTCAATAACTTAGCTTGCAGCCCCAAGGGAAGCTCCCCGATTTCATCTAAAAACAAGGTCCCCTTGTCAGCGAGTTCAAACTTGCCTTGCCTATGACTGATTGCCCCCGTAAATGCCCCTTTTACATGCCCAAATAACTCGCTTTCGGCGACGGACTCAGGCAATGCAGCGCAGTTTAAATAGATAAGTGATTTATCGGCTCTGGTCGATTGATTATGTATCGCCGCGGCCACTAACTCCTTACCCACGCCAGTTTCGCCAGTAATTAATACCGATAAATCAGTGCCTGCCACGGCACTTATCTGCTGCTTTAGCGATTGGATCTGTGTGGATTGCCCTATGATCTCCTGCTGACTAGCAGGACGATTGAGCACCTCAGTGCCATTGGAAACTTCAACAACTTGGGATTCTAGCTGTTGCATCAATAACGCAGTATTAAGACTGGCTGCGGCCAGTGCGCTGATCACACGCAACTCGCTATCACTAAAACCATCAAACTGATGAGGGTTGAAACCATCAATGGTGAGCGCCCCTATTAAGCGATCGTTCGCGATTAGTGGTAAACCAATGCAAGCATGTACATGTAAGTTCGCACTATGATGTGGAATTAAACCATCATACGGATCGGGAAGTTCACTGTCGGCCGGGAAACGAACCACATCGCCAGCACGGGCGATAGCCTCTAATCTCGGATGTTCACTAATTTGAAAGCGACGCCCTAACACTTCGGCAAAGAGCCCATCTATCGCCAAGGGGACAAATTGCTGCTCCCGAAATGCCAATAATGCCGCAGCATCACAATTGACACGCCGCCTGACCACTGCCAACAAACGCTCAAATCTGTCTTGCGTCGACACGCCGACAGTTAAATCTAAGGCTAACTGAGTTAAATCAGCATGGGCACTCATAGCACATCCACAGTCAAATAAAGTCATATTGACAACAGTGTAATGTCAATTTGACCAATATCAAACTGTCATTATGACACTACTAAGTGATTTCAAAATATTAAAATACGTTAATACTAATAAAAATCAATACATTAGAATGTTGGCATAGTGAGTGCAATTAGAGATTTAACTAAATAAGCAAGATTTACGTAGCGCATTCATTATTAATTATCACAGGTGTATTTATGACTATTCATGTAAAAAACAATATCCACTGGGTGGGTCAACGCGATTGGGAAGTGCAAGATTTTCATGGTACTGAGTACAAGATAACTAAAGGCACAAGCTACAATAGCTACCTTATCCGTGAAGAAAAAACCGTGTTAATTGATACAGTTGATCATCGGTTTAGCCAGCAATTCTTACAAAATCTTGAAGCTGAAATTAATTTAACCGACATAGACTATATTGTGATGAACCATGCAGAGGAAGACCACTCAGGCGCCCTGACTGCATTAATGGCCAAAATTCCTAACACTCCAATTTACTGCAGTGAAAATGCGGTCGACTCCATTGTAGGACATCACCACCACCCAGAATGGAATTTCATTACCGTAAAGACAGGGGATAGTTTAGCGATAGGCAATGGTAAGCAACTGATATTTATCGAAGCACCTATGTTGCATTGGCCAGATAGCATGATGACATACCTCACCGAAGATGCGGTTTTATTCAGTAACGATGCCTTTGGCCAACACTATTGCGACGAACATTTATTCAATGATGAGGTTGATCAAAATGAATTAATGGAACAATGCCTACGGTACTACTCAAACATTTTAACGCCCTTTAGCAGCCTAGTAACGGCTAAAATTCACGAAGTATTAAGCTTTAATTTACCTGTAGATATGATCGCAACTTCACACGGCATTGTGTGGCGTGATAATCCAGCCCAAATTATTCACCAATATTTAGCTTGGGCCGACGCTTATCAAGAAGACCGCATCACGATTTTCTACGACTCCATGTCCAATAATACTCGCATGATGGCCGACGGTATCGCTCAAGGTATCCATGATGTTGACCCCAATGTAGCGGTAAAAGTGTATAACGTCGCACGTCATGATAAAAACGAAATCCTTGCACAGGCATTTAGGTCAAAAGGTATTTTAGTCGGCTCATCCACCATGAATAATGTGATGATGCCTAAAATTGCCGCCATGCTTGAAGAAATCACGGGCCTGCGTTTTCGCAATAAAAAGGCGGCAGCTTTTGGTAGTTATGGCTGGAATGGCGGCGCAGTCGATAGAATTCACACTCGTTTGATGGATGCTGGTTTTGAAACCTCAGTGGGATTAAAAGTCAAATGGCGTCCCGATCGAGATGCGATGCAAGAATGCCGTCAGCACGGCCAGCGAATCGCGCGAGAATGGGCATTGCGGCCCCTTGATAGCGCTAATAGTCGCTCTATCATTAATCAAGTCATGTCAAAACCTAGCCAAGCCACCACGGCCAGTCAAACAGCTGAAAATACTGCTACTAATAACGTCCCTGTGACAGCACCGATTGCAACAAAAGCGTGCGAATTAAATGATACACAATCAATGATTTGCACCGTTTGCCAATGGATTTACGACCCTGAAAAAGGAGAACCTAATCAAGATGTCATTGCTGGCACACCTTGGACTCAAGTGGCCGAAGACTTCCTCTGTCCCGAATGTGGCCTAGGTAAAAGCGTTTTCGCTGTCATAAAAAATGAGGTGACTAATGTCTAAACCTATCGTCATTATCGGCAGTGGATTCGCGGCATATCAGCTAGTCAAAACACTGCGACGTTTAAACCGCGAACAACCGATTACAGTTATCACAGCCGACTCTGGTGACGAATACCATAAACCAGATTTAAGCCATGTGTTTAGCCTTAAAAAAATGGCGTCAGACCTCATAAAATTGACCGCGACTGAATTTGCACATGAGCAACAAATTGATGTAATAAATCACTGTGAAGTCATAAAAATAGATAAAGTTCGTCAGGTAGTCTGTTGCCATCAAGGACGCGAAATTGCGTACAAAAAATTAGTGCTTGCCACGGGTGCGCGACCCTTTATTCCGCCTATAGAGGGGGATGGCGTCGATATCATCCACACAGTTAACAGCTTAATGGAGTATCAGGCCTGCGAAGCAGACATCCATGGCGCGAGGAGAGTACTGGTTATCGGTGCTGGTTTGGTCGGAGTTGAACTGGCAATGGACTTAGCAACTGCAGGTAAGCAAGTGTTTTTGGTCGATCCACAAGCGAGCTTAATGCCGAATATGCTACCCGAAATGTTAAACCACAAACTGACCGCTGTACTAAAGCAGCATAACGTCACAGTGCAATTGCAAACCCGAGTCAGCCAACTGCAACACCAAGATGGCAGTATCTCTGTGTGCCTAGATAATGACCAGCGGTTTATTTGTGATGCGGTTATCTGTGCAGCGGGACTTCTCCCTAACAGTCAACTTGCCCAGCATGCGGGGCTAGAGGTCAATAAAGGTATCGTCGTTAACGAATGCTTACAAACCAACGATGCCCATATTTATGCGCTAGGTGATTGCGCCCAAATCAACGACCAAAATAGGGCCTATTTGCAACCTGCGTTACTGAGCGCCAATGCACTGGCGAACACATTACTGAACCAACCGACAGCAGTGAATTTTCCCGCCATGCTCATTAAAGTGAAAACGCCACTGTTACCTATGCAACTCAGCGGTATAACAGTGAATGGCGTCCATCGCTGGCAAGTCGATATTGATGCTCAAGGAAGCTGTATTAAAGCATTCGACGTGGATGAAACATTTATAGGATTTATCGTAACCGAGGATAAAATGCAGCAAGCATTTGGATTGTTAAAGCAGCTAAATAGCCCTAACGCGGCACTCATCGCGGCCTAAGAGCACATTAACGAGAATGTTAATATTATTGTCGCTGATAATAAAAACTGAGTAGAGGCTTTCTACTCAGTTTTATCGTTTCTACTATTATTCAAACATTCGCAACAGCAATAGTTTAAAGACCTAATGCCAGTTTAATACGTTGTCCGTAATCCGCATCGGCTTGAGTAAAATGCGCCACCATACGTTGCTGCACATCTAAACTCGCTTGACTTAATGAACCCGAAATTGTTGCCACTAGGCGCGCTTTCTCAGCTTCAGAGAAGATGCGATACAAATTACCCGCTTGGGTATAATCGTCTTGGTTATAACGACTGTAACGCGCCGCTTCACCTTCTAAACGCAATGGTGGTTCGCTAAAGTTTACTGGCTCAACCAAGGCATCAGCAGTGCTGTTCGGGCCATAGTTTGCCGAAGCGTCGCCACCAGTTTGACTGCCATGATAAGGACATTGTGTACCCGCCATCGCACCTGCACGTTGATGGTGATTTGCCTTAGCGGCATGCGGGCAATTCACTGGCAATTGGTTGTAGTTAGCACCAATGCGGTAACGCTGCGCATCGGCGTAGGCAAATAAACGTGCTTGTAACATCTTGTCTGGTGAAGCCCCGACGCCTGGGACCAAATTACTAGGTGCTAATGCCACTTGCTCAACTTCAGCAAAGTAGTTTTGTGGCAGACGATTCAGCTCTAATACACCAATCTCAAGTAATGGATAGTCGCTATGCGGCCAAACCTTAGTTAAATCAAATGGATTGATATGGTAAGTATTGGCATCCGCCTCAGGCATAATCTGCACATTAACCGTCCAACGCGGGAAGTTACCATCAGTAATAGCAACCACCATATCGCGCTGCGATGAATCGGGATCAATCCCTTTTAATTTATCAGCCTGTTCATTGGTTAAGTTGACCACACCTTGCTGCGATTTAAAGTGGAACTTCACCCAGAAACGCTCGCCCTTGGCATTCCACAGCGAGAAAGTGTGTGAACCATAACCGTGCATTTGACGGTAGTTCGCCGGAATACCACGATCCGACATCAAAATGGTCACTTGATGCATGGCTTCTGGGTTCAATGACCAAAAGTCCCACATAGCCTGCGGATCTTTTAAGTTTGTCTTGGGGTTACGCTTTTGCGTATGAATAAAGTCTGGAAACTTAATCCCATCTCGTAAGAAAAAGGTCGGCGTATTATTACCCACGATATCGTGATTACCACGGGCAGTATAAAAACGTAAACCAAAGCCACGTGGATCGCGCTCTGCGTCGGCAGAACCCATTTCTCCACCTACGGTCGAGAAACGAATAAAGGTTTCGGTTTGCTTACCAACACCATTGAAATGGTCAGCAATGGTGTAATCGCTTAAATCTTTAGTCAGCGTAAATGTGCCATAAACCCCAGTACCTTTAGCATGCACGATACGCTCAGGAATACGCTCACGGTTGAAATGGGCTAACTTTTCAATTAAATGCCAATCTTGTAATAGCAGAGGACCACGTTCACCCGCCGACAGTGAGTTTTGATCGTCGGCCACTGGGGCGCCGTTTTGGCTCGTTAAGTACTGGCTTGTTTGATGTTGTTGACTCATGCCCTGCTCCTTAGTCTTGATTGCTGGTTAACCAGGTTTCAATTAAATCGTAAATGGTGGCCATGGTTTATCTCCTTGGCTGGCGACGTGTTGTCGATAGAGCAAGAATAGAGAATTACCGTTTGAGAATAAAGCGATTAAACTAGATTTATATAATCTAAAAAAAAGATTAAAAATGAGTTTAGCAAGACTGTTAATGAATTACACGGACTCACAGCCAATGGTCCGCTCACATCACTTAAGATGCTGTTGAAAAACCAAATAGCTGCTCAGGACAATGGATCGAAGTGCGGTGCGAGAAAGCGGAGTTAAGCTGATACACCATTAACTGCTGGATAAGTCAGCTTCACGATAAAGCTTAACCAAATAATAAGTGTCAATCAGCACGATAAAAAAGTTAACTAAGGCAACAGGATAAGCCCCAATTGCCACACCGTAGGCCACAAATAAAGCCGCACCAATGAGATTCCACCAGCGCAGTTTCTTAATGTTTGACATCATCAGTGATATTGCAACGACCACTGAAGCTAAATAACCAACCCATTCCCAAATTGTAGCGTTATCCATATCCAATCCTTATCTATATATTATTTAAATCAAACGATTGATACGCCAATCACACCACAGGTAATAAGCTGGCTCATTGCATTTAGCGTTTAACGACAGCCGCCGTCATCCGTGAAATACAAGTCAGTTCACCCGCACTGTTGTGGATTAAAATCTCCCATACAGAGCTGCGCTTCCCTAAGTGGATAGGCTTAGCCGTGGCGGTTAATACCCCATTACGGGAAGCCCGTAAGTGGTTAGCGTTAATTTCTTGACCGACACAATAGTACTGCTCAAAATCCACCGCGAAATTTGCCGCATAGCTGGCAACGGTTTCAGCAAGCGCGACATTCGCGCCACCATGCACTATGCCCAAAGGGTTATGCACCGCCGGACTGGCTGGCATAGTGGCCTTCATGTAATCGTCGCCAATCTCACTGATCTCAATTCCTAAAGTCTGCATCAAGGTGCCTTTGCCACCCATACCTGCGTCTAAACGCGCGCAATCCTCTAACGTTACAGCTCTAAACCAAATACTCATTGCAACTTCCTAGTCAATAAAACCAATCAGCAGTTTACTGTGAAGTGGATGAAGTTCAACTAGTTTACTCTTAGCTGCTCACATCAATATCAGCAAAAATAAGGCTCAAACTAACCAAGATTTAGTGGTACTTAGCTGACTAAACCAGACAAGAAATAATCCCCACACCACGACTACACTTGGCATAATTAACGCGTCGGCTCCTAGCACCACAGCCGCTTGCTGAATGCAAAATACATAGGTCATTTGCAACAAAATAGCGATAAGCGAGGCGACCAGCACTTTATAAGCAATTAATTTTCTGAATAACAATAATAAACATCCTAGAACCCCTGAAACCACGGCAAAGCCAAACACAGCATCAACCCAAATTGGCGTCGTTTCATAGAGTGTAATTTGATCTGGGCTCATCTGTGCGAGTGCATCTGGCGTCATAGTCATTTGCATCACAAAAGCCATCAGCCCCATGATATTCCACAACAAACTGAGCGTTGCGACAAAGTAAAACCACAGTGGCGCCTTGATATTCATGGTTTTCAGCGGATTTGAGGTGGTATCCATACTCACTCCTAATAAAAACTGAAAAAAAGAGATAAAAAAGGGATGGTTAACCATCCCTTTGTTTCAGTCTAGCTCACAAATTGCACTTGTGAGTTAACCCCATATACAGGTTAACGGCGACGACGCTGCAAACCAAACAAGGACATCAGTGCTAAACCTAAATAACCTAAAGCACCGCCATCATCTTTAGGCTTTGGCTCAGGTTTTGGCGGCACTACTGGCGCAGGATAACTTAAAGCAACAATCACAGGATCATGATCCGATGCAGAAAAAGCATTTTCAGATTTAACCAGATCACCAGAGAACTTCTTACCGTATTCAAACAGGCTAGATTCCACTGAGTTGATATGCCAATCTTCAATATCCACTAAACGTTTGGCTAAGCTAGCATTGGCTAAAGCATGATCTAAGTTACCTAACTCGCCGTTATAGCTATAAGAGAAAGTGCTTGCACCGTGGGCTTTCGTGTTCAAGTTGATAAAGCCATAACCTTTTTCAATCTTGCTGCCTTGGCGTTCAAACACTTTGCCGTCGAGCGTCGTCCACGAAGCGGTCAGGATGTCACGCTCTGACTTGCTCGCATCGAAGTCGGTTAGTACACGGATAGGATCCTCCATACCATAGGCATTCATATCACCGATGATCAGTAAGTCGCCTTTCACGTCTTTTAGCGTTTCACCCAAGACTTTCGCTGCAGATACGCGGAAAGCATTACACTTGCCCTGTTGATCGGCAGGATCAACTGACTCTTCGAAGTTAACCCAATCTTCTAAACAACCTGAGCCTTTAGATTTCAAATGGTTAACGACTACGGTCAGAGACTCATCATGGATTTTAAAGGTTTGCGCTAAGCTGTGACGTTGATAAGCATCATTGCCAGGGTTAGTCTCAGTTTTGCCATCTTTTGTGCGAGTCACGCTGCCAGCACTGGCGTGCTGTTCTGGAGTACCGATAACTTGTGCTGCCCCCGCTAAAGCCACTTTACCACCACGGTATAACATGCCGACAGTGATCGCATCTGTACCAAAGTACTTGCCGTCATACTTATCAGCATCGGTGATTTCAACAAAGCTATAGGCGTTTTCAGGCGTCTGCTTGTCATTTAGTGCATCGACTAAATCCTTAATCGCACTCTTCTCACCAAAACCGTTGTTAGCAATTTCCATCAAACCGACGATATCGGCATTCATGGCGGTAATAGCGCTAACGATTTTAGTACGTTGTAGCACCATTTCTTCCAGCGTTAGAGCGCCACGGTTACTGCCTGATGGATTGGTATCGCCACCATCAACATCGTTAAAGAAGTTCAGCACGTTAAAGCTAGCCACGCGCAGATCTCCCTTAGTTGCAACACTTGGGGCTTCGGTTCTATCGTCACCACGGATAAAATCACCCGCTGTAATAGTATTAGTCGCCACTAAACGATAAGCGCCGTAGCTGTAACCAATCACACCTTGCAGGTTAGTCAGTTGATCGCCAACACGGATGTAACCCGTTTCCACATTGAAATCAGGGAAGTATGGAATAACACCATTGGCAGGCTTGTAATCGGATTCGATAAAGAGTTGGTTTTCGCGGTTAGATTTAACTAATGCTGTTGCTTCAGCAGAAAGCGCTGGATACAGCTGTGTAGGCTTCATCAAAGGTGCTTGATATGACACTAGCATGTTATTGCGACTACCCGCATAGTCGAAGCTGAAGGTGCGGCTGATTTTAAGATCGCTGCCCGCATCTAAGGCCACATTCATGCCTTCATAGCGCTCTAATGCTTGCGCTAAGGTTTCGCCATCGGCCACATAGAAAGGTGCGGCAACAGGGACTTCACCCTTAGCGCCAACATCAAATTTCTTATCGGCTTTAATATCGATTTGAGTTAAGCCAAAGTATTCTTTCACTTTACCCTGCACACACACTTCAACCCCAGGTTGAATCGCTTCAGGTGCAGCTTCACCTAAGAATACAAATACACCATCAGAGGTATACGGTGAGTTATCACCCTTAACTTCTTGTAAGTAAAAACCTTTAAACAAGCTTTCACCACGGGCAGTCACGACGCCACGCACAGTCACTTCGGCTTCAGATTCGAATGCCCCTGCTGGTACAAATGGGCTCGACTCGCCCGCACCTTGTACTTGATAAATAGGCACAATTTTAGCGCCAGTACAGCTAAAGAGCGGCACTTCTGGCTCAGCAGGCGTTTCTAGAGAACCTAAACCAGAGAAGGTATCTTTAGGTAATTGTTCCCACTGGGCGGCATTAAATACTGTATTCGCCACTAACGCATCTAATTTACGTTTTAAGGTAACGTCTAATCCCCAACCCGTTGGCGTCGGCACATCACCAATAATATCGATGACTGCATCATCTTTCATTAAGGCAACCGCATCACCGCCATTAAAACTTAAACTACCAGAGTAACTATCAACCCCTTGAGCAACAGTAATAGTACCGCTAGTATTTAAAATAACTTTTGTCGATTTTGCCGCAATAGTTTGACCACCTAAAGCCACCATATCCGACGCAACAGTAGCACCATCTTTATAACGAACCAGTTTATAACCCGCGAGATCAATTGCCGTATCGCCGCTGTTATACAGTTCAATCGCTTTATTATTTGAGCTACCTTCAACATATTCGGTGATCATCACATCTGCGCTTGCCATCATAGGCAAAGCCGCTGCAACAGCTAAAGAAATAGCCGTTAATTTATTAACATTATCCATATCATCAACCCCATTATTATAATATTGCCGCTAACTTCTATTAACGTGCGAGCGGATTATTTCAGAGTTGAATGCGTAAAAAAAGAGGGCAAGATCGCACATTGCCAATGTAACACATTGATGAGTAACTAATTATAGACACCTCACTGTTCACCTAACAGAACATGATGGTAAATCAAAAGTATTAGCCATGTAAAAACAAACAGTAAGAGCAATACACATAAGCTCAAAGCATCTAGTGTCCAGCTCAAATAATAATCAATATTTTAATGTGATATTTTGATGATATTATTCGGTATGCAATACCCAATAATATATAAGGAACACGGGTCCTTAAAAGGTAATGGATATAATTAAAACTTAATTTAGCATTCATTATTTTGAAATAAACATAACAGTCAAACTGCTAAAGTGGATGATTTATACCCTTGGTTATTGCAGCAGATTAATGTTGATGATGGGTATAAAAATGAAACATAAAGCCAGTCTGAGAACCAACGACTGTAAGATAGTGAGCTCAATATTAAAACAATAATGCGAATTTTACAGACAAAAAAATACCGCTCATTTAGGAGCGGTATTTTCAATAGCGGCGTATTACACGTCGCAGCTAATCAATTACTTTTTAGCAGGTTCAGCTACTGGCGCTGCAGAAGCTTTCTCGATTGATTTCAACTCAACTTCGAAAATCAACGTAGAGTTTGGTGGAATAGTACCAGTATCACGTACGCCATAGGCTAATTCCGATGGGATCACAAACTTGAACTTAGCGCCAACAGGCATTAATTGCACGCCTTCAGTCCAACCTGGAATAACGCGATTCAAAGGGAACTTAGCCGCTTCGCCGCGTTTATAAGAACTATCAAACTCAGTACCGTCAAGTAAAGTACCAACATAATCCACTTCTACAGTGTCTTCTGCGGCAGGCTTTTCACCCGTGCCAGGAGTTAATACTTCATATTGTAAGCCAGACTCAGTTGTCACTACACCAGGCTTAACCTTGTTTTCTTCAAGGAATTTTTTACCATCTTCGATATTTTTCGCAGAAATCGCTGTGGCTTGTTCCTGACGTTTATCGTTTAACTTTTTATCTAGACCTTGAAGAATGGTTTGCATTTCTTCTTCGGTTAAACTTAATTGGTCATTCAGACCATTAGTGAAACCAGTGACGATCAGAGTGCGATCAACTGGCAGGCCTAATTCTTCTTGCTCTTTGATATGGCCAGACATATAACGACCGATTGAAGCGCCTACACTGTAAGCTTCTTTTTGAGCTTCAGTCGTTAATTCAACATTTGTACTCGTAGCTGCTTTTTCTTCTTGATTACAAGCAGATAGGCCAATAATAGCCAATGCAACTAACGATAATTTATAAATCGATTTCATTAAAGCTTCCTCAGCATCCTCAAGCGGTTACAATAACCTAAGCGTGACAACTTTATACTAGTTATCTCGGTTATACCAACTAGATTCTTTATGGGTTAACAGTGATTAATGTCACTTGATCAAGTCTAAAGACAACAACTTAGGGAGCAAGTTCATGAAGAAAAATCTACTGCTGGTAATTTGCACAGTTTTTCTAATCGCTTGCCACCCCAAAGCAGAAGATATCAGTGTTCTCACGACAGAACCCAGCTATAGCGCGAGCCTATCAAGTAATGGGCAATTCGCCTTAGTTGCCACTCAAAGTAGTGGAGTTCAATGCTGGGATCTCAGTACCCACACCCTCAAATACCAATGGATACATGGCGATATTAATACTGGCGTCACAGGTACAGCGATTTCTCCCAACGGGATATTTGCAGCATCGTTAAGCCGAGATTCAGTTGCTATGTGGAAAATAGCCGACGGTAAGCCTTTGGGCTGGTGGTCCTTACCTTCATCCGGTGAAAGTGTCGCGGTAGCCGATAATGGCGCACTACTTATTGGTTTAAATGATGGTTCAGTCATGTCGCTTAATGCCGAAAAATCTGCCTTAATCAAGTTTCTTGGACATAAAGAGCGCGTCAATAGTGTTGCCCTCTCTGCTGATGGCCGATTAGCATTAACGGGGTCAAATGATATGCAGGCGATTCTCTGGCAGGCACAAACTGGCCAACCGCTTCATACGTGGACACTCGGCAGCCGTATAACCAAAGTGGCACTCAACGACAGTGGTAGTTTAAGTTTTACTAATGGCAGCACAGATGAAGCAAAAATCTGGGATAACACAAGCGGTAAGCTGTTAAATAAGCTGGATATTACCCGTCGCCAAATGAACTTTTCAGCGGTGAGGTTTATCAAACAAGACAGCCAGCTATTAACAGGTACGCCAGCGCGGGAAGTTATACTCTGGCAACGTGACTCGGGTAAACAAATTGAAAAATGGCAGGTTGCACTCACTAAAAACAGCCAAAATCGAGGAGCCGTTGTATACTCTGTGGCAATTCGAGATACCAATAAAGTCGTTAGTATCAGTAGCCAAGGCTTAGTTGAAACTTGGCAGAAATAGAGGTTAGCCATGCAAGGCGTACAAGCACAGATTGAAGATCTAGAAACCAAATTGGCTTTTCAAGAGCTCACAGTCGAAGAATTAAACCAAGAGGTCATCAAATTAAATCGACTGGTGGCTCACCAGCAACACCAAATTCACATGTTAATTGGTAAGTTGCAGGACATGGAACCGAGTAATATGGCGACCCAAGCTGAAGAAACGCCACCACCTCATTATTAATACTGACGCTTTAGATGTTAACTTTGATTAAAAAACAGTTACTGCAAAATATCCAGGGAATGCGATGTTTAAACATTTAATGCCAAAAGAAACCCCAACTCTATTACCCATAGCGTTAGTGGGTGAACCCATTCTAAGGCAGACTGCAATCACAGTGCACCATTTCGATGCCGAGCTCGTGCATCTTGCCGAGCAAATGTCTGCCAGCATGGACGCTGCCAATGGCGTTGGTATCGCAGCCCCCCAAGTTCACAGCCCTTTAGCCTTATTTATTATGGCTTCTCGTCCTAATGAGCGTTATCCCGACGCGCCTAATATGGCGCCTGTGGTCGTGGTTAATCCGCAAATCATTAATGCATCAAGCGAGTTGGTCAGCGGAGAAGAAGGCTGCTTATCTGTACCGGGGCAAAGATTTACGATACAAAGACATCAAGCCATTGAAGTACGCTATCAAAATTTACAAGGCGAATGGCAACAAACCGAATTAACGGGCTTTATTGCACGGATTTTTCAACATGAATTTGATCACCTTCAAGGGATCACATTACTCGAGCGTTCACTTATGCCAGAACAGACTCAGGCGATTTCAGCCCAATCCATCAAAAAAGGTGAAGCGCAATAATGAAACTGTCCTTCGTTACACCTTTTTCTCGCGCATTTATTGCACCAACCTTGGCAATGGGATTGGTTTTAAACTTATCGGGCTGCGCTTATAACAGTATTTTCATTAATTATCCTGCGCAGATAGAACCACTCAAACAAGAGCTTAATAGTGCGACTCCCATGGCCGATATCGACAAACTTGCCAGCAATATCAATGGCAATGACGGCTTACTCTATGCCCAAGAAGCGGGACGAATTGCTCAAGTCGCCGGCGATTTTGCTGCCAGTAAAAAATATTATCAGCAAGCAGTAGATGCTTATACCGCCTTTGATGATAAAGCCAAAGTCAGCGTTAGTGACATTGGCGCCACAGCCAGCAGCTTAGTGTTAAACGACAATGCGATTCCGTACCGAGGCCCAGGGTATGAACGCATTATGCTGCACCAATACCAAGCTCTTAACTATTTGTTTAGTGGCGACTATCAGGGGGCTCTAGTCGAAGTTCGTCGCAGTAACGAACTACAGAGCAGCGAGCAAGAACGCTATCAAAAATCACAAAAGTCAGTTCAAGCCATGGCGAACGGCACCATAGATGCCGAGGTTAACAAACTAGGACAAGCTGCGGGCACAGTCACCAGTTCCTTCTTAAACGCTTACAGTTATTATACGACTGGCGTACTGCACGAAGTGCTGGGTGAGCCGAACGATGCCTATATCGATTATCGTAAAGCAGCACAAATCACTCCAGATAACACCTATTTACAGCAAGATCTGGTCCGCCTCGCCAAGCAACTCGGCATGCCACAGTATGATGAGTTTAAGCGCCGTTGGGGCGATGCTAAATTGCCCAACCCCAAAGATGGCCAAGTAATTTTGATGGTCGAGCGCGGCTTTGTGCCAGCAAAACAAGCTCTCACTGTACCTTTTACTATCCATGGTAACTGGCAGACAGTGTCACTTGCTACCTACATGCCAAACAATACTTTTGTGCCAGAGACGCAAGTGCAAGGTTTAGGTACAGTGCTGAAAACTGAACCTATTGCCAATATCGATGCCTTAGCCATCACAGCACTCAAGGAAGATCTGCCCGCGACGCTAGTTCGCCAAGTCGCTAGGGTCTATGCTAAATCTGAGATGGCCTATCAGATTGAGAAGAGTGGCAAACCAGGGAACAATGCGGCCGATATTGGCAGTATAGCGATGCAGATTTTTAACGTAGTAACAGAACAAGCGGATCGTCGTAGTTGGCTGACGCTCCCTAAACAAGCACAGATCGGGCGGCGTTATTTGAGTGCAGGTGAATACACTTTGCAGTTAGACAAAGCGCCACCGGCTAAAATTGATGTTGCAGCAGGCAAAACCACCTTAGTCTGGGCAATTGATACTGGTAATTACACCCGAATTTATTCAATAATCATTTAGCCTAGCGGTTGTGGTATTTGAATAAGACGTGTGTCATTAAGTTTATACAATCACAAAATGGAACTGACTATGAAACAATTTAAACTGATTTTTGTACTGGCTGCCGTTATGGGTCTAGCTGCATGTCAATCTAAAGTCGAATATGGCGATGCCACAGAAGTTGAAACCGTCAATGAGAACTTTGGCTCGACGGATCTACAAGCTATTGCAGCCAAGATGGTGGATAGCATGATGACTTTCCCTCCTATCGTGGCAATAACAGCCAATGACCGCCCGATTTTATTTGTTGATAGCATCAAAAACAAAACCTCAGAACATATCGACACAGAGTCTGTCACTGACTCTATCAGTAACAAATTATTGCGCTCAGGCAAGTTCCGTTTTATCGACATGACTAAAGTAGATTCAGTCCGTAAACAACTGGATTACCAAAACAACACTGGCATGGTTGACCCATCAACCGCCATCAAGTTTGGTCGTCAAATTGGCGCTCAATACATGTTATATGGCAATTTATCTAGCATAGTGAAGCAAGACGGTAGCACTAAAGACGTCTACTATAAGATGACAATGCGTTTAATGGATTTAGAAACAGGCCTTATCGAATGGTCTGATGAAAAAGAAATCCGTAAGATGAAGTCTAAGTCTTTCTTAGGCATGTAATTGTCCTATTGGCACTTAATTCTGCCAAACAGTAATCTCAAGAAGCCAGCGTTAACGCTGGCTTTTTTTTACATTTTTAACATTGGTAATCCAAGGTAAATAAGGTAGTGTACTCGGCCAAAATACACTGCGATGATGATGCTCAAAATTGGCGCTGGCGCGAGGGATAATTTGCCACAAAGGCAAACCTACACACACGATATTGAATGCAAACATCCAAGCAAAAAACAAATCGTTGAAGGATTTAAGTTGTGAACTTGTTTAAAGCCAGTCTCGTTGCCCTTACCTGCGGCACATTAATGTCGTGTGCAACCCAAAGTACACTCAATACGGGTCCACGTGATGCTAGCGCTTATATTAGCCAATATCAGGCTGCGCTTCGCTCGCAGGTCATCTCCGATATTCACTATGACTTGGATTTTCAGCTCACAGGGGATGCCGAGTTTTCCGCCACCTCCAAAGTGACATTTCAATTAAGTGAAGTGCCAAAACAACTGAGCTTAGATTTAAACAAGGCGCAGATAAAACGCTTTATCATCAACGGTACCGCCGTATACCCCAATTACAATGGCGCTTACATCAGCTTAAATACGCGTTTGCTCACCTCAGGTGAAAATACCATTGAAGTGCAATTTAGCCGTGCCCACAGCACCAATGGTGAAGGTTTACACCGTTTTAAAGATCCAATCGATGGCAAGGTCTACCTCTACTCTCATTTTGAACCCGCTGCAGCTCAGCAGATGTTCGCAGTATTCGACCAACCGGATCTCAAGGCTAACTATCAAATTACGGTAACAGCACCCAAAGACTGGCAAGTCATTAGCTCAATGCGTGAAAGCCAAATCACCCCAGCAGGTGCTTACAATCGTTGGACTTTCCCACAAACACCTAAGCTAAGCCCATATAACTTTTCGATGCACGCGGGCCCTTATCACATGTGGCAAGACAACTCAGGCCGCTATCCTATGCGCCTGTTCGCCCGTCAATCCGTTGCAAATCAAGTCACGGAGCAAGATTGGTTTACCTATACGAAACAAGGGTTAACTTTTTTCGATAATTACTTTGGTATTCCTTACCCCTTTAAGAAATACGATCAAATTCTAGTGCCAGACTTCCTTTATGGCGCGATGGAAAACGCAGGCGCAGTGACCTTTTCCGAAGATATCTTCCTTCATAAAGCGGCGATGACAGCAGATCAAAAGCAAAATCTTGCGGGCGTGATCATGCACGAAATGGCGCACCAGTGGTTTGGCGATCTCGTCACCATGAAATGGTGGAACGGCTTGTGGTTAAATGAAAGTTTTGCTTCATTTATGGGCACACTTGCGACTCAAGAAGCCACAGAGTTCACCAATGCTTGGCGTACCTTCTACGCTAAAGGCAAGCAAAAAGCCTATGAGCAAGACAGCTTAGTCACCACGCACCCCATTGAAGTACCCGTAGCAACTACTCAGAACGCCTTCGACAATATCGATGCTATCACTTACCAAAAAGGCGCATCAACGCTGAAACAATTACGCCATTTACTCGGCGACATGGTGTTTCGTCGTGGCGTCAGTAACTATTTAAAACAATACAGTTATCAAAACGCTGAGTTAGACGATTTTATCAATAGCCTAGGGAAAGCCGCTGGCCGCGATTTAAGTGCATGGACTCAAGAATGGCTCTACAGCGCGGGCGTTAACACCATCAAGGCGGAATATCGTTGTGAGGGCAACCGAATCAGCGAATTTAGCCTACGACAGCTCCCTGCAAGCGCAGAGCTACCCACATTACGTGAACAAAAAGTCCAAGTGGCTTTATTTACCCAAGGTCGCTTTGATCTGCGAAATGACATTACAGTGCCAGTGACTTACAAAGGCGAGCGTACTGAAGTTAAACAACTGATTGGTGAGCGCTGCCCAGACCTAGTCTATCCAAACTTTGATGATTGGGGCTTTGTGAAAGTCGAGCTTGATGACAAGTCATTTAATACCGCAAAACAACAACTGAGTAATATTTCCGATCCACTACTGCGATCTATGCTGTGGCAAAGTCTGTGGGACAGCGTCCGCGAAGGTAAATTGAGCTTAGATCAATACCTAAGCACAGTGTTTGTTAACGCGCCTGCTGAGACGGACTACACGATTGTTGGTCAGATCATCGATAGCATGTTGCGCTCAAAGGAATATCTCGCGCAGATCGCCCCTATTCAGCAAAACTACGCTGAAAATGCAATTAAAGGCTTAAGCCAAATGAGTCTGAGAAAAGCAATGGAAAATAAAGGCGATAATGACTTCCAACGGATCTGGTTCAATGCGTATGTCAGTTTAGCAAGCGACAGAGATTCACTGCGTCATTTAGCACAACTCATTGACGGTGAAACAAAAATAAAGGGATTAACCTTAGACCAAGATTTACGATGGGCAATCATCACCCAGCTTAATCGCTATGATTTTCCTAACGCGCTGCAGCGCTTAACCAAAGAGGCCACCAAGGATAATTCAGACTCTGGTGAAAAAGCGGCACTTGCGGCACAAGTGATCCGCCCTGAAGCGGCCGCAAAACGTCGTTGGTTAAGTAAAGTCCATCTAGACAGCCTGCCTTTCTCCAAACAGCGGATTATTATGCAAAATCTTTATCCTGCTGAGCAAAAACTATTAAGCGCAGCTACAGCGGAAGAGCGTCTGGCGAGCTTAATGGATATGGACAAAAAAGGGCCAGTATTTATGCGTAATTATAGCCATTTCCTCATCCCAACCGATTGTAATTACACTAGCATAGCGGCATTGGACAAAGTACTTGATCGCCAAACTGGGCTATCTAACCTTACCCGCCGTAATCTACTGGAAACCCGTCAAATAGAGCAGCGTTGTGTGCTGATCAAAAATAAGATGACTCACTAATATTAAGGTCATTTTAAAATTAACAAGGGGCTCCTAGGAGTCCCTTTTTTATGTTCTGTTACAGATGAGTCTTAAACTTGAACCAGCACACAAGATGCTACCCGCGCGAAATTATGCTCACTAACCTTTGATATAAACAAGCCAGCATTCTGAATAATGAATTAATCACACTCACAACCAGTGACATATTTAATTAAATTGTTAGCTTGAGCTTATGTGTTTTAACGGCTTACTGACGATAACCAATGTTATTTATCACCTGTAAAATATTATTCATCTCTTCAGTTTAGTCTACTAAGTTCCATCAGCTCATCAAATAAACAACCGCTGACGCAATCGTTATTGATATAAAAATCATGTAATTATTAAATTCATAAATTATGGGCGTCACTTCTAAATTTATTACTATAATTCTTCAATGATTTAATGTTTTGCCCCGTACTGCCGCTATACTAAAACAACGTTAGAGAGCTAACGGAATATAAAGGATATAGATTATGCGATCGACACTCAAAACACGGCTGCTGTTCAGCAGTCTTTCCGCTGTACTGATCACTATTGCTGTACTCGTAAGTATCTCTAGTTATTTCATTAGAAATAATGCGTTAGAAAACACTCAACATGAAATTGACCAACTAGCGATTACCTTTTCATCCGGCATAGGTCAGTGGATGCAAGACAGAAAAATGGCCATTACCAGCCTAAAACAAGTCGTTGAAGCCGATCCGAGTACAAACGTTACCCCTCATTTGCTGCAAGCGCATACTGCGGTTGACTTTGCCCTCACTTACTATGGCGACGAACAAGGCAACATGTATCGCCAAGATCCGTCGCTAAATACCGCGAATTATGATCCCCGCGTTCGCCCTTGGTATATGGACGCTAAAGCTGCCGGTAAAATGATCATGACGGCGCCCTACGTCAGCGCCACACTGAAAAAACAAGTCGTGACCATTGCCGAACCTGTAATGAGTTCTGGCCGATTGATAGGCGTTGCCGCAGCGAACTTAACCATAGATCAGCTAACCGATGCGGTGCAGCGCCTCGTAGTGCCGGGCGAAGGTTATACTCTGATGGTCGATAATGCAGGGCTCATTATTAGTCATCCCAATAGCCAGCTAAATACTCAACAACTCACTAAAATTGATAGTGATTTTAGTAATAGCTGGTTATCACAGCGCACTAATGCCAATACGATGGAAGAGCGAAACCTCGATGGTGCCACTAAGTTAGTCTATGTTGCGGCAATACCCTCAACAGACTGGGCGCTGATTTTCGTAATGGATAAGCAAGAAATCATGTCACAGGCAACCGATCTTGCTTGGTGGATGTCTGCCGTAGGTGTTGCACTATTGGTGCTGTTTGGTTTGATTTTAATCGCCATCTTTAAAATTCAATTCAAAGATCTCGAACGCGTTGCCCAAGCACTCAATGATATTGCCGAAGGCGATGGCGATCTCACTGTGCGCATTCATACTGCCAACAGTCACGATGAAATTGGTATGTTAGCTTCGGGGTTTAACCGCTTTGTAGAACGTCTACACGGTATGATTTCCCGCATGCACAAGATTGCGGGTCAATTGGAATATCAAGCCAAAGGAAGTAGTGCGTCGGCAACGGATAACAGCCAGCGCATTGAAGTACAGCAAGATGAAGTGACTATGGTTGCCACTGCGGTGACCGAAATGGCCAGCGCCACCGAGGAAATTGCCAGTAATGCTGAGCATACAGCTCAGACAGCTCAAAATGCGGTCGGACTTTCAAACCATGGCCATAAACAGGTAATGCAAAGCCAGCAATCTATCCGTAATTTAGCCAGTGAAGTCGAAACTGCAGGGCGAATTATCGGTGAACTGAACGAGCACTCACAAAAGATCAACAGCATTTTGTTGACCATTAGTGGCATCGCAGAGCAAACCAACTTACTTGCACTCAATGCAGCCATTGAGGCGGCACGTGCAGGAGAACAAGGTCGTGGCTTCGCTGTAGTTGCTGATGAGGTGCGTGTACTGTCACAACGTACGCATTCATCGACACAAGAAATTCAAGCGATGATCGAAACCCTACAACAAACCGCAGGCAAAGCCGTTAAGTCTATGACTCAAAGTCATGAAATGGCAGAAACCAGTGTGGCCGATGCTAATTCAGCCAGCGAAAGTCTGTTGCAAATCAGCAAAGCCATTAATGATATTTCAGATATGGCGAGCCAAATTGCCACAGCAGCCGAGGAGCAAACCTCAGTCACCAGCGAAATCAACCGTAATACAGAGTCGATTCGTGAAGTGTCAGAGAATCTCTCGATTGAGGCACAAACGTCTATGGTCCAAGCTCAAGAGCTCGCCCATTTAGCCGCATCATTGCAGCAGGAAGTTAATCGCTTCAAACTGTAATCAAAAGCCTTATTTTATATAAAGATTACATCAACAGTTCCATACAATAATGCCCGCAAGTGTCAGTGACATTTGCGGGCATTTCTTTACATATTATTTCTTCAAAGACTTACAATGGCTTACCTAAAGCAAGCTTAAATGATCTTCATCGCTTTATTTTCAGGAATATTGGCCTCAGGCCGAAGCTCAGCATGTAAGTTTCTTAATCCTTGGTAACCCATTTCAATTCGATTTCCGCCATTCTTTTTAGCTTTATACATAGCAGTATCGGCACAGGAAATAAGTTGTTTTTCATCTTCACCGTGCTCTGGATACAGAGCAATACCGATACTCGGCAGAATATGGATCTGCTGTTCGGCAAGCTCGAAGGGTTGCTCGAATACTTGCAATATTTTTTGCGCGGCCAGCAGGGTATTATGTGCTGAATCGACTCGTTCAAGTAAGATGACAAACTCATCCCCCCCAAAACGCGCAACGGTATCTGAGCCCCTCACACAACTGACTATTCGCTGTGCCGTCACTTGCAGTAATAAATCGCCCACGCTATGACCAAAAGTATCGTTAACCCACTTAAATTTATCTAAGTCTAAATAAAGCAAAGAGAAATAACTTGATTCCCTATGGGCTCGAGATAGCGCCTTTTGAAATCTATCGTAAAAAAGCTCACGATTGGGTAACAAGGTTAACTGATCATAAAGTGCAATATGCTCTAATCGCGCGAGCATTTGTCGACGCTCAATCGCAAAAGCTATTTGCGTAGAAACAAACTCCAATAACTCACGGTCTTGGTGTGTATATGAAGCCGAAGTGGGCAAGCTATGCATAATCAAAGCGCCGATAACACCTTTCTGTAGCTTCAGCGGCACACCCAGCCAACTTAAACAGCCATTACCCAAATCTTCACGAATCGCTTGGGGATAATCAGTTAAGGTCACGGGACACAGGAGTAAAGACTCAGCACTGCGGATCACTTGGTCAGTGAACACACTGAAACTTGCAATATCGATAAGTGAATCCTTGCCAGTAGCGGCTTTATAAGGAAAACTTAATTCATTTAAATCTTGATCGTACAATGCAATAGCAAAGTTTGCTGCAGGCAATAATTTAGCAATAATTTCATGAATTCTACGATATAGGGCTAGCAAGTCCTCAGCGACATGCACAGCCTCTGAAATCTCATATAAGGCTGCTTGTCTACGTTCGGCATTTTTGCTCTTAGAAATATCTCTAGCGACTGCGACACGTTGTTGATAAGCATCGGACCAACGTGCAGACCAAAGAATATCGACGATAACACCATCTTTACGCACATAACGGTTTTCAAAATCGACTTTAAAGCGACCTGCCATAATTTCATTGGCCGTTGCGAGAGTGCGCTCTCTATCCTCTGGAATGACAAGATCTAGCATCTGCATACCCATCATTTCTTCTGGGGTATAGCCAAAAATACGTTCTGCCCCAGCACTCACAAATTCAAACCTCCCCGTTTTATCGACGACACAAATAGCATCCAAGAGAAGGTCGATAAAATTGCTTAAGGAAGTATAGCCATCATTATTCACGTAATTCTCCAATAAACGTCCGTCTTTGGCTAAGTCCTAAGTTTGATCATAAGCATAAAAATAATAATAACGCACTATTAGAGTAGGTTAATTTTCAATGTCATTCCAGAGTTGGCTAAGTTAAGTCCGACTTTTACAGAGTTAAATTCAAACAAAATCAAACACAATACTTAAGGCCATCGGTGGCACTATTTGACTCTGGACGACAGATATCGGCACAATGCCCTAAAGTGTTGGTCAACATCAGGGCGCAGCTTTGGTACGCGCAAATCGCATTAAAGGAATTTATTTTTGGACCAATTGTGCTCTCCGTTACATCAACCCAACCATTTTCGCCTTGGGCTTGCCATGTGGTCGCACTCGAATTGGCAAGAAAGTGTGTATGGTCACGGAACTAAACAAGCGGAGCGACTCGCCCGTTACGCGACAATATTCAATACTGTCGAAGGGAACACCAGCTTCTACGCAACGCCTGCACAGCAAACGGTAATGAATTGGCACAGTGCCACGCCCGATAGCTTTCGTTTTACCTTCAAACTACCGCAAACCATCACTCACCAAAGATTATTGCAACACTGCGGCCAAGAATTGAAAGATTTTTTCCAGATAATGACACCATTAATCGATAAAACAGGGAGCTGGAAAATTCAACTGCCCGCCCATTTCGGCCCAGAAAACTTGCCTGCGTTAGCGCAATTTCTAGATCAAATCCCCCAAGGGTTAACCTATGGCGTCGAAGTCAGGCATGCTGCGTTTTTTGCTAAGGGAGATGCCGAGCGTGCGCTTAATCGATTACTCATCGATAAAAAAGTGAATCGCATCATCATGGACAGCAGGCCCTTGTTTGCACTGCCGCCCTGCAATGTCGCGATTATCGACGCTCACAAGAAAAAACCTCGAGTGCCAGTGCATGCGATTGCCACCGCCAATAATCCAGTGGTGCGCTTTATCGGCCAACCAGACGATGCCGTAACACAACTCGCACAGCAAGGCGTTACTGCTTTACCTAAGGATAACGATGCCTTTTTTGATAATTGGCTCACCCAACTCCCGCTGTGGCTCGCAGAAGGTCGAGAACCCTATCTGTTTATCCATACTCCCGACAATGAAGCCGCGCCTGAACTAGCCATCCGTCTCTATCAAAAATTGCGCAGCCAAATTGCAGCGCACATTCAACTCGCCGAGCTACGCCTGCTTGATAAGAAACCTGAGGAGACAAGCACGCAGATGGGACTTTCTTGGTAAAACGGGCGCTAAGTAAAACGGACGTAAGAAGAAACCCACGGCAAACTCGCCGTGGGTATATACCCAAACAACCTGAAGATGCAGGATTCAGCGGGAATTTAACGCACTTTAGGCAAGGCGGTTATTTGCAGGCCTAGCGGGCTAAGTTAAAAATAACCAACGCAGCATAAAGTGCGTTAAAACCCGCCGGGACGGAGCGCCCAGGGCACTCCACTTCCGTGTTGCATCAATTCAAAAGGTGGCCGACATTCTGTCATTAATGCGCCTTGAATTAAAGCACCCTGGGCGCTCTGAAACTCGTATCTTCAGGTAGCTTGGGTATAGATGAAAAACAGCTTTAACTCGGGATAAATAAGTTATTCATTTGCTCAAAACCAAGGGAAATGGCTTTAGGTATTGAATCCTTATCAACGGCAATAACCGCATCATTTGACTCTCGCTGAAACGGTTTTGCCTTAATTGAATTTAACAAAATTGGATTAAGCAAAGTGCTATAGGCCTGTAAAAATGAAGCTGGGCCAGTGGAAAAACGCTGCACACCTGCGGCAAATAACTCGCCGATATCCATCTGCTCATTCAATAGCATAAAATTCAGTGGCATATCCACAGCGGCAGACAAGCGCTTAGCGGTCTCGACCTGATTCGCGCCAGGGATAAAGCCACCATCCGCACCCGCAGCCTGATATTGAGTTAACCTATCGATAGTCATAACAACAGCGGCCTCACCACTGGCTAAACCCAGTAAATACACATCAGTTCGCGCATTAATAAATAATCCTTGGCAACGAGGATGATGGGCGCGAATAGCTTTAATTTTTGCCACCATCTCAGCAACACTTGCACTGCCATCCTCAATATTAATTCCTGCTACGCCAAGCTCAGCGAGCTTCGCAACAAAAGCAGCAACCTCATCGGGATCTTGGCTATAACCAGATTCAATATCTATCGTCACGGGCACTCGGCTCAGCCGTAGGATATTGTTCACTACGTCCAATAAAGCCACTTTAGGTAACGCTTGGCCATCGGGATAACCGAGCGACCAAGCCAATGCCGCGCTACTGGTCGCAATCGCACGGGCGCCCGATGCTTGGATGATGGCCGCACTGGCGGCATCCCAAACGTTAGTTAATATCAGCGGCTCTGATTGTTGATGTAGTGCTTTGAAAAGTATTCTAGATTGCTCAGCCATCTTATGTCCTTGTTGGTGTTGAAGGCTCAACTCTAACAAGATGGCTTAGGTAATTATCGCGGGAAACGGCACTGAACCGAAAAGCCAAGCCCTCAAGGCTTGGCTATGTGAGCATTCAACTTGAGTATTCTTGGCTAACCCCAAAGTGCATTGGCAAGGATAAACACACTCGCGGAGAGCAACATAGTAATAGGTAGTGTCAGCAGCCAAGCGAGCATGATTTGCTTAATAGTTTGGATCTGAAGCCCTGAACGATTAGCCACCATAGTACCCGCAACAGCGGAAGACAAAATATGAGTCGTCGATACCGGCATCCCCGTCATACTGGCAATCCCAATAGAGACGGCAGCGGTGACCTGCGCGGCAATGCCTTGGCTGTAAGTCATACTCGATGAACCAATTTTTTCCCCCACGGTATATACAATCCGCCGCCACCCCACCAACGTGCCGCAACCCAGCGCAGTCGCAATGGCAATAATCACCCAAATGGGCGCATACTCAGTAGTTCTAGTGAGATCTTTTCGCCATTTAGCCAATGAACTTAAATCCTTAGCAGGAAGATCCAATTTAGCCACTTGGCGAGCAGTATCATCAATGCACAACAATAAACGTCGCACCTCGCGTCGCTCTTCTACATCCATATCTTTGTAAGTTGAGACTTTTGCTAAGCGACGGTCAAGCAACGACATCGCCGGTAATACATTGGCAGATGAGCAATGGGCCAGCATATATTCGGGAACGTTGACTAAGGCTTTAAAGTCGATAACATCCGCGATAACGGCTTGGTTACGGTCATAAATCGCCATAATGCGACGATTAGCATCTTGAGTTCTTTCTAAATCATAGGGTTGACTGCCCATGTCCAAGGCAAAATAAGCCGGTGCCATACAAATCAGCACTAGCATCACTAAACCTATCCCCTTCTGTCCATCGTTAGAACCATGGGCGAAACTCACCCCCATAGCGGAGATAATTAAACTCGCCCTTGCCCAAAATGGAGGGTGTTTTTTACCATTAATCTGCATCTGCTCATCGGGGGTACGGTGAATTTTATGTTTCTGCCAAACGTATTTCATGATGAGCAAAAAAATCCCTGCCATCACAAACCCTAAGGTCGGCGAAATAATCAAGGACAGCATAATCTGCGTTGCTTTAGAGACATTAATGCCCTGCAAGATAGGCTGATGATTTATCCAAGCGAACGCGCCACCCACGCCCATTATCGAACCAATCAAGGTATGGGAACTCGATGCCGGAATACCAAAATACCAAGTGCCTAAGTTCCAGATAATTGCCGAAAATAGCAGGGAAAACACCATCAGCAAGCCTTGGATTGAGTCCATACCGAGCAAGGAGTCTACAGGTAATAAATGCACTATCGCATAGGCCACCCCTAACCCCCCTAACAGCACACCCGCAAAATTAAATAGTGCGGAGGTAACGACCGCCAGATTTGCCGGCATTGCCTTGGTATAGATCACCGTCGCCACCGCATTTGCCGTGTCATGGAAGCCATTAATAAATTCGTATGCCAGTACAAAAAGTACGGCAAGGACTAAACCCACCGACCACGCAAAGCCTAACGTTGTGAACATTTCAAACATAAAATACTTACCCATGGCGAGAACGCCCACAGGTTACGCCCAAGTTTGGGGTCTTTTACAGTGAAAAATTGTTTAGATTGTCAAAAAGTGAATTAGCCCCCAATAACTCAGTAGCATGCTTGCAATTACAACTGGCTTGATTTTATTCGGCCAAATGAATATTTGTGCCGCAAAAAGGTGCAATATATTGATTCAATATTAAATAAGCCAACTAGAAATAGTGTTCATGACCATACGTCGTAACAGGGTTATATCCCATGATCGCCTAACCGAAATCGCTGTGGCGTCATCCCAAAACGCTCCTTGAAGGCTTTGATATAGGATGAATCATTTTGATAACCAATTTGGTGGGCCACATTCTGTATTGATAGGTCAGTGGCCAATAACGACAGCGAATAGATCAGCCGTAAATGTTGACGCCATAATACGAATGAAGAACCAAACTCCCTCACAAATAGCCTCGACAATGTTCGTTCCGATGCCCCAACCATCTCACCCCATTTCACTAAAGAGAAATCTAAAGCTGGCGTTTGGGTTAAATGCTCAAAAATCAATTTTAGGCGCCTATCTTGCGGTATCAGTAACTTGAAAGTCTGTCCTTCCGCACTATTAATTTGATCATATAACACCTCAAGCAAACGCAGTATTGGCGCCTGAACCATTGGATCAACATTCGTTGGGGTATTAAAAGCACATTGTTTTCTGAGCGTTAGCACTAACTCCCTTATAAAAGCACTCATGGCGACGGGCTTAACGATGGCACCATAATCTCGACCATACATAGGATTCAAATAGACACCAATAAAGCAGGTATCTGTGATCGCAACAGACTCATGCATGACACCTGCAGGCACAAAAAGCGCTGTGGTATGGGGGACCAAAAAAAGTGCCTCATTTGCCTCTGTCTGTAACAGGCCTTGAAGCGGAAAAATAAGCTGATGCCAACAGTGCTGGTGTAAAACATCCACATAACCCTTCTGCATCTCAATCGTTTTGACAAAAGAAGGCATATTAGGCGCTTGCTCAATAATGGCGTTAATCGAATCGAGTTGGCGACTTAGCATCATTACTTGTCCATATAACGTTATTCAGCCAAATAAAAAGGATTGTAGCATAGCGTTATCCCATAAAAGACACAGGAAAACTCGATGCGCATTCATTGCATTATCCATGAAAGCTATGAAGGTCCAGGCTATTTTAGCGATTGGGCTGCAAGCAAAAACTACAGTATGAGCTTTAGCAGAATCTATCTAGATGAAGCTTTACCCGACAATAGTGATGGTTTTGATCTATTAATTATCCTCGGTGGCCCTCAGTCTCCCGCGACATGCCAAAACGATTGTCAATATTTTGATAGCCAAGCAGAACAAAGGTTTATCAGACAAGCTATCCAAAAAAATAAAGCCGTTGTGGGGGTTTGTCTTGGGGCACAGTTAATCGGAGAGGCATTAGGTGCCCGTTATCAAAAGAGCCCGCATACCGAGATTGGTTACTTCCCCATTGAACTGACTGCGGCAGGAAAAAGTGATGTTAACCTTATGACATTTTCGACAACTGAAGTGGTTGGCCACTGGCATAACGATATGCCTGGCCTCACTCCCGATTGCGAAGTGCTCGCCACAAGTGAAGCTTGCCCGCGGCAAATTGTACGTTACACAAATTTAGTTTTTGGATTTCAATGCCATCTTGAATTTATCAGTAGCCAATTAGCGCCATTAATTGCTCAAGAAAATGCTTTTTCTAGCACACCGAAAATGCCATATATTCAAAGCCCTGAGTTCATACTGGGGCAATCAACGGCTAGGATGAATCAGTTGCTGGGGCATTTTTTAGATAATCTAGTCCTAACCTATCAAGCCGTATATACCCAAACAACCTGAAGCTGCAGGATTCTGCGGGCTAAGCCAAAACAAAAACGCCAGCTAACTTAGCTGGCGTTTTAGATTAATGACTCACGAATCGCTTATTGCAGATGACCTGCATTGTGCAATTCACGATCATCCTTTGCAGGCGGATTCCACTGATACATCCAAGTCTCAGACAATGGCTGACCATCGACCTCCAAATAGACTCTCAGGTTAATCGGCTCAGTCCCGTCTCCGGGTGGCACTACGTCAAACATAGCGCGGTAACCATTAATCGAGGCTAAAGGACGGGCTGATTCAATTTCCACTTTACCTTCAGATGCTGTGATCACGGCTTTAACTTGAGTGTCTTTACCTATCATAGGTAAAGTTCCGCCCGCGAAATCCACCACAAAACGCTTACTGTAGTATTTGCGTTTCTGGCCAACTACGCCGCCAATCCCGGTGAAGGTATCAACAACCCGAGCACGGGGTGATTGAACCGGTGGAATGCCACCCCAGTACATGTTGTAGCTGTATAGCAGCTCTTGACCAGGAACAATCGGCTCAGCAGGATTCCAGAAAGCCACTATATTATCAAAGGTTTCATCCAGTGTTGGAATTTCAACCAACTGCACGGAACCTTTACCCCAACTGCTGGTTGGTTCAATCCATAGGCTTGGGCGTTTATCATAAAATACGCCGTCGTCCTGATAATGATCGAAGTTACGATCACGTTGCAGTAAACCAAAACCTTTTGGATTTTCATCGCTATAGGCGTTGAATCGCAGGTTTTCAGGATTACCTAGCGGACGCCAAATCCATTCACCATTGCCAGTGTGCATGGCTAAACCATCGGTATCATGGATTTCTGGACGCCAGTCATAACCGGTGCGGCGATCGTTCTCACCCACCATAAACATACTTGTCAGTGGCGCAACGCCTAAACGTTCAATCGCTTTACGTGGATAAACAGCCACATCCACCTTCATTTTTAAACGTTCACCCGGTTCGATATCAAAACGATAAGCACCCGTGACACTCGGAGAGTCTAGCAAGGCATACACAGTGGTGATATTCGATCCTGGCTTAGGTTTTTCTAACCAGAAATTGGTGAACATTGGAAACTCTTCGGGTTTTGGCAGTGCAGTATCAACCGCTAAGCCGCGAGCCGACAAACCGTATTGCATTTCTTGACCCACTGCGCGGAAATAACTAGCGCCAAGGAAGGCAACAATGTCACGCTGCCAATCGGTATTAAATTGCATACGGAAACCCGCAAAACCAAGATCCTTAGGCAACTGACTACCTTTGACCTTTGACTTGCCGTAATCGAACATTGAAGGTGAATATTCGATTAACTTAGCCTTACCCTCATTTAGCTCATAAATATGGATAGGGGTATCAAAAAACAGCCCAAGATGGAACAGTTCGGCACGAAACTCCGAATCTTGATCACGCCATAGTGCGGCTTTCTTCTTGAAGTGGAATTGTTGGTAATCATCCCAACTCATGCCCTGAAGGCTTTTAGGTAATTCGCCTTTATGACTCTCATAGGGTTGTGCCGCCATAGTACGGGCATAACCCTTTAGCCAAGCGTAACTAAACTCTTCACCTTCTTGTGGTGACGCCTGCTTACCTGCCGCACATGCTGAAAGACTCAGCAATACGCTACAGGTTAACAATACGCCGCCAACCATACGCTGCAAACGGCCGCGACGAGAGGAAGATTGGGCTTCAATCGAGGGTAGTGTCACCCTCGATTCTTGATAAACGTTTCTTTGTTCGGGAAATAAATTGGGTTGCATAAGCAGACTCTGAATTGGTGTAACTTCCTGACACTTCCCTGCAAATCTGACTCAATTGCAGCGATGGCCCTGTGGAGAACTGTTGATGACAGAGGTAACAATACAGCGATCAGCAACAATTCGCCAGAATCTAGCATACTTTCTGTCGAATGGAATATGGCATGCTAGCTATTTTCAATCTTGAGGCCTATTTATGAAAATATGATTAAAAAATTCCGTTATTTACTGAATTCACGCCCATAAAAACTTCACTGCCAGCAAGAAGGCCGTCGGCTTAATACCTGAAGATAAAGTGCACCTTCGGCATAGGTTAATTATCTGCTCAGCATGTTAACTCGAAGAGATAATATCGCCAGCCCGCAAAATCGGTTTATGGCCTTAAAATCATACAAGTCGCCGTAGCAGTGGCGAGCAGTTTTCCATCCTGCGTTTTTAGCGTACCTTCCGAAATACCTAAAGACTTAGATAAATTGATCACCTTGCCCTCAGCCACTAACACTTGATGTTTAGGCACAGGTCGAATCATTTTAATATTCAAATCGATAGTGCCGTAACCGACACCCGCTTCAAGCAATGTATGCACGGCGCAACCGGTAACCGAATCCAATACAGTCGCGGCAAAACCACCATGAACACCGCCCAATGGGTTGAGGTGCTTATCATCGGCAGTCGCATGGAATGTCACCGTTCCTTCGTCGGCTTGAACCAGCGACATTGGCATAGTGAGAGAGATAGAAGGTGCGGGTAATTCCCCCCTTGCCATTGCCTGTAAAATGGCTAAACCCGACATTTGCTGAATATTCATATTCCACCTAAATTGATGAGCGTCAAAGCACATGAATAAAAATGACCGCTTAACCACTTTGGATTAGGCGATCATTTAACTGAAAATCCACTTAAACGCTCGGTCCGCATTAACCCCAGCGGCGCCTAAATTGGATCCATATACCACTAAAAAGACTAATAAATATAAGCTCAGCGAAGATCGAATCTATCTAAGTTCATCACCTTAGTCCAAGCGTCGATAAAATCATCGATAAATCGCAGCTGTGCATCACTGCTCGCGTACACTTCTGCGAGTGCACGCAGCTGCGAATTAGAGCCAAAGATCAAATCAACACGACTTGCAGTCCACTTTTGCTGGCCGCTGACGCGATCAATACCCACAAACATATCCTCCGCTTTGGAAGTGGGTTTCCACGTCGTCCCCATATCGAGCAAGTTAACAAAAAAGTCATTGGTCAAAAACTCAGGACGCGCAGTCAAGACACCCGTTTTTGACTGATCAGAGTTAGTATCTAACACCCGCAAACCGCCAATAAGCACTGTCATTTCCGGCGCAGTTAAGGTCAGCAATTGTGCCCTATCAACCAATAACTCCTCCGCCGAAACAGAAAACGGAGTGGGATGATAATTTCTAAAGCCATCTGCGACAGGTTCAAGTACCGCAAAAGATTCCACATCAGTTTGTGCTTGCGTGGCATCCATACGACCCGGCGTAAATGGAATCGTCACTTCAACCCCTGCATTTCTAGCCGCTTGATCAATACCGACACAGCCTGCTAGCACAATCAAGTCAGCAAGGGAGATTTTCTTACCGCTGTTGTTGAACTCAGACTGAATACTCTCAAGCACTTTGAGCACCTTAGCAAGTTGCTCAGGCTGATTCACTGGCCAATCTTTTTGCGGCGCGAGTCGAATTCGCGCACCGTTCGCACCACCGCGCATATCGGAACCCCGATAGGTAGACGCCGAGGCCCAAGCAGTGGCAACGACTTCTGAAATCGTTAATCCAGAGCCAATAATCTTCAGTTTGAGATCAGTAACATCCTGCTCATTAACCAGGGGATGATCAACCGCAGGAATGGGGTCTTGCCAAAGAAACGTTTCTGCAGGCACTTCAGGACCCAAATAGCGTGTGCATGGCCCCATATCTCTGTGTGTCAGCTTGTACCAAGCTTTTGCAAATACATCGGCAAACTCATCGGGATTTTCAAAGAATCGACGTGATATTTTCTCGTAATCAGGATCGAAGATCAGTGCAAGGTCGGTAGTCAACATGGTTGGCACATGACGTTTTGAGGCATCATGCGCATCGGGGATCACCCCTTTACCCGCGCCATTTTTAGGTATCCACTGATGGGCACCCGCTGGGCTCTTAGTCAGTTCCCATTCATATCCGAATAGATTTTCAAAAAAATTGTTACTCCATTGGGTTGGTGTTGAAGTCCAAGTCACTTCGAGGCCACTGGAAATAGTATCGCCACCTTTACCGCTTTTATAGCGACTCTGCCAGCCTAGGCCTTGCTGCTCAATACCTGCGGCTTCTGGCTCAGGTCCGACTAATGCTGCGTCACCTGCACCATGGGTTTTACCAAAAGTATGACCACCAGCAATCAAGGCTACGGTTTCTTCATCATTCATCGCCATGCGGGCAAAGGTTTCGCGGATATCTACAGCGGCAGCGAAAGGATCTGGGTCGCCATTGGGTCCCTCAGGATTAACATAAATCAACCCCATTTGGACTGCGGCGAGGGGATCTTCAAGATCTCGCTCTCCCGAGTAACGCTTATCGTCTAACCATTTATTTTCCGCACCCCAGTAAATATCAGCTTCGGGTTCCCAAATATCGACTCGCCCACCAGCGAAACCTAAGGTTTTGAATCCCATAGATTCCAGCGCGACATTACCCGTGAGGATCATCAAATCGGCCCAAGAGATTTTATTGCCATATTTTTGTTTAATCGGCCAAAGGAGCCGGCGTGCTTTATCGAGGTTTACGTTATCTGGCCAGCTGTTTAACGGTGCGAAACGTTGATTACCACTCCCCGCTCCGCCACGTCCATCACCGGTACGATAGGTGCCGGCACTGTGCCATGCCATACGAATAAATAGCGGCCCATAGTGGCCAAAATCTGCTGGCCACCAGTCCTGTGAATCCGTCATTAATGCGAGGAGATCTTGCTTTACAGCAGCTAAATTGAGGGATTTAAAGGCTTCAGCATAATTGAAGTCATCACCCAAAGGATTAGATAAGGAAGAGTGTTGGTGCAGAATATCGAGCCGGAGCTGTTTAGGCCACCAATCTCGATTCGAGGTGCCACCAGCAGAATGGTGCATAGGACATTTGTTCTCAGACATAACGTGCTCTCCTTCTGTTCGCAAAAAATATTCAAGTAAATAAAATCTAAATGACTTTTGCCGCAAGTTTGTACTGCTTAACGCTCTCTACCACAGACTAATCGTTTCAATAGAGAAATAAAAACCAGTCTAACGACCTTACCTTACCTCTAGATGAAACGCGATGAATCCGCTCATTAAAAAATATTCAGCAAAAATTACCTTTCTAAAATAAGCCATTAAAGGATAGTAGAATGATACCAATCATAAAAAACAAGGGCTGCAAAATGCAGCCCTTGTTTTTTATTGGGTAAAACTATGGGATAACTAACTATTTAGCTTCTGCCACAGGTTTGCGTCTATTGTGCGCAATGATCAGCGCAACTAAACAGATAACTCCGACAGCAATACCCACTGGCTGGCTCAAAGGTTGCGGTAAGCCTAAGCCAATACCCGCAGTCATAATATAAGACACAGTAACGCTGGTGCCGCCAATCGCTGGTAAGCTAACAATCCAATGGAAGGTCCCGCGATCGAACAAGTACTTAGTTGCTAACCACAATACACTGGTTGATAGCAGCATATTTGAGAAAGCAAAGTAACGCCAAATCAAAGAGAAATCGATCTTCGTCATAAAGTACGCAATGGTCAGAATAGGCACTGCAACTAATAAGCGATTACGCATACTTTGCGGAATATGGAAGGCATCGATAATCGTCAAACGCAGCGAACGAAATGCGGTATCGCCAGAGGTGATAGGGAAGATAGCCACGGCCACAATCGCCATAATACCGCCCGCAACACCTAAATACGTAGTTGCCACTTGATTAACTACTAAACCTGGGCCACCTTGGTCGAGCAAACTCTTAAGCTCTACATAACCGCCAGGGAAAGCTGCAATACCCGCCGTTGCCCATACACAAGCAACGATACCTTCAGCAACCATAGCGCCATAATACACAGGGCGAACATACTTCTCATTCGTCAAGCAACGGGCCATGATGGGCGCTTGAGTTGAATGGAAACCGCTAATCGCACCACAGGTAATAGTCACAAATAACAGTGGCCATACTGGTAAGCCGTCTGGATTTGGCTCAAGTAACTCGTTGTTGTAATGACTGTGGTCGAAATAGGCAAACACATCCCCCATTTCAGGTAACTGCGGCGCATTGATCATTAGAGCAACAGCGATAGAAACTGTCATGACTATCATCAACAAACCAAATGCGGGATATAATTTAGTGATGATTTTATCAATCGGCAGCATAGTCGCTAAAAAGTAATAGACTAAAATCACTAACACCCAGAAGGTATTATTGCCAAAGATGGTGTCTTTAAAATAATCGAGATTACTCAGCAAACCTGCGGGGCTCATGATGAAGACCACGCCCACAAAAAACAGCAGCATAGCCGTAAACAGCAACATCACGCCTTTAAAGTAAATATTAAAGTAGTGGCCCGCAATCTCTGGCAGACTCTTACCGTCTTCTTTAATACTGAGCACGCCAGAAAAATAATCATGTACTGCGCCGCCAATAATATTCCCCAGTACAATCCACACTAAGGCTATTGGGCCGTAAAGTGCACCGAGGATCGGGCCAAATATCGGCCCCACACCCGCGACATTGAGGAACTGGATCAGAAACGCTTTAGCCGGATGAACCGGAACGTAATCGACGCCATCTTCGAATCTCGCCTGTGGTGTTATCGCTTTAGGATCTATACCAGCTTGCCGCTCAACAAAGGGACTATAGAACTTGTATGCAAGCACTAAGAGTGCGATACAAATAAAGAAAATTAACATTATTTAATTATCCATACTTTAGTAGGAGGTGATTTAATGGAGAGTTTCATTGAGTTAGCGACTGAGGTCAAGCAACACACTATTAGACTAATGTCGGGTTGATTATCTGAAACAGCCGTACGAGTGGGTATAGATGAACAAACGCGTTTAAAAATAATCCCTATGAAGTATTTATGCACTCAGTAATACAACCAACTATTTTGATGTATCCCAATTGCCTCTTCTTGAACTCTTTGCCCTAGGTATTCCTGCAAACCATCGCTATCGAAAATGAAATGAACACAGACAATATCGCATGTGACTGGCGGCGAGATGCTAGCAGCATAGACGAGTGTTTCGTGACATCCCAATATACAACCCCAAGTTAAAGACACTATCTACACTCACAAACTAAACCCGCAATCTACACTACGATCGATAGCCACAACCTAAAGCTAACGTGCCACTTGATGATGCTCATCTAGCCCATTTTTAGGTTACTAATGGTTCGACTTTATCACTCATTATTTTTAGCTATTTTAGAAAACAAAAAACCAGCCAAATGGCTGGTTTTTTAGGGGGTATTTCATCGTAGCGATGCTCAGGTCATACCTAAATCAATCACTGTAAACTTAACCTATTGAGACTTACTAAAAGTCGAGTGGCTAAACTAATACAACAAAATGTACAACGAAATACCTTGTTCGACTGCATTACGCCTGTGGGCGCATGGCAGGGAACAGGATCACGTCACGGATAGTATGAGTGTTAGTGAACAACATCACTAAACGGTCGATACCAATACCTTGACCTGCCGTGGGTGGCAAACCGTGTTCCAGTGCAGTGATATAGTCTGCATCGTAGAACATAGCTTCATCGTCACCTGCATCTTTGGCGTCAACCTGTGCTTTAAAGCGGTTGTCTTGATCTTCAGCATCGTTCAGCTCGCTAAAGCCGTTAGCCACTTCTCGGCCACCGATGAAGAATTCGAAACGGTCAGTGATGAAATGGTTGTCATCATTACGACGTGCCAATGGTGAAATATCCGCTGGGTAGCCAGTGATGAACGTCGGTTGCATCAATTGCCATTCAGCAGTTTCACCGAAGATTTCTTCAAGCAGCTGACCACAGGTCCAGAACTTCTCAATCTTCATGCCTAAGCTTTTCGCTAAATCGCGCATGAATTCAACATCTTTCACTTGCTCATAGGTCATAGCTTGGATAGTGGCGTTATCAGGATTGTACTTCTGAATCGCTTCTAACATGCTTAAACGTGCGTATGGGCCACCGAAATCGACTGTGTGCTCACCGTAGGGCATTTGCGCACTGCCAAGCAGTTCGATAGCAATCGAGCTGAGCATTTCTTCGGTAAGGTCCATCAGATCTTTGTAGTCAGCATAAGCCATATAGAATTCCATCATAGTGAATTCTGGGTTATGACGTGGCGACAGACCTTCGTTACGGAAGTTACGGTTGATTTCAAACACACGCTCAAAACCACCTACCACTAAACGCTTCAGATATAATTCTGGTGCGATACGCAGGTACATTGGCATGTCTAAGGCGTTGTGATGAGTGATGAAAGGACGGGCCGAAGCACCACCAGGGATCACGTGCATCATAGGGGTTTCAACTTCCATGAACTCTTTTTTGATCATGAAGTTACGAATTGCAGAAACCACTTTAGAACGCATGATGAAGGCATTGCGCGAATCTTCGTTAACGATGAGATCCACGTAACGTTGACGGTAACGCATTTCTTGATCGGCTAGACCATAATAGTCCGCAGGCAATGGACGCAGCGCCTTGGTCAGTAACTCGTACTGTTCCATGTTGACGTATAAGTCGCCTTTACCAGACAAATGCAGCTGACCAGTTACACCTATGATGTCACCGATATCCAGACCTTGAAAACGCTCTTTCAAATCAGCTTGTACGCTTTTTTCAGCGTAAGCTTGAATACGGCCAGACACGTCTTGGATCACTAAGAAAGGACCACGTTTTGCCATGATGCGGCCAGCAATGCTGGTCTTAAAACCTAAGGCTTCGAGTTCTTCTTTAGTGTTTTGACCATACTGTGCTTGCAGTTCAGCCGCTTTATGGGTGCGACGGAAGGTATTTGGATGCGCATTAGCACTACAGTTTGGGCGGATGCTTTCTAGCTTGGCACGGCGCTCGGCGATCAGTTTGTTCTCATCAATTACTTGTTCAGTCATCTTATTTCTCGTCTATACCTTGAATTAATTACAGCCCAGATTTCAAACTGGCTTCGATAAACTTATCCAGATCGCCATCGAGTACCGCTTGAGTATTGCGGGTTTCAACGCCTGTGCGTAAGTCTTTAATGCGGGCATCGTCTAATACATAAGAGCGAATTTGACTGCCCCAGCCGATATCAGACTTAGCGTCTTCTGCGGCCTGTTTGTCGGCATTTTGCTTGAGCATTTCTAACTCAAACAGTTTTGCTTTCAGCTGCTTCATCGCAGCATCTTTATTTTTATGCTGTGAACGGTCGTTCTGGCACTGCACGACGGTATTCGTCGGTAAGTGGGTAATACGAATCGCCGATTCCGTTTTGTTAACGTGCTGACCACCCGCGCCCGATGCGCGATAAGTGTCAATACGCAGATCCGATGGGTTGATATCAATCGTGATATCGTCATCGATTTCTGGATAAACGAACACAGAGCAGAATGACGTATGACGACGACCCGATGAATCGAATGGCGACTTACGTACTAAACGGTGCACGCCAGTCTCAGTGCGTAACCAACCGAACGCATATTCGCCAGTAAACTTAATGGTCGCGCCTTTAATACCGGCCACGTCACCATCGGTCACTTCCATCAACTCAGGGCTAAAGCCATGGGCTTCGCCCCAACGTAGGTACATACGCAGCACCATGTTGGCCCAATCTTGGGCTTCGGTACCACCACTACCAGACTGAATGTCTAAATAACAGTTTGACGCATCTTGCGGGCCGGAGAACATACGACGGAATTCAAGATCGGCAAGGCGGCTTTCGAGATAATCCAGCTCTTTACTGGTTTCATTGAAGGTATCTTCGTCTTCCTCTTCAATAGCCAGCTCGAGTAAGCCTTCAACATCTTCAAGACCTGAGTCCATATCGTCTATGGTTTTGACCACAGCTTCTAGGCTAGCGCGCTCTTTGCCTAAGGCTTGGGCGCGCTCTGGGTCGTTCCACACTTCTGAACTTTCAAGCTCACGGGTAACTTCTTCTAGACGCTCATTTTTGGCATCGTAGTCAAAGATACCCCCTAAGAAGCTCCGTGCGCTCGGCAAGCTCCTTAATTTTGAATTTTACTGGATTAACTTCAAACATGAGTTTTCAACTTTCTTTATTTGGCCGCTTTAATTGATCTTCCACTAAAAGGGGCGGTGATTAACAGTATTTGCAACCGCGCATTTTAACCTAACCAGACTGGTAAACCTAGGGGTGCACTGTTCATTAAATGGGATAACAAGGATTATTTTCCAAGCTAAAAGACCACAGCACTAAAGCCGAGACTAACAAAAAGCAATGAGTTAAGACTGTGATCTTACTTAAATTTAGCCAAGATAGTGCTATGCGCGAGGCCAATGGCTGACACACAAGCGCTCTCCTGCCTAAAAAATCCACATAATATCAAAGGAAACACAACTAAAAAGGCCTGATAACGCCAACCCTATCACGACTAAATCAGAACAAACATTCACCAGCGCACAGTCTGGGCGGGTTTGTGATTCAAGCTGCAATTTTGCAGTAAACTTCACTCGCCCATAAGCGTCTTCTAAAGCTGTCTAGGTATACTCGAAACAACCTAAGCCTGCAGCCCCGCGCTATAGCAGCTAAGCACCCTACATATAAAAAGGCCATGGGATGATAGAACTTCAAATTGATAACCAAGTGTTGTCGGTGAATCCGACCGATAACCTACTGCAAGTGGCGCATGCTGCTGGCATAGCAATACCCAGCTTATGTGATCCCAGCGCAGCCTCGCAGCAATTAGGCGTTCACGAACATGCAGACAAGCAAGCCTGCAATTTATGTGTCGTCCAGATTGAGAATTCCGACGCCAGTTTGCGCTGCGTACGCGCCTGTGAAACGTCCGCCACCGTCGGCATGCGAGTCATAACTCAGTCTGAATTTTTAAGTCAAAAACGCAAACAAGCGCTGACTGAAATCTTGAGTGATCATTTTGCCGATTGCGAAGCCCCCTGCCAACAAGCATGCCCTGCGGGCGTCGATGTGCAGAGTTACCTGTATCACATCGCCCAAGGCAACCATACTGAAGCCGTTAAAGTCATTAAACAAACTTTGCCACTGCCACTCTCCATTGGCCGTGTCTGCCCTGCTTTTTGTGAAGCACAATGTCGCCGCGGACTCGTCGATGAGCCCATTGCCATACGTCAATTAAAACGCCACGCCGCCGATCTCGACTTAGCTGATGGCGAAAATGGGGGCATGAGTTATGTGCCACCACGCCAAGCCGACACGGGCAAAAAAGTCGCCATTATCGGTGCGGGTCCAGCAGGGTTAAGTGCCGGATATTACTTATCAAACCAAGGCCATAGCGTTGAGATATTCGAATCTATGCCACAGGCGGGTGGCTGGCTGCGCTATGGCATTCCTGAATATCGCTTACCTAAGGCGATACTCGATAAAGAAATCGAACTCTTGTGCCATAACGGGTTAACCATCCACACAGAAACACGTCTCGGTCACGAGATACATTTAAATCAATTAGTTGAAGATTTTGATGCCGTCTGTCTCGCCATTGGCGCCCAAAAAGCTGTGCCTATGGATTATCCCGGCAGCACACTCGCGGGTTGCTACTTAGGTGTCGATTACTTAAAAGATCATTGTCTCGAAAAGACTCTTGTTTTAGGTAAGAAAGTCGCCGTCATTGGTGGTGGCAATACCGCTATTGATTGCGCCCGCACAGCAGTGCGTGAAGGTTGCGATGTCACCCTAATTTACCGTCGCACCCGCGCAGAAATGCCAGCCGAAGCTTACGAGGTACATGAGGCCGAAGTCGAAGGGGTGAAGTTTCATTTTTTAACCAATCCGCTTGAAAACCATAGCGATGTGCAAGGTAGAGTACATTCTGTCACCTTCGCTAAGATGGCACTCGGCGAAGCCGATGCCTCTGGCAGACGCGCTCCCGTTGATACTGGTGAAACCTTTACCCAAGATTTTGATACTGTGATAGCCGCAGTATCACAAACTCCCGATATGAGTTTTATGCAAGATCCCGCGAGCCACTTAAGTAATGGTGAACTCGCTCTCAGCCGCTGGAATACCTTTATTGGCTGCGAGCACACTATGTCATCAGGGGTTGAAAAACTCTTCGTGGTGGGGGATGCGCGCCGCGGTCCTGCCACCGCAGTCGCCGCCATAGGCGATGGCCATAAAGCCGCCATCGCCATAGATAAATTACTCAAACAAGGCCTAAGCTGTGAGCTGCATGCCACTGAATTTAATTCATCAAAAGCAGTCGGTAACACAATAAAACAAGGCTTGCCAACTACCGAGCTCTACCCCTCTGTCGCACGTAAAGCCCGTTTAACCATGCCCGAATTGAACGCGGTGCAACGTTTACTCAATTACGGCGAAGTCGAGCTAGGCTTTGCTCCCGATGCCGCCATGCAAGAAGCTGCGCGCTGCCTCGAATGCGCCTGCCAAGCCAATACGGATTGTAAATTAAGGGACTATGCGACCGACTACCATGTCGAACCTAAGTCACTCAGCACCCAAAGCGCGCGTAAGTTTTCGGTCGATAAATCGAGTCCGTTCATTCAATTTGATGCAAACCGCTGTATTAGCTGCGGTAAGTGCGTCGATGTGTGCCAGTTGCAGAGTGGCCATTGTGCGATTCAATTTGCCCATGATTCCTATCAAGCACTGCCGCAAGACATAAGCGAAACCGCCGCGCGCCGCGCACCGAGAGTCGGCTTTAGCGCTAGCATGGCCGATAGCAAATGTGTGCAATGCGGTAACTGTGTGCAGGTTTGCCCAACAGGCGCACTCGTCGATGCGCGGGATAAACGCCAAGGCGATGAAACGCCACTCAAAACCGCCTCAACGATTTGTACCTATTGCGGCGTAGGCTGTCGGCTTGACCTTAAAATCGATACCAGCACGAATCAGATCCGTCATATCGAGGGCAATAAAGAGTCTGTGGTAAACCAAGGCATGTTGTGTGTGAAAGGCCGGTTTGGTTTCGATTTTATTCACAGTGAAAAACGCCTCACCACGCCACTCATTCGTAAAAATGGCCAGCTCACGCCAAGTAGTTGGCCTGAAGCCATCGCCTATGTGGCCGAACATTTACAGCAAATAAAACAGCAACATGGCAGCAATGCACTGGCAAGCTTGGCCTCGGCAAAAGCCACCAATGAAGAAAACTTCCTCCTGCAAAAATTTGTCAGAAGCATACTCGGCACCAATAACATCGACCATTGCGCCCGTCTGTGCCATTCATCCACTGTCACTGGGCTACAGCAAAGTATCGGCAGTGGTGCAATGACCAATGACATTCCAAGCATTCAAGCATCGGATGTGATTTTTATCATAGGCTCAGACACCAGCAGTGCTCACCCGATAATCGCCTCGAAAATTAAGCAAGCCGTGGCTTTGCATGGCGCAAGATTAATGGTGGCCGACCCTAAACGTGTCGCCATTGCCGACAGTGCACAGCTTTATGTCGCCCACAGACCCGGCACAGACGTCATGCTACTCAATGCGATTATGGCGGAAATTATCCGCAACAACTGGCAGAATAAAAGTTATATCGCTGAACGCACCGAAGGCGTGGATGCTCTCTATGCTGAACTCGCAAAAGCAGATTACAGTCTAGAAAACGCGGCCTTGATAACCGGCGTTAAAGCCGAAGATATCGCCCGCATCGCCCGTACCATAGGCACGGCCGATAAAACCGCAATCTACTATGCTATGGGCATTACCCAGCACACGACGGGACACGACAATGTCACCGCCATATCTAATCTACAACTTCTATGCGGCAATATTGGAGTTGAAGGAGCGGGGATTAATCCACTGCGGGGACAAAGTAATGTGCAAGGTGCCTGTGACATGGGCGCACTGCCTAACTTCTTCAGTGGTTACCAAAAAGTCACCGACATTCATGCCAGAATGCGTTTCGAGGCACATTGGCAAACGCCGTTATCGGGAGAAATTGGCGTGACCGCCACCCATATGATGCATGATATTTCCAAAGGGAAAATCAAGGCTTTATATGTGATGGGCGAAAACTCCGTATTAAGCGACCCAGATCAAGCCCATGTGCTTAGGGCGCTTAATGCAATCGACTTTTTAGTGGTGCAGGACATCTTCCTCACCGAAACCGCCGAGCTTGCCGACGTGGTTCTGCCCGCCGCAGCCTTTGTCGAAAAACGCGGTCATTTCACTAATACTGAACGACGAGTGCAGCGACTCGAACAAGCCCTGCTACCGCCAGGTGAAGCCCGGCCCGATTGGCAAATTGTCCAAGCCATTGCCAATGCGATGGGTGCCGCTTGGGATTACCCTAATGAAGAAGCGATTTGGCAGGAAATCAATCAGCTGACACCACAATATCGCGGCATTACTTGGCAGCGATTAAGCACTGGAGTTGACGGTAAAATTCCCCAAGGTATTCAATGGCCTTGCCCAGATGAAGCTCATCCTGGCACTCCCATTATGCACCAAGGGCAATTCACCCGCGGCTTAGGTAAGTTCACGCCAGTGAGTTATCGCTTACCCGCAGAAATGCCCTGCAGTGAGTACCCGCTCACCCTCTCGACCGGACGTTTACTGGAACAGTTCCACACAGGCACCTTAACCCGTAAAACGGCCGGACTCGACTTACTCGGCTCGCCTAAGGTAATGATTTCAGTCTATGACGCCGAGCAACTCGGCATAGGCAATGGCGATAAAATCAAACTCACTACCCGCCGCGGTGAAATTGAAATCGACGCTTTTGTGACGAAAAGAGCCCAAGCTGGCGTGCTATTCCTGCCCTTCCACTTTGTGGAAGCTGCGGCGAATAAACTCACCATCAATGCGCTCGATCCTGTCGCTTTTATCCCTGAATATAAGGTCTGCTCGGTAAGGGTTGAACGGGTTGCCGAGAAAATTGATTAGAATGAACTGACTAGGCTGAATTGACTAAAGTAGATGGATTAAGTGCTCTTCAAAAAGGTAAATAAGCCAAATAAAAACGGGAGACTTTAAGTCTCCCGTTTTTAATCAAGATTGCTGCAATTAAATCTTAAACTGGCCCACTAACTTGCCCAAGTTAATGCCTTCTTCCGAGACTGTCATACTGATCCTAGCGGCATCTTCGCTGGAATGAAGCAGCTCGTTTACAATCTCTTGGATGGCATACACGTTACGGTTAATTTCTTCGGTTACTGAGCTTTGCTCTGTCGCCGCGGCCGCAATTTGGGTACTCATATCATTAATCGCCGTTACCGCTGAAGTGACTGAACCTAAACTATCGGAAATCGTGCGAGAAGAATCCACCGAACGTACACAGCTTTGCTGACTCTCTTCCATGGCTTTCACGGCTTGGGTCACTAGCTTATGCAGTGCCGATAACATCTCGTTGATTTCTAACGTGCTGGCTTGAGTTCGACTGGCTAAATTACGCACCTCGTCGGCGACCACAGCAAATCCACGACCCTGTTCACCAGCACGGGCCGCTTCGATGGCGGCGTTCAATGCCAATAGATTAGTTTGCTCGGCAATACCGCCAATGACAGAAAGCACGCTGTTGATCTTCTGTGATTGCTCGCTGAGTGATTTTATACTGCCTGCCGCATTGTTGATTTGCGACATTAAAGACGCAATCTCCTCAAGCGAAGCATCAACACAGCGCTGAGCATTTGCCACATCACCAGTAGCAGCGTGAGTCGCTTCGGCTACTTGAGTGGTATTCTTAGCCACTTCGTTCGCAGTGGAGGACATCTCAGTGATTGCAGTCACCACCTGATCGGTTTCATTGTTATGACTCACCAACTGGCTCGACATGACTTTAGTTTGATCATGAATCGCATTGGCTGCCGTTTTTACTTTTGCCGTCGCAGTCGCAACATCGCCGATAATATGCTGAAGTTTATCGACAAAGAGGTTAAAGGAGCGCCCAAGTTGGGCAATTTCGTCTTCACCTTTTACGGTAAGTCGCTTGGTTAAATCCCCTTCGCCCTTAGCAATATCATTTAAGTTATCGGCCATATTCTTGATTGGCACGACCATACGGTGGGCGGCAATCATAATGATAAAGCCAGTAATACCCGTAAGGAAAAGCGCTATCAGCAAAATCGCGAAGGATTTTTCTGCCATTTGCTCAGTCACTGTCTCGCGATAATCTTCAACAACAGCTTCAATATCATCGATATATGCCCCAGTACCTAACATCCAGTCAGTACCAGGGATCATCATGGCGTAACTGATTTTTTCAATCTGTTCATTAGTATTAGGTTTTTGATAGTAATAGGAAAAACTACCATCGCCACGTTTAGCGGCATCGAGCAGACCGACGATAATTTTAGTGCCGCGAGGATCTGTCATATCCATTTTATTTTGCCCTTCTAAACTCGGTATTAGGGCATGAAAAATATTTTTCCCTTGAGAGTCATACATGAAGAAATAACCCGCACTGCCAAAACGTATGTCTCTTAGCGCTTGATTCACATTCCCTTGTTCTTTTAACGATAATTGGTAATTCACTATACCAGCGGCAATTTCGGTAGCTTCTTTAATTTGTTGTTTACGTTCACCGACGAGCTTAGATCTAAAGGTAACCACCTCATCGGCAAGCGCATTTTGCTCGACATAATAAGAAACCGACATCAACACCAATAATGCGAGGATCAAAGGAAATAGCGATAGCAATAATAATTTATTGCGCAAACTCAACTTAGACATACTTGAATGCTCCAAAGGATTACAACTTGTATCTTCGGAGTATAGCTAAGATTGTTGTATTTCTATGCGCTTAAAGTAACAAAATCTTAATCTTGCTCAATAAACATTCGATTAATAACGACTCAGTTCAAAGCATATTAAGCAGCACACCACATACACTAAAGCCTAATACCAGTTGTAGCATGGGTGGTTTAAATAACTTTAATGCACCAAAACCGAGCAATACCAAGGCCATATCTTTACCTGAGAATACCGCCTGAGAAAACACGGGTTGATAAAGTGCTGCGGCAAGTAAGCCAACAACACAAGCATTCACTCCCGCTATCGCACCAGCAATTTTTGGTCTTGCGGCAATCGCATGCCAACTTTTCAACCCCACCAGCATGAGTAAAAAACCGGGTAAGAAAATGGCTGCTGTTGCGATGCAAGCCCCCATGAAGGGCTTATCTAACATCACTTCAGCGCCTAAAAAGGTCGCAAAGGTAAACATAGGTCCTGGCACTGCTTGGGCAAAGGCATAACCTGTCAGAAAACGATCGCCACCTATGGTATCGCCCACCGCTGTTTCTAGCAGAGGTAGTACGACATGACCACCACCAAATACTAAGCTCCCTACACGATAAAACTCACCGAAGATCCAAGCTTCAGAGCCTAAATCCACGATAAAAAAACTGCCGATGAGCAACACGAAAAAGAGCAACAAATAGAAGTAATTCAATCGAATCGGTGCCAGCGCTACTGTGTCATCTTGGCTCGCAGTCAATTTATAGATGCCGATAGTGGCGGCGCCAAGTAACAAAAGGATTTGCGTCCACATAGATGGCGCAATCAAAATTGCAGCAGTACTGACTAACATTAATAGGCGTGCGGATTTGCGTTGGCAGAACTGTTTAAACATGGCGAGAACGGCATCGGCAACCACAACGACGGCCATTAATTTAAGCCCGTAAATCATCCCTTGAACATAATGATTAGCGAGCCAAGCCGACGTTGTTACTGCCAGTAAGTACATCAAAATAAAGGAAGGTAGTGTAAAACCGGCAAAAGCAGCAAGCGCGCCAACAAACCCGCCTCTTTGATAACCAATGGCAAAGCCCACTTGGCTCGACCCTGGCCCCGGCATAAATTGGCTTAAGGCAACCAGACTGGCGTAACGCTTATCATCGAGCCAACCGAGTTCATTTACGAAGGTCTGGCGAAAATAACCAATGTGCGCCGCAGGCCCGCCAAAACTCATCAAGCCCAAGGTAAAAAAGCGTAGGAAAATCTGTAGCATAAATCGCCGTCCATCAATGCATAAAGTGCTGAAGATTATGCCACTAAAAAGACACTTTGATGAAGTTTCACGCGAGCAGCGCAGATAAAAGTATTGCAAAGACTCCACATGGTAGAGTCCTTATGATTGTTTGAGCGGACTTCAAGAGTCGTAAAGCGATTGAACACAAATGCTTAGTGATAAATTGATGAGCTAAAAAATTAATCCTTCACCAACATGACTAGTACTTCGAAGTGATCCGTGTGGGGGAATAAATCAAATAGCTGCACTTTGGTTAAGTGATAGCCTTGAATATGTTCGAGATCTTTCGCTAAGGTTTGCGGATTACAGCTTGAATAGAGAATGGCCTTAGGGGAAAACTCGCTTAATGACTGGCATAGCGCCTCGCCAATACCGCGCCTCGGCGGATTAACTATGATCAAATCCGGCTTATCAGCAGCGCTTTTACCCTTAGCAAAGTCGGTGGAATCGAGCGCCATAAATTGCACGTTTTCGAGCCCCATCATTTGCGCTGACATTTGCGCGCAGGCAATCGCTTCAGCTTCAATTTCAATCCCTGTGAGGGTAATGTCTTTGGATGCACAGTGCAGTCCGAAACCGCCTACACCACAGAAGAGATCCCATAACGAATGAGGTGAAAACTCGGCAACCCATTCACGGGCCGTTTGATATAACTGCGCCGCAACGTGTGGATTGGTTTGGAAAAAGCTCTTAGGCCGAATAAACAAAGGCACATGATTAAAACGTTCTTCAAGCCTAGTATTCTCAGTTAAGAAAATCTCTTCATCACCCTCAAGTATTGCCATATGAACCGGTTGGATATTGACTGACACCACTTTTATTTGCGGATATTCAGCTAATAATGCAGGTAATTCACGTTCGATACGTTCGATACTATTGGTGGACCGCAGTACAAACCGCAGTAGATATTCACCACGCACTTGACTGCGGGTCAGCAGAATAAATTTAAGTTCACCCTTGGCTCTATCTACCCGATAAGGAGGAAGTCCAGCCTGCTGCACAAAGCGTGTTAAGCGATGTAATAAATCTTGCATATCAGATGGATATAAAAGGCAGTCGCAAAGATCTACCGCCTCGCCACTTGGGCCCACAATCCCCAACACAGGCGCATGGGCGGCGCCTAAGGCCACCATTTTAGCTTTATTACGAAAGCCGCTGTCCTCGCCAATTACCGGCGGCTGAAAAATATCGGGCAAATTAGCTGGGATAAAAGGCGCGAGTAGTTGCTGTAAAGTTTGAGTCTTAACCGCCACTTGCTGCACCATAGGCTGTTGTATATGCCGGCAAGAAAGGCACTGACCTTGGTTAAAATAACCACATTGCTTGACGGTATTTACAATAGCAGCATTCACGGCAGATCCTAGATATCAGTAAAAAAGCGCCACACTGTAGCGGTTTTACAGGTAAAAATCACCTTGAAGCATATTCAAATCAGCATCAAGTGCATAATTCACGGCGCACTCAAGATAGGGTGAGTTTATCAACATCAGCAATAGACTGCCGCTTACCTATGGCCTTTTCAATCCATTCAAGCACTTCGGCTGAGGTACTGCGAAACGTCGTTAACTTACCGCCATATAAACTGAGTATTCGCGAATGGGAAATCGATGTTTGCATTAAGGTATCTCGCGGTCGCTCAAAGGCTTGGCTATTTTGCTTAGGCAAGACCCGAATACCACAGAAAGTTTTGGTTATTAGCGCCTTGAGCTCATCAATATCCGGCGTTAGTGGGAAATAATGTTTGTAGATCCCCAGCAGATAATTAATTTCAGATTCGGTCGCCTCAGGCGGCTTATCTAAAGAAGTTAATTCAGTTTCTGTGGTGCCGACTAAGGTTTGACCATACCAAGGCATCACAAATATTACCCGTTTATCGAAGCATGACTCTAAGTACAAGATGCCATCGGGCGCAGGAATATCCAGTAACACATGGGCGCCTTGTACCCAATCGAGTTCAACACCCGCAAGTGGGGGCAAGACTTTGCTTAAAACAGCATTTACCCAAGGACCTGCAGCATTAATCACAAGCTTCGCTTCGGCTTTATGGATTTCGCCCCTGTGGCTAAAACTCAGCTCACAGGTCTCGCGCTTGTGTTCCAGCTCAAGAAATTCAGCCTCGGCATACACTTCAGCGCCCAGTGCCTGCGCGCTGCGCGCCACCGCTTGAGTGAGCAATTTATCGTCGGTCTGCGCATCCCAGTACTGAAATACGGCTTTTAATCCAGAGAGTTTTAATCCCTTGAAACGATGCCAATGCACGGCAGGCACTGACACAAATTGGCCTAAAGGATCAAATTCACTCAGCAGTGCATACATACTCAGTCCAGCGCGAATGGTCCAAGGACTGCGCTGACCGTTGTCGTACACGGGAATATAAAAGGGCACAGCTTTCACAAGTGATGGCGCAAGATTGAGTAAATGTCGCCTTTCAAGCAATGATTTGCGAACTAAATTAATTTGTCCGGTTTCTAAATAGCGTAAACCACCGTGGATAAGCTTGCTGGAATTCGCTGAGGTTTGGCCGCCAATTTCGCCCTTTTCAATCAGCAAGGTGGAATAGCCCGCTGCTGCTGCATATTGGGCAATGCCGACACCGCTGATCCCACCGCCAATAATGGCTACATCGAAACAGGCCATAACTTACTCTCGCTAACCTTCAATAGACAACTGACCCGCTGAGCCTCAAGCATACAACCCATTACACTCAGTCGAACCGCTAATAAGCGTTAATATGTCAATAAGTTAATCTTAGATCAAATCTCGACGATAAGAGTTTAATCAATACTGGCATGCAATTGCTTAAGTGCTTGATCGCACATGGCCTTTAAGGCTTTTAGTTCGCTCGCCTCGCCGCCGACTTTACAACGCATCAAATGAGGAATTTCACTTGCCTGTGTTTTGAGGGAAAGTCCTGTAGGCGTTAAGGCCAGCACTCTCACGCGTTCATCCTGCTCGCTACGACCACGAGTCACTAATCCTTTAGATTCTAGCCGCTTCAGCAATGGCGTTAACGTGCCTGAATCGAGGAAAAGTTTATCGCCTAAGGTTTTGACACTAATCCCCTGCTCTTCCCATAGCACTAGCATGACTAAGTACTGCGGATAGGTTAGATCTAATTTGTCCAACAAAGGGCGATAGGCACGCACCATAGCATTTGCAGCACTATAAAGTGAGAAGCACACTTGATTCTCAAGACATAAGGCATTCTCTGTGCTGGCATTTTCGGCCATATCAACAGGATTAATACGGGTATTGGGTTGAAGCGTTGCCATAGGAAGATCCGACAAATTAAATATATTGTGCACAATATACTTGCATTCACACCAAAGATCGAATTATAGTTTACCACAATTGAATTGTGCGCAATTTAAATTATTTTACTTAATCCTTAACCTCAGAAGGTCTGATACTATGAAAACACTTTATGAAACACGTGCCACAGCAAAAGCGGGTCGTCAAGGTCAAGTCAGCACTGATGATGGTTTACTGGATGTCGCTTTAGCCTATCCAAAAGCCATGGGCGGTAGCGGTCTCGCCACGAATCCCGAACAACTGTTTGCCGCAGGTTATGCCGCCTGTTTCTCAAACGCCGTTTTGCACGTCGCAAAAATCGGCAAAGTGGATATTACCGAAGCGCCAGTCAGTGCGGTTGTTGGCATAAGTGCCAATGACGCCGGTGGTTTTGCATTAGCGGTTGCCTTAGAAGTCAGCTTAGATTTACCGCAAGAAGCCGCAGAAGCCCTCGTGCGTCATGCACATCAAGTTTGTCCATACTCGAACGCCACGCGCAATAATATCGACGTGAAACTTAGCGTAAATGGCGTAACGCTAGGCTAACCATAACCCATCATCGACACCTGTTGATAACGTCAGAAATAGAGCACCCTCGGGTGCTTTATTCTTTATTAGCCAATAACGACTCAAGCTGAGAGTGAGTGTGCATCACCCCATTTCACAGGGAGATAAACTGGTTTCAGTTCCCAAAAAATTATTATTCGCGAGTTAACTAACACTTCTTAATATCTAATTTAATCAAAATGATTGATTTAAGTAGAGTAAGAGATAATCGAACCGTTTGACGATACTTAAACCCACTCTCTGTGGGAGGCGCTATGACAAAATATCTATCGAAATTATCTCTCTTTTGCTCGCTATTATTCCTCTTTGCCTTTTCTATCCCGAGCTGGGCCGAGACAACACCCTCAAGCTCAGCGGATCGAACCTGGCATTATGTGAATGATCAGGGTGAGCTCAAAATTAAGCTGTATTTCTTTTGGTCAAAAACCTGTCCGCACTGTGCAGAGGCCCATCCCTTCATTGATTCATTACCGCAAAAATACCCTTGGATAGAACTCGAATCCCATAGGGTGTCAGATCCCGGCGTGCAGGATATTTGGCAAAATATCGCCTCCAAAACCAGTACAGAAGCACGCTCAGTGCCCTATATGGCAAGTTGTGAAAAAGCCATTGTGGGATATTCAAGTGAAGCGGTAACGGGTGAATTTTTAGTCAATCGACTGAAGAATTGTTATTTATCCCTTGGCGGTAAACTGAGCGACGCTGACCTCCCCACCAAAGGAGCCACCAGCACAACCACAAGCGCTCAAACAGATGCACCGCTCTTTGGCACTTGTGGCACAGATACTGGCGAAGGTACCTGTGATGCCACCAGCTTAAGCGAGCCCGTTGCAGAGCCAGAAGTTCAACCCGTTGAATTACCTTTAGTGGGAGTAGTGACACCTGAGACTATGTCTCTGCCGTTACTCACCTTAGTGCTCGCAGGTGTCGATGCTTTTAACCCTTGTGCCTTCTTTGTGTTGCTATTTTTACTGTCGATAATGGTTAATGCCAAGAGTCGCAGCCGCATGTTACTCGTCGGCGGGATTTTCGTATTCTTCTCCGGCTTTATCTATTTCCTGTTTATGACGGCATGGCTAAACATCTTCCAACTGCTGGGGGCAGGCAGTGATGGCGGTATGATCATTTTAGCAGCGGGTTGTTTAGCTTTGATCGCAGGAGTCATCAATATCAAAGATTACTTCTTTACTAAGGGAGAAGTGACACTATCGATGTCGGCAGAAAATCGTACGAGTCTAATAAAACGCATGGGGAAACTATCCAATTCCAGTAACTTAGGCGCGTTACTCATAGGTTCTACCGTATTAGCTATCCTCGCCAACGCCTATGAATTACTTTGCACCGCAGGCTTCCCAATGATCTACACCAGTGTGCTATCTATGCACAATCTGCCAGACATTGAACGCTATATGTATTTGGTTTTATACAATATTGTTTATGTGATCCCGCTGGCTATTATTGTTATCGTTTTCAGTGCGACCTTAGGCAAACGTAAGTTGACCGAAAAAGAAGGCCAAACCCTGAAACTTATGTCAGGCGTGATGATGTTAGGTATGGGTATCGCACTGGTTATTGACCCAACAGCACTGCAAAATGTGAGCCTGGCACTCGGATTGATTTTAGGCTCGCTAGGCGTTACAGCAATAATTGTTATCGGCCGCAAACTGCTCACGGCCAAGGCAAAATAATTGCAAATTGGCAAATTCATGTGTAACGACTAAAGTTAACCGTGGGTTTGCCGATAAAGGGATCCAGCTTACAATCGAGGTTAGTTATGTCAATTTCACTGAATACCCAAGCTATCGCACCAAATCTAGAAAATGGTGCAATTGGCGTTAAGGTTGCTCAGTTAGCCAAAGAGCAGCAAAAAGCCGAAGGTAAAATCGCGGTAGATTTAATTGCAGCTGCGGCGCCAAAACCCGTAGGCAATGCAGGCCACAACATCAACACCACGGCCTAATTGTTAGCAATACAAAATCAAAAAAAGCGCTCTGATTATCAGGGCGCTTTTTTTTGTTATTTTCTCTAAAACGTCAGGCGAATTTAAGAAAAAGCGTTACCATTCACGTGCATAATAGTAAATGTCCACACCACAAATGCCAGTGGGATATGCACTAAGGCATAGAAACACTGATCGAGTCGCCCCATTCCTTTTGCTAACAAAATCAAATATAAGTGTAATCCAATCACCAAGGGAAATAGCGCTAACAACGGATAGAGTGCGACAGGATTTGCATCGGAAAATAAGCTGTGACTGAATAAAGCCCACGCCACCATAAAGGCGGTCGTCAACGGCGGCGTTGCAATGCGATATTGCTCTGGATAGGGAAACATCCTACGACCTCTGAGTCTCAATCAATAAATTTACGTTGTAGGTTTTCGCGCAATCAACTGGGCTTTATAACTGCTTTGAGTGGACTGCGGATCACATAATCGACCTTCAAAGTAATGTAAAGATTGCCAGTTAGCAAACACTGATTTGAGTTCATTTTCAGTAAGTAAGAAATCTGGGTTGCGTGGCCGACCTATCTGCGCCTGTTGCGTTGTAAAGGTTTCATAGACAATAAGGCCTGTGCTCTTAACCGCCTTAGCAATTTGTGGCAGTAATGGGCGATGCAGATAATTAAATACTAAGACAATATCGTACTCTTCAACCAGCAATAATGGTCCTACCTCAGCTTCTAAATCCCTTTGTAATTTGTAAGCATTAGCCTGATCAATGTGTGACATGGCTGACAAATCTCGATCGATAAAAGTCACTTCAGCCCCTCGCGCTAAAAACCACAAACCATTACGCCCAGAACCGCAAGCGAGATCGAGCACCTTAAGTCCATCAAAACAACTCAAGGCTAAGTTAGACACAAATGGATTAGGCCAAGCGAACTCTGTGATTAACGCAGCAGGCGTTAAAGTTGACGTATGGGTTACAGACATATCAATTAGCCCTTAATTTCTTTTTTCGAGTCAATTTGCCGACGATGCACAATAGAATAATGCCTGAGCCCTGCAGGACCATGGGACACGATAACTGACAAAAAAAGTATCACGATTAACAGCTCAGGTTTGTAATGAGCCAGCGGCACAAACAGGCCAAGCAAGCCTATTTTTACTAAAGTTAACACTCCCTTAAGCTGGATCAGCCAGCGCCAATCCCGTGCGATTTCCCACAACATTAATATGCTGCCCGTCGTCATCGCGAGATACCAATAACTCAACCATTGCACTTTATTTACATCTAATAAAATGCCACCACCGACACCTACTATCCCTAAAATATGTAATGCCCTTAAACTGGTTTTACTCAAACGTTGAAACCAAAAACGTTTTTCAGATATGCCTTGTTTGTGCATTACAACCCCTTAAGAATCAATTGCGTAACATTTAATTAAAATGATAATATAATTTTATACAATAAAGGCTTTTGAAATAACATTATTTATAGAAGACATAAAAATAAATAAGCCATCACCTCAATATACAAGATTAAATTATAATATCTATAAAATACAAATAGATAAAACACGCTACCAAAACCATAATTCATACCATTTTTATTTTATAAAGTTAAAATCAATCCATTCAATATGTTAACTAACGCATGTTATACCGTATTGAAGCAGTGATTAGTCTCAACTTCATTAATATTTCCCATCCGATTGCACATTTTAAATATGTTATTTTCGCTGTAACAAAGGTTATGTGATCTGAGCACACATATACCTCTTTAGATAGTGCTAAATTTGCAAATGGAGAATGCTCTAACAGTGCGTGAGCTGCGTAAAAAATAAATATCACGCCACGATGAATAACCCTTATTAAGTAGATGAATGTACGGCGGAGGAACTATCATGTTCACAAGAAAGATTCAAAAAACAGCACTAGCCATGCTGATCTCTGGCGCTATGGCAGGTACTGCCTATGCAGCACCAGAAGTGCTAGCCGATTTTCACGGTGAAATGGGTAGCTGCGACAGCTGCCACGTATCAGACAAAGGTGGCGTCACCAACGACAACCTTACCCATGAAAATGCTCAGTGTGTTAGCTGCCACGGTGATTTAAAAGAACTGGCCGCCGCTGCACCTAAAGATAAAGTATCACCCCATAAATCTCACCTAATTGGCGAAATTGCTTGTACTAGCTGCCATAAAGGTCATGAAAAATCAGTCACCTATTGCGATGCTTGTCACAGCTTCGGCTTCGATATGCCTTACGGTGGCAAGTGGGAACGTAAGTTTGTGCCTGTTGATGCAGACAAAGCTGCTCAAGATAAAGCCATTGCCGCTGGCGCAAAAGAAACCACTGATGTCGTGATCATAGGTTCAGGTGGTGCAGGTCTTGCTGCAGCCGTTTCAGCCCGTGATGCAGGCGCTAAAGTTATCCTGCTTGAAAAAGAACCTATCCCAGGCGGAAACACTAAACTTGCTGCTGGCGGTATGAACGCTGCAGAAACTAAGCCACAGGCTAAACTAGGTATCGCAGACAAGAAACAAATCATGATCGACGACACAATGAAAGGTGGTCGCAATATTAACGATCCTGAATTAGTCAAAACCTTAGCCAACAACTCATCAGACTCTATCGATTGGTTAACCTCTATGGGTGCCGATATGACTGACGTAGGTCGTATGGGTGGCGCAAGTGTTAACCGTAGTCACCGTCCAACAGGCGGCGCAGGCGTGGGTGCACACGTAGCACAAGTTCTATGGGACAATGCAGTGAAACGTGGTACTGACATCCGCTTAAACAGCCGTGTAGTACGTATTCTTGAAGATGCGAGCGGTAAAATTACCGGCGTATTGGTGAAGGGTGAATACACAGGTTATTACGTTGTCAAAGCTGACGCTGTCGTTATCGCAGCGGGTGGTTTTGCGAAAAATAACGATCGTGTAGCTAAGTACGATCCTAAGTTAAAAGGCTTTAAAGCGACTAACCACCCAGGTGCTACAGGTGATGGCTTAGACGTGGCATTGCAAGCGGGTGCTGCAACTCGTGACTTAGAATTTATTCAAGCTCACCCAACTTATTCACCTGCTGGTGGTGTAATGATCACCGAAGCGGTACGTGGTAACGGTGCGATCGTGGTTAACCGTGAAGGTAACCGCTTTATGAACGAAATCACCACCCGTGACAAAGCGTCTGCCGCGATTCTGCAACAAAAAGGCGAAAGTGCTTATTTGGTATTCGATGACTCTATCCGTAAGAGCTTAAAAGCTATCGAAGGCTATGTGCACCTGAACATTGTTAAAGAAGGCAAAACAATTGAAGATCTGGCTAAACAGTTAGATATTCCAGCAGCCGAACTCGCTAAAACAGTGAAAGCTTATAATGGCTTTGTTAAATCAGGTAAAGATGCTCAATTTGAACGTCCTGATTTACCACGTGAATTAGTTGTTGCACCTTTCTACGCTCTCGAAATCGCGCCAGCAGTTCACCACACTATGGGTGGTGTTGTGATCGATACTAAAGCCGAAGTGAAGAGTGAAAAAACGGGCAAGCCTATTGATGGTTTATATGCAGCAGGTGAAGTCACAGGTGGCGTTCACGGTGCTAACCGCTTAGGTGGTAATGCTATTTCCGATATCGTTACTTATGGCCGTATCGCGGGTGCATCTGCAGCTAAATACGCTAAAGACAAAAAGTAAAATGCAATAACGGAGGGTTAAAGGACTAACCCTCAGCTCATAATAGTACGACTTTCAATATGAGAGCCCTAGCTTGAACACTTCAAGTAAAAGCAGTCAATCAATAAGCGAGCCGTCAGGGGCTCGCTTTTTTTATTCCCAATTGATGATAAAGCTCACTCTTTTAACGGGGAATTTTCTAAGGCTAAGGACAAAAAGCCCTAACTCACTTACACTCTTTGCCAGATAATTACATCAGCAAACCCGTTAGGTGACTGAAATGAGAATTGGATTTTTTAGCGCAAAACATTACGACATGCAGCACTTTAACCGCACAAATGCTGCGTTTGGTGCACAAATTGAGTACTTCGATTATCGCCTCTGCATGCAAACAGTGAAGCTTGCCGAAGGTTTTGAAATTGTCTGCGCCTTCGTCAACGATTCACTCTGTGAAGAAGTTCTGGTCGAACTCGCTAAGGGTGGCACAAAAATTATCGCCATGCGCTGCGCTGGATTTAACAACGTCGATTTAGTTGCCGCTAAACGCTTAGGCATGCAAGTCGTTAACGTACCAGCTTATTCTCCTGAATCCGTGGCCGAACATACAGTCGCACTGATGTTGACACTGAATCGAAAAATCCACAAAGCTTACCAACGCACCCGCGATGCCAACTTCTCCCTCGAAGGCTTAGTCGGCTTTAACATGTTCGGCAAAACCGTCGGCGTGATTGGTACAGGTAAAATCGGCGTAGCAACCATCAAGGTATTGCTCGGTTTTGGTTGTAAAGTCATTGCCTTCGATCCCTTTATCAATCCGGCTGTCATCGCGCTGAATGTTGAATATCAAGATCTCGACTCTATTTATGCCAACAGCGATATCATCAGCTTGCATTGCCCGTTGACCGCGGATAACCGTCACTTACTAAACCAAGCCAGCTTCGCCAAGATGAAACCCGGTGTCATGGTGATCAACACCAGCCGCGGTGGTTTACTCAATGCTTTCGACGCAATGGAAGCATTAAAACTGGGACAAATCGGCTCGCTTGGGCTAGATGTATATGAAAACGAAAAGGGCCTGTTCTTCGAAGACAAATCGAATGAAATTATTCAAGACGATGTATTCCGTCGTTTATCAGCCTGCCATAACGTGATTTTCACGGGTCACCAAGCCTTCCTCACCGAAGAAGCCCTAGGCGCCATTGCCAAAACGACCTTGAGCAATATAAAAGCACTATGTGCAGGTGAGCTATCTGGTAACGAATTGTTTTAACTGACAGATAAAATCCTGACTGCTAAAGTGAGGCTTCAACGTTTGAAGCCTCATAGAGGAATATAAATATGTTAGTGACTCAGGAAATTCAGGATATCTCCACACCTTCAGGGCTAATGCGCACCTATATCTATCGCCCAGAAGCACAGGGAATATTCCCAAGTATCATCTTTTATTCCGAGATATTTCAGCAAACTGCGCCCATCGCCCGCACCGCTACTATTCTTGCTGGCCACGGTTTTGTGGTGTTAGTACCCGAAGTGTTCCATGAACTGAATCCTTTAGGCACTGTACTGGCCTATGATGAATCAGGTAAAGATAAAGGTAACGCCGATAAATTTGCCAAACCCCTAGAACATCACGATAGCGATACCCAAGCACTGATCGATTTTGCCACTCAACAAACTTACTGCAATGGCAAAGTTGGCTCTATGGGCGTGTGTATCGGCGGCCACTTAGCCTACCGCGCCGCACTCAACCCCGCTATTTTAGGTGCATTTTGCCTCTATCCTACCGACATTCATTCCAACACCCTACCCTGCGCTTACGGCAATGACTCATTGAGCCGCAGCGGTGATATTCAAGGGGAATTAGTGTTAGTGTTCGGCAAGCAAGATCCCCACGTATCTGCGGAAGGCCGAGTACTAATTCACCAGCAATTAATGGCGCTGAACCGTAACTTCACTTGGCTTGAAGTCAACGCCCAACACGCCTTTATGCGTGATGAAGGCGAACGCTATGATCCCGCACTCGCACTGCAAATGTACCTGCAAGCGGTAGCGTTTTTTCAAAGAATACTGCACTAGTTTATAAATTAAACATACAAGATATTAAATACTTAAGGAAAGAGTAAAAAATGAAACCCTATAAAAATTTATCCTCAAAAAACTTAGCATTACTATTAATGATTACCCGAGTAACAACCGTTGTTTCGTTATTAGCCGTCGTGCTTTCATTAATTGGCCTAGCGAGTCAGTTTTGGATGACACGTGGATTTAGCCTTAACTTTTGGTCGACAGTGGGCATAGCTACTCTTATCCCCTCTCTACAAGTGCTTTTGGGCTCTGGTATCATAGCTGCTATCATTGCATTTGAAGAATCCTACCGCCAAAAGTCTGAAGCCTTTATTGCCTCGTTAAAATAGCGTTCAGTAATTATCGAAAATACACCTAACGATCTAACTTTTTAAAATCAAATGAATCACTAAAACCTTAACTAATATTATGGTTTTAGTGATTCATCCTTTCATATATTAAACTGCTAGTAAAAAGCAGATAATCACTATTCGGAATATATTTCATCGATAAAGCCATCTAAAACACCTATCTGCAAAAGGGGAAAACCTTTACCCCAAGAAATATCATATCCAATAGTAATGGCATTCGTACCAAGCTTACCAACACCAAGGCTGTATTCATTATTTGCATGAACTTCGATCAAGCATGGCAACAAAAATGCCCAAACATTGGATGAGGAGAGCTCAATATCTGCAGGAACTATGTCAGAAGAGGTAAGGAAATGAATAATCCTAGCAGTTGCATCTTTTCTAATCTGCTCTGCATTATTGATGAGTTTATCGAATGCCTCACATTGGGATACTGTTGGTCCCTCTTTTGTCCCCCAAATACGTATGAGAAAGCCATCCCCTAAATAAGGTATATCTAATTTCCTTTCCCAGATTTTTGATTGACCTTTTCCTGAAATATCACCAAAAGGAAAAATGGTTATTGACTTTACAAACATGCGAACTCCAAATAACTAAGGTTGCCAACCATGGCCAGATCTATCAAGTTTGTTAAAAATTATGTACACGTATAACTCTGACTGTTCTCAATTACAAAGCAGTCATTATCTCCTTTAATTTTCGTGAATATTTTTTGCTGTCTGGTACTCTTATTTTTTTAAGGTAACGTTCTAGTTCATCTTGTTTTTCAATTAAGAGGCAGAACTCAATAATGTATATCACCAAGAAATTTTTATAAAAAGGCAGTGTTGCGATAACATCATCATTGCTCTCTTGCTCATCTGGTGCATCAATAAAAGTATCAATTTTTTTATCGAAGAAACGAGTAAATAGTGGCATGTTCGATGACACTATCTTCTCCATCTCTAAAATAGAAAACTCGGCGGCGTTTATTTTTTGTGCATCATAGGCTAATAACACTTTAGGTAGATCACATTCATTCACATTTACTTTGCTATTCTTTTTTGTATAGACGAGTAATGAACTATAAAGTTCAGTATCAATCAATTTGCCAACCTCTTCTTCAATGACCATGTATCTATATCCTTTGTTACTCAGGATCAAACTTCTTTTTGCCTTCGAGTAAGGCCTGACGTTCGGCTAAGGGAGTTTGATCGGCGAGCTTTAACACTGCCTTTTGCAGCATGAGGTTATTGGGATAAGTAATGGTATCGCCATTGTCGCGGTGAATAAGCACATGGAATAAAGCGATTTCGATGATCACGCCGCTAATATCTTCATCCTTATCAACCACTCTAATACGTTCACCGATACGGTAGGGAAACACGAAAAAGATCAGCACGCCAGCGGTTAAATTACTCAATATCGACCATTGAGCAACCAATGCTACGCCCATCACTGCAAAGGCGGATGACACAAATAGCGACACATCCTGATAGCCCAGTCCGAGCGAGACCGCCATCAAGGACAGAGTAATAAAAAACATCACATAGGAAATAAAACGGGTCACTAAACTGGTCCGTGCAACACTCACTTGCTTCATTTGCGCGAGTTTTCTAACCCAATGGGTTAAGGCGCGCTGTAAAAAGATAAACACTGCAAGATAAATACAGGCAAGCAGGATTTGATTTGTCATAATAGCGGCTCAATTAACTAAAACTGTCTGAATTCTAACTTTTTTGCGCGAGCAGTTATAGCCCGTGCAAACAAGCCAAACAGCTAAATCGAGTAATTAATCCAATATGGCCGATTCTACCCTCTTACATGAAACCCAAGACGCACTAGGCCCGATTCGTGTAATCGATTACGACGACTCACGGATCCTGTCCTTTGGGGATAACGATGAGCAGAGTAAGATCCTCAAGGCGGCGCCCCATATTCCCCAGCACACTTATGTGCAAGCCATGTTGTTGGTTTTACTGTTTTGTAAGCCCAAGAGCGCTATTGTTTTAGGTTTAGGCGGCGGCTCGATTATTCACTCACTGCGCAATTTCGACGCGGCAATAAAGTTAACAGCGGTGGAATTACGCCCCGCGGTGATTGAGTTAGCTAAGCGCTATTTTCAACTGCCGATAGGTAAAAAGCTCAATCTTATCAATGATGATGCTATTGCCTTTTTAGCTGCTGGCGATCATAAAAAAGTGGATGTAATTTTTGCCGATATTTATACAGCCAAAGGCGTTGAAACAGGGCAGCTTTCGCCAATATTCCTTGAGCAGTGCACTAACCTCATCAAACCCAATGGGTATTTAGTGCTGAACTGCTGGAAAGAACATAGCCAAAATCGCGAGTTGTTAGCCGACTTACAACAACACTTTGCCCATGTGAACGCTTGTCTCACAGGCGGCGGTAATTGGGTGATTTTTGCGAGCCAATCGCCACAGCTTTTAGGCACCTCGGCCCTTAAAAGTAGTGCTCAATCTTTATCGCAACAATTGGGTTTTGCCCTTGATCGATCATTGACACGCTTTGGGCCTTGGATTTAATACTAATATCAGCAAAATAGCGTAAATTAGTTAACCCTAAGGCTGAGCTTTGATATTCTTCTCACACTTCCATGATATGAGCTGTCACCATGAAAAATAAGCACAAATTTATGTTAAGCGTTATGGCTCTGGCGTGCCTTAACTCTCTCAATGCTAACGCCGAAAGTTTTAGTTTTGACACTCGTAGCTCACTGAATTCAGATACATTAGTGCTATTCCAAAGCGCTGATTCTACTACCTATGGGATCGACTTTTTACCTCAGTCGACCCAAGATCAATTAAACCTAGCAACGGCGGATAATATTTTTTCCGGCAAACGGGGGGAAATCCTCGAGATTTTGGTACCCAGCGAAATTGATGCTAAACGGGTCTTACTGGTCGGCATTGGCGATGCAAAAAACTTAACGCCCGGTGACATTAATACCATCGGTGGCAATGTTGCGGCCAAACTCGATACGGTTCCCCAAGCTACAGTGCGTGTACTCACCCAAGGCTTAACTGCCGCGCCGCTATTTGCCTCTGAGCTTGCACACGGAATTGAACTACGCAGTTATCGCTACACTCAGTTCAAAGCGAGCCCCCGTGCCGAGAAGAATTACCAAATCGCTGTCGATGATTTAAGTCGCAACCAAAAACACCATAAAAATCTGCAAGCGGTTGAAGCGGGTGTGTTTTTAGCGCGCGATCTGACAAACGCACCTGCAGACATTATGTATCCCGACAGCTTTGCTAACGAAGCCAGAAAACTCAAATCCCTCGGCGTTAAAGTCACGGTATTAGAAACCAAAGATATCGAACGTCTACAACTGGGCGCCTTAGCTGCTGTAGGTAAAGGCAGCGAGCGCCCACCTAAGTTAGTGGTCGCCCATTGGCCTGGTAGCAAAGACGCGCCAATCGCACTGGTCGGTAAAGGTATCACCTTCGACTCGGGTGGTTACAATATTAAGGCGACAGGTACTTCAATCGCGCGGATGAAGTCAGATATGGCAGGTGCAGCCACAGTGCTTGGCACTATTAAAGCCATGGCGATTCAAAAAGCGCCAGTCAACGTAGTGGCGATTATGCCCATGGCGGAGAACATGGTATCGGGTCATGCAATGATCCCTGGTGATGTGATTAAAACCGCCCAAGGTCTCACCGTTGAAGTGCTCAATACCGACGCCGAAGGTCGCCTAGTGCTGGCCGATGGCCTCTGGTATGCCAGAGAAAATTATAAGCCATCAGTGATTATCGATGTTGCGACACTGACTGGCTCAAAAGTGAGTGCGTTAGGCAATGTTTATGCAGGCTTGTTTACCGATTCTGAGCCTTTAGTACAGCAGCTAACTTATGCAGGTCAACAGGTTGGCGAAAAGGTCTGGCGCTTACCGTTAGATCAAGCCTATGCGGATGAGCTTAAATCCACTATCGCGGATCTCACAAACACAGGTAAAGAAGGCAGCGCAGGCGCTTCCTCTGCGGCCATGTTCTTAAAACGCTTTGCGGGCGAACAGCCTTGGGCACATTTAGATATCGCGGGCAATGCCTTAACCGCCACCGATACCGCTGTTGTGCCTGCGGGCGCAACAGGTTACGGCGTGCGCTTACTCAGCACTTGGTTAACTCAACCCAAAGCACAGAACTAGAACCTAGAACCTAGAACCTCAGTATCTTGTTTTAATTGTATTTACACTTTAAGGGATATCATTGATATCCTTTTTTATGCTCGAAATTTATCTTATCTCAATCACCAAAGACCAGCAGGCTAAACCTAAACTACACCCAGTCACGCCAAAACCGCAGCAGTCGCAGAAAAACCGATTGAATCCGACCTAATCGCATCATCATTCGGCCAAACCGATTAGAATGATAGCTTTTATCCGTTATCTTAATTTTAATCGAGTCGGTAATATGCTTCACATCGACAGGACGCAAGCAAATGTCCTCGTTATGAACTTAAGCCATCATCAACTAAATGGAAGCATAAAATGACTCAATCAATTATCAACAGCACAATCAAACCATTCAAAGCCACTGCATTCCACAATGGTGAGTTCGTTCCAGTAACTGAACAAGACCTGTTAGGTAAGTGGTCAGTCGTATTCTTCTACCCAGCAGATTTTACCTTTGTTTGCCCAACTGAATTAGGCGACATGGCGGATCACTACGAAAAACTGCAAGGTATGGGCGTTGAAGTTTACTCAGTATCAACTGACACTCACTTCACTCACAAAGCATGGCATGACACGTCAGACACCATCAAGAAGATCAACTTCCCAATGCTGGCTGACCCAACAGGCACTATCAGCCGTAACTTCGGCGTGATGATTGAAGAAGACGGTTTAGCACTGCGTGGTACTTTCGTGATTAACCCTGAAGGCCAAATCAAGGTCAGCGAAGTTCACGATTTAGGCATCGGCCGTAGCGCTCAAGAGCTAGTTCGTAAAATTCAAGCAGCTCAATATGTTGCTACTCACGATGGCGAAGTTTGCCCAGCTAAATGGCAACCAGGTGACGAAACATTAGCACCGTCTTTAGACCTCGTTGGCAAAATCTAATTTAGCCTGCAAAGCGTCAACCCCGCCAGTCTAGCGTCCCAAGCTGATTGGCGTTACAGCCAACACAGTTGTAGCGCCACGCAGCAAAGGATTAAGCCCGCCCCTGCAAGGGCCTAGACTGGCCCCCTTATTTCTCCCTTTTAAGCGATTTTGGAGTCATCACATGTTAGATGCGAATTTAAAAAATCAACTGCAAACCTATCTGCAAAACCTCAAAAGACCAGTTGAACTTGTCGTGTCTGCAGATGAGAGTAGAAAGTCTCAAGAATTAAAAAGCTTAGCGCAAGACATTGTCAGCCTATCTTCTCTGGTGAGCCTGAAAGAAGTTCAGGGCGAACGCATCCCAGCGATGACAGTGATTAACCCAGAGCTTAATACGCAAATCAGCTTTGCTGGTCTGCCTATGGGTCACGAATTTACCTCACTCGTGCTGGCATTACTGCACACGGGTGGACACCCAATCAAACTCAGCGATGATATTATTGAGCAGATCCGCAATCTGCCAGGCAAATATGCCTTTGAAACTTACGTCTCACTGACCTGCCAAAACTGCCCAGACGTAGTACAGGCACTGAACATGATGGCGGCTATTAACCCGAATATCACCAACGTGATGATCGACGGTGCCCTGTTCCAAGAAGAAGTAACCAGCAAAAACATTATGGCTGTGCCTTCTGTCTACTTAAATGGCGAAGTGTTTGCAGCCGGCCGTATCAGCATTGGCGAGATCCTCAATAAACTGGATACCAATGCCGCAAGCCGTAAGGCCGATAAAATTAATGAAAAAGCGCCATTCGAAGTCTTAGTCGTTGGCGGCGGCCCAGCCGGCGCAGCGGCAGCTATTTATGCAGCACGTAAAGGACTTCGCACCGGTATTGTTGCCGACAAGTTTGGCGGACAAGTGGCTGAAACCGTCGGTATCGAGAACTTTATTTCGGTCAAAGCGACCGAAGGTCCAAAACTAGTGGCAAACCTTGAAGCCCATGTACGAGACTACGAAGTCGACATCATGGACAACCAAAAGGCAGTGTCGTTATCAACAGATGGCTTGTTCGAGCTTGAACTGGCAAGCGGCGCTAAATTACGTAGCCGTACCGTATTGTTAGCCACAGGTGCCCGCTGGCGTGAGATGAACGTCCCCGGCGAGAAAGAATACCGTGGCAAAGGCGTCGCATACTGCCCACATTGTGATGGCCCGTTATTTAAGGGCAAGCGTGTGGCGGTGATCGGCGGCGGTAACTCAGGTATCGAAGCGGCTATCGATCTTGCGAACATAGTAGAACATGTGACTGTGCTGGAATTTGATAAAACCCTGCGCGCCGACGATGTACTGCAACGTAAAGCGGCTTCTATGGGTAACATTAAAATCATTACCCAAGCCATGACCACTGAAGTGACTGGCGATGGTACTCGGGTTAATGGCCTGAACTACACAGACAGAGCCACTGGCGAGAGTCACCATGTCGCACTTGCAGGTATCTTCGTGCAGATTGGGCTAGTACCGAATGCGGAATGGTTGAAGGGCACGATCGATTTAACCCCAAGGGGCGAGATCATAGTCGATGAGCGCGGGCAAACCTCAGTCCCAGGTATTTTTGCCGCAGGTGATGTCACTAACTCACCTTTCAAGCAAATTATCATTGCCATGGGCAGCGGCGCGACCGCATCACTGGGCGCATTTGATTACTTAATTCGCCACAGCGATGAAGAAACCGCCGCGACCAAAGCCGCTTAAGGCTTCGTCAACAGACATCAAAGCTAACGCAAAAATAGCCAGCAAATGCTGGCTATTTTTTTGATGTTAACTAAGGTATTGATAAGGCTTAGCAGGCCTAATTTGCATGAGCATTTCAGGGGGATCGACCGCGTTGAAACCAAACTGGGCGTAGAGTCCATGGGCATCGCGGGTGGCTAACATTATCCGTCTTAAACCTTGTAATTCAGGATGTTCCATAATTGATGTCATCATCAACTTACTTAAGCCTAAGCCACGGTGCGACTCAAGTACAAACACATCGGCAAGATAGGCAAAAGTGGCTTTATCTGTGATTAAGCGGCCAAAAGCCACTTGTTGATTGTCCTTATCAAATACCCCAAAACACAGGCTATTGGCTAACGCTTTTTGTAGCAGCGCCTTTGGCATGCCCTGCGCCCAATAGCTATTACTAATAAAGCCATGGATAACCTCAAGATTCATTTCAGCTTGATCTGTACTGACTCTGTATCCTGTTTCCTGCAGCATTTTCCTTTCTCCGAAATTTTCCGTTAACGTCAGTTCAGGTGTTATTGGCACTCATAAATATCATAAATGCCATCGCTAATAACACCACTTTAGCTAACGAATACAAAGCCCCCGCTAAAGTGCCACCGCCATGATAACTAAAGGCTAAGTGGCGATTGATTTCATACTTAAAGGATTTAGCTAAATAACGGTAAGCGAGAAAGTAAAACAAGGAGGCTGCGGGCCAAATCCCCATAAGCAGCATTTGCCCCTGAGCCTTAGTAGTGAGTAAGGTTGAGATAAACGGTACACTTAAGCAGATAACATATATCCAAGCAAAACGCTTAAGTAGCTGGCGAATTTTTTTATCGGATAATGATTTCAACTTAACTCCTTGTCATCTTACATAGCTTCGATTTGCTCAACCATAAGTTGCAGCGAAAAATTGCCGCGATACTCATTCACATCGAGTTTATACACAACACGGGCATGATTAATCGTCGCATCTGGCCAAGTGTACAAATCCACATTAAAAGCAATCGCATCGAGCATCACAGTGCCGCATTGGGTTTCAAGTACGAGCTTAAGGTGGCGCTCACCGACAAGACGTTGTTGCACTATCGTAAAGTAACCATCGAATAACGGCTCTTCGAAAGCTTGTCCCCAAGGCCCCGCATTGCGCAGTAACTGAGCCATTTCAAGATTCAACTCTGCGGGAGTGAGCTCGCCATCGGACCAAAGCTCACCCGTTAACAACTCAGGTTTAAGCTGCTCACGCACCGCATCATCATAGGCTTTGGCAAAAGTAGCAAAACTGCCCGCTTTGAGCGATAAACCCGCCGCCATTGCATGACCACCAAATTTGATAATCAGTCCCGGATGGCGAGTGTTCACTAACTCCAATAAGTCGCGCATATGCAAGCCTTTGATCGAACGCGCCGAGCCTTTAATTTCACCATTGCCCGCATCGGCAAAGGCAATCACGGGTCTATGGTATTTGTCTTTAATGCGCGAGGCCAAAATCCCGATCACGCCTTGATGCCAATCCTCTTGAAATAAGGCAATCCCCCAAGGCAACTCGGCTTCGTTAAGCTTTAAGTGCTCTAGGCTTTTTAAGGCTTCCTGCTGCATGCCGACTTCCAGCTCACGACGTTCTTGATTCAATCCGTCAAGCTCTGCCGCCATGCGCCGTGCATACATCATGTCTTCGCAGAGTAAGGTTTCAACCCCAAGTGCCATTTCATCTAGTCGCCCTGCGGCATTCAGTCTAGGGCCTACGGCAAAACCAAAGTCAGATGCGACAATGCGCGCCGGATTTCGCTTCGCCACTTCAAGCAACGCAGTAATCCCCACACGGCAACGCCCGGCTCGCACGCGCTGCAAACCTGCTTCAACCAAAATACGATTATTGGCATCGAGTGACACCACATCGGCAACGGTGCCAAGGGCAACGATATCGAGTAATGTGCCTAAATTAGGCTCAGAAATACCATGGGTTTGATACCAGTTTCGCGTCCGTAATTCAGCCCTTAATGCCGTCATCAAATAAAAGGCCACGCCGACACCCGCTATCGATTTACTGGCAAATGGACAGCCCGGTTGGTTAGGGTTCACTATCGCATCGGCAGCGGGTAACTCATGGCCGGGTAAATGATGGTCGGTAATCACCACTTGCATACCAAAGGCTTTGGCCGCCGCAACACCGTCAATTGATGAAATACCATTATCAACTGTGATGAGTAGCTCAGCCTGTTTGGAAGCCGCAACTGCAACAATTTCAGGGCTTAAGCCGTAGCCGTAATCGAAGCGATTGGGGATCAAATAATCCACTTTCACCGCGCCCATCATCCGCAGCGCCAACATACACACACTGGTCGATGTGGCGCCGTCTGCGTCAAAGTCACCCACGATCAGAATCGACTTATTCGCCTGCATGGCATCGGCGATAAGCACCGCGGCTTCGGGCAAGCCTTTCATGGTTTCAGGTCTTAATAGACCCTTAAGGACAAGCTCGCATTCGTGGGTGAGCGCACCACGGCGAGCGTAAAGCTGTTTCAATAGCGGCGAAAGATGAGCGGGTAAATGGCTATCATCAACGGTTGGGCGACGGACTATCTTATGGATCAAGGGACTCAAACTCTCATGAAATCGTGGCAATAAGATAACAAAAAGGTGAGCCTTAAGCTCACCTTTCGTGGGATAAATTTTACATTTTAGGCTGTTACTGACGTGCCTCTAAGGTGCGTAATAAGTCTTCAGGCGGTTGATAACCAGGGATCATATTGCCATCTTCTAATACGATTGCAGGCGTACCATTAACACCAAAGGTTGTGCCTAAAGCATATTGCTCAGCAATTTTAGCATCACATGTTGCCGCGGCAACTTTGCTGCCCGCTTTAGCATCAGTCATGGCTTTTAATGGATCTTTAGCACACCAGATAGCTTGCATCTCGTCGGCATTAGCTGACGGCACACCCGCGCGCGGGAAGGCTAAGTAACGCACTGTAATACCAAGTTTATTGTAGTCAGACATTTGGCTATGCAATTTACGGCAATAACCACAGCTAACATCGGTAAATACAGTGACCACGTGCTTTTCGTTTTTCGCTTTATAGACAAGCATATTCTCTTCAAGCGGCTTCATCATTTCTAAACGCGGACCCGCTAATGCGGCTTCGGTTAAGTTTTTCATGCCCTTATCGATATCATACACACTACCGTGGAATAGTTTTGAACCATCACGGCTAATATAGAGCACGCCGCGGTTGGTCATTGCTTGATACAAGCCCTCAATTGGTGAGTCCTGCATAGAAATGACTTCAACATCTAACATCTCACCGAGTTTTTGCTTAATCGCAGCGGTATCGGGAGACGTCGCAGTGGCAGCGCTGGCAAGTGGTGCAACTAGGAGGGCAAAAACTAAGGATAATGCTGGGGTCAACTTCATGGGACATCCTATAAATTGTGTCGCTACAACGAGATATTGGGGCCGTTCTAACTCGAGATATTCAATAGACCCTGTATAGGGGCAAAAAGTTACAGACAAGCCGCGCGGAAAGCAAATTTATGCTGTAACTAAATCCTTTTTTAGCCTCTAGGATGATGCTGTTGATGCAATTCCTGCAATCTTGCCCGTGCTACATGGGTATAAATCTGTGTCGTCGATAAGTCGCTGTGACCTAATAACAGTTGGACAACCCGCAGATCGGCACCGTGATTGAGCAAATGAGTGGCAAAAGCATGGCGTAAAGTGTGCGGTGATAATGCAGTTTCAATCCCCGCACGCAGAGCATAAAGTTTAATCCGATGCCAAAAAGTTTGCCGCGTCATCATCTGCCCGCGTTTCGACGGAAATACCACATCAGATTGTTTATTACCGAGCAACTCTTGGCGAGCAAATTTCATGTAGCCCTCCACTTCGGTAATAGCCAATTCCCCCAGCGGCACAAGACGCTCTTTGCCACCCTTGCCCACAATACGTACTAAGCCTTGGCGCAAACTCATTTGCTCCATGGTCAAGCCGACAAGTTCACTCACCCTGAGGCCAGTTGCATACAAAAGCTCTAGCATTGCCTTGTCACGGCATTCGACGGCATCATCCACATTGGGCTCAGACAGTAAACGGTCAACCTGCGACTCACTCAGAGAATCCGGCAAATGGCGCGTTAACTTAGGTGACTCGACTAAGGCCATAGGATCGGCTGAAATCTGCTTGGTCTGCACCAGATAAGTATAGAAACGCCGTAAGCTGCTGAGCAGCCGAGCGCTACTGGTACGCGCAAAATTCTGCTCAACTCTAAAGGCCAGATATGCCCTAACATCGGTCTGAGAAACCGCAAGTAACGTCACGCCTTGCTGACCTTGATAACGATCAAAATGGCGTAAATCGGTACGATAGGCCGATAGCGTGTTATCACTCAGTCCTTTGCTTGACCAAAGATCATCAAGAAAAGCATCGATAAGTGGATCTGGCATATAGGTTTTAGGCACAAATACTCCATAAAAAAACGGCGTAATCAAATGATACGCCGTTGATATTAATTTAAATATGTCTAAGCCTGCATAAGCTTAACTGAGTTAAGCATAAAGACGAGAACTAGAATGCAAAGCCTAGGCTGCAGCCGTTTGACCACGGCCACGACCGAATACTAAACACAGTGCAATCGTCGCAATGGTCGGCAATAACCAAGCCATACCTTCTTCATAGAGTGGCAGCTTAGATAACACTGGAGACATAACATTCACTATATGGATAAAAACCTGTGCTAAGCCATTCATGGCTTGACCATCAGCGTCAGTCAAACTTTTCGCTGCCACTTTAAGACCATCGAAGATGCCGAAAAACAGTGCCACGCTCAGTACTGCACGATGTGCAAACTGTGGATTCGCAAAATAAGCGGTCAGGAAAGTCACAACCACAAGAGCAATAGCCACAGGATAAATCGTCATTAATACGGGAATACTAATAGCAATCAACTGACTTAGGCCCACGTTCGCAATCACAGCGCATATCAAGCTTAAAAAGATCACCAGGAAACGGTAAGACAGTTTAGGCATTAGCTCATTAAAGAACTCAGAACACGCACTCACCAGTCCAACCGCAGTGGTCAAACAAGCTAAAGTCACGACTGATGACAACAAGACTGAGCCTAGTTCCCCAAACTCGCGGGTCACGTAATTTGTTAATATTTCGCCACCATTTTTAGTGCCGATAGCGATATCGCCGGCGGTTGCACCTAAAAAGAACAAGGACACATACACAAAAGTTAAACCAGCGGCGGCGATAAAGGCTGCACGAATGAGATACTTAGTTTGATCACTGGGTTGGTCAATGCCCTTTTTACGCAGGATATCAATAATCAACATACCAAACATCAAGGATGCTAACGTATCCATAGTGTTATAGCCTTCCAAAATACCTTTGGTCAGCGGATGCTGTTGGTAATCCCCCACTGCTTGGCCCACTTCGGATGCAGGTAAAAACAGCACGGAGACTGCTAGTCCGACCAACAAAATCAATAAAATAGGCGTTAATACTTTACCTACGCTATCGAGCAACTTACCAGGGAAAAGCGCCAGCAACATAGTGACAGCGAAGAAACCTAATGTGTATAGCAGTTGCGTCAGGTTTAATTCTAAACTGCCCAGCAAAAACGTTGCCGTGGTGTCATCGATAAATGGCTTAGCGCCAATCTCGTAAGCCACTAATCCCGTACGCGGCGCAGCAAAAGCAGGGCCGATAATAATGTAAATCGCGACGGCCAATGTCGTTGCTGCAAATACTGGCAGCATAGCCATAACCTTACCTTGAGCCTTAGCGACAGCAATCAGTCCAACTAAAGGTAAACCTACGGCGGTAATCAAAAAACCCAACATGGCGAGGGGCATATTTTCGCCCGCTAACATACCCGCGAATGGTGGAAAAATTAGGTTTCCCGCACCTAAAAAGAACGCAAAGGTCATAAAACCTAAGCCTAATGTATCTCCGATACTCATCTGATTGTCTTGCACTGGAAGCCCCATCTTGTCTTATTGTTTTTTTACAAACTTAAGTGATTATGTGTCGATTAGCCATAGCTAAAACAAAGCCCATCCGGAGTGCAAATCTATGTTTACACAATTCCGTGGTAAATATGTTCGATATCTGCCGAGTTTATAAACGATGGCGAACGTTTATGTAGCCTAACTGACGACTAATTCACCAACAAACTCGTTTACCTATCCGTTAATCTTAAAAGTGATTAAAAATGGGGGCGAAACTAATACCAGACTTAAAGCATCAATACAAGACAACAAGTCCGTTCAGGCAAAAAAAGCGAAATAATGCTAATTAACTGCTAATAAAAGGTTTCTAAGGCAATAAATTAAAGCGTTAATTAAGTGAAATAAGTATTGCCACGTAAAATAGTAAATGATTTGGCGACACAAATTCATACAGCTAGGACAGATGCGACTGTTTAAAAACATTAGCTAAAAACGAAGGCTAGAATTAGAATATTGCGCGCCCAATATTGGGCCTAAATCACTTTAGAACGGCAAAATTAACTCCCCATGGCATTCACTTTTAAACAATTTCATATCGATGACATGAATTGCGGCATGGCCGTAGGCACAGACAGCGTCGTCCTTGGGGCATGGGCACAACTGACCACCGCGAAATCAATCTTAGATATAGGCGCAGGCAGCGGCTTACTCAGTTTAATGGCAGCTCAGCGCAGTCAAGCACATATCACCAGTGTCGAATTAGACACCAATGCCGCCCATGCTTGCCAACATAACTTCCACAATAGTCCTTGGGCCAATCGACTGACCTTAGTTAATTGCAGCATCCAAGACTTTTGCCAACAAACTGAGTATCAAGGGTATTTTGATCACATAATTTGTAATCCCCCCTATTTTGAGCAAGGCACGCAAGCGATACAATCCCAGCGCGCTATGGCCCGTCACACAGATAGCTTAAGCTTTACCGCACTACTCGATGCCATTCATGTGTGCCTAGCACCGCAAGGAAAGGCAAGTCTCATATTACCAATGCAGAGTATGGCCCGTTTCGACGAAATATTAACGCACTCTCAGCTCAATTTGATTGAAATAACCAACCTTATCAGCATTGTAGGGAAAAGCGCTAATCGAGTACTCTGCGTACTCGCCCACAAGACTCATCCACAAATGGCTCCAAAGCTCAGTGATATCACTATTCGTGAACGTTCTGGCCAATACACACAAACCATGGTGCAATTGATCCAAGATTTTTACCTTAAATACTGATATCGAGTCCAATCCTGACAAGTTAAGTAAAGCTCGCTAAGTTTGGCAAATTTAACGAAAGGTCCAATTTCCCACAAATTAAATGCTAATACATTGACCTAAAAGTAATTAACTTATGCCAATTACCATAAAACTTTACTGACACAGAAGATAAACACAGGAGATCTAGATAAGTTATTTAAGTTAACCGCCATAACCTTTATAATGCTTCGCTATTATCCGTCGAGACGCTGCGCATGCAATTTGAAGATTTCCAGCTTGACCCTAGCTTATTAGAGTCGCTTAATGCCATGGGGCATCATTCACCCACTACGATTCAGCAAGAAACGATTCCTTACGCCCTAGAGCAAAGAGATATTCTTGCGCGCGCCCCGACAGGAACAGGTAAAACAGCGAGCTTTTTACTGCCCTCGCTACAACATTTGATCGATTTTCCCCGTCGTTTTGCTGGACAAGCAAGAGTGCTAATCCTCACGCCAACCCGTGAGTTAGCCAGCCAAATCCACCGTTATGCGAGTCACCTAGCCACGGGCCAAGGTTTAGATATTGCTATCGTTACTGGTGGCGTTCCTTATGGACCACAGGAAGAAGCCTTAGCAGGCAACGTCGATATTCTGGTCGCGACCCCAGGCCGCCTGATGGAATATTTAGACAAAGGCAATTTCAACGCACAAGAAGTCGATATCTTAATTATCGACGAAGCCGATCGCATGTTAGACATGGGCTTCTCTTCTGTGGTGCAAGCCATTGCTATTGAGGCCCAAGGCCGCAAACAGAACATGCTGTTTTCTGCCACCTTAGAAGGCGGCGGTGTACAACGTTTTGCCCGTGAAGTGTTAAACGACCCGATTGAAATCGATGTTGAAGCCCCTCGCAGTGAAAAAGCCAAGATCCACCAATGGATCCACTTAGCCGATGATAAAGAGCATAAATTTGCGCTGTTGTGTCATCTGCTACGCCAAGAGGATGTCAAACGGACTATCGTATTTGTGAAAACCCGCGACATCGTTTCTAGCCTAGAAGGCCAGTTACTTAAAGTCGGTATTCCCTGCGCCTTTATGCGTGGCGATATGGAACAGAAGAAACGCTTCCAAGCCTTAAGTCGCTTTACTAAAGGTGAAGTCAATGTCTTGTTGGCGACCGATGTGGCTGCACGCGGTATCGATATCGACGATATCACCCATGTGATCAACTTCGATATGCCACGTTCTGCCGACACTTATATCCACCGCATTGGCCGTACTGGCCGCGCTGGCGCAAAAGGTACCGCGATTTCGCTTGCCGAAGCCCACGACATGCGTATCGTTGGTAAAATCGAGCGTTATATCGAGCAACCGTTGAAACGCCGCGTGATCGAAGAGCTGCGTCCAAAGAATAAAGAAGCGCGCACACCGGGTAAGAAAAAAGCCAAAGTGAAAGCGAAAGAAGCTGCGAAGAAAACGAGCAAGAAAGAAGCGGCAAAGAAAGCGAGTAAAATCGCCCGTAAGAAAAAGTAACACCCGCTTAAATTCACCAAACTAAAGCCGCTATATGCGGCTTTTTTATTACCAAAATATAACTTACATGGGTGATTTTACTAAAAATATCCTGCTATGTTTAATTATATAGAATGAAATGCGGCGGATTTAGAGCCGTTAACCCCAATACGTATTCATTCTTATTTCAATATATTCCAATTACCTAACTGAACCTTTCATCACCTTTCTGCTCTAATTTTCGCCCAAATATCGATGCATGATGAGCATATCTGTCGCGGCATCACTTTTAGAAACATTTAATTTACAAAAATAAATTTATTGGCGTGGCCGACTCTGCTACTTTAACCCCATTACGCGATTAGCATGGATTTAACCATTATATGATGAAGACCCTACTGAGGAGACTGTCTCCTTTTCTTATTCTGCTGCTGTTTGTATTTGGCGCAGCCTTATTAATGCAAACGAAGGAGGCGCCAGAACAAAAACCTGAAGAGATGCCCATTCCTATCGTTGATGTCACGCAAGTGACTCAGCAAACAGTATCGCTAAACTTACCTTCCTACGGCGTGGTTACCCCAAAGTATAAAACCCAACTAGTGACCGAAGTTCAAGGCAGAATGCTCACTATTTCCCCTCATTTTGTTGCAGGTGGCATAGTCAAGAAAGGCGACCAATTAGCGCAAATCGAGCCCTCAGATTACGAGGCTGACTTAATGCAAGCCGAAGCGACGCTGGCCCAAGCCACCGCCGCACTGAACGAAGAAATAGCCCGTGGTGAAGTCGCTAAAATCGAATTCAAAGGCTACGACAAGGGCTTGCCCCCTGAGTTAGGTCTACGTATCCCGCAACTCAAAAAAGAACAAGCTAACGTAAAATATGCACAAGCAGCACTGGCGCGCGCCCAACGTAATCTTGAGCGCACAGTTATTCGTGCGCCCTTTGACGGCATAATCAAAGTTAGAAATGTCGATTTAGGTCAATACGTTAGCTTAGGCACTAATCTAGGTGAACTCTACGATACTCGCGTTGCCGAAATCCGCTTACCCATTTCTAATGATGATTTAGCCTATTTAGAGTCTGTCGATAATCCCGATACCCAAGTCACGCTTAGCGCCTCTTTGGCGGGCAAAGAAAATACTTGGGAAGGCAATATTATCCGCAGTGAAGGTGTTATCGATGCCGAAAATCGCATGGTGTATTTAGTCGCAGAAATCAAAGATCCCTATCTGCGCGCGAATAAAGTGCCAGGTAGCTTACCACTTAAATACGGCAGCTTCGTCAATGCAGTCATCAAGGGCCGCACTGTCGATGGCATAGTTAAATTACCCCGCCATGTGGTTCGTAACGACCAAGTCGCCCTAGTCAGCGACAAAAATATCATTGAAATGCGCCAAGTAAATGTGGTTCGTAGTGATTTAGAAAATGTGTTCATCAAAGACAGTCTAAAAACGGGCGAACGCGTCGCTACGACCCACTTTAACAGTATGGCAAATGGGCAAATGGTCAAAATCTTAGGTGAAGCGGCATTGCCCACTGAGACACCAAAAGAAAATACTCCTGAATCGAGTCTTGCGACCGCTGGAGTCAAATAATGGACACTCAAAAAGGGATCTTAGCTTGGTTCGCCCGCAACAGTGTGGCCGCGAACTTATTAATGTGTGTTCTGCTCATCGGCGGCCTGTTCAGCAGTATTTTGATTAATAAAGAAGTTTTTCCTTCTTTCGAACTCAATTTATTAAATATTTCCGTCGCCTATCCAGGTGCGGCGCCACAGGAAATCGAAGAAGGCATCAATATCAAGATTGAAGAAGCCATCCAAGATATCAACGGCATCAAGAAAGTGACTTCTGTGGCTAGCGAAGGCGTTGGCTCGATTACCGTTGAAGTTGAAGACGGTTACGAAGTGCAGACCATTCTCGATGAAGCCAAACTGCGGTTAGATGCAATTTCAACCTTCCCAGTGAACATCGAAAAACCGAATATCTCTCAAATCAAGCCAGAGAATAACGTCATTTGGGTGTCTGTTTATGGCGATATGACACTCCACGATATGAAAGAATTGGCTAAGTCGGTGCGTGACGATTTAACCCAACTCCCCGCTGTAACCCGTGCGAAAGTCACAGGGGTGCGCGATTATGAAATCGGTATTGAAGTTTCTGAGAATAAGTTAAGAGAATACGGTTTGACCTTCTCGCAGGTCGCATTAGCAGTGCAAAACTCCTCCTTAGACTTACCAGGTGGCTCTATTCGTGCTCAAGATGGCGATATCCTATTGCGCACCAAAGGCCAAGCCTACACGGGCGATGACTTTGCCAATATAGTCGTCACAACTCGCGCCGACGGTAGCCGCGTGATGCTGCCACAAGTGGCGACCATCAAAGATGATTTTGAAGAACGTTTGGAATATACCCGCTTTAACGGCAAGCCCGCTGCGATTATTGAAGTCACCAGCATTGATGATCAAAACGCCTTAGACATTGCAGACCAAGTTAAACAGTACGTCGAGCAGCGCCGCGCCACACTGCCAGCTAACGCTCAACTCGATACTTGGGGTGATATGACCCACTATCTCCAGGGCCGCTTAGACATGATGATGTCAAACATGTTTTACGGTGCCTTGTTGGTGTTTATCATCTTAGCCATGTTCCTCGATCTGAAGTTAGCATTTTGGGTCATGATGGGAATACCTGTTTGTTTCCTCGGCACTATGTTGGTCATGCCGCTCGAACCTTTCTCCATGACGATCAACATGTTGACCCTATTCGCTTTTATCTTGGTGCTCGGAATAGTGGTGGATGATGCCATTGTCATCGGCGAGAGTGCCTACACAGAGGTCGAACGCCACGGTCACTCGGTTGAGAACGTGATCCGCGGCGCGCAAAAAGTGGCGATGCCCGCGACCTTCGGGGTCTTAACTACAATTGCGGCATTTATTCCCATGTTAATGGTTTCTGGCCCTATGGGGATTATCTGGAAATCCATCGGTATGGTGGTCATCCTCTGTTTAGCCTTCTCATTGGTAGAGTCTAAGTTCATTCTGCCAGCGCATTTAGCGCACATGAAGTTTAAAAAACCTGGCGCACCAAAGGGATTCTTTGGCCACCTAAAAGCCAATTTTAACGACAGAGTGCAATACTTTATTCACCACAGCTATCGCAACTTCCTCGAGCGCTGTATCAAACACAGATACAACGTGGTCGCGGCCTTTATCGGTGTATTGATTCTGTCGATTGCCTTAGTCGCCAGTGGCAAAGTGCGCTGGGTATTTTTCCCAGACATTCCCTCAGACTTTATTCAAGTTGAACTTGAAATGGATGAAGGCAGCTCCGAAGGTAACACCTTAAAAGTGGTACAGAGCATAGAAGAAGCCCTGTACAAGATGAACGAAAAAATGGAGAAAGATAACGGTTATCAAGTGGTGAAGCACAGCTTTATCAATATGAGCTCCCGTACCTCAGCCTTCATTTTTGCCGAACTGACGAAAGGTGAAGACCGGGAAGTCGATGGCGTGACGATTGCTGCCGCGTGGCGTGAACAATTGCCCGAGCTTTTGTCGGTTAAAAAACTCAGCTTTAACGCGAGCACAAACGATGCTGGTGGCGATATTTCCTTCAGACTGACCTCGAGTGACCTCGATGAGCTGTCCGCAGCCTCTAAAGAGTTGAAGCAAAAACTCGCCAGCTATGAAGGCGTGTACGATATTGCCGACAACTTTTCATCGGGCAGCCATGAAATTCGCCTCAAGATACGCCCAGAAGCAGAAGCCCTTGGCCTGACCCTTTCCGATTTAGCCCGCCAAGTACGTTATGGTTTCTACGGTTACGAAGCCCAACGGATTTTACGTAATAAAGAAGAAATCAAGGTAATGGTGCGCTATCCATTAGAGCAGCGCCGTACTGTGGGTTATCTGGAAAATATGCTGATCCGCACGCCAACGGGCACTTCGGTTCCCTTCTCGACTGTGGCACAAATTGAAAAAGGTGAATCCTACGCCTCAATTACCCGTGTTGACGGTAAGCGAGCGATCACCATCACGGCAAATGCCAACAAAAACATCGTTGAACCTTCAAAAGTAGTGCAAGAAATCCAAAAAGATTACCTGCCACAATTGCAGGCCAAGTACCCTAAAATCCAAACTGCACTGGACGGTGGCAGTTTGGATGAACAGAATGCCATGGTAGGTTTGATGCAAGGCTTCTTCTTTGCGCTGTTCACCATTTATGCTTTGATGGCCGTGCCACTTAAATCCTACAGTCAGCCGTTAATCATCATGTCTGTGATCCCCTTCGGGATTATCGGCGCCCTGTTTGGTCACTTAATTCAGGGACTCGCGATGAGCGTGTTAAGTCTCTGCGGCATAGTGGCATTAGCGGGAGTGGTGGTGAACGACTCCTTGATTTTGGTGGACTTTGTGAACCGTGCGCGGGAGCAAGGGCAATCGGTCAGGCAGGCGGCGGTCGATTCAGGCTGTTATCGTTTTAGGGCGATCATCCTGACGTCACTCACCACCTTCGTCGGCTTAGTGCCTATTATTCTCGAACGTAGTTTGCAGGCGCAAATAGTGATCCCTATGGCGACATCCCTCGCCTTCGGTATCCTGTTCTCGACCCTTGTGACGCTAATTTTAGTGCCCTTGCTGTACATCATACTCGACGACGTTAAGCGCACTAGCAGCCGCTTCTTCCATTGGTGGTGGCAGCCTAAAAAAGACCATGAAGTGGACTTTACACCTGAGCATTTAGAGCCGCTGGTCCCCACTGACTATAAAAAAGACTATCTATAGGAAGTTAACTAGAAGCAGTTAATCAATGTATTGAACCTTAAAAAGAGAGCTTAGGCTCTCTTTTTAATCCTCAGTGCGAGTCAATAACCTCTCAATCATCTATGTCATTTTCAGTCTGCCGCGAGTGGCTTGAGCTTTCAAGTTGCGATCTAGTTGACAGTTATCGCATCAGGCTTTCGCTACACTGTGTTTAAGTCGTCAGCTATCGTTAGAATGAAACCCATCATTATGTCTGAGCATCTGCACAAGCAAAATATTGATAAACCACAAGTTGTCACCACAGAAACCCTAGCGAACGGTCACATAACAGATGAAGTTTGCACAAATGAAACCTGTGCGACTGAAACGCTTGTCTATGATATTCGTCGCAGTCGCTACCTTAATATTACGGGCCGCTGCACCCTGCGCTGCGCGTTTTGTCCAAAACATAATGGCAGTAAACAGATCCACGAATATCAACTGGCACTGTGTCACCAACCTAAGCCCGAAGAAATTATTCCACTGCTTGGCGATGTTAAAGACTTCGAAGAATATGTGTTTTGTGGCTATGGCGAACCAACCTTAAATCTTCCAACCTTGCTGGCGGTGGCGAAAGAAATTAAACAAAGAGGCGGGCGAGTACGCATTAATACCGATGGTTTAGGTAATTTAGTCCATAGGCGCAATATTTTGCCGGAACTAGCCAACTGCGTTGATAGTTTATCCATTTCCCTCAATGCGGATAATGAAGCCGCCTATATGGAACATTGTCGCCCCAAACTCGCTGGTTCCTATTCTGCCGTACATGCCTTCATCGCATTAGCGCCACACTATATTGAAACGGTACAAGTTTCGGCCATCGAAGGATTAGCGGGGGTTGATATCGACATCTGTCGTGAACAAGTTGAGTCCTACGGCTGCGAATTCAAGCATCGCATATTAGGCGCCTTAGGCTAAACGGCATTCTAATACAGCCAAAATCGACTCAAACACCCAAGCAGATAACACTGTCGATTACGTGAGTGGTACATGTGTGAATCGTCTTAACTTTTACTCAAGGAATCTTGCTGAGTAACTTGGCACTGTCGTAACAATTCTTTCGTGTTAACATAGCGAAATTAACAGTTCACCCACTCATAATCGGTTCATGCTGAAGAATAACCCAAGCACGTATCCCGCTGCGCCACTGCTCTCTTTAACCCAAGGGATCTATTGGTCGCATCAACGCTTACTCGCTATTGCAAGCCAGCTTTCTATGCTGGTGATTGGCATGATTATTTTAACTCACTTAATCATTACGTTAGGTGAACGACGCCTGCAAGAAGAGTGGGCAACGCAAAGATACAGTGAACTGCAAACCATAGGCTCATTGATCGCAGATAAAGTGTCTTTTCAGCAATTTCGAACCCAAATTTTCGCCAATGGGGAACTGCTAAAACAATACTTAAGCAATCCTACCGCCAAGCAACAACTTAAATTGCAGGAAAACTGGCAAGATCTAGTAAAACATATTCCTGAGTTACTCGGCATTGCACTGTACGATCCCCAAGGTAACTATAAATTCTCAACTCCCCCTAATTTCAATAAAGATGCCTTACCACCGACCTTACTTGGAGCGAGTCGGAGCATGGGTGGCAAAGAAGTTTATACCTCACCGCTGGAATTTGTTCCGATAGACGGCATGCTTGAACCTTATATGTATCAAATGGCGTGGCTCGAGAAGCCCGATCAGAGTTCTATCGGTTATCTGGTGACATACAACTCTATGGTAAAAATGCTGGAGGCCATAAAACCAGCCTTTTCGAGCAATAAATCCCCTATGTTAGTGCTGGATACTCAGGGATTACTCTATGCTGGCGCTAGCGATCTCGCCCCTCTAAGCAATATGCCAGAGACCTTAGGAGCAAGTTTAAGACAGAGCTATCCGGCCCTGTGGCGCGATATGTCCATGAGCAACTTTGGACAATTCCACGGTGAAGAAGCCACTTTTGTTTACCTTAAAATCGAACTTACAGCCCAACCTGAGACTCACAGAGAATATTTTTTACTCTCCTATGTGCGCAACTCAGACATAGCTGCTCGTTTCTCACAATGGCAAAACATTGTCATTGTGGCATCGTTAATATTAACGGTTTTAGCCGCTTGGGTTGTACTACTCAGCCACATGTATCGCTTACAACAGCGTTCACGCCAATACAGTATTGATGTTGCTAATGGCTTATTTAATAGTGACATCGGCTTTATGATGGTCAACGAAAATGCCAGAGTCATCAGCGCCAATACTAAAGCGGCACAAGCGACCTTAGTACCATTAGATGAGCTGACAGACCGAAGCCTACAGCGTACCTTATGCCTCGATGATAAAACCTACACGGAGTTAATGGAGCAGGTACATAAAACAGGTCAATGGTCTGGTGAAATCAGTCTAGACAGTATTGATGGCCCTACGTTACGCGTTCATATCCGCCAAGCACCAAGGGCGAGCCGAGGCTCACCACATCTATTAATCACCCTTGAGGACATCAGTGAGTTAATCAGCAGCAAACAAAATGCTTTTCTCAGTGAGCTTTTATGCGATAACACAGTCGCGACAGCCCTCACTGATGCTAACGGTAAACTGATTAAAATCAATCCTGTATTCGATGCGCTAATGCAACTCAATGGCGATTTAAATCAAGATTTAGCGTCATTACTCGCGAATGATTTAGGCAATCAATGGCAGAGGATCAGCGCTCAGATAGCCATGCAAGGTCAGTGGCAAGGGCAAATTCTATGCTCACCTAAGCAAGCGCATTCCAATTGTTTGCAAGCCACCTTGAAGGGTCATGTGGCCGCCGATGGTGAGATTGATTATATCGTCTGCACTTTAGAGCAAGCCGCCGAGCGTGGTCGAGGCACAGAGAAGCGTAACCTTGTACCCCATCGCAGTACTATTCTGCTGAATTTGGCAGATTTAGAACGTTACTTTAACTCTCTGCCGCCACCAAGCCGTCTCAGTTCAAGCTTACTGTTAATGGATATCAATCCAGAGGGCATGCTAAGCCACATGAGTGATATCGACCAACTGGCAAATCGTCAGCAAGAAATAGAAGTGCAATTATTGCTTGAAATTCCAGCTAATTATCAAATTCTGCATTGGCAGCTAGGGAAGCTCATTGTGATGTTACCTGACACAGACGCCACCCATGCGCACAACTTTGCCCTCAATATGATGGAAAAGCTCAATGGTAATGGCTTAGGGGAAGGTATTAGTATTGGTATTGCGGGTTATCAAGAAGGCCAGACATTAGAGCAATATTTGAATAATGCCGAAATCGCCCTAAAACGGGCGAAGCAAAATAACGATCAAAATATCGGTCAAGCCTTTACTCGTCATCAATCGTAGATTCGGGTGCATTAACTGAGTCAGGCAACTGACTCTGGGTAATTTCTATGATTGCCGAGCGGTTCATGGTGATTTTATAGCGGATATACTGCGGGGCTTCGCGCCCATCACGCAACACTAAAATCAGGTTGACTTGATAGCGCCGCTCAACCGATTCATAACTAATTTTGCCCTCAACTTCCTTATAAATCTTCGCTTTACCCCGTTCTAAATAACGGGCAAAAGGCACTAAGCTAAAGCTCACTTGCTCTTGAATAGTCGAATATCCCGCTTGGAATTCACTCTGATTCACCTTAGTGGCGATTTTATAGTGCAGAATTTCCGCATCGACCTTATTTTGACTATGTCTGTGCTTTAGAATGTCACTGACTTTTTCAGGTAGATCTTGCTGACGCATAAACTCAAGCCATACCAACTGCTTAGCGATAACCGCCTGACTCGTAGTATCCCGTAAAATGCGGCTCCAACGTGGTCGACCCCGCTGAATAAATCGCCACATGGCATTGCGCACATCGTCCTTAAAGATTTCCCTAAAACCGTAGATCACGGCCAAGGTCAGCACTAGCGCAATAGTAAAACCACTAAAGGCGCCCTGCGCTTGAATTATCAACGCAGACACCACCAACATCACTAACGCGGTTGCCAGTCCTGTCGTAAACTTTTTAAGGCCAATCCCTAAAGGCTTTAACTCTTCTTTGAGTACCACACCTTGTTGGATTAAACGGCGCAACAACAACATCTTGTTAGAGATACGGTTAGGATCTTGCTTAGTTTGCGCAGAGTTGTACTTATGCTCATCACGATAGGCACATTCATTACGACATAGCGTGAGTACCCGCTCTAAAATATCGTTGAAATCACTGGTACGAGTGGCATAAGCGAGCACTTTGAGTAACTGCTGCTCACAAAACCAAGACAAGTAGTTATCAGCATTTTCAAAGTAAGATTTCCATTTGGGATCACCTGGTTCGTTACGACGAAACTTTTTCAGCAACTGGGCAATTTGTTCGCGTAATTCGTCGAGGGCAAAATAAAAATGGGTTACATCTGTGATTTGATTGAGTTCTTTAACATCGTTTTCAACCGCAACCGCAAACTGATAGGCGAAGAGATTTAGGTACAACCTGAACTCTTCAACAGTACGTCGATTTAAACTGGCAAAACGCCCCTGCACCAGAGGTAAGTGCAAGCCTTCTGAATAGTATGAGCGACGTCCAACTATTGAGCTGTAGTAGTATTCTTCTTCATTGAGCGTGCGCGAGCCTATGCCCATTTCCTTAGGTAAAAAGAAATAGAGATCAAGCTGACGATTATCGCCCTTTTCCATCTGATGGCTGAACTTAATCGACAGGGATTCTTCTTGCTTTACACGTATCTTAGACACAACACCCTTTTCATGAATCCCTCACTGGAGACTCACCACAGTAATCACAAATCAATGAGCACTAATCTTAACTGAAATAAACTCAAATTCACTGATTAAATTCGACTATTTACGATTCTGCATCCACAAATGGTATTGCTAGGCTGAAAAAGGACCACGGCATAATCTTTGGTGTCATCCATATCTAACACCTCGATACTGAGATTGTGCATTTCTGAGTCATTAAAATGTAAGCTGCTGATATAGGATAGATATTTCATATGTTCTGGCCAATTTTTTTGCTTTTCAATTTCAGATTCCGTTTTCGTTTTAACGGTAACTTTATAGGTCATGCTATTGGCCTCAATACTGTCGACTTTGCCTTGCATTAAAATATTGCCCGCACTCGTACCGTCAATATTAAAGTAACGATAATTGATCTGCGTATTGTCAGCGGCAATCAAAACATCCACGAGTAGGTAAAATTTACCGTCACTGCTAACACTCGAGCTGCCGCTAGGATTGGCACTAGAATGGCGGTCGAATAATTCAGAGCTGCAATTTAAAATCATCGTCTGATTGGTAGCCGACTGTTTGTATATCACACCGCAGGCCATAATCAATGCCGACAAGATAACAATATTAATCGTCCACTTTAGCCATTTAGCCACAGATGTTAACCTCCTGCAGCCAAGCAGCATCGATGAAGGTTTTCGGTCGAGTGAAATCACTGATTTTAATATTACGGATCACTGACTGACCGAGTTTTTCGCCTCGAAAAGTAATATTAAGCACTTGTTTATCATGGGACAAAGAAGCATAAACATCAGCCCAATCACTTTGACCGCAGGCGATTAATCCTGCACTTAAGCGCTCACCTAATTCGAAGAGTAAGGTGTTATTAGTATTGGAATCAGCAAATAAGTGTAATCGTACTTGCTGGCCTGAAGCCAAAGGTAATATTGAGGTCATAAGTGCTTGGGTTGGCTTGCTGTGATCCGTATGATTCAAATAAAACACCGAAAACGCTAACATAAACCCGAATAACACTAAGGCACTCCACAAAGGCACTGTGTGCAATCTGAGGTAATTAACACCTCTAAACTCAGTCCCATTAGATGGTTGGAGTAAATAACCTTGGCCTTTCACGGTTTCAATCAAGCCCTCATATTGAGGTCCAAGAAAGCTGCGAAGCATAAAAACAGCACGGGCCACAGAGGTATCAGTTAGCGGCGGATGCTTTCCATCCCCCGTCTTCAGCATGTGCTTAGAAACCAACTTACCTTGATGCTCAACAAGCAAATTAAGTACTTGTAACTCGGCTCGAGGAAGATGCCAAGATTCATCGCGAGACAACTCAATCAGTATGCCTCGTTCCCGATCAAACCTGCAGTCTCCCAATTGCATCAACATCCACTCAACTCCATAAAAACACAAAGTTAAGTCTATGCAAACTAACTAATGATTAATGTGATCTTGCTAACCCAAGTCAGCAAATAGTTAATTTTCGTGAGACGACCCCCAAGTTCAGCGCTATTAGGCAAAAACATGCGTTAACTCACAGGAATAAATGCCATTTAGCACATGGTAAATTCGGCATAAATTTACATAAATATAACAAAAATCGGGACGATGAGCACTTTGCAATCTGTTTAGTTAATTAAAATACATAATTTAAGTCGGTTAATTCTATTGTAGTGACGCTATTTACCGCTCATGTAAAAGGCAAATATCCTCCGGCGTAAATCACAATATTTATCTCAAGCATGCTTAGAATTTACGCCATCAATTTATCTTTAGCATTTGATAAATAGAAGTAATCCTACATAGAGGAAATACATAATGAGCATAAATAGACGTCAAGCATTAACCCGTATTATTGGTATTAGCACCGCTGCGGCAGGTGCAACACTCATGGGAACATCGGTTCTCGCGGCAACGAATGCCGATGGTCAATATCAATTAGCGATAGGTGAGAAACTTAAATACGTTCCACTTGATGCAATGGCAACAGCAAAACTGGCCTATGAAACGGGTGGTGGTTGTATGCACCAAGTTTTTCATGCCGTTGTGACTATGCTAGCCCAATCTAATAGTGCCGATGCAGACAAGTTCAAAACAATTCCAACGGCATTAGCCGCCTATGGTTTTGCAGGGGTAACGGGTCAAGGCACGCTCTGCGGTAATCTTAATGCGATAGGCATGTTAGTGAATATTTTAGATGACATTAATGGTCACAATAACGCCGTGATAGCTAATACCTTCCGCTACTACGAAAATACAACGCTCCCTTTATCTTCACCTGAATTTGTTACTGGTATTGGCTCGACAGCAGAAAAAACGGCTCTTGTGGGCAGTTCATCAAAAGCCAAGAGCGTGTTATGTCACTCATCTATCAGTAACTGGTCAAAGGCTTCTGGCTTACCATTCGCGAAAAAAGGTGAACGCTGCTACCGCTTATCCGCGTCTATGGCTTATTACCTAGTAGATGTATTGAATCGTGCCTATCAAGGGGAGAATATCGGCGCCCTTGTTGGTAGTAAGCCAACACCAGATGCGCAAGATTGCCAAACTTGTCATGGTAGCACTAGCACACTAGGCTCAGCGGCAAGTGTAAAGACAGACATGGAATGCACCACTTGCCATACAGGGCATTTCAATTAAGGAGACTGTGATGAAATACCCATTACTCACATTGACCCTCGCGACATTAATGCTCGTAGGATGTGGCAGTGACAGCAATAACACTGAGCCTGAAACGCCGCAGCCACCTCCCGTCGAAAATGCAGTAAACATTGATGAAGCAACGCAAATAAATCTCAAGCTTGAGCAATTTGACTCGAGTACAGGGACAATTCAATTTTCACTGACGAATGCGCAACAAGAAGCGATCACTGCAGCAAAAACCTATGATATTTACTATTTTGGGTTCCCCGACAAAGCCAAGGAATCCTCGAATCCGAAGGCATGGAAACACTGGCATGTTACCCAAAATTATCGTTGCCAAAGTCTTGGAGAATGCAGCGGTAAATTAACCGAAGTCACAAGCGGTCAATATCAATTTGAGATAGCAGGCTTAGATTGGGCTCAGCAGGATCCAAGTGGTTCAGTGGCACAAATTAAAGTCGCGATTCAGATCTACGGTGCAAAAGCCAATAACGAGCTGGATTTAATCCAAGTTCTACCGCAATAATCCTTCCCATGACATATCCAAACAAATAGAGGCATCCATCGGATGCCTCTATTTTATTCATTGATATCTAGACGTTATGCGATTGAATTTTGTTAGATCGATGTTGTTCGCTAAATAATTCGCGATATTATCCGCTACAAAACGACTCACAAACGTCAATACAGCCCAAATGATGAATGCTCAGTACTTTTATTTAGAACATCGCGGCATTGAGCCACATATGTACTAAAATGCTCGCGATATAACCCAGCGCAATGACAGGTGTCCAACGCAAATGGGCACCAAAGGTGTAAATCCCCCTAGCTTGTCCCATTAACGCGACCCCTGCAGCACTGCCAATTGACAATAAACTGCCCCCAACTCCTGCGGTTAACGTTACCAGTAACCATTGGCCTAAGGCCATCTCAGGGTTCATCGTCAACACAGCAAACATCACCGGAATATTATCAACAACCGAAGACAACAGACCGATAGCCACGTTGGCATAGGTCGTATCCCAATTGGAATACAAAGCCTCAGATACTAAGCTCAAGTACCCCATAAAGCCAAGGCCACCCACACATAGCACTACACCATAAAAGAACAACAGGGTATCCCATTCAGCGCGGGAGATCCTGCTAAACACATCGAAGGGCACCACACTACCAAGTTGCTGCAGACGCTGCTCGTCCTGACGCAATTCAGCCTTTGCACGTTCGCGGGCAACGGAACGATTGAAGGTTTTACGCAGATAAAAACCAAAAAATTGTAAGAAACCTAATCCCGTCATCATACCCAATACAGGCGGCATACCTAAGAAGGAATGAGCACACACTGCCGTAGCGATTGTGAGTAAAAACAACGCAACAATTCGCTTAGCACCCGGCTTAGTATAAACATGCTCTTTTTCTGGCTCTGGCACAAAATGTGGAATAAACACACTCATAATGGCAGCGGGTAATGCAAAGTTCACTAAAGCAGGAATAAACAGATGGAAGAAATCGCTAAAGTGCACTAATCCTTTTTGCCACACCATTAAGGTCGTGATATCACCAAACGGACTAAACGCACCACCCGCATTAGCCGCAACAACAATGTTGATACAGGCTAGGGTGATAAACTTGCGTTGCCCTGCCCCCACCTTCATCACCACGGCACACATCAATAGCGCAGTCGTTAAATTATCTGCCACGGGTGAGATAAAGAACGCCATAAACCCCGTCAACCAAAATACGGTTCTTAGACTAAACCCACGGCCGACAAGCCAACCACGAATGGCATCAAACAAATTTCGCTCTTCCATAGCATTGATATAAGTCATTGCCACGAGTAAGAAGAGTAAAAGCTCTGCATATTCAAGCAAGTTATGTTTGAATGCCGCTTCCGACACTTCAGACATACCATTTTGTACATACACAAAACCTATCATGCCCCAGATAATCCCTGCCGCGACCAGCACAGGTTTCGACTTGCGTAAATGTAACGATTCCTCAGCCATCACCATTATGTATGCAAGTACAAACACAAAGACGGCAACATAACCCACACTCGAGGCGGTTAAATTAAGCCGTTCTATCCCTTCTGTCATAGCCCATGCTGCAGGTGAGAATCCGCTCAATATTGCAACGCAGAATAGACTCCATAACGCCATTCCACTGCCTTTAAACAACCGCTGTAATTTCATTAAAGTTCATCTCTACGTAGGAAATTAGTCGAAAATTACCATAGCTTCGGCATAGTAAATGTTGATAAAACGCAACTTTCTATGCATTACCCTATAACCAAAGGCGTTTAAAACATTAATTTTTGTATAACTACAGCGATAACTAATAAAGAAACATTTAACTTAGTCTAAAAAGAGCCAATAAAAAAGCACCTCAAAGGTGCTTTTTAGTTTCTAAATCAGTGTCACAGCATTAGAAGGAATATAACAAGGTCATATTGGTTTCTGTATCTGTACTTTTCTTATTATCCAACGGCTCGCTGTTGTAGCGCACAATAATGGCAAACTTCATTGCTAATGCGCCGATAATATTCGCCGTTAACGAAGTTTCAGAGCGGGCATCGAGCTTATCACCGTAATCTGCAACGAAACGTTGTTGGAATTTAGAGGTGTCAGTGATTTCGGTTTCAAAGTTGATCACACCGTGAGCGACGACGCTGTCATTGGTGTCATGGCCTTCGATAAGTGCTTGCTCTGTATCAAGACGCTGATAGATATAACCTGGACCGACTTCGACATCTAAAAAGGTCTTACTAGTATCATAGAATCTATAACCATAACCCGCTGCGCCAGATAGCGTGTAATCATAACCTGTGAACGGATCAACTTCATAATTACCGTTAGCAAACAAGTAGCTACGATCTGTCATCTTGTAGTTACCTTGTGCGCCCGCTAAATAGCGTTTCGCGGTAACAGAACCTGTATCCTCTTTATATAAACCCTCGAGTAAGTACTGATTCTCCCAATCGCCAAGCTCATGCTTAAGATTTAAACGCCCTTTGAATGATGAGGTTTCAGTGTTACCTGTGGTTAAGGTTGCACCAAGCTCAGCTTCACCTGCGAATGTCTCATCGCCTTTTACAAAATCGGCCCCAGCTGTCGCCATAAAAGGTGCAGTCATTAATAGTGCTGCGGTCAGTACTTTCTTCATGTTTATCCGTTCCTGTTCCGTTAAATCCAATCCCTATAAATATCTGTTCGTCCCAGCGATGCTGAATAAGCACATATTAATAAGGGTTAGTATTTTCCCCTGAAAATCTGCGCGATATTAACATTTACGATTAAAAAATGAAAATTGCAGCTATTTTAAGTATAAAAAAACCCGCTTTAGCGGGTTTTTATCTCAGCGATAACGCTTACATATTGATCTTAGGATCTAACGCGCCAGACTGATACGCTTTATACATTGCTTGTAAAGACAATGGCTTAATCTTAGATGCTTGACCTGCACAGCCGAAAGCTTCATAGCGAACCGTACAGATATCGGCCATGGCTTCCATTGATGCTTTCAGGAATTTACGTGGATCAAATTCACTTGGGTGTTCAGCTAGGAATTTACGAACGGCACCCGTTGATGCTAAACGTAAGTCGGTATCAATGTTGACTTTACGTACACCGTGTTTGATACCTTCTACGATTTCTTCTAATGGCACACCGTAGGTTTCTGGGATCTGACCACCATATTGGTTGATGATCTTTAGCCACTCTTGTGGCACAGAAGATGAACCGTGCATCACTAAGTGAGTATTAGGAATACGCGCATGAATTTCTTTGATGCGGTCGATACGCAGTACATCGCCCGTCGGTTTACGACTGAACTTATATGCACCATGGCTAGTACCGATAGCAATCGCGAGTGCATCAACATGGGTATCGGCAACGAAACGCGCCGCTTCTTCAGGGCTAGTCAGCATTTGATCGTGACTTAAAATACCTGATGCACCAACACCATCTTCTTCGCCAGCTTGGCCAGTTTCTAAGCTGCCTAAACAGCCGATTTCACCTTCAACTGACACACCACACGCATGGGCAAATGCCACTGTACGACGGGTAACATCAACGTTGTACTCGTACGATGCAGGCGTTTTGCCGTCAGCCATCAAAGAGCCGTCCATCATGACTGATGACATGCCTAATTGGATAGAACGCTGACAAATATCAGGATCGGTACCGTGGTCTTGGTGAATACACACAGGAATATCTGGGTACTGCTCAAGAGCCGCTGCCATCAAATATTTTAAGAACTGTGGGCGAGCGTATTTACGCGCGCCAGCAGAAGCTTGCACTATCACAGGGCTGTCTGTTGCTTCAGCGGCCTGCATGATGGCACGCATCTGCTCTAAGTTGTTAACGTTAAACGCAGGCACACCGTATCCATGTTCTGCTGCGTGATCAAGTAGTTGTCGTAGGGAAATTAACGCCATTTTTTAACTCCAATAATAGGGTGATATCTATCACCGAGGTCGCTATCGTTTGGATGGATTTTTATACCCGCATTCAACTCTGTACCTTAAATAAACAACTTAAATTAAGTACCTTAGATGAATACGGGCGGTTTTTTTATAATTTTTTACTTTTTATCAAAGCTTTGATGTTATCAGAGCTTATCGCGGCGTCTTATGCGCCGCGTATTTTAAAACTTAATGATTAAGCGCCGCGCTTTTCTAACATAGCCACAGCCGGTAATTCTTTACCTTCGAGGAACTCGAGGAAAGCACCGCCACCAGTCGAAATATAAGACACTTTATCGGCAATACCGTACTTATCAACCGCAGCCAAAGTGTCACCACCGCCTGCGATAGAGAACGCTTTTGAATCAGCAATCGCTTGGGCGATACGCTTAGTACCTTCACCGAATTGGTCGAATTCGAACACGCCCACAGGGCCGTTCCACACGATAGTGCCTGCAGATTCGATAATTTTAGCCAGTGCTTCAGCGCTATCTGGACCAATATCGAAAATCATTTCGCCATCAGCGACTTCGCTAACCGATTTTAACGTTGCCGCTGCTGTTGGGCTAAACTCACCCGCAACGACCACATCGGTCGGCACAGGAATATCGGCGCCACGGCTCTTAGCATTAGCCACTAAACGCTTAGCTTCGTCGATCAAATCCGCCTCATACAGCGATTTACCGACATTGTAGCCCGCCGCCGCAATGAAAGTATTGGCAATACCGCCGCCAACCACTAACTGATCGACTATGCCTGAAAGACTTTCTAGCACAGTCAGCTTAGTCGACACTTTAGAGCCACCGACAATCGCCACCATTGGACGCGCAGGATTATCTAATGCCTTGCCTAAGGCATCTAATTCTTGTGCCAGTAATGGACCGGCACAGGCGATTGGGGCAAACATGCCCACGCCATGAGTCGATGCTTGGGCACGATGTGCAGTACCGAAGGCGTCCATCACATAGACATCACACAGCGCCGCCATTTTTTTCGATAAGGCTTCGTTGTTCTTACCTTCACCCACGTTGAAACGCACGTTTTCGAACACAACCACTTCACCCACGGCAACGTCGACGCCGTCTAAATAGTCGGTCGCTAAACGCACAGGACAAGGCAGGGCTTTTGCCAAATAATCGACCACAGGTTGCATAGAATATTCAGCATTGTATTCGCCTTCGGTCGGACGACCTAAATGCGACATCACCATCACAGCCGCACCTTTTTCAAGGGCCAACTCGATAGTCGGTAGAGAGGCGCGCAGACGTGCATCACTGGTGACGACGCCATTGCTGACAGGGACATTGAGATCTTCGCGGATAAGCACGCGCTTACCTTGTAGATCCAGATCTGACATATTGATAATTGCCATGGTAACGCTTCCTTTTATAATCAAAAAACAAACTGTTTCACACATAGCCGGTATGAATTGACTGCCGCTCGGCGCTCGACATCCCGTCGAATTGGCATAAATTCAGTGACCCACAAGTGAATAATCTACTTTTATCAGCCTCGCTTGGCCGCAATCATCGCCAAACTCGTATCTAACATACGATTGGCAAAACCCCACTCGTTATCGCACCACAGGAGTAACTTCACCAACTGACCGGCGCTCACGCGGGTCTGGGTACCATCGACAATACTGGAGCGCGGATCATGGTTGAAATCACATGAGACTAAGGGCTCATCAGTATAGCCCAAAATGCCATTAAATCGCCCATTGGCGGCCGATTCCAGCACCTGATTGACTGTGGCAATATCGACGGTTTTCTCTAAGGTCACGGACAAATCGATGGCGGTCACGTTGATGGTGGGCACGCGCACAGAAATCGCTTCAAACTTATCTTTCATGTGCGGCAAGATCCGCTCAATGCCGCGGGCAAGTTTAGTGTCAACAGGGATAATCGATTGGCCAGCGGCGCGGGTACGACGCAAATCATCATGATAAGCATCAATCACTTGCTGATCGTTCATCGCCGAATGGATAGTGGTAATCGCACCGCTTTTAACGCCGAAGTGGCGATCGAGTACGTCGATCACAGGCACGATACAGTTAGTGGTGCAAGAAGCGTTGGAAACGACTGTGTGTTCGGCGCGGAGTAAATCGTGGTTTACACCATAGACAATCGTGCCATCGACATCGGCTGAGGATGGATGACTTATCAGCACTTGTTTAGCGCCGGCGTGAATATGGGCTTCGCAGCTTTGACGATCGACTAATACGCCTGTGGCTTCATAGACAATATCTATGTCCATCTCGTGCCAAGGGAGTTTTGCCGGATCGGGCTCGTGGAGGATTTTTATCGCATCGTCGCCAATCAGCATATGATCATCAACAAGCTTCACTTTGTGCGCAAACCGACCGTGGGTGGTATCGTACTGGGTCAGATGAATAATGGCTTCAGGTTTAGCTAATTCATTAATCGCGACAATCTGCATTTGCTGCCGTTTTCCAGACTCATATAAAGCTCGGAGAATAGAGCGGCCGATACGGCCATAACCATTGATAGCGACTCGGATCATTGAGGTCTCAATTTCCTCTTAATACAAAAACGGCCTGCAAACGATTGCAGGCCGCATTATACAGATTAACACTTAAAAAGTTTAACCTTTTGTATTGAATCTAATCCCTTGAGCGATTAGCCCAATGATTTTGCAGCATTCAGCACATTTTCAACGGTGAAACCGAAGTGATTCAATAGCACGTTACCCGGCGCAGACTCACCAAATGTGGTCATGCCCACAACTGTGCCTTCAAACCCGACGTACTTGTACCAGAAATCGGTATGCGCCGCTTCAATAGCCACACGTTTAGTCACAGCACGTGGTAATACAGATTCTTTATACGCGGCATCTTGCTTATCGAACTCAGTTGTCGATGGCATAGAAACTACGCGAACGTGTTTACCTTGCTCAGTCAGTGCAGCGGCTGCATCCATTGCCAATTGTACTTCGCTACCGGTTGCGATCAGGATCAGTTCTGGTGTACCCGCACAGTCTTGCAGTACATAAGCACCTTTAGCCACATTAGCTAATTGCTCAGCGGTACGCGCTTGAGCTTTCAGGTTTTGACGGCTGAAGATCAGTGACGTAGGTGCATTACGGCGCTCAATCGCAGCTTTCCAAGAAACTGCCGTTTCTGCCGCATCACATGGACGCCATACGGCCATATTTGGCGTCATACGCAGGTTAGCTAATTGCTCAACTGGCTGATGCGTTGGGCCATCTTCACCTTGACCGATAGAGTCATGGGTATAAACGAAGATGTTTTGAATGCCCATCAGCGCCGACATACGTACTGCGTTACGAGCATATTCCATGAACATCATGAACGTTGCGCCGTAATTGATGAAACCACCATGCAGCGAAGCACCGTTCATAATGCCGCTCATGCCGAATTCACGCACGCCGTAGTAAATGTAGTTACCAGCTGGATCGTCTTGAATACCTTTAGAACCTGACCACAGTGTCAAGTTAGAACCCGCTAAGTCAGCAGAGCCGCCTAACAGTTCAGGCAACATAGCGCCAAATGCACCGATGGCATTTTGTGAGGCTTTACGGCTCGCAATACCTTCGGCTTTGTCCTGTGATGCTTGCACGAATGCCTGCGCTTTTTCTTCGAAATCAGCCGGTAATTCACCTTTCAGAACGCGACGCTCATATTCAGCAGCCAGTTCTGGGTGAGCAGCGCGATATGCTGCAAACTTCTCGTTCCACGCCGCTTCACGGGCAGCACCGGCTTCTTTGGCATCCCAACCCGCATAAACGTCAGCAGGGATTTCGAATGGCGCATGTGGCCAGCCAAGGAATTCACGGGCTGCTGCGATTTCCGCATCGCCTAGTGGCGCGCCGTGGCAATCGTGGCTGCCTGATTTGTTAGGTGAACCAAAACCGATAATGGTTTTGCAGCAAATCATGGTTGGTTTATCAGTAACGGCTTTCGCCGCTTCGATAGCAGCACGGATTGCCGCGCTATCGTGACCATCAACACCGGCAATCACATGCCAGCCGTAAGCTTCAAAACGCTTTGGCGTATCATCGGTGAACCAGCCTTCAACATGGCCATCGATAGAAATACCGTTGTCATCCCAAAATGCGACCAGTTTACCTAAACCTAAAGTACCGGCTAATGAACAGGCTTCGTGGGAAATACCTTCCATCAAACAGCCATCGCCGAGGAAGCAGTAAGTATAGTGATCAACGATATTGTGACCATCACGGTTAAACTGTGCCGCTAAGGTTTTCTCAGCAATCGCCATACCGACAGCGTTGCTGATGCCCGCACCGAGTGGACCCGTTGTGGTTTCAACACCTGGGGTGTAACCGTATTCTGGGTGACCCGGTGTTTTAGAATGCAATTGACGGAACTGTTTTAGCTCTTCAATTGGTAATTCATAACCAGTCAGGTGAAGTAAAGAGTAGATCAGCATTGAACCGTGACCGTTAGAGAGGATAAAACGATCTCTATCTACCCATTTCGGATTGTTCGGGTTGTGCTTAAGGAAATCATTCCACAGCACTTCAGCAATATCTGCCATACCCATTGGGGCGCCGGGATGGCCTGAATTTGCTTTTTGAACTGCATCCATACTTAACGCACGGATTGCGTTTGCGAGTACTTTACGGGAAGACATGCTCTCTCCTGCTTGTTTGTGGGGTCTAGCGGGCAATTTGGATGCATATTTTCCCCTACATGCCAGTGTGACGCAAACTAAAATTGCCATTCACTCAGCAAAAGATGGCCGAATATGTACCCAAACAACCTGAAGATGCAGGATTCAGGTAGCTTGAGTATATAAGTCGCAGAAATAAGCTAGTCACTTTGCTCGCGTTTACTTGAGAGGGCATAGCAAGGATCACTTATAATGGAGAAATAAATTTCTCAAAAACATAGTAAACTTAATACCATGAAATATAAGTAAAATAACCTATTTATGGCAGGGCGTAGTCGTTTTCAGGTCACAATCTGAGAGGATTTTTTATTATCGGGGGTGATCGGCAATCGGATTTAAACTAAAATAGCCGTCTAGATGTAGATGCTTCTACACGTTTGAATGCTAACGACGAGATTTTCCTACTATGGCAAAGCACTTGTTTACTTCTGAGTCGGTCTCAGAAGGTCATCCCGATAAGATTGCAGATCAGATTTCTGATGCTGTGCTAGATGCAATTCTGGCTCAAGATCCAAAAGCACGCGTAGCGTGTGAAACTTATGTCAAAACCGGCATGGTATTAGTCGGTGGCGAAGTCACTACCTCTGCCTGGGTTGATATTGAAGAAATCACCCGTAAAACGGTGCGTGAAATTGGTTATACCCATTCAGATATGGGATTTGATGCAGACTCGTGCGCAGTATTAAACGCCATTGGTAAGCAATCACCCGACATCAATCAAGGTGTAGACCGCGCAGACCCTGCAGAGCAAGGTGCTGGCGATCAAGGGTTAATGTTTGGTTATGCCAACAACGAAACTGACATTCTGATGCCTGCACCTATCACCTATGCTCACGCATTAGTGAAACGTCAGTCTGAAGTGCGTAAAAATGGCACGCTACCTTGGTTACGCCCAGATGCGAAAAGCCAAGTCACTTTTGCCTATGATGATGGCAAAATTGTCGGTATCGATGCAGTTGTGTTATCGACTCAACACAGAGATGACGTTTCACAAGCCGACTTAATTGAAGGCGTGATGGAAACCATCATCAAGCCTGTATTACCGGCTCAATGGTTAAACAAAGACACTAAGTTCTTTATCAACCCAACTGGCCGTTTTGTTATCGGTGGTCCAGTAGGCGATTGCGGCTTAACGGGTCGTAAGATCATCGTTGACACCTACGGCGGCATGGCCCGTCATGGTGGTGGCGCATTCTCTGGTAAAGATCCATCAAAAGTGGATCGTAGCGCGGCATATGCTGCACGTTATGTGGCAAAAAACATAGTTGCAGCAGGTCTTGCTGATCGCTGTGAAATCCAAGTGTCTTACGCAATTGGTGTGGCAGAGCCGACCTCTATCAGCATCGAGACCTTCGGTACTGGTAAAGTGTCTGAAGAAGTGCTGATCAAGTTAGTCCGTCAACACTTTGAACTGCGCCCATACGGTTTAACGGCCATGCTAGATTTAGCACGTCCAATTTATCAAGCGACCGCCGCTTATGGCCACTTTGGTCGCAGCGAATTCCCATGGGAAGCGACTGATAAAGCCGAAATATTACGTGCTGACGCGGGTCTATAGTCTTAATTCATTTCAATTTTTACACTTAAGATCCATGAAAAACCGCTACCCAGCGGTTTTTTTATGTCTGACATTTAGTTAGATTACAAATATGGCAAAATAAAAGCAGCATATACACAGACCATTAGAGTGCACAGACCCCATGACCGATAACGCCATCTTATTACAGCAACTTCAATCTTGTGCATGGGCAGCCAACGTAGGTCTGCCAGAGGAAACAGCAAAGACATACGGTACATTAGAGGAGATCGCCGCTTTTCTTGAATCCGATCCTGAAGCCTTTTTTGAAACACCTTACGAAATCCACTATGAAAGCCTGTGTGTAACAGACCATGACTTGGCAAATTCGTTAAAAACAAAGGCAGTAGTAAATGATGTGCATGCTTGGATTTCTGACAGCGAAGTCGATGAAATTTCTAAGTCAGCTTACCTCTCCACTTGGAAAATTATTCCCGTTGCAGAAATATGCGCGCTGACATCCGATGACGCTAATACGCTCGCAACACTGCTACTAGCTGACGTTAAACTTTCAGCCTTTACGAGTGAACGCCTATCTTGGTATCTCTGTGGAAGAATCCCCTTTGGTTATATTGGTACTTATCCAAACGGACAATGGCTCATTCTGTAGCCTTATACGCTAGCACCTTTAATTTTTCTGACTTCATCTAGGGTCTATTGAGCTTTCGAGAATGATTTTTAGACAGCATACCAATACTGATGCTAACCAATGCACACTGGGAAACACTATTTCATTTAATGAAAAGCACAGGCCGTGTTTATGATAAACCTGAACATAGACAAACATTCGAAGGCATTCTTTACCACCTTCTAACAGGTATCCCTTGGCAAGATTTACCCAAAGAGTTGAGCCATTGGAGTACGGTCTTTAGACGGTTTTATTTATGGTCTGAAAAGACATTCAGGCCTATTTATTCAAAGCTTTAGCGAAAATGGCCGACACGGAATGGGTCTTTATTGATGGCTCGATAGTGCAGACTCACCAGCACAGTGCAGGTGCACTGAGTAATGAGTAATGAGTAATGAGAGTTACCCTATTGTTTAATTGATAGTGGATACCTTTATCAAACGGGTAACTCTCAGTTTTATCTATCGCCCATGAATATCAAATAATGACTAATGCACAGAGTATTAGTTTAGAAACGTACATTCATACCAACCCAGAAGTTACGGGCCTTATCTTTGTTATTAAAATCATCAACGTAAGATGCTGTGTATCCGTTTGGGCCATTGTCGTCAGAGACACAAGTGGTGCTAGTGTCACTACATTCGGTGAAGACAATATCGTATGAAGTAAAATCTTTATCAAACAAGTTATTTACTCGCATGTTGAAGGTGACAAACTCACTCGCCTGATAAGAACCACCAAGATGGAACACGTTATAACCCTTATAGTAAAGTGCAGCATCATTAATGATATCCCAAGAGCGATAACGTTTAGCACGGTATTCTGAGGTCAAGAATACGTTAAATGAGTCGGTCAACTCCCATTTTAATGTCGCGTTTGCCATATGCTTGGCACTGTTGCCGAGTGGACGACCTTGCTCTGCACCGCTTTTCTGCTCGCTATCTGTGTAGGTATAATTAGCATTTAATGTTAAGGCATCTAGAATTTCCCAACGTCCCGCGAGCTCAGCACCTTGAATAGTAACTTTATCTATGTTGACTGTTTTGCTACTGACTGCATAACCTAAATCAGCATATTCACCCGCATCGGAACATTCTATGCTCGTACCTTTACCACAGGGTTGTGAAGCAATCTTATCGTCAAAGTCATTTTTAAAAATAGTGACGTTAAAATTATGGCCATCTGGATGAGACCAATACAGGGCGACTTCGCTGGACACACTGGTTTCAGCTTCGAGATCTGGGTTACCAAATTGCGGTGAGGTTCCTTGGCCACCAAAGCCAACGACACCATCATACAATTGTGTGGTTTTAGGTGTTTTAAAGCCTGTGCTCACCCCACCCTTTACAGTCCACTCATTATTAATGGTGTAAACGCCGTATAGACGTGGGCTGAGTTGGTTGCCAAATATTTCATGATCATCATGACGTAAACCCGCAGTAACAGATAAATCAGAAGTCATGCTCCATGTATCTTCAGCAAAAACAGACCACATATTGTGTTCTTGTACTGCGCCCGGCGTACCTTCTTCCATACCAAATACACCGTCTTTCAACTCACCACGAATCACCTGCGCCCCCGTCACTGCGACATGATTTCCTGCAGCTTCAAATGGAATATCGAGTTTCATATCAAGCGTATATTGATTACTTGCCATTTCGCGTTTAGGTCTAGGCAGGAAAGTGGATTCAGCAATCGCTTTACGTTCGGCTTCAGTCATGCCGGTGTAATCCCCTTTACCATCAATCATCTGCAGTAGTAATACTCTTTCAGCAGTGGTAAATGGCAGTGTGCGGCCATTATTTTGTGTGTCTACATAGGATAGTGACACAAAGCTTGTACCAAAATCCCAAGCACCTTCATGGGTTAACGCCCAAGCATCACGGGTAAATTTTTGAGTCTCGCTGTAACCCGCTCGCGGATTTGATCGTCTTGCCCATTCACCACCGCTAGCTAGACAAGCAGCCTCACGGGAACCTACGCCGCCTTTACAGAAGTTACTGGCAATCCAGAGACTATCGATATTATCAACAGTACCAAGCGGATACTCGCGTTCACCGTTATCATTGATCAGTGGCGTATTATCATAATCTTGAGATGAGGAATCTAAATCAAACCAAATTTTGTGATGTTCATTTAGCGTCCAACTTAAACTCCCACCTAACATATGATTTTCGTTATCGACGGTTTTACCGCCACCACCAAAACCGAGTGAACGAGTGCGTACTTCTCCATTGGGATAATCTACTGGTGCATACTCTGGTGTAGACCCCATTCGATCATAAATACTGCCATGAATCGATAACCCAAGAACGCCTTTAATGAGGGGACCCATCACGCTGAAATCGGTAGTGATATCTTCGCCATAGGCATCATTGGTTTGATGAGTTCGGCTGTGAGTGATAGAGCCAGACCATTCGTCGCCCACTTTTTTAGTGATGATGTTCACCACACCACCTAGAGCATCTGCACCGTATAACGTTGATGCTGGCCCACGAATAACTTCAATTCGATCAATAGCATCAAGTGGTGGTACATGACCAAATTGATTGCCACCAAAACTGTTTGGATAAATATCACCATGGTTATTCTGACGCTTACCATCGACAAGGATTAAGGTATAGTCAGATCCCATACCGCGTAGACTGATGGTACCTTGCCCTGTTTTATCACGGGTTTCACCAATATCAACCCCTTCCAAGTCACGCACTGCATCTAGGAGAGTGGTATAAGGTTTTATCATCAAATCTTCTTGGGTGATAACAGAAATACTGGCGGGTGCATCAACCAATTTCTGTTCATATCCAGAGGCAGTAACAACCATAACTTCCATTTTTCTGTCGGGAGCCTCTTCGGCTTGGACAAAATTACCCGTAAATACAGCGGTAATGGCAACTGCCAAGCAAGTTTGACGAAATAACATAAACCTCTCCTGTTTAGTAAACTTAGTTTACAAATGTAACTTATAAATGATTTCGCGAATGATAATGATTAACATTAGTGAGATCAATCAAAAGTTGAATACAACAGAAATAACATTTACGTTTATAAAGTAATCACATTCCAGAAAGAGTTTTTGACATGAACTTTGAAGTTATGAGTGAAGAAAATATCGCGATTGTGGATGCGCTGGTAGACGGCGTTAGGCAATTTAATGCTGGGCTGTTAGGACCTGAGAAATCAGTGCCTTTGACTGTCATTGCACGTGATGAAGCTGGCAAGTTGATTGGTGGTGTGGGTGGCCGGACTATCTATAAAAACTTCTTAATCAATGTTGTCTGGGTTGATGAGCAAACCAGAGGCACTGGGCTTGGGCATAAACTGATGGCACTTGCCGAAGCTGAGGCGAAACAGCGGGGTTGCTTGGTAGCTCAAGTGGATACCTTATCGATTCAAGCACCTGTGTTTTATGAAAAACAAGGGTTTGAGATCATAGGCACTGTCACCACTGACCCTCAGCGCATCTTTCTGATGAAGAAGTATTGATCAAAAAAGCGATTGAGAAACGGACTGAATTAACACTCTCAGCAATGATCGAAATGGGCGTTTTGCATGCAGAGTAGACCAATCTGCTCTTGGGATAAAATAGCGCATTCTAACGCGCTCTTGGAGTTTACACGGCTAAGTTCCTTATCGGTCAGTCGCGTAATCACCGTCGAATAGGCATTGGTTCGACCACAATCGAGCCAAATATTCCCCACTTGTACCCAATAATGCTGCACTTGCCCTGAATCGGAGATAAACTCGACTTCAAATCCCCTCGCCTCACATTCATGGTGAGCGCACTCAGATAGGACCAATCTCAAGTTGTCCCAAGCCGATAAATTGACTTCGGCATAGGCCGTTAATAGTGACTCAACAAATTGTACATTCATGTATTTATCTCCGTTATTTAACCTGAACTCGGGTTATTTACACAGTAGAGATTGAATCCTTAATTTCTATCATCGAACAACTAAGCTTGGGTCTTTGCCGCCATTAAATAATAATCTCTTGCCGAAACGGTGAAAAAATCCACAACCTGCATGTGCGCTTTACCCGAGTGAGCGGCAAAGGAACGTTCATTATCTTCAGCAATAAAGGTCAACATATAGCTAAAATGCGGAGCAACTTGGCGACGAATTTCATGGACTAATGCCTCGAAAATCCCTTGCCCACGGTAGGCTTGCTGCACCCATATCGGCCCGTATTGGCAAGAGTTGGCCTTAGTTAATTTAGGTCCATCCCAATCGAGTTGCCCTAAACGATTCAACAAAGTGCGGTAAATGGGCCAATGTTCGAAAAATCCCCAACGGCCTGCAATCACATAACCGACGATCTGCTGTTCTACCAGTGCAACTACGACCCAATGATGCTGCACTAATTCGCTCAGTTCACCGTGGGAAAAAGCTTGTCCTTGTAACCCCATACTGGCGGAAGCTAATTCATCATTAAGATGTTTTTTCTCTAGCATCGCTAATAAATCAACATCTTGAGGTAAGGCTAGTCTAATTTTCACAGTATTCTCACAGCATTATTTCTGCTTTTGGCCCAATTTCAGCCCGCCAGTATACTCGGTTGGGTTAATAGGCACAGCAAGGACAAGGCAATATTTAGGGCTTTGATTTGCTAAATATCCTTTTATTTCCCAAACTTAATGGATATTTAGCCATAGTTAGGCGTTTGTATGTTGCCAGAAACCATTAATCCCAACTTGAGTTTACTTGATACCGATAATCAACAAGTCAATCTCACACGCTGGATGCACCAATGTGAGCTCATCAAAAGCTATTACAACGCCAACACGGTTTTCATATTCCAAAAAATCAGTGCAGGGTTTGAGATCATCGTCAGTTCAATCACTGAAACACCGCAATTTACCGCAGGCACTTTATATCCACCAGCACTCGAACTCTTCAAACAGATACAAAACAGCCAACCTGATGGTTTATATCAAAACCTCGGCAGCTTTATGTTAGAGGATTTACCAAGGGATTTTGATGGTATTCAGCATATTCTCTCACGTCCAATCGCTTGGCCCGATGGCAGCCAATTTGGCGCCCTGTGCGTACTCAACCCACATATGGCAGACCCGCTAGCCAATGCCGCTATGCTCGAACCGTTTCAGATATTGCTGCAACAGGAATTATCTCTGCTGTGTCAGAACCATAGAATTGAATCCCTTTCGATGCGCGACCAAGAAACCGGCATGCTCAACCATTACGGCTTCTTGATGATGGCGCCAAGACAGCTCAATTTAGGCCGCCGCTTTGGTGCCCATGCAGGTATCATCTTCTTTGAATTACTGAGCACGGATAACACACCAATACCACTCGAAAATAATCACCACAGACTGTTAGGCAAGTTAATCCAAGATACGATAAGAACCGCTGACGTTGCCGCCCATTACAACAGCACTCAATTTGTGGTACTTGCTTTTGTGGATGGTGAACGGGATGTTCTACATATTATGAAGCGAGTAGAAAAACAGCTAGAACAACAAAACCATCAGCTAAAACTCGATGTGAGTTACAGTTTTTTTACCCCAGAATCCAGCGCCAAACTTGCACCAATGATGGAACTCGCACGGGGTAAACTTGATTCAATGCGCCCACCTGTACCCCAAGCCGCAGACACGCCAGTAGAACTCGCCATTGACTCAAGCTTGTACGATAATCCCGCCGCAGATTCGGCAGAGCTTTGATTTAATGAAATTTAGGCTTAATTAGGCAGTACAAAATTACTTGGAATGCTCATCTTGGCGCTTCGCCCATTGGATAAACAGCACCACAGGATAGGGCGACATTAAGACCAACCCTAAACCAATCAGACTTGAGATCAATAACATGCCGCTTATCTCTAGACTCCATTGCGTCAACATATAAAACCCAAGTCCACAAACTAGCATCAATACACCTAACCAATGTAAAAACTTCAACAAATTCAGAGTACTTTTAAATGAGCCTGTCATATAAACCCCTTTAGATCTTGCGAAAAACTTGTCACACTATGGCCATAATCATGGAAAAAGGAACCGCAACGATGTTAAAACAAACATTCATCTTAGGTGCATTACTCTTAGGCATCACAGCCTGCCAAAGTGCCGATATAGCTCCAAATGATACCATTCCATTAGAAGGCCGCTGGCACATTGAAATGGTTCAAGGCCAACCGACTATCGATTACAGCCCAGCGCAAATCACCTTTGAGGCCGAAGGTAAATTACATGGCAACAACAGCTGCAATAACTTTTTCGGTCAATATACTCAGCAAGGCGAAGAGCTTAAGCTATCTCCTGCCGGTAGCACAATGAAAGCCTGCGTGGATGCCCTAATGCAGCAAGAGCACAAAGTGATGCAAGCTATGCCATTAGTTACCAAAGCAAAATTAGTGCAAGGCCGACTTACCTTACTTAACAGCGACGACAAGCCAGTGTTAGTGTTAAACCAAATGAAGTAACCATAAAACTTGTCAGCATAAAAAAACCGCCAATGGCGGTTTTTTTAGTTAACGAACCAGCAATAAAAGCTCCCTATGCTTTGACACTCTTAGCCGCTGCAATTTCGAGGGCAATATTCTGTTCGGCTATTACGGCGCTTTGATCTATGTCGGCATTATAATGCGCCATATCCAACTCATCTTCAGACTTTGCAATGACAATCGTCGCCACTAAGTCACCGGAGACGTTTACCACAGTACGCACCATATCTAAAATACGGTCAATTCCCGCAATCAATGCCACCCCTTCTAAGGGAAGCCCTACGGTTGTGAGTACTAAAGTCAACATCACTAAACCCGCACCGGGCACACCCGCAGTACCAATAGAGGCCAACGTCGCCGTTAAAATAATGGTGAGATAATCGATGACAGTCAGGTCGATACCAAACGCTTGTGCCACAAACAGCACTGTGACCCCTTGGTATAATGCTGTGCCATCCATATTGATTGTGGTGCCTAGCGGTAACACAAAGCTAGAGATCTTCTTATGAACCCCCAAATTTTCACTCGCACACTTCATACTCACAGGAAGCGTGCCCGCAGAGCTCGATGTGGTAAACGCCACTAACATGGCATTGCTAATCCCTTTAAAAAACTGCAGCGGGCTTAACTTTGCAAATCCGCGCAGTAAAAAACTATAGAATCCAAACACATGAATAATACAGCCAAGATACACAGCAATAATAACTTTGATCAGTGGCCAAAGCATATCAATCCCATACTCCCCCGCTACCCAAGCCATTAGCCCAAATACACCGTAGGGTGCGAGCTTCATCACCATGTCGGCCATTTTATACATGGCCTCAGCTAAACTTTCGAACACTTTAATTGCAGGTTTGCCATGCTCGCCAATCAGCACTAAGGCGATACCTAAAACAATCGCAAATACTATAACTTGCAAAATTTGCCCGCTTGCTAAAGCCGCAATAGGGTTCGTCGGCACTATGTCGATCAAAGTATCGACTAAAGAAGGTATTTCTTTGGCAGTTTGAGCCGCGCCATCTGCCAATGACAAACCTAAACCAGCACCGGGTTGAAGAACATAACCGACAATTAAACCGATAGTGATCGCGATAGCCGTGGTAAAGAGATAAAACGCAAAAGATTTAAAACCAATACGCCCCATCTTGTTCGTATCTTGCATCGAAGTGACGCCCACAATCAGTGAGCAAAACACCAATGGCACAATCAGCATCTTAATGGAATTAACAAACAAGGTGCCTATCGGCTTTAAGTGAGTCGCTTGCTCGCCGAAGATGATGCCCACTAAAATACCTAGCACCATACCGATAACAATTTGCAGCCACAGCGGCACTGACATCCAGCGAGACCAAACACGACCTAATGCTGACGACTTTTGTTTTGTCATATTGATAACCTTGAATTCGAAACTATGATGGGGCAAAGACCAAAACTAGCGCGCTAGTTTCTCAGTCTAAATGGGGCAATCGCCGAGTCTAGCAGAGGGGTTTTAATCGAGGGATGATCTGGGTCACGTTGAGCTAAACCGTCTTAAAATCAGTAATATTAACCAAACCAACTTTGTTAAATTGGCCGCTGAGATGTTAGTTTTCCTGCTTAAGCATCAAAATATTCTGTGACTTTTTTTGGTGCTATTTGCTGACGATAAAGCGACGCAGGCGGTTGCTCACGCTCAATCAAATAACTCCAATAATCGTCATCAAAACCACTGAAAATAAAGTCGGACTTACCGTTAGCTTTTAAGACTAACCACCACCAAACTAAACCCCATAAACCGAAGCTCAACAGCGTTAAAATAAAATGCAGACGATGATTTATCTGTTCATCAGCAGCAATATCATAGACGGGTAAAATCTTAAGTTTATAGCGGCGAGTAGACTTAATAAATCCCATCATTAACTCACTTAGTTCAGCGAAAGGACACTAGAGATAAGCCTAGCAGATAAGACTTTCGTCGTACAAATATCCACAGTAATAAATAATATCAGTGCCTAACCTGCCACTGCCAAACTCGTTATCCCTCGTCGTTCCATGCTAAAGTGAATCACAAAATGTTGTTTACTAAACAAGAGCGGTATTGCCAAATAACCGCCTAGGAGTTGTAGTATGTTGATTCGTAAAGCTAAGGCTCAAGACCTAATCGCCTTAGTGCAGTTTAATCAGGCCATGGCCCAAGAAACCGAAGGCCTAGCCTTAGATGAAGCGACACTGACTCGAGGTGTGGGCACGCTACTTGAGAGCCCGCAAAAAGGGTTTTACCTGGTCGCTGAAATCGCAGGTGAGCTAGTCGGCTCGCTCATGGTGACATTTGAATGGAGCGATTGGCGTGCGAAGGATTATTACTGGATCCAGAGTGTGTATATTCGCCCGAAAAATCGTCGCCAAGGCATCTATGCCAAACTCTACAGCGAAGTCAAACAACTGGCCGAAGCCAATGGTGGTGCCGCAAGCTTCCGTTTATATGTCGAGCAAGAAAATCTCGCCGCACAGCAGACCTATCAAGCGTTAGGGATGAAGCAGAGTTACTACTTAATGTACGAAGAAAAATAAGCGATTCAAATCTTATACGTAATAAAAAAGGACCGGGCCAATGGCACGATCCTTTTCTTTTTACGACTCACGATTCACATTCAAACCGCGTTCCTACTAAGATTAAAACTTAACGAAAGAAGCCAAACAGAATAGCCGTCATTGCCAATAAACCCGCTATAACCACGAAGATATTGCTGATGCGACCACGGTGCGCTTTTAATGCTGGCACTTTGTATACAGCATACATAGGCATCAAGTACAGGATAGCCGCGATAATTGGGCCACCTAAAGCTTCAATCATATTCAAAATACTTGGGTTTTTGATTGCCACGGCCCAAATCGTCACAAACATAAACACCAGAATAAATTTGTTGATTTTTTGCTCTGAAATGCCTTTTTTATTCGTGTCTAACTGCTTAACAATAATCCCCTTCATGCCTTCTGTCGCGCCCATGTAATGGCCAAAGAAAGAAGACACAATCGCGATAAAGGCGATTAATGGACCAAAGTAGCTCACAAAACCACTTGAATGCACATTGGCGAGATAAGACAAAATCGGTAGATTCTGAGCTTTCGCTTCGGCCAATTGTGCTGGCGATAATGACAGCACACAAGAAAACACAAACAACATCACAAAGCCCACTAACATCATGGAAGTATTACGTAAAATAACATCAGCTTTGCGAGAAGCATTCGCGCCATGGTCACGTTTCAATGACACAGAAAACTGTGAAATCGCTGGAGAATGGTTAAAGGCAAACACTAAAACTGGAATCGTTAACCAAACTGTGCCTAAAAATGCACCCGCCTCTGGTACAACGAGTAAAGCATCCATTTTCCATTCTGGGATCAGGTAGATAGACATAAAGGCCAAAATACCCACCAGCGGATACACCAGCAATTGTGTCACTTTGAGCATGAATTTCTCACCTGCGACCATTACAGCCATCATACCGAGGATCAATACACCCGATAGAATAAAGCGTGGTGGCGATGCCATGCCTAACTGATTGACGATAAAGCTATCAACAGTGTTGGTAATACCCACACCGTAAATTAATACAATCGGGTAGATAGCAAAGAAATACAGTACGGTAATGGCTTTACCCGCGCCAACACCAAAATGCTCTTCAACTACTTGAGTAATGTCGCTACCTGGAATGCTTGATGAACAAACAAAACGAGATAAGCCACGGTGGGCAAGATAGGTCATAGGACCAATGATCACTGCCATTAACACAAGAGGCCAAAAGCCGCCCATGCCCGCATTGATAGGTAAAAATAAAATTCCAGCGCCAACGGCAGTGCCGAACAAACTCAACATCCAAGTCGTGTCTTGGCGAGTCCAAGGTAAGTGTTTCGTTGAATCTAGATTCTGTGTGCTTTGAGGTGTTCCAAGAACACTGGTCGCATCTTTTTGCATATAAAAGTTACCTTACGGTGTGACTAGCATAATAAATTCGCGCTAAGGATAACCAAAAAAAGCCCATAAAAGTTGATCTGACACGGCTTTATGTAAGGGAATTTCATAATAAACTGATATTGAGATCTAGATCGCTGATTTAATGTAATAAGTTTTCAATGCAGCATCAAAACATATACATAAAAAGCCACTTAAAAATACAAGATATTCACCTCAAGCCAAATCCAGTGACATTGCATAAGCGCCGAGAAAAACAGCTAACCGGACATGTGTCACAAAAATCAACAAAACAAGACGCGTCACAGCATACTCACGTCTAAGGTAGATCAAGATCACAGTCGTTAATGTTAAATTTTTACAAATCGCTATCAGTCGTAAACACGCATAAAAAACGGCTCATCCGGATTCAACTCCGAAGTGAGCCGCTAACGATTAAAGCGCAAAATCTAACTTATGGTTTTTGTAGTGTCAGCTCAGTTGTCGACACTACAGCTGGGGCTATGTCAGCCTCTTTGAACAACAAAGGACGGAAGCTTTTAGCACTCGAGTACAAGATACTTTGATCGGCAAACGCAGGCGTTAAGATATTACTCGACTCAGAGTAAGTTAAAATCCCCCGCGCCACAGGCCCCTCGTCGGTAAAGTTCACCGCCATCATCCAACTTGACCCGTAACGCACTTGGTATCCTTTCGCCGTTAAGCCAGAACTCATCGCCTTGCCAGTGACCACATCCATCACAGCAGCGTATTTGTGTTGCGGGATCAAAGTGTCATCACCCGACAAACTGGTTGAAAACACGTTGAATCCACCTTCAGCATTATGGCTACCCGGCCAAGGTAAACGCGACCCGCTTGGCGTTCCATCTGGCAGCGATTTCTCTACAAATTGCACATCCCCCAATGGCGCATCTAAGGCAAAGCCTGCGGCCTCAAGGTTAAGCGCACTGTGAGCCAAGGCCTTTAAGGCACTACCATCCGTAGTCAAGGTTTTAGGTGTCGTTGCCGCATTAGCGGGATCGAATCCTTGGGTCAACATGGTTGTATGGCTGAATAGATGGGCAAATTCACGTAGTAAAGCACCACCTTTACTGTCGTTATCTTGCTTACCGTTCCACGCCTTTAATGCCGCACAAGCCGAAGAGATATCCTTAGATAAACTCGCCGACACCACCACAGGTGTACTGCCTTGGGCATCACACTGGGCAATCAAGTCAGGCAGCACTAACTCGGCGAGATAACTGCGATTCGACAGCACAGCCGCTTCGAGTTCTTCCAAGCTGAACTTGCCATCAGTCCCCGCGGTGTCCTGCATTAAACTCAAGCCCATCCGTGTCCGCAGTGATAGCTGTCCAGCCTCTGCGCCGTACATAGGCGAGAAGTAAGTCAGCGGTTCATTCAAGTTGGTCGACCAAAAGGAATCATTGGAGTTTTGCACAAAGTCGCTGCGCTCAAGCTTGGGCGCACGTTCATAGGGCGTTGGACCATCGAAGCTAAACAGTGAAGTGTTACCGGGTAAAATCGTAAATCCGGCTTTTGCCTTCGCCGCTTTAATATCCGGTGAGGTTTTTAACAACACGACTGCCGATTCGGATAATCCTGGCACAGTTGAGTCGTCGATATAGAAAGCATTGCCCTCTTTATCGGCGTACATAGTGTTATTGAAGATGACGCCATCGTAGTCCTTAAATGCCTGTTGGAACTCTTCTTTGTTCGTCGCCATGTTCATGGCTAACCAATGGTCAACAGGGTCCATAGTCCCCATATTGGCATCTTGGATCATAAAGGCACTGCCATCATCCCAACCGAAAGGCGCTAAAGCGGGAGGAGCTTCGACCATAGGGCCTTTGGCCGTAGTATAAATATCTTTCTCGGCGACCAGCATGCCCGCAGGACCTGCATTCACTAGAACCGATACTGTCTCTTTGGTGATAGGCATAGGTTTACCATCAAACAAATACTGCATCCGATCACCCGAGACTAACTCAAGGTTATACATCACAAAATGCTCAGCGGTAGAGAAGGTATGAGTCCAAGCGAGATCTTTATTGAAACCAATATTAATCGGTCCTGGCATACCCACTAACGAGCCGCCCATCATATCTAAATGCCCTGGGATCGTAATATGGGATTGCCAAAAACGCAGGTTACCCGTATGCGGGAAATGCGGATTACCTAGCACCATGCCCTTACCATTTTCGGTTTTATCCTTGCCTAAACCCCAACCATTTGAACCTAAATCGCGGGGATTGGTCTCTGGTGTCGTGATACGAGCCGCGCGGGCAATCAACTTAGACTGCATATCGGCCACAAATGCAGTTTGGTCTTGGCTAGGCGCGGGCCCAACGATACGCGGCATGTATTCCTGTGCATCTCCTGGGTTAGCGTAAAAAATCAAATCGAGAAAGTTAGCTGCGCCCGGTAATAAGGCGATGGAAAACAAATAAGTCACCACATCTTCTGGCACTATGGGTTTCACCCAAGGCTGACCGCCACAGAAAGGTTCTGCCGTTTGTGTGCCCGCTTCGACATCAGCAAGATATTGGTTATAACCAGAGGTAAAACCTTGGATAAGTGCCCGAGAGTTTTCACTAAATTTCGGCCATTTTTCTTCGGCTTGTGCTCTGATCTTTAACGCTTTATAGGCAAAATCTGAGATAAGGTTACCGTTATCTTCCGCCGTGGGTTGACCCGTAGTGAAGTCAATCGACGCATGGGGTCCAAAGTACATAGAACGCTGTGAGTTCGCCTTGATAAAACCATCGGCTAATACACATAAGTTGTCCTGTGCCTGCGCATAACCGCTACCAAAACCTAAACTTTCTAAGTTGTCGGCTTGGATATGCGGCACGCCATAGGTCGTACGACGAATACTGGCTTTGAGTAAACCATTGGGGGCAAAAGCTTGCAGTTGAGTTTCAGGTTCGGTAGGCGTAGTGTTATCTTCGCTATCGTTACAGCCGGTCAGTATTACACCGCAGGCCATTCCCATAGCAATCACGAGTTTGTTGAATTTCATTATTATTATCTCTTGGTTTTGGTTCCTTCAATGACATAGCCTTACTGCCTATTCCAGCCCAAATTACTGAAGGAGCAATAGTTGCATGTCGCTTCCTAGTCCCTAAGGCTGGCTATTGCCTCCCCTACTGTTGGCTTTTTTACTGAGCTTCGCCGACGACTGTGGCAGAATAGAAAACCCAAACGCTTAGACACCTCAGACCATTTAAGCAATGATTCAAACGAGCGTCCACATTAAAATCCAAAATAAATAACTTATATGCAACAAAACATTATTAAGATAAAAGTGGGTTCTAAAAACCCGGTAAAAATCAACGCGGCAACTAACGCCATGGCACAGCTGTTCCCAGAGAGCATCATAGAAGCCAGCGGTATGGATGCCCCTTCTGGTGTTGCAGCGCAGCCAATGACAGATCTCGACACTCGACAAGGGGCGATCAATCGGGTGCGCTATTGTCAACAGCAGGACCCGCAAGAGACTAAAGCCGACTACTATTTTGCGATGGAAGGCGGTGTCGATTGTTTCGACTTTGGCCCTGCCACATTCGCCTATATCGCGATTGGCCATAAAGACCAGCTTGCCATTGGCCGCAGTGCGATTTTACCTTTACCAATGCAAGTTTATCGGGCATTAGAAGCGGGGGAAGAACTCGGGGATGTCATGGATAGGTTGTTCAATACAATCAATATTAAGCAAAAAGGCGGTGCCATAGGTTTACTCACCCACGGCCATGCGACCCGTGAAAGTAATTACACCCAAGCGATTATTCTCGCCATGGCGCCATTATTGAATCCTGATATTTACATAGTAGATTGTTAGTAATATGTTGCAAGAGGAATTAAAGCCCGCTAACTTAGTTGTGACATGCAACCAAACTTATTCGACTATGGCTCAAACAGACGCACCATTGGCTCAAGATCCCGCGAAGCCTGTGACTCAAACTAAGCAAACGACTGAGTCAGGCTCATCCGCCCAACTCAGGCATTTGTCTCGCTATCTGGTGAGAAATTTAGGCATGCTCAACGCCGCATTTGGGGATTTACCCCTTTCGCCCGTGCAAGCCCATGCCCTGTTTGAGATAGGCAAGCAGCCCCTGACCATCAAAGAGCTTGCAAGCAAACTCAGCATAGATAAGTCCAATGCGAGCCGCGCTATCAAGCATTTGATCGATAAACATCTTGCCCAGAGTCAGGTACATCCACGGGACAGTCGCTGCTTAGTTGTGCAACTGACACCTGCGGGTAAGAAATTACTCGTTAAATTGGATACTCAGCAGAATCAATTATTCCAAGGGATCTTAGCCCAACTGACTCCATTGCAAACTTCACAAATCGAAGAGGCCCTCGTGTTATATAACCAAGCCGTACATAACGCCAAGCAGCAAAGTAGTTGTCACATTCGCCAAGCCACAGCCCAAGATGATGCCGCAATTGCCAAAGTCATCCGCGATGTTTCGGCCGAATACGGCTTAACCGCGGATAAAGGCTATAGCGTGGCGGACCCGACCTTAGATTGCCTAAGCCAGATTTACTCCCAAGCGGGCGCCAACTATTGGATTATTGAATTAGAGGGCCGCATTTTAGGCGGCGCCGGTATTGCGCCTTTAGCTAACAATGATGGCGTCTGCGAACTGCAAAAAATGTACTTTATGCCAGAAATCCGCGGCAAAGGACTCGCAAAACGCGTAGCGTTAATGGCACTCGATTTCGCCCGCGAAACGGGTTATCAAAGCTGCTATTTAGAAACCACCGCTGTACTAAATGAAGCCGTAAAACTCTATGAGAAATTGGGCTTTGTGCATCTGTCGGCTCCCCTAGGGAACACAGGCCACGACGCCTGCGAAATGCCGATGATGCTAGATCTTAATCAATAGGATATGAAGCAGAATTCCAATCAAAGTAACAATGCCAAACATGTCATCATGCAACTTGTTTGGCATTATCAATTTGTATCAAAAAATGTTATTCAAACAGGATCATTTTAATTATCAGTCTTAGGGCATAGTTTTTCTTAACTTAAATGCATTAAAATATGTCAATTTTACCCCACTCAATTTTTAATAAATTGAAAGGTGTTTGATACCATTTTGTTAACGGCATTAAATAGGGAACATTATGCTCAGTTGGATTTTTAGTGATAAGAAACTCACACTTCGGGAAATATGCCTAGATAACACGCTTTCGACCTCGGCTAAAATAAAGAAAGTTGATCAATTTCTTGCCGATAGTGGAGATCTCAACTTTATTGATCTCAATATTTCGCCCTGCAATATATTAGTTCCACTATCTTGCAGCCCTCAGTCCGATTTAGTGCTTATAAAATACTTGCTCAGCAAAGGCGCTAAAATAGAATGTAATGGTTTCAGTGCCTTGCATTCGGCTATTGAATATAACAACTCAGAACTCGTTACCCTATACCTAGACTCTAGTGCCAATCTTTACTTTCAAAATCAATATAATAATTGCTGGCTCAACTACCTATTTCATCCTAATCCGCAATATATCTATCAAGACCATCAACGTAGAGACATGATCGACCTTCTACTTGCAGCTAACTTAGATATCAATAAACCGGTGAGCTTTTGGACTAATGGTGAATTAAATAATCCACTAGAAATATTATATGATGAACGCAATAAAGATCTGTTCCTGCATATCATTAATAAAGATATCCCATTAGACATTGGCAAATTAAGCCTGATTGAAAACATTATTTCTTCGAGCGAATTTTTGGGAGTAGAAACATTTTCTCCCTTAGTTAAACGCTTCCCTGCATTTAAAAAGTCACGCTATATTATGGCCAACGATAGCAGCTTCTGGGATGATGCCAATTTACTCGAACTATGCGTTTACGCCAAAGCGCAAGACTACACTGAATACCTGTTAGACCATTATCCGCAGCTCAAAGCCGACTCCCACGCTAAAAGTTTGGTCTATGCAGCATTGACCTCAGAATTTGACCTTAGGATTATCGAAAAACTGATTAAGGCCACCGTCGATATCAATCGCATCTATAGGATGACACCGCCTGATGCCGACCATTCACCTTTACTCAACCAATATATTAATAATGCCCAATTTACCGATCCGAATAAACGGAGCTACATCTACCAAGCCCTTGAACTGTTGCTCAAATATGGCGCTAATCCAAATGCCGAATTTGTGAATACGGGTAAACCCTATGAGATGTTAGTCTGGTCGAATTTACGACTATTGGTTTATCCAATGGTCGAAAAGAAAACCTTTCTGCCCGAGTTTTTCGATCTGTTCCTGCAATATGGTATGGATATCAATAAAAAATTTGGGGCGGTGGATGAACCAACCTTACTCACTATCTGCCAGCGTGGTTCAGGGAAAGAAGATCAAGCAACGCTTATCCAAGTGATGGAATATCTGCTCACCAAGGGGCTGGATTTAAGCCTCACCAATATCTACAACACTAACTATGTGTCCGCGGCGGCTATCTCCTGTCGAACCCAACTACTTGAATGGCTCATTCACCAAGGCGGGGATATTTTTACCCATTGCGGCCACGATAATTCGCCCATTCTACACAAGGCGATTTCGACCTACTGGTGGGATGAAATTACCGGCCCTATGCGGCGAAAAACCGTAGAACTCTTACTGCGCCATGGAGCAAAGTTAGAAGAATTCTCAGTAGATGAGCAATTTACGCCATTAATGTGCGCCAGTTACTACGGCGCACAGTCCTGCGTAGAGGCGTTACTCGAACATGGCGCCAACCCCAATGCCATCAATGCCGAAGACACCACTCCTGCCCTTTGCGCTGTGATAGGTGGCAGTTCAATCGAGTTCCCCCGCTTTGAATCAACAGCGGTGCGGATCTTAAGACTTTTGCAGCAATATGGCGCCAACTTAACCGTGACCAATAGCTTAGGCAATAGCCCGCTAATAGCGGCTATTGAGCAAGAATATAAAGAGATTTTCGAAGCGCTGCTGCAGATAGCCTCCTACAGTGAAACTCAGCTTGAGCAAGCACTCAGCAAAGCCCTGCCGCAAAGCTATTTCCAGCGCCGCCTGCTACAAACACTGGGGCGCGAGATACCGCCAGCCCCCACAACCATAGCCCACAATCGCGCAATACCAGCAACAGCTTCTATGACGACCAATACGCAAGCATCTGAGGTGAATGTGACACCAGCCCCCGTCAAGCAAACCAAATTAGAGGTGAGTAATGCGGCGGCAAATCGAGATCAAATCCCAACGCTATTCGATCTCAAAACCAAAGTGCAGAGCTTTTTTAAACTGATAGCCACCGATCCGACGATCACAGTTGAGCAACTCAATTCGGTGAGAGTCCTTATTGATCAATTGATTGAAAAGCTCGACAACTTTAGCTTTTTCCGCAATCAAGCGACAAAGGCCGAATTTGAGGAAGGTGTTCAAGAATATATCGATGAAACCGTCGAAGAAATTAACGGAATTATCGAGGATGATTATCCAGCGCTTACCGAAGCCTTAGTCGATTCAGTTTGGACGATTTTGCAGTACTTTAGGGTTGAGATTGATATCGAGACCGCACTTAGAAAGCGCTTTTGGTAACTGTAAGTCACAGATTAACGTCTCTTTGTTAGGGACGTTAATCATTAAAATAGAGTTTAAATTCTCTGTTAGCTAACAAACTTACCCCCTTAACTAAAGAAAATGGCTCTTTAAAAGACACCAGTGCCGATAAAATCTATTCAATGAGGAGATTCAACCATATGAAACATCAAGTACTATTTGGTATAAAATCAACAAGTAAAGATGAAAAAACAATTCATAATAAACTCAAAGAATTTCTAGCATTAATAGATAGAAAAACATCTACAGCTAAGAACCCTACTATGCTTGAGAGTTTTTTACCATTCAGGATAAAACATTACCATTGGAATCTAAATAAAGAGACAGGCACATTCATTAAATTATTCCCCAATGTAGATCTTGATGAAAATATTTTCGCACCATCAAAACCTGAATGCAGCTGGTTATTGAGTATCATTTTCCACCAAGATTTTCCTGGATACGAAAGAATTAAATCCGAAGATTATATAATTAGCTTGTTAGACTCATTGAACTATGAATATGAAATGATATATGAAACAGATAGTCGTGATTCAATTAAATATGGCGACATTAAGTAGTAAAAGACTATATTTATTCCCTTAACGCGGGAGATAGTAGCCATTATCTCCCGCAGAAACTATATCTTAGTAATCTTTTAAGTACCAAAGTACCGTGCTTAATATCAGCATAAGAGCACTTATGTCAGTAGTCAGTTTACTCAAATCACTGGTGCAAGTGATGTTTTAACAAGCAGTAACTGGCTACGAATGATTTGACGTATCTTATTATGCAGTTCAAATACTCGAGCGCGATCATTAAGATTTAGTGATAGATTTTCCAGCATCACCAGATCCAAATTAAATTCGGGATAATGTAGTGTCATCGACATATAGCCAGATAAATAGCCCGTATGACTGTATTCGACGAGGCCATCGTCCTTATTGATCCTCACCCCATAGCCATAGCGCATATTCGGCCATAAGAATTGGATCTCGGTATACGCCGTTGTCATCCGTTGATAACTCTTTGCACTCATCAACTTGCCAGAGTGTAATAGATGCTGAAAGGCGGCATAAGCTGGCACTGAAGCAATCAATCCCCCGGCAGGTAACAAAGCTTCATCAAGCACTAAGTCAGCAGGGGCAATCACCTTGCTTTCCTGTAAACCTACGGCGAGTGAAGGCACTTTGGCGTGAATCGCCTCAATACTGCCAAGCTCAGCGCTCAAGCCATTAAGCTGGTATCGCGTTGCAAACTGCGCCACTTGCTCGGCAAAGGATTGGTGATTGACCTTCTCAAGCACTTGCCCTAAAAGTGAATAACCGAAGTTGGAGTATTCAAATTGGCTACCCGGCTCGAATCGATTAGCCTTACCCAGTTTATCGACACCCGATGTATGCGTCAGCAGTTGGTGCAGCGTAATCCGCTCGTCATATCGACTGGTATTCAATGCATCCGCACTTAGATTTGCCCACGCCACAGTGCCTTTTAGCGCCTTATTCCTCCCATCTGCATCACCAAAAAGATAATGATTAAGCGATAGGTTTAAGTCGAGTTTCCCCGCATCGACCGCCTGCAATATCAAGGTTGCGGTGATTTGTTTAGAAAGTGATGCCATCACAAAGCGCGAATCTTGACTAATACCTTCCCCCTTTTGCAGTTCAAGCTGCGGCTTGCCCTCCTCAAGCAGGATAACACTGCCACTAAATGGCTGCGGCGAATCCTTTATCGCGGCTTGGATTAAGGTCTTAATCTCCGCCACCTTCGATACTGAAGATGCGGTTTGGCTTTCAACGGCAATAGAGTTACTGCCTTGCCCGATTTGCTCTTGTTCAGCACCTGTTTCTAATAACAAACCAAAACTATTGGCACTTGGGAATAATAAAAAACCAGTCAACAGGGTACTGATAACACTCAAACGCATGGGTTATCCTTAACGTAATTAACAAATAATGCTGCCTGCTAGAAAAAAGCAAGCTTATCACAAGCGCTTTTTATGGATAATACAATTTAATCTTTACAATTGAATTATAAAGGAAATATTCCATATAAAAATGACACAACAAAGTGATACCTAGGGCGACGAAGCTAATCCGAACAGTATAAACCAAGTGGCAGTCTTCCCCAGTTTGTAGACTGAATATCTCAAGTTGCAGCGAATACACATTCAAAATGGCTATAAAACGACAATAGTAATAATTATCGCACCTAACATATATAAGCCTGCAGAAAGTGATATCGATTTTAGTGGGCTAAACTCCTCAACTTCCAACGTCTGTATATCTTCAATTTTGACTAGTTGCCCTTCTCCCTCGATCTGCTGTTCCGTTGCACTTTCGACTTGAAATTCCATTTGTTCGCCAGATATTGTGGTGACTTTGACCTTTTCACCTATGTAGCTGGATACCGATTGAGAATCCAATTTAACTTCATTGAGTGAAGAGCATGCGCAGAGGGAGAAACAGATAAGTGATACTACTGCTAACTTTTTCAAACAAGCCTCCTATCCTACAACTATTACATCCATGATAAGTTATACCTGTAGACATAAGCATTTAGGTATATGCTACTCAGCTTATGGAGTTTCGCCCACAAGTTAAAGAAACCTAGACTAAATCCACTTAAATTAAATCCTTTGGATGAGGTTAAATAGCGATCAAATGAGCACTGAACTCATCGATGCGGTTAAAGCCAAAGATACGCTTGCTGTTAAGCGCATTATTGCCAATGACGCTGATCTTGAAGGCGTGGACGATGGCGGGATGACGGCACTCTTGCATGCCTGTGAGTTGCAGTCTTTTGAACTGCTCAAATTATTGGTGGATGCGGGGGCCGATGTGAATCATCCAAACTCGCAGGGGTATCATCCGCTCGATATTGCTTACTGGCAGGGTGAGTTTCGCATGGGATGCTATACCGCTGAGAGTGAGCGCATGGTGAGCTATTTAACCCGCCACGGCGGCAAATCCTTTAGCTAGGTGAGGTGCTAAATAGCATCAAAATGCGAAAGCTAAAAACTGCGAAATGATAAAAAGCCCTATAAACAAAAATCGCGTTAAGCTGGGCCTAACGCGATTTTTTATTACTCACTTACAACCTAATCACCAAAGTCATCGAGTAGGATATTTTCTGGTTCAACGCCTAGGCTTTCAAGCATCTTAATCACTGAAGAGTTCATGATTGGAGGACCACACATGTAGTACTCGCAGTCTTCTGGTGCCTTATGATTTTTAAGATAATTCTCATAAATCACATTATGAATAAAGCCAGTGTAGCCAGTCCAATTATCCTCAGGCAATGGCTCAGATAACGCCACATGCCAAACGAAGTTGTCATTCTCGGCCGCTAGGGCATCGAAATCCGCTTGGTAAAACACTTCACGGGTCGAACGTGCGCCGTACCAGAAGCTCATTTTACGTGTGGTTTTCTTACTCTTAAGCTGATCGAAAATGTGTGAACGCATAGGTGCCATGCCTGCACCGCCACCGATAAACACCATTTCTGCATCGGTTTCCTTCACAAAGAACTCACCGAATGGCCCTGAAATGGTCACTGTATCGCCCGCTTTCAGGTTGAAGATGTAAGATGACATCTTGCCCGCTGGCACATTGGCCGATGGCGGCGTCGCAATCCGCACGTTCAGCATAATGCGGCCCTTTTCATCGGGATAGTTGGCCATAGAGTAAGCGCGCAACACTTCTTCATTAACGGTAGAGACAATGTCAAACAGACCGTATTTGTCCCAATCGCCACGGTATTTTTCAGGAATATCAAAGTCAGCGTATTTCACCACATGGGCTGGCGCTTCAATTTGAATATAACCCCCTGCTTTAAAGCGAACATCTTCACCTTCGGGTAACTCAAGCAATAACTCCTTGATAAAAGTCGCCTTGTTATCATTAGAGATCACCTGACATTGCCACTTCTTCACCCCAAAGATTTCTTCGTCGAGTTCAAGTTCCATATCGGTTTTCACTGAGACTTGGCAGGCGAGACGACAACCTTCTTTAGCCTCTTTCTTGGTGATATGGCCCATTTCAGTCGGCAGAATGTCACCGCCGCCCGATTTGATTTTCACTCGGCACTGACCACAGGTTCCGCCGCCACCACAGGCCGACGGAATAAAAATACTCTGACTCGCCAAAGCGCCGAGTAACTTATCACCCGCGGCAACTTGAATGCTTTTTTCGGCATCTTCGTTGATGCTGATTGTCACTTCACCCGTAGCCACTAATTTCTTTTTGGCGATTAGAATCACTATCACCAATAGACAGACCACTAGCGTGAACATGCCTATGCCAATTGCCATTTCCATCGTATTACCCTTTTCTAGCTCTTTTCTAAAAAGAATCTGGTTTCACTTTCTCAATTCTTGGCTCGCCTACTGTAGCTTTACAGCGAGATCCCTGAGAAAGACATAAAGCCCAGCGCCATCAAGCCTGTAGTAATAAAGGTGATACCAATACCTTGTAAGCCTTCGGGAATCGCGTTGAATTTCATTCTTTCGCGCAGTCCCGCCAGCAGTACAATCGCCACCGCCCAACCAAGACCCGAGCCCATCGCAAACACCACTGACTCACCGAAGTTGTAATCACGGTTCGCCATAAAGATCACCCCGGCAAAAATCGCGCAGTTCACTGTGAGCAAAGGTAAGAAGATCCCAAGGGAGTCATACAGGCTAGGAATGTACTTATCCAAAAACATTTCAAGGATTTGCACTAACGCCGCAATCACACCAATGAAAGTGATCAGTTGCAGGTAACTTAAATCGATACCGGGTAATCCCGCCCAAGACAGTGCGCCAGGTGCGAGCACTTTGACGTAAATCAGCTGGTTTAACGGCACGGCTAAGGTCATCACCACAATCACAGCGACACCTAGACCAAAGGCGGTTGACACCTTTTTAGACACGGCCAAGAAAGTACACATGCCCAAGAAGAACGACAGCGCCATGTTGTCGATAAAAGTGGCCTGCAAAAATAGATTTATATAGTGTTCCATATCTGCTCCTTAACCCCGTTTCCGCTGGATCACATTGATAGTCCAGATCAACACACCAATCAGGAAGAAGGCGCTCGGTGGTAACTTGAACATCTCGTTTGGCAAGTACCAGCCACCATTCTCGATGGTGGTAAACACAGGGTGACCGAATAAATTCCCCGTCCCTAACAGCTCGCGTACAAAGGCGACGCTGATCAAAATCAAGCCATAACCTGTCGCATTACCAAGCGCATCGACGACCGCTAAATGCGGTGGATACTTCATGGCGAAGGCTTCTGCACGGCCCATGATGATACAGTTAGTGATAATTAACCCAACGAATACAGAAAGTTGCTTAGATAACTCATAGGCTACATCCTGCAGAACCATGTCGACGATAATCACTAAGGAGGCGATAACCGTCATCTGCGCGATAATCCGCACACTGGTCGGGATAAAGTTACGGATGGCAGAGATAATCAGGTTAGAAAACACCAACACAAAGGTCACTGCCAGTGTCATCACCACAGCGGTTTGCATTGAGTTACTGACCGCCAGTGCCGAACATACGCCCAGCACTTGCATCGCGACGGGGTTATTGGCAAACACTGGCCCCGTTAACATGTCACGCATGGATAAAGTGTTGCTCATTTTGCCTCTCCCAACTCACCTTGCAATTCACCCTGCGTGGCCGTCGCTTTCAGCTGATTGAAGAAGGTTTGAAAACCTTCAACGCCAAACCAAAACTCCATTGCGCGCTGCACGCCGCGGCCCGTCATGGTCGCGCCACTCACCGCATCCACACCGTGAAGATCGCCTTCTTTAACGCCACCCTTTACAAGACGTATCGCAAATTTGCCTTTTTCATCAAATAATTGCTTACCCTTCCACAACGATAACCAATGGGGATCGGTCACAAAGTCGCCGATACCAGGGGTTTCACCGTGTTCGTACACGACTAGCCCTTTAATGGTGTTGAAATCGGGTTCAACCGCCACATAACCGTAGATCATCGACCACAGACCTTTACCGTAGAAAGGCACAACCACGCTGTCTAACTTGCCGTTGGCATCGAGCACTTTAAACACGCGGGCATCGTTCGCACGGGTTTTAATCTTGGCGATATCTTTTTTCGGCGCACTTGAAGTCTCAGGATTAATTGCCGCCATACGCTCATCGAAATCGAGGACGTTAGCGTCTGAGTCCACCTTGCCTGTATCTAAGTTGATCAATAATGGCTTAACGGATTTAGCAAAAATCTCTCTAAACTCATTGCCCTGACCTAAGTTCACATCGGCGGCCATCAACACATAGCGCTGCACTTCGTCACGTTTTTTGGCGACTTTACGTTCTTTCAATATGCCTGCTGTGCCTGTGATCATAAAAGAGCACAGGAGGCAGAGCGTGATGGTGAAGATCATGGTCCCCACCACAGTATCTTTCTTAAATACCATGACGTTTTAATCTCCGTTTGATGTTGGCGCGGGCCACCAGATAATCGAACAGCGGCGCCCAAAGGTTGGCGAACAGAATGGCTAACATCACGCCCTCAGGCATTTTGGGGTTAGCGACACGGATAAGCACAGTCATAAAACCAATCAAAGCACCGTAGGCAAACTTGCCTTGGCGAGTGTACGAAGTGGTTACAGGATCGGTGGCCATAAACATCATCGCCAGCGCAAAACCGCCAGTGACAAGATGCCAAGTCCACGGCATTGCCATCATTTGATTGCTGCTAGAACCGATGTAATTACACAGCGTTGCTGTCGCTATCATGCCCAGCAACACACCGAGCACAATGCGCCAATCCGCTAAGCGGCTGATCAGCAATAATGAACCGCCGATCAAAATCGCTAAGGTGCTGGTTTCGCCAATCGCGCCCACGGTAAAGCCAAAAAAGTTGTTCCACCAGTTAGGATCGCTAAAGGCGCTAAACCAAGAGTAATCGGCAAAACTCAACTTGCCCGCGGCGGTTTGTGCCAGCGCTGTTGCACCAGAGAAACCATCAACGGCAACGAGCTGTTTAATGGTTGAAACTTCAGATGGATAGGCGAAGTAGATAAAAGCCAAGCCCGCCAGCGCAGGGTTAAGGAAGTTATATCCCATGCCACCAAATAGCTCTTTAGCCACGACCACACCAAAGGAAATCCCCATGGCCACCAGCCACAACGGTGTTGATACTGGCAAGATTAAGGTAAACAGCAGGGCCGTCACGAAGAAGCCTTCGTGCAACTCTTGACCACGAACCCGCGCAAACACCACTTCCCAAAACAAACTGGTGAGCAGTGCTGTCAGGTAAATCGGCAGATAAAAGCTAAGACCATAGAGGAATAAACCTAATATCCCAGTGTCTTGGCTAAGGCTGCCAAACAGGGTATTAAAGATTTCTAACTTCCAAATATCTGGCGTCGATAATCCGCCCGCGAGCGCAAGCTGTGCCTGTAGGCCAATGTTATATAGACCGAATAAAATGGCGGGCAGTAAACACAAACCGACTAGCGTCATGGTACGTTTCACGTCAATCGCGTCACGCACATGCACTTGGCCCTTAGTGCTACGACCATTGGCAATGACGAGTGAGCGCAAAAAGCCCTTCATCGACTTACCCGTTGCGTAGTACTCTTGTTGTAAATCAGAGGCGTCCTGTAAATCAGGTTTTTTCACTTGTTTGGTCATTAACCTTCCCTCTCAATAACATCTAGACAGGCACGTAATTCTTTACCAAAGTCATATTTGCCGGGACATACGAAGGTACACAGCGCCAGATCTTCTTCATCTAACTCCAATGCACCTAAGGCTTGCGCCTCGTCGGTATCACGCACCACTAAGTCTCGAACGAGTAAGGTGGGTAAAATATCCAGTGGCATCACGCGATCTAACTGACCAAAAGCCATCATGGCGCGAGCAGAACCGCCCTGATGAGTCGTAAACTCGAACAATTTAGTCGCACCAAACAGACGTGATGTTACGGCACGAGTGATGGAGAATTTGTCAGAACCACCGCGCACCCAAGGGAGAACATGGTGCTGCGAATCTTCGCTCAACACTGATACTTGGTTGTGGAATCGGCCTAAAAAGTCATGTACGCCCGCCGCGGTATGGCCAGATAACACAGATCCCGATACCACGCGGTTATGGCCAGGTTTGATTTCATCACTCACTAAGGCACTTAGCTCAGCGCCCAATTGAGTGCGCAGTAAACGCGGGTTGAGCACGCTCGGGCCACCTAAGGCGACGATGCGGTCGGTATACAACTCACCGGTTTGGAATAACTTGCCGTAGGCAATCACATCTTGATAACCGATATGCCATACCTGACGCTCTAAACTCACTGGCAAAGTAAAGTGAATATGAGTGCCCACTAAACCCGCAGGATGAACACCATCAAAACGGCGCACCTCAAGTTGTGGTAATGCTTCTTTAACAATCGCTTCGCCCTTATCCTGGCACAGGTAAACCTTGCCTTCGGTTAAACGGCTCAACACCAGCAAGCCAGCTTTAAAAGCTTCGGTTTGCTCGGCGATGATCAAACGCGGATCAGCGGCCAATGGATTAGTATCGATAGCGGTGACGAAAATACCTGCTGGCGTGCTATCGAGCGCAGGCACGCGCGAGAAAGGCCGAGTACGCAGGGCAGTCCATAGACCACTCTTCACCAACAGGTCTTGAACGGTTGGTCGAGGGAGAGCGGCGATGTCTTGATGGATATCGAAAGAAATCTGCCCATCGCGGTTTTCACCGTCATCACAACGAATGACGACTGATTGTAGAATTCGACGCTCGCCGCGGTTAATCGCTACGACTTGGCCACTAGCGGGTGCAGTGAACAACACACCAGGCGTTTTTTTGTCTTCAAATAGGGCTTGGCCCTTTTGAACAAAATCACCCTCTTCGACCAACATCGTCGGCTTAAGCCCAACGAATTCTTCTCCCAGAACAGCCACTTGGGATGGCTTAGCACCGAGTTCAATGACCTGTCGCGGCTCACCAACAATCGGCAAGTCGAGGCCTTTTTTGATCGTTACAATTTGGTTTGAAAAATCTGCCATCACAAATATCAACCATGAAAAATTTTTAGATAAATTTAGGGTAGAGATTTGTTAACGCAGATTCCGATATTGGCGTCACATTCCGCTGCAAATTCGTAAGTTAGATACGTAAATTTACGCAATTTTGTGACACAGATTCACATCCTTACTTACTGCAATCTGCAAATGTAGTTTTATAACAATTTATTCATAAATACGTCATTACTGATTTAGTAGTACCTAAGGTTCACAAAAATAAGCAAAAATCTCCATTTCAGTGCAGTAAAGCGCTAAAACCGTTAAAAGAGCAACTCAGCGAACAAACTTCAACCAATGGCATGCCTCAAAATGGGGCAGGATGGCTAAACTTGCTGGCTATTTTTAGCGCACTAACATTTCAACCTATGGTTTAACCTTTGCTTTACAGCAAAAGCTTGGTAGCCTCAAACTAAGAGAGTTTCCGTAGGAGAAATAGATGGAATACAGACGCATACCGCATTCTAATCTTGAGGTCAGTAAAATTTGTTTGGGCACTATGACTTGGGGCGAACAAAATACCCAAGCCGAAGCGTTTGCACAGCTGGACTACGCCATAGGCAATGGCATCAACTTTATCGATACGGCGGAAATGTATCCCGTACCACCTAAGCCGGAGACCCAAGGGGAAACCGAGCGTATCCTAGGGCAATATATTAAGGCCCGCGGTAACCGAGACGACTTAGTTATCGCCACTAAAATTGCCGCACCGGGGGGTAAAAGTGATTACATTCGCAAAAATATGGCGCTGGACTGGAACAACATCCATCAAGCGGTCGATGCATCTTTAGCACGCCTCCAAATAGACACTATCGACCTTTATCAAATCCATTGGCCTGACCGTAATACCAACTTCTTTGGTGAACTGTTTTACGATCAACAAGAGCATGAGCATCAAACGCCGATCCTCGAGACCCTAGAAGCGCTCGCAGAAGTGATCCGCCAAGGTAAAGTGCGCTATATCGGGGTGTCGAACGAAACGCCTTGGGGCTTGATGAAATACCTGCAACTCGCCGAAAAACATGGCTTGCCGCGTATTGTGAGTGTGCAAAATCCCTATAACTTGCTTAATCGCAGTTTCGAAGTCGGCATGAGCGAAATCAGTCACCGCGAAAACTTGCCATTACTGGCCTATTCGCCACTGGCCTTTGGCGCCTTGACGGGAAAATATTGCAACGACCAATGGCCTGAAGGCGCGCGCCTGACCTTGTTTAAGCGTTTCGCCCGCTATACAGGTTCGCAAATGGCTCTGGAGGCGACAAAAGCCTATGTCGATTTGGCCCGCGAGTTCAAACTTACGCCCGCACAAATGGCGTTAGCTTTTGTTAACTCACGTAAGTTTGTCGGCTCCAATATCATAGGCGCCACCGACTTATATCAACTGAAAGAAAACATCGACAGTTTAAAAGTCACCTTATCACCAGAGCTATTAGTGCGATTAAACCAACTGTCCGATCAATTTAGATTACCTTGCCCTTAGTCGATAATCGGGTTAAATAGTGGAACTATGGCATCAGGTAAATGCACCTGATGCTATAGGCTTTTCAGCAGTAGAATCACACCTCAATTGATTAAATGGACCTTATCATGTTCTATATACTTTTTTGGCTAATGCTATGTTTTGTCACTGCAATTATAGCTTCCAGTAAAAACAGATCAGCCGTTTTATGGTTCTTCATCTCATTTATTGTGAGTCCATTGATTGGCATTATTTGCGTTGCTTGTATGCCTGCAATCACAAAAAATGAGGCTCAAGCACACACAAATGAAAATGTTCAAGAAGATAAATCACTTTATCGTGACTGCCCAGAATGCGCTGAAGAAATAAAATGCGCTGCCCGAAGGTGTAAACATTGTGGCTCAGAGGTAGTGCCGCAGGAAATACCCCAAGTAGAACATGCTGCAATCTTAGATGAAAATGCTGACGGTCAGCCATGCAGTATCTGTAAAAGTAGAAGAACGCATGACCTATATAACGGTGTCGCTATTTGTAATCAGTGTAAAGTTTGGAATTAGTCTGCTACTTGGTTAATTCGATGACCTAATAGCATCAAGAAACGCTCTTGATGCTATCAATTTTAAAAATTAATAATCTTAAAACCTTATTACAAACCTAATCCCTCCTCGTTTAATAAGAGATTATCCTCCTTTCAAACCTTATCTAGGTTACATTCGGATACAGAGTCCTTTTAAGAAGTGAAATATAGTGGCATCACAGTCACTAGACAGATGTCTTAAGGATAAAAAAATGAAAAAACTTTGCTTTGTAATTACAAGTGTTTTGATGTCAAGCCACGCTCTTGCTGAAAGCAATACCTACATTCGTAACGGTAATATCTATAGTCATCAAGATCAGTTCTTTGCTGGCGCAGGTGTTGCTACTGGTAGTCAGTTTTATAAGGGTCAAGATCACCAGACAGGTGCCTACCTCAATGGCGGCTACCACGGTGAAGACTTCAACGCCGATCTGTCCGGCATCAACTACCGCTTTTTAGGCACGAACGATAGTGCCGTTAATTTCAGTATCTTTGCCGTTGCCAATCCAGGCTTTGATGCCGATGATGCGGATATTTTAACGGGCATGAAGGATCGCAAATTCAGTGGCGATCTGGGTTTAAACGCCGACATTCATTTAGGAAATGGCACGCTATCGACCAAATTCCAACACGATGTCACCAATATTTATGATGGTTTTCAGGCTGATATCACCTATTACCATCCAATAAATGTAGGCTTCGGTGATCTGGTGCCTTATGCGGGTGTGCACTACTTCAGTAAAGACTTCGCAAACTACTACACAGGTGTGACATCATCTGAAGCTACAGCGCAGCGCCCTGCTTATCAAGCCGACGGCACCTTTGCCTATAAGCTAGGCTACGCTTTGGTTATTCCAGTCACTAAGCATTTAGATATTACTCAAGCCACAGGTTACTCGCACATAGGTGCCAACATGGCTGACTCTCCGCTAATAGACAGTAACAACCAGTGGGTTACTACCCTTGGCGTGAACTATAGCTTCTAAACAACCTGACGAGACAAGACCATGACACTTATCAGAAAAACGTTTTTATGTGCTGGATTAGCTCTGATGCTTTCAGCTTGTGCCACTTCCTACGATACCGAAAAGCAATTTTGGTCTTTCGGTAAAGGATTTGAAACCGCACAGATTGCACCCGATAGCTGGCAGATAAGCTTTGTTGGCAATACCAACACTGACCGCGCATTGGCCCGAAAGTACGTCATGCGTAAGTCAGCAGAGTTATGCAAACAAGCGGGCTATAACTACTTCACTTTTACTCACGAACAAACCGATCGTGATGCAATTGGCCAGTTTGGAGTAGGAGCGAGCGCGAGTAAGGATATCTTGTGGGGGAGTTCGACGATGAATCAAGAAACCTCTGTCATGGTCGAAGTCACAGGTTTACATAGCAAGCCAGAAAATGCGAGTTCCCGCATCTATGAAACAGATTACATACTTAACAATGTCAATGTGAAAAGTTAATTGCTCATCAAAAATGCACCAGTCTAGATTCTCGTTAGGTATCAAGGCTGGTGCGTTTTATTTATAAATCCCCCTGTTCTGCACCAATTCGTTAGGCACTCATTCGTATAGTGAGTTGAGTCATTCTGCCTCTGTCTCTAAATCAACTCAGCAGATTAGATGACGCAGGTTTAGCCGCATTGCTCGCTTCAGCTCATGTTAAAGAAACAGACAAAAACGGCTAAAACCTCGCATTATACCAATCGTATTAAACCCCAACTTTAAACTTCAGCCTTGAATTTTAGTGACATGCGAGCCCCACCTAAGTCAGGAGCACGGCCAATACGTAATGGGGACCCCATCCAACAACCAATTCTATCGACAATCGCCAGACCCATGCCATGACCGGAATTTCCGCGGCTGTGCTGACCACGCACAAAAGGTTTAATCACTTGAGCAGATTCCTGTTCATCTATGCCAGGGCCATCATCATCAACGTGTAACAACGCAATCCCATCTTCCAATGCCAACATCAGCCGGATATTGGCACGGCCAAAACGCTGCGCATTACTGAGCAAGTTATTCACCTGCATTGACAAGTACTTAGGATCTGTCTTGATGTTCAACGGTATTGGGCAGGTGATGAGTTCCACTGAAAACCCTGGGTATACTTGGCCTTGATACTTTTCCAGCAACCAAGTATTAAGCTCAATAGATTGCCAATCAGGTTGGATATTCGCCTCATCGAGGCGGGCATAGCTGAGCAGTGTCATGACCAACTCTTCCATAGTGTCCAGATCGCGGTTCAATCGCTGAAAATACTTCACCCTAAGTTGTGCGCTTTGGGTTTCTTCTAACGCCGCAATACCAAATCGCAGCCGCGCAATCGGAGTTTTTAAATCATGGGAAACTGCCCGACTAAGCAATTTATTATCATCGATCAATTGCTGGATACGATCTGCCATGCGATTGAATTCGCTTTCTATTGTGCCTATGTAAGACGCTTTACTGACCACAATTCGCTGCTGTAATTCTCCCATACCAAATGCTTGAGTCACCTTACTTAGATTAACCAGTTGGCGGATTAAAGGAGACACCCACACCAACAAAATCACCACCACACCGCCATAAAAAAGCATGGTATACAGCTTGTTCGCGTTAAAACTCACATCGGCTGGCGTCACTATCTGGGTATTGATATTCAGCACCTGACCCGTTTTAGGCAATAAATAGTGCAAAGAGATGCCATCATCGGACTCCAGCAATAATGATTCCCCTGAATAAAACTCTGTCTTTAGGGCTGAGGGTAAGACAAAATCTGCTTCATTCACCAAAGACAATTGATCTGCATTTCGCTGATTCCAGTTGTCTATAAACGCATTATTAGGGGCGGGATCGTTATCTAACGTTTGCGCCAGTGAACCGCCCAGCAGTTTTAATGCCGCGAGGTGAGTTGCTGGGCTAGGCGTTTCATTATCAGGATCAATAAGTGTTGCAAACTCACTTATCGACCAGCCTAGGCTGGCAATGGCCACCAGCACGACCAGCACCAGAGAAGTCATTAACTTCTTCATAAAGCTTGCTCGGCCTCATCGCGGCAAAACAAATATCCCTTGCCACGAATGGTTTTGACTTTATAGGGCTGACTCAACGCTTCCTGCAACTTCTTGCGTAAGCGCGATATGCGAATATCCACCGAGCGGTCTAGGCCATCGTATTCAATGCCCCGCAGTTGAGCCACCAATTCATTCCGGCTCACTATCGTACCCGCCTTCAATGCCAGCAGCCACAAGACATCAAATTCATTGGCATTCAAATCCAGCGGTTGTTTATCAATGGTGACTGATTTTGCCGTCGCATTTAACACTAAAGAATCAAACACTAATTGCTGCTTTTGCTCCTCATCACTCACTCTGCGTAACAGAGCTTTTATCCGCGCTAACAGCACCTGCGGTCGAATCGGCTTAGTGAGGTAATCATCAGCACCGGCATCTAACCCGCGGATTTCATCGCCGTCCTCAACGCAAGCGGTCATAAATAAAATGGGCCCAGTATAAAATGCCCTGGCCTCTTTACACACATCGAAGCCATTCTTAACGGGCATCATCACGTCGAGTAGCACTAAGTCAGGTATCTCATCGGCTATCATCTCTAAGGCGAAGTCGCCTTGGCTGGCAACCGTCACCCCGTAACCGTGATCCAGTAAATAATCACTGATCCACTCTGCCAGTGAGGTATCGTCCTCTACGACTAAGATATGCTTTGCAACTGACATATTAGAATAACCTCCAACCAGACTGACTCTGTTTAGGGGCCTTATAAACCCATGTCACGACCACTTTAACTTGCGCGAGCGGTTGCACATCATCATTACGGATAAGACTAAAAGTCGCCGTTTTATCCCCTTCAAAACTATATTGATATTCTTGCAACGCTTTGCCAGTCCAACAGGTTAACTGGTGCTGACGGTCTGTCAGTATGAGGCAGTACTCGCCGCTCGCGGGTGTCTGCCATCGGAACAATACATCTTGATAGCAAGTTTGCCCTTTATGCAGTGCAATGCAGCGTTCTGGGGTTGCGGTAAAAATAACGGCATCATCCTGACTCCAAGCCAAAAAAGGCGCGCTCAGCATCACTACCGCTAACAATGGATTAAATCGGTTCATGCCCTCCTCCTAAAATACATAGCTAAGAGAAGCATTAAAATACGATGTATAACTCGCTTGATTGAAGGGACTGTCGGTCACTTCTTGGGATAACACATTGAAGCGATACATAGCCCGAAAGACAAAATTTTCACTCAGCGGATAAGCAACTCCTAACTCCATGCCGTAACTGAAAGAGCTATCCGGCCGATACTCAGGAAAGCGTTCAGTGGCTTCTTCCTTACTGATCCCAAAAAGATAGCGATTCAAGGTGGCAGATGAGTAACCTACGCTCCCCAATACGTGAAAATTCCAATTACGAACCTGCCAGGACTTACCCAATCTTGCAGAACTTTGAATACCTTGATCATCATAATAATCAGATACTAACCTATACTGAAAAACATAGTTATCGCCCCAATAACGTGTGGCACGAAAACCGGCACCAATATAGAGAGAATCTTCCGATAGTAGATAAGCATTGCGGCCAGCTTCATCCAGCGTACTGGGATCCACATCAGGACGGGACCATGAACCTTGCAAGTTAGCCAATAGCAGTTCTAATGACCAATCCTCTGAGCTCCAAAGATTAAATCCCAAATTAATGCCATCTTGAGATTGATGGATCATCTCAACAAACAGCCCTTTGTACTGGTACATGCCACTGACTAACAGCGACAACTGTGCAGAACCTGAATCCGTTTGCCGAACATCGACTTGATTAATTCCGTAAACACTCATGCCCAGCTCAAAATCACCGCCGTCTGCAAGGCGATTAGCTCCTCCAGTAACACTGCTCGCAATATCTGATGCTGCAGCGGTTCTAGGAAGAATGCTCAGCGTTAACACAAGAAGCCAAAGAATACGCATGCTCATTTAATTCACATTTTTAGTCGTTATTTAGCGCTACATATTACAACAGTTTGTTGCAAGTCACTGCACAACCAGTATCATTTTTACGGCAATTGTGTGTCGGATAACAAGAGAGACCTATATCCCAAACAACTTGAATCCTGCATCTTCAAATTGTTTGGGGATACACACACCTCACATTGAGTTAAGACACAAATGAGGCTCAAGCTAAGATGAAGTGGCGCAGTTAAGTTAACCGCTGTCAGTCGTTGGCACACTGAATTATGGGCAAATACATTTAAACAACTCGCACCTTAAACTGCTGCATCGTTTCCCTCAATGAATTCGCCTGCTTAGACAGTGACTCGCTGGCTTTCGCGGTTTCGTTAGCGCTGCTGAGTACCAATTCACCCGAATCACGAATCGCATTAATGCGCTCACTAATATCTTCGGCGGTCACGGCTTGCTCCTCACTGGCGGTCGCGACTTGAGTATTAGCCTGAGTCAGTTCAGTCAACGCATCTAAAATCTCAAATAAGTGTTGCTTGGCTTGATTAACGAGCAGTGATGACTCACTGATTTGCTTATCGTTATTGGCGAAGGATTCGACTGAAGATTTGGCATCTTTCACGAGTGTTTGGATAAGATCGCTGATCTCCTGCGTGGCCGTTTGACTGCGCGTTGCCAATGCCCGCACTTCTTCGGCAACGACAGCAAAACCACGACCTTGATCTCCCGCCCGTGCCGCTTCAATCGATGCATTCAAAGCTAATAAGTTCGTCTGCCCCGCAATCGCATCGACCACTGAAACAAAGTTGAGGATTTTTCCCGTACTTGCCTGAACCTGTTGAATAAGTTGATTTGAATACTGGGCGCTGGCAACCAACTGCTTCGAGATTTTTTCGCTCGCATCGACAACTTCACAACTTTCTTTCACTTTATGCTCGGCTTGTCCCGCTGAATACGAAGCGGTTTCTGCACTACTCGCCACTTCAGTAATCGTTGCTGCCATTTGGGTCATAGAAGCGGCGACTTGGTCAGTGTTATCCTGCTGCCTCAACATAGCCTCACGATTATTCTCGGCCACCGCATTAAGCTCAGTCACCATAGAGGCAATTTCTTCACTTCGAGCAATCACTTGGCCAACAGTTTTACTTAAGGTCCACGCCATTTGATTCATACTGACGGTAAGTTCGCCTAATTCATCCTTGGAATCGACACGTAACTCTTGGTTAAAGTTGCCCTTTTCCATCATGGCGGCAGAATTACGTAACCGATTGATAGATTTGACCATGTATTGACTGCAAGCGATGCCAATCAATAATCCTATGACTAAAGACACTATCGAAATAATCGTTAAGCCATAAATCGCCCTGAGTTCTTCTTCCTCAGTCACAGAAACCGCAGTTTGGGTCATTTGCTCTAAACGCTCAACGAATTGCCTCAGCTCAGTATTAAATTCGTTTTGCGCAATCTCTAAAGATTCAACCCGCTTAGCCAAGGCTGCAGGTTCTTCTTTTTGCTGTATTCCAGTAATCACAGTGGCAAGCAGGGCTTCATAATTACCAAAACGTTGAATAATAGTGCCAATCTCTTGATTTAACTGCTGAGTTTTTTCATGTAATTGCGGATTTTCAGCCTCTTTTAATGCCTCATTGAGCATAGACTGAGTCGAGAGTAACTCCTTGCTAATGTCTTCATTGTGCTTGATAACATCCGCAATAAAAGCCACTAAAATTTGCTGGCTCGATGCGGTTTCAATGTCCGCGGCACGAAACGCTTTTTCTAAAATGACAGAGCTTTCAAGCTGCTTAATGGTGACGTCAGTTGATAATCTCACTAACGGAAGATTCTCTTCTGCAATGGCTTGAATTTCCTCCGATACACGCTGCATCTTCAACAAACTAAATCCAGACAAAATCAAGATCAGCACTAACATCACCCCAACGAGGGCGATCATCTTATGTTTAATCCGTAAGTCTTTTAAAAGCTTCACCATAAAACTACTCTCCAGCAAACACTGACAACGAAGGACGTCCAATTTAGAATAGTCGGAGTTTTAACTTTAGGTGGATGAATTAAGCGTAAAGTATTAGCTGAATTTAAAAGAAAAACTTAAACATTAGAAAAATCGCATCATAGCTAAGCTCAATGATGCGTTAGAGTCTAAAACCGTTTAAGGCGTGCGAAATATCTATTAGGCAACAGTTTGAACAGACCTTAGTGAAATTAGGCATTCAATACCACTGTCCGATAACAACACCTCAACAAACCGCTAAGACTTGCATTCACATGGCAGATCACAGAAGATCCCATGGCCTTTTTCATTGCCCTTAGCCTCGCCCATGACTCAACCTGCATCACCTACGCCAAATACTGTGACTAACACAGCGACGAATACTGTTACCTCACATCCTTCGGCAAGTGCCTCTCCTGATGCCACAGCGGTTCTTTGTTCATTAGAAGCAGAGCAGCGCAATGCTAAAATTAGGTCACAATTCCCAGCGTTAAATCAAATGCTTGATGGTTATCCCCTATGTTATCTCGACACAGCAGCCACCAGCCAAAAGCCGCAAATGGTGTTAGATGCCATGGCGCAGTTTTACGCTAATGAAAATGCGAATGTACACCGTGCTGCACATCAGTTATCGGCGCGTTCGACCTTAAGCTATGAGAAAGTGCGCGATCAGTTGCAGCAATTTTTGAAGGCAAAACGCCGCGAAGAAATCATTTTTACCCACGGCACCACAGAATCAATCAACTTAGTCGCCTTTGGACTGACTGCCCAATTAAGCGCTGGCGATGTGATATTAATCGACGCCGCCGCTCACCACGCCAATATCGTGCCTTGGCAGGAACTGGCGAAACGCACAGGGGCAATCATTAAACCAATCCCGCTCTGTCAGGATTGCCGCTTAGATATTATCGCCTATAAAACCTTGCTCGAGTTAAAGCCTAAAATCGTCGCCCTATGTCATGTTTCCAACGCACTAGGTACAGTCAATCCCGTGGCTCAGCTAGTGCAGTTAGCGAAAAAACAAGGTGCTATCACCTTAGTTGATGGTGCGCAGGCAGTGGCGCATTTAACGCTGGATGTGACTGAAATCGATTGTGATTTTTACGTCTTCTCGGGGCATAAAATGTATGGTCCCACTGGTGTTGGTGTACTTTACGGCCGTTTCGACGCGTTAGATAATCTCGCGCCACTATTAACTGGCGGCGAGATGATTAAACGCGTGAGTTTTGAAGCGACAGAATTTGGCAACCTGCCGAATCGCTTAGAAGCGGGCACACCGCCGATTGCTGAAGTCATAGGTTTGGGCGCGGCCATTACATTTTTACAAACCGAGCTCATGCCGCAGGTTCAAGCTTATGAAGCTGAACTAGTTAACTATTTACAAAACCAATTGCGCGCACTCGGTGAAGTGCATTTATACGGCGCCTTTGATGACAATATCGGCGTCGTCGCCTTTAATCTTGCCGGTGAACATCACCAAGATGTAGGCATTTTGCTGGACCAACAAGGGGTTGCCGTTCGTTGTGGCCATCATTGTGCCATGCCATTAATGCAGAGCCTGAATCTTAAGGGCTGTTGCCGTGCCTCTATCGGTATCTACACCAATAAAGACGATATCGACCGCTTTATTGCCGCGTTAGCCTCGGTAAAAGACTTGCTGCTGTAATCCAGCATTTAGCCACTGATCTACGCCACTCATACGATGCTCAAGATAAATGAGACAGGATTTAGCCCTATGACAGATTCAATCATGCCAAATGAGGCCGATTTTCACTATTTAGTGCAAGATGCCGAAACCTTACTGGCGCATTTTACCAATGCCCCTAACTGGCAGGAAAGATATCGCCAAATTATGTTGTTAGGGAAAGACTTACCAAGCTTAAGCCCTGAGCTTCGCATCGAGGCAGCTCAAGTAAAAGGCTGCGAGAGTGATGCGTGGATTTACCATCTAGAACAGGCTGGCAAACACTATTATTTAGCCGACAGCGATGCCCGCATCGTTAAGGGATTGATCGGATTATTACTTGGTGCCTGCCATGGCAAAAGCCGCGCTGAAATCCAAGCATTTGATCCTACAGCTTACTTCAAACAATTGGGCCTAGAAGGTCAGCTCAGCCCATCGCGCACCAACGGCCTTAACTCACTGGCAAAAGCAATGGTTGAAGCCACTCGATAATCATAACCCGAGGGTTTTCATTTACTGCGACAAGCGATAATTGAAACCACTCGGCAACAACAAATAATCACAACTCTAGCTCAGGGGCAAAGGCCAAAAAAGGGATTTAATCAAAGACTTCTACGCCCTAAAAAGGTATAAAGAAGTTACATTTGCGTTATTGATAGGAACCGAGCATGCCCATCAAGGCAGTCAATCACTACCGTCGTACACTCCTTAAAGGTCTTGGCGCAGCAACTCTGTTAAGCCCACTCGCCAGTTTACCTAGCTTTGCCGCCGCACAGAGGCGGATATATGTCGATGGTTTATCTTTCCTTCCCGATAACTTAAGTGATGTAACTGCCGCTAAGCTCGATGCCTATCTTTGCGATATTTCGGCTATTGAGACCATAGAACAAGCCGATGGCACTCAAAACTACAAACGCACTTATAAAGCTTGCATGGAAAGCATTAAGCAGGCCGCTAAACGGGTGAGCGATCATCCCGATATTTTACTGCAAGGTCTGAGGGGGCGAGATATTCAACGTGCCCGCGACAGCCAGCGCACTGCGGTATACTTTCAAATCCAAGGCGCAGATTGTGTCGAAGAAGACAGCGAAGCTAACCAGTGGGCGCGGGTAGATGAGTTTCATCAACAAGGGCTACGCGTACTGCAGCTCACCCACCATTACGGCAATACCTTTGCCGGTGGCGCCTTAGATAATGATGCCAGTGGCGGACTCAATAAACCACTCACGGCCCACGGGCACGAGCTTATCGCCAAACTCAATCACGCCAATATCTTGGTCGATGTGAGTCACTCCAGCGCTCAAACCGCTTTAGATGTCGCAAAAATCACTAAATCACCCATAGTGCAAAGCCACGGCGCAGCGCGCGGTATAGTAAACCATGCCCGTTGTTCCCCCGATGAAGTGATCCGCGCCATCGGCGATAGCGGCGGCGTATTCGGCGTATTTATGATGAGTTTCTGGCTTACCAATAATGCCGTGCCCACGATTGATGATTATATTCGCCAACTGGAATACGTTATGCGTGTTGGTGGAGTGGACTGCGTGGCAATCGCTAATGACTTCCCGCTCCGTGGCCAAGAAAACCTACTGGCACTCGGCAATGACAACGCCAAAGGCATTAAAGAATATCAAGAATGGTGGTACAGCCTGAGGGCGAAAGGCGTGCTAGGTTTTGATGCAGAGCCCAGACATGTAGTGATCCCCGAGCTGAATCATATCGATCGCATGAGCCGTATCGACGATGCCTTAGCCAAGGCGCGCTTTAAATCTACCGACCGCGACCGTTTTATGGGTGGTAACTGGCAAAGAGTGCTCAACAAAGTGCTACTGTAAATGCCATTGTTTTATCGTCATGTTTAATTTACTTTGTCGATAAATTTACTGACTTATCAGCTCATTTCAGTCTTGGATATTCTATGCTGACCACACTCGCTATTTTCAATTATCGCTCTCTGCGTGAAATCGTCTTGCCCCTAGGGCAACTCAATTTGATCACTGGGGCGAATGGCAGTGGTAAATCGAATCTATACAAGGCACTACGTTTACTCGCACAAACGGCGCAAGGCGGCGTTGTCAATGCTTTAGCCCAAGAAGGCGGACTCGACTCCAGCTTTTGGGCGGGACCAGAAAACCCCACCAAAAGTATGCTAGCGGGCGACACCGCCATTGAAGCCACCGTCAGGCAAGCGCCAAAACGCTTAAAGCTCGGCTTTGCTGGCGAGGACTTTAGCTATCTTATTGAACTCGGTTTACCTAAACCCGACGCCACCACGCTGTTTGGCTTAGATCCACAAATCAAGCGCGAAGCCATTTGGAACGGACCTAAGTATCGACCCTCAACGGTATTGGTTGAGCGCCGTGGTCCTATGGTAAAGAGTCGCAGTGCTGACGGACAAGGCTGGATAACCTTAGGCGCACACCTGCAAAGCGGCGACAGTATTTTTACCGAACTTGCCGATCCAGAGCGCAGCCCTGAAGTGCTAAAACTTCGCGATAGTATCCGCGCATGGCGCTTTTACGATCACTTCAGAACCGATGCAGAAGCGCCAGCCCGTCGTCCACAATTAGGTACAGCCACGCCAGTATTGCACCACGATGGGCGCGACCTTGCATCAGCAATTCAAACCATTTTTGAGATAGGTGATAAAACGGCTTTTGACCATGCGGTCAGCGATGCGTTTCCCGGTGCTGAGGTTCGCATTGAACCTCAAGAGGGCGGCATTTTAGTGCTCGCATTTCATCAGCATGGTTTATTAAGGCCACTCAATGCCAGTGAATTGTCGGATGGCACCCTGCGCTATTTGCTGTTAATCGCCGCCCTACTGACCCCAAGACCGCCAGAGCTTATGGTGTTAAATGAGCCAGAAACTAGCCTACATCCCGACTTATTACCTGCGCTTGCACGCTTAATCGCTAAGGTATCGGAAGAGTGCCAGTTGTGGGTGGTTTCCCATGCTAATCGGCTTATTAATGCCTTAAGCCAATTTGAACACTGCAATACCTTGGCCTTAGACAAAACCTTAGGCCAAACGCAGATCCAAGGCCAAGACTTACTCAATACACCCAGTTGGCTATGGCAGAATCGTTAACCTGTAGCCTTAGCCTTAGCCTTAGCCTTAGCCTTAGCCTTAATCAATCGTAAAATACCGCAAGCCATAGGGTTTCTGAACTTATAGAAGTCGAAGCGACTCGATGTTTTTGATGGGGCGGAATCGTTAAGTAATCACCAGGAGTTAGCGTAACGGGTTCACCTTGTTCAAATTCAAGTGTCGCCTCGCCTTTAAGTAACATCACCCATTCATGCTGAGTTTGATCGTACCATTGACCTTCGGGTAGATACCCAAACCACCTGAAGATGCAGGATTCAGCGGGAATTTAACGCACTTTAGGCAAGGCGGCTATTTGCAGACCTAGTGGACTAAGTTAAAAATAGCCAACATGGCATAGAGTGCGTTAAAACCCGCCGGGACGGAGCGCTTAGGGCACTCCACTTCCGTGTTGCACCAATTCAGAAGGTGGCCGACATTCTGTCATTGATGCGCCTTGAATTGAAGCACCCTAAGCGCTCTGAAACTCGTATCTTCAGGTAGCTTGGGTAGATTGCCCATTGGAAACGATGCGTTCTATGGTCACAGTATTATTACCCGCCAGTTTTTCAAACACTTCCACCGATAAATCTGTGGGTAATTTTGCAAAAAAGTTATCAAGCATTTTGTCTTTATTCCTCTGCTTTTATTAATGTGCCACTCTTATTAAACGGTATTTTGAGCAATCAAGCATTGAGAAACGAATCCATAAACCGCTATGATATGCGCACAGAAATACTCAGTTGCCATGAGTATCCCTCAGATAAGCTTATTGTTTTACATATGGATATGGAGATTTCCCCCAATGTCGTTGTTTCGCGCACTCAAAGCCAAGTTATTTCCCTCAAACCAAACTAGCCGCGATCCAAAAGACATTCATCTTCCAACTGAATCACAAACACTTAGCCAAGAACAAGATTTAACGCAGGAGCCGTCAGTCGCTGCACCGCTATTCCAGCGCTACTTCAGCTTAAAAATCCATGCGACAAAGGCAGACGCAACTTCTTGCGAAGAAAATGCCGACCACGGCTTAACTCTCTATCAGTATGATACGCCTCAAGTCATAGAACTCTTGGGCTGGGAAAACGCCAATGAATGCTGCGAATTCCACCATACCGAATTCGACCGCCTCGAAATCAGCAATCAATTCCCTTTCCCCGAGCAGCACTTTTGGCTCGACCAGGTAAAAGTGTGCAGTATCACCCCAAAAAAGAACAGCCAAATAAAGGCGTTGTGGCAAATTGAGCTTAACAATCTCGATGCATTATTGATAAGCCACTTTACCCTAGATGCAGACAATATAGTGCAAGGCGATATTCAAGATTACGCCAGCCTAACAGGCCAACTGCACCGCACTTTTCACCAACTCAATACTGAAGATGGTGCGGGTATACTTAGAATCATCACCCAAAGCCCAGGGCTTACCCAAGCCGTCGATTCAAACTATTTTGGCGAACGTAATGGCGTGACCCGCCAATTCAATGCCCTAGGTACCCTGTTATTTGAAGGCAACTTTATTAATGATCAGCAACTTGGAACACAAACGTGGTACGACCATGAGGGCAAGATCAATCAAATAGAAGATCGCCATCCCCAAGGTCAATTTATTCAATACTTTTATGGCAATGGTCAGCTTAAAGAAACCGCCGAACAAGATAGCAATGGCTATTATATCAATACGTTAACTCGCTACTATGAATCTGGACAAATACAGCTGATCCGGCCCTTAGTGCAAGATGTTATCCACGGAATTGAAAAACAATATTACCTTGATGGTTCACTAGAAGCTGAAAGATATTACAACCAAGGCTATGAATATGAAGCCGTTTGGTATCATCCCAATGGAACGATTAAACAAAAAGTGTTTAACGATGTGACGGGCAAAGTCATTGAAGAGTTTTACGACTCAGGTAAGCCTGCATGGCGTGAACCCTTCAATACCGAAGGCCAATTACATGGCGAACATGTAAAATGGTATCCCAATGGCCAAATTGAAGAAAAAATCTATTTTGAGGATGGCAAAGAACAAGGCATGGCCCTTTGGTATCATGACAATGGTCAACTCGCCCTTGAGATCTATCTTGAAAATGGACTCAGGGAAGGTCTGTTTAAAAGCTATTATAAAAGTGGCGTGCTTTCGGCCGAAGGCCAATATAAAAATAACCTCTCGGTAGCCCCTTTTATTGAATACCACGAAAACCAGCAAATTCAGATGTACTTACCGCACACACGGGGCAACCGTGATGGCACTGCTCGCTGGTTTTATGAAGATGGCACGATACGTACAATTTCTGAATATGAAGTTCGTGATGGCCAAGGCTACCTCAAAGAGTCCAGCTTTTATAATAACAAAGGGATCCTCGAATCCTATCAGAGTCACTCGAATACCCGCTGCGGCTATAATCTTGATAATAATCAAAGGGAATACTATCAAGAAGGTATCGCCGATACTCGCATCGAATACTATGAAGATGGCGCCATTCGCTGGTTACTCACCCGAACGCAAGGGGATTTATTTAGCTCTAAATCCTTGTCCCCTCAAGGTTTAATTTTAGAAACTGGCACCATCCAAATTACTAATGGTCGTTACCTCGATATCGGCCATTGGCAACGTTTTACACCCCAAGGACAAGTGTACCGCGAAGCCTGGCTAGATGAACAAGGCCAACTGATAGAAAGCCGTCACTACTTTGATTTTCATGAAAATATAGCAACTCAAGAAGATGAAGAACCAGAATGGGATAGCCCAGAAAATCCTAGTTATGACTATGATGAAGACGATGCTGATGGGCAAAGTAACGGGCCAAATAACCGTTCGGATAACAGCGAACGTCATGCTAGCAATAACGCATATTTATCTCGTCAGAAGTATCACGCACCCAATAGCAATACCACGATAAAACAGCCATAAGATAAAACAATAGCAGTAGATGTCGCCGCTCACACCGAAGAACCCATATTGGCTTATCACTTAAAATTTGATGATGAAAGCAAGCTTTATGCAATGAAACGCTATCATCCCAATCGCCAGATTGCCGAAGAAGGTAATTTACAAATTCAGGGACAGGAGCAATTCTGGGTCGGCATCCACAATCAATACGATGAGCAAGGCAAACTCAAGCTTTCCGAAACCTATACTATGGCGGGCGAACCGATAGAGCACTCCACTAGCACAAGTAGGATAGTGTTAAATTAATCAAGCAGATTTGAATCACACTAGATCGCGAGGATAGGTAAGCCCTGATAAAACTTGGCTTACCTTACTCACATTAACCGTCAGCTTGCGATAACAATTCCAAGCTTGATAGCACTAAATGAATCTAAGTCGCAGCACTAAAACTAAAGTGCAAAAAAACTAAAGTGCAAAAGTGGCAATAGTCTTTTGAATACCCACGACATCCGTGCCACGCTTGAGTTCTTTGACTAAAGGTTCACTCTGGCCTGAGATCCAAATTTTAAGCTCTGCATCCATATCAAAATGCCCTGTCGTTTCCACTTCAAAATGGGTAATAGATTTATAAGGTATTGAATGGTAAGTAACCTTCTTGCCTGTAAGTCCCTGCTTATCAATTAAGATCAGGCGTTTATTGGTGAAAATAAACAAATCACGGATCACTTTGTAGGCGAGTTTTAATTCTTCTTGAATGCCCATGATAGGCCTTAATTCCTCGGCTAATTCCTGTAAATCAACCTCAGCAGCATTACCGAGTAAACCGTCTAACAATCCCATTTTAACATCCCTTATTATTGATATTATTTTCAATAAGATATCTGCTCATTACCGCATGTGCAATATAAGGCTTTGATGAAAATATGAGAGTGGCAATGGTGAGAGCAACATCAATGAGAGGTAGGCTGTTGTAGGCGCGCAGATGCAAGCTGAATAGGAGCTAGGAGCATTGCACTCGGGCAATGCTCCTAATGACAAATGTTAAAGGTGTTTCTGGCCTCGCACTTGACGGTTTTCACCGACCACCATCATTTCGCATTTAGGGCAGTCGAATACCAACTTGAGCACATCATTGCCGATTTCAAGCACCATAGGATCGGCCTTGATCCCTGGCACTTCCTTCGGACACAGATTGAAGTTAAAGCGTAGGCAATGCTTAGTGATCATCAATGGCACATCTTCGGTAACGCCATTTTTCTCATAGGTATCTTGGATTTCAATCACGCCATGGCGTTGATAAAAATCCTTGGCCTTTTCGTTGGCAACATTACCTAAGTAACTCAAATGCTTGACGGGATAGACTGCATCTTGATTATGCTTCCACGGCAGTGGACGCACATAGCCTTGCACACGAGCAGCCTCGAGAGCGGCCACACCATCACGGCGCAGACCATTGAGCACAGATGCAGGCAAGAACCAAGCTTGGGCCGTATCGATACTGATGCTACGGGCAACAAAGTCGGTACTGCCGAGCTTACCCAGCTGAGTGCGAGTATTTTGTAAGGTCTTATCGACATCAGTCGCAGGCGTCTTCTCGACCGTTAAATTGACTGTGGCGCTTAGGCCATAGATATCCGTCAATGTCAGTGCGAGTCCTTCTTGGGTGTCGCTCAACCGTAAATCGACGCCGATAATCCGTTTAGAAGATTCTTTAGATAACAGGGCTTCGAAGGCTTGGTTATGGTTACGGTACAAAGTCATGCCGACTTTTAAATCCTTTGGCACCTGCAATATATGCAGTTTTAACCCTTCGGCACGGTTAACCCGCAGGCCTTGCAGCTTGTCATCGGACTGCTTTGCCATGGCAAAATTCGCGGGGAAAAACGCTAAGCCATCGCCGTTATTAAACTCATGGCTAGAGCTCACTTGGATAAAGTCTTTACCTATGCTGACCACTTTACCGACTTCTTCGCCTATGTATTTGGGCGAGCGGAAATCTTTAATTCCTTGGCTACGTTCGTTAACAAAGTAATCTGTGCTGCCACGGTTAAAGGTCTTTTCTGGATCGGGGATAAAAGAATGTTCACAGCGGCCGTGGGACGAAGCCTTAAACTCAGGGCGACGCGCCATAATCGCATCCAGCTTTTGGCGATAATGCGCGGTGACGTTTTTAACGTAACTTAAATCTTTTAGGCGACCTTCAATCTTAAACGAGCGAATACCCGCATCGATAAGCGCCTCAAGGTTTTCGGTTTGGTTATTATCTTTTAAAGACAATAAATGTTCGTTCTGCGCTAACACATCACCTTGACGGGTTTTAAGATTGCCCGGCAAGCGGCACATTTGCGAGCATTCACCGCGGTTAGCACTGCGGTTACTAAAGGAATGACTCAAGTTACACAAACCACTGTAAGCCACGCACAAAGCACCGTGGATAAAGAATTCGAGCTGCATATTAGTATGTGCGGCGACATCACGGATTTGGCTTAAGCCTAATTCACGGGCGAGCACCACCTGAGAAAAACCAACTTGCTCTAAGAACGCCACTTTTTCTGGACTGCGGTTATCCATTTGGGTACTGGCATGCAGGGCAATCGGCGGCAAATTGAGCTGCAATACACCCATGTCCTGCACAATCAGCGCGTCAGCACCCGCTTCGTACAATTGCCAAATGAGTTTTTCGGCGTCGGCCAGTTCGTTATCCATCAAAATGGTATTGAGGGCGACGAATACCTGAGCATGATATTGATGAGCATAAGTACACAGGCGCGCGATATCTTCAACACTGTTACCCGCCGTTGCCCGCGCACCAAACGCAGGACCACCTATGTATACCGCATCGGCACCATGGCGTATGGCTTCGATACCGTAGTCAGCATTTTTTGCAGGCGCCAATAACTCAAGACGGTTATGGACGTGAGAAAGATTCTCGGGAGTGTATATCTCTGGCTGGCTCATGGCTTCACAGACTCAAAATGATCATTAACGAAAAGGACGGGAGTATAACAAAAACTCAAATACAGCTCTATCAGCAAATCATCAACTAATCCGCTTTACTTTTGTCAGCGAGGATAATGGCACCGCCGATCTTTGGGCCTCACACTTGCACCCTCAAGCCGAGCAGAGTATCTTTGCCCCGCATTGACGAATAGGCACTATTTATGACTGATTTTATTTACCAACCACCGACCACTCCTTGGCTCGATATTCTTTATCAAGATAAAGACATTATCGTCATCAACAAACCTTCAGGATTGTTGTCTGTGCCCGGTCGCGACCCCGCCCATTACGACAGTGTCTATGCTCGAGTAAAAGCTGAGCATCCCCATTGCCAAATCGTCCATCGCCTCGATATGGCGACCTCAGGCGTGATAGTTGTCGCCCTTATTCGTAGCGCCGAGCGGGAATTAAAACGTCAGTTCCACGATAGAGAAACCAGCAAAACCTATTATGCAAGGGTTGCAGGCCATGTCAAAAATGACACTGGCAGCGTTGATTATCCACTGATCTGCGACTGGCCAAATCGCCCTAAACAGAAAGTCGATCATCTTGTTGGCAAACCGTCTTTGACTCACTACCAAGTAATGAGCCGCGCCAAACGCTCAACGCTGGTTAAACTGACGCCAATCACAGGCCGCTCACACCAATTACGGGTGCATATGATGGCGCTAGGACATCCGATCTTAGGCGATGGTTTTTATGCCGACTCACTGGCAAAATCCTTAGCGCCTCGACTATTACTGCATGCGGCAGAACTCACCATCAAACATCCCTACACGGGTGTCAGTATGACTTTTAGCGCAGAAGTGCCTTTTTGTGAGCCTTTGGGCGAACAATGATCACTAAAATCAAATAATACGGGCAAAATCGGTAGCAATTCCCCATAAAAAAACGTAACTTTATGACAATTCACTACGTTATAGAGAGTTTATTTATGGATACCGCATTTCAGCGCGATCAACTCGATAATCATATCCTCGAAGCCCTAATGCAGGATGCCCGCACCCCCTTTGCTGAACTCGCTAAACGCTTTAGCGTTAGCGCGGGCACTATCCATGTTCGGGTAGAAAAAATGAAGCAAGCGGGGATAATCACAGGCGCGCAGATCACAGTAAATCCTAAAGCCCTAGGTTATGACGTCTGCTGTTTTATCGGTATCAATCTTAAAAGTGCTGGCGATTACCCCGCCGCCATAGCCAAACTCAACGCACTCGAAGAAGTCGTCGAAGCCTATTACACCACAGGCAACTACAGTATTTTCGTAAAGGTAATGTGCCAATCCATCGATGGTTTACAGCACGTACTCATCAATCGCATTCAATCTATCGATGAAATCCAGTCGACAGAAACCTTGATCAGCCTACAAAACCCAATCGTCAGAGCGGTTAAACCTTAAACAGGAAAACAGGAAAACAGGAAAACAGGAAAACAGGAAAACAGGAAAACAGGAAAACAGGAAAACAGGAAAACAGCTAATACTTGCAAACAACATAACAAACCGCAATGTGTGATTAACATCTTTTTTACCGCAAAAGTGTTAACCATACGATATATTTGTGTTACAACTTCATTGCTGCCGCCAAAGAGCGCAGCATAAACTATAACAATTCAGCTACAAGCACATTTAGTAAAGTGCTGAAAGCATTAATTGACAAGGAAGAAGTTGTGAAGACAAAACTATCGATCGCTATCTCCGCTGCACTACTCTCAAGCGCAGCTATTGCTAACAGTGAATTTACATTTAAACCTTACTCTCCAGAAATAAGCGCGCATGATAAATATACTAAACCGCAAACATCAGCCACTAACCTCGATGCTCCACAACGTTTTATTGTTGAGATGGAATCTCCTGCACTAGCTAAGTATAGAGGCGGCATCGGCAACTTCGCAGCAACAGCTTTAAATTCGAAAAAAGAAAAACTAGATATTCAATCTACTAATGTCAAAAGCTATTCAAGTCACCTAGCTAAAGAGCAAAACGCTTTTGCTAGCAATTTAGCTAAAATTGCGCCAAATGCAAAAGTGGAACGTCATTTCCAAACACTTTTTAACGGTATAACAGTTGTTGGCCAAGGACTAAGTGTTGAAAAAATAGCCAAAATGCCTGGAGTGAAAGCAGTATACCCAGAGGCTATATATGAAACTAACATGGATGCATCACACCAAGTGATTAATACCCCAGCTATGTGGGAAGCCGTTTCCGGCATGGCTAATGCGGGCAAAGGAATGAAAGTTGCTATTATTGATGGCGGCATTCGTCCGGAAAACCCCATGTTTACCGATGCAGGCTTCACAGCACCCAGCGGTAGTCGACCATCGGATGACTACTGCTCGACTGTCGATGCTTCATTCTGTAACAACAAGCTGATCGTTGCGCGTTGGTCACAGCCAACATCACCTGTGTGTCCTAATGAATACATGAGTCCACTTAGCTATGGTGGTCACGGAACTCACGTTGCAGGTACCGCTGTCGGTAACAAAATATCAACTACTTATAAAGATATTCCCGTTCAACTATCTGGTGTAGCACCAGCAGCTTACCTTATGGTCTACAAGGCTCTTTACAGTAAGCCTGATTGCACAGGCGGAACCGGCTCTAACATCATGTTAATGGAAGCCTTAGAGCATGCTGTTAATGATGGTGCAGATGTAATCAACAACTCATGGGGGGGGAGTGCTGGTAGTGATCCAGCTAGCAGCCCATACAAAACCATGTTTGAAGCTGCAGAAGCTGCGGGGGTTGTTGTAGTTAGCGCTGCCGGTAACGATGGTAATGGTCCTCAAACTATCGGCTGCCCTGCTTGTATTGAATCAGGAATAACTGTTGCTAACACTACAACAGGGCGTTTTTTCGCTAATAGCTTTAATACCGGTGGTGATGATTTACTTGCTATCCCAAGTTCTGATGCAGTGCTTTCAGAAGATATTACCGCTCCAGTGATTGCGGCCGTTAATTTAGATGCTGAAAATGCCAATGGTTGTGATGCCTTTGCTGCGGATTCGTTCAAAGATGGCATTGCATTGATTTCTCGCGGAACATGTAACTTCTCATTAAAAGCCACAAACGCAAAAGCTGCAGGCGCTAAAGCCCTTGTAGTTTATAACAATGCGGCAGGTGCACCAACGACTATGTCTATGCCTGGTGAACCATTCCCTGCTGTCATGATTACGAAAGATGCAGGTTTAGCCGTAATTGAAGCCATGGGAGATGCTGCAACAACAGGTACGATAGTTGCAAAAACTAAACGCATCATGGTTTCTGAACTTGCTGATAACCTAAATAGCACCAGTTCACGCGGTCCTGATGGCAACCAAAATATTCTTAAACCGGATATTGCAGCACCTGGTACCAACATTCTGTCAGCTTTTTCTCCTGATGATGGTGGTGAAGACTTTAATATGATCTCTGGCACCAGTATGGCAAGCCCGCACGTAGCAGGTGCTGCAGCTATGATGCGTCAATTACATCCAGATTGGTCTGCAAACGATATTAAAACTGCTTTAACATCAACAGCTAAATTTGATGATATTTTAGATGATGATGCAACAACACCAGCCACACCATTTGGTATGGGTGCTGGACGCATGGATTTAGATGCTGCAGCCAAAGCTATATTAACGTTCGACAAACCATCAATCGCATCAGACTCTTGTGTTGGTCCATGTACTTTCACTCGAACGGTATATAACAAGAGTAATGCAAAAACATCTTGGAACTTATCAACTTCATCCGATAGTACAGGTATAACAGTATCACCTTCTAGCTTAGAACTTGCCGCAGGAGCCTCTGCCACGTTTACTGTAACCGTTGACTCAACTTTCGCAGAATATGGTGAGTGGATTTTTGGTAATGTAATGATAAGCAGCACCGAAGGACTGCAGGATGCTCACTTACCTTTGGCTGTGTTAGCTAAAGAGTCAAGTGATGCCTCACTGATTTCGACTATGAGCAAGAAAACCGAACTTAACGCAACCGATGCGATTCCAATATCAGTTGTGATAAACAATAACTCATTTGACAGTACAGTGACTATTACAGCGCAAGCACCAGAAGGCACGAAACTAACATCGAAAGATGATGTAAAAGTTAGCTTAGCTGGCGCGACGCAAAATGGTTTACAAATCAACGAAGATATAGGCAACATTACTTGGGTTGGGTCACTTAATCTTCCTAAAATGACGACAACTAAGGGCTCAGCTGGTTTCCCAAGCATAGTGAGTCTAGGGGTCAAACCAATTACTTGTCCAGAAGGTTGTGATGAACAAGCGTTCACCTTTACTGTGCCTAGCTTTAAATACAATGGGGTTAGCTATTCCAGCATCACTATGTCTGACAATGGTCTAGCGATTGTTGGAGGTGGAAGTGCAAGTGGTACATTTGCGAACAAAAAGCTACCTGATGGCAGCAACCCAAATAACATTTTAGCGCCCTTCTGGTCAGATTTTGATTTATCAGATAAATCTGCTGGCGATACTGGCGGTGGTGACTTAGCCGTTGGTGTATTCACAGATGATGATGGAGTTAAATGGTTAGCTTTAGAGTGGAATAAAGGCCAACTCTATGGTGATACATCAAATACACCTTATACGTTTAGCATTTGGATTAAAACAGGTGATACTGAAGAGGTTGTATTCAATTACATAAATATTCCAAATATGCCTTCAAACGTCACTATCGGCGCTGAAAATATAGGCGGAACAATTGGAACAACTTACCACTTTAATGGTGAAGGTGATTCGGTTGTAACAGGTAATACATTGACGCTGAAAAACACAACGGCAGGTAATGTTACTATCGACTATCTGGCTAAAGCGACAGAATTCTCCTTTGGCACTGGCGATATGGCAGAGGCTACAGAAGAAACCTCAATAGAAATTGATTTGCTCGCAAATGATATCAATCCAGATCAAAAAGTTGCTCGCGCATCAATCACAGGCAATGGCATAACCGCCAGTGCACAGCGTGTTTTGGATATTGCTCCTGTAGGTACATTGTCTAAAGCAACTGTAGTAGACGCACCTGCCAATGGTGCTGTCACTATCAGTGAAGCTGGCATTGCGACTTATCAGCCTAAGAAAGACTTCTTTGGCACCGATAGCTTCACTTACAGCGTCGAAGATGCCGATGGCAACGTATCAAAAGCGACTAAAGTGACTGTGACAGTTGCTAATGTCAATGATGCACCAACTGTCGCCCCAACAGGAGAAACCTTGCCTACAGGCCAAAAAATCACCGTCATGTCAAATGCTAAAGATGTCGATGGCGATGCACTCACCTATATTTGGACACAGACATCAGGTCCTACAGTGACTTTTGATCCTGCAGCAAAAAATATTAGCTTTACCCCAAAAGAGCAGGGAACCTATACATTTACTGTTATTGCGAATGATGGCACATTAAACAGTAATACTGGTGAAGTGACTGCGGTTGCTGCACCAAATAAAAATACAGACAATGGAGGAGGTTCACTCGGTTGGCTAACCGCCTTATTGTTACCACTGGCGGCAATGCGTCGTCGTATGAAGTAACGAGTTGTTGACACTAAAAAGGGAGCCTTAATGGCTCTCTTTTTCTATTACGCTCTAAAGAAATATGTCTAGGAACGTAGGCCTATTCCGCGCGAGACTAAGTAATACGCTAAGGTCCAAAGTGCGACACAGAAACCGATCATAATGGCGATGGATAATGGCACGCTGATATCGGCAAAGCCTAAAAAGCCGTAGCGGAACACGTTGATCATATAGACCACAGGATTGAGTGCCGACACGCCTTGCCAAAATGGGGGCAAGAGTGACAGGGAGTAAAATACGCCGCCAAGGTAAGTTAATGGGGTAAGCACAAAGGTGGGGATGATACTGATGTCGTCGAAACTTTTAGCAAAAACAGCGTTAATTAAGCCACCCAATGAGAATAGCACTGAGGTTAAAAATACCGTCATCACCACTAAACCTGCGTGATGTAAGCTAATGTCGACAAAGAACATGGCCACTAATGTCACTATCAGGCCAACACATAAACCGCGCGCCACGCCGCCGCCTACGTAGCCAGCAATCAGCACATAATGGGGCACAGGAGCCACCATCAGCTCTTCTAAATTACGTTGAAACTTGGCACTGTAAAATGAGCTAGCAACATTCGAGTAAGAGTTAGTGATCACCGACATCATGATCAAACCAGGGGCGATAAACTCCATATAAGATACGCCGCCCATTTCTCCAATCCGGCTGCCGACTAAGTTACCAAAAATCAAAAAATACAAGGTCATGGTAATCGCTGGCGGGACTAAGGTCTGGATCCAAATTCGCGTAAAACGATTGATCTCTTTACTTAAAATACTTTTAAAGGCAATAAAGTAGAGCTGATTCATGCTGAGGCTCCCTGAGTTTTCTTCACGAGTTCGACGAAGAGTTCTTCTAACCGATTAGACTTGTTACGCATCGATAGCACTTCAATATTAGCTGCGCTCAATTGGCTAAAGACATCGTTAAGATTATGCTCTTTCGCTACATCCACCTCTAAGGTATGAGAGTCGGTTAAGCGACAAGCCATGCCATCGAGCACGGGAGCCATTTCAGTATCGCGACGAAGATCGAGAATAAAAGTCTCCATATTCAGCTTACTCAGCAACGCCTTCATGCTAGTGCATTCCACTAAAATACCTTTATCGATAATGCCGATATTACGGCAAAGCATTTCCGCTTCTTCAAGGTAATGAGTGGTCAGGATGATCGTCACACCCTGCTGGTTTATTTGTTTGAGAAACTCCCACATAGAGCGGCGCAGTTCAATATCCACACCTGCGGTAGGTTCATCTAAAATCAATAATTTAGGTTCGTGCATCAGGGCGCGGGCGATCATTAACCGTCGCTTCATGCCGCCAGATAATTCCCGCGAAGGGCTATTGCGCTTTTCCCACAGATCCAGTTGGCTTAAGTATTTTTTGGCACGCTCAAGGGCGATAGGTTTTGGCACACCATAGTAACCCGCTTGATTCACCACAATTTGCAGCACGGTTTCGAACTGGTTGAAGTTAAACTCTTGTGGTACTAAACCAATGCAGAGCTTGGCGTGTTCTAGCTGCTTATCAATATCATAATCAAAGACTTTGACCGTACCTGAACTCTTCTGCACTAAGGAGCTAATAATACCAATCGTGGTGGATTTACCCGCACCATTGGGGCCGAGCAAGGCAAAGAAATCCCCTTGATTGACGGTAAGGCTGATGCCTTTGACCGCTTCTACGCCGCCTTTATAGGTTTTTTTAAGCCCTTCGAGTACCAGAGCATGGGTAATATTCGCCATATTTGTACCGATCCTTACACATTAGAAAGTAATAAGATGGTGCTAAAAAACACAATTACAATGATGGGTTGCAGAACTAAAGCAAAAAATTAGCTAATTGATTGAAAAGAAAAAATTTAATGATTCAATCATTAATGCTTTTTATATTGCCGCAAAAAGCAAAACTCCCGCCTGTTGCGGGAGTTTTAAACTGTATCGGACACTTAATCGAGTGGTACGACTTTGGCGATATAAGGTAGATTGCGATACTGCTCAGCATAATCAATACCATAACCTACGATAAACTCATCAGGGATAGTAAAACCGATAAAATCGACCTTCACATCCACTTCACGACGCTCAGGTTTATCCAACAGGGTGCACAGTGCAAGACTCTTAGGCTCCCGCAGTAACAACATCTCGCGCACTTTGCTTAAGGTGTTACCTGAGTCAATCAAGTCTTCCACGATCAATACATCGCGACCGGCGATATCTGATTGCACATCTTTCAGCACTTTCACATCCCGTGAGCTGGTCATAGTATTGCCATAACTGGAAACCGACATAAAATCGATTTCAACATGGCCTTTGATGCGGCGACATAGGTCAGCCATAAAGACCACTGAGCCTTTTAACAAGCCTACCATCAGCAGACGTTCACTGTGGGCATAATGGGCATTGATTAGCTCGGCCATTTGATCCAATTTCTGGCTTATCTCTTCAGCAGAGATCATCACTTCGGTGGTGTGTTTCATATAAGTCTCAATTGTCGAGGTCGCGGTTAGACTGTTTGTCATAACCCCAGCGACTCGTTAATGCATGGTCAACGCCCAAATGATCGAGAATTCGAGCGACCATGAAGTCTACCAGATCTTCTACCGATTTGGGATTGTGATAAAAGCCGGGTGCAGCGGGCATAATGGTCGCGCCGAGGCGAGAAAGGCTTAACATATGCTCTAAGTGTATGGCACTAAAAGGAGTTTCCCTAAGTACTAGGATAAGTTGGCCGCGCTCTTTAATCACCACATCGGCGGCGCGTTCGAGTAAATTATTACTCATTCCGGTAGCAACTGCCGCTAACGTCCCCGTAGAGCAAGGACAAATCACCATTTGTTTAGGTGCAGCGCTACCCGATGCAGGCGGTGAAAACCACTCATCTTTGCCTAATACCACTAACTCGCCAGCAATAATCACGCCTTTTTCGTGCAGCAAAGCCAACAGCTGGGCATGGGCTTTGTCACTGTTGGCGCTTAACTGTAAGCCGTGTTCCGTCGCCAATACCACTCGAGCTGCACTGGAGATCATCAAAAACACTTGATATCCCGATACCAACAGACACTCGAGTAACTTAAGCCCATAGGGAGCACCAGAGGCGCCCGTCCAAGCTAAGCTAATCGCCTTAGTCGACTTTGCGTAGGCCATCTTAGCTAACCTGCTCTACAGTTGAAGCCTGTTCTAATGCGGCCAGCAGCTTCTTATGTAACCCACCAAAACCACCGTTACTCATCACCACTATGGTGTCGCCTGCTTTGGCGGTTGCTGCGACTTTCGCGACCACATCATCAATTTGATGTAACACAGTCACAGGGATCACCGCCGCTTCCATGGCTTCTTTCATATTCCAGTCGATGGTATCAGCTTGATATAAAAAGGCTTCGTCGGCTTGCATCATAGAAAAAGCTAAAGTGTCTTTATGGACACCGCTCTTCATGGTATTTGAGCGCGGCTCGAGTACCACAGTAATTTTGCTCTGCCCAACCTTAGCCCGCATACCTTTTAACGTGGTCGCAATGGCCGTCGGATGGTGGGCAAAATCGTCATATACGCTCACACCGTTAACGGTTCCGAGTAATTCGAGTCGACGCTTAGGTGGCATAAACTTAGCTAAAGCTTCAATTGCAGCACTCGGCTTAACGCCAACGTGACGCGCGGCAGCAATGGCCATCATGGCGTTTTCAATATTGTGCTGACCAATCAAATCCCATTCGAGAATACCTTGAGACTCGCCATCAAAAAACACTTCAAAGCGATGGCAATCATCACTTAACGCTTTGCCATACCAACCGCTGGTCGATTCGGCTAAATGGTAGGTTTCTTGCTCACTCCAACACCCCATATCAATCGTTTGCTTAACGGCATGGGAATCGGCGGGCCAAATGATCTTGCCTTCACCAGGAACGGTGCGAATTAAGTGGTTAAACTGTTTTTGAATCGCAGCCAGATCAGCAAAAATATCGGCATGATCGAACTCAAGATTGTTGATCACTAAGGTACGCGGATGATAATGCACGAATTTCGAACGTTTATCGAAGAAGGCACTGTCGTATTCGTCAGCCTCAACGACAAAGAAAGCGGTCTTGCCTAAACGTGCCGACACACCAAAGTTTTGCGGTACGCCACCGATTAAGAATCCAGGCTCATAACCACAATCATCTAAAATCCAGGCTAACATGCTAGATGTCGAGGTTTTACCGTGAGTGCCAGACACTGCCAGCACCCAACGCTCAGGCAAAATATGATCGGCTAAAAACTGCGGGCCAGAGGTATAAGGGATGCCAATGTTCAACACGGCTTCCACACAAGGATTACCCCGGCTCATGGCATTACCAATGACAACTAAGTCAGGATAGTGCCCTGCTTCACCCAGCTGGCTAGGATCAAAACCTTGAATAAGCTCAATGCCTTGGTCCTCTAGTTGCGTGCTCATTGGAGGATAGACATTGGCATCCGAGCCCGTCACTCTGTGCCCTTTGGCCCTAGCCAATAACGCTAGACCACCCATGAAGGTTCCACAAATTCCTAAAATATGTACGTGCATACCGCTCGCTCTGATGTGTTGAATTCACCGCCATTCTAATCCATCGAGCGACAGATTGGCAGGTAACAATCGGTGAAAAGCACTGCAATCACAAATGACAGTTTTTAAATCCGTGGATTTCACATTCAAGTTGCAGAACTGAGATTTTTAGATAACAGGTCAACTAACACAAGGCCGAAAACTGTCGCAATGGAGGTCCTAACGTAAGTCACGGTAGAGCTGAGCGTGCTGGCTACGGTGGCGACTAAATAAGAATTGACGTAACGCTTCACGCTCTTCGGTTTCGGCCTGAAACTTAACGAAAGCCAGACCTTTCTCGCTACGAATAGGCTCGATATCGACGCGCATAGTCTCGCCATTGGGCAATTGTAATTGCAAGTCTTTACTGCCTAACAATTGTTTAAATTGCTGCTGTGATTTAGCACGAATGGCCATGCCAGAACTAGATAGCGAGGCAACAGACCATTGCTCACCTTGATCGTGGTCGAATATCCACACATCATCGGCTTGAGTTAACCGCCAACTGCGCTCCACTCCCGAGGCATCTAGCACTTCAGGTACACCTAAAGTGGGTTGAAACTGACCAAAGTCATCCACTTTCATCAGTAGCGGAAACCAGAGTTTATAGGGTCCGACTTCGGCCAATAGAGTGAGTTTTGCCTTACCGAGAATCGAGGCGATAACTTGCGGTACTTCAGTTGTGACTGTGAGCACGTGATTGACTAGGGGATCGTTAGTCAAGGCTGTGCCCACACGAGTCGGCGAAAAAAGTTCGCTAAAACAAGCAAGCTCCTCCGCGGATAATCGAGGTTCATCCATCATGATAAGTCCTCCCGAGTTAAACTCCTTACCCCAAAAAGTACCACCAAAGTATGGGATTGTACATTTTTACACCAAAACAGTGGCAAAAAACGGAATATATGCTAGCAAGGCTAAATTCAAGACTCTATTAGCCATTTGCGCTATTTAACTTGGAAAATGCAGTGGATTGTTATTCCTCGCTTTTTAAACTGCTGGAAGGTGGAGCAAACAAGATACGCAGTCGTTGTTTAACACTCAAGCCTGTCGCTGTGACCTCTGCAAACATGTCTCGCCATTCACTAAAAGTCACTTTAAAGGGATTAAAACTATTCACTGGCTTAGTGATGCCGTAAATCACAGTCTCTACCTCGGGCTCAAAAGTGCCAAACAGCTTGTCCCAAATAATCAGCACACCCGCATAGTTTTTATCTATATATTGGGGATTACGACCGTGGTGCACCCTGTGATGTGATGGAGTATTGAAGACCCATTCCAGCGGTCCGAGTGATTTAATCGCTTGGGTATGCACAAAAAATTGCAATCCCAGATTGAGTAATACCACAAACACCACCCAGTTTGGATCGAAACCTATGACCACCAGCGGTAACCAAAATACCCACATGCCTGCAAAGGGATACATTAAACTCTGACGAAACGCAGTGCTAAAATTCATATTCTCAGAGCTATGATGCACCACGTGAGCCGCCCACATCCAGCGGACTCTGTGGCTCGCCCTGTGGAACCAGTAATAACAAAAGTCCTGCGCGACCATCAAGGCAATAAAGCTCAATGGGCCCATTTCAATATCGAATAACTTCCAACCAAAAATCGCCAAATACAGCTTAGCGATCAGCAAACCAGTGAGCAGATCGGCACCTTGGTGCATGGCCGCGAGGCTGAAATTACACAGCACTTCTTGGCCGCGATAACGTGCACTTAACGGTAGCTTTTGTCTTTTATCGCCAAAGTACCATTCCAGCAAAATACACACGAAAAACAAAGGTGCAAGCACCAGCAGTAACAATTCTGGGTGCTGGATCAGCGAGGCGATATCCATATAAGATCATCCTGTTCTATTTTTATTTTATGATTATTTTTATTGTTACTTTTATAAAAACTCTGACTACATTCTATAAACCGCATTCAACGCCACAACGCAGGCAGCTGCGATCCGTTAGTCGCCGTTAGCTACCAGCGAGCATAGTGATCTTCGGCGAGTCCCAGAACATTATTTAACTGGTAACTGTGCCCTTGATTATCGGTAATCGTGCCACTGAAATGACCGATGAATTGGCGGAAATTACTCTTAAGCAAGAGCAAATTACGCTTTTCACTGCGACAATTGCGCGCCGCAAACTGCAAATCCACTTGGCCATTTTGACTGTAGACTCGCCAAACCTCGGCGCCGAGCGTGGCATGGCGATCAAACTCAAATTGCACTTGCCCGAGTAAATGACGCTCGCCATTAATCCAAAAGACATTTTCAGTAGCCCCAGTTTCATTAACACCCGCCGCTAAATTAAGCCCCATAATGCCCTCATGGATCCGCGCGTTAATTGACGCCCAGCGCCAACTGGTATCACGGCGCATGTAACCCGCTGAAAAGTCATAGCCTGCTAAAGCTTGATTCAGCGGCTGCGGCTCATGACCCACAGTCAAACTACCTTTAACGGTCAAACCATTATGCTTTTGTGTGTAAGTCCAGCCGTTGTATCCAGTAGGACTACACATAGCCATAGGCAAACTTAAGGGGGCTGAGTGTAAAGTCACATCGGCTTGAATATTTTTAGTATCAATCACTAACCGCCAACCGCCCTCTACAATCTCAAAGCTTAACTGCGCCCCTTTACGGCCAATACTACTTCGGCCCTCGGCTGGCGATGGTGTCATCTGATAGCCAAACCTCAAAGGTTTTAACCAATCAAGCTGGGTGAGTGTGTTGGTTTTTATATCGTATAAATAACAAAAAGCACTGCCGACGTAAGCAATATCGGCAAGCGCGATGCCTAGGACATAACGCGGCGTGACCAAAGAGACAAACTGAAATTGTTTATAATCGAAATGCTTAGCCCACGCTGAAGCAGGTTTATCCATGGTATCGAAATAGGCAAAGTCCGCTAAACCTAAGGTTTTGACTATGCCATCGAAATGACCGAAATGGGGTAACCCCTTCGGATTGATCAGGTTATCTGGGGCGATTTGCGTTGCTATCGTTAACATGACTAAGCCTTACAAAAAAGACGCGGGAGCATCTATGCTCTCTCATTCTAAACATCGAATTTTTACTCTAACCTGTCCCCCATTGCATTAAAAGAGTGCAAGGACAAAATGTTGTCATTTTGTTGCCAGTCAGTATTCGGTTTAATGTTTTAAATTCCTTGTTTGTAAAACGATTAAAGCGCCTAAAGGCGCTTTAATCGTTGGATAAGGAAAGATTAGAATCGGTAGCTAATACCAAAGTTGATCCCCTGTAATTCAAGCTCTTTCATCGGGATATATTGGTATTCCAAATTCAAACCGAATCCTGACTTAAATCGATATTGCCAGCCTGCAGCGCCATAAAAACCGACATCATCCGAGTCCATATCTTGTTTATCTATCTCATAGCTGACTTGAGTGTAAGCAGCGCCTAATTTGGCATACAAGCTGTTACCACGAGACAAAGCATACTCACCGTAAGCCGCGGTTCTAACACCTTGGTAACGTAAATCTTTTATCTCACTGATGACGCTAACAAGCGCACTCGCCACCCCACCTGAACCCGCTAAATAACCCGCCTCAAACCCAAAATGCTCGTTGAGCATATAGCGGTAATATAAGTCGCTGGTTAAGGTGTCACCCGCATCATATTTACCGTTCTTAGTTTCAAATTCTTGGGTACCGTAACCTAAACTACCACCCAGTATATGGGCAGAATCGCCCGCGAGCGCATTGGAGCTCATCAGGCCTGACGCCAGCATCAGGCCAACAAATAACGAAGTGAATGATATTTTTTCCATATTTAACCTGCCTTCCATGCCTTGTAACTATGCGAATAAATGATGTGAATGCACAGAAAACACGGATGTGAATAATGAGCACAAGATATTAGCAATAAAAGCTGTACCTCAACTGAATCACGGTGTTCTGTGGCATCAAAAGTGATTTCTGGTATGCTGTAGCCACTTTTACTTGTACGAGAGATCCCATGAAACGGCTATTACTGACCTTGACTTTCCCCCTGCTGTTCGCGGGCTGTGCCAGCCAAAATCCGACTCATATGGCTTTCAGCCCTCAAGTGCCCAATATCAGCCAACAAACGGCGCAACTTGTACCTATCGCTCTTGAAACGGTAGATACACGCACAGTCGATTATGTTGCTCGTTTTATTGAAGAAGGGACAAAAACACGTTTAGTTGGCCCGAGCGAACCGCCTAAACTGTTACTTGATGAAGTATTCCGCGCAGGTTTTGCTCAAGCAGGCTACCAAATCGACCCAAGCGCAACTAATTCAGTGCAAATTCAATTAGAAGAATTGCAAATGGATATCACTAAAAAGACCTTTGGCTATGAGGCAAAACACAGTGTGTTAATCGCAGTTCAAGCCAAAAACTCCACCCAAGAGCTGGTTAAACGCTATAAAGCCAAAGGCACTTTAAAAGGTCCTTTAACGCCCGATTTTGCAACCTTAGAACTGGATATGAACAAATTGCTCGGCCAACTTACCGGCGAGATTCTAAACGATCCTGAGCTTAATCAGTTTCTACAAAAATAACAGCGTCAGTTTATTATAAGGAAATCAATATGCTCCGTTGGATATCAGTCCTCTTACTCATCTTTATGAGTCATCATAGCCTCGCACTCGACATTCAGGCCGATACCTTGTATCCCAGAGTCGAATTTGATACTAGCTTAGGCAAAATCGTGGTCGAGCTAGATAGAACTCGTGCACCAATCACTGTCGATAACTTTTTAACTCATGTCGTTAAAGGCGAATACGACAACACAATATTTCACCGCGTGATCAGTGACTTTGTGGTGCAAGGCGGCGGACTCACCCCCAAGTATGAAGAGCTGCCTGAGGGTAAGCCGATAGTCAACGAATCAGGAAATGGCCTAACAAATAGCATGGGCACGATCGCCATGGCACGTGAAAACGAGCCGCACTCAGCCACTCGTCAGTTCTACTTTAACGTAGCCGACAACACTAAGCTCGATCCCTCTAAACGTCGTTGGGGTTATGCCGTATTTGGTGAAGTGATTGAAGGTAAAACTGTCCTCGAAGCTATGGCTGTCGTTGAGACAGGAACTAACACTAAGCTCAATTGGCCCGATGTTCCTGTTACCCCTATCATATTGAAAAAAGCCAAGTTATTACCAAAACAGTAATCAAAATATAATTTCGAGCAAAAGCGCTAATTTTGCATCTATACTGTGATAGTAAACAGAAAGGAGGCAAACGATGACGGCAACTGAGTTCATCGATAATAAAGCGCCCCAACTCGCCTTCTATGGAAAAGCGTTTTTGAGTGAAGAACTCGACTTCCATGAAGTGCAACTTTACTTATGGGACACGTTAGAAGAATGGCAGCAACTGAATTCGACTGGCGAAGCGCAAACTGAAACTGAAAAAGTGTTTTGGCACTTGCTCCACAGCTTTAACAGGTGGCCTGACTGTGTGATCCGCGGTAATCAATATCTGCGTAAGCAAGTAAATGATTGCTGTGACTATCTGAGTTTAGGCGGCCGAGTGCCGCAGGGATGCATCGGGATAAGACCTTAAGTTCAGCATTCCTATCGATAAAAAATGGCCCTGTAATAGGGCCTTTTTTATTTCGTAAACCAATTCCTCGTGTGTACATTATTACGCTCTCCTTACTATCAAGATCTATGCTAGCGATAAAGATAAGCGGTAAACTTTTAGCTACAAGCAGTTAACTCTCGAGCCATATTCAACCATCTTATAGTGCTAAACGGGACTCCAAAGTAAAAGGAATACCATTAGCCCTTGAATCCTATGGCACCTTACCCGTAAGCTAAGCGGATTAAACACTTAGACTCATGCCTATGTCCGCAACAGGTTTTATTCAACGTACACTCGATGCCCTCAGTGTCTATTATCACAAGCGGGTTTTGATCCTGTTATTACTGGGTTTTTCTGCTGGTCTACCATTAATGCTAGTATTTTCAACGTTATCCTTTTGGTTGCGTGAAGCTGGTGTTGATCGCACTTCAATCGGTTATTTCAGCTGGATAGCCTTAGCCTATGCGTTTAAATGGGCTTGGTCACCCTTAGTCGATCGGCTTTCATTGCCGCTGCTAACTCGATTTCTAGGCCGCCGCCGTAGCTGGATGCTGTTCGCTCAGTTGTTATTGGTTGGTGCCATCTTAGGCATGTCTTTTAGTGACCCTCTCAAAGATCTCGAGCGCTTGGCACTGTTCGCGTTAATGGTCGCCTTTGCCTCAGCCACCCAAGATATTGTTATTGATGCCTTTCGGATTGAATCAGCCCCAGAAAAGATGCAAGCCGCACTAGCAGCGGCCTATCAAGTGGGTTATCGCAGCGCCATGATTATCGCCACCGCAGGCGCGCTAACCATAGCGGCTTGGGTTGAACCCGGTAACACGGCATACAACTTAGTGGCATGGCAAACTTCTTACCTGATTATGGCGGGCTTGATGTCTGTTGGGATTTTGACCACGCTTTTTAGCCGCGAACCCGAAGTCGATACCCGCGCCGCCGATGCCACTGAATTAGCGCTAAAACAACGCTTAAGTGCCCGTTATCCTAGAATTATCGCAGCGGGCATATCTTGGGTATATACGGCCAGTATTTTACCCTTTATCGACTTTTTCAAACGCTATGGCCGCAGCGCTATCCTCATCTTATTACTGATTTCTTGCTACCGGATCTCGGATATTGTGATGGGGATTATGGCGAACGTCTTTTATGTGGACATGGGATTCACTAAGGAAGAAATTGCCTATTTAAGTAAAATCTATGGCCTGATCATGACCTTAGTCGGCGCAGCCTTTGGCGGCGTTCTGTTAGCTCGCTTCGGAACTATGAAAATCCTTTTCCTCGGTGCCTTACTGGTTGCCGTAACCAATCTGCTATTCGCGTGGCAGGCAGTGATTGGCTACAACGTGCCCTTTTTAACCTTTGCTATTTCAGTGGATAACTTCAGCGCTGGGATAGCCACGGCGGCATTTATTGCCTATCTCTCGAGTCTCACTAGCAACGGCTACAGTGCAACGCAATATGCCTTACTGTCTTCGATTATGTTGCTTTTCCCTAAATTTATCGCGGGCTTCTCGGGCGCTTATGTCGACGCATTTGGTTATGTGAACTTCTTTGTCGCCGCCAGTGTTATTGGCTTTCCGGTGTTGTTTTTGGTTGTCTTAGTCAACAAGTATGCGCCGCATCCAAGCACATCATTAATGGATGATTCGTCAAAAAGTGCACCAACAAAATCGGATTAAGGTCTCATAGCACTTATGCCATCAATATAAAAAAGCCCTCACACCTTAGTGTGAGGGCTTTTACATTTAAAGACGAAATGGCAAACGCGATACTGCATCACGTTAAACCAATTCTGCTCGATTAATCTTTAAAGTTATCAAATTGGAAAGGCTGGCCTAACTCAGACTCACGTGCCAACGCCATGACAGCTTGTAAATCGTCACGTTTTTTACCTGTAACTCGTACTTTCTCGCCCTGAATAGACGCTTGCACTTTAAGTTTGCTGTCTTTAATTAGCTTGACCAGTTTTTTAGCAATTAAGGTTTCTATACCTTCTTTAAACTTCACTTTTAGGGAGAAGGTTTTACCGCTGTGGATGGCTTTCTCATCGACTTCCATCGAAGACGGATCCACATTACGTTTGCTCAGTTGCATACGTAAAATGTCCACTAATTGTTGGCATTGGAAGTCATCTTCAGCGGTTAACGTGACCACATGGTCCTTATATTCCACGTCAGCCGTTTTACCGCGAAAATCGAAACGTGTCGCCAGCTCACGCTTAGTATTATCAACCGCATTACGCAGTTCAACTTCATTCACTTCTGACACAATATCCATTGAAGGCATAGTTTTTATGTCCCATATCAAATTAATATGCAGCTAGTTTACCCACACACAGGCCTAAGTTGAAGGTAAAGCCTAGAATAAAAGCGTAATCATGGGTGACTTTAGCCACACATTTTCCTATCATTGCCCCACTCTAAGCTAATACAAACATATTTGTGATAACTAAAAATACCCTATTTAAGCTGGCTTTAGCCGTAGCCTTTGTCGTGATCAGTTATCTGGTATTTTCCAGACCAACCTATTCGCAAAGTATTCCGAATATCGACAAGGTAGGCCATCTTGGGAGCTTTTTTTGCCTCTCCTATCTCGCCTATCTTGCTTTCAAACCTAAGTGGTATTGGTTATCTCTCACACTGGCAAGCTACGCCATTTTAATTGAGTTAGTGCAATCACGTTTGCCCTACCGTAGCGCTTCTGTGGGTGATGTTATTGCCGACTTTTCGGGTATTGCACTGTTTTACTTTTGCAATTGGGCCTATGGCAAATACTTCCGCGCAGCGCAATTACGAGAAGATTAACTCAGGCGCTTCAAACTGGTACTGATAACAGATACCTTAAGGCTACAGATATGACTCATGCTGTGAACATAAATCGCGTGGTGGATATTGCGATTTTAGGTGCTGGTGCCGTTGGACAGCTTATTTGCCACCAACTGACGACAGCGGGCATGGGTGTTGGTCTTATCGGCCGCGATTCAATTGCATCTATACAGCAGACACTTAGCGTCACTCCATTAGCGCCGGCCAATGATAATCAACAGAAAACACAAGCACTCCAGTATTCTGTGCCTATCTTAGCGGCCAATGCGCTCGATAATATCCGCCTAGTGATTGTCTGCGTCAAAGCCTATCAAGTGCTCGATGCACTTTTGCCCTTACTCAACCAACTGCCCAGACAATGCCACATTTTGTTGTTACACAATGGAATGGGACCTCATTTAGCCCTAGCGCCGCTAATTGATGCGCAAGCTGATGGCAGAGGGCTAAGCCTAGGGACAACTTCCCAAGGGGTGTTACGTCAAGCCCGTTGGCAAATTAGGCAAACTGGACAAGGGCTAACTCAATTTGGGCATTTTGCAGGTACAGAGCTCACTGAGCATTATCGCAATGCTTTACTGGCGGCTATCCCAAACAGTGAATGGGTGGATGCCATTGTGCCTTGTCTATGGCAGAAACTCGCCGTTAATGCCGCGATTAATCCACTTACAGCACTATATCAATGTCCTAATGGCACACTCGCCGAGCCAGGTTTTAGTGACATGATTAAAGGCATTCTCGACGAGTTAGTCACGGTTGCCACACTCGAGGGCGTGCCTCTCGATAAACAATTGTTACACGACAGGGTCTATCAGGTGATCCGCCTCACTGCGGGGAATTCCTCATCGATGCACCAAGATATTGCACACCAAAGACGAACTGAGATAGACCAAATTAATGGTTATATCTGTGAGCGTGCACAAGCGCACGGTTTAAGTGCGCCAGTTAATGCTGACCTCTGGGCGCGCATCAAACAGCTAGAAGCTTAAGCAAGAAAACTCACATAACAAAACTAAATATAACAGTATGTTTAATTTAAATAATTTTTAATTTTTTGCTGAATCCTCACTTTTTATTTACCACATTAAAACGCGAATTACCCTAGCGCCATACTCACTCGGCTTTTGCTGCACTCATGCTAGTCAAGCAAATTTACCTTGCACCAACAATACGCACCAAATCAGGGCAGATTAACTTTGCTTTGCACTGTTTTGCACCAAAATTTTAAGCTATTTCGGTGCGTCTTAATGTTAACGCAATGATAATAAATGCTTTATCTATATGGCCTAATTCCTGCTTTATTCCAATAAATTGAGTCTGCAGCTTGTTGGAGAGAAAATTGAAACTGGTCACCGCAATCATTAAACCATTCAAATTAGACGATGTACGTGAAGCTTTAACCCAGCTCAGCGTCCATGGCATGACAGTCACTGAAGTACGCGGTTTTGGCCGCCAAAAGGGCCATACGGAATTGTATCGTGGTGCTGAATATGCAGTGGACTTTTTACCTAAGATTAAACTCGAAGTTGCCATTCATTCCGATCAAGAAGATGCCGTTATTGATGCCATTATTGCTGCAGCCCATACGGGCAAAGTGGGTGATGGCAAAATCTTTGTGACTTCGTTAGAACAAGTGGTGCGCATTCGCACTTCGGAAGAAGGAGTTGATGCCCTATGATGCTAGTGAGCTTCAGACTCAGTATTAAATACCTATTGATATTATTCAGTATATTGGCGACGAATGCCGTCGCCGATGATGGTCAATTTAGCGCTGCAAATACGGCGTGGATCTTAAGCTCATCCGCATTAGTGTTATTGATGACCCTGCCAGGATTAGCGTTGTTTTACGGCGGTTTAGTTCGCAGTAAAAACGTGCTTTCAATATTGATGCAATGCTTCTCTATTGCCGCCCTAGTGTCAGTTTTATGGTTCGGGCTAGGTTATTCACTCGCATTCGACACAGGTAACAGTTTCATCGGTGGCTTAGACAAAGCACTACTGTCAGGTATTGGTCGCGATAGTCTTAGCGGGGATATTCCCGAGCCGCTGTTTATGCTATTTCAAATGACCTTTGCCATCATAACGCCAGCCTTAATCATCGGTGGTTTTGCCGAGCGAATGAAGTTTTCAGCTGTGCTTATCTTTTCAGGTACTTGGTTATTACTGGTTTATGCGCCGATCACCCACTGGGTTTGGGGCGGTGGCTGGTTAGCACAGCTAGGACTGTATGATTTCGCGGGCGGAACCGTGGTGCATATCACCGCAGGGGTTGCTGCGCTCGTGGCCGCTAAAGTGCTAGGTCCACGCAAAGGATTTTTAAACTCGGCGATTATGCCGCACAACCTGACGATGACTGTCACAGGTGCGGGCATGCTGTGGGTGGGTTGGTTCGGTTTTAACGGTGGCAGTGCGCTCGGCGCTAATGGCACCGCAGCCATGGCGATTCTAGCCACTCATCTCGCCGCTTCTATGGGCGCGATGACATGGGCGGCAATTGAGTGGATTAAGTTTGGTAAACCCAGCGCCCTTGGCATAGTCACAGGCATGGTAGCGGGCTTAGGCACTATCACTCCCGCCTCTGGTTATGTTGGCCCAGCAGGCGCCTTAGTCATAGGTTTACTCGGTGGAATCGTGTGTTTTTACTCAACGGTTTATATCAAACAGAAACTTAAAATCGATGACTCCTTAGACGTTTTCCCCGTGCACGGTGTCGGCGGTATTCTTGGTACTCTTTTGGCAGGAGTCTTTAGCTCGACCCAATTAGGCGTTTTTAGCGGCTACGGTTTTGCGACTATGAACAACACTATGATAGACCAACTTGGGGTACAGATTATCGGGGTTGCAGCGACATTCACTTATACTGCGGTGGTCACTTGGTTGCTGTTTGTGATCATCCGTAAGCTACTTGGCGGCCTTCGCGTCAGCACAGAACAAGAAGTTAACGGCTTAGATTTATCGGAACACGAAGAAACGGGTTATAGCCTTTAATCAGAACCTCGAGCCAGAACCTTTAGTTAAGACAGTTCAATAGCCATAAGGGCACCAAGGCGCCCTGATGGCTGACTTACATCATGATGCTACTTTTTGAAATGTTCGACTAACCATAACTTTAAATCCGCCAGCTTCATCGGCTTAGCAAAGAGATAACCTTGTAAAAAATGGACTTGGCGACTGGTCAAATAGTCCGCCTGCTCCTGGGTTTCAACCCCTTCAGCCACCACCACATAATTCATCTTGTGGGAGAGCTCGATAATGGTATCGAGCACGTGGGAAGTCACAGAGTCCTGCCCTATGGTATCGATGAAGCATTTGTCGATTTTCAAGTAATCCAATGGCATGGTTTGTAACAAAGATAAGGTTGTTTGCCCAGTACCAAAGTCATCGATAGCCACTAAAATCCCCAACTGGCGTAAGCTTTCAATGCGCTGGCAAATATCCGGCGTTAATAATTGCCGTTCGGTGATTTCGATTAAAGGCTTAACGCCAATACGATCCAAAGAATCCCGCAGATGAATAAATTTCGACTCGATATCATCTTGGGTAAAATGCTCTGGCGCCACGTTGAACGCGACTCTAAAGCCCGATTCAACCTTCATATTAGCAAAATCTTTTAATGCCTTTTCGAAGATATAATTGGTCAATGGAACAATCAGCTTGCTCTCTTCGGCGATAGGAATAAACAAATCAGGCCGCACTAAGCCCATTTGTGGGTGCTGCCAACGCACTAATGCCTCGACTCCTTTGGCCTTGCCGTCCTCAGCACAGATCACAGGTTGATAAACCAAAAAGAACTCTTCGTTCTCTATCCCGCTACGAATATCATCAGCAAGGGAGTGACGAGATAACCGTGAATAGAGCACAAACAAGATAGAACCCGTAATCAAAATAATGCTAAAGGGTAATGAGATGGCAAAAAATATCCAAAAAAAATGCCTAAAAAAAGCAGGTGACATTTCTAGTAACACCGAAAAACGATGATCCTCAGAATCTAAAGTCATTACCTCATTTTTGATAAACTCGAGTGATTCAGGAATCGTTTTACCATTGATGGATAAAGCGACATTGATAACTGCGCTAGGAAACACATCGGGCTGTACAAAGGAATCTAATAAATATTGTCCTTCAATAATGACAGCAGCGCCGTGTTTAGATTTAGGGTCCCATTTAGATGACACTATCGCGGGCACCTCAGGCATAAAAGGCGTGCCCGTAATAATAAACTGGTTAGATATTTCAAGATTTTCGGTAGCACTAACAATGCTCAGGGGAGTATCAATATCACCGGTTTTAGAAGAGCAATAAACATGTTGTGAATCATATATTAAAGCCGAGCGAAAGTAGGGTTGGAACAACATATAGTTGTATAACTCTTGACACTCAGAATCCTTCAATGCCAATGCATAATGGCTGATTTCATTAGCATGGGACACCAAAGTATCAATATGACTCACATAAATAGCCCCCACACCTTTGACTTTATCTTCAACAAAATACTGTGCAGAGAGATAACTTGCGACAGCAGCAATTCCAATTGGAAACAATATGACTGCCAGCCATTGCCATAATGGCAGATTTAATTTTGCTAACTTTTTTCGCATATATCCTTAACTCGCACTGCGCTCGGTTAAAAATGGTATCAAAATCTATGGAGCAAGACGTGTGTATATTTGTATCTCAGCGAATGTTTGCTTGATATAAACACACTGAATCGAGTTCTATTTTAGTCTAAAAAACCAGCATACCTTCTATTAATTTAGTCTATTCCCACATCACCAAAATGGCGGCGATAGCGATTAAGACTAACCCTAGCATATCTTTTATCTTTACTTTTTCCTTCAGCCAAAAGGTGGCAATCAAGATCATAAAGAAAACTTCAACTTGACCTAAGGTTTTAACATAGGGCACAGCCTGCAACGACATAGCACTAAACCAACCGATAGAACCTAAACAACTGGCGATGCTTGTCAGTAAAGTCAACTTAGGTCGTTGCCATAATGCTATCAGCGTAAATTTATCCTTAAGCAACAAATAACTGACTAACAGCAAAGTTTGTAGGCCTATCACAAATAGCAACACCCAAGCTGCGCTATGGGGGAAACCAATATTCAAACATAAACTCGCTTCTCGTACCCAAAGCGATGTCAGCGCAAACGAAGTACCACAGGCTAAACCAATCAATACCGTATTGAGCGACAGACTTCGCAGGCCTTGTTTGGCACTCATGAGAAAAATTGCCACACCACCCAACAACACTCCCGACCAACCTAAAAGGGATAAATGCGTCCCAAAAAACACTGTGCCTAAGATCGCCGCGACCACAGCTTCACTCTTGGCTAGCCCAGCACCAACGGCAAAGTTCTGTTGCTTGAACAGTTTCACCATCAAGCCCGTCGCGAGAATTTGCATCGCCGATGCTCCGAGAATAAAACCGATAAAACGGTCGCTAAAATCGGGGATTCCGACATCCTGCCAAAGATATAAGCTCGCCAAATACACGGCGGCAATCGGCCCAGCCCAAATAAAACGCGCTAAGGTCACGCCCGCAACACTCACTTCTTTACTCAGCTGGCTTTGAAACGCATTACGCCAAGCCTGCATAAATGCCGCCAGCAAAGTGAGTAAGATCCACATAAAGGTATTCCGTAAAGAATCTGGTCGGCTATAAAAACAAGATTGTTAGGCAAAGCCCATCATAAAACATTAATGTTTCAGATAGCTACGGGGCTATACCAATCACATTCCTCGACTGAAAAACAAAAGCCCCGAACGAGTCGAGGCTTTGGGATTAAGTCACTAATTCATTAAGTCTTAGCTTGCGATTACTTACTGGTATCGATTGGCTCGAAGGATTTCACCAAATCGTCGATCGCTTTCATTTGCTTCAGATAATTTTCTAACTGATGTAAAGGCAGCGCACATGGGCCATCACACTTAGCGTTATCAGGATCGGGGTGCGCCTCAATGAATAGACCCGCTAAACCCAGCGCCATACCACTGCGCGCTAACTCGGTCGCCTGTGCACGACGTCCACCCGCTGAATCTGCACGACCACCAGGGCGCTGCAGCGCATGAGTCGCATCAAAAATCACTGGGTAGCCAGATTGCTTCATCTCATCCATGCCCAACATATCAACGACTAAGTTGTTATATCCAAAGCTTGAACCACGTTCACACAAGATGATCTCGTCATTACCCGCTTCGTTAAACTTAGTGATGATATGGCGCATTTCATGTGGTGCTAAAAACTGTGGCTTTTTCACATTGATAATAGCGCCAGTTTTTGCCATCGCGACAACCAAATCTGTCTGGCGAGCTAGAAATGCAGGTAACTGAATAATATCAACTACTTCTGCCACTGGCACACACTGATGCACTTCATGCACATCGGTGATCAAAGGTAAATTAAAGGTCTTTTTAATCTCTTCAAAAATCTTTAAGCCTTCCTCCATACCTGGACCGCGGTAAGAGTTGATCGAAGAACGATTCGCCTTATCAAAAGACGCCTTAAATATATAAGGGATCCCCAGCTTTTGAGTCACTTCGGCGTAGGTTTCAGCAATCGACATAGCGAGATCGCGAGACTCAAGCACGTTCATGCCACCAAACAACACGAAAGGTTTATCGTTGGCAATCTCGATTGAACCTAGGTTTATGATTTTATTACTCATCGCAACTTCTCTCTAAAATGCTGGAACCTTTCCCAGCGGTGAATAGGAGCTAAGGCGGTTATACCGCAACTAACTGTAAAATTTGACCACAAATCCATGCCATATAGGTTCCTAACGCATAACCTAATACGGCTAACAGTACGCCCACGGGTGCTAAAGCGGGGTGAAATGCCGCCGCAACTACAGGGGCTGACGCAGCGCCACCCACATTCGCTTGGCTGCCTACGGCCATATAAAATAACGGGGCTTTAATCAGCTTAGCCACCAGTAACATAAAGCTTGCGTGAACGATCATCCACACAATACCAATTAAAAAGTACAATGGCGTATCGAGCACCTTACTCACATCCATATGTAGACCAATGGTCGCAACTAAGATGTAAAGGAAGGCTGAAGCCACTTTTGATGCCCCCGCCGCCTCTAAATGACGCACTGGGCTGAATGACATCGCCAAACCAATCGTTGTGACTATCACCACTAGCCAGAAAAATTTAGAGGTTAAACTGTAATCTGCGGTCCAAGGATAGTTCACTTCAAAAAATGGCCCCAGAAAATCAGCGGCGATATGAGTAATACCTGTGATACCAAAGCCTACAGCGACAATCAGCATAAGATCGCGCAGATTAGGAATGCGTGCATTTTCAGCGTGATACTTTTCAACTTTATCTTTTAACGCTTCAATAGCAGAAGTATCTGCACCGGTTTTAGCATCGATCTCTTTCGCTTTTGAGGCAAGAAACAGCAGCACTGCCATCCAAATATTGGCGACTATCACATCGACTGTCACCATCACAGAGAAAATATTACCGCCCACGTCATAAATCTCTTTCATTGCAGCTTGGTTTGCGCCCCCACCAATCCAGCTCCCCGCTAAGGTCGTCATACCACGCCATACCGCATCGGGGCCATCGACCCCAATTAAAGAAGGTTCAATAACCGACACCAGCAACAAGGCGATAGGGCCGCCGATAACGATACCGACAGTGCCGGTTAAAAACATGATCAAAGCTTTCGGCCCTAAACTTAAAATAGCTTTTAAATCAACGCTTAAAATCAATAATACTAAACAAGCTGGCAGCAAATAACGGGATGCTACAAAATACAGTTGTGAGGTATTACCATCGATTACCCCAAAGGTATTCAATAACGATGGCAAGAAATAGCACAATAAAAGTGCGGGAATAAAACGATAAAACTTCTGCCAAAAAGGATGACTACTGCTACTGGTATAAAATACAAAACCTAGAATTGTCGCGAGTATTCCTAACGCCGTGGCATCGTTCGTCACTAAAGCCGTGCTTGTCATGCTAATTTCTCCCTGTTGATACAGTTATTATTTTTATTAGAGACTTAACTTTTAAGTCCCTGGGTCAAACTTCCATCTGCCCAGTGTTATTATTTTTGCGGATTGAATTCGTTAATAAAAGTTGAATAAATAAGAAGAGCCCCGAAAGGCTCTGCTTTAGTGATAAACCTCGGCGTGTTCGTTTAATTCTTTGAGCTGCATCTTCACTATCTCGATCACGGGATCGTGAGGACTATTATCAACAAAATGCTGCAGATCGGCGGCGGCCACATTAATACAACCCAACTGCTGTGCAATAAACGCCCGCTCACGATTCAAATGCACATCGTCAACATGCCATTGCAACAGCAGGCTGCAACACTCCATCGCTGCCTCAAATTGATGCGACACAATGCAACCCGCCTTAAGCTCATGCAGCATACGCGTCAGCAGTTTTTTCACCGTTGCAGGCTTTAAGTAACTAGCCTTAAGCTCAGCAGCATTACCTAACTCGCCGCGCACTAACACGTGCAACTGGTGACGGGTGAGTTCCTTGCCCGTTAAAGGATCCAAATAACTCACTTCACCGCCAATCTTACAACGCAGCACCGTATTGCCAGGTAGCAATATGGGTTCGAGTTCAAGATCTAACTGCTTCGCCAGCAACATCAATACCGTCGCCAGCGTTGTACTATTACCTTGGCGACTAATTAAGCAAGTACCTAAATCTGCCGCCTCTGTACTGAAGTAGTTCTCACGAACACAAAAACCTAAATCCTCGTAAAACCAATGCAACAGCGCATTAAAACGCTGTTGTTGATCAACCAAGTAATGACTTAATACAGCTCCCGCCATTTCAAACCAAGCCCATTTAGCGGCTTCAAGTTTAGAAAATCCAAGGTGCGCACCTACATCCAATGCCGACTCGGGCAATGAAATGCCATCTTGCAGAGTGTAGTTACCCATTAACCCAATAATACCGCTTGTTTAAAATGAGCCAATTTAGCAGCATAAACCAACCAACCTATCGCGCCTAAGTAAGCAAACACTTTGAACAATTTGTTTCTATTCGCTTTTATGGCAATGGCGCCTAGGACAATGTAAGCAACTACAGCACCGATTTTTTCGGTCATCCAAGGATCCACAAAAGGAAATTGCTGGATCATAAAACACAAAGTTAAGCCCGACAGCAGTAGGAAAGTGTCGATAACATGGGGCGCTATCTTGAGCAGTTTCTTCTCCATCAGAGCCGATTGGCGAAGATGCAGGACAAAGCGAACGGTAAGCAGTAACACGCTCAACGCGATAAAGGTAAAATGCAGATGTTTAACCGCAGGATATAGACTGTAAAAAGTTTCCATTACGATACTTATGGCCAGTGACAAAGGCGCTAGTTTACCCTAATCCTTGGCGGCATACCAATGCCTATCAGCCTAGATATTCAGAGCTAACATCATAAAAAATAAAACGAGAAGTGACGATGAATTTAAGCTTAATTAATGATGAATCAACCGAGTTCGCCGACGCTGTAAAACAAAAAATTGTCGAGTTCAACCAAGTCCAATGGCAGGGGCTTAGCCGTAAAAATCTCGGACTCAAACTACAGGACCCCGAAGGTAAACTGTTAGCAGGGATCAGCGGTAAAACCTTCGGCAATTGGTTGTTAATCGATTATCTGTGGGTCGATGATTCTTTAAGACACCAAAGTATCGGCACGCACTTATTGTTAGCCGCAGAAAGCCAAGCAAAAGAACGCGGCTGCCAATTTGCTCTACTCGATACCTTAGATTTTCAAGCTAAGCCCTTTTATGAGCGCCACGACTATCGCGTGCAGTGGATACAACAAGCCTACCCAGAAACCGGCAGTAAATTTTTTATGGTAAAAGTGTTGTGATGTTTAAGGTCAGCGGTCATAACCGAACCCAATGCTTAGGCTACCATTTCTGATATCTAACTCAGACCGCTTCAATGAACTTGAGCTAATTGCGAGTGGTTAATGATTTGCGCACCTTTTACTCGCAAAGCTACAAACGGAAAAATAAGACATAGGACAGACGTCCTCAGCCAAAGCGATCCAATTGAATTAAAGCTTTAACCTAATCCGGCTTAAACACGCCGATCACAGCGCCGGTGGCTTTTTCAGTGACCTTTTCATCGGTTTGCTGTTCACGGTAGTCACACTCTGTGCATTCAACGGTTTCGATGCCGTTTTCCTTGTAGAGTAAAATGCTGTCTTTGGCGCTGCATTTTGGGCACTTAGCACCGGCTACGAAACGCTTTTTGATTTTAGTGTTTGTCATAATAGATAAAGGACCAGATAGCAGGGCCAAGGGACTCGGCCGAAGAAATTGGCGCTATTTTGCCACACTGATGATTGAATGCCAGTGTTACCTGAAAGTGTGAGGCCTTAGGTCGATGTGATGCGATTCACTGAAGATCGTCCTGAAAAGTCGAATAATTGTCCGAGTTATCGGGTCAGGCTGTGGTTTGATACGGGGTTGTACGCTATTATCTGTGCCCTGACGAATTCACGTTCTAACCAAGTTGTAGTCAATGATCAGCATCAACCAAGCGCAATTAATCCGTGGCAGCAAAACCCTGCTAGATGAGACCTCTCTCACGATTTATCCCGGCCATAAGGTCGGTTTAGTCGGTGCTAACGGCACAGGCAAATCTTCACTGCTCGCATTAATTTTAGGTCACTTAAGCCTAGATAAAGGTGAATTTAGTCTGCCTTCTGGCTGGCAAATTGCCACTGTGGCCCAAGAAACCCCTGCGCTCGACGTCTCGGCACTGGAATATGTGATCGATGGCGATAGCGAATATCGTCAATTAGAAGCCTTATTACACAAGGCCCAAGAAGATAACGACGGCAATGCCATCGCACTCTTACACGGCAAAATCGACGCTATCGGTGGTTATGCGATTCATTCGCGCGCGGGTTCATTGTTAGCGGGTCTGGGCTTTAGTGAAGCCGATCAAAGCAATCCAGTGAAAAGCTTTTCGGGCGGTTGGCGTATGCGCCTCAACTTAGCCCAAGCGCTACTGTGTCGCTCTGACTTATTGCTCCTCGACGAACCGACCAACCACTTAGACTTGGATACCATGTACTGGCTCGAAGGTTGGATTAAGTCCTATCAAGGCACGCTGATTTTAATCAGCCATGATAGGGACTTTATCGATGAAATCGTTGATGAAATCGTCCACGTTGAAAATCAAAAACTCAATTTCTACAAAGGCAATTACAGTGCCTTTGAGCGCATTCGTGCCGAACGTATGTCGCAGCAACAAGTTGCCTTCGAACGCCAACAAAAAGAACGTGCACACATGCAGTCCTTCGTTGACCGTTTCCGTTATAAGGCGAGTAAAGCCAAACAAGCGCAGAGCCGCTTAAAGGCGCTAGAGCGCATGACTGAGTTGTTGCCGTCTCAAGCCGATAGCCCATTTTATATGGAATTTCGTGCTCCAGAAGCCCTACCCAATCCGCTGATTAAGATGGAGCAAGTCGCTATCGGTTATAGCGATAAGCCAATCCTGAGCAAGGTGCATTTAAACTTAGTACCGGGTGCGCGCATTGGTTTACTCGGCCGTAACGGCGCGGGTAAATCGACATTAATTAAGCTGTTATCGGGTCAATTATCGCCAATGACAGGTTTGTATGAACCTAATCCTGGCGTCAATATCGGCTACTTTGCTCAGCATCAAATCGAATTTTTACGCCTCGACGACACGCCGATGCAGCATTTAGTACGTCTTGCACCCAATGCCAGAGAGCAAGAGCTACGCAACTTCTTAGGCGGTTTTGGTTTTAACGGCGATATGGCGCTTTCACCTGTGCGCCCCTTTTCTGGCGGCGAGAAAGCCCGTTTAGTGTTAGCGCTATTAGTTTGGCAACGCCCTAACCTATTGCTGCTCGATGAACCCACCAACCATTTAGACTTAGAGATGCGCCACGCCCTGACAATGGCATTGCAAACCTTTGAAGGCGCTATGGTTGTCGTCTCGCATGATAGGCATTTACTACGATTAACCTGTAGCGATTACTATCTGGTGGATCAAGGTGAAGTACGCGCCTTCGACGGCGACTTAGACGATTATCACCAATGGTTGCTCGATGCGGCGAAAGCCAACTCGAATCAAAACAGCACCAGCGACGAGATCAAACCTGCCGCCGATAAAAAACAGCAAAAACGCCTCGAGGCCGAGATCCGCCAAAAGGTATCGCCGCTCAAGCGCAAACAAACTAAGTTAGAAACCGAGCAACAAAAGCTGAGCGAACGCCTCGCCGAGCTAGAACACTTGCTGGCCGATAGCGAATTGTATGATCAAGATAACAAAGCCAAGCTAACCTCGGTATTAACCGAGCGAACGAGCTTGACGCAAACCTTAGAAGACAGTGAAATGCAATGGCTTGAGTTGCAAGAAGAGATAGATGCAATGGAGCAAGAGGTCATGGAGCAACAATAACTCCAGCGTTCTTTTACATAAAAGTCAGTAGCAGCGGCAATACAAGGAAATAGTATGGCGGTTTTAACCCAGTTCGACAGTCAACTCTGGCAATGGTGTGATATGAGCTATGCGCAAAACAAAGCGCTCTGTCTCGAATTGCAAAATAGCTGTCAGGTGAACGTCAATCTACTGCTACTGGCACAATATTTAGATATCACTATGGATGTGTCTGGGCCGCAGCAATACAGCACGGACCAATGGCAAACGCTGATGAATGCTGTGGGTGAATGGGATGAAAGGTTTCTCATGCCCTACCGCAAATTACGCAAACTGGCTAAGTCCAGCCTGAATGAGCAAGAGTATCAGCAGATGCTCGCCGTTGAGCTGATGATGGAACGTAAAGCGCAACGAACCATCTTGAATAAACTCAATGAACTCAGCCCAAGCGGCCAAGCGACAAATCTCGTGAGCTACTTAAGCCTGTTTGGACTCAGTGACATTGACGCCAACGAAATCGGCTTAATCGCACCCTGATTTAATCCAAATAAATCATTTTAAATCAATAACATAAAAGCCAGAACAAGCTAAATCAAATTAACGCTATGATCATCTGATCCGCTAACAGCTGCGGCCTTGCGGATAGCGTTCACAGTCATCCTTGATCACCAACCAGTTCAGCTGACTCTCAGTATAAATATGGTACTTAGGCTGAACTTGGTTAGCATCGTCCAGACTCGCTATGCTCAAGGTCGAATAATCAAGATATTGAGTATGCCGGTAAGTTAACGATGTACCGCACTTGTCACAAAATCCACGGCGAATAAACTCAGACGATGCAAACTCAGTCACCTGACCTTTAAGCCATCTAACTTGGCTGCTCTTAAAATCCATCCAAGCCCCAAATGCAGAGCCCGTGCTTTTTTGGCACGAACGGCAGTGGCAATAATCCGCATCAAAGGGTTCACCTTCAACCTGATAACGAATCGCCCCGCATAAGCAACCACCTTCCCGTAATATGTTTTCAGACATTCACACCCCATCAAGCTTTATCAAGCTAAGCTGCATTTTGATAAGATAACATCAGGCTTTACCGTCGGTGAGCTTCTGTGCGAGTGCGGTGGCATTTCGTGCCGTGATGCCATAAATCGACAGCTGCGGGTTAGCGCCAAGGCTGGTCGGGAAGATAGAACCATCCATTACAGATAAATTCTCTAAATAGTGCGACTGACCATAACTGTTGACCATAGAAAGCTTTTCATCTTCGCCGAAGGGACAACCGCCCATCACATGGGCCGATGCAACGATAGTGCGCAGTGGCGCGAGTGACATCTGCGCAATTCTCTCTTTGGCGTCTTTCCACGAGGACAAGTAAGGCATGCCATCGCTGATCGGCAACACTTTTAAGGCGCCCGCCGAGAATTGTAACTCCGCCATACTAGCAAAAGCGCGTCTCGCGGCCCGCCAAAAAGCATCGGTCAACGGATAATCTAAAGCAAAGCCCTTATCCGTTAAGTGTACTTCACCGCCTTGACTGTCGGGATGATAGCCATCGCGGATCAAAGCGATAGTTACTTGTAACTGATTGAATTGTGACATTAACTCAGCATGGCTCGTACCATAACCTAAAGTTTTAGAGGCGATTAAAATCGGGTGCACCGGCGGCACTTCGAGTTTATAACCCAGCTCACCATCGGCGCCATTGTTCCACACAAACTCATCGGAATAGATAGATTGCGGCGCACCGCTATGGCCATTGATCGAATCGGCAAATACGCCGCCGGATAACAAAGTAGGATGTAAAAAGGTGCGTTTACCCAAAAGTTGGTGGGGATCGGGCACTTGCGAACGCATCAAAATCGTCGGTGTATGGATAGCACCCGCACTCAAAATATAATGTTTAGCCTTAAATAACAGCTCAACGTCAGTGGGTCGTAAATTCACATCCAACGCCTGCGCCTTTAACGCAAACACTTGGCCATTATGGTGCTCAATCTTAGTCACTTTAGCGCGACTGATCAGCTGCGCACCTTTCTCAAGTGCCGCGGGAATCGTGGTGACTAACATAGATTGCTTCGCATTGACCGGACAACCCATGCCGCAATAGCCAGTATTCCAGCAACCCGCCACATTGCGTTTAATCACTGTGTATTCCCAGCCAAGATTGATACAACCTTGCTTCAGGGCGGCATTATTGCGATTAGGCTCATAATTCCATTCATGAATGTTGAGCCGTTGTTCCATTTGCTCAAACCAAGGATCTAAACTCTCGCGATTAAGCCCAACAACTGATTTATGTTGCGCCCAAAAGGCTAACGCCTCGGTCGGAGTGCGAATAGAAGTGGTCCAGTTAACTGTGGTTGAGCCACCGACTGCGCGGCCTTGAAAAATTCCAATCGCCTTATCGGCGGTTTTCATCGCCGCAGCTTGTTGATACAAGTTGGGGTACGCGACCCGCTCTTCCATATTAAAATCGCTGGAGGATTTTAGCGGTCCCGCCTCAATCATGATCACGCTTAGCCCTGCTTGGGTGAGGATTTCAGCCGCCACACCGCCACCAGCACCTGTGCCGACAATAATCACATCGGCTTCAAACTGCTGGTTTTCTTGCAATTGGCTCGCATCAGTGTGCAACCAACCAGAGTTTAAACCATTCACTATAGGATCTATGATTGCCAACTTGAGTGCTCCACTGTCGCGGGTAAGATGCTTATTATTCGGCGTTTGATTAGGTTAAAAATGGACTCGCTATTTGAACAGTTCAGGCTTGGCATAATGCAGGCGGCTCCAGTGCTCAGGACAAGCGTAGTAACTTGCCATCACTAATTCCCGCAATCCGAGATAAGCCGTTTGTAACAAAGCAAAATAACTGTGGCGCCAGGTTTCTAACATATCAGTTAACTCGGCGGGAGAGCGCATCAATAGCGGCGTCATGCTCGAGGTGAGTACCAGTAAACCAAGACGATTTTCGAGCATATCGAGCAGCTCAAACAATTCGGTCTGCTGCTCATCGGGTAACACAGCAATCGACTGTTTGATGGCATCTAAAGTGCGGTTTTGCGCCGCCAACTTATGGATGGCAACATCAGGCAAGGCGCCGTCGAGCATCACAGGCAAAAGCACGCTAAACAACAAACGATAATCTTTGCCTTCGCTATCCTCGGGCAAACTAAACTCAGGAGAATAGAGATTAACCCCTAAGGCTAACGCCGCCGTACCGGCAAACGCGCCCATTATAAAGGTTCGTCGCTTCATCTCTATCTCCTAATTATCAGCCTAAATGTCGGCCTAAATATCAGCATAAAAAACAATTGTGCTACAATGGCCGCGAGTTTATACCCAAGCGACCTCAAAATACGAATTTCAGCATTTTGAGTTGGTTTGGGTATAAATTAAACACACGTTTTAATTTTCAGCAATAGCCGATACCAAGATAAACATCTATGCCAAATTCCTTTATGCCACCTTGGTGGGCCAAGAGTCCCCATATACAAACGATTTTACCCGTATTCACTAAAGTGGCCAAACCAGCATTACAGCGGCAGCGCTTAGAGTTACCTGATGGCGATTTTATCGATTTAGATTGGCAGGATGTTCCACAGTCTGGCAAACCGATCGTGGTGATCATCCACGGCTTAGAAGGAAGTGCTCAGTCCCATTATGCGCGGCGGATACTGCAAGCCTGTAAAGAACAGCAACTCGCAGCAGTCGTGCACCATCACAGAAGTTGTTCGGGTGAGGCCAATCGCCTCGCCCGCAGTTATCACAGTGGCGATACGGACGATTTACAGTTTAGTCTATCGACACTGAAAAGCGCGTATCCGCAATCGCCCTTATTAGCCGTAGGTTACAGTTTAGGCGGCAATGTGCTGACTAAGTATCAAGGCGAATATCGGGATGATAGTTTATTAGCCCGCGCAGTGGTTGTCTCTGCGCCGCTGCAATTGTCCGCCTGTGCTAAACGCTTGGAAAATGGTTTCTCGAAGGTGTATCAAAGCTATTTAATCAAACAGTTGCAGCAAAAAATCAGCCATAAACTGAATGATCCCGACTTAGCCATCTCTATGCCGCTAAGCCAGTTGCAGGTCGACCGTTTAAATACCTTCTATGATTTTGACGATAAAGTCACAGCGCCATTACACGGCTTTGACGGCGTCGACGATTACTATACGCGTGCCAGTGGCTTACCCTTTGTCAGCCGTATAACTAAACCGACGCTCATCATACATGCTAAGGACGATCCCTTTATGACCGATGAAGTGATCCCCCAATCAAGTCAATTGTCGGGCTATGTGGAATACGAACTGCATCCCTATGGCGGCCATGTCGGCTTTATTGAAGGCGGTACACCTTGGAAACCGCGCTTCTACCTTGAGAGACGGATTTTACATTTTTTATTAGGCGATCAAAGTGTTGACTCACTTAGCGCAGACCCAATCAACGGCGACAATATCACCCAAGGAAACACCGATGCTCATTCCCTATGAAACCCTGTTACAACTCCCCAAGGAAACGCTCGCCAATGTGATCCGCGAATATCTCTTCGGTCAAGTGGAGGATGGCAGCTTTGCCAGTCTCGATGAGCAGGAGCTTGCTCAAGCTATAATCCAATGTCAACAAGCACTTAAGCAAGGCAAGCTGAAATTAGAGTACAGTGAAGACGATGAATCCTTCGCCATACGTTCAGCGGATCAAATAGCACAGCAGCAAGATTGACCAGTCCTACCTCTGTACCGTATAAATAGTACTCGCGTTTTTATCGCTTACCCATAAGCGGCTCTTTTGGTTCCTAGCTAGGTAGAAAAAATGTCAGCAAAACATCCCATTATTGCAGTTACAGGCTCATCAGGCGCGGGAACCACCACCACCACGACTGCCTTTAGCCATATTTTTCGCCAACTCGGGATCAACGCCGCCTTTGTCGAAGGCGACAGTTTTCATCATTTTACCCGCGCCGAAATGGAAGTCATGATCCGCAAATCCCAAGCTGAAAACCGCAATCTTAGCTATTTTGGCCCAGAGGCTAATAACTTTGCTCGTTTAGAGCAATGCTTTCGCGATTACAGCACCACAGGCCAAGGTGAAACCCGCAGCTATTTACACACCTTCGATGAGGCAGTGCCTTTTAACCAGATGCCCGGCACTTTTACTCAATGGCGACCACTACCTGAAAATACCGATATGCTCTACTACGAAGGCTTACATGGCGGCGTAGTTACTGGTGATGCCAATGTCGCCCAGCATGTGGACTTGCTGATCGGCATGGTGCCCATAGTCAACTTAGAGTGGATCCAAAAAATTATCCGCGATACTTCGGAACGTGGCCACAGCCGTGAAAAAGTCATGGGCTCGATTGTGCGCAGTATGGATGATTATATTAAGCACATGACGCCGCAGTTCTCCCGCACTCACATTAACTTTCAACGAGTACCGACGGTCGATACCTCTAACCCATTTAGTGCCAAAGATATTCCGAGCTTAGATGAGAGCTTTGTGGTGATCCGCTTCCGCGGTATCAATAATGTCGACTTCCCCTATTACCTCAATATGATCCAAGGTTCATTTATGTCACGGGTCAACACACTCGTCGTCCCCGGCGGCAAAATGTCGCTGGCGATGGAGCTGATCCTCACGCCTTTGATTAAAGATTTGATGGAAAAACGTCAACAACTTAATACCCCAGAGGCGAACTGAAACCTTGAGGATTTACGGGTAAGTTTGACTAAAGGCTAAGGAAATAAAGTCTTTTTTTGCAATGGATTAAGTTTTATTTAAGCCACTAGCGCTAATCTTGTCGGCATCGGGATTTCAGGCGAAAGAACGATAGTTGGCATACTCTTGGGAGTTAATTCCCCCATCTTGATCTGTTGATTTCCTTGAGTATGTCAGCAACCTTTTTAACGAAACTATAAGTCTTCAGAGTTAATTCCACATCCATACTTGATCTGTTGATTCCCTTGAGTATGTCAGCAACCTTTTAACGTAACTTTAAGTCTTCAGAGTTAATTCCACATCCATACTTGATCTGTTGATTTCCTTGAGTATGTCAGCAACCTTTTATGAAGAATGAATTCCACATCTATGCTTGATCTGTTGATTCCCTCGAATATGTCAGCAACCTTATCTTAAACTCTAAATCTTCAGAGTTAATTCCACATCCATACTTGATCTGTCGATTTCCTTGAGTATGTCAACAACATCTCAGAAAATAGGTTCTAGGCTTTAGATTCTAGGCTCTAGATTCTAGGAAAATAGAACATTCGTAAACTCACTCACAGAACGCTGCGCTCACCGTAAGAGCAAAGCCCGTTGTGTAAATCGTGAGTCACAAAGTGACGTTCTGTAGCAGTTTGCTGCGTGCCGTTATCCGTAGCCGCAACGCGGCGTTCTAGCAGTTGCAAAGCAACGCCTTAGATTCTAGCAGCAGCGTTTTTTGCGGCGCCCTAGCAGGCAAAAGACCGCCCTAGATTTTTATACATCACCATACACTCTAAGGCTATTCCTCTGGGCGAACAGTAAATAGATTCCTCCTCTAACCCCTCACCACCAAAACCACAGTGGCGATAGAAATCCACCGCATTTAAAGTTGACTCCAATCTGAGTTGGGCTATCCCCTGATTAAAAGCCATGGTTTCAATAAATTGTAGCAATACCTTGCCGACACCTAACCCCATAGCATCGGGGGAAACAAACAAGGCTTCTAACTGGGCATAGGGTTCATCCAACATGGCAGTGCCGACCACAGTCTTAAGCTGCAACTCGTCAGAGGACAACTCTGCCACATAAAAATGTGCATCGACGATACGACTAAATTGCTCGGTCAGTTCGCCCTCGGTCCAAATCACCAGATCGCCCGCATCATAAAATCCGGCGCAACCTTTATTGATGGCCGCATTGCGGATATCCCAGCAGGCCTGAGCATCCACTTTCGTTGCTTTTCGTATAGTTATCATCATGTTTTCCAATTAAAAATGCTCAGCCATAACATGCCATGAAGCCGCTAAAACGCCAAGTAAACGAGTGTTCTAATCTTTCAACCAATAAAAAAACCGCCCGTAGGCGGTTTAATCAAAGCTACAGAACCTTAATGGATCTTAGCTAACATATCTGACTTAGTCTTAGCGCTAGACTTAGCCTTTAATCAATTCACTAATAGTCAATACGCCGTGGGTCGTTGCACCCGCGCCCCACATGGCAGAAGCTGAATCTTCAAAAGCACCCGCTAAATCAACGTGTAACCATTTAGCTTCGGGTGACACGAAACGCCATAAGAAACCAGCGGCATTAGAAGCACCACCTGCACCGCCGCCTTTCATTGCGCGGCTGTTTGCGGTGTCAGCATAGGCAGATGGACACATTTCTTTGTGCCAAGGATCCAGCGGCAGCGGCCATACGCGCTCGGCAACGCTAGTGGCTTTTTGCTGGGCCAGTTGCAACACATCCGCCTGTGGCGAGAAAATCGCGTTGTAGTTAGAACCCACCGCCATCACAGCGGCGCCTGTAAGGGTCGCTGCATCGATAATAAAAGGTGCGCCTGTAGCAGAAGCAGCTTGTAGGCCATCGGCCAACACTAAGCGCCCTTCCGCATCTGTGTTCACCACTTCAACTGTTACACCATTTTTGTAGGTCAGAATATCGCCTAACTTATAGGCGCGGCCACTGATCAAGTTTTCGGCACAACATAAGAAGAGTTTAACCCGTTTATTGAGGCCAGACTTGATGGCCAAACCGAGCGCGGCAGTCACAGTCGCCGCGCCGCCCATGTCGCATTTCATGCCTAACATGCCTTCAGAAGCTTTGATGCTGTAGCCGCCAGAATCAAAGGTTATCCCTTTACCCACAAGCGCCACAGACACGGGTGCATCGGCGGCTAATGGGTTAAAGTCTAACTCTAACATTGCCGGTGGACGCTCACTGCCGCGACCGACGGCATGGATACCAATCCACTGTTCTTCAAGCAGCGCTTCGCCTTCGATAATCCGATAACTTACCTTGTCGCCACCAACGTCAGCCAACCATTTTGCTGCTTGTTGGGCAAGCTTCACTGGCGACAGGTTTTCAGGCGTATCGTTGATCAGTTGACGGGCAAAGGTTGCCACATCGAGTCGACGTTGCAATTCTGCTTGCACAGACTCATCACCACACCAATGGATTTGATAACCTGGTTTTGCCGTCGCGAAACCTTGGGCAAACACCCATTGGCTATTGAGATCCCAAAACTGCCCAGCTAATTCCACACAGCTAATACCTTGACTGCGTAGTTTACGGGCCGCCATTTGAATTTGACGTAGCTCATCGCCACCCGCTAAATGAATTTGCGCACCGTCGGCAGTATAAGTCACATCAGCCTTGCCCCAGTGCGCGGCGGGGGCTTCTTTGGTTAATTGTACTTTCATCAATTCAGTTACTTTTAGTTCACTCATTAGGGATCCTTATTTTTCGATTCGTTTTAGAATAATTAATCAGAACAATCAATCAGCAATCAGAACAAACTTTATGGCGGCAGTTTACTGCTAGCAGGCGATGACGCAAAGCGATTGACTGAAGTTACTCAGGTAAAATCTGTAAACATTTGCGAAATTTGCTAGGCTTTGCGACCTAGAACAGCCGAGATAGGTCTACCTATGGAATTTACACCGCCACTACAACAGGGCATTTTACTGCGCCGCTATAAACGTTTTCTGGCCGATGTTCAGTTAAGCGACGGCAGTGAGATCACTCTGCATTGCCCCAATACGGGTTCTATGCGTAATTGCCTGTATCCGGGTGAAACCGTATGGTTTTCTACCTCTGATAACCCTAAACGTAAGTACGCCCATACATGGGAACTGATGACCACGCCAGATGCGGGTTTAATTGGCATCCACTCGGGTCAAGCGAACACCTTAGCCGAAGAAGCCATCAATAAAGGTATCATCAAGGAGCTCACGGGTTATGACAGCCTAAGCCGTGAAGTTAAATATGGTGATGAAAATAGCCGCATTGATATCCTGCTACAGAGTGCTCAAAAACCCGCCTGTTATATAGAAGTCAAAAGTTGTACTTTGCTCGAGGATGGCCAAGGTTATTTTCCTGATGCTGTGAGCCTTCGAGGTCAAAAACATTTACGTGAATTGATGCACATGGTCAGTCAAGGCCACAGAGCCGTATTGCTGTTTGTGGTGCAGCATAGTGAAATATTCAGTGTTGCACCCGCAGCACATATCGATCCTGAATATGCTAAGTTACTGAAAATGGCTGTGTTAGCCGGCGTTGAAGTGCTAGCCTATCGCTGTAAAATCTCCCCTACAGAGATTCACCTAGCCCAAGCCTGCGATGTACGAGTATGATGTTAAGGCTGAGTTAAATTTGATTTCATTTGAATTAGCGAACATAGTCAAAAAATTCAATCAAAGCAGAATGAAAAGTTTGCCTCGATGTGAAGATTCTGCTATAGATAGCGGCCGTTCTTAAGGACGCCCTACAAACGCAAATGATTACAGGAGATGCGTTATGCCTGAAGGCACCAAAAAACTTGGCGTACTCGCTATCGCAGGTGTAAATCCTTACCAGGAAAAGCCGGGTGAGGAGTATATGAACGCTAAGCAACTGGGTCACTTCAAGACAATTCTTGAAGCTTGGCGCAATCAGTTGCGTGAAGAGGTCGACCGTACTCTTAGCCACATGCAGGACGAAGCCGCAAACTTTCCCGATCCTGTTGACCGTGCAGCACAAGAAGAAGAGTTCAGCCTCGAACTTCGTGCTCGCGATAGAGAACGTAAGCTGATCAAAAAAATCGAAAAAACACTGCAAAAAATTGAAGAAGACGATTTCGGCTTCTGTGATTCTTGCGGTATCGAAATCGGCATCCGCCGTCTCGAAGCGCGTCCAACAGCCGATCAATGCATCGACTGTAAAACGCTTGCAGAGATCAAAGAGAAACAAATGGCTGGTTAATCAAGCATACTGGGCGGGGATTTCCCCGCCTATTTGTTTCTAGCAACTCGTAAACTCGACGAGCTTAAGCCAAGCTCACTCCAATTTACCCCGATTCGCTTTTCTCTTAGCATCCCTCTAAAATACATCCACTTTTACCGTCGCGACTTTAAAACGCCATCTAGTTGTTATGTCAAAGCCATTACATTCCGATTTATCCAGCCAGCCCTATGTCGGCCGCTTTGCGCCTTCGCCTTCGGGTGCCTTGCACTTTGGCTCGCTTATCGCCGCCCTTGGCAGCTATCTGCGCGCCCGCTCGCTAAAGGGTAAATGGCTAATTCGCATCGAAGATATAGACCCACCGCGGGAAGTCAAAGGCGCCGCCGATGATATCTTACGCACCTTAGAAGCCTATGGATTTGAGTGGGATGATATGCCTCTGTATCAAAGCCAGCGCACAGCGGCTTATCAATCGCAAATTGACTTGCTGCTCGCCCAAGATAAAGCCTATTTCTGCCAATGTAGTCGCAAGCAAATTCAAGCCATGGGCGGCGTCTACGATGGCCGCTGCCACCGATTGCCACAAACCCAGTCTGCAAATCTTGTTAGGTCGGGTGCGGTGCGAATCGTCAACACGGCGCAAGTGCAAGAATTTGATGACAATCTAATAGGCCATATTTGCGTTGATAGCCATTTTGCCGCAGAGGATTTCATCATCAAACGCAGCGATGGCCTGTACGCCTATCAATTGGCCGTGGTGCTCGACGATGCCTATCAAGGCATCACTGAAGTGGTTCGAGGCTGCGATTTAATCGAAGCCAGTTGTCGCCAACTGAGTTTGTATCAAAGCTTTGGTTTAGCCGCACCGCAATGGCTACACTTGCCACTCGCCTGCTTAAGTAAAGGCTTTAAGCTCTCAAAACAGAATCATGCACAGGCAATTGATACACTTAATCCACAGGCGAGCCTCAATGCGGCACTGGCATTTTTAGGCCAAACACCCGTCGAAACCCGCGGCTCTGTGGCGCAAATGCTCGCTCAAGCCGTGGATCAGTTTCAATTATCCACTATACCGCAACAATCTGAGATACTGATCGAGCCCTGATATACTCATTAGGCCGCATTTGGTATATGATAGCCGCCAGATTTTTAATCAAATAACAGATCATATTTCGAGGTGTCCCATTTTTCGCCGTATCAGCCAATTCTGCAAACAGCTATTTGAAGACGCGCCTAAAACGACCGCTCCGACTCCAGCTCAGATTGAACCAACAACACCTGAACAAAGTTCCGGTGCTTTGAGTTTAGAGTTAGTACCAAGAGATGCCCATACCATCTCGCGCAAACAAATCAGCGAGAATGCCCTTAAGGTATTATACAGACTGAATAAATCTGGCTTTAAAGCCTATTTAGTCGGCGGCGGTGTACGCGATTTACTCTTAGGGATTGAACCGAAAGATTTCGACATAGTGACCAATGCAACACCGGAAGAAATCAAAAAATTATTCCGTAATTGCCGTGTTGTCGGTCGCCGTTTCCGCTTAGCGCACATTGTTTTCGGTCGCGATGTGATTGAAGTCGCCACCTTCCGTGGTCACCATGGCGAAAGCAATGAGAAAGTCTCGAAAGCCAATGCCGAAGGGCGTTTGCTGCGCGATAACGTCTATGGCGAAATCGATGAAGATGCCGAGCGCCGCGACTTTACCGTCAATGCCCTCTATTACGATATCAGCGATTACTCGATTCGCAGCTACGGCGGCGGTATGGCCGATCTCAAAGCTGGCACGCTGAGATTAATCGGCGATCCAGAAACCCGTTACCGTGAAGATCCTGTGCGTATGTTAAGGGCGGTGCGTTTCGCCACTAAACTCAACATGGGTATCGAAACAGTAACAGCAGCGCCGATTAAACAATTAGCGCCGCTGCTAAAAGATATTCCCGCAGCGCGTATGTACGAAGAAGTGTTGAAACTCTTCTTTGCAGGCAAAGCCTTAGCCAACTTCGAACTGATGCAAGAATACAAGCTATTTGCGCCGCTGTTTCCGCAAGTGGCCGCTCTGCTAAAAGATGATCCTAAAGGTACGACCATGAAAATGGTGCAAGCCATCATGAAGAGCACAGATCAAAGAGTTAACGAAGATAAGCCGGTCACACCTTCATTCTTCTATGCTGCGCTTCTCTGGTATCCACTGCGTCAACGCGCCGAAGATATTGCCGTTGAAAGTGGCCTGACGTTATATGATGCCTTCTTTGCCGCCATGGGCGATGTGATGGAGCAACAATGCCAAACCATTAGCATTCCGCGCCGTTTTAGCACGCCGGCAAAAGACATTTGGCAGTTACAGTTACGCTTTGATCGTAGCCAAGGCACCCGCGCCTTTAAACTGATGGAACACCCTAAGTTTAGAGCCGCATACGATTTACTCTTACTCAGGGGCGAAGTCGAAGCGGGTAATGTCGCTAAGAGTGCCGCTTGGTGGCAACAGTTTGTTGAAGCCGATGAAACGGAACGCTTAGCCATTGCGCGTAGCGGCAGTAAATCGCCAAATCGCAACCGTAATGCAACCCAGCGTCGTCGCCGTCCTCGTGCACCGAATGCCGATGGTTCAGCGCCGACGAGCGCACCTAAAGCGAGTGGCACACCTAAAGTTAAAACGGCTGAATAATGCCCCGCGTCTACGTCGCATTAGGCGCAAATCTTGAAGATCCCAAGGCTCAATTGGACAATGCCGTGACGGCATTGTCCGCCTTAGCCTTAGGCAATAGTCTCGTCGTTTCTCCCTATTACCATTCGATGCCTATGGGCGATGTCGTGCAACCCGATTATGTAAATGCGGTGGCGAGTTTCGATACTGATCTTGCGCCATTAGCTTTACTCGATGCACTGCAGCATATTGAAAACACCCAAGGACGAATCCGCCTAGAACGTTGGGGGCCTAGAACCTTAGATCTCGATTTACTCTTGTATGATAATGAGAACATTGACATTCCTAGACTCAAAGTGCCCCACTACGGCATGAAAACGCGCAGCTTTGTGCTCGTGCCTTTAGCCGCAATTGCACCGGATCTGATTCTGCCGTGCAACACTGCCATCGACAGTCTTATCGATACAAAAATGTTGGCCGAGTTACAACAACTGGGCATTGATCATTGAAGTCCGTCCTCAGTTAGCTTATAACACCACTTCTATTTGGTTTGAAGATCATCCATATGTCTAAAATTACTAGCTCAACCCTGTTGAAATACAAACAGGAAGGTAGAAAATTCACGGCACTGACAGCCTATGATGCCAGTTTTGCCAGCGCGTTCGATAGCGAAGGTGTCGATGTGCTGCTGGTCGGCGATTCTTTGGGAATGGTTCTCCAAGGCCATGACGATACCCTGCCCGTCACTACTGCAGAAATCGCTTACCATACTCGCTGTGTTCGTCGCGGTATCGAACATGCCCTGCTGATCGCCGATATGCCCTTTATGAGTTACGCCACGCCAGAACAAGCTATGGTCAACGCCACTGAGTTAATGCAAGCTGGCGCGAACATGGTCAAAGTCGAAGGCGGCCACTGGTTACTCGAAACCGTCACTAAGCTCACCGAACGCGGTATTCCTGTATGTGCCCACTTAGGCTTAACGCCTCAGTCGGTTCATGTGTTTGGTGGTTTTAAAGTGCAAGGCCGCGATGCCGAAAATGCCCAGCGCATCCTCGACGAAGCTAAGGCTTTAGAAGCCGCGGGGGCTCAACTACTCGTAGTGGAATGTATCCCTGCGCCTCTCGCTGCGGCGATCACTCAAGCCTTAACGATTCCTGTCATTGGAATTGGCGCAGGCGCATCGACCGACGGTCAAATCTTGGTGATGCATGATGTGTTAGGTATTTCAAGTGGTTACATTCCACGTTTCTCGAAAAACTACCTAAAACAAACCGGTGAAATTCGTTCTGCGGTACGTGCTTATATCGACGAAGTTGCCCAAGGAACTTTTCCTGGCGAAGAACACACTTTTAACAAATAACAGATTTATGCAAGGTAAGGCTCAATGATCACTAGCGCCCATATTGATGATATTCGCACTCAAGTGCGTGCATGGCGTGCCAAGGGCGAAACTGTCGCCTTTGTGCCGACCATGGGCAATCTCCATCGCGGACACATCACCTTAGTGAAAGAAGCGGCTAAACGTTGTGATCATGTGGTGGTATCGATTTTCGTCAATCCAATGCAATTTGGCCAGAACGAAGATCTCGATGCCTACCCACGCACACTTGCCGCCGACAGTGAAGCCCTCACCGCCGCTGGCGCTGAGTTGCTGTTTACCCCAACACCAGCCGTGATGTATCCCAAGGGCTTAGCGCAACAAACCTATGTTGAAGTGCCAGGTATTTCAGATCTGCTCTGCGGCGCTAGCCGTCCGGGACATTTTCGAGGCGTTGCGACAATCGTCTGTAAACTATTCAACATAGTACAGCCCGATGTGGCACTCTTTGGCAATAAAGACTATCAACAGCTATTAGTCATTGAAACTATGGTTGAAGACTTGTCATTACCGATTGAGATTATCGGTGTTGATACCATACGTGAGGACTCAGGTTTAGCCATGAGTTCGCGCAATGGTTATCTCACCACCGCAGAAAAAGCCGCGGCACCAGCGTTAAAACAGGCAATAGATGCTATGGCTGCAGGGATCAAACAAGGTCAGAGTGTTGATGCTGTCACCGAGCAAGCGAAAATCAGTTTAGTGGCGGCGGGCTTTACGCCGGATTATCTGGAAATTCGTCATGCCCACACGCTTGAGAAAGCGCAGAGCCAAGACCAAACCTTAGTCATTTTGGCCGCCGCCTATATAGGTAAAGCGCGACTGATCGACAACTTAAGGTTCGATCGCTAATCTCTTAAGCGTTATCAATAAATAAAAAGGAGCAGTCGCTCCTTTTTATTTACCCAATGATCGACCAGAAGCTATTTTCTTCTTTAGAATCAATCTCAGCGCCAAAAATTTGAAGCGTCAAAAAACTGGTTTTATCCCTAAATTTACGCCATAGTATGATGCAGATGTTAATTTAAGGTAAATGATTAGCGGCAGACATTGACGAGTGAATTTGACCTTATAATGATGTATGGCTAATCCTTTAATTTATTGGGCTTAACAGCCGGTTAAGCCTAATAAAAACAGTTATAAAGGCATAATAATATAAACGTCATAATCACTATTTATCATGCTTAATCAAACAATTAAATCATAATAGCTATGCAAGTGTACAAAGGATTTGTGGCCTCATGGCAAGACTGATACTCACCCTAATTTGTGTTATTTTGCCCACTGCAATACAGGCAAATACCATTTATAAATGCCGTAAAGATGACAAAATTGTCTTTAGCCAAACCGCTTGTCCGCAAGAATTTAGCCAACATAAAATCGAATACCAGTTAGGGATAACGACTGAAGTAGACTCTGATAAAAGGGACATTCCTGTCGATCCTTTACACACTCTACTGAATAGCCGAACCATTTCTAAAGAAAAATTATTGCAGTTACTCGACGGCGAGATATATCGTCTTAAGCAGGAAAATAGCTATTTTGAAATTCTGCGCGCCAGTGAATTACAGAAATTAGAACGTAAGCGTTATTGGCAAAATAAAGAGAAAACCGATCCTGAATACATTAACGAAATGGACGATATCAATACTCGCTTCAATGCGTTAACTGTGAGTAATAACAGTGCGATGCAACAACTGGAAGACCGTAAAAGCCAAATCAGTACCGAAGCATTCCATGAAGAGTTAAAAGAACCAGAAAAGCACTGATCTCGCATAAAACAGTAGTATTAATCTTTTCTCTACCCCATTAAGGAATTCAATCATAATAATGGTTAATTTTCCGCTCTCAGTAATGTCCCTTTGTTTAACCTAGAATTCATTACTGCAAGGACAAGAAGCCTCTTGTTGCACACAGGGTAAATGACATAGGTTGCTACAGTTAATTAAACTCCTCAGCAGTTTCTCGCTGGCACAAACGCATACTTTTTTATCAAGAAAATGCAAACGCGATAGTCGATGTATTTCCCTTCACTTGTTATTGCATTGTTTAAAAATCAAATACTCTCTTCACAACAAATACGACTTAACTACTAGGACAACTAGACTAGACCCCTTAAATAAAAACACGTCAATAAACATATAAAATCTATTTAATCAATACGATATAAATACAGCTATCATTTACCTTCCGTTAATCCTTTCTAGAATAAATACCCGTTTGGCCAATTGCGACATATTAACGGGACTCGTATCTTCAGGTCTGAATTTGGGATGCAAGTTGCTTTAAGCAGCCCAAGATATTTGATGCAAGGAGTCACCCGTGCCAAATACCTCTATACGCTTTTTGGTGCCGCTGATCTTGCTCTGTAGTTGTATGACTTCAGCACAAGAGCTGAATGTCAACGAGTTACCCGTAACCCTTCAGGCATTACTGGAACGTTCCGGTCGCGATAACCTTATCGAGCTGGTTCAACAAGGCACTGCCAACCAAGGATTACTGTTCCAGTCTGGCAGCGATAACAAGGCCGATGTAACACAAGTGGGCAATGATAACGATGCGCTAATCACACAGATTGGTTCAAACAATGAAGTCCAACTACTGCAAGTCGGCAGTCAAAATACGGCTTCAGTGACACAAATTGGCAATGACAATCTCGTGCAACTGAACCAACTAGGAAGCGGCAACTTTTCGATTCAACAGATTGCGGATGGTGCTGCAATCTCAATAACTCAATATTAAACAGGGAGCGTCACATGAAATCACAAGCTAAAAAATCACTTATTGCTTTGGCCATTGCAACAGGTTTAAGCGGTCAAGCTTTTGCTGCCAGTACAGTGAGCGAAATTAGCGTAGTACAGTCAGGCCAAGCCCAAGACACTTTAGTCTCACAAACGGGTGGCCTTAACGCTGCTGCGGTTGTGCAAACAGGTACAGATCAAACCGCAACTGTCATCCAAGACGGTGTGTGGCATGAAGCGGCTATTAATTCAACGGGTGATGATAACAAGGTCCAAATAACGCAACAAGTTGACTGGCATGTGGCAAGTGCAAATGTTGTAGGTGACAACAACAATGTAAATGTGTCGCAAGATGGTTTCTTTAACCAAAGCAGTAGCGATGTTACTGGCAACGATAACACGGTATTCGTTAACCAATTAGGCGAAGTCAACGAAAGCCAAGTTGAAATCTCTGGCGCTGAAAACAGCGTGTTTGTTGAGCAAGAAGGCGACGCAAACTTTGCAGTTTTTCGCGTTGAAGGCAGCAACAACGACGGTAAAATCACACAAATCGGTGACAACAACCAAGCAGGTTTAATCGCTCTCGACTTAACCGCTAACGTGGGTAACAACAACGACGTTTCTGTTAATCAAGCGGGTAACAATAACTTTGGCGCAGCGAAAGGTATTGCAGGTAATGACAACACAGTAGACATGGTCCAAAAAGGTGATAACCATGTTGGCTTCGTTTACGCACTGGCCGGCAGCGACAACGATATTTCAATGGATCAAAAAGGTAACGGCAACACGGCTTATCTTGCGATGACTACGGGTGATGACAACAGTGTCGATATTACCCAAAATGGCAGCGGCAACACTATCGGTGATACTTTAGTGGCAGATATCCAAGGTGATGATAACGATATTACTATCACTCAAAAAGGCGATGTCAACGGTGCGGAGTTCCAAGTATGGGGCGATAGCAACGATGTTGACTTGAAACAAAAAGGCGATGCGAACTTCGCGACCTTTGGTGCATACGGCACAGATAACGACTTCGATTTATCTTCTAAAGGCGATAACAATGAAATCATTGCCTTCGCTGATGGTGAAGATAACAGTATTGAAGTTAGCCAAGAAGGCGATGAGAACTTTGCTTATGTAGATGCCGTGGGTAGCGATAACGAAGTTGATGTTGAGCAAGATGGCGCTGAGAACGAAACATTGATTTCTGTTGCTGGCAACAACAATGCCGATGTCAGCGCACTTCAAAGTGGCGATCTTAACGTTATTGACCTGATTATTGAAGGTGATGAAAACACCGCGCAAATTACTCAATCAGGTAACGGTAACTGGGTAGGCGGCGATAGCGACACTTCATTTGCTTCAAATTCATTTGGCGTTAGCGGTGACAATAACAGCCTGTCAATCACTCAAACGGGTAATGACAACTTAGTGTTAGGTTCTCAAGCGGGCACTAACAACAGCATCAACGTGAACCAATCAGGCAATATGAACGTTGCCACTGTAGTGCAATACTAGTCAATACTGTTAAACCACCACAGCTAAACTCTTTGGTGGTTTATAAAAAGGGTGTTAAACAAAAAGCGGGAATGTTTAAATAAACATTCCCGCTTTTCTATGTTGATATGCAAGTAATCATTAACATTAACCACTCAAAGCGAAAAGCTAACGACCAATATCTTTAACTGACTAACTGCACAGCTCAAAGTGAGTTTGATAGGTTTGCGCCCAACGTAAAAGCTCAACCCGATTACGAGACTGTGTCTTGCGGAAAATAGAAGAAATATGTGCCTTCACTGTATGTTCGCTGATACATAACCTATGAGCGATTTCTTTATTTCTCGCACCACTCGATACGAATTGAATGATAGTGCGTTCACGGGATGTCAGCATCTGTAGCATAGCCACAGTATCAGAGGGCATTTCATTATTACCTTCTAACTTTTGTACGACACGGCGGAACATTTTGCTTAGCAAAGTTCTATCGTACCAAAGTTCCTCTGCCACCATTTTACGTAAACCCGTTAACATCAGATCCATACGTTGATCGGCAAATAAAATGCCTCGAATGCCGAGTAACATTGCAGATTCTTGGTCTAAGGAGTCTCGCTCAACTTGATACAGCGCCACAGGAAAATGTGACACTAATCGCGAAGCTAACAGAGGTATCCCTTTGTTATCTAATGCTGAACCTTTTTGTGTGATCAGATAAAAACTACGGCGACTCTTGTCTAAATCCAGTTCAGCCGCATGCTTTACTATACGCGTTTTCAAACCTATGGATTCAGCGAGTAACGCTAAATGACATGGCGCGGCCATTTGGTGTAAAAAAACCAATTCATTAATTGTGCTCAATGACTCTCCTCCCTGAAAAGTATTCTCTATTGCAAAATGGTATGTTTGACTCGTCTTTTTAGTTAGATTTTTCAACATTCCATTAACCTAGTTAATTCTGACTAGTTAACGATTGAAAAACATCACCCAAATGTACTATTCCCTGTTTAATGCTAGTAGGTTCGACTAACTCACCACAATAAAATGGAATAACAGTCAAAAATACCGTTTTACTTGGCCAACGCCCAGCACCTAATACTTTCCAACTATGACGTTATCAACCCAAAGTTGCAACACAAAGAAAACACAATAACAACACTAAAGTATGACAACTCAATGTCATCACACTCACACCATACATTTCAGGGAAGAAAGTCTTACAACTCAAACAGAGAGCATCACCCACTTTTAGCCGCTAAATCCTCTGCTTGAGTCTCGCGATTTGTTTATCTTGAAAACGAGACAGTAAAGCTAACGCGACAATTGCGCCAATGAGGGCAAGAAACATGTCGGATTGGGTATCCCATACATAGCCTTGAGTACCTAAAAAGGCTTCAGCCCCTTCGCCAGTCGCCACGGCAACCCACCATTCGATCAGTTCATAAAACGCCGAAAAAGCGAGCACAAAACAAGTGGCAAGAAACGCACACCAAGCCCCAGGTTTGACAGCTTGATTACGCAACATAATTTCACGGGCGAGCATGGCTGGGATAAAACCTTGCGCAAAATGACCCACTTTATCGTAATTATTACGTTCTGAACCCATCCAATCGGCAATCGTGTCGAATAACGGCACTTCAGCGTAAGTATAATGAGCACCTACAAACAACACACAGCAGTGTATTAAGACGAGAAAATACACTAGAGGTGTTAGTGGAAAACGTTTGCGAGTAAGGAATAAAATCGGTACAGCAATCAATGCAGGTAAGGCTTCGAGCCACCATGTGAAAGGATCTGCGGGTTTTATCGCCGACCACACCAAAACTGAGAGGTAAATACCGCACCATGCGATTTTGTTATTCAATGTTTCTTCCTCTTATGCGATATTGTTCTAAATTTAGAATATTAACTTTAGCCATCTAGCCCTCCACACTGAGCAAAAAAAGTGCTACTTTGGTGGGTGAAGGTTGTGAGCATATCATAAGAAACATTTCTATTAATTAGAGGGTACCCATATCATGGCGAAACATTCGCTGGACAAGGATAAGATCAAGATCCTGCTGTTGGAAGGCGTCCACCAATCTGCGGTCGATGTATTTGAACGTGCGGGATACACCAATATCGAATACCACAAAGCTTCCTTAAGCGATGAAGCCTTACTTGAGTCCATTAAAGATGCGCATTTTGTGGGACTTCGTTCGCGTACCCAATTAACTGCTGAGGTGCTGAAACGTGCCGAGAAGTTAATCGCGATTGGATGTTTCTGTATTGGAACCAACCAAGTTGACCTTGCCACCGCCGAATCCCTTGGTATCCCAGTATTTAACGCACCCTTCTCAAACACGCGCAGTGTTGCAGAACTCGTGATTGGCGAAATCATTATGTTGATGCGGGGTATCCCTGAACGCAACGCTATCGCTCACCGTGGCGGCTGGATGAAAACCGCAGCGGGCAGCTATGAAGTGCGTGGTAAAACCTTAGGTGTGATTGGTTACGGCCATATTGGTACTCAGCTTGGCATTCTGGCGGAAACCTTAGGTATGCGCGTCGTGTTCTTCGATATCGAAGACAAACTGCCACTAGGTAACGCACAACAAGTCCATTCGTTGGAACTCCTATTAGCACAAGCTGATGTAGTAAGCTTACATGTCCCTGAAACTCCACAAACAAAAGACATGATAGGCGCTGCCGAGTTTGCAGCAATGAAAAAGGGCAGCATCTTTATCAACGCATCACGCGGTACTGTAGTCGATATTGAAGCTTTAACCGTTGCGTTAAAAGAACGTCACCTCGCAGGTGCCGCAATCGATGTATTCCCCGTTGAACCACAATCGAATGACGATGAATTTATCAGTCCTCTACGCGGTTTAGACAATGTTCTCCTCACGCCGCACGTCGGCGGTAGCACGGCCGAAGCCCAAGAAAACATTGGTATTGAAGTCGCGGGTAAGCTCGCTAAATACTCAGACAACGGCTCAACCGTTTCTGCGGTTAACTTCCCTGAAGTGTCATTACCAACGCATAAAGGCACCTCGCGCTTGCTGCATATTCACCAAAACCGTCCGGGCGTGTTGATCAAGATCAACCAAGCCTTCTCGGAAAAAGGCATCAACATCGCCGCCCAATATTTGCAGACCACCGCAGAAATTGGTTATGTCGTGATGGAAGTCGACACAACTCAAGCGGAAGAAGCCTTAGTTGAACTCAAAGCCATTGAAGGTACATTGCGTACCCGCGTGCTGTTTTAAACTTTAAACTCCACTCGCTTTAAGCCTATCGACTAAAGCACACATAATAAGGCGCACAGATCATTCACAGATATGTGCGCCTTATGCTTTTGAGCCAACTGGAATTCCGTTACAATCTAGCCTCTCACATCGTCTTCATTTTCAGGATCTCGCTATGACTATTTCAGTTTCTACGCCCCATTGGGATCTGGACGCTACCTTGCCTCCACTTATGCTTGCCAACTTATCTCATTTGGGCCTCATCAAAGTCGTTGGAGAACAAGGCCGCAGTTTTATCCATGGCCAAGTGACCACAGACATCAGCTCATTGGCCACGGATCAATGGCGCTGGGGCGCCCATTGCGATCCTAAAGGTAAAATGCTGGCCAGTTTCAGAACCTTTGCCATTCAAGATGCACTCTTTATGTTGATGCCAAAGGATGCCATCGAAGTCGATTTACCCCAGTTACAAAAATATGCCGTGTTTAGTAAAGCCACCTTAAGCAATGCATCCGCAGAATGGACTCTGCTCGGCGTTGCTGGTGAACAGGCAAGCCAATTCGTGAACAAACATTTTGGTGACATTCAGCAAGAGCTCACACTCATTGAAAACGGTGCGATTTTAAAAGACACTGAACGTTTTATTTTAGTATTAACACCAGATGCCGCAGCAGCTTTAGTTGCGCAATCGGAACTGAGTGTATTTGACGCCAGTGCATGGCAAGCGTTAGAGATTGCAGCAGGTTACCCCAACCTTGCCGCCAGCCATGCCAGCCAGTACGTACCGCAGATGTGTAATCTACAAGCGGTTAACGGTATCAGCTTCAATAAGGGCTGTTACATGGGGCAAGAAACCATAGCGCGCATGAAATATCGCGGTGGTAATAAACGCGCCCTGTATATTTTGCGCGGTCACACCAATCTTCAAATCAACCTAGCATCAGGCCTCGAAATCGCGATGGAAGACAGTTTTCGCCGTGGCGGTCAAATCATTGAGTTTGTACAGCGTGGCAATCAAGTCTTGTTAACCGCCGTACTTCCTAATGACACGCCTAATGATACTCAGCTGCGTTTTGCCGACGATGAACAATCACATTTAACGATCCAAGCCCTGCCCTACTCATTAGATGAAGCGTAATACTTTGATTTAATATGATTAGTATAAAATATTGAAGCAGAATAAAGGCGCCAATGGCGCCTTTATCTTAGTCAATGCACTTCGAGCATCAATTTTCTAAATAAGTATCTCGAATAGCAATTGCTTCTGGCAGGATTTGCTTGAACTCCTCCACCAGCTTAGGATCGAAATGTTTTCCCGCTTGATTTTCAAATAACTCCATAGTTGCTTCAATCGTCCAAGCCTGCTTGTAAGGCCGTTGCGAAGTCAGCGCATCGAACACATCCGCAATCGCGGTGATACGCCCTTCAAGGGGAATTTCTTCGCCAACCAAGCCATTGGGGTAACCTGAACCATCCCACTTCTCATGGTGAGTTAAGGCGATACGACGGGCCATTTGCAATAACGGATCGCTATGTTCACCAATAATCTCTGCACCTATGGCAGCGTGCTGCTGCATAATTTCCCATTCCTGCGCATCAAGTTTCCCTGGCTTTTTCAGCACTGCATCGGGCGTACCAATTTTACCAATATCGTGCATAGGCGCCGCATTAAAAATCAAGTCACAAAAGGTCGTCGGTAAGCCGAGCTTTATCGCTAATATGCGGGCGTAATGGCTCATACGCACAACATGTAGACCCGTCTCGTTGTCCTTGTATTCAGCGGCACGGCCAAGACGACGGATAATCTCGAAACGGGTTTCTTCTAATTCGTGGGTACGAACTTTAACTTGTTGTTCGAGTAGACGTTTTTGATCATAAAGCGCAAGATGCGTTTTAACCCGCGCTTTAACGACAGGCGCACTTACGGGCTTAGTAATGTAATCCACCGCGCCCAATGCAAAACCTTGGGCTTCATCAGCAATTTCAGATAAGGCGGTCACGAAGATCACCGGAATATGGCTGGTCAGCGGCTCTTGCTTTAGCAGCTTGCAGACTTCATAGCCATTCATACCTGGCATCATGACATCGAGTAAAATCAAGTCAGGCCGCGATTTTGTCACTAACGCTAACGCCCTCGGGCCATCGATCGCCACTTTGACTTTGTAATCATCACCTAGAATACCAATCAAAATATCGATATTCTCAGGTGTGTCATCGACGACTAATATTGTTGCTTTTTCCATTAACAACTCCACTCAATGTCACACATTATAAATTCGCGCTACCGCTTTCTATCCTAACTGTGTAATCACATCGTCAATTAAGTCGATTGCCTCATCAAACTGATACTGGTTAATCATAGATAAAGCGGGGCTTAATGTTTGCCACATTGCACTGCTCACCTTCGGCTTTAACGCATCAATTTTTGCCACAGCACTGGCATCGGCTTCATCTAGATTCTGACGTAAGACCCGTAATGCGGCTCTCAAGTCCTCATCTGATAGCAAGTCCACCGCTTGAGGCTCGGCTTGATTCACTATCACAGGCTTAGCCTGTTCAATCGCATCGCAGATAGAGGCCACTAGCGGTTGAATTTGAACTAACTCATCTTCATAGGGCGCTTTCTCTGTTAAATGCAACTCAAGCAAACGCGCTAATTCCACCAATTTTGCCGAACTTAAATTACCCGCTAAGCCTTTAAGGGTGTGGGCGATACGCACGGCATCTTCGACTTGATTCGCCGCAATCGCTTTGCGAACCTGCTCCACGACATTACGTTGACTGCTCACGAAACGATCAAAGATTCTTTGATAAAGACGCGTCGAATGCTGTACCAGTTGCAAACCTCTATCGATATCCAACTCAGGGTGTTCTGGCCACTTGAGCAATACCGTTTTATCAGCGCCATTGCTGACTTCACCCTGTGCGCTGGACGAAGTTAACTGAGTTGAGGCTTCTGCCCTTATCGCTGCAGAAATTCCAGAAGAAGATCCGAGGTATTTCAATAGGGTTTGATAAAGCACATTCACTTCTATGGGCTTGGCAATATGGTCATTCATCCCAGCCCGAAGACACATATCTCTATCACCGGCCATCGCATTCGCAGTCATAGCAACGACAGGTAAATTTGCCAACTCAGGCCTTTTCCTTATCGCTTTAGTGGCTTGATAACCATCCATCACCGGCATTTGACAGTCCATTAACACTAGATCGAAATGCTGTTGGGATAGCTTATCTAAGGCAATTTGACCATTGGTCGCTATGGATAAAATAATCCCCACTTGCTCTAAAAACTCGCTGGCGACTTCGAGATTCATCTCGTTATCTTCCACTAATAAGATACGCTTCCCTTGAAGTGGCAATAATAACTGCGGCGCCAGCTCTTCAGTGCGGCGTCTCACTGGCAATATGCCTTCACGGCCAATCGCATTCATTATGCCATCGAGCATGCGTGAGGCGCTGATGGGCTTACTGATGTACCCCGCCAGTGCTAATTGCTCAATTTGAGTGATAAATTCATGATTCGCATGGGCGGATACCATCAAGATCTTAGGCTGAGACTTAGCCTGTAGTTGGATCTGACGGGCGGTTTCTAACCCGTCCATACTGGGCATTTTCCAATCGATTAATGCCACTTCATAGGTCTGCAGTAAACAGCGGCTTATTGCTTCTTCACCTGAACGAACCGTATCGACTCTAAAGCCCATACTTTCGAGCGTTGTACGCATTATGTCTCTGGCGGTCGCGTTATCATCTACCACCAGCACAGACATGCCCTCAAGCTCTTGCTCAAGCACTAATTTTTGGCCCTCGGAAATTTGTAACTTCACAGTGAAATAGAAGGTGCTGCCATGGCCAAATTGACTTTCGACACCAATATTGCCCCCCATGAGTTCAACGAGTTGCTTACAAATAGCCAAGCCTAAGCCTGTACCACCGTATTTACGGGTGGTTGAAGTATCCGCTTGGGTAAAAGATTTAAATAATTTTGCTTGCTGCTGCTCAGTTAAGCCTATGCCGCTGTCACGCACACTAAAACGCAGCACGACATCATCATCTTGCTGTTCAACAAGATTTAACGACAGTAATACTTCACCCCGCTCGGTGAACTTAATGGCGTTATTCATCAAGTTAATCAACACTTGACCTAAGCGTAGCGAATCACCATATAAATAACGCGGCACGTTAGGGGCGACTGCAAATAACAATTCAATCTGCTTGTGGGCGGCTTTCTCAGAGAACATATCGCTGAGATCTTCTAGCATAGTATCGAGCTGAAATGGCACTGAATCTATGTCGAGCTTACCCGCTTCGATCTTAGAGAAATCCAGAATGTCATTGATAATAGACAGTAAAGACTGCGATGCCCGCTCAATCTTCTCCACATAGTTTTTCTGTTTTTTATCTAATTCGGTCTGTAAGCACAGCTGGGACATGCCGATAATGGCATTCATTGGGGTGCGTATTTCGTGGGACATATTCGCCAAGAAGTCACCCTTGGCTTTACTGGCAGCATCGGCTTGCTCTTTGGCAAGTAACAGTTCATCAGAGAGCAATTTAAGCTCTGTCATATCGACCATACTGATCACAGCCGATTCAAATTGTCCTTGTGCATCTAACAGTGCCGACACATTGACCGTCATCCATAAAGGCGCACCAGAAGGACGAATAAAGCTTCTCTCGCCACGATAATGGTCAATTTTGCCACCGACCAATTCCTTAAATTGCGCCTTGGCGATATGCTTATCTTGCGCGCTAAGGACCTCAAAAATTGCGGTATTGCGTAAACTCTCCCGAGACCGCGCCATATCAGCACAGAATTGGTCATTACAATCTAAGATAACGCCTTTAACATCCACATTGACGATACCAATGGTCGCACCATCGAACAGTGCCTTAAAGTGCGCTTCACTGAGGGCTAACTCTTGTTCTATGCTCTTGCGTTGGGTAATGTCCATTACATACCCATTCCAAGTAATGGCGCCATCTTCTTCTACATGGCCGCTCGCACCCGCCTCCATCCAACGTATGCTGCCATTGGGATGGCGATAACGAAACTCGCGTATCCATTGCAGTCTGTCTTCACTCTGACCCGACAATGCCCGCACGACATCGGGCCTTTCTTCATCAAAAATCCGCTCAGCTATGATGTCAAAATTACTCATTAGATCATCGCGATGTAGCCCCAGCATTTTCATTGCCGCACCAGAGAGAAAGCTAAATCTGCGATCAATAGGCGAGTGCCACAACAATTGGTACACGGTACAAGGAATAGACTCTGTAATATTGGTCAATTGCAGGCGCGAAGCCTCCAACTGCCCTATAGCAAGCTTACTCTCTGTGATGTCATCAATACTGCCGTCGAACCAAAGTGGAACGCCCTCTTCGGTATAACTTGCCTTACCTTTCTCATGTACCCAGCGAATACTGCCATCGCGATGGCGAATACGATATTCCACTTCAAAGGTTTCTTGCTGCGCGAGCGCTCTATCAATATGCAAATGACATGTAGGCCTGTCCTCCTCTAAAATCAGCGAAGCAAAGGTACGTTGGCGATTTTCAATAAACTGACTCGCTGCATAACCCGTAATCTCAGCAATATTGTCACTGATATATTCCATGAACCATACATCCCCGATGCGAGTCCGATAAACGGCGCTGGGAATATTAGTCACTAAGCCACGAAAACGCTGTTCGCTATCACGGATCTTCTGCTCAACGGCCAGTTTTTGTGTCATATCGCGTATTGAAGCCGCCACTTGCCTTTGTCCATCAAAGGCAGGAGGAAGAATACTCAGCGCTATTTCCGCAATAAATTCATTACCATCGGCTTTTAACGCCCGTACATGACGGGCATTTGCCATGCCTCTATCGCGGCCTTCGCGCAGGAATGTTTGCCGCTCAAGTACATGCCCGTTTCCTAACTCTTGCGGCAATAACGCCTCAACCTGCAAACCCAGCATAGCGCCCGTTTCGTATCCAAAGAGCTGCTGACAGCGACTGTTAGTAAAGACGATTTTCCCCAATTCGTCGACGATGAGCATGGCCTCTGGAGCGGCTTCTAGTACGGCATTTGACCAGACTGCCGCTGAAAACTGCTCAGTAACATCGGTAAATAACATCTCCACAGACATTAACTCACCCGTATCTGATAATAACGGCTGCATAAACACATCGAGTCTTCTTAAATGCCCTTTTTCATCAAGCATTTCCACTTGATGCGAAGGCACATTTTGGCCCTTTAAGGCCAAATCGGTATATTCCCAGTTCTTCTCATTGAGGGGATTAGCCGAGAAGAGCCTTTGATATTTGCGCTTGAGCAAATCAGGGGTAATCCCCAACACCTTAGTTACCCCCTCACTAACCTGGGCGAGTTGACCATTGGGTTCGAGGGAACAGTAGAAAGACTTTTCACTCATGCCATCAATTAGGCGCGCAAAGCGATTACCACGGGAATCAAGAATGGCTTGTTCACGTTCTGCGAGTAATTCCGCCATTTGATTGAAGGTATTACTCAGCGTCACAATCTCACTTACGGCACCTTTAGGTACAATGAGCTGCTGAGTTTTACCCTGTCCAAAGGACAAGATACCCGACTCGAGTAGCTCTAGCGGCCGAGTTAACCGTTTCGCCGCGAGATAACAGGTCAGCAATAATAAGAGGGTTAATAAACTTAAATTGAGGATGATGGATGCTAGATCATCAAGCAGGGAGTTGAATAAATCTTGTTCTGGCGCTAATACAATCACACGCCACTTTAATTGCGGTACAGTCGCAATACTCGCAAGATAAACAACATCTTGGTTATCAACAAACCTTGTTTGACCATCAAGCCTTTTATCCTGTAGCGTCCAAAAATCGGCATTTTTATTCTTATCGAGCCACTGGGCTGAAGTCGTTGCCAGCACTTTTTCTTTATCTATATGATAAATAAGCCGCCCTTGGTCGTCTAAAACCACCAGACGATTTGGTGCAATCCCCAATTGTTTTGGCAATCCATCTAAGGCTAAATCAACCGTCGCAACCCCAAAATAATTACCTACCGCACCAAAAGGAGCCGAATAGGTCAACATCAGAATATTCCCAGCCCCCTCATCAAAATATGCCTTTGACCAATAACCGTTCGCTTGATTGATAGCCTTACTCCACCAATCCCAAGTGCCATCGGTATAGTCGTAGCCTTCAGCACCAATATCGAGGTAGTGTAAATCGTTACCACCACTTGTATCGCGGTAAACATAGGGGGAAAAGAGCTTTCGATTGGGGAAGGTATTAGGTTTAAACGCGACTGCGGAGCCAAAAAAATCAGGGTTACGTTTGACTCGATTCATCAAGACACTTTTAACACTCTCAGTGTCATTCATGTCTTCTTTACTTGACAAAAAACCAATAAAATCAGCAAGGCCTTGGGTGTTGGCCTGCGCATGTTCGAGCAGAAACTGCAGACGAGAAGCCGAATGACTCGCCTCTTGTGTCAGGCTATGGTAAAGCCGATTCTCTGAGGAGATATAACTAAACCAAGCGTTTACACCATAGACACTCGCCATAATTAAAATGAGAGGCAAGGCTATGTGGGATAAAATTCTACTGCGAAAAGTACGAAGTTTACTTTTTTCCATGGTGTCGCCCTAAAGCCCTCGATTTTATAAGCACTGCATTTAAAAATAGCACTTATAAAGTAAACGAAGAATTTAGTGGCGACAATGTCAAAGTTAAAATAATGTGAAGTAATTTATTGTTTTAAAAACACTAATAAGCCGTCTCTAAGGTTTGATTAGGTAAGATACGAGCAAAATAGCTTTGGGTTTCGGCGATAATGATATGCCTCAAGCCCACAATGGCGATCAAGTTAGGGATAGCCATCAAACCATTAACCGTATCGGCCAACAACCAAATCACATCCAGTTTGATAAAAGCACCACCCGCAATCAGTACCAAAAACACCACTTGATACATGCGTAATCCGCGCTCACCGACTAAGTAATACCAACAGCGTTCACCATAATAATGCCAGCCCAAAATCGTTGTAAACGCAAAACACACTAGCGCAATCGTCACCAAATACTGACCCACAAGCGCTGAGCCTCCCAGAGCAAAAGCAGCACTCGTCATCGCAGCACCTGCCGTCTCACCACTCCATACCCCAGTGATGATCAGCACTAACCCCGTCATAGTGCAAATGATAATAGTATCGAAGAAAGTACCCGTCATACTGACGAGACCTTGCTCAACGGGTTCATTGGTCTTAGCGGCAGCGGCGGCAATGGGTGCACTACCTAATCCAGATTCGTTCGAGAACACACCGCGGGCAATACCGATTTGAATCGCCTGCGCGACTGTCGCCCCTAAAAAGCCCCCCGCAGCTGAGAGTGGCGTAAAGGCAGATTCAATCACTAAAGCTAAGGCGGGTAAAATCTGCTCGGAGAAACCGACTAAGATCCACACGCAGGCCAGCACATAACCAATCGACATCGCAGGCACAAGTTTTTGCGCCACATTTGAAATGCGCTTAACCCCACCCAAAGTGACGGCGGCAACTAACACAGTCAACACAGTCGCGGTCAACCAAGTCGGCACCTCAAAGGCAATCGTCAGTGCATCGCTGATGGCGTTAACCTGTGCAAAAGTACCGATACCGAAAAAGGCCACACCAACCCCAAAAAGAGCGAACAATTTCGCCATCCAAGGCAGACCAAGGCCGCGCTCGATATAATACATAGGGCCACCCGCAATCTGCCCACGAGCATCGGTGGTACGGTACTTTACCGCCAACATACATTCAGCATATTTAGTCGCCATGCCGAAAAATGCCGCCAGCCACATCCAAAATAACGCCCCAGGGCCACCCATTTTTATTGCCGTCGCCACGCCAACAATATTACCGGTACCGATAGTGGCGGACAGCGCAGTACAAAGCGCGGCAAAGGAAGATAAATCCCCATGACCTTTGGCGGGTTTAAACAACAATCCCATCGCCATCGGCAGACGAAATACTTGGATAAGCTTGAGGCGCACAGTGAGGTAAACCCCTGTACCCACCAGCAAACAAAGGGTAATTGGGCCCCAGACGATGCCATTAATACTGGCAAGTAAAGCTTGAAAACTCATGATATTCCTCGAATATTAAACAACAAAATTAATAAACGGAGGAGGAAAAGAAATGGCTGTGACGCGCCGCAGTCGGACGCTATAGCGAGCTATTTTGACCTAATCTCGGCCGAGAATCGCCTAAGCTGAACGCTAAAAGCGTAGCAAGCGAGAGCTCTACACGAGTGCTTTCAATAAGAGTAAAAGTGCTCCATCTCAAGCAAAAGAGTAAAAATAGCCCACGACGACAAACGACAGGGACTGTGCAGTCATCCTCTCCTCTGTCCTTTTGCCTGAGCGTTTCGCGTCACAGGTTATACAATAACACCACGACACTTTCGCCTTCGGCGCCACCTGATTGCACAATGAGTGCAACTGGTAGTCTCTCCAGAGGCTCGTCCAGTAACAGTCCACGCCTATCGGCACCTGAAAGAGTGCTTTGTTTTTATAAGAAGACTCGCTTCTGTAAAACCAAAGTTGCCTCGTCGGTGTGGGGTCAATTCCCCACTCTCCTGCTACCTTCATCCGAACGGATTGCTAGATTGAGATTTACTCCCAAGCTAACAGGACGCACAGAATGCAACAAATGCGGCGTCAGCTCAAGCCGTTTGCTCACAGTTCGCGGAGGATTTAATCCAGTTGACTATTTTTACACCAAATGACGATTTATGTTTTGTTACTCAGTAGATGATCCTATTACAAGAAAAATCAGTATCTATCTGAATAGAAAATGCTTTATCTTGAACATAGAATGGCAATGCTAAATTGCGGCCACTAAGTAAGTTGCCGCCGCAGTTTGAAACACGGCTTACCACACCCGCCGCCAATGGATATAAAGGAGTTGCTCAATGGCCGACGTCGCTAAGCTTAACCAAGTCACCAAAGGCTTTCGCGATGGTGAGCAATATCATCAAGTACTGCAAGCGGTTAATCTACAGATCCACAGAGGTGAAACCGTGGCGCTTACAGGTCCCAGCGGCAGCGGCAAAAGCACCTTACTCAACCTGATCGCCGGCTTTGAAACGCCAGACTCGGGTGAAATCTTGCTAGAACAAGCGTCCACCTCCACTTGGCAAGACAAAGATTGGAGCCGTTTCAGACGTAATTCCTTAGGTGTCGTGTTTCAGCAATTTAACTTACTCACGCCACTCAACGTGAAAGACAATATCGCCTTCTCCTTAAGTTTAACCGCGCAGCCATGGTCGCCTTGGTGTGACTATCTGGTTGAAAAACTTGGGCTGATGCCACTACTTCATCGGCAAGTTGAAGCCCTGTCAGGCGGTCAACAACAGCGTGTCGCCATCGCCCGCGCCTTAGCCCATAAACCGACCTTGCTACTGGCCGACGAACCTACGGGTAACTTAGATGATGTGTCAGGCAAACAAGTGATGGCACTACTGTGTGAACTGGCACGGGAAAGCCAAACCAGTATCTTGATGGTCACCCACAGCGAAGAATGCGCCGCCTTTATGCAAAAACGTTGGCATTTATCCCAAGGTGCAGTCGCTATCTATGAACAATAAACTGCTCACTAAGGCGACTCCCTCGGGGCTTAGGCTGACGTGGCTCAGCCTAAAGGTTTTTATCGCCCATTATCGCCATGCGCCCATACAAGCAGGTGCCATTCTGCTCGGTATCGCCTTAGCTGTGACTCTGCTCATTGGAGTCAAGGCAACCAACGACAATGCCGTGCGCAGCTATAGCGAGGCGACAGAGCTTTTGAGCCAACGCGCCGATGTGCTACTCACGCCGCCCCTTGGACAAAACACTTTAGATGAATCTGTCTATTTCGCCTTGAGACGAGCCGGATTAAGTCAGAGTCTCGCCGTCGTGAGTGGCAAAATCTCCGGTAAAAACGGTCAGTTCTGGCAACTGGAAGGCAGCGATTTGATCGCTGCATTAACACTACAAAAATCGAGAAGTAACGCCTCGACCGACACACTATCAGCTACCTCGCCACAGATGAATGACTTACCGCTTGCCGATCTCCTCAGCGGCGCAGCCACAGTAATCATGAGCCGCAGCCTAGCTGCCAAAGTGGCGCCCGACGGTAAACTTGTTTTAGAAAATAGCACCTTAGATGTCATTGCAATTGATGACAGTTTTGGTCTAGGAAGCGCCATCTTGGCCGATATGTCCCTCGCCCAGCGATTACTAAACATGCAAGGCAGATTGAGCTATATCGCCATGTTCAGTGAGCGAGAAAACCTACCTAAACTAAAATCCCAACTCGACGCTTTAGGGATTACGCCGCAAAAGGCCAGCTTTAGCCAGCAAGATCAAGGCCAAGCGCTGATAGCGCTGACCCGCAGTTTTCACCTTAATCTTAATGCCATGAGCATGTTAGCCTTCGTTGTCGGCCTCTTTATCGCCTATAACGGTGTGCGCTACAGCCTAATGAAGCGGCAAAAATTGTTAGTACAGTTATTACAACAGGGAATTGAGCGCCGCGCCTTGATGACGGCACTGATGTTCGAATTAATTTTGTTAGTTGTCATAGGTTCAAGTCTGGGCTTTATCAGTGGTTTGCAACTCAGCCACTGGCTGCAACCTATGGTCGCCATGACCTTAGAGCAAATGTATGGCGCCCACTTACTCCCCGGTATTTGGCAATGGACTTGGCTTTTTGAGGCAATTGCCCTCACTTTAATTGCCGCGCTCGCCGCTTGCTTGCCCTTGTATTTAGATCTTACGCGCCAAGCATTGGCACAAGGGGCGAATCGTTATCAGCAAATGCAGGCACACCGCAAAACCCATAGCATTCAATTTGCCTTAGCCTGTGGCTTATTGACCTTAGCGGCATTGCTGTTTCCCTTCAGCCAAAACTATAACATCAGCTTAGTGTTGCTCGGTATCGTCGCTATCGCTATTCCCTTATTGTTGCCGCAATTATTGCATTGGGGCGTCAGTGCGTTAATGCCCTTGGCACGTCCCGGATTATGGCAATATCTGCTCGCCGAAACCCGTGAGCTTATTGCACCGCTTTCCCTTGCAATGATGGCGATCTTACTGGCGCTCAGTGCCAATGTGTCGATGAACACCCTCGTTGGAAGCTTCGAGCAAACCCTGCGGACTTGGCTAGAAACCCGCTTGCATGCCGATCTCTATATCCGCCCACCGAGCCAGCATATCGACACGATTCAAACCCAATTGATGCACGATCCTAGAGTCAGCGGTCTTTATCAGCAGTGGCAGATTGAAGCCCAGCTTTCACTGCCAGTTTCGACGGATAATCCGAGCGAGCAGACGATTCCGGTGAGCCTACTCAGCCGCGATGAATTTTCGACTCGGCACACCAGTGCGCTTAAGGAAAGCCTGCCCACATTGTGGCAATCCTACTTTAATGCACCCGTTGTATTGGTGAGCGAACCTCTTGCCATCAAATACCAATTACAGCTTGGTGATACTGTGTCATTGGATGTGCTCGAGAAAACAGGTAACAGCAAAGCCATTATCGGCGGCATTTATTATGACCACGGCAATACCCGAAACGAGGTCATTATCAGCCAGCCACTTTGGCAACGGGCCCAGTTACCTGTACTGCCAGTCAGTTTAGCCGCAAGTTTTCACGGTAAAGAGCAAGGCAGTAGGATAAGTGAAGCAGAACTCGATCAACTACAAGTCCAACTGGCGACTGAGCTAGGTTTATCCCAAGCACAAATCTACAGCCAAACTAAGATTAAAACCCAAGCTATCGCTATGTTTAAACGCACTTTTTCCATTACCTTAGTGTTGAATAGTTTAACCTTGATTGTCGCCGCGATTGGCCTCTTTAGTGCCTGCTTAATGTTGACTCAGGCAAGGCAAGCGCCACTGGCACGGCTGTATTCCCTCGGCGTCAGTCGTAATGCTCTGCGCGGTATGGTGTTTATGCAAATGCTGATTGTGGTACTGATCACTTGCCTGCTCGCTATGCCAACGGGCGCGCTGTTAGGTTACCTGCTTATTAATAAGATCACCTTGCAAGCCTTTGGCTGGACGATAAAAATGATTTGGGATTGGCAAGCCTATGGCCATGCAATACTGATTGCCTTAACCACCTGCACCTTAGCCGTACTCTTACCGCTGTATTGGCAAACCCGTAAACCACTGGTCGCCAGTCTGCAGCAGGAGACACTGTGATGAAAACACTCAGTATTGTATGGGCAGTGGTTGGGTTAATGCTGATCGGCGGCTGCGATAAAACGCCATCGACGCAAAACACTCAGTCCAAATCCATGGCCAATGTGGTGGGGAAAACCTCTACTAATCAAGATGATTTAGCTTTTACGCCTGTTGTTCCCGGCTATAAATTTGAATTTCCGCGGGATCACTTAGCACATAACAGTTTTCGCCAAGAATGGTGGTATCTAACCGCGAATTTGACCACAGAAAAAGGTGAGCAACTCGGCGCCCAGTGGACGCAGTTTAGAGTCGCCCTTAAACCCCCTGCTCCGCAAGAAACAACTCTGCAAACAATCGCTCCACAAACAACAGTTCCGCAAGGAACAGATGTGATAGCTAAAAGTGAATCCACTTGGGAGACTCAGCAGCTTTATTTAGCCCACAGTGCATTAACCTCGAGTAATGCTCACTTGGCCCACGAAAAGTGGTCACGCCGCCATAGCAAGTTTGCCGAGGTGAAATTAGATCCTTATCAAATCCGCCTCGATAACTGGCACTGGCAGAGCGAAACCAATGCACTCTTTCCCGCCACCTTAACGGTGGAGAATCCTGATTTTAGCTACCGACTTAAGCTGAATAGCCAAGCACCACTGCAATACCAAGGCGTTAACGGCTATAGCCTTAAAAGTCACGATGGCCAAGTAGCCTCTTACTATTACAGCCAGCCCTTTATTGAAATTTCAGGTGAAATCAACCGCAATGGCAAAGTGGAGCAAGTCACAGGCCAAGGTTGGCTCGACAGGGAATGGAGCTCGCAATTTCTCACTAAAACGCAACAGGGCTGGGATTGGTTCGCGCTCAGGTTAAACGATGACTCGACGCTGATGTTGTTTCAGCTACGGGATCAGTCGCCAGCAGAGAACACAAAGAATGCGCCTATCTCGGCATTTTATAGCGCCAGAAGAATGTTTGCCGATGGTACAGGGCGCAACATCAATTCCACTGACAATCCCAATGACATTCAGATGACGCCTCTTAAATGGCAACACACAGTCAATGGCGACTATCCCGTTAGCTGGCAAGTAAAAATCCCCAGCGAAAATATCGATCTCACTATCACCCCGCTCAATGCCAATAGCGCTATGCCATTATCAACGCCCTACTGGGAAGGCCCAGTGCAACTCTCTGGCAGCCATACAGGTACGGGTTATATGGAGCTAACGGGCTATTAACGTCTTATATATACTAAACAATGTGAATATAACTAATTGTTCCTAAATATGTTCTATCGCAGGATTTCGCAAGCATGCACGTCAGCTATTGCTCTTACCCAGAAATTTTATAAACACCTGTAACTGGTAAAAAGTATAGGATTCCTATCTACACACTTGTGCTTCCGTTAATGTTCACAGGTTCCAGATATACACAATAGTATTCTCCATAAATGTACTCCTCACTATGTCCTAGTGAGGACAGTGCTAACCGCTTAAATATCAAACTGGGAGTTAGATCACTCGCAAAACTTTGATCCGGATCGACTATCGCTTTCAATACCTCTTGTGAGGTATACCCACATTTTTTATCAGGTCTAGACTCGCCAGTATCAGCACTCGGTTACCCTCCTTTTTAATCTTAAGTAACCGAGTTTACGCTACTACAGGTCATCCAATATGAGTCAGGAATACCACGTCACCAGCCTTGTGGTGCATGCCACGCCTAAAACCTTACAGCAGGTTGAAGCCAATATCCGCGCATTAGTGGGTACTGATATTCATGCAATTACACCCGAAGGAAAATTGGTCGTTACCCTAGAAGGGAGTAGCCAAAGAGCGATTCTTGACAATATTGAAGCCATCAATGCCCTGTCCGGCGTGTTATCTGCCAGCTTGATTTACCACCAAGTAGAACCCTTAGTACAAGAGAGTGAGGAAATATTATGAGCATAAGCCGCCGCGAGTTTCTCAAGGCCAACGCAGCGGTTGCCGCTGCGACGGCCGTTGGCGTCACACTTCCCATTAAGATGGTCGAAGCCGCCGAACAAGCTGACAGTATCAAGTGGGATAAAGCTCCCTGCCGTTTCTGCGGTGTGGGGTGTAGCGTATTAGTGGGCACCCAAGCGGGCAAAGTGGTCGCCACTAAGGGCGATCCTGAAAGTCCAGTCAACCGTGGCCTTAACTGTATTAAAGGTTATTTCCTATCAAAAATCATGTACGGCAAGGACAGATTAACCACGCCATTGCTGCGGATGAAAGACGGCAAATACCATAAAGAAGGTGAGTTCACCCCAGTCAGCTGGGATGTGGCCTTCGATACTATGGCCGCGAAATGGAAACACAGTCTCGCCACCAAAGGTCCGACGTCAGTGGGTATGTTTGGCTCCGGCCAATGGACTATTTGGGAAGGTTATGCCGCCTCTAAACTTCATAAAGCAGGTTTCCTTACCAACAACATAGATCCCAATGCGCGCCACTGCATGGCCTCAGCCGTAGGCGGCTTTATGCGCACCTTCGGTATCGATGAGCCCATGGGTTGTTATGACGATTTAGAAGCCGCCGATCAGTTTGTGCTCTGGGGCGCAAACATGGCGGAGATGCACCCAATTCTGTGGGCACGAATATCCGATAGACGTTTAAGCAGTCCAACGTGCCGAGTGCATGTGCTGTCGACCTTTGAGAACCGCAGCTTCGATTTAGCCGATAACCCTATGGTGTTCCGCCCACAGTCGGACTTAGTGATCCTCAACTATATCGCCAATTACATTATTGAAAATAAAGCCGTTAATACCGACTTTGTTACCAAACACACTAAGTTTGCCCTTGGGGTAGATGATATCGGCTATGGCCTGCGTCCAGACCATCCATTAGAGAAAAAGGCTAAAAATCCAGGCAATGGTAAATCCACGCCCATTAGCTTTGACGAGTATGCCAAGTTTGTCAGCACTTATACGCTGGAATATGCCGCCAAGATGAGTGGCGTCGAGCCTGAGAAGCTGGAGATTTTAGCCAAAGCCTATGCCGACCCTAACGTTAAAGTCATGAGTCTGTGGACCATGGGGATAAACCAACACGTTCGCGGTGTGTGGGCAAACAACATGCTCTACAACATCCACTTACTCACGGGCAAAATTGCCACTCCAGGTAACAGTCCATTCTCGTTAACAGGTCAACCTTCGGCTTGTGGGACTGCACGTGAAGTCGGTACTTTCGCCCATCGTTTACCCGCCGATATGGAAGTCACTAACGACAAGCACCGCTCCATTACCGAAAAGCTATGGCAAGTGCCTGAAGGGACAATTCCCGCCAAACCTGGCTACCATGCCGTACTCCAAAGCCGTATGCTCAAAGATGGCAAGCTCAACTGTTACTGGACCATGTGTACCAATAATATGCAGGCAGGCCCTAACATCAACGATGAGATTTACCCTGGCTTTCGTAACCCAGAAAACTTTATCGTGGTTTCAGATCCCTATCCAACTATCACAGCCATGGCGGCAGATTTAATTTTGCCAACGGCAATGTGGGTTGAAAAAGAAGGAGCTTACGGCAATGCCGAGCGCCGTACTCATATGTGGCATCAGCAAGTAAAAGCTCCAGAAGGCGCAACCTCAGATCTGTGGCAACTAGTCGAATTTTCGAAACGATTCAAAGTCTCCGAAGTCTGGCCAGCCGAACTGATAGCCAAACAACCGGAATACGCGGATAAAACCTTATATGAAGTGCTATTTGCCAATGGCGTGATCGACAAGTTCCCAACTTCCGATTGCAAAGCCGAATTAAACGATGAGAGCGAACACTTCGGTTTCTACCTGCAAAAAGGGATTTTCGAAGAATATGCAGCTTTCGGTCGTGGCCATGGCCATGATTTAGCCGACTTTGACCGTTACCACGAAACCCGCGGCCTACGCTGGCCAGTCGTTAATGGCAAAGAAACGCTGCGCCGTTTCGTTGAGGGGAGCGATCCTTATGTCAAAGCGGGTGAAGGCTTTAAATTCTATGGCAAGCCAGATGGCAAAGCGGTGATTTTCGCCCTGCCCTATGAACCCGCCGCCGAAGAGCCGAATGAAGAATACGATTTGTGGATGTCGACTGGCCGCGTGCTGGAACATTGGCACACAGGCTCGATGACCGCACGCGTACCAGAGCTTTACCGTGCCTACCCCGACGCGCAGATTTTCATGCATCCAGAAGATGCGAAAGCTCGCGGCGTACAACGTGGTGACGAAGTCATAGTGGCCTCACCGCGCGGTGAAGTGAAAACCCGAGTTGAAACCAAAGGCCGTAACAAACCGCCACGCGGCGTAGTATTTATGCCTTTCTTCGATGCGCGCCAGTTAGTCAACAAACTGATATTGGATGCGACCGATCCCCTGTCAAAAGAAACTGACTTTAAAAAATGCCCAGTGAAAGTCTTCAAGGCGGAGAATAACCAATGAGAAAAATACTCACCTTAACTGCGTTACTCGTCGCCATTACCGGCTGTTCAGGCCAGCAAACCGACACCAACGTAGCACCAGTTAATATTCAATCCCTCGCAGGAAACATGGCGATCACCGACATTCGCCCAGCCGATGCCATGGCGATTTATCCCAGTCGCGGCACCGCCATTGAGCGCAGTTTTAGCGAGCAACCACCGCTCATCCCACATAAAGACGATTACAAGATCACCTTAGATAAAAATGGCTGTTTAAGCTGCCATAGTTGGGACAAGGCAAAACGCATGAAAGCCACGCCAGTAGCTAAGTCCCACGTGATTGATGATAAAGGCACAGTCAACGGACATAACTATGCCTGTACTCAATGCCACGTCGCTCAGGCCGAAAACAAGCAACCACTCGTCGAGAATCAATTCTCCGGCAAGTAAATCTCCATCCCCTGCAGAGCAAAGCCATCCGAGTTTATGAGGGTGGCTTTTTTGCTATTTAAGCATCCAATCCTAATGAGTTGGCTTAGAGCCAGTAATGAGCATTCAAGTAAATATAAGACTAAACGTCTATCGCTGGTTGAGCATCCGTTGCTGAACAGTACTTTCGCCGAGGAAGGATTGAGCAGAAGTTAAAAAGGCAGAGTGAGAATCGAGGGAAATAAAAATAAGAGCAGAATCTAAAACACAGAAAAGTAAAAACCCAGCCTAGGCTGGGTTTACTTGTTGTTTTGCTTTATGCAAATCACCCGCTGGAGCCGTTTTAGTTACTTGCGCCGCTTTAGCGTTTTGCACATCTTTTGCCACAGGCATAGCCGCCTGCCACAAAGCACCTACCCACAGACTTGAACTTGATTTCATCGGTATTCCCCTGTTTTGTTAACAAGGTCAAAGTAATACTTAGGCTATCATTAGTAAAATGAATAAATTCCATAATATGGATTCCATTTGAGCATGAACATCCCAATCAAGACCTTACAGTGTTTTCTGACCTTAGTGGAAACTGAAAACTTTACCCGCGCCGCGCAGAAATGTTTTATCACCCAGCCGACACTAAGCAAAATAATCCAGAGACTTGAAGAAAGCCTTGGTGAAACCTTGCTGATCCGGAATAACCAAAAGGTTGAGTTAACTCAAGCTGGTCAGCTCTTTGAGCACAGTGCACGGGAAATCCTCGGCCAATGGCATAGGCTGCAGGAGGACATGAGTAACCTTAGCGGTCTTAAATCGGGGCGGTTGCGACTGGGTGTATGTCCTATGATGAGCAGTCTTATTATTGGTTTGCTCACTAGCTATCGTAAGCGTTATCCGGGAGTTGAACTACACATGTATGAGTACGGTGGATTCGGCTGCGAACAAGCATTGCTCAATAACAGTCTCGATATCGCCTTTACCGCGCTACCCACGACCCATGAGACAGAACTCGTCAACCAACCCCTGACTAAGTACCCTTTACTCGCATGCCTGCCTGAAGGACACCCCTTAGCCGAGAAAGACCACTTAAAATGGCAGGACTTCCAGCCCTATCCTTTTATCCTCTATAACGAAGACTTCTCCCTCGCTAAACTGATTAATCGCCTCAGTCGCAAAGCAGGTGTTCAACTCAATATTGCCTTTCGCAGCGGCCAGTGGGATTTCCTTGCCGCCATGGTCGAAGCCGATATGGGCGTCGCTATTTTACCTGAGCCTATCTGCAATCGATTAAGCACCAGTAAACTGGTCTTTAAACCTATGCAGCCCGCAATGACATGGGATCTGGCGCTTATTTGGCGCCAAAGTTTACCTTTAACACCGGCAGCCAAGGCCTTGCTCGAATTGAGTAAACAAAAAACTGAACGCTGAGAAGATAAAGCAAGAACTAATACCAATCACATTATTTTAAACAACGGGATACGAAACTTCGTCAGCCATAGCGGGTAATTACAGTTGGGTCTCACCCATAAAAAAACCGCTGCGAGCCTAGAGGCCGACAGCGGTTTTTATTTGCTAACTAAATATTAGCCCAAATAAGTTAAGAATTACTTCTTAGCTTCAGCAGCTTTACGTTCTTTAACTTGAGCAACAACTTTCTCAGCTACGCTAGCTGGACATTGGCTGTAGTGTGAGAACTCCATAGAGAACTGACCACGACCAGAAGTCATTGTACGTAAAGTACCGATATAACCGAACATTTCTGATAACGGTACGTCAGCTTTAACGCGAACACCTGTTACACCAGCAACTTGGTCTTTGATCATGCCGCGACGACGGTTTAAGTCACCGATCACATCACCCACGTTGTCATCTGGGCTGAACACGTCAACTTTCATGATTGGCTCAAGAAGTTGTGGTTTAGCTTTAGCGATAGACTGACGGAAAGCGCCTTTAGCAGCGATTTCGAACGCGATTGCTGATGAGTCAACTGCGTGGAATGCACCGTCAGTTAATTCGAACTCAACGTCTAACACTGGGAAGCCAGCGATAGTACCTGTGTTCATCATGCTCGCGAAACCTTTCTCAACTGCTGGCCAGAATTCCTTCGGAACGCTACCACCAACAACTGAAGATTTGAACACGAAACCAGTGTTTGGCTCACCTGGGCGGATGATATATTCGATCTTACCGAATTGACCAGAACCACCAGATTGTTTCTTGTGAGTGTATTGATCTTCAACCATTTGAGTAATGGTTTCACGGTAAGCAACTTGTGGCTCACCTACGATCAATTCAACACCATAAGTACGCTTCAGAATGTCTACTTTGATATCTAAGTGAAGTTCGCCCATACCTTTAAGGATGGTTTCACCTGAATCTTCGTCAGTTTCTACGCGGAATGATGGATCTTCAGCGATCATCTTACCGATAGCGATACCCATTTTCTCAGAACCGCCTTTATCTTTTGGCGCTACTGCGATAGAGATAACTGGCTCTGGGAACACCATAGCTTCTAAGGTAACTGGGTGTTTCACGTCACATAAAGTGTGACCAGTTTGAACGTTCTTCATACCCACGATAGCGATAATGTCGCCAGCTTGAGCTGATTCAATTTCAATACGGTCGTCAGCGTACATTTCACACATACGGCCGATACGTTCAGTTTTGCCAGTCGCGCTGTTCAGGATGGTATCACCCTTCTTCAGACGGCCTGAGTAGATACGTACGAAAGTCAGGGCACCGAAACGGTCATCCATGATTTTGAACGCTAACGCTTTTAATGGCTCATCAGCAGAAACGATAGCGAATTCGCCAGTTTCGTTGCCTTCTTCGTCAGTCAATGGTTGTGGATCAACTTCGTCTGGTGCTGGTAAATAATCAACAACAGCATCAAGAACCAGTTGCATACCTTTGTTCTTGAACGCAGAACCACAGTATGTTGGGAAGAATGCCAGTTTGCGAGTACCAGTACGAATACAACGCTTGATGTCTTCGATAGATGGCTCTTCGCCTTCCATGTACGCTTCCATCACTGCATCGTCTTGTTCTACTGCAGTTTCGATCAGCATTTCACGGTATTCTTCAACCATGTCAACCATATCAGCAGGAACGTCTAATACTTCGAAGTTTTCTGGAATACCAGAATCATCCCACACGTATGCTTTACGAGTTAATAGGTCAACAACACCAGTGAATTCGTCTTCAACACCGATTGGCAGAACCATAACCAGTGGAGTTGCAGCTAATACGTCTTTAGTTTGCTTAACAACGCGTAAGAAGTCAGCACCCATACGGTCTAACTTGTTTACGAAGATAATACGCGCAACTTCAGATTCGTTCGCATAGCGCCAGTTAGTTTCTGATTGAGGCTCAACACCGCCTGAACCACAGAATACACCGATACCGCCATCAAGCACTTTCAGAGAACGATAAACTTCAACGGTGAAGTCAACGTGTCCTGGGGTGTCGATAACGTTGAAACGGTGATCTTTCCAGAAGCAACTTACAGCAGCGGACTGAATAGTAATACCGCGCTCAGCTTCCTGTACCATGAAGTCAGTGGTAGATTCACCATCGTGAACTTCACCGATTTTATGGATTTTACCGGTTAGCTTAAGGATACGCTCGGTGGTCGTGGTTTTACCCGCGTCAACGTGAGCGAAGATACCAATGTTTCTGTATTTGGATAATTCGGTCATGATTCAACTTTAATGAGTAGTTTAAGAAGTAGACGGAGTATGCGACAAACACCGACACACCGCACATCAGATTATTTTAGGCGCATATTGTAAATTGGAACCCTGCTCGGCGCAAATGGCTAGAGTACTTTTTCACGATAAAGTCGCGTAATAATTTAGGTAAATAGCCATAAACACGAACTAAAACAGATAAGTAAAACACTTTAGCTTATTTTTCACTCAATCAATAAAAACCGTTAAATAAACCTCATTTTAATGGGATAAGGCGATTTTCAAGGGATTTCTATCATATCGTCAGTACAAACATCAAACATTAACCTGCAAGCATGGATGCTAGAACAATCATGTTATACCTATCTCCAAAATAGAGATGACATCCGCGACTCACTTCAATCGCAGTCTTTTACCCAAATAACCACAAATCAGTCTTGAGTAACCCCTTACGTGTCGATGCACATTTGATTACGCCCTTGTGCTTTAGCACGATAAAGGGCTCGATCTGCCCGCTCAAAACACAATTGTATAGGTTCGTTTTCTGCGAGCTTAGCGATACCAAAACTACAAGTTAAGTGAACATTGTCAGTAAATTGATAATTGTTAATCCTCTGCGCAATCCGCACACACAAGCTTTCAACTAATGGCAATGATGACTGTTGGCAGAGGATTAAAAATTCTTCGCCACCCCAACGTGCGACCACATCAGAATCACGCACACAGTGCTGTAATACCTGTGACACTTGCTCAAGAATGCGATCGCCGACGTTATGCCCTAGCGTATCATTAATCTCTTTAAAGTAGTCGATATCAATCATTACAAGGCACATGCCTGCCCCAACAGATCTATCATGCTGCTCGTTATTAATAAAAAAGCGATTAAAGTAATGTCGGTTATACAATTTAGTTAAGGGGTCGTGGGTAGATAAAAATTCGAGTTCGGCATTTGACGCTTCAAGCTGTTCGCGTAAAGTTTCCAACTGCTTATTCTTATCGGTTAATCTTCGATTATATTGACTCATAAAGTAAGTTCTCGCCCCCAACATTAGGAGCAACAGACACGTCGCGCAGATAATTTGATACACAAGCGAATAGTTAGTCTCATCTATCACAGTCACATTATTCCACTTCTGATAAATCGTGATCCGCTCTTGCTCACTCACAGTGTTTAAGGCTTTATTTATCAGAGGTAGCAAGGACTCTTGACCATAAGCGACCCCCATCCGTAACTCATCTTCCGGCCCGCCCCAACCCGCAATTTTTAAATGATCAAATCCCATTTGTTGAATGTAAGCGTTAACCGAAAACATTGATCCAACAAACAGATCTGCACGTTTATCCAGAACCGACTGCAATCCCGCAGGTTCACTGGCAACAGTAAGCATCTCTATCTGAGGATAATAATGCTGAATATACTCGGCTAAACGATAACCTTTGGGCACGGCTAAAATACGCGTATTGATATTCTCCAATCCTTGCAGAAAAGGCTGTTCTTTAAGTGAAACAAGCACATTTGGTGAGCGGAAATAGACATCACTGAAGTGCAGATAAGTCTCGCGGATTAGCGTTTTATTCAACATAGGGGTTAAATCGCACTGACCACTTTGTAAAAAAGATAAAGTTTCGATCCAAGAAGATGTCGGCACTAGCTGAAACTTAAGGGAAGAATGTGACTCAACATGACGAATATAGTCCGATGAAATCCCCAGATGCTTACCTTCTCGTATTCCTTCATAGGGCAGCCAATCAGGATCAACGCAATAACGGACTATCACAGCAGACTTGACGCTAACATCTTGATCCGCAAGTTTAGTACTAGACACCAGGAAACGATCCGCATTCACCAGTAATGGCATACACAGCAATAGCGACACTAACCTCAATAAGCCACGCAATTCCATTGAAATTTCAACCTAAAAGCTGATGCTAGATGGGGAATGTAAAAAAGTGTATACGTGAAAACCACACAATACCAATTCCCATCATTGCTTATACGAAACGCTCGTTTGTCCATTGTGTCTTAACGCCTTCGTACATCAGCAAAACTTATCTTCATAAGGTGATCAGTTGATGGGAAAGAACGTTGCTAAGTTCACTCAGTCCTAAATTCACTCAATCTGAGTTTGGTATCACATTTAAAAAAGCCAATATTTATCGCTTGCTTCATCAGCAGGACTATCCTAAATAACCCCCCTTACTCGCCATCCAAAGCCATCACAGCGCCTTTTGCAAACCGCGATTATATGCAGCTGCACCTCGCCTTAACTTCTACAGCTACGTTCTTTGGCCGCTATACCGCGATCATGATGGACTGTGCGGGGGCATCAAATAAAGATGGCAGAAGATTTTATAATCTGAGATAAAACTGCAGCCTTATTCTCCGGAACTGAATCTGATAGAACAGTTGTCGCGGATATTAATAGAATTGATATAAAGCCAAATGGTGCAAATTATTCGTATCGTGGAAGGTAAAAAAGGGATTATCGAGAGAAAAATAGGAGGAAAACTGACTAATTGAATAGACACTAGGCTGGATTTCACAAATTACAGACGCAAAAAAGCCAGCTTATTCAGCTGGCTTGGTTACATCTCAATGAGATAATTAGGCGCTTGGCGATGACCTACTCTCACATGGGGAGACCCCACACTACCATCGGCGCGTTTGCGTTTCACTTCTGAGTTCGGGATGGGATCAGGNTCTATCTCTTGTGGATTGCTAGGATCGATAATTGCCGGCATCAAAGAGACAAACTCAATTCCGAACATTTTAGCTGCACCACCATCGGCAATGCACCAAGGACAGAT
>NZ_JAAPAV010000001.1:3329783-3329890 GCF_013283205.1 Shewanella sp. ISTPL2 | reverse complement strand
ACAAATAGGCTAACGCGTTCAGTGCAATTTTTTGAGTGTTGATAGCCACATTCCGTTGATTGGCAAGAAAGGTTAAGAATTGTGCGACCTCCTCTGTTCCCATCGTT